>JAUXMY010000033.1 GCA_030683005.1 Caulobacter sp. | reverse complement strand
GCGAGCGGGAGGATAATGCCCATTGCGCTCAGCCCTCGAAGCCTCTCCGCGGCGGAGCGCGTCAGGCTTTCGTCGAAACACACCCAACTACCCCCACGGTCCCGGACGGGAGCCGTGGCGCTCCGCCGTCCTCCCCAACCTTCACCGGCGCGAGCCCGTGAGGCGGCGAAGCCGTGCGGGGTTCGCGACGCGCTTCGCGCTCCTCACCCTGACGAAGTTTGTTGGGCCGCCCACTCCCTTTCGTCATCCTGAGGAGCGCCCGCAGGGCGCGTCGCGAAGGACGCACAGCAAAAGGGCCGGCGTTTCCGCCGGCCCTTCCGCAACGACTGATGCGCGAAATCTACAGCTGCGCCAGCATGTAGTCCGCCGAGCTCACCTTGAACTCGCCGCCGGCCTCGACGTTCAGCGTCTCGACAACGCCGTCCTTGACGATCATCGAGTAGCGCTGGCTGCGTGTGCCCATGCCGAACTTGCTGCCGTCCATTTCCAGGCCGAGGGCCTTGGTGAAGTCGCCGTTGCCGTCGGCCAGCATGACGATGTCCTCGCCCACGCCCTGGTCGGCGCCCCAGGCCTTCATAACGAACACGTCGTTGACCGACACGCAGGCAATGGCGTCGACGCCCTTGGCCTTCAGGTCGGCGGCGTGCTGCTTGAAGCCCGGCAGGTGCTTGGCCGAGCAGGTCGGGGTGAAGGCGCCGGGCACCGCCAGCAGGGCGACGGTCTTGCCCTTGAACAGCTCGTCGCTGGTAATCGGGCGCGGGCCTTCCGGGCCGCTGGTCATGAAGGTCGCGTCGGGCAGCTTCTCGCCGGCCTTGATGGTCATCTGATCTCTCCCTGCGGGATGGTCCCGTTCATCGACCGAAATAGAGGCAGCATGCGCTTCCGCCAAGACGGCGACTTGAATTGGCCCACAACGGCGCCAATCATCAGGACATGAACCAGCCAGCGGATACCGAGTTCCTCTCCGGCCGCCTGCTGATCGCGATGCCCGGCATCGGCGATCCGCGCTTCGAGCGGTCCGTCGTCTTTCTGTGCGCCCATGACGAGGAGCACGCCATCGGCCTGGCGGTGAACCGCCCGCTCGACGGTCTGACCCTGGAGTCGCTGTTCGAGAAGATCGGCGTCGACCGCCCGATCGGCCGCGTCGCCGACGAGCCGGTGCTGATGGGCGGGCCGGTCGAGCGCGAGCGCGGCTTCGTGCTGCACACCGACGACTACCTCTGCGACGGGGTCAGCATGCCGGTGAAGGACGGTCTGGCCCTGACCACGACCAAGGACGTGCTGCAGGCCCTGACCGGCGAGGCCGCCCCCCGCCGGGCCTTCCTGGCGCTCGGCTACGCCGGCTGGGGCCCCGGCCAGCTCGAACGCGAGGTCCGCGAGAGCGCCTGGCTGGTCTGCGACGCCGACGAGACCCTGCTGTTCGGCGACGACCACGAGCACAAGTGGTCCCAGGCCCTGGAGAAGCTGGGCATCAGCCCGGCCATGCTGTCGATGGAGGGCGGCCGCGCCTAGCCCTGACGCCGCACCGGCGCGGCGCCGTCGACGTAGCTTTCGTTGAGGTAGACCTCGGCCTCCTGCGGCGACAGGGCCGGCGCGTAGCCGAAGCCCTGGCCGTAGTCGCAGCCCAGCTCCATCAGCTGACGGGCCATGATGGCGTTCTCGACGCCCTCGGCGACGACCTCGAGGTTGAGGTCCTGGCCCAGCTTGACCACCGAGCGGACGATCTTCACCGAACCCTCGTTGGAGCTCATCGTCCGCACGAAATAGCGGTCGATCTTCAGGGTGTCGAAGGGCAGGCGGGTCAGGTAGCTCAGCGAGGAAAAGCCGGTGCCGAAGTCGTCCAGCGCCAGGCCGGCGCCGCCGGCCCGCAGGGCGCGCAGCACGGTGGCGGCGCCCTCCGGGTCGCGCATGATGTCGCTCTCGGTGATCTCCAGCTTCAGCGAGCCGTGCGGCAGCCGGTGCTTGGCGATCAGGCCTGTGACGTCGTCGATCAGGCCGGGGCGGTGGATCTCGCCGGTCGACAGGTTGACGCTGACGGTCAGGTCGCCGACCGCCGCATGGCTGCCGCGCCAGGCCGCCAGCTGGCGGGCCGAGGTGCGGATCATGTGGGCGCCGATCTCGTCCATCAGCCCCAGCTCCATGGCCAGCGGCAGGAACTCGTCGGGCGGAATCACCCCCCGGCGCGGGTGGCGCCAGCGGCACAGGGCCTCGAAGCCGGTCAGCTTGCCGTCCGACAGCCGCACTATGGGCTGGTAGAAGGGCGTCATCTCGCCGCGTCCCACCGCGCCGCGCAGGTCGGCCTCCAGAGCCAGTTGCGACAGGCCGTCGCTCTCCATGGACCGGCCATAGGCGGCGCCGCCGCCCAGGCCGCCGGCCTTGGCCGCCTCGACCGCCAGCTCGGCGCGGCGCAGCAGCTCGGCCGCCTCCGGCGCGTCCTGGCCGCCCTCGGCCTCCACGGCCCCGACCGCCAGGGTCGGCAGGATGTCGAAGCCGGCGATGCGCAGCGGCTGTTCCAGCGCCCGGCGCAGACGCTCGACCGGATCGGGGTCGCCCGAGATCATCACGGCGAACTCGTCCTCGCCGACCCGGGCCAGCAGGGCGTCGCCCCCGAACGCCGCCGCCAGTCGCGAACCGAGCGCGGCCAGCACCAGATCGGCGCGTTCGTGGCCCAGGGCCTCGTTCAGACGGCGCAGGCGGTCCAGATCGGCGACCACCAGGGTCTGGCGCACCGGCGAAGCCAGCCGCTCGCGCGCCCTGGCCACGAAACTCCTGCGGTCGAGCAGGCCGGTCAGCTGGTCGAGCTCGGACGCGGCGAACCCGGTCTCCGGGGCCACGACGCCGGAGGCGCGCACGCCTTCCTCCAGCCAGACTCCGCGCCACAGGCAGGTCTCGCCGCCGCGCATCTTCATGCGAAGGGTGACCTCGGTCCCCGGTTCATGGATGCGAAGCAGTTCCTCGGCGGTCGCCCGGTCGGCGGGCAGAGCCAGGGCGCGGAAGGCGGCGGACGAGCATTCAGGCGCAAGGGGACCAAGGCCCAGCTGACGGGCCGCGCCGAACAGGCGCAGGCGGTCGTCCTCCGGTTCCCAGACCCAGAGCGCCACCTGTGCGCCGCCGAGCGCCTCGAGCGTCGTCGCGGCGTCCCAGATGCGTCGATCCTGCCCCTGCGGCCGCATGTGGATTAGCCTGTCAGGCCCTCCCGGGGGCGGCCACGCGAAGGGTCTCGCGTCACCAGCCCGAACAGGCGATGGTCTCGCCAATCGCCGTTAATTTTCAGATAAGCCTTGGCATAGCCCTCCTCGGAGAAGCCGGCCTTCAGAAGCAGGTTGGCCGAGGCGTCGTTGTTCGGCAGGCAGGCCGCGTCCAGGCGGTGCAGGCCCAGCGGACCGAAGGCGAACGGGATGACGGCGCGCAGCGCGGCCAGGGTGTGGCCCTGCCGGGCGTGAGCCTGGGCCGACCAGTAGCCGACCGTCCCGGTCTGGGCGACGCCGCGCCGCACGTTGTTGATGGTGATGCCGCCGGTCAGGGCGTCGTCGGACTCGCGGAATACGAAGAAGGCGTACATCTGGTCGAGCTCGCGCCCCCGCCGCCAGGCCGACAGCCGGCGGTGATAGGCGCTGATGGTCAGCTCGTCCGGCGACCAGGTCGGCTCCCACGGCTGCAGGAAGGACCGTGACGCCTGCCGCAGCGCCGCCCACGGCGCATAGTCCCGCCGCCGCGGCGGACGCAGGGTGACGCCCTGGCCCTGCAGCGTCAGCGAAGGCTCCGCGGAGATCCACTCGAGCAGCGACATGGGCGGAGAGTCTGTCGCGCCGCGCTCAAGATCAAGTGAAGAGCGCGTAGCCTCCACCGCTTCGGGCTCGCCCGCTGGGCGGGACGCGTGCACGCCGGACGGCCTGCAAGCGCCCCGTTTCAGGCCGCCGGCTGCCCGCCGGCGATGATGAGCGCGTTGTCGATTTCGTCGGCACGCCTGGCGGCGGGTCGTTGCAGGTGGCGCTCGACGTAGTCGTCGAACGCCGGGCGCCTTTCGATCGTGCCGAAGTTCATGCCCCAGGACAGGTGGGAGGCGAGGTAGAGGTCGGCGGCGGTGAAGCTGTCTCCGACGAGGAAGGCGCGGTCCTTCACCGCCCCCTCGACGGTGGCCAGGACGTCCTCCATACAGCCGAAGCCCAGCGATATCCGCTGTTCGACCGTCGGCTCCAGATTCATCGACCTGACGCTCACGGCCTGCTCGATGGGACCGGCCCCGAAGAACAGCCAGCGATAGTAGGGACCCCGCAGCGGACCATGCGCGGGCGGCGCGAGGCGGGCTTCCGGGAACACATCGGCGAGATAGGCGCAGATGGCGGCGCACTCTGTGACGACCACCCCGTCGTGGACGATGGCCGGCACCTCCCCCTCGGATTGATGGCCAGGTAGTCGGCGGCCTTCGCGTCGCCCGTCTCCCAGCGCAGGACCCTGGTCTCGTAGGGCTGGCCGACCTCTTCGAGCATCCAGCGGACGATGCGGCCGCGTGACATGGGGTTGGTGTAAAACACGAGGTCGGACATGGGTTGGCTCCAGTTGCTGACGCCACTCTAGCGCGGGGCTGCTGCCAGGGTTTGGCAGCAGCTGACAGCTATAGGGGCCGACCCCTACCGGACCTTCTCGGTTTCCTTCGGCGCCGAGACGCGCCGGGGTTTGGACTGGGCCTTGGGCTTGGGCAGCAGCCGGAACCGGCTCTGGCACCAGGCGAAGTCGACGCCGACGTCCAGCAGGGCGTCGGACCGTCCGCACGGGCAGGCGAAGTCCATGACCATGTAGACCCGGTAGGTTTCCCCGGCCACCAGGGGCACCGGTTCGCCGGTCATGTGGTTCGGCGCGGCGTTCACGCACAGAACCAGATCGCCGGGGCCGACTGCGTCGCTCATGGGGTCCATCCGTTACGGTGAGCGGAGATTAGACCCTGAGCGGCGCGGGGCAAAGGCGCGCTATGGATCGGGGTCCGAGCCGCATCAGCCAAACAGCGCCGTCTCGAATGCTTCCGGCGCCGCCATGGCGGCCTTGGAGCCCAGCACCGAGACCACGCACTTGCGGTCCGCAACCAGCCGCTCGCCCAGCCGGACGAAGTCGGCGGCGGTCACCGCGTCGATGGCCTGGGCGATCTCTGCCGCCGGATACAACCTTCCGAACAGCAGGGTCTGGCCGGCGGCCTGTTCGGCGCGGGACAGCGGCTGTTCGCGGCCCATGAACATCGAGGCCTTCAGCTGGGCCTTGGCCCGGGTCAGCTCGGCGGCGCCGACGGATGACGCCAGGCTCTGGAGCTCGCCGGCGCAGATCCGCGCCAGCTCGGCGGCGTCTCCCGCCGCGCAGCCGGCGTAGATGCCCAGCACGCCGACGTCCTCGTAGGTGTCGGCATAGGCGTCGATGGCGTAGGCCAGGCCCCGGTTCTCGCGGGCCTCCTGGAACAGGCGCGAGGACATGCCCCCGCCCAGCGCCTCGGCGAAGACCCGCTGCACGAAGTAGTCGTCGTCGCCGGCCCCGACGGCGGGCAGCAGCAGAACCAGATGGGCCTGCTCCAGCTTGCGCCCCTTGGCCGCCACCCCGCCGGTGAAGGCGGCCGGGGCCGGCGAGGGCTCGCCGGCGGTCGGCGTCAGATGGCCGAACGCCTGCTCGGCCAGCGCCAGCAGATCATCCTCGTCGACCGACCCGGCGGCGCTGACCACCAGCCGGTCGGGGGCGTAGAGCGCCGCGCGCCAGGCCGAGAGCGAGTCGGGCGTCGCGGGCTTGAGCGACTTGACGGTGCCCAGGATCGGCCGCCCCAGTGACTGGCCCTCGAAGGCCTTCTCCTGCGCCAGTTCGAACACCAGGTCGTCCGGCGTGTCGGCCGCCTCGGCGATCTCCTGGCCGACGACCTGCTTTTCGCGGACCAGGTCGGCCGCCTGCATGGTCGGACGCAGCAGCAGATCGGCGGTGATCTCCATGGCCAGCGGCAGGCCGCCCTTGAGGGCGCGGGTCTGGAAACTGGTCCGCTCATAGCCGGTGGCGGCGTTCAGCTGGCCGCCCTCGGTCTCGATGGCCTCGACGATCTCGCGGGCCGTCCGCTTCCCCGCGCCTTTGAACACCATGTGCTCGAGCAGGTGCGACCAGCCCGAATGCCGCTCGTCCTCGTAGCGGGCTCCGCGGCCGGCCACGACCGACAGGGCCAGGGTCTCGAGGCCGGGCATCGGGTCGCAGATGACCCTGACGCCATTGGCCAGCGTGTGGAGGCGGGCGGTCACGTGCGGGCGAAATCGCGGATGTAGGTCTTGATCGTCTCGGCGTCGGCCGGCAGCCGGTCGAAGCGCTCGGCCTTGCCGTCCAGCCGGCGGGCCGAGGCGGGCCTCGGCGGCGCGGCCCCGGTGGCGGCCTGCACGGCCTCGGGGAACTTGGCCGGATGGGCGGTCGACAGGATCACCAGCGGCATGCCGTCCGGCAGCGTCGCGCGGTTGGCGGCGGCGACGGCGACGGCCGTGTGCGGGTCGATGACCTCGCCCGTCTCGTTGAGCGTCGAGAGGATGGTCCTGGCCGTCTCGTCCTCGGTGACCGAGGCGCCCGAGAACAGCTCCTTCATCGTGGCCAGCGCCGCCGGCGGAAGGTCCAGCACGCCGGTCTCGGTGAAGGCCCGGAAGGCGCGACTGGTCTCGACGCCGTCGCGGCGGGCGGTCTCGTAGTAGAGCCGCTCGAAGTTCGACGCGATCTGGATATCCATGGCCGGCGACTGGGTGGCGGCGACCACGCCCCTGGCGTAGCGGCCGTCCTCGAAGGCGCGGGCCATGATGTCGTTGCTGTTGGTGGCCACGATGATCCGCCCGATCGGCAGCCCCATCTGTTTGGCCACCCAGCCGGCGAACGCGTCGCCGAAGTTGCCGGTCGGGACGCAGAAGGCGACTTCGCGCTTCGGCGCGCCCAAGGCCACGGCGGCGGTGAAGTAGTAGACCGCCTGGGCGACGATGCGGGCGAAGTTGATCGAGTTGACGCCCGTCAGGTCCACCGCGCGGCGGAACTGGTCGTCGCCGAACAGGCCCTTCACCAGGGTCTGGCAGTCGTCGAAGGTGCCCTCGACCGACAGGCAGGCGACATTGGCGTCGGCGGCCGTGGTCATGAAGCGGCGCTGGACCTCGCTGATGCGGCCTTCGGGGAACAGCGCCACGATGCGGGTATTGGCCCGGCCGCGGAAGGCCTCGACCGCCGCGCCGCCGGTGTCGCCGGAGGTGGCGCAGACCACGGTCATAACCCGGCCCTGCCGCGACAGCGCGTAGTCGTACAGCCGGCCCAACAGCTGCATGGCCACGTCCTTGAACGCCAGGGACGGGCCGTGGAACAGCTCCAGCAGGAACTGGCCGGGGCGCAGCTGCTTGATCGGGCAGGTGGCGGCGTGGGTGAAGGTCCCGTAGGCCTCGGCGCACATCTCCAGCAGCACGTCGTGCGGGATCTCGTGGCCGGCGAAGCGCGACAGGATGTCGGCTGCGACCTCGGCGTAGGGCTTGCCTGCGAAGCCGGCGATCTCTTCGGTCGTCAGGGTCGGCCAGATCTGCGGCACATACAGGCCGCCGTCGGGCGCGAGGCCCGCCAGCACGGCGTCGAGGAACCCGATGGGCGCGGCGTCTCCGGCCGAGCCCGCCCTGGTGGAGACGTACTTCATGCGCTCTTCAACTTGCGACGGACGAGGGCGATGTAGACCCCGATCAGGGCGGCGGCGAGGCCGTACCAGGTCAGGGCGTACTCGAGGTGGCGGTTGGTGATCATCTCCGGAAGCGGCGAGGGGACCAGCGCCTTCCACTCCGGATTGGAGGAGGTTTCGGCGGTCACCATCACGTCGGGATGGCGGCTGGCGCCCAGGGCGTTGGCCATGGCCGGCAGATCCGCGCTGTAGAAGCGACCCTCGCGGGCCGGCGGGGTGAAAGCGCCCGGCGCCACCCCTTCGCGCAGCACGCCGGTCAGACGCACGACGTCGGTCGTCGGGGTGACGGCGGGGCGGGCGGAGATGGTGTCGGCCACGAAGCCGCGGTCGACCAGGATCGGTGGGCGGCCCTCGGCGTAGGTGCAAAGCGACACGAGACGCGAGCCGGCGGCGCCGTCCTGCAAGGCGTAGAGCTCGATGAACCTCGCCGTCGCCAGGCCCGGGCAGTCCAGCGTCACGCGGGTGAAGCGATAGGCCGGCGTCAGCGGGACTTCCGTGATCGGCCTTGGCGGGGCGTCGCGGGTCGCGGCGATACGGTCGAGCAGCTCGGTCTTCCAGGCCAGCCTCTGCAGCTGCCAGGTGCCCAGGGCGAGCAGGATCAGCAATGCGATGGCGGTGCTGATCGTCAGCCCGACCGGGAAGCGCGGACGGGACTCAGACATCGTCGCGGCCGGCCTCGCGGGCCTTGTTGGCGAACTGGGCGGCGATCAGCAGCCCCTTGAACGGCCGCAACAGCCCGCCGCAGACGATGACCGTCAGCGGCAGCCAGATGATCAGCTGCAGCCAGGCCGGCGGGTTCCAGGCGATCTGTGTGAACACGGCGCCGAACGCGACCAGGAAGCCGCCGATCAGAATGACGAAAACGGCCGGACCGTCTCCGGTGTCGGCCGCCTTCAGGTCGAAGCCACAGGCTTCACAGGTCGGGGCCACCTTGAGGAAACCCTCGAAAAGGCGGCCCTTGCCGCAGTCGGGACAGCGTCCGGCCGCCCCGGCTGCGTATGGGTTGGTCATGCTACAGCGTTCCGAAGACCACGTAGATGAAGGCGAAGAGGAAGAGCCAGACCACATCGACGAAGTGCCAGTACCAGGCGGCGGCCTCGAAGCCGAAGTGCTGCTTGGGCGTGAAGGCGCCGTTCAGCAGCCGGATGAAGCAGACGATCAGGAAGATGGTCCCGACCAGCACGTGGAAGCCGTGGAAGCCGGTGGCCATGAAGAAGGCCGAACCGTAGAGGCCCGCGTTGGCTGCTTCCTCCGAGAAGAACAGGTTCTCGTGGAGAATGTGCTGGTACTCGTAGACCTGGATGGCGGTGAACAGGATACCCAGCAGGATGGTCAGGGCCAGACCGGTCTTGGCCGCCTTGCGGTCGCCGACCTGCAGCGCGTGGTGGGCCCAGGTGACGGTCGTGCCCGACAGCAGCAGGGTCAGGGTGTTGACCAGCGGCAGGTGGAAGGCGGGAACCAGCTCGACGCCCTTGGGCGGCCACTGGGCCCAGGCCGCGGCGACGCCCTCGAAGTTGCCGATGGCCGGCGTCAGGGTGCGGTGCTCCTGGAACAGGACCATCTCGAAGAAGATCCAGAACCAGGCCACGAAGAACATCACTTCCGAAGCGATGAACATGATCATGCCGTAGCGCAGGTGCAGCGACACCACCGGGGTGTGGTCGCCGGCGTTGGCTTCCTTGATCACGTCCCGCCACCAGCCGAAGAAGGTGTAGAGGACGAGCGTCAGGCCGACGAAGAAGGTGATCGGGTGGCCCTTGCCGAACAGGTAGGACACCATGGGCGAGGTCTCGTCCGTGACATGGACGAGGCCCTTCATCCAGACCACGGCCCCGACCATCATGATCGTCGCGCCGATCGAACCGATCAGCGGCCAGGGGCTGGGGTTAACCAGGTGATAGTCGTGCTTTACGGCGCCGTGGGCCATGATCGTGCCTGAACCTCTATTTCCCCCGGAGCGGCGCACCGCCCCTAAATCCCGTGTGCTATAGCCTCGCCTCGGCCGTTCCGCCAAGGGGCGCCTGCGCGCTTCCTGCGTTCGACGGGAAGAAGGTGTAGGAAAGCGTCACCTCGGGCGTGCCCTTCGTTTCGAAATCCTCGGCGAACTTTGGATCCACGAAGTAGACGACCGGGAACTCCTTCGTCTCGCCAGGCTGGATGGTCTGGTCGGTGAAACAGAAGCATTCGAGCTTCTGGAAGTAGAGTCCGGCTGATTCGGGCACCACGTTGTAGGTGGCCTGGGCGGTCAGCGGCGTCTTGCCGTTGTTGGTCACCTTGTAGAAGGCCAGGCCCGTGTCGCCGATCTTCACCTCCTGGCTGACCTGCTCGGGCGCGAAGCTCCAGGGCAGGTTGCGGACGTTGGCGTCGAAGCGAATCGTCAGGGTCTTGTCGAGAACCTTGCCCGGCGCGGCGTCGGCCTTGCGGACGGTGCCGTCGAAGCCGGTCAGCTGACAGAAGGCGCGGTATAGCGGCACCGAGGCGAACGAAACGCCGACCATGCCGAAGAAGACGGCGCCGCAGATCAGGCCCAGCCGGGCGTTACGGCCGGCGGACGGGCGCGGCGCGTCAGAGGGGGCGACTGGCAACATGGCCTCCCATCCGGACAAGGGTTACGCCGTAAACGAGGATGATGAACATCACCAGCCCGAGGGCCAGGGCGATATTCCGGCCGCGCCGCGCCTTGTCGAGCGCGGGCTTGTCGACCGGCGGGACGGGCGGCGGCGTGTCGTCTTGCGGAGAGGTCACCTAGAGGAGCTCCAGCGGTGCGATCTTGGCCAGGTGCTCGGCGAGCAGGGCCGCGAACAACAATGTAAGGTACAGGATCGAGAAGGCGAACAGATTGCGGGCGTCCTTCGAGCTGGCGCGGACGGCGTAGAGCCGGTCCTCGCCCTCGATTCGCTCGTCGGGCGCATCGCCTGCCCGCGAGCGGAACACCCGCCAGGCCAGCAGCACGAACACCGCGCCGCCCAGGGCCGCCACCGCCAGGTAGACGGGGCCGCCGAGGCCGGTGAAGGCCGGAATCTGGCAGACCGGCGCGAACAGCAGCGAATAGATCAGGATCTGCTTGCGGGTGGAGGCGGCGCCCTTGGCGACCGGCATCATCGGCACCCCCACCTTGGCGTAGTCCTCGGAGGTGTACAGCGCCAGCGCCCAGGCGTGGGGCGGCGTCCACATGAAGATGATCAGCACCATCAGCCAGGCGTTCAACGGCGTCTCACCGGCGGCGGCGGCCCATCCGATTGCCGGGGGCAGGGCGCCCGCCAGACCGCCGATGACGATGTTCTGCGGCGTCCAGCGCTTGAGCCACATCGTATAGACGACGACGTAGAAGTAGATGGTGAAGGCCAGCAGGCCGGCGGCCAACCAGTTGGTCGTCATGCCCAGCAGCATCACCGAGAACAGCGACAGGATGATTCCGAGGGTCGCCGCCTCCGCGCCACGGATCTTGCCGGTGGGTACGGGCCGCGCCCGGGTGCGGCGCATGCGGCCGTCGATGTCGGCGTCGAACCACATGTTGAGCGCGCCGGACGCGCCGGCGCCCACCGCGATGCAGAGGATCGCCACGGCGCCCAGCAGGGGGTTGATCGGCTGATTGGCGCAGACCAGCCCGGTCGCGGCGGTGAACACCACCAGCGACATGACGCGCGGCTTCAGCAGCTGCAGATAGTCGGACCAGAGCGCCGGCTGTGACGCGGCGCGGCCTTCGATGGCGACGGGCTTGCTCATGTTCCGGGGCTTAATAGGCGAAGGGCGCGCCGGGGTCCAACCCCGACGCGCCCTTTAGTCTGCTTCCGCTTGTCGCAGAGGCGTTTAGTGGTGGTCCGGCTTGATCACCGGCAGTTCATTGAACTGGTGGAACGGCGGCGGCGAGGACAGGGTCCACTCCAGCGTCGTGGCGCCTTCGCCCCAGGGGTTGGCCTCGGCCTTGCGGCGGCGGATAGCGGCTTCCAGCATGGTGACCAGGAAGATGCCGACGCCGGCGGCCGTGATCACGTAGCCCCAGGTCGACACCTGGTTCCAGAGCGTGAAGGCGTCCGGATAGTCCACGTAGCGGCGCGGCATGCCCTGGAGGCCCAGGAAGTGCTGCGGGAAGAACACCAGGTTCACACCGACGAACATGACCCAGAACTGCAGCGCGCCGAGGAACTCGTTGTACTTCACGCCCCAGATCTTTTCGAACCAGTAGAAGAAGCCGGCGAAGATCGCGAACACGGCGCCCAGCGACAGCACATAGTGGAAGTGGGCGACCACGTAGTAGGTGTCGTGCAGGCTGTAGTCGATGCCGGCGTTGGCCAGCACCACGCCCGTAACGCCGCCGACGGTGAAGAGGAAGATGAAGCCCATCGCCCACAGCATCGGCGTCTTGAAGCTGATGGAGCCGCCCCACATCGTGGCGATCCAGCTGAAGATCTTCACCCCGGTGGGCACCGCGATGACCATGGTGGCCGCCACGAAGTAGGCGCGCAGGTTGATGCCCATGCCCACGGTGTACATGTGGTGGGCCCAGACGATGAAGCCGACGAAGCCGATGGCCACCATGGCGTAGGCCATGGCGAGGTAGCCGAAGACCGGCTTGCGCGAGAAGGTCGAGACGATGTGGCTGATGATGCCGAAGCCCGGCAGGATCAGGATGTAGACTTCCGGGTGACCGAAGAACCAGAACAGGTGCTGGAACATCACCGGATCGCCGCCGCCGGCCGGATCAAAGAAGGCGGTTCCGAAGTTGCGGTCGGTCAGCAGCATGGTGATGGCGCCGGCGAGCACGGGCAGCGACAGCAGCAGCAGGAAGACGGTGACCAGGATCGACCACACGAAGAGAGGCATGCGGTGCAGGGTCATTCCCGGCGCGCGCATGTTGAAGATCGTGGTGATGAAGTTGATCGCGCCCAGGATCGAGCTGGCGCCCGCGAGGTGGAGCGAGAAGATCGCCAGGTCCATCGACGGGCCGGTGTGGCCCGAGGTCGAGAGCGGCGGATAGATCGTCCAGCCGCCGCCGAACCCCCTGCCCGGGCCGCCGTCGACAAACATCGAGGCGAGAAGCAGAACCCACGCGGCGACCAGCAGCCAGAACGAGATGTTGTTCATCCGCGGGAAGGCCATGTCCGGCGCGCCGATCATCAGCGGCACGAACCAGTTGCCGAAGCCGCCGATCATCGCCGGCATGACCATGAAGAAGATCATGACCAGGGCGTGAGCGGTGACCACCACGTTGTAGCCGTGCTTGGTCTGCTCGATCAGGCCCAGCAGGTTGATCGAGGAGTTCTCGGCGAAGATCTGGATGCCCGGTTCGGCCAGTTCCCATCGGATCAGGCCGGACAGCGCGCCGCCCACGATGCCCGCCATGATGGCGAACAGCAGGTACAGCGTGCCGATGTCCTTGTGGTTCGTGGAGAAGAACCAGCGGGTGAAGAAGCCGGGCTTGTGGTCGGCGTCGTCGTGTGCGTCGTGAGCGGCGGCGTGAGCCATCGGTCTTACCTTGGAAATCAGAGCGGGGCGGCCGGCGCGACGCCGGCGGGGGAGGCGACCGGAGCGGCCGTCGGGGTCGGAGCGGGAGCGGCGGCGGCGGCGTCAGGAGCCGCGACCGGCGTGGCGGCCGGGGCCTTGGTCGCCACCCATGCGTCGAATTCAGCCTGGGTTACGACCTTGATCTCGATCGGCATGAAGGCGTGGTCGACGCCGCAGAGTTCGGAGCACTGACCGTAGTACGTGCCCACTTTCTCGGCCTTGAACCACGTCTCGTTCAGGCGGCCGGGAATGGCGTCCGTCTTGAGGCCGAAGGCCGGCAACGCGAAGGCGTGGATCACGTCGGCGGCGGTGACCTGGACCCGGACGACCTTGTCCACCGGCACGACCATCGGTTCGGTCGCGGCCAGACGGTAGACATCCCTGGGCAGGCCGCGCTTGGCGACGTCGTCCTCGGGCAACATGTTGGAGATGTATTCGGGAATCTTCTGGTCCGGGTACTCGTAACCCCAGTTCCACTGATAGCCTACCGCCTTAACGGTCAGATCCGGCTTGGGCATGTTGTGGTAGTCGAACAGCAGCCGGAACGAGAAGACCGCGATCACCATCAGGATCAGGACCGGGATCAGCGTCCAGGCCACCTCGATGGCGGTGTTGTGGCTCCAGGTCGCCGGGACCGGGTTGGCCTTGCGATTGTAGCGGACAACCACCCAGATCAGCAGCGCCAGCACGAACAGGCATATGACCGTGATGATCGGCAGCAGAATGATGTCGTGGAAGAAGTGTGCGTCATGCTTTAGCGGCGACGCCGCCTGCTGCAGACCCAATCCCCCCGGCGTCGGCTGACCCAGCCGCTCCTGAGCGAAGGCCAGCGAGCCCATCATCGCCGCACCGGCGCCCGCCACTACACTGGCGATACCCTGAAACTTCGACTTCATGACCCTCTCTGGCCTGCTTTGCCGTCCCGTGGCCCGAAAGGACCAAAGGATACCCGGCATCTTTCATCTGGCTCAGGGAGCAACGGCTTCAAGCTCGCGCGCGAACCTTAAGCGACGCCCCTCCACGCCTACCGGGGCGTGAATACGCGCAACGCCACCCCTTGCCAAGCGCCTCACCGTCGCAGGCGCGACAACGAAAAGGCCATCCGCTGCGAGGGGGTCGCAACAATGCGTCGTCAAGCTATGGGGCACGGCAAGCTACCCGGCGTAAAAAGGTACCTTGCGTGAGTTGGTACTGTGCGTTACATGGATCTGGAACCTGGAGACGGACCAAGTGCCGGAAACCATCGAAATCCAACTGAAGAAGGGCGTCCTGACGCTGTGCGTGCTGGCGCTGCTGCACCGCTCCGACAGCTACGCCTACGAGATCGCCAGCCAGCTCGCGAAGGACATCGATATGGGGGAGGGGACCATCTACCCGCTGATGCGACGACTGCAGGCCGACGGCCTGGTTGATACCTATCTGGTCGAGTCGCAGAGCGGCCCGCCCCGGAAATACTACCGACTGACCGAGGCGGGGCGCGCCAGCTTCATCTCGCAGAAATCCGAATGGATGGTCTTCACGAAGGCCGTCGACGCCATCCTGGGAGCCAAGGCATGACCCGCGCCGACTTCATCGTCCGGCTCAAGGCCGGTCTGGCCGGCATGCCGGCCAACCAGATCAGCGACATCGTCGCCGACTATGACACCCACTTCGCCGACGCGATCGCCGCCGGGCGAACGGAGGCCGAGGTGGCCGAGGCTTTGGGCGAGCCGGGTCGGTTGGCTCGCGAGCTCAAGGCCGAAGACGGTCTCAAGCGTTGGGAAGAGCAGAAGAACCCGTCAGCCGCCCTGGCCGCGGTGTTCGCCGTGCTCGGCCTCGGCGCGATCGACATTCTGGTCCTGTTGCCCATCCTGATGGGCGTGGTGGGCGCGTTGTTCGGCTTCTTCATGGCCGCCATCGGCATATTCATCGGCGGCGGCTTCGTCTTTGCCGCCGGACCCTTCATGGGCCCGCCGGGGGGGCCGCTGACGGCTGTTCTCGCCGGCATTGGCCTGATGGCGGCCGCTACCGCCATCGCGGCGGTGACCACCATCGTCACCATCGGACTGGTCAACCTGCTCGTCTGGTACGGGCGTCTTCACTACCGGCTGCTGAAGCCGGCCATTGAACCGCAAGGCTGAGGGACAGAACCATGATCCGCACCCTGATCACGATCGCCTTTGCGAGTTTCATCCTCGCCGTGGCCTGTCTGGCCGGCGCCGCGGCGCTCGGCGGACGCGACATCGCCGAAAATGGCTGGACGATTCCCAGCAAGTGGGTCTTCCGCGTCCAGGACAACCCCGGCGGCGAGGGTGGGACCCGCATCCGCCGCGTCGCCGCCAGCGAACGCGTAACGGTTGATCTGCCCTGGTCTGGCGGCGAATCGCTGACCCTGGATCTGCCGGCGGACGTCACCTACGAACAGTCTGACACCTCTGGGGTCACGATTGCCGGACCCAGGGACATCGTCGACCGGGTGGTCGTCGAAGGCGGCCGCATCACCTTCAAGGGCGACGACGTGGGTTCCGGGGATGTCACCATTGATCTCAATGGCGTCCGCATCGTCGACGCCGGCGACCGGCTCCGGATCACGGTTCGTGCTCCGTCCGTCACTCGATTCACGGTTACCGGCTCCGGTGACCTCGACATCCAGGGCTATGACCAGCCGGTTCTGACCGTCCAGGTCCAGGGCAGCGGCGACGTGACCGGCGCCGGCCGCTCGGACTCGCTGAAGCTTGGCATCGTGGGATCTGGCAGCATCAACCTCGGCGGCGTCGAGGCGCGGGACGCCGAGGTCAGCACCTCGGGCAGCGGCGACGCCACCATCGCCGCCCGCGGCGCCGTCAAGGTCTCTGTCGCGGGCAGCGGCGGCGTCACTCTCAGGGCCAAACCCGCCAGTCTGACGAGTGAAATCAGCGGATCGGGCGACGTAGACCAGGACTACTGATGACGAAGGCGGTCTGACGCCCTACCTGTAGCGTCATGACCGCCTCTCCTCTCGCTCCCTCGCTCCTCGACGCCGCCGGCGTTGATCCCGAACGCGCCCGCGCCATCCTCGGCGAGGCCCTGGCCGGGGCCGACGACGGCGAGCTTTTCCTGGAGCGATCCGAGACCGAAGCCTTCGTTTTTGACGACGGACGGCTGAAGACGGCCAGCTACGATTCGGGCGAGGGCTTTGGCCTTCGCGTCGTCGCCGGCGAGACGGCCGGCTACGCCCATGCTGGCGAAATCTCCGAGGCTGCGATCCGGCGAGCCGGCGATTCGGCGAAGCTGGCCCGCCGCGGTTACGCCGGCGTGGCCGCCGAGGCGCCGCGGGCCACCAACGCCAAACTCTACAATGAAGACGACCCTGTCGCCTCGCCTGCCTTCTCCGACAAGGTGGCGCTGATGCAGGAGATCGACGCCTTCGCCCGGGCCCGCGATCCGCGCGTGGTCCAGGTGATGGCCTCAATGGCGGGCGAGCGCCGGACGGTTGAAATCCTGCGCGCCGACGGCCGGCTGATCCGCGACGTGCGGCCGCTGGTAAGGGTCAACGTCCAGGTCACCGTCGAGCGCGACGGACGCCGGGAGACCGGCACATCCGGGGCCGGCGGCCGCGCCGGCTTCGAGGCCTGGATATCGCCCGACAAGTGGCAGGCCCAGGTCGACGACGCCATCCGCCAGGCGACGGTGAACCTTGACGCCGTGGACTGTCCCGCTGGTGAGATGGACGTCGTTCTCGGCCCGGGCTGGAACGGCGTCCTGCTGCATGAGGCTGTCGGCCACGGGCTGGAGGGCGACTTCAACCGAAAGGGGTTGTCGGCCTTCTCCGGCCGAATCGGTGAGCGGGTCGCCGCGCCGGGCGTGACGGTGTTCGATGACGGGACGATCCCCGGACGTCGCGGGTCGTTGACCATCGATGACGAGGGCACGCCCACCGAACGCACGATCCTGATCGAGGACGGCATCCTGGTCGGCTACATGCACGACCGCATGAGCGCCCGCCTGATGGGTATGAGCGCGACCGGCAACGCCCGTCGCCAGTCATACGCCCATATGCCGATGCCGCGAATGACCAACACCGGCATGCTCGGCGGCCACCACACCCAGGCGGAGATGATCGCGTCGACGAAGCGCGGCATCTTCTGCGCCCATCTCGGCGGCGGCCAGGTGGACATCACCAACGGCAAGTTCGTGTTCCAGTGCACAGAAGCCTGGCTGATCGAGGACGGCCGGCTGACAACGCCGGTCAAGGGCGCCAGCCTGATCGGCGATGGCCCCAGCGCCCTGACCCGGGTGACGATGATCGGGGACGACTTCGCAATGGACCCGGGCATCGGGGTCTGCGGCAAGGCCGGGCAGGGCGTGCCGGTGGGGGTGGCGCAACCCTCGATGAAGATCACTGGCCTGACGGTGGGCGGCACTGCGGTCTGAGTGATCGCCGGAAACGTTTCGGCGATTTAATCCACATTTCAGCGTTGTAACGTGCCTCGCGGAGGGCGCGCGATCAGGTTCGCTTCCACCTGGGCCGGGGGGCTCATGGGGGAGCACTGGATGAAGAATCCGCTTTTCGCGACCGCCGCCCTGGCGATCCTGATCGCCGCCAGCGGTGCAAACGCCCAGGCCGAAGTCGCGCTCGAATCGGTCGCAGGCGCTGCGGGGCGACAGGGCGTCACTCCCTACGTCGCGGCCTTTTTCACAGAGTTTCAGCCTACAACCGCCTTTGACATGCTGGCGCGGGTTCCTGGCTTCGCCTTCGATGGCGGCGACAGCGTGCGCGGCTACGGCGGCGCGGCGGGCAATGTCCTGATCGACGGCCAGCGCCCGGCGTCCAAGAACGATCCGCTGGAGAACGTGCTTCGCCGGATCCAGGCCGGCCAGGTCGAGCGCGTCGACATAATCCAGGGCGGCGCCCCCGGCATCGACATGCAGGGCAAGACCGTCATCGCCAACGTGATCCTTCGCAAGGACAGCGGCGGCCAGTGGCTGCTGGCCGTAGCCTCGTCGGTCTTCCAGGACGGACGGACGACGCCGGCCTTGCGGTTCGAAGGATCGCGAGGTCTCGGCGACGGCAAGTTTGAGTGGTCGATCCTGCCCTTCCGGTTCGTTGACGACGGGGCCGGCGAGGGGCCTCGCACGCGGCGCGACGGCGCTGGCGTGCTGCTGCGAGACAGCTTTTCGGACGAGACGGGAGGCGGACGCGGCCTTGAGGCCAAGAGCGGGTGGAAGGGGCCGCTCGCCGGCGGTCGACTGTCGCTGAACACCAGCTATCGCTTTGAGCACTACGATTGGTCGCTCGACGAGATCGCCACCTTCCCGGCGCCGGACCGGCTTCTGGTGATCGATGACTTCCGCCGAACGGACGGCGAGATCGGCGGTAGCTGGGAGCGGGCGCTCAACGCAAGGACCAGACTCGAACTCACCGCCCTCACCAACCGTCGCTACACCGAGTTCAGCTCGGCGTTCGACAACGGGACCGATGACGGCGTCTTCTCCGAATCCGGCGAGCGTGGCGAGACCATCGCCAGAGGCGTACTGCGCTACACCCTGTCGCCGACCCTGAGCGTCGAAGGCGGCGGCGAGGCGGCGTTCAACTTCCTCGATAGCAGCACCGACTTCGTCCAGAACGGCGTTCCTGTCGTGCTGCCCGCCGCCAACGTCCGGGTCGAGGAGCGGCGCGGCGAGGTGTTCGGCGCGACAACCTGGCGGCCGCGTCCGGGACTATCGCTCGAGGCCGGCCTGCGGGTCGAGGTGTCGACCATCAGGCAGAGCGGCGACACCAACCTGGAGAAGTCCTTCACCTATCCCAAGCCGCGGCTGTCGGCGACCTGGTCGCCGACAGCCTCCGACCAGATCCGGCTGCGAGTCGAACGCGAGGTCGGCCAGCTCGACTTCGGAGACTTCGTCTCGTCGACGGCCTTTTCGACGGGCGTCGTCACCGCCGGGAACGCCGACCTCGAGCCCAGCAAGATGTGGACTATGGAGGCGGCCTACGAACGCAAGTTCTGGAAGGACGGCGCGGTCGTGGTGACCCTGACGCACCAGGAGATCACCGACGCCACCGACCGTGTGCCGATCATCGGTCCCGGCTACGCGTTCGACGCCCCTGGCAACATCGGCGATGGCGCGGCTGACAGCCTGGCTGTGTCGCTGAACCTGCCGCTGGGCCGGTTCGGCGTCTCCGGCGGCCTTCTGAAGGCCAAGGGCGAGTGGACCCGCTCGGAAGTCACTGACCCCACCACCGGGGAGACCCGGCGCATGAGCGGCCAGGAACCCTTTGAAGGCGAGATCAACTTTTCCCAGGACCTGCCCCGCTACCGCTTCCAGTGGGGCGTCAACGCCTTCCTCGGCTTCGAGGAGACCTACTACCGCTTCGACCAGATCGAGACGGTCGAGTTGGAGACCTGGTACCAGATCTACATCGACTACAAGCCGACGCCGACGTTCAGTGTCCGTGTTGAGGCCCAGAACCTGGCGGCTCGCGACTTCATCCGCAATCGTGAGGTCTATGCCGGCCCGCGGGACACCACTGCGCTGGCCTATACGGATGCGCGTCCGCTGAACTTCGACCCCTTCCTTTACGTCCGGTTGCGAAAAACGTTCGGATAGGGGATTCCCGGCCGCTCAAGATCGCTCGGCTCCGTCCTGAACCGGAGCTGCCAAAGGCCAGGGAAGAAGGGCCCCGGAGAGTGATCTCCGGGGCCCTTCGCCATCTGTGCTTGCGCGGTCGCCTAGTCCGGCATCGACTGGCGATCACCATCGACCGCCGGCGCCGGGTGCGAGGAGGCGTCGTTCACCCCGTGAGCCCAGTGCTTGATCAGGAAGCTGATCAGGATGAACACCACCCCGACTCCGATCCCCGCCCAGCCGAGCATCTCGAAGCCCCCCAGGGAGGTCTTCAAGGCGCCTTCCGGATCGAGGACCTGACCACCGACAGTCTCGGATCCGAGCGTTCCGGCGATAATGCCCCCGACGTACTGGGCGATCGAGCTCGACAGGAACCACACCGCCATCATGAACGAGACGACCGAGGGCACCGACAGCTTGGTGATCTCCGACAGCCCGACCGGCGACAGGAAGAGTTCGCCGGTGGTGTGCAGCAGGTAGAGGAAGGCCAGGATCAGCAGCGGCATCTGGAAGGCCGGGTTGACCATGCCCGAACCGGCCGCCCAGACCACGACCATGAAGCCGAGACCAACCTGCACGATGCCGAGACCGAACTTCATCACCGGGTTCGGGTCGCGGTTGATCCGCGCGAGGAACAGCCAGAGCGCGGCGAAGATCGGCGCGAAGATCAGGATGAAGCCGGCGTTGAACGACTGTGTCTGGGCCGCGGTGATGCCCATGTCGATCCAGCGCACGTCGGCCGGAACGCCCGGCGCCATCACCATCTCGCGCGTGCCGAAGAAGAACGTTTGGCCAAAGGCCTCCATCGTGATCGGCGAGCCGATCAGCGCCAGGTCGACGTTGCGGTCGGCGAACAGGTTCAGCGACGTGCCGGCCTGTTCGAACAGGGTGAAGAAGACCACCGCGCCGAAGATCAGCACGAGGGCGAGCATCATCCGCTCACGGGCGATCTTGTCGCACTTGAAGATCAGGAACCAGCCAATGAACGCCAGCGACAGGATGGTGCTCACGGTCAGGACAGTACCCACCAGAGCATTGCGCTGAACCATGAACCAGACGACGCCAACGCCGAGGACCGCGAGAATGTAGATCAGCCCTTCACGATTGATGGGCCCGAAGAGCGGCTTGGCCAACAGTTCGGGGTTCGGAGGTTCGCCCTTGCCTTCAAGCAGCGGCTTGCCGAGCACGAAGACGATGAAGCCAAGAAGCATGCCGACGCCGGCGAGGCCGAAGCCCCAGCCCCAGCCGTAAGTCTGACCGAGATAGCCGCACAGCACCGAGGCCCAGAAGGCGCCGAGGTTGATGCCGTAATAGTAGAGGGTGAAGCCCGGATCCCGGCGCGGGTCGCCCTGCGGATACAGCTGGCCCACGATCGTGGAGATATTCGGCTTGAGGAAGCCGACGCCCATGATGATCAGTGAAATGGCCAGGAAGAAGATGTTCACATAGGTCGGATCACGGGTCTCCTGCAGTTCGTAGGAGCCCTTGGCCAACTGGCTGGGCAGGGGAGAGTCCGCCGGAAGGTCGTTGATCGCCAGACCGCCGCCCTCGCCGCCGCCATAGGTGTAGACTTGGTCTCCTACCTTGATCCCGACCTCGCGCGTGTCGCCGCGCCCTTCCAGCACAACCTCGTACTGGGCGCCGGCATAGGTCAGGGTCTGGGTCGCGGGACGGCCTTCGATAGCCATCGCCAGGTGGCCGGCGACCAGCAGCAGCGCACCAAAGGCGATCGCCTTGCGGGTGCCCAGGTACCGGTCGGCGAGCAGGCCGCCGATCAGGGGCAGCAGGTAGACCAGTGACGTGTAGGAGCCGTAGATCCCGCCGGAGTACTGATCATTGAACAGGAAATGTTGGGTCAGGTAGAAAATCAGGATGCCGCGCATCCCGTAGTAGGAAAAGCGCTCCCACATCTCCGCAAAGAAGAGAATCAGAAGGCCTTTGGGGTGTTTCCGCATCTGCAGAAACACCGGGATGCCTGTGGCCAGGGTCACGAGGATCCCCAGCGCAATCACGATATTCATACTGCCGTCCCCGTTGGCTTTGGCGTCTACGCCGAGGGGGCGGCAAGGATCCCCCGCGACCGCCCCGAATTGCGCGGCAGAAAATCACGCGTCGACCGGTTTCACAAGCAACGGCTTGCCGCCATCGGACTTTATGGAGCCGCTTTCGCCTCTCGCGCGTTTGCTCATCGGAGGAGCGCGCCATGTCTGACACGACCACGCCATTTGCCATCATCGCCGCGCCCGGAAGGGTTCGCGTGCTCTTCGAGGGCCACGAGGTCGCCGACAGCGCCCGGGCTCTCCGGCTTGAGGAGCACGATCGTGAGCCGGTCTACTATTTCCCGCGCGAGGACGTGCACATGTCGGTCCTGCGGCGCAACGACCATGCCTCCGTCTGTCCCTGGAAGGGCAGGGCCAGCTGGTTCACGATCATGCGCGACGCCACTATCGTCGAGGATGTCGCCTGGTCGTACGAGGCGGCGAAGGACGGCGCTTCGCTGATCGAAGGCTGCATCGCCTTCGCGGCGGAGCATGTCGATATCGAGGCCCACGAGACGCCGCAGCCCGTCCGCCATGTGCCGCCGATGGACCCGCCGTACGTGGAGTAGGTGCGTGCTTCGACACGCGCTCCTTGAGCGCTGCTCAGCATGACGTGAGTGGGTGAGCTTCCGAACACGTCATCCTGAGCAGCCGCGCAGCGGCGTGTCGAAGGACGCAGTGAGCTCAGTACGCGCACTCCTCGAACACCCGGCTGATGTCGCCTCGCCACTCGCCGTGGAACTTCTCCAGCAGCCGCTCGGCGGGGGTCAGGCCGCTGTCGGCGATTGCCTCGAGCTCGCCCAGGTAGGTGGTCTCGTCGATGAACCCGCCGTCCAGCCGGGCGCGACGCTTGAGGCCCTCGCGGCTGATGGCGATCATGTCCTTCGCGACATCCTGCACCGTGCGGCCGGCGACCACGGCCTTGAGGCCAAGTCGGTTCACGTCCCGGCGAACGGCCTCGCGGTCCTCGCGCGTCCAGTCCTTGCAGAGGTCCCAGGCGGCGGCCAGCGCGGCGTCATCATAGAAGATGCCGGTCCACAGGGCGGGCAGCGCGCACAGCCGGCTCCAGGGGCCGCCGTCGGCGCCGCGCATCTCCAGATAGGTCTTCAGCCGCACTTCCGGGAAGATGGTTGTAGTGTGGTCGGACCAGTCCTTCATCGTGGCCCGGCCTTCGACGCCCTCGAGCCTGCCGTCGATGAAGTCCTTGAAGCGCTTGCCGGCGACGTCGACGTACAGGCCGTTGCGCTTGACGAAATACATCGGCACCTCGAACGCGTAGCGGGCGTAGCGCTCGAAATCGAAGCCGTCCTCGAACACGAAATCCAGCATGCCGGTGCGGTCGGGATCGGTGTCGGTCCAGACATTGGCCCGGGCCGACAGGAAGCCGTTGGGCTTGCCCTCGGTGAAGGGCGAGTTGGCGAACAGGGCGGTGGCGATCGGCTGCAGCGCCAGGCTGGTGCGGAACTTGGCCACCATGTCCGCTTCGGACGAGAAGTCGAGGTTGGCCTGCACGGTGCAGGTGCGCAGCATCATGTCGAGGCCCAGGTTTCCGACCAGCGGCATGTAGCGCCGCATGATGACGTAGCGGCCCTTGGGCATGATTTGCGCGTCGGACCGCTTCAGCGTCGGGTGGAAGCCCAGGCCCAGGAAGCCAAGGCCCAACTCGTCGGCGACCGTCTTGACCTCCCGAAGGTGATTGCCGGTCTCCTCGCAGATCTCGTGCATCGAGTTCAGGGGCGCGCCGGAGAGCTCGAACTGGCCGCCGGGCTCCAGGCTGATGTTGGCCCCGCCGCGGCTCAGCGCGATCAGGGTCTGGCCGCCGTCGGTGCGGTCCTCGTAGACGCCTTCCCAGCCGAAACGCATCAGGCCCTTGAGCATCGCCTCGATGCCGTCTGGACCGTCGTAGGCCACGCTTTGATGGGTGTTCAGGTGGAAGCCGAACTTCTCATGTTCGGCGCCGACGCGCCATTCGCTGGCCGGCTTGGAGCCGACCGCGAAGTACTCGGTCAGGTCGTCGAGCGTCAGAGGACGGTCGTCACACACAGTGTTGGACATACGAAAGCGAGCCTCCCCGGCTTCTTGATGGTCTGCGGCTGGGAGGCCCATTCCCCGGCCGGCGCGATCTTTACGCTGTTAAGCAGGTGGTAGCAAAAGGCTACGGTCTCAAGAGGCCGTGAGCCAGTCTCCCTTCGCCGCCTGCCAGATCGTCAGGGCGGCGATGGCGGCGGTGTCGGCCCGCAGGATGCGGGGGCCGAGCGACACGCTGGTGACGAAAGGCAGGGCGCGAAGACGCTCGCCTTCCTCGGGATCGAAACCACCCTCCGGACCGATCAGCACAGCCCATGGACCGCCGTCCGCGCCGTTCAGCGCCGCCAGCGCCGGCGGGACCCCGCCGGCCTCGTCGCAGAACATCAGCCGCCGGTTCGCCGGCCAGGCGTCCAGCAAGCGGTCCAGCTTCTCCGGCGCGAGCACCTCGGGCACGTCGAGGCGTCCTGTCTGTTCCGCCGCCTCGGTGGCGATGGCCTGCAGCCGGCCGATGTTGGCGCGGTCGGCGTTGGTGCGCCGGGTCTGGACCAGCCGGATGCGGCGCACGCCGAGCTCGACGGCCTTCTCAACGATGGTCTCCAGCCGCCCGCGCTTGACCAGCGCCGCCACCAGATCGAGGTCCGGCCCCTCGACCATCGGCCGTGTCATCGACCCGACCGTCAGCCGGCAGCCACGCTTGTTGGCCTCGACCACCGTCGCCCGCCACTCGCCGTCGCGGCCGTTGAACAGCAGCAACTCCGACCCGATGGCCAGCCGCATCACGGCGATCAGGTAGCGGCTCTGCTCGGGCGAGGGGGAAACCGGGGCGCCGGGCGCCAGGGCGTCGGGAACATGGAGACGGATCATGACCCCTTCTAGCGCGGGACTGCCCGCCGTGTTTAGCTCTCTCGCATGAGCGACAAGGCCTACGACAAGACCCTCGAAAAGTTGCAGGTCGCCCTGGTCCGGTGGCAACAGCTGGCTCTTGAGCGCGGCGACAAGGTGCTGGTCATTTTCGAGGGCCGGGACACGGCGGGCAAGGACGGGTCGATTCGACGCATAGTCGAGTATCTGTCGATCCGGGCGACCCGGGTTGTCGCGCTGCCCAAGCCGTCCGATCGCGAAAGGTCGCAGTGGTATTTCCAGCGCTACGCGCACCACCTGCCGGCGGCCGGCGAGCTCGTGATCTTCAACCGCTCCTGGTACAACCGGGCCGGCGTCGAGCCAGTCATGGGATTCTGCACCAAGGCCGAGGCGGCGACATTCCTGCGCGACGTTCCGGCCTTCGAGTCGATTCTGATCGACAGCGGGATCACGCTGGTCAAGCTGTGGCTGGACATCACCAGGGAAGAGCAGGACCGCCGCCTCGAAGAGCGACGAACCGATCCGCTCAAGGCGCTCAAGCTCAGTCCTCTGGACGCCGTCGCCCAGGAAAAGTGGAAGGCCTACAGCGCCGCCCGCGACGAAATGCTGACCCACACCCACAGCGTCATCCACCCCTGGGTCTGCGTGAAGGCCGACGACAAGAAGGCCGCGCGGCTGGCCATCATCCAGCACCTGCTGTCGGTCATCGCGCCGGCGAAGCTGCGCAAGGGCCTCGACAAGCCCGACCCGGCCGTCCTGTTCACGTTCGAGCCCGAGGCGCTCAGCGATGGTCGGCTGGCGCGCTGAGGCCGTAGCCGAAGTCGTGGTGCAGGTGACGGGCGAACACCTTTTCCAGATACGCCCGGTCGGCGTCTGACAGGACGACCGCGTCGCGCCTGGCCGCGTCCGGGATGATGGTTTCGCCCAGCTTCGGGTCGAGCCTGCGGGCGACCGCGTCACGGCTGGCGACGGCGACGCCGGCGGCGATGCTCGGCTCGTCAAGCGCGACGCCCCAGTGGGCCCAGACCCGCCGGATTGTCTCCGCCGGGTCGCGCTTCATGTCTTCCTGCCGGACGATGGTGATGTCGCCCGGCCTTGCGGCCAGCGCCTCGCCCCAACGGTTGAAGAAGCGGATGAACCACCAGACGTCGTCGACCTTCTTCAGGCCGGGCGCGGGGCGGCGCAGGTAGTCGCTGAATGACCCGAGCCCGTACCGCTCGGCCCACTTCACATAATAGGAGGCCAGCGCCTCCCTCGGGTCGCGGACCAGCACCACGGTCGGCGGCAGCTGCATCAGGTCGCGGGCTCCGACCAGGCTCATCACCCGCGACGGGATGTTGTGCGAGCTGCCGATCCTCGGAATGTCCGGATAGCCCCAGCCGTTCTTGGGATGGCCGATGAAGTCGTTGCTGGCCGGTCCGCTCGACGTCGGCGGGGGCGGAAGGTCCAGGTGGTGGGCGATGGCGTGACTGAGCATGAAGCGCAGTCCGTGCGTGCCGGAATTCTTGGCCGTAACCAGGTATCCGTCGACCCGGCCCGCGTAGCGCATCAGGTGATGGCTGGAGAGGTCGCTGTCGAGATCTCTCAACGCCAGACGTATCGACTCGCTTGCCATGCGGGGCACTGTCCAACTCAATGAAGCCTGGCGGGCCAATGCGCCCGCGACAACCGCGGAAGGCGCAACGATGGATTATGTTCCGCTGGGCAAGACCGGCCTGAAGGTATCGCGACTGTGTCTCGGCTGTATGACATATGGCGCCAGCAGCTGGCGGCCCTGGGTGCTGGAGGAGGAGGCGAGCAGGCCCTTCTTCAGGGCGGCGGTCGAGGGCGGGATAAACTTCTTCGACACGGCCGACATGTACTCCAACGGCCAGAGCGAGGTCATCACCGGCCGGGCGCTGAAGGAATTCGCGCGGCGCGAGGAGACGGTGATCGCCACCAAGGTCTTCTTCCCGCACGGCAAGGGACCCAACACCGGCGGCCTGTCGCGCAAGCACATCATGGACGCGGTCGACCGGTCGCTGAAGAACCTGGGGACCGACTACATCGACCTCTACCAGATTCACCGCTTCGACTACGACACGCCGGTCGAGGAGACGCTGGAGGCGCTGCATGACGTGGTGAAGGCCGGCAAGGCCCGCTACATCGGCGCCTCGTCCATGTACGCTTGGCAGTTCGCCAGGATGCTCGCCGTCAGCGAGCGGAACGGCTGGACGAAGTTCGTCTCCATGCAGCCGCAGTACAACCTCGTATACCGCGAAGAGGAGCGCGAGATGTTGCCGCTCTGCAAGGCCGAGGGCGTCGGGGTCATCCCCTGGTCGCCGCTGGCGCGGGGCTTCCTGGCCGGCGGCCGCAAGGCGGTGGGCGAGGGCAATACCGAGCGCTCGCGCACCGACGAGTTCTCGCCCCGCCTCTACTACCGCGACGCCGACTTCGCCGTCGTTGACGCGGTCGAGGCCATAGCCAGGGCCCGGGGGCTGTCCAATACCCAGGTGGCCCTGGCCTGGGTGCTTAGGAACCCGGCCATCACCGCGCCCATCGTCGGCGCCTCGAAGATGCATCACCTGTCCGAGGCGCTCGCCGCGCTTGAGGTGACGCTGACCGACGACGAGGTAGCGGCGCTTGAGGCGCCCTACCAGCCCAAGCCGGTGCTCGATCACGGCTAGACTGAACGGCCGGCGACCGCCGCCCGGCGCAGGACGTTGAAGCAACCGCTGAACCGTTCGGGCATGCTGAAGCGAGCGCTGAACTGTCCCCGGTGTCTCCAGCACAATGTCGAGGGCGCGGATGTCGGAGACCGACGCCCGGGGATAGGGGGATAGACCGCGCCCGCCGCCCCCGCGCGTGGTCGCCGCGACCCACGGGCCCGTCGCCGGGGCCGCGCCGGCAGCCCTTGGTCCGCCAAGGGGGCGGGGTGTCTTCAGGGCAGGATCCGGACGCGTCATCCGACGATTATCCCTCCGCGCCAACGGGTGCGGACGGCGGGGCAGATGGGGGGCGGGCGAATTGTCCCGGAAAGGGGTCAAATGTCCCGCCTTGTCTCCAGAGTATATGTCTCCAGAGTCTCGCATCCGGAACATTGGGCGAACATGCTGAATCAGGCATGGTGACCCGGACGGGCAGACCGACGGACCCCATGAAGACGACCCACGACCTTTCCGCCGCGCAGGCCCGGCGCATCGCCCTGGCCGCCCAGGGCTTCGCCGACTCCCGCCGCCACGAGGCGCCCGGCGCCCGGCACTTCCGCAAGACCGCCGACCGGCTGGGCGTCATCCAGATCGACAGCGTCAACGTCGTCACCCGCACTCACTACCTGCCGGCCTTCTCGCGGTTGGGCGATTATCCGCGCGAGGTGCTCGAGGCCGAGGCCTGGGGCAGGAAGCGGTCGATGTTCGAGTACTGGGGTCATGAGGCCTCGCTGCTGCCCATGGACATGCAGCCCCTGTTCCGCTGGCGCATGGCGCGGGCCGAGGCGGGCGAGCAGTGGGGCGGCCTGGCCCGCTTCGGCCGCGAGAAGCGCGCCTACATCGACAGCATCCTGGCCGAGATCGAACAGCGCGGACCGGTGACCGGCGGCGACTTCGCCGCGGGCCCGCGGGGCCAGCCCGGCTGGTGGTCGTGGTCCGACGGCAAGCGGGCGCTGGAATGGCTGTTCTGGGCCGGGCATGTGACCACGAAGACGCGGCGGGGGTTCGAGCGGGTCTATGACCTGACCGAGCGGGCGCTGCCGGCGGCCATCGTCAACGGGCCGACGCCCGAAGAGCATGACGCGATCCGCGAACTGGTCCGCCGCTCGGCGCTGGCCATGGGCGTGGCGACCGAGGCCGACCTGCGCGACTATTTCCGCCTGCCGCTGGAGCAGGCCCGCCGTGCGGTGGGCGAGCTGGTCGAGGCCGGCGAACTGACGCCGGTCAGCGTCGAGGGCTGGAGCAAGCCGGGCTATCTGCATCCGGCCGCGAAGGTCCCGCGGAAGGTCGAGGCCCACGCCCTGCTGTCGCCGTTCGACAATCTGATCTGGTTCCGCGACCGCGCCGAGCGTCTGTTCGATGTGAAGATCCGGCTGGAGATCTACACCCCGGCCGAGAAGCGGCTGCACGGCTACTATGTGCTGCCGTTCCTGCAGGGCGAGACCGTCACGGCGCGGGTCGACCTGAAGTCGGATCGTCAGGCCAGGACGCTGCTGGTGCAGGCCGCGCACGCCGAGCCGGACGCCCGGCGGGATACGGCCGAAGCGCTCGCGATCGAGCTGAACCGCATGGCCGGCTGGCTCGGACTTGAGCGGGTTCACGCCGCGGGCAAGGGCGATCTGGCGGCGCCGCTGGAACAGGCGCTGTCGAAAATGTGAGCGGGGTGCGACGTCGTGCGCGGTTTCCCGGCGACGTCCCGTCGGGCTATCGGCTGTTCCCACTGGCCGCGCGGGGGCGCAACCGGAGCATTGAACGCATGCTGGGATCGCAAGCGCGCTGGTCGCGTCGTGGATTGATCGTCGGGCTCGGCGCCCTCACCGCATCGTGCGCGACGTCGAGCCGCAAAGCCACGCCGGTGGCCTTCACAGCGCCGCCGCCGATAATCAATCCGTCCGAACCGCTTCTGGTTCCGCCGCCGGCGGCCAGGGCCGCCGTGACGCTGGATCCCCAGGGCCAGATCCGCAAGGCGCTGCTCGATGACGCCCTGGTCGCCTTCCGGCGACACGGCGACAGGATCGCCCGCAAGGACGAGATCTACATCGTCGATTTCCAGCAACACTCGAGCAAGCCGCGCCTGTTCCGCCTGGACATGACGACGGGCGAGGTCGCCGCCTGGCGCACCGCCCACGGCAAGGGCTCCGATCCGGCCCACACCGGCTTCGCGCAGCGGTTCTCGAACGTGCCGGACTCCAACGCCTCCTCTGTCGGCGCCTACCTGACGGCCGGCCAGAGCAGCGGTCGCAAGCACGGGCCCAACGTCCTGCTTGACGGGCTGGAGCCGACCAACAACGAGGCGCGGCAGCGGGCGATCATTGTCCACGCGGCCGACTACTGCGAGCCGGCCTATGTCGCAGCCCACGGCAAGCTCGGTCGCTCCTATGGCTGCTTCAGCCTGAGCCAGGCCGACCTGAAGCTGCTGCGACCGGCCATGGACGCCGGGCGCCTGCTGTTCGCGGGGATCTGAGCCGGGATCAGAACTTCAGCCGCAGACCGCCCATCAGCAGCCGGGGGGCGCCCGGACGTGCGCCGGCCGGGGTGAAGGCGACGTTGTAGACCTCGTCCGTCACGTTCTGCACCTGGACAAAGGCCGCCACGCCGTCGGCGAGATCAAACTGCGCCGACAGGTCCAGCAGGGTGCGGGCGTCGATCCGTCGGTTCGCCGGAATAGGGCCCGTACCGGCCACTGACCGCGTCTCGTCGACATAGTTGACCACGCCGTCGACCCGCCAGCGGTCGCCGCGCAGGCCGGCCGTAAGGGTCAGCTGGTGTTCCGGCAGATAGGGCAGCTCGTAGCCGGCGACGACATTGCCCCAGGGCTCGTAGCCGGAGATGAAGCTGGTCCCGAACTCGGCCTGCGTCAGGGTGTAGGTCAGCGACACCGGCGCGGCGAAGGGCAGGCCGGCGATCGGACCCAGATCATAGGCCGCGGTCAGTTCGAGGCCCTTTACCTCGACAGCGCCGCCGTCGAACTGCGCGCCGATCGCGCAGCCGCCGCCGGTGGAGGCGGTGCAGACGCCGACGAGGTTGTCGTAGTCGGTGAAGAAGCCGATCGCCTCAACGGCCAGGTCGCCCCGCCTGAGGCGGAGGCCCGCCTCGTAGTTCCAGCTCGTCTCGGGCCTGGTGGCCGAGCCCGGACCGGGGTTGCTGAACCCCTTGTGCGCGCCGGCGATCAGCAGCAGGTCCGGGGTGAGCTCGAAGGTGACGCCGAACCCGGGGATCCAGACATCGACCTCCGACCGGTTCACGCTCAGCACCGTCGACCGGGTGGCGTCGCCGAGCAGGTAGTTGGTCCGCTTCAGGTCGATGGTCTCGTAGCGGGCGCCCAGTTTGAAGGTCAGCCGGCCGGACCGGATGGTGTCCTGGATGAAGAAGGCGCGGGCGCTGGCCTCGCCGACGCGGTTCTCCTGGCTGCCCGGCGCGCCGGCCGTGGTCAGGACCATGCGGCCGTTGACCATCTGGTAGCGGTCGTCCTGCTGCAGGCGATCTTCCTCGTCCTCGTGGAAGCGGCCCGACAGTTCGAGGCTGTGGCTGAACGGTCCGGTCTCGAACCGGGCCGCCGCCACCATCTGGACGCCCTCGGTGGTGTAGGCGCGGTTGTTGTTGCGCACCCGCAGGGCATTGGCGGCGCTGGTGTAGCCGGGCGCGCCGACCAGGGTTGCGTAGCCTTCGGCGAAGGTCGCGGGATCGTTCAGCACCGACGAGATCGAGCGGAGGGCGCCGCCCGACAGCACGTCGTTGAGCTTGTACCAGGCGCGGCTCGTCTCGGTGCGATAGACGACGGTCGTCAGATCGAGCCAGTCGGCCAGTTCGATGCGGTGGGTCGCCTGCCAGGTGGTGTGTTCGACGTTCATGACGTCTTCCTGGCTGCCCCGGTAGCGACGGAACGGCCGGTCCCGGAAGTCGGCCAGGGTCAGGCCGAGGTAGGTCTCGTCCGAGGTTTCGTCATAACGCTGGTGCTTGAGCTCGAAGGTCTGCGGGAACGCCGCCCCGGGGGCCGAGCGGATCGCCAGCTTGAACACCGCGTCGGAGATGTCGAAGCCGGTGTCGCCGCCGGAGTCGAGGTCCTTGAAGCCGTCCGAACGTTCGACCAGGCCTTCAACCAGGCCGCCGAACTGCAGGCCGCCCGTGACCGGGGCCCAGCCGCCGAGCGCGCCGTGCGCGCGCAGGCCGCCGTAGTTACCGCCGAGCAGTTCGGCCGAGCCGCCGAGCCGGCCCTCGACGTCGGGGACGGGCGTGGAGAAGAATTGCAGCGCGCCGCCGGTGGTCAGCGGGCCGTACTTGATGGCGGCCGGTCCCTTGACCACCTCGACGCCGCTCATCCGGGCCATGCGCGGGAAATAGTAGGCGGCGGGCGCCGCATAGGGGGCGGGGGCGATCAGGATGCCGTCTTCCATCACCGCGATGCGGCCGGCCCGGTCTGAGCCGGATCCGCGGATGCCGATGTTGGGGCGCAGGCCGAAGCCGTCCTCCTCCTGCAGGGTCACGCCGGGGACCAGCCGCAGGATGCGGTTGACGTCCGCGTAGCTCTGGACGTCGAGCGTCGCCGCGTCGAGGTAGGTCGCCGAGCCCGCCACGGCGCTGGCTCCCGCTGCCGAGCCGGTGATGACCAGGCCTTCCAGCAGGACCGGCTCCGATGACCGTGGCGCGGCGGCCTCTTCCGCCGCGGCGGAGACGCCCCAGCCGGATGCGGCGGCCAGGACCGCCAGGCTTGCAAACCACTTCGACATCGACACGCGCCGCCCTCCCGATCCTGAGAAGCATTCTCAGTGCGGGCGTATTAGTGCGAGGCTGAGGCGTTGTAAATGCGAATTGCTTGCACGCCGGTCGGAGGCGTCTACGTCGTCCCCTCGGCCACGGCCGCCAGCCGGGCGTAGGCGCCGCCGCTGGCCTTGAGATCGGCGTGGCGGCCTTCCTCGATGATCCGGCCGCGGTCGAAGACCAGGATGCGGTCGGCGCCGCGGATCGTCGACAACCGGTGGGCTATGACGATGGTGGTGCGCTGGGCCATCAGCTCCTCCATCGCCGCCTGGACGTGGACCTCGGTCTCGACGTCCAGCGAACTGGTCGCCTCGTCGAAGACCAGGATCGGCGCGTCGGCCAGGAAGGCGCGGGCGATGGCCACCCGCTGGCGCTCGCCGCCCGACAGCTTCACGCCGCGCTCGCCGACCAGGGTGTCGTACCCCTTGGGCAGGCTTTCGATGAAGTCGTGGGCCCGGGCCCGCTTCGCCGCCAGCTTGATCTCGTCCAGCGTTGCGTCCGGGCGGGCGTAGCCGATGTTCTCGGCGATGGTGCGGTGGAACAGGGCCGGGTCCTGCGGCACCACGGCGATGGCGCGGCGCAGGCTGCCCTGCTCGACCAGCGCGATGTCCTGGCCGTCGATGGCGATCGCGCCGCCCTGCAGGTCATAGAGCCGCTGGATCAGCTTGACGAACGTCGACTTGCCCGCCCCGGTCGGTCCGACCAGCGCCACCCGCTCGCCCGGCGCGATGCGCAGGGAAAAGTCGTCGTACAGCGGCTCGCCGGCGCTCTTGTAGCGGAAGGAGACGCGGTCGAAGACGATCTCGCCCTCGCCGCCGACGAAGGGTCTGGCGGCCGGCGCGTTGGCGACCTGCGGGACCATGCGGGCGTAGTTGGCCACGTCCTCGACGTCGTCCAGGCCCTTCTGCATCATGCGGACGTTCTCGCCGATGTTGCGCAGGTAGCCGCTCATCAGCATGAAGGTGGTGATGGCGAAGGCGATGTCGCCGGGCGAGGCGGCGCCCTGGACCCAGAGGTTCAGCAGCATGCCGGTCATCCCGGCCTGCAGCACGACCATCAGGACGTTCTGCATCACCCAGACGTCCATGAACCGGCCCCAGGTGATCTGCACCGCCCGGCTCCAGCCGCCGGTCACCTGGGCAAAACGGCTCTCCTCGCGGGACTCGGCGCCGAAGCTCTTGACCGTGGGGTTGGAGGTGATGGCGTCAGCCAGCGCCCCGCCGATGCGGCTGTCCAGGGCATTCGACTTCAGGTTGGCCGGCCGGACATAGACCTTCACCACCCATAGATTCAGCACCAGGAAGCCGATCACCACCGAGAAGGACAGCAGCCCGATCATCGGCCACTTCAGCGTCATCTGCAGCGACAGGCCAAACAGCACCAGCAGCGCCGGGCCCAGCCACAGCACCACCGCGTCCGAAACCGAGTCGTATCCCCACATCGCCCGCGACAGACGGCGCACTGTGGCCCCGGCGAAGGTGTCGGCATGCCAGTCGGACGAGAAGGTCTGCACCCGGCGGAAGGCCTCGTTGGTCATCTCCTCCATGTTGCGGGCGGCCATCGGGTTCCAGAACCGGAAGGCGATGTTGCGGGTCACGACGAAGGCGACGTAGGCGCCGACGAACAGGCCCCAGGCCTTCCAGGCGTTGTCGGCGTTTCGGGCCGGGTCGGAGACGGCGTCGATCAGCGCCTTCGCCGCCGTCGGCATCAGGATGTCGAAGCCGACGGCCAGCAGCATCAGCCCCATGGAGCCGAACAGCAGGCCTCGCCGCCGCAGCCAGAAGCCGGCGATGAAGGCCAGAACCTGGCCGTTGGAGAGCACCCGCCCGCGGGTGACCTCCTCGTCTTCGTACTGCTCGCTCATGGAAAGACCTCGGCCAGCAGATACGCCCGAACGGGGTTCGGCGGGAGAGGGGCGGGGTGAATTCGCCGCGGTGGGTCGGTTGGGTGACAGGCGGGCGAACCAACTGTCTTCGTCATCCTGAGGAGCGATCCCCCCGGATCGCGTCGCGAAGGACGCGAGGCCTCGCCGCATTCCGTTCAGAGGTGGCACGACATCCGCGCGTCCTTCGCGACGCGGCTTTCGCCGCTCCTCAGGAAGACGAAGGGGGTGGGCTGCAACAGGTCAAGGGGTCCGCCGCCTCCGCCCGCCCCCCAACGGCCGCCAGCGCAGGAACCCGATGATCGCCGGGCCGACCACTGGCGTCTTCAGGAGCGGGCGCACCGCCCAGGGTCGGGTCTTGAGGAAGCAGGCGACGGCGCCGATCCAGAAGACCGTGGTCGGTAGGCCGGGCAGCACCACGCCCACCCCGCCAATCGCCACCAGTGTGACGCCCATGCCGTCGATCGCCCAGTGGGCGGCGCGCGAGCGCTTCGGGCGGGAGCGGATCGATCCGTCTACCATCGCCCTACACTGCCTCGCCGGCCGCCCGGCGTCGCCGTGAAAAATCGGGTGGTGAAAAATTTGGATAGCGGCCGCGACCCGGCTATCCAGACGTTATGTCCACGATCCTGCCCGACGCCGCGCCGACCAACTGGGTGGACCGCCATGCGCCGGCGGCGCTGCGGCCGTGGCTGAAGCTGGGGCGGTTCGACCGGCCGGTGGGCATCTGGCTGCTGATGCTGCCGGGATGGATGGGCATCGCGCTCGCCTGCGCCACGCAGGGGCGGGCGCCCGATCCGCTGCTGATGGTCCTGTTCCTGCTCGGCGCGGCGCTGATGCGGGCGGCGGGCTGCGCCTACAACGACATCGTCGACCGCGACATCGACGCCAGGGTGGCCCGCACCGCGATGCGGCCGATCCCGGCCGGCCAGATCAGCGTCAAGCAGGCCTGGGCCTTCGTGGTCGGCTGCTGTCTGGCCAGCCTGCTGATCCTGCTGACCATGAATCCCTGGACCATCGGTCTGGGCGTCGGCTCGCTGGCGCTGGTGGCGGCCTATCCGTTCATGAAGCGGATCACCTGGTGGCCGCAGGCGTGGCTGGGCCTTACGTTCAACTGGGGGGCCCTGATGGGGTTCGCGGCCGTCGCCGGGGCGCCGACGCCGCCGGCCCTGCTGCTCTACGCCGGCCTCATCTTCTGGACTCTCGGCTACGACACCATTTACGCGGTCCAGGATATCGAGGACGACGCCCTGGCCGGGGTGAAGTCCTCGGCCCGGCGGCTGGGCGAGAAGGCCAGACTGGGCGTGCTGGCCTTCTACACCGCCGCGTTCGGGCTGGTCGTCGCCTCGGCCACCGTCGCCGACCTCGGCCCGCTGTTCCTGCCGCCCGTGGCGCTGTTCGCCGTCCACCTGTCGCGGCAGGCGGCGCGGCTGGACGTGACCGACGGCGCGCGCGCGCTGGTCCTCTTCAAGTCCAACGCCGTCGCCGGCCTGATCCTGGTCTGCGCCTTCGCGGTGGGCGTGTGGAAGCCGGTGACGGGGTTCTGAACATCACTGTCATCCCGGCCGAGCGCGGAGCGCGCAGAGCCGGGACCCAGAGGCGAGCGCCCGGCGTCGGCTGGGTCCCGGGTCGCCTTCGGCGCCCGGGATGACGCGTGAGCAAAACTGACGCACCCGTCATTCTGGCCAGCCGCCGGACGAAGTGAGATACTTCACCCATGGCCGTCGCATCCCGTGTCAAACCGAAGGACTTCTTCACCGACGAGGAGTGGGCGCCGCTGGCCGCGCGCTCGAACTGGTTCGGGCTGTGGCTGGTGGCCCATGCCTGGCTGACCATCGCCGCCGCCGCCGCCCTGTTCATCGTCTTCCCCAACCCGCTGACCTTCGTCTTCGCGGTCATGGTCATCGGCGCCCGGCAGCTGGGGCTGGCCATCCTGATGCACGAGGCGGCGCACGGCTGCATTCACCCCAACATCAAGGTCAACGATTTTGTCGGACAGTGGCTGGCCGGGGCCCCGACCAACAGTGACCTTCTGCGCTACCGCGACTACCACCTGCAGCACCACAAGTTCGCCCAGCAGGCCGAGGATCCGGACCTGTCGCTGTCGGCCCCTTTCCCGACCACCCGCGCCTCTCTGTGGCGCAAGGTGGTCCGCGACCTGACCGGCCAGACCTTCTACAAGCAGCGCATCCAGCCCAGCCTCGACGCCTTCAGGACGGGCAAGGCCAGGGGCGTGCCATTCGGCAAGACGGCGGCCGGCGTCTTCAACTTCTGGAAGCCGTTCCTGATCGTCCACGTCCCGATCATCGCGGTCACCTCGGCCTTCGGCCTGTGGTGGGCCTGGCCGGTGCTGTGGCTGATCCCGATGGCGACCTGGTATCCGCTGGTCACCCGCCTGCGGAACATCGCCGAGCACGCCCTGGTCGGCGAGAACCAGCCCGACCCCCTGCGCCACGCCCGCACGACGCTGGCCAACCCGATCGAGCGCATGCTGATCGCGCCCTACTACGTCAACTATCACTGCGAGCATCACATGTTCATGCATGTGCCCTGCTGGAACCTGCCGAAGGCCCACAGGCTGCTGCAGCGGAAGGGCGTCACCGAGCGGATGCTGGTGGCGAAAGGGTATCTGGGCGTCCTGAAGGAAGCCTCGAGCAAGGGGGTGGTCGCGGCGTGACGATGGCTGCGTAGCTGTCCCGTCACTTTGTGCTGGAAGCTGACACCTCCTGTTCGGGATTGCTCGGAACATCCTGTGGCCCGGCCACAAGTGCAGCGATGAAAATTCCGAACAGGACGGAGGCGGGTATTCCGACGATCACGAGCACCCAGAATAGGCCGCCCTCCTCCTCTTCCATGCTCGTAACCGCAGCAAGACCGGAGCCGACCATGAGCAGGACGGACAACAGCGCGCCTGGAATCCAGACCAAGCTTCCGAACATCGCCAAGCTGAAAGTAGCCGCGCCGAGAACCACGGAAGCAACCAAGCTGAACGCCGCGTGCCGGGGCGATTTTGCATCTAGCTGTCGGAAAAGTGCGCCGAGGATGACCGCTAGGCCCACGAACAGGAGCATTAACAACGTCATCAGCACTAGGACGACAAGGAAGACTTGAATCGCTCCCTGGCTGCCTTGGAAGTTGGAGGGTAGACCCTTGCCAAAGCCAACTTGCCCAAGCGCATCGATAGCCGGATAGGCCTGCTTGATCGTGAAGTAGAGACCTACAATGGCGAGAACGACTTGAATCCACCCGGAAATCTCAGCACGGGTCATGCCCTTGCCCTTTTCCATTAGCAATTGTCCTCCTCTCCGTTCGGAATCGCGGATGAGTAGCGGCAATACCGCATCTCGCCTCTCCTTCGTACCTGCTGACGAGACCGATCCAGGACGCCTCCGCTATTGATTGGCTCGCGCTACCCCATGATCACCGACCGCCGGGCCTTCATTCTCGAGAACACCCGCCTGCAGGCGCCGCCGCATGCGCCGGAGCTGGTGCTGCACCTGGCCGACGAGATCACGCCGATCTGGCGGCTGACCGAGGAGGAGCTGGACCGCATCGGCCTGCCGCCGCCGTTCTGGGCCTTCGCCTGGGCGGGCGGACAGGCGCTGGCGCGGTACGTGCTCGACAACCCGGAGATCGTCACCGGCAAGCGGGTGGTCGACTTCGCGTCGGGCTCGGGGATCGTCGCCATCGCGGCGATGCGGGCCGGCGCCGCGTCGGTGCTCGCGGCCGACATCGACGTCTTCTGCGAGGCGGCGATCAGCCTCAACGCCGCCGCCAACGGCGTGGCGCTGGACTTCACCGACGTGAACCTGCTGGACGCCCCGCCGCCGGCCGACGCCGACGTCATCCTGGCCGGCGACATCTGCTACGAGAACCCGCTGGCCACACAGGTGCTGGCGTGGCTGGCCGCCGCCCGCGACGCCGGGGCGACGGTGCTGATCGGCGATCCCGGCCGCACCTACTTTCCCAAGGACGGCCTGACGAAACTGGCCGAGTACCAGGTGCCGACCACGCGGGAGCTGGAGGACTTCGAGGTCAAGAAGACCAGCGTCTGGGCGTTCCCCTAGACGTCGTTGACTCATTCAGCGTGGCGTGAACAAAATGTGAACAAATGGAGCGGCAGCATGCGTGAAGACGGCAAGATCGACTATGTGGAAATGCCCGGCGGCGCCCTGCCGGCGACCAGAGCCTTCTACGCCGACGCCTTCGGCTGGCGCTTCGTCGACTACGGTCCGGGCTACGCGGCGTTCAACGAGGGCCTCGACGGCGGCTTCGACGTCGACGGCGCGCCTGTCCCGCTGGTGATCCTCTACGCCCACGACCTGGAAGCCATGCTGGCGAAGGTCGAGGCGGCCGGCGGCGTGGTCGTCAAGCCGATCTTCAGCTTCCCCGGCGGGCGGCGTTTCCACTTCCGCGACCCGGCCGGGAATGAGCTGGGGGTATGGAGCGAGGCCTGAATCTTCCTCCCTCCCCTTTATGGGGAGGGACAGGCCGCGAAGCGGCCAGGGTGGGGCAAGTGTCGATCATTCGCGCACGCCAGATGCGATCAAACATGCCGCCCATGGAGGCGAAGCTGTGGTCGCGCCTGAAACTGCTCCGTGCCGAGGGGTTCCACTTTCGGCGGCAGGCGCCATTTCGTGGATACTATCTGGACTTCGTCTGTTTCAGCCGGAGGCTCGTCGTCGAGCTCGATGGGGCGGCGCACGCCGAAGATTCGCAGATCGCTCACGACGCGGTACGTGACGCCGTCGTTCGGCGGGAAGGCTTCACGGTTCTGCGGTTCTTCAATCATCAGGTCCGCGAGAACATCGACGGCGTGATGCACAACATACGACTGGCGCTCGGCGCCCGGGTCTGACGCGCCGTGCCCCACCCTGACGGCTTCGCCGTCTGTCCCTCCCCATAAAGGGGAGGGAGGGTCTATAGTCGCCGCCTCAGAGTTCGAGAGGCCTTCTTCCATGCGTCGCCGCACCTTCCTCGCCGCCCTGCCGGCCGCTGCCCTGGCCACCTCGGCCATGGCCCAGAGCCGGCCGGGCAACCCCAATCTCAACCGGCCCGACGTGCGCGGCGGCGACCGGGTCGACGGCGCGACGTTCGCCAGCCGGTCGGCGGCCTGGGGCGTTCACGGCGCGGCGGCCACGGCCCATCCGCTGGCCACCCTGACGGCCATCGAGATCCTCAAGAAAGGCGGCAGCGCCGTCGACGCCGCCATCGCGGCCAACGCCTGCCTGGGGCTGCTTGAGCCCATCGCCTGCGGCATCGGCGGCGACTGTTTCGTCATGCTGTGGGACCCGAAGACGAAGAAAGTCGTCGGCCTCAACGGCTCGGGCCGCTCGCCCAGGGGCCTGTCGCGGGAAACCGTGCGGTCGCGGGCGAAGAACGGCCTGATCCCCAGCTTCGGCGCCATCACCGTCAGCGTCCCCGGCGCCGTCCAGGCCTGGTGGGACCTGCACCAGCGCTACGGCAAGCTGCCGTGGAAGGACCTGTTCGATCCGGCCATCGCCCACGCCGAGGAGGGGGCGCCGGTCACCCAGAACGTCGCCTACTACCTGGCCGCCTCGGCCCGCCGGTACAACAACCCGGCCTCGGGCATCGAGGAGGTCGCCAACTTCAACGCCGTCTGGATGACCGACGGCCGCCCGCCGCGCGAGGGCGAGGTGTTCCGCAATCCGGCCCTGGCCAAGACCTATCGCCAGATCGCCCAGGGCGGCCGCGACGCCTACTACGACGGGCCCATCGCCGATGCGATCGAGGCCTATTTCAAGCGCATCGGCGGCTGGATGACCCGCGCCGACCTGAAGGCCCACAAGAGCGAATGGACCACGCCGCTGGTCAGCGGCTATCGTGGGGTGGACGTCTATGGCCTCGCGCCCAACAGCCAGGGTCTGTCGACGCTGCAGCTGCTCAACATCCTCGAGCAGTTCGACGTCAAGGCGATGGGCTTCCAGTCGGCGGCCTCGATCCACCACGCCGTCGAGGCCAAGCGCCTGGCCTACGAGGACCGCGCCCGCTACTTCGCCGACCCGGACTTCGCGAAGATCCCGCTCGAGTGGCTGAACTCCAAGGCCTACGCCGCCGAGCGCGCCAGGCTGATCAAGCCGAACGCCATCCTCAACCCAGTGCATTCCGGCCAGGCGCCGTCGAAGGGCGACACCACCTACTTCTGCACGTCCGACAGCGACGGGATGATGGTCTCGCTCATCCAGTCCAACTATCGCGGCATGGGCAGCGGCCTGTCGCCGGACGGGACCGGCTTCATGCTGCAGAACCGGGGCGAGCTGTTCGCCCTGACCGACGGCCATCCGAACGTCTACGCGCCCGGCAAGCGACCGTTCCAGACCATCATTCCCGGCTTCGCGACACGGGGCGGCGAGCCGTGGCTGGCCTTCGGCGTCATGGGCGGCGACATGCAGCCCCAGGGCCAGGCGCAGATCATCAGCAACATGGTCGACCACGGCCTCGACCTGCAGGCGGCCGGCGACAGTCCGCGCTGGCACCACGAGGGCGGCATGGAGCCGACCGGCCAGCAGCTGGGCCATCCCGGCGAACTGCATCTGGAGAGCGGCGTGCCGGACGCAACCCGCAAGGCGCTGGCCGCCATCGGCTGGCGCGTCGGCGACACGCCCGGCGGCTACGGCGGCTATCAGGCCATCGAGCGCTGGCCCGGCCGCTACGCCGCCGCCACCGAGATGCGCAAGGACGGCGTGGCGCTGGCCTACTGAAGGACCGGTCGATGAAGACCTACCTCGTCTTTGGCCTCGCCGCCCTGTGCGAGATCGCCGGCTGTTTCGCCTTCTGGGGCTGGCTGCGGCTGGGCAAGCCGATCTGGTGGCTGGCGCCGGGCGTGGTGGCGCTGGTGCTGTTCGCCTGGCTGCTGACCCAGGCGGACGCGCCGATGGCCGGGCGCACCTACGCGGCCTATGGCGGCATCTACATCGTCGCCTCGCTGCTCTGGCTGCAGGTGGTCGAGAACGTCCGGCCCGACCGCTGGGACCTGATCGGCGCGGCCGTCTGCCTGGTCGGCGCCGGCCTGATCATGTTCGGCCCGAGGGCCGCGTCAGCCGGATAGCGCCATGACCCGCGAGGAGTTCGCCGCCATCGCCCTGTCCTTCCCCGCCGTCGAGGAAGGGACCAGCTACGGCCAGCCGTCGTACCTGTGCCGGGGCAAGTTCTTCACCCGCGTGCGCCGCGACGACGACAGCGCCGTGTTGATGGACGTGTCGTTCGATGAGCGCGACCTGCTGATGGAGGTCGAGCCCCAGACCTTCCACTTCACGCCGCACTACAAGGATTATCCCTCGGTGCTGGCGCGGCTGGAGAGCCTCGACCCCGACCAGCTGCGCGGCTTCCTGGAGCGGCGGTGGCGCAAGCTGGCGACGAAGACGATGCAGAAGGCGTGGGACGCGGGGCGGTGAGGCTTACGGGCGTTGCGTGGTTCGCGACGCCGGCCCAAGAGCCGGCTCCTCACCATGACGAACGTGGTTTGCGCTCCACTGAGCTCGTCATCCTGAGGAGCGATCTCTCGGGATCGCGTCGCGAAGGACGCAATGCCCCCCGTGACACGCCCCCCTCTCCGCCCTAGCTTCCGCCCCGCGTAACAGGAGCAACACCTTGGCCTATCGGTCGCTGCGGGACTTCATCGCCAAACTGGAAGCGGACGGCGAGCTGGTGCGGGTGACCGAGCCGGTCTCCACCGTGCTGGAGATGACCGAGATCTGCACCCGCCTGCTGGCCGCGGGCGGCCCGGCGGTGCTGTTCGAAAAGCCGGTCATGCCCGACGGCACGATCTCGCCGATGCCCTGCCTGGCCAACCTGTTCGGCACGGTGAAGCGGGTGGCGCTGGGCGTCACCCTCGGCGGCGAGCCGCGCACCACGGCCGGCGAGCTGCGCGAGGTCGGCGAGCTGCTGGCCTTCCTGCGTCAGCCCGAGCCGCCGCGCGGCATCAAGGACGCCATGGAGCTGCTGCCGCTGGCGCAGACGGTGATGTCCATGCGGCCCAAGGTCGTGAAGAAGGCCCCGGTGCAGGAACTGGTGTTCAAGGGCGACCAGATCGACCTGACGAAGCTGCCGGTCCAGACCTGCTGGCCGGGCGAGCCGGCGCCGCTGATCACCTGGCCGCTGATCGTCACCAAAGGGCCGTCGGACTCCAAGGAGGACGACTTCAACCTCGGCATCTACCGCATGCAGGTGCTGGGCAAGGACCGGGCGATCATGCGCTGGCTGGCCCATCGCGGCGGGGCCCAGCACTACGGCCGCCACAAGAAGGCCGGTCGCCGCGACCCGCTCCCCGCCTGCGCGGTGATCGGCGCCGACCCGGGCGTGATCCTGGCGGCCGTGACGCCGGTGCCCGACACCCTGTCGGAGTACCAGTTCGCCGGCCTGCTGCGCGGGTCCAAGGTCGACCTCGTGCCGGCCAAGACGGTGCCGCTGATGGTGCCGGCCCAGGCCGAGATCGTCATCGAGGGCCACGTCCTGCTCGACGAGTTCGAGGACGAGGGCCCCTACGGCGACCACACCGGCTACTACAACAGCGTCGAGCGCTTCCCGGTGTTCAAGGTCAGCGCCATCACCATGCGCAGGGACGCCCTCTACCACACCACCTTCACCGGGCGGCCGCCCGACGAGCCGTCGGTGCTGGGCGAGGCGCTCAACGAGGTCTTCATCCCGCTGTTCCAGCAGCAGTTCCCGGAGGTCGTCGACTTCTGGCTGCCGCCGGAAGGCTGCAGCTACCGCATCGCCGTGGTGTCGATGAAGAAGGCCTACCCCGGCCACGCCAAGCGGGTGATGCTCGGCGTCTGGAGCTACCTGCGCCAGTTCATGTACACCAAGTGGGTGATCATCGTGGACGACGACATCAACGCCCGCGACTGGAAGGACGTCATGTGGGCGCTGTCGACGCGGATGGACCCGGCGCGCGACATCACCGTCATCGAGAACACCCCGATCGACTACCTCGACTTCGCCAGCCCCGAGAGCGGCCTGGGGTCGAAGATCGGCCTCGACGCCACCAACAAGCTCCCCCCCGAAACCCACCGCGAATGGGGCGAGCAGATCCGCATGGACCAGGACGTGGTGGACCGGGTCAGCGACATGTGGGGCAGGCTGGGACTGCCGGGTGACGGCAAGCCGATCTGGAAGTGAGGCGATCGGCGGAAGCGAGCGAGTAGCCGACCGGCGCCAATCGGCCTAGGACTCGCCTATGCGCACGCCCCTCGCGGCCGTCCTCGTCGCGGCCTTCCTGCTGTCGAGTCCCGCCATGTCCGAGCCGACCCCCGCCATCCCCAACGCCAAGCCGTGGGACCAGCCGTTCCTGCCGCCGGCCCCCGCCTGGGACGGCGCGAGCAAGGCGCTGCTGCGCCCGGCCGCCGACCCCTGGGCCAGCGCCTTCGAGCAGGATCCGGCGCACGACTTCAGCCCGAACTATGCCGACACCCGCGCCTGGTTCGACAGGCTGGACGCGGCCAGCGACCTGATCCGCATCGAACAGTTCGGCGTCTCGCCGGAAGGGCGGCCGATCTACGCGGTGATCGCCAGCAAGGACGGGCCGGCCTTCGATCCGAAAAAGCCGATCCTCCTGGTCCAGGCCGGCATCCACCCGGGCGAGATCGACGGCAAGGACGCGGGCATGATGCTGCTGCGCGACATCGCCTTCTACGGAAAGGACGGGCTGCTGGACGGGGTGAACCTGATCCTGATCCCGATCCTGTCGGTCGACGGCCACGAGCGCTCGGGCCCCTACTCGCGGCCCAACCAGCGCGGGCCGCGCATCCAAGGCTGGCGCAACACCGCGACCAACCAGAACCTCAACCGCGACTACATGAAGCTCGACCAGCCCGAGATGCGGGCGGTGCGGGCCCTGGCCAACAAGTACCGGCCCGACCTCTATGTCGACGTCCACGTCACCGACGGCATCGACTACCAGTACGACGTGACCTTCGGATACAACGGCGAGAACGGCGGCTGGTCCCGCTCGCCGTCGGCGGCGCGCTGGCTGGACGACGCGTTCAAGCCGGCGATCTACGAGGCGCTGGAAGCCCAGGGCCACATCCCGGGCGAACTGGTCTTCGCCCTCGATGACCGCGACCCGAAGAAGGGCCTCAGCGACGGCGGCCTGGGCGAACGGTTCTCCAATGGCTGGGGCTCGGCGGCGCACGTCCCGACCATCCTGATCGAGAACCATAGCTTGAAGCCGCACGAGCAGCGCGTGCTGGGCACCTACGTCTTCATCGAGGAGGCGATGCGGCTGCTGGCGGCCAAGGGCCCCGGCCTGCGGGCGGCCATCGAGCGGGACCGCGCCCTGCGCCCGGCCAAGATCCCGGCCAACTTCACGTCCGAGCAGCAGCCCTCCGCGACCCGCGCCTTCAAGGGCATCCTGTTCGAGCGCTATCCCAGCGCCGCGTCCGGGGTCGAGGAGATTCGCTGGCTGGGCAAGCCTGACCCCGAGCTCTGGCAGATGCCGTTCTACGCCAGCCGCGCCACCCTGACGCTGGCGCGGCCAAAGGCCTACTGGGTGCCGTCCTACCGCGCCGACCTGATCGAGCGCCTGCGCATCCACGGCGTGGAGATGGAGACGCTGACCGCGCCGCGGACCGTGGCGGTCGATCTGCTGCGTCTCAAGGACCCGAAGGTCTCGCCCCGCACCAACGAGGGGCATGTGCCGATTTCCGTGACCGCCGTCGACGTCGAGCGGCGCGACTGGGTCTGGCCGGCCGGCTCGGTCCGGATCAGCACCGACCAGCCGCTGGGCGACATCGTGGTCCTGCTGCTGGAGCCGCAGTCGTCCGAGAGCTTCTTCGCCTGGGGCATGATCCCTGAGGTGCTGAACCGCGTCGAGTACATCGAGGGTTACGCCGTCGCCCCGCTGGCCGACCGCATGCTGGCCGCCGACCCGGCGTTGAAGGCGGCGTTCGAGGCCAGGCTGGCCGCTGACCCGATCTTCGCCGGCGATACGGACGCGCGGCTCGGCTGGTTCTACGAACGCACCCCCTTCTGGGACGACCGCTACCGACTCTACCCGATCGGCCGCGAGGCCTGAGGCCGGATTCTCAAGGTAAGCGTCCTGTTAAGTATCTCCCTCCTAGAGACGAATGAGGTCTCGGGAGGGTTTCATGGGCGCGTTTCAACGTCTTTCGGTCGCCGGCAAGATGCTGGTCGCCGCCGGCCTTGTCGTCGGCCTGCTCCTGCTGCTGGCGGCGTTCGCGGTGTCGCAGCATACGCGGGGCGTGGCGCAGAGCCTTTCGGCCAACTACGCCGAAGCGCTCGGAGACCAGGCGGCAGCCGACGTTGAAGGGCAGCTGATCGAGGTCGGCGGCGTGGTGCGGGCCATGGCGACCGGCATCGGCGCGGCGCACGGGTCCGGCGTTCGCGACCGCGCCACGATCATGGCCATGTTGAAGCCCAATGCCGACGCCACCCCCATCGTGCTGGCCAGCTGGTTCATGGCCACGCCGGACGCCTTCGACGGCCAGGACGCCGCCTTCATCGGCAACACCGCGCTCGGCTCAAACAGCAAGGGCGCCTTCGCGCCCTACTGGGTGAAGTCCAACGGCAAGCTGATCATGGAGCCGCTGGACAACGCGACCGACTATGACGAGTCCTACTTCAAGACCCCCTACGACAGCGGCAAGACGGCGCTGATCGAGCCCTACTCCTACGACATCGAGGGCAAGCCGACCCTGATCACCACGATCTCCCACCCGGTCTACTCGAACGGCGCCCTGATCGGCGTGGCCGGGATCGACCTGGCGCTGGGCGACATCTCCAGCATGCTGGGCAAGATGAAGCCGTTCGGCACGGGTGACGTCATGCTGCTGTCCGCCGACGGCAAATGGGTCTCCCACGCCGACGCCACACTCCGGACCAAGGCCTATGCCGACGCCGGGGCCGACGCGGTCAAGGCGGCGATCGCCGACGGCAAGACCATCCACCTCAAGGGGGTCAGGAACGCCGCGGGCGAGGAGGTCGATCGCCTGATCACGCCCACGAGGCTGGCTGGTCTCAACTCGACCTGGGCGCTGGTCACCGACATCCCGCTCAAGTCGATCAACGGCCCTGCCGATCGCCTCGCCCTGGCGCTGATGGCGGGCGGCGTGGTCATGCTGGGCATCGTGCTCGCCGCCCTTCTGGTGCTGACCAACGTCGTGGTCCGTGATCCGCTGGCCCGCCTGAGCAAGGCCGTCGCGGCCCTGGGCGCCGGCCGCTACGACGAGCCGGTGCGGGGAACCGAGTCGCGGGACGAGCTGGGCGGCATCGCCCGGGCGCTGGAGGGCTTCCGCCACGACCTGGCCGAGACCGGCCGCCTGCGCACCGACCAGGAGCGCGCCCGCGCCGAGGCCGACGCCGAACGCCAGCGCAATGACGAGGCCCGCCGCGCCAACGAGGCCGACCAGGAGCTGGTCGTCAGCGCGCTGGGCGAGGGCCTCGAGAAGCTGGCCGGCGGAAACCTGACCTGGCGCCTGAACCAGCCGTTCCCGGCCGAGTACCGCAAGCTTCAGGACGACTTCAACGCCGCCATTGCCCGCCTGCAGGACACCATGAAGGTCATCGTCGGCAACGCCGCCGGCATCCGCGCCGCCACGGGCGAAATCAGCCAGGCGGCCGACGACCTTTCCAAGCGGACCGAGCACCAGGCCGCGAGCCTGGAGGAAACCGCGGCAGCGCTTGACGAGATCACCGCCACCGTCCGCAAGTCGGCCGAGGGGGCGATCCAGGCCAAGGGTGCGGTCGACCGCACCCGCCAGGGCGCCGAGCAGAGCGGCCGGGTCGTCGACGAGGCCGTCGGCGCCATGCAGCAGATCGAACAGTCCTCGACCGAGATCAGCCAGATCACCGGCGTGATCGACGAGATCGCCTTCCAGACCAACCTGCTGGCGCTGAACGCCGGGGTCGAAGCGGCCCGGGCCGGCGACGCCGGCAAGGGTTTCGCGGTGGTCGCCCAGGAAGTGCGGGCCCTGGCCCAGCGTTCCGCCGAGGCGGCCAAGGAGATCAAGGGCCTCATCGCCTCCAGTTCCGAACAGGTTGGGCAGGGGGTCAAGCTGGTCGGCCAGACGGGCGAGGCGCTGAGGCGGATCGTCGCCGAGGTCGCCGAGATCGACGCCCTGGTCAGCGAGATCGCCGCCTCCTCCCATGAGCAGGCCACCGGCATGGCGCAGGTCAACTCGGCCGTGAACCAGATGGACCAGGTGACGCAGCAGAACGCGGCCATGGTCGAGCAGTCGACGGCGGCCAGCCATTCGCTGGCGCAGGAGGCGACCGCCCTGGCGGCTCTGGTCGGGCGGTTCGACATCGGCGATGCGGTCGCCGCCGCGCCGGCGTCGAAGGTCGCGCCGCCAGTCAGGGGCCTGTCGCCACGGCCCGAGTCCGGACCGGGCGCCTCCGCGCCTCAGCCTCCGCCGCGTCCCGCCGCCCGGCCCGTGGCCTACGCCGGCGGAGCCGCGACGGCCGCGGCCCTGGCGCCGCAGGATGACTGGACCGAGTTCTAACCGCGCGCTGAACGCGTGTGTTGGGGGCCATGAACCCCCGCTTGCGCGCGGGGCGGACAAGGGTTGCACGCGGCTTCAAACGGCGCCCCTATCACGCCCCTGTTGTCGTCGGGGAGTAGCGCGGAATGGAAGTCATCAATCTGGGCCACGCCGCCGCCCTCTGGGTCGGACTCCATATTCTGCTGATGCTGGTGCTGTCGGCCCTGGTCACGCGGCAGCGTCAGAAGCACAAGATTCCGTTCGGCGACGAGGGCGTGCCCGAGCTGGCCCACGCCATTCGCGCCTTCGGCAACGCCAGTGAGTACGTGCCCGTCGGCATGGCCGGTCTGATCGTGCTGGACCTGGCCGGCGCCGCGCCGCTGCTGGTCCATGTCGGCGGCTTCATCCTGCTCGCCGGCCGGGTGACCCACGCCGTGGGCATGTCCAACAGCGGCGACGCCTCCGTCCCCCGCGCCGTCGGCATGACCATGACCTGGGCGGCCTACGTCTACCTGATCGCCGCCACCCTGTTCTTCGCCATCGTCTGAGCTGCTTGCGGCGCGCGATCCGGGCGCCCATAACCGGAGCATGGACCAACAGCAGTTACATGAGACGGTCGCCGCCGCGCTCAAGGCCGGCGCCGACGCGGCCGAGGCCGTTTTCGCCGAGCGTCAGTCGCTTTCCATCGGTGTGCGCGAAGGCGCGCTTGAGGAGGTCGAGCGCGAGGAATCGCGCGATCTGGGCCTGCGGGTCTTCGTCGGCCGGCGTCAGGCCACGGTCTCGGGGTCCGACATCTCGGCCGAGGGCCGACGCAAGCTCACCGAGCGGGCCGTGGCCATGGCCCGACTGGCGCCGGAGGATCCCTACGCCGGCCTTGCGCCGCGCGAGAGCCTGGCGGCCGGCCCCTTTCCCGACCTCGACCTGTTCGATCCGGGCGAGCCGTCGCCCGAGCGTCTGGAGGAGCTGGCGCGTGAGGCCGAGGTCGCCGCGCGCGCCATCGAGGGCGTGACCAATTCCGACGGCGGCTCGGCCTCCTGGTCGTCCGGCTCCTGGGCCTTCGCGACCAGCGAGGGGTTCCACGGCCTGCACCGCGCCTCGTCCTTCTCGCTGTCGGCCTCGGCCGTGGCGGGCGAGGGCTCGGGCATGGAGCGGGGCGGCGAGGGGCGGACCACCCGCCACGGCGCCGACCTGCCGGGCGCGACCGACATCGGCGCCGAGGCCGGCCGCCGGGCGGTCCAGCGGCTGGGGGCTCGCAAGATCGACTCGACCACCGCGCCGGTGATCTTCGAGAACCGGCTGGCCACGTCGTTGATCGGTCCGCTGATCGGCGCCATCTCCGGCCCGTCCGTAGCCCGGGGCGTCAGCTTCCTTAAGGACCACCTCGGCAAGAGCCTGTTCGCCGAGGGCGTGACCATCACCGACGATCCGCACCGCAGGCGCGGGCTGGGCTCCACGCCGTTCGACGACGAGGGTGTGGCCAACCGGGCGATGGCGCTGATCGACAGGGGCGTCCTGACCACCTGGCTGCTCAACACCGCCTCGGCCAGGCAGCTGGGCATGGCCACCACCGGCCACGCCTCGCGGGGCCTCGCCGGCCCGCCGGGCGTCGGGACGTCCAACCTGACCGTGCAGCCGGGGACGCGGGACCTGGCCGGCCTGATGGCCGATGCGAAGGACGGCCTGCTGATCACCTCGATGTTCGGGCCGTCGCTGAACAGCAACACCGGCGACTGGTCGGTCGGCTGTTCGGGCTTCTGGTTCGAGAACGGCGAGGCCGTCTATCCGGTCGCCGAGATCACCGTCGCCGGCAACCTGATCGACATTTATGGCCGGCTGGTCCCGGGCTCCGACCTGGAGATCCGCGGCGCCGCCAATTCGCCGTCGCTGCTGGTCGACGGCCTGGCGATCGCCGGCCGATGAGGCAGGACCTCGCCCTCATCGAGGACGCAGCCCGCGAGGTCGGCCTGGTCGCCCGCCGGCTGAAGGCCGAGGGGCTGAAGGTCTGGGCCAAGGACGGCGGCTCGCCGGTGACCAACGCCGACATCGCCGTCGACGACCTGCTGCGCGAGCGCCTGGGTGCGGCGCGTCCCGACTACGGCTGGCTGTCGGAGGAAACCGCCGACGACTCCGATCGCATGGCCCGATCGCGGCTGTTCGTGGTCGATCCGATCGACGGGACGGTGGCCTTCCTGAAGGAAAAGCCGTTCTGGGCGGTGTCGATCGCCGTCGTCGAGGACGGCCAGCCCGTCGTCGGCGTCGTCCACGCGCCGGACCTGGACGAGACCTTCATCGCCGTGGCCGGCGGCGGCGCCTTCCTGAACGGCGCGCCGATCATCGCCAGCGCCATCGACGCCGTCGAGGGCTGCGCCATGCTGGGCGACAAGCCGATGTTCGGCCATCCCGCCTGGCCGACGCCCTGGCCGGAGATGAGGATCGAGACCCGCAACTCCATCGCCTACCGTATGTGCCTGGTGGCGGAAGGGCGGTTCGACGCCGCCATCGCCCTGACCAGCAAGAGCGAATGGGACCTGGCCGCCGCCGACCTGATCTGCCGCGAGGCCGGGGCCGTGGTCACCGACCACAAGGGCCAGGGCTATCGCTACAATCAGCCCGATCCGCGCGCGCCGAGCCTTGTCTGCGCGGCGCCGGCGCTGCACCCGTTGATCCTGGAGCGCGTCCGGCATATCGAGCGACGCAATTGAATCTCACCCTGCGGAAGGGCCACCGCACATGTCCGGCAAGCAACTTCTCCACATCGTCGTCGGCGGCGAACTGACCGAGGTCCACGGGACCGAGTTCCGCGACCTCTCCAGGGTCGAGTTCGTCGGCGCCTATCCCAGCTACGCCGAGGCGTACGCGGCCTGGAAATCCAAGGCCCAGGCGACGGTCGACAACGCCCACGCCCGCTACTTCATCATCCACGCCCACAAGCTGCTGGACCCGTCGAGCGCGGACTACCAGCACTGAGGACCGTGCGTGCTTCGACACGCGCTCGAAGTTTTTCCTTGGGCCGGCCCCTGGCCGGACCCGGGGGAGCGCTGCTCAGCATGACGCGGGTGGATAGCCTTCTGACGGGGTCATCCTGAGCAGCCGCGAAGAGGCGTGTCGAAGGACGCAACGCCTCGCCTCGTCCATGAAACTGTCGCCCGAGCATCGCGCGCCCGTCACACACCGGCGGTAGGGAGGCTCCATCGGAGGAGGCTCCCCATGCTTGAGACCCTGATCGCCGTGGCGATGTTCGTGATCCTCGGCATCGCCGTGTTCACCATCAGCGGCCTCGACCAGCGGGCCTGATCGCCCGCTACTCCCGCCGCAGCAGGCGGTCGACGAGCATCGTGCCCCACCAGCTTTCCTTGAAGTCGGCCTTGATCGCCTTTGGATCGTAGGCGTCGCTCATCACCCAGTCGATGAAGCTGATCCCCCGGGGCTCGGCCTCGGCCAGGTAGCGCTCGAAGACATAGTCCAGCACGCCGGTCTTGCCCTGCTTCACATGCAGGGTCCGCAGGCCCAGTTCCTTCACCGCCTCCCGGATCGGGTGGCCGAGGTGAAAGTGCCGGTAGAGGACGCTCATAATCCCGGCCCGGTCCGCGCCGGACTTGCAGTGCATCAGCGCCGGATACTCGATGCGCTCGAAAAGCGCCCTGGCGGCCAGCACCCGCTCACGGCTCGGAACTTCGCGCGAGGTGATGACGAAGTCCTCGAAGTTCAGACCCAGCCGTCGGCAGGCGTCCTTCTCCAGCGCGTAGAAGCTCGCGCCGACGCCGCCGCGCAGATTGACGATGGTCCTGATGCCGTCGCGCTTCCAGTAGCCCAGCTGGTAGGGCCAGGGCTGGGCGGCGCGGACCATGTCCGGACCGATCCAGTGGGCGTTGGAGAATCCGATGCGGAGAAAGGCGTGATCGCCCCAGATCGAGCCCCAGTAGGCCTTGAAGCGGCCCCACCGCGTGGAAAGGTCGTGGCCGGACAAGTGGCGCTCCCTGAAAGAGCGTCCTAAGTAGGGCGCTACGCTTCCGCTCGCAAATCCGAAGGGCGATTCCCCGACCGATGTCCGCGCCCGCCGACATGCCCAGCCGCGCCCTGATGGCGCGGGTCTGGCGCGAGTACCTCAAGCCGCGCTGGCCGGGGCTGGCCGTGGCGCTGCTCTGCGCCGCCCTGATCGCGGCGCTGAACACCAGACTGCTGCAGATGATCCAGCCGGCGTTCGACGACATCGTCACCAATCGCAATCCCGGCGCGGTCATCGCCATCCCGCTGACCATCATCGGACTGGCGCTGGGGCGGGCCCTGCTGCAGATCGGCCAATCGACCCTGATCAACCGCATCGGCAACGGCGTCGTCGGTGCGGTGCAGGTCCAGCTGTTCGGCCGGCTGATCCGCGCCGATCTCGCCCGGGTGCGCAGCGCCCACTCCGGATCCTGGGTGTCCTCGATGCTCTACGACGCCGGCCTGGTCCGCGAGGCCTCGACCAGCGGCATCGTCAACTATGTCCGCGAGTTCCTGATCGTGCTGGGCGCCGTGGTCACCATGGCCCTGAGCGACCTGTGGCTGACCCTGGCCATCGTGCTCGTGGCCCCGCCCGCCAGTCTGCTGATGCGGCGCTTCTCCAAGCGCGCCCGAAAGGCGACGAGGGGCGCCATGGGCGAGACCTCGGCCCTGGCCGAGGCTATCCTCGAGGCGCTGGACGGCATCCGGATCGTCAAGCTCGAGAACCGTGAAGAGTACGAGGAGGCGCGGGTCGCCGCCGTGGTCGAGCGCCGCCAGAAACACCTGATCAAGGGCTCCAACGCGCGGTCCCGCGCCGCGCCGGTGACCGAGTTCATCAGCATGACGGTGGTCGCCGCCGTGTTCGCCTACGCTGGCTGGCGGGCCCAGACCGGCGCGCTCAGCGCCGGCCACCTTCTCGGCTTCATCCTCGCGCTGATGGTGGCCGGCCAGTCGCTGCGTCAGCTGGCCAATCTGCGAACCATCTTCGCCGAGGGCGCCACCGCCGCGCGGCGGTTGTTCGCGGCGATGGACGTCGAGCCGGAGGTCGTCGAGCCGGCGGCCCCCCGGCCCATGCCCGCAGACACCGCCGGCCACATCCGGCTCGAGGACGTCGTCTTCACCTATGCCGGCGGTTCGCCGGCGCTGGACGGTGTGACGCTCGAGGCGCGCCGGGGCGAAATGGTCGCCCTGGTCGGTCCTTCGGGCGGCGGCAAGAGCACGGTCCTGTCCCTGATCCCGCGCTTCTACGACGTCAGCGCCGGATCGGTGACCATCGACGGAGTGGACGTCCGCGACGTGTCCATCGCCGACCTGCGCGAGCGGATCGCCCTGGTCACCCAGGAGCCCTTCCTGTTCGATGACACCATTCGCGCCAACATCGCCTACGCCCGGCCGGACGCCACCGACGCGGAGATTGAGGAAGCCGCGCGCCGCGCCGCAGCCCACGACTTCATCAGCGCCTTCGCCGCCGGCTACGACACCGAGGTCGGCGAGGCCGCATCCCGGCTTTCCGGCGGCCAGCGTCAGAGGATCGCGATCGCGCGGGCCTTTCTGAAGGACGCGCCGATTCTGTTGCTGGACGAGGCGACCAGCGCGCTCGACACCGAGAGCGAGGCCCAGGTCCAGGCCGCGCTTGAACGGCTGATGGCCGGGCGAACGACCATCGTCATCGCCCACCGGCTGTCTACCGTGAAGGACGCCGACCGCATCTACGTCATCGACAAGGGCCGTGTTGTCGAGACCGGAATTCACTCTGAACTGGCCAGGAAGAAGGACGGCCTGTACGCCCGCCTCGCCAAGGCCCAGGATCTGGACGCCTCACCCGCCGGAGCTTCCTGAGTTGAAGGCCTTCTTCCGATCCGCCGCCGTCCAGAACGTCCTGGCCTTCGTTTTCGCCAACTGGCTGCGCCTCTGCTACGCCACCCTGCGCTGGACACGCGAGGGACAGGACCGGGTGCAGGGCGTCTGGGCGGCAGGGGGCGGGGCCATACTCTGCTTCTGGCACGCCCGCATCCCGCTGGCCCCGCAGAGCTGGCCTCAGGGCCCGGACAAACAGGACATGCGCGCCCTTATCTCGCGCTCCGCCGATGGCGAGTTCATCGCCCTGACCGTCCAGCAGATCGGCTTTCCGGCCATTCGCGGCTCCTCGAAGAAGGCCTCGGACCCCGGCAAGAACAAGCACGGCGAGCAGGCCTTCCGCGACATGATCAAATGGGTGAAGGCCGGCAACGGGATCGCGATCACCCCGGACGGCCCGCGCGGCCCGGCCGAGGTGATGCAGTCCGGAACGCCGACGCTTGCCCGCGTCACCGGGGCCCCGGTGCTGTTCGTCGGCCTGGCCAGCAAGCCCTGCCTGCGCATCGGCAGCTGGGATCGCACCCTGATCCCGCTGCCCTTCTCGAAGGGCGCCATGGTCTGGGACGGTCCGGTCTACGCCGGCCGCGACGACGATCTGGAGGTGCTCAATGTCGAATGGGCGGAGCGGCTGACCGCCGTGACCCGCCGCGCCGAGGCGCTGCTGGACCCGGTCGCCGGCGAGTGAGAGTCTGACGAGCATGGCGCACGATCATTCCGGCCACGATCATCACGACCACGACCACGGCCATGACCATTCGCACGGACATGTGCACGGCGGCCACAGTCATGCGCCGGTCGACTTCGGCCGCGCCTTCGCCATCGGGGCTGGTCTGAACATCGCCTTCGTGGCCGTCGAGGCCGCCGCCGGCCTGTGGACCGGCTCGCTCGCCCTGCTGGCCGACGCCGGACATAACCTGTCGGACGTGCTCAGCCTGCTGCTGGCCTGGGCGGCGGCGGAGATGGCCAAGAAGGCCCCGACGCTGCGCAGGACCTACGGCTACCGCAAGGGCACCATCCTGGCCTCGCTGGCCAACGCCGGCCTGCTGCTGCTGGCGGTCGGCGCCATCGTCTGGGAGGCGGTCCGCCGCTTCGGCTCGCCCGACCCCATCTCGCCCGGCCCGGTGATGATCGTCGCCGCCATCGGCGTGGTCATCAACACCGCCACCGCCCTGATGTTCATGAGGGGCCACCACGACCTGAACATCCGGGGCGCCTTCCTGCACATGGCCGCCGACGCGGCGGTGTCGCTGGGCGTGGTCGCCGCGGCGCTGGTCATCTGGTTCACCGGCTGGTTCTGGGTCGACCCGGCCATCAGCCTGATCATCGCGCTGGTCATCGTCATTGGCACCTGGGGCCTGCTGCGCGACTCGCTCGACATGGCGCTGGACGCCGCGCCGCGCGGGGTGGACACGGCGGCGGTCAAGGCCTGGCTGGCGGCCCGCCCCGGCGTGACCGAGGTTCACGACCTGCACATCTGGGCGATGAGCACGACCGAGACGGCGCTGACCGCCCACCTGATCCGGCCCGACAACGCCAACTGTGATGTGTTCCTGCGTGAGACGGCGGAGGGGCTGGCGAAGACCTTCCGCATCGGCCACCCGACCCTGCAGGTCGAGACCGGGGAGGGCGGCCACCCCTGCCACCTCGCCCCCGCCCATGTGGTCTGAGCGGTTGACCCACGGACGCCCCCTGTCCCTGGCCGTGTACCGGCTGGCCGTCCGGCTGCTGGAGCCGTTCATGCCGGCCATCCTCCGGATGCGCGCCTCGCGGGGCAAGGAAGACCCCGCGCGGCTGGGCGAACGGCTGGGCCACGCCTCCGTCGCCCGGCCCGCGAGCCCGCTGGTCTGGATCCACGCCGTCAGCGTCGGCGAGAGCCTGTCGGTGCTGCCGCTGGTCGAGCGGCTGCGCGAGCGGCGGCCGGACATCGCGGTGCTGGTGACCTCGGGCACCGTGACCTCGGCGACCCTGCTCTCGAAGCGGCTGCCGGCGGGCGCGATCCATCAGTACGCGCCGCTGGATACGCCGGGCGCCTCGCGACGCTTCCTCGACCATTGGCGGCCGGACATGACGATCTTCGTCGAGAGCGAGTTCTGGCCCAACCTGATCCTCGGCGCGAAGGCGCGGGGCGCGAAGCTCGTCCTGCTGTCGGCGCGGATCACCGAGAAGACCGCGAAGGGCTGGGCGCGGACTCGCGGAATGGTGACAACGGTGCTGAAGGCCTTCGATCTGGTCTTGCCCCAGGACCGGGCCACGCAGGCGCGGCTGGCCCCCTACGGCGTCGGCGGGCCGCTGGTGAATCTGAAGTATGTCGGCGAGCCGCTGGCCTGCGATGAGGTGGAACTGGCGCGGCTGAAGGCCGCCATCGGCGCGCGCCCGGTGGCGCTGGCGGCCAGCACCCACCCAGGCGAAGAGGCCCTGATCGCCTCGGCGTTCGCCGCGATGCCAGCCATCGCGCCTGCGCCCTTGCTGATCATCACGCCGCGGCATCCCGAGCGGGGCGGCGAGGCAGCGGCCCTGCTGCGGGGGCGCGGTGGCCAGGTCGCGCTGCGGTCGGCCGGCGAGCCCATCGCCGCCGACACCGAAGCATACGTCGCCGACACCCTGGGCGAGATGGGGCTGTGGTTCCGGCTGGCCGATGTGGCGGTGATGGGCGGCAGTTTCGTGGACGCTATCGGCGGCCACAATCCGCTCGAGCCGGCGCGGCTGGGCACGCCGCCGGTCACCGGGCCCTTCGCGTTCAACTTCACCGACGTTTACGGCGAGATGCTGGCCGAGCAGGCCGCCCTGCTGGCCGACCGGCCGGAGGACCTGACCCGGCTGATGCACGGCCTGCTTTCTGATCCGGCGCGGGCCAGACGCACCGGCGCCACCGCCCGCGCCTTCGCCCGGTCGCGTTCGGCGGCCCTGGACGACGCCTGGGCCGCGCTGGAGCCGTTGCTGCCATGAAGCTGTCAACGCCCCGCTGGTGGTACGTCCGCGACAAGGCGCCGGGCCAGGTCCGCCGCATGCTGCTGACGCCGCTGTCCTGGATCTGGGCGGCGGCGACCGCCAGACGCATCGCCAGGGTGGTCCCGGTGGACGCCGGCCTGCCGGTGATCTGCGTCGGCAACCTGACGGCGGGCGGCACGGGCAAGACGCCGGTGGTGCGCGAGCTGCTGCGGCTGCTGACGGCGCGGGGCGTGACGGCCCACGGCCTGTCCCGGGGCTATGGCGGGCGGCTGAAGGGCGTGCATCGCGTCGATCCGGCGCGCCACACCGCCGCCGACGTCGGCGACGAGCCGCTGATGCTGGCCCACGACTATCCGATCTGGATCAGCGCCGACCGACCCGCCGGGGCGCGCGCCGCCAGGGCCGCCGGCGCCCAGGTGGTGGTCATGGACGACGGCCACCAGAACCCGTCCCTGAAAAAGGCGCTGTCGCTGGTCGTGGTCGACGGCGAGACGCGGAACAACGAGTGGCCGTTCGGCGACGGGGCGGTCTTCCCGGCCGGGCCGATGCGCGAGCCCCTGGCCGTGGGGCTGGCGCGGGCCGACGCGGTCGTGCTGCTGCTGCCGGCCGACCTGCCGCAGGCCGATCCCGAGCTGCTGGCGCTGTTTGGCGATACGCCGGTGCTGGTGGCGCGGCTCGAGCCCGCCGCCCCGCCGCCGCCCGGGCCCCAGGTCGGGTTCGCCGGGGTCGGCAAGCCCTGGAAGGTCGAGCGGGCCCTGACCGCCGCCGGCTGCGAGCTCAAGGATTTCGCGCCCTTCCCGGATCACGGGGCGTTCGACGAGCGGACGCTCCAGGCGCTGGCCAGGCGCGCCGAAGACTTCGGCGCCGGGCTGGTGACCACCGAAAAGGACTGGGTGCGACTGCCGGCCGAGTGGCGGCCCCGCGTGGCGATGTGGCCGGTAAAGGCGACCTTCGAGGACGAGGCGGTGGTGCTCTCAATCCTCCCCGGAGCGTAGCGAGGGGGAGGGGGACCGCGCGCGAAGCGTGGTGGAGGGGAGTCGGTGCACTGACTCATTCCACGGCGCTTCAAGGAGCCACCACGCGGCATCTCCCCTCCACCGCCGTTCCGGCGGTCCCCCTCCCCAGCAAGCTGGGGAGGATCGACAGTTGGATTACCGGTAAACCGCCCCGCCCTTCATCACGAAGGTCACCCTGGTCAGCTCGGTGACGTCCGTCGTGGGGTCGCCCTTCACGGCGATCAGGTCGGCCTGCAGGCCGGGCTTGAGGGCCCCGACCAGCGCCGACAGGCCCAGGTGCTCGGCGGCCCCGACGGTGGCGCTGCGGATGGCGTCGATGGGGGTGAAGCCCGCCTTGACCATCAGCGCGAACTCGCCGGCGTTGTCGCCGTGGGCCGAGACGCCGGTGTCGGTGCCGAACGCGATCCTGACGCCGCCCTGGTAGGCGCGGCGGGTCATGTCGACCATCAGCGGCCCGGCGATCAGCGCCTTGTCCCGCTGGGCGGGCAGCAGATACGTATTGGGCCTGCCGGCCTCGCGAACCACGAAGTCGCCGGCCATCAGGGTGGGGACCAGCCAGGCGCCGCCAGCCTTGAACAGCTTGATCGATTCGGCGTCGACATAGGTGCCGTGCTCGATGGAATCGCCGCCGGCCCGCAGGAAGGCGTTGATGCCGTCGGCGCCGTGGGCGTGGGCGGTGACCTTGCGGCCCATGGAATGGGCGGCCTCGACGATGGCCTTCAGCTCGTCATTGGAGAACTGCTGGGCCAGGCCCGCCGCGGTCGGCGACAGCACGCCGCCGGTGGCGGTGATCTTGATGATGTCGGCCCCGGCGCGGACCTGCTCGCGGACGGCGCGGCGGCAGTCGTCGGGTCCCGAGCAGACGGAGGAGGGCCGGTACATAGGCACCAGCGCCTCGGGCACGCCGTTGCCGGGGTCGCCGTGGCCGCCATGGACCGAGATCGGCGAGCCGGCGGCGACGATCCGCGGTCCCGGAACGCGGCCGGCCTTGATGGCGTCGCGCAGCGCGAAGATCGACTCATTGGGCGAGCCCAGGTCGGCCACTGTCGTGAAGCCGGCCTTCAGCGTCTTCATCGCGTACCAGGCGCCGTCCAGCGCCAGGTCCGACCGGGTCTTGGTGAAGCGATCGATGCGCTGGTTGGGTCCGTTCTCGCTGGTCAGGTGGACATGGCTGTCGATCAGGCCGGGCAGCACGAAGCTGTCCTTCAGGTCGATCACGCTGGCGCAGCCGTCGGAGACATAGCCGTCCTCGACGCGGGCGATCTTGCCGCCTTCGACGATCAGGGTCTTGCCCGTCTCGACCTTGCCGCCGGCCGGGTCGGCCAGCAGGCGTCCGGCCTGGACGCAGGTGGAGGCCGGCGCGGCGGGCGTCTGGCGCGCCTGCGCCAGGCCGAGCCCGGCGACGATGGCCAGGGCGCCGATCGCGCCGCCGGCCAGCAGGCGTCTGGTGGTGCGCGAGGCGGCCATCAGGCGCCGGCTTTCTTCGCGAAGTGCAGCGCCGTGTCGGCCAGAACGGGCACGCGGGCCTCCATCGTCTGGGCGTGGGCGCTGGCGGCGGTGCCGTCGCGGACCCGGCCGACGATGCCCTGGCAGATGCCGGCCAGGCGGAAGAGGTTGTAGGCGAAGTACCAGTCGAGGTTGGGCAGGCCGCTACGGCCGGTCAGGGCGCAGTATTGCTCCACCGCCTCCTCGATGGTGGGAATGCCGGAAGCCTTGAAGTCGGTGATGCCCGACAGCGAGGCGCGCTCGCCGCCCGGCATGACCCAGTGCATCAGCAGGTAGGAGAAGTCGGCCAGCGGGTTGCCCAGCGTCGACAGCTCCCAGTCCAGCACCGCGATGACCTTCGGCTCGGTCGGGTGCAGGATCATGTTGTCGAGACGGTAGTCGCCGTGGACGATCGAGGTCTTGTCGTCCTCGGGCGTGGTTGCGGGCAGCCACTCCATCAGCCGGTTCATCGAGGCGATGGAAGACGTCTCCGACGCCTTGTACTGCTTCATCCAGCGGTCGATCTGGCGGCTGAAATAGTTGCCCGGCCGGCCGTAGTCGCCCAGGCCGATGGCCTCGTAGTCGGTGTTGTGCAGGGCGGCCAGGGTGGCAATCTTGGCCTTGTAGATCGCGCTGCGCTCGGCCGGCTGGTAGTCGGGCAGGGTCAGATCCCAGAGGATGCGGCCCTCGACGTTGTCCATGACGTAGAACATCGTGCCGATGACGTCGTCGTCGGTGCAGAGGGCGTAGGCCTTCGCCACCGGGAAGCCGGTCTTGCCGAGCGCCGAGATCACCTTGAACTCTCGGTCGACGGCGTGGGCGCTGGGCAGCAGCTTGCCCGGCGGCTTGCGGCGCAGGACGTAACGCTTGTTCGGGGTGACCAGCTGGTAGGTGGGGTTGGACTGGCCGCCCTTGCACTGGCGCACCTCCAGCGGACCGGCGTAGCCCTCGACATTGGCCTTCAGCCAGGCCTCGAGCCTGCCCTCGTCGATACGGTGGCGCTCGTCGACCGGCTTGGTGCCGGAGTTGAGGTCCTGGGCGGTCGGCTCGGCGTCGGCCATCGGTGTTTCCCCACGTTTCGTACGCTTGTTTGAAGTGCGCGCGATCTTAGGGATCGCCGCGCGAGGCGCAAGGATGGAGGGCGTGCGGAGGCACGGCTTCGCCGCCCGGGCGGGCGGGGCCCGGACAGGTTGGGGAGGACGGCGGAGCGCCACGGCTCCCGTCCGGGACCGTGGGGGTAGTTGGGTGTGTTTCGACGAAAGCCTGACGCGCTCCGCCGCGGAGAGGCTTCGAGGGCTGAGCGCAATGGGCATTATCCTCCCGCTCGC
>JAUXMY010000020.1 GCA_030683005.1 Caulobacter sp. | reverse complement strand
GATCAGCACCTCGAGCGCCCAGGTGAACCGCGGCGCCAAACTCGTCGGCGACACCGGCAAGGCGCTGTCGGCGATCGTCGAGGCGATCGCCAACATCGACGCCCTGGTCGGCGAGATCGCCGCCTCGACCCACGAACAGGCGACCGGCATGGGCGAGGTCAACACGGCCGTGAACCAGATGGACCAGATCACGCAGCAGAACGCCGCCATGGTCGAACAGGCCACCGCCGCCGCGGCGGGCCTGCGAAGCGAGGCCGCCGGTCTCGCCAACCTGGTGTCGAGGTTCGAAATCAGTGGCGATGGTCAGGCGACTCCGAAATACAGCCGCGCAGCTGCGCCTGCCCCCGCACCCGCCAGGGACGACAATCCGGTTCACGCGGCCCGCGCGCGACTGGCCTCGTTCGGTCGCTCTGGCGCGGCCGCCGCCGTCAAGCCCGCCAGTGACTGGGAAGAGTTCTGATGGCCGCCGACCTGATCGACGTGCTCGCCCGGGATGACGACCGCATCGAGGTCATCACCCTGGTGGTCAAGGACGTGGAGTTCTGCGTCGACATCAAGGCCGTCCGCGAGATTCGCGGCTGGACGCCGGCCACGCCGGTCCCCCACGCGCCCGCCTACGTCAAGGGCGTGATCAACCTGCGGGGCATCGTCATGCCGGTGCTGGATCTGGCCGCCCAGCTTGATCTGGGGGTCACCGAGCCGACCAGCCGCCACGTCATTGTCGTCGCCCAGTGTGGCGACCGGCTGGCCGGGCTGCTGGTGGACAGCGTGCAGGAAACCTTCCACGTCTCCGCCGCCCAGCTGCAGTCGCCGCCCGCCGTCTGCGAACGGGACGGCGCCAGCGTCGTTGACGCCATTCTGCCGCTTGAGGGGCGGATGATCAGCCGGCTGGTCGTGGAGCGGCTCGTCCAGCACCAGGCTCCGCTGGCGGCATAGATGAGCGGCCCCACTCCGTCAGATTGCGCTCTCGCGCACCTCGAACGGGCCCAGCGCCTGTCCGCAACGGGCAGCTGGGAGTGGGACATCGCCAGCGGCGGCCTCATCTGGTCTGACCAGATCTTCCGCATCTTCGGCCACGATCCGGCCAGCTTCGTTCCCAGCTACGAGGCCTTCCTCGCCTGTATCCACCCTGACGACCGCGACCTTGTGACCACCGCCGTGGACCGGGCGCTGGAGGGCGAGCCCTATCGCATCGAGCATCGCGTGGTCCGCCCCTGTGGCGAGGTGAGGTGGGTCATCGAGCAGGGCGAGCTGATGCGGGGCCCGGACGGCCAGCCGGCGGGCATGCTGGGCGCGGTGCAGGACATCACCGACCTGCGGGCTCTGCAGGCCGCCGCCCGCCGCAGCCAGGACATGCTGTCGGGGATGATGGCCATCTCGCCGGAGGCCATCGTCGTCACCGACGCCACAGGGCGGGTCGAGTTCTTCAGCACCGGGGCCGAGGCGTTGTTCGGCTACAGCCAGCGGGAGGTCGTCGGCCAGTCTGTCGAGCTCCTGATGCCGCAGGCGGTTCGCGCCGCTCACCAGGGTCACGTGGAACGGTTCGCCCGCGGCGACCTTTCCAGTCTGCGCATGCATGACCGCGCCGAGATCCTGGGTCTGCGCCGCAACGGAGAGGCCTTCCCCGCCGAGGCCTCCCTGGCCCGGCTGGAGACTCCGGACGGTCGCTACTTCGCGGCCATCATCCGCGACCTGTCCGACCGCAGGGCCAATGAACGGCGCCTGCGCGAGGCCTGGGAAGTCGCCGAGCGGGCCAGCCGGTCCAAGTCGGTGTTCCTGGCCAACATGAGCCACGAAATCCGCACCCCGCTGAACGGCGTGCTCGGAGTCGCCCAGGCCCTGGCCCGCACGCCGCTCACCTCGGCCCAGCGGGAGATGGTGCAGCTGATCGAGGTCTCGGGCCGGGCGCTGGAAAGCCTGCTCGGCGACATCCTCGACCTGGCCAAGGTCGACGCCGGCCGCATGACGATGGCCAGCGAGCCTTTCGACCTGAGGGCCCTGGCCCACGAGGTCCACGCCCTGTTCCGCGCCAGCGCCCGCGAGAAGGGCGTCGAGCTGCGCATGGAGCTGACCGCCGGCTGCGGCGGCTGGTTCCGCGGCGACGCGCTGCGCATCCGCCAGGTGTTGTCCAACCTGCTCAGCAACGCGGTCAAGTTCACGCGCCAGGGCGAGATCCGGCTGTCGATCCGCGTCGAACAGGGCGAGGCCGGGCCGATCGCCCGCTTCTCGGTCAGCGACACCGGCATCGGCTTCGATCCCGACCAGGCCGAGCGACTGTTCGAGCGGTTCGAGCAGGCCGACAGCTCCACCACCCGCAGCTTCGGCGGCACCGGCCTGGGCCTGGCCATCTCCCGCTCGCTGGTCGAGCTGATGGGCGGGACGATCAGCGCGACCGGCGAGGCCGGGCGCGGGGCGACGTTCAGCTTCCAGCTGCCGATCCAGTGCGCCGACCCGCCCGCCGGGGCGGAGGCCGACGGCCCCGGCGGGCCGGGCGGGGCGGCCGCGCGACGGGTCAGGGTGCTGCTGGCCGAGGACCACCCGATCAACCGCCGGGTCATCGAGCTGATGCTCGACCCCGACCTGGTCGACCTGGAGTCGGTGGAGAACGGCGAGCAGGCGGTCGACCGATGCGACGCCCGGGCCTTCGACCTGATCCTGATGGACATGCAGATGCCGGTCATGGACGGCCTGACCGCCATCGGCGCCATCCGGGCCCGGGAAGCGGCGCAGGGCCGCCCGCGCGCCCGGATCTTCACCCTCACCGCCAACGCCCTGCCCGAGCACCGCCGCGCCTCCGAAGAAGCCGGCGCCGACGGCTTCCTGACCAAGCCGGTCGACGCCCGGGCGCTGCTCGAGGCGGTGTTCGTGGAGGCAGAGGCGGCAGCGGAGGCGGCGGAGGCCTGACGCCTCAGGCGGCGGCCATGCCCGCCGGCCCGGCCAGGAAGGCCAGGCTGTCCTCGAAGTCGAGGAACAGGTCCATCATCTCCACCGCGTCGATCGGCGCGCGGCTGCGTTCGGGGAAGCGGTAACGCCAGAAGCTGACGATGTGCTGGATCGCCCCCAGCTGCTCGCCCAGGTCCATGAACAGGGTCGGGGCGGTCAGCAGGAAGTCGCGGAAGGCGCCGGGCTTGCCGTCGCGGGTCAGCGACAGATAGGCCTTGTCGTAGATGCCCAGGGTGCGGTCGGCGCCGGCGCAGGCGGTGACGATGGCGGTCGCCAGCCGGGCGCGCGCCGCCGGCAGATAGGCCGAGGCCTCCGGGTCGCGGGCCCCGCGCGGCTGGGTTCGCTCGATGGCGCCGATCACCCGGGTGATGGTCGGCCCCAGATCCTTGAGCACCCATTTGTAGTAGAGGAACCCCCGCCAGCAGAACACGCCGTCCTGATAGTCCTGGTCGCTCAGCTTCAGCGTCTCCTGCAGCGGCTTGAACCCGCTGTCGGCGCTGCTGGACAGCAGCTTCTCGACCAGCCGCGCGGCGTGCGACTGGCCAGAGGCCGCGCTCGACCCCGACAGCGACACCAGCGCCATCACCTCCTCGCGCACGAAGGCGTACATGCGCTGGATGTCGGCGTCGGAGATGGCGAAATAGGCCCGCGCCGGCTCGAACCCGTGCTGGCGCATCTGCTCGCGCAGCAGGAACGGGTCCAGCGAGGGCAGGTCGTCGATCAGGTCCAGAACCTGGCGGTCGCGCTTGCCGGGCCGCAGCGCGTCGCCGAACATCTCCTCGGCCGAGGCGTCGAAGTCCTTCTGCCCCAGCATCAGGAACCGCGCGCCCAGCCGCAGGTCGGTGCCCTCGATCGGGGCCATGATCTTGGTCGCCGTCGCCCGCGGCCGGGCCAGCAGGTCCACCTCGTTGGGCCGCACCCGGTGCTTGACGATGAAGCAGCGGTTCAGCAGCCGGTTCTGGAAGAAGGGCGCCGTCTCCAGGGCCGGGTCGGGCGGCCTGATCCGGTGCGGCGCCAGCAGGTTGAGCACCCGCGCCGTCGAGCCGGAATGCTCCAGGTCGGTCAGGCGGCGAACACTGCGATCGCTCACCGGCCCGCTCCCGCCGGCCAGGCCGGGCCCTCGCGGTTCAGGATCGCTCGCATCGTCATCGGAGGGGCCGCCTTTCGACACCCACCCTGTCACGACGGCGCCAACAATCTGCTTACCCGCTTCGGGCCACGGCGCCCCCGCCCGCCCCGCCCGGCGGTTTTTGCTGGACCGCGCCGCCCGAGGCGCTAGGCAGAAGGCGCGCACGCAGCATGGACGCCCCGCGACCCTCGATGGCCGAGATCACCCGGTTCTCCTTCCTGTACGACCCGGCCGAGGACCGCATCGCCCTCGACGCGGAGGACGCCGACGGCGCGGCCACGCGGCTGTGGCTGACCCAGCGGCTGTGCCGGGGCCTGGTCGGCGCCCTGGTCCCCATGCTGACCCCGCCGGCCTCGGCGCTGGAGGATCCCGGCCGCCAGTCCTGGGAACAGGCCGCCGCCGTCCAGGCCATGGGCGCCACCCCGCCGGTCCGCCCCGGCCCCGACGCCACGGTCGGCCTCGTCCATGAGGTCACCATCGCCCCCGGCGGCGACCGCCTGGCCCTGACCCTGCGCTTCGCCGGCGGCCAGTCCCGCGCCCTCAGCATCGCCACCGTCGCCCTGCGCCAGACCCTGGCCGAGCTGCACCGCCTGCACGTCATCGCCGCCTGGCCCCAGGACCTCTGGCCCGCCTGGATCGCCGACCCGGCCGGCGGCGCGGCGGCGGTGGGGGCGGTGAACTAGGGGGCTGCTGAGTCAGCGGGCCCCGCTGATGGCTCCACGGCCCCGCTCATCCCGGCGAAAGCCGGGACCCAGACACCGCGAAGAACGACGACGTTCCCATTCGCAAAATGAGCGTGCGTCCCCTTTCACCCCCTTTCGCAGTGACGCTTGACACCCTCCTCAGAATTCCCGGACGATGCAGGCTTCGGTGCAATCAAGACGTGTGAGTAGGATGACGCAGCTGTCCCCGAGCGAAATCGACATGTGGGACGACGACGTCGGAGAACGGCCTGTCCGACCCGATGATCGTGCCATCAACGAGCGTTATACGCGCGGCGAAGGCCGCATCGTTATTGAGACAAACCGCGAGAAACTCCCCGGCTTCGTTAATCAGCTTAAAGATCCGGGCTATATGGACTTGCGCCCTTTCTACCAACGGAGACCCCGCTGGGATGTTAAGCAGCAAAGTCTTCTAATTGAATCTTTCATTATGAACATACCGGTCCCACCGGTATTTCTATACGAGCGCGATTTCAATTCATATGAAGTAATGGATGGACAGCAAAGAATAACTGCTATCAAAGAGTTTTACGCAAATTCTTTCAAGCTTCGTGGACTAAAGATATGGCCAGAGTTGAATGGTCGTAGCTACAAGACTCTTCCTGAAAAAATCAAAGCAGGTGTAGATCGTCGATCTATAACTTCGATCGTGCTCATGAAAGAGTCGACGGAGAGCGAGGAAGAAGAGTCGATGCTCCGGGAAACGGTGTTCGATAGATTGAATACAGGCGGCATAAAGCTTGAGCGTCAGGAAATCCGAAACGCGCTGTACAGAGGCAAGTTCAACGACCTCCTCGATGAGTTGAGTCGCTCTGACCTGTTCCGAGATGTATGGGGGCTTCCGAGGTGGGTGGCGGAGGAGATCGATACAAACAAAAATCTTCTCGAGAGCAGTCTATTTTCCAAAATGGGCGACAACGAAATTGTTCTAAGATTCTTTGCGCTTCGCCACGCAGAGCACTACCGAGGCGGGATGCAAGGTTTTCTTGATATGTACATGAGAAGGGCTGCAAAATTTGAGCAGACCGACATTGATCACTTAAAGGGCCTTTACCTTGAGACTCTGGCGTTAGCCTACGAGGTATACGGCGGCGAACCCTTCCGGCCATACCATGTTGATCATGATGATTGGGATGCCAAGCCGCACAAGGCATTCCAGGACGCGGTCATGATTGGACTATCTCAATACATCGGAGATGCGGGCCGCGTTAAAACTAGGGCCCAAGCGATAGTGAGCGCTACGAGAAAACTCTTCATCGAAAACGACGAGGGTGCGTTCACGGGTCGAGGAAACACAAAGCAAGATATTCTGGATAGAATTGACTTGTACGGCGCGATGCTGGCGGAAGTGATGAATCCGTAGGATGTACGAGGCGATATTAGATCGAGCGAGAGAGGCGATCGGTGCGGTGGCCCGACATCTCAGTACGTCGGACGTACTTAGAGCTGCGATACATGATGGATCTTTAACTTGCGGGAGAATGCCACCGTGCTTCGAGCCTATTCTCGCAGAGGTGGCGCCTGATCGCGTAGAGTGGCGCATTATTGATCATTGTACCGCTGTTACGAGGCTGTACGCGATCTACGAACATTTCGCTCACCAGCTAATCGTAGAGCACCTGTCACTACTCCAGACAAATTTCAGGTTCGCGGAACTTCCGCCGTCTGTACAAGTAGCGTACAGAAGCGGGCTGTCTAAGATTATGGAAAAGAAGGACGGTCCAAGATACGCGGAAATCGATCTAGCGTTCGTAGTAAATCAGTACGGGTTGGCGCTTGGTGGTAAGAAATTTGTCCTAGAACCCAAAGCGATGCTCGCCCACGAGCAAAATTTGAGACTTTCCGAGCTCGGCAAGTTATTCGCAGCCTCTGGAATGCCGGGAATCGAAAGTTGGATCTCCAAAAGCCCATCCATTAGCGTTTTCTTTGATTGCGGAGACCGCGTCGGCGGTTCGGCCGAAGCGGAGTTGGCAGAACTGATAAAATACCGAAACGAAGCTGCCCATGGTGGCATCGTTGTTGATGACGTGCTTGGTCCCGAGACGCTGGCAGAATTTTGCACCTTCATGGAAGTACTTTGCGGTGCAATGGCTGATTTTGTTCGACACGCTGGTTTGGCCTGCCTTCTCAGGAGCGGCGCGGCTGAGGTACGAGGCACGGTGAATTCTTGTATCAAGGCCGGATCCGTGATTGTCGGGCCGATGGTCGGGAAGTTCGCAGTTGGCGATACAATCTATCTGTTCGCAGATGGCTACGCCGTGTCTGGAGATGTTCTATCGATCCAACTCGACGATGAAGATCTTGCTCTGGTGAACTTGGAGAAAGAGAGGCAGTTGGGGCTTCGGCTGGCAACACAAGGCCGCAAGGGCTGCGCGGTCGTGGCGTTGGTGGAGATGGTTGAGGACCGCGACAGCGCCTCGGATAGCGATGCGGCCCTTGGCGTCGTCGAAGAGCTGGTTGAGTGTTAGCCCCCCCCTCACAACACCCGCACCCTGAACCCGCCCCGCACCGTCCTCACCTCCGGCGGCGGTTCCTCCCCCGCATCGGCGTACTCCGCCCGCGCCTGCACCCGCTGCGCCGCCCGCTTCTCCTTCACCGCCGCCCACACCCGTTCCCGCTCCGCCTCTCTCGCTTCGTCCGCCTCGGTCCAGGGGTTCTTCGGCCGCACCGGCTCTACGCCGTCCTTCGCCCAGCGCTCTTCCCACAGGATGCGGGCGTGGAACTGTTCCTCGGGGATCAGCTCGGCCTCCAGGCGCGGGTCGCGGGTCCAGAGCTGGTGGATGGTCATGGCCTGCAGCGCGGTGCAGGGGTCGGCCGGGTGCTCCTCGTTCCACGACGGCAGCCACTTCTGAATGATCCAGCGCAGCGGCGGGGCGGGCAGGTCGGCGACGGGCGGCATCGGCCGGTCGAAAAGGGCGCGGACCGCCTCGACGTCGCCCGGCGGCGCGAACAGCTCGCCCGCTTCCGGCAGGTCCGCCGTGCGCGCGATGCGGCCGACCCGGGGATCGAACACATAGTCGGGCAGGCCGAGCGCGTCGTCCCAGCGCCCGCCGGTCCACATGTCCCGCACCAGCATGTCCAGCCGCTTCTCGGCCAGGGCGGTCAGCTTCTCCCAGCTGGTGCCCTTGCCGGGCCGGTAGTAGCGGAACAGGTCCAGGCCGTCGTCGACGTGGTCCGGGTCGGTCGGGGCATTGCCCCCGGGGACGAAGTGCTCGCCGCCGAGCATGGCCGCCTCGTCCGGGGTCAGGTCCTCGCTGTAGTGGCCGGGATCGTCCTGTTTGGCCCTGGCGGAGGCGTAGACCTGGGCGCGGTATGCCGCGCCGCCCTCCACGAAGGGCGCCATGGCTTTCTCCAGCCCGGGGGGGATCGGGTAGCGCTCGGTCAGGGAGGGCCCGGGGTCCCGGGCCGCCGTTGGGGCCGGCGACGGGGCCGGGTCGGCGGGCGCCAGCCGGTTCATCTGGGTCGCCAGCCGGGCCCAGCGTTGCGCCTCGTCCGGACGGTCCTGCTGCATGGCCTGGGCCGAGCGCGAGAAGGCGTCGCGGGCCGCGTCCGTGGGAGAGGCGGGCGGCCGATCCGGGCGCGGCGGCGTCGCGCCGTCGAACCAGCCGGGAGGCGGTGACCACTGGCTCGGCGACATGCTGAGGTCGGCCCAGGGCGGAACGTCGTCCCAGGCCCTCTGGCGGGCGCGGGCCTGGGCGGCGTCGCGTTCCTCCCGCCAGCCATGTTCCCGGGATCGCCAGTAGATGATCGCGGTCTTCACGCCGAACCGCTCCGCCAGTCGCGGCACGGTCTCGCCGCCGACATAGCCGCGTCGGATGGCTTCCCAGACGGGGGCGGGGTGCTTGTCATAGGTGCGGGGGCGGGGTCGTCCGGTGCGCTCTGTCATGCCGCGATGATGCGCCCGGCGCCGGGGGAGGGGGATTGGCGGGGGTAAAGCTGTTTGTTTTCAATCCTCCCCAGCTTGCTGGGGAGGGGGACCGCTCGGAGAGCGGTGGAGGGGAGATGCCGCGTGGCGCCCCCCGCGAGCGCGGTGGAGGAAGGCCGTGCACCGACTCCCCTCCACCATGCTCCGCATGGTCCCCCTCCCCGGCAGAGCCGGGGAGGACTGGCGAGCTCACCACGCCCAATGCTACCACCACCCCCCAACGCAGGGAGATCATCCATGGCTCTGTTCGTGCTCAGCGTGGTCGGCAGCGACCGGCCCGGGCTGACCCGGTCGCTGGCGGCGGCGGTGCTGTCGGCGGGCGGCAACTGGCTGGAGAGCCGGCTCAGCCGGCTGGGCGGCCTCTATGTCGGCTCGGTGCTGGTCGAGCTGCCGGCCGAGGGGACCCAGGCCCTGCGCGCCGCCGTGGCGGCGGTGGACGCGGCCGGGCTGGAGGTGCGGCTGGCGCCGGCCGTCGCCGAGGCCGAGGCCCCGGCCGGCGAGGCGCTGGCCCTGTCGCTGGTCGGCCAGGACCGGCCCGGCATCGTCAGCCAGGTGACCGCCGCGCTCGGCGACCTCTCCGCCAATATCGAAAGCTTCGAGACCCGGGTCAGCGCCGAGCCGCATTCCGGCGCGCCGCTGTTCCACCTCGACGCCCGCCTGCGCCTGCCGCCCGGCCTGGCCGCCGACGCGGCCCAGACCGCGCTGGAGGCGATCTCCGGCGAGATCATGGTGGATATTACGCTGGCGCCGGCGGGGTAGCCTCGGGGACATGCACTTCAGTGCGTGTCCCCCGCCGCTTCAAGCGGATGGGGACACGTACCGAAGCCGGTACATGTCCCCGGCCCTCCTAGTACTTGCGGTCGGTTTCCTTCTTGATCGCGTCGGCCTGCTTCTCGCCGGCGTCCTCGACCGCGTCGGCCTTGCGCTCCAGTGAGTCGGCGGTGGCGTCGGCGGCGTCCTTCCGGGCGTCGGTGCCGCCGGCGGCGGCGTCACGCGTGGCGTCGGCCTGGTTCTCCAGCGCGTCGGCGCGGTTTTCCGCCGACTGCTCGACGGCGTCGGCGCGCTGGTTGGCGGCGTCCTCGGCCGGGCCGCTGCAGGCGGTCAGGGCCAGGGCGCCGGCGGCGACGGTCAGAACGGAGATGATGTGGCTGCGCATGGGGGGTGGCGTCCTCTCGTTTGTGTGAAGACGAAAACCCGGATCGGGCCAGGGCGTTCCCGGGCATTTGATGGTTTTTCGCGGTGATTTGACCGAACTGGCCGGAACCGGCGGTTTTCTCGCCTGATTTCGCCGCGAATTTCGCCGGATCTGGCGGGGTGCGTCCTTCGCGACGCGGACCTGCCGGTCCGCTCCTCAGGATGACGAAGACTGTGCCTGCCACCCACCTTCGTCATCCTGAGGAGCGAGCCTTGGGCGAGCGTCGCGAAGGACGCAATGACGAGGCCGCGGCCCACGAAAAAGGGCCCGGCGTTTCCACCGGGCCCCTGTTTCACGCGCCGTCGGCCCTCACTGGCAGGCGAGGCATTCCTCGTAGTCGGTGCGGGCGCTGCTGGCCATGTCGACCGCCTCGACGGTCTCGTTGCCGGCGTGGCTGGCGCGCTGAACCGACTTGGAGCGCAGGTAGTAGAGGCTCTTCATGCCCCGCTCCCAGGCCTGCCAGTGCAGCATGTGCAGGTCCCATTTATCCACGTCGCCGGGGATGAACAGGTTGACCGACTGGCTCTGGCAGATGTCGGGCGTGCGGTCGGCGGCCAGTTCGACGATCCAGCGCTGGTCCAGTTCGAAGGCGGTCTTGTAGACGTCCTTCTCGTCCTGGCTGAGGAAGTCCAGGTGCTGGACCGAGCCCTCGTTGGCCAGGATGGTGTCCCAGACCGGCGCGGTGTTCTGGCCCTTAGTCTCGAGCAGCCGCTCCAGGTAGGGGTTCCTGACCGCGAAGGTGCCCGACAGCGTCTTGTGGCTGTAGATGTTGGCCGGGATCGGCTCGATGCCGGCGCTGGTGCCGCCGCAGATGATGCTGATGCTGGCGGTCGGGGCGATGGCCAGCTTGTGCGAGAACCGCTCCATCACGCCGCGCTCGGCGGCGTCGGGGCAGGCGCCCTTTTCCTCGGCCAGCTTGACGCTCGCCTTGTCGGCCTCGCGGCGCAGGTGCTTGAAGAGGCGCATGTTCCACGACTTGGCCAGCGCGCTTTCGAACGGCACGTTCTGGCCCTGCAGGAAGCTGTGGAAGCCCATCAGGCCCAGGCCCACCGACCGCTCGCGCTGGGCGGCGTAGACGGCGGCCTTGGCGTCGACCGGCGCGCGCTGGATGAAGTCCTCCAGCACGTTGTCGAGGAAGCGCATGACGTCCTCGATGAAGCGCGGCTCGTCGCGCCACTCCAGGAAGGTCTCGGCGTTGACGCTGGAGAGGCAGCAGACGGCGGTGCGTTCGACGCCCAGGTGGTCCTTGCCGGTGTGCAGCATGATCTCGCTGCACAGGTTGGACTGGCGGACCTTGAAGCCCAGCTCGCGCTGGTGCCTGGGCATCGCCTTGTTCACATGGTCGGAGAAGATCAGGTAGGGCTCGCCGGTCTGCAGCCGCAGCTCCAGCACCTTCTGCCACAGGGTGCGGGCGTCGACCTCCTTGAGGACCTCGCCGGTCTTGGGCGAGCGCAGGCCGAACTTGCCGCCATCGCGGACGGCGAACATGAACTCGTCGCTGATCGAGATGCCGTGGTGCAGGTTCAGGGACTTGCGGTTGAAGTCCCCCGACGGCTTCCGGATCTCGAGGAATTCTTCAATCTCCGGGTGGTGGATATCCAGATAAACCGCCGCCGAGCCCCGGCGCAGGCTGCCCTGGCTGATCGCCAGCGTCAGCGAATCCATGACGCGGATGAAGGGGATGATGCCGCTGGTCTGGCCCGCGCCCTTGACCTTCTCGCCGATGCTGCGGACGCCGCCCCAGTAGGTGCCGATGCCGCCGCCGTTGGCCGCCAGCCAGACGTTCTCGTTCCAGGCGCCGACGATGCCGTCGAGGCTGTCGCCGACCGCGTTCAGGAAGCAGCTGATCGGCAGGCCGCGCTCGGCGCCGCCGTTGGACAGGACCGGCGTGGCCGGCATGAACCACAGGCGGCTCATGTAGTCATAGACGCGCTGGGCGTGCTCGGCGTCGTCGGCATAGGCCGTGGCGACGCGGGCGAACATGTCCTGATACGACTCGCCCGGCAGGAGATACCGGTCCTCGAGCGTGGTCTTGCCGAAGTCCGTCAGCAGGGCGTCCCGAGAGCGGTCAACCTCGACCTTGCGCACCAGCGAAAGCTGAGGACGGCCGGCTTCCCAGGCGCTGTCCCCGGCCGCTTCGCCGAGAGGAATCTGTCGCGCCACTTCACCCATCATGTCCCAAAACCCGTGACCAATCAGGGAGATCAAAGACGCAAAGACGTCCCCGACCCCCTACATGTTGTGGGCGGTATGCCCCCTCAACCCACTATATGGGGCCACGACCCCTAATGACTCGTCAACGCCAAGATCGTCCGCGAGGCGACTTTTTTCGTTAGCAAAAGGTTAACGGCGGCCAGCATTCCAACCATTGCAAGGGGTTAGGACAAGGGGCGTGGCGCGTGGTCGCGGGACTGTGATCGCCACTCGCGTGGTGGGCGAAATGGCGCGCGCTGCGCTCCGCTACAACTCCCTCAAGCCCCCTCGTCGGCAGAGGCCGGATCGTGGCATAGACGCCCGATGACCCCTGAGGCGATCTACGCGAGCAAGCGCCTGACGGCGGCGGAGGCGGCCGACCAGGTCGAGTCGGGTCATCGCCTGGCCATGGGCATGGCGCTGGCCGAGCCGCCCGCCATCCTGACGGCGATCGCGGCCCGGGCCGAGGCCGAGGAGATCGACGAGGTCCGCCTCTACTACTTTCATTCAACGCCGCACGCGGCGATGTCGGTGCTCCGCTACGAGCTGATGGACCGCATCCGGCCGCACTGCTTCTTCCTCGGCCCGGTCGAGCGGGCGCTGCTGGCCCGGGGCGAGGCCGAGGGCCGGCGCACGGTCGCCTTCGTACCCGGCGCCTTCAGCCAGGCGCCGCGGCTGATGCGCGAGCCGTCGCCGATGGACGTCTTCGTCACCGCCGTCTCGCCGATGGACCGCCACGGCTTCTTCAGCCTGGGCACGAGCAACGACTACGGCTCGGCGCTGGTGAAGTCGGCGCGCAAGGTGATCGTCGAGGTCAACAGGCACATGCCCCGCGTCCGCGGCGGCATGATTCACGTCAGCGAGATCGACGGCATCGTCGAGAACGACCAGCCGCTGTTCGAGAACCCCTCCCGCGATCGGACGCCGGAGGATGACGCCATCGGCCGCATCATCGCCGGCCTGGTTGAGGACGGCGCCTGTCTGCAGATGGGCATCGGCGCGCTGCCGGACGCCGTCTGTTCGGCCCTGGGCCAGCACCGCGACCTGGGCGTCCACACCGAGCTGCTGTCGCCCGGCCTGGTCGAGCTGATGCGCAAGGGCGTGGTGACCAATCGGGCCAAGGCCACCGACCCCGGCCTGTCGATCTTCACCTTCGCCCTGGGCGACAAACCGCTCTACGACTTCATCGACGACAACGCCGCCGTCGAGAGCCGGCCGGTCGACTATGTGAACGACCCGGCGATCATCGCCCGTAATGACAGGGTCGTCTCGGTCAACGCCACGCTGCAGATCGACCTCTCGGGCGCCTGCAACTCCGAACATCTGGCGGGACGGCAGTACAGCGCCGCCGGCGGCCAGCTGGACTTCGTCCGGGGCGCCTACGCCTCGAAAGGCGGCAAGTCGATCATCGCCTGCCATTCGACGGCGAAGGACGGGACGGTCTCCCGCATCACCACCCGCCTCGACGGGCCGGTGACCACCCCGCGCAACGACGTCCACATCGTGGTCACCGAGTACGGCCATGTCGACCTCAAGGGCCTGTCGTCCTTCGAGCGGGCCAAGGCGCTGATCGGGCTCGCCCACCCGAAGTTCCGCGCCGAGCTGACGGCGGCGGCGAAGGCGGACGGCAGCCTCTGAGCCTTGCGGGCCCGACGCCGGCCCGCTATCAGGCCGTTGTCACTGGGGAGTAGCCGCCCGCATATCCAGCGGGGGGCGCGTCAACAAACTTGGAGCCCAGGCTCCATGGCGCGCTCAGTCCGAGAGGACCTGGCGAGACCTTTGGCTTTCGCGTGCGGTCGAGCGGGACCGGAGCGCGGAACGCCAATGGTCTGTCTTACCGGTCCCGCCAGGACATGTTCATGGAAGCCTTCCTCGTCTCCACCGGCCTCGTGGCCATCGCCGAAATCGGCGACAAGACCATGCTGCTGGCCATCGTGCTGGCGGCGCGGTTCCGCAAACCCTGGCCGATCCTGGCCGGGATCCTGGTCGCCACCCTGGCCAACCACGGCCTGGCCGCGACCCTCGGTTCGGTGGCCGGCCACAGTCTGAACGGCCCCTGGATGAAGTGGGTGCTGGGCCTGCTGTTCATCGGCTTCGCGGCCTGGGCGCTGATTCCCGACAGGTTCGAGGACGACGAGGCGCCGTCGGCCGTGCGGGCCGGCTCGGTGTTCCTGACCACGGCCGTGGCCTTCTTCTTCGTCGAGATGGGCGACAAGACCCAGGTGGCCACCGTGGCGCTGGCGGCGAAGTTCCACAGCATCCTGCTGGTCGCCGCCGGCACGACCCTGGGCATGATGATCGCCAACGCCCCGGCCGTCTGGATCGGCGAGGCGGCGGCCACGCGCCTGCCCCTGCGCTACATCCGCTGGGCGGCGGCGGCCTGTTTCGCGGCGATCGGGGTGTGGATCCTGATCGCGGGCTAGGTCGAGGCCAGCCGGGCCCGATAGGCGTCGCGGGCCGCCTTGAAGCGCTCGAACGGGAACCGGATCGGGACCCCTTCGAGCGCGGCGGCCAGCATGTCGAGGTGAGCCTCCCAGCCCGCCGCCCCGCGGCCGGCGTCGTCGCCGGCCGGCGTGGTGAGCGTCAGGGTCAGGCGGCAGGCCTGCGGACCCTCGATGTCGAGCGACCAGCGCACCGGCCTCAGCGGCTCGCCAGGCCCGCTCCAGCTGTACTCCAGCAGCGTCCCGGGCTCGAAGGCGGTGATCTCGCTGTCGATCACCGTGCCGGAGTCGACGAAATCCAGCCGGGCCCTGCCGCCGGCCCGCGGCTCGATCTCGCCGGGCGCCAGCCACTGCGGAAGCAGCGAGGGGTCGGTCAGGAAGGTCCACACGGTCGCGGCGGCGTGGTCGAGGTGGCGGATGAGCGTGATCTCGAGGGAGTCGTCCCGGCGCGTGATCCGGGCGGGGGTCTCGGCAGCCTCGGGGGCGTCGATCATGGACATGGCAGGGTTCCTTCCGAAGACGCCGAAGGCTAACGCCGGTCGAGCCGTCCGGATGTGACCTGAATCAACGCCGGGATCGTCGCCAGCGCCCGACCGGGACTGTAGGATCCGTCCGAGTCTTGTTGAGGAGCGCCCATGAGCGAAGACGCCAAGCCCGCCTACGTCATCCTGGTCCGCGAGCGGATGATCGATCCTGCAGAATTCGCCACCTACGGCCAGAAAGCGCGGGAGGCTCGCGGTGGTCATGCCGTGACGCCCCTGGCCTTCTACGGCCGCCAGGAAGTCCTGGAAGGGCCGGAGACGGAGGGGGCGGTGATCCTGAAGTTTCCGAGCTTCGCCGAAGCCCAGGCCTGGTACCGCAGCCCCCCCTACCAGGAGGCGCTGCAGCACCGGTTGAAGGGCGCCGAGTACCGGGTCGTGATCGTCGAGGGTGTCTAGGCCGCGACGCCTTCGACCTTCGCCGGGCTGGCCGCGTTCAGCGCCGTCAGACCGGCGATGGCGGCATGCGCCTCGGCCATGATCCGGCGGACGATGTCGCCGGCCGGCAGCACGTCGTGCACGCCCCCGGCGCTCTGGCCCATGGCGAAGCACGACTTGTCCGGATCGAGGTTCTCGATCTGGCCGCCAATGCCGCCCAGGGCGTTGTTGCGCACACTGATGCCGGCCTGGATCGGGAAGGGCTGGATGTCGGCCGGGCGGCTTTCCCAGTCCTCGACATAGGGGTTCTTCTTCACCCGCATCGGCTTGCCGCTGTAGCAGCGGGTGCGGACGGTGTCCTCGTCGGCGGCGTCCAGGATGGTCTGGCGGTACAGGTCGCCGGCGTGCGCCTCCTCGCTGGCGATGAAGCGGGTGCCCATCCACACGCCCTGGGCGCCCAGCGCCAGGCTGGCGGCGAGGCCCCGGCCATCATAGAGGCCGCCGGCCCCGACCACGGGAATCTTCACCGCCTCGACCGCCTGGGCGATCAGCGGCAGGGTCCCGACCAGACCGGTGTGCCCGCCGCCCTCGCCGCCCTGGCAGATGACCGCGTCGCAGCCGGCCTGCTCGGCCTTCACCGCGTGCTTCACCGCGCCGCAGACGACCATGACCTTGAGCCCGGCCTTCTTCAGCTTCTCCATGATCGGCATGGGCACGCCCAGGCCGGCGATGAAGGAGCTGGCCCCTTCCTCGATAATGATCTCGACGGCGGCGGTCAGGCTTTCCGGACTGGCGGCCAGCAGGTCGACGCCGAACGGTCGGTCGGTCAGCGAGCGGACCTTGCGCATCTGCTCGCGAATGAACTCCGGCTGAGTGCCGGCCATGCCCAGCACGCCGTAGCCGCCCGCGTTGCTCACCGCCGCCGCCAGCTCGGCGTAGGAGACCCCGCCCATGCCGGCCAGCAGGATCGGGTGCTCGATATCGAGCATGTCGCAGAGAGGGGTGCGCAGGGACATGGCGGCGTTTCCTTGGTCTTGTTTGAATGCATCATCGGCCAGTGCGGCCCCCCACTCAACCATCACCCAACGTCAATCCTCCCCGGAGCGAAGCGAGGGGGAGGGGGACCGCGCGGAGCGCGGTGGAGGGGGCCGCGCCGGATCAACAGAAAAGGCTGCGACGACGCCAGTCACCGACGCCTGCGCAGCCCCCTCCACCATGCTCCGCATGGTCCCCCTCCCCGGCAAGCGGGGAGGATCGTCGTCCGGCTAGAAGATCGCGTAGCCGCCGTCGATCACGAACAGATCGCCTGAGTGGTAGCTGCTGGCGTCCGAGCCCAGGTAGACGGCGATGCCGCCGAAGTCGGCCGGTTCGCCCCAGCGGCGGGCGGGAACGCGGCTGATCACCTTGCTGGTGAAGGTGTCGTTGCCCTGGGCGCCGGCGGTCATGTCGGTGGCGATCCAGCCGGGCAGGATGGCGTTGGCGCGCACGCCGTAGCGGGCATGCTCGACGGCCACGGACTTCATCATCGAGATCACCGCGCCCTTGGTGGCGGCATAGGCCTCGTTGCGTGCCGCGCCCTCGATGGCGGCCAGCGAGGCGACACCGACGATGGAGCCGCCCGGATCGCCGGCCTTGGCCCGCTCGACCATGTGGCGGCAGGCTTCGCGGAAGGTCCAGAAGACGCCGTCCAGGTTCACCGAAAGCACCTTGCGATAGGTCTCGGTGGTCATCTCGATGAACGAGGGCGAGCCCCGGCCGATGCCGGCATTGGCGATGACGGTGTCGATGCGGCCCATGGCGACGGCGGCCTCGGCCATGCCTTTCACAACCTGCTGCTCGTCGGCGACGTCGACCACCTGGGCCAGAACGCGAACGCCGTACTGCGTGAGCTTGCCTTCGGCCTCGATATTGCGCTCGGCGTTGGAGCCCCAGATCACGATGTCCGAGCCCGAGGCGGCGAGCGCCTCGGCCATGCCAAGGCCGATGCCGCGGTTGCCGCCGGTGACCAGCGAGACCTTTCCGGTCAGATCAAAGGGCTTGTAGGCCATGGTGCGTCGCTTCCCGTTTGAACGTCTGTTTTGACGCACAAAAGGGGTGTGACGCGGGGTTGGTCAAGCGGGGATGCGGTCGAAGGCCTGCTCGATCACGCGCCGGGTCTCGTCCCACTCGACGATGGCCAGGGCCTCCACTCGGGTGAAGAACCGGGCGTCGGCCGCGTCGTCGCCGGCGACCGGTTCACCGCCGGTCCAGCGGGCGGCGTAGTCGATCATCACGAAATGCCGCGTGGTCTCGCCGGTCTCGCGGGAGGTGAACACGCCGTCGACCACGTCCAGAAGGCCGGTCAGCTCGGCCTCGACGCTGGTCTCTTCCTTCAGCTCGCGCAGGGCGGCGGCCTCGACGGCCTCGCCCCATTCGATCCGGCCGCCCGGCAGGCTCCACTGCCCCAGCCGGGGCGCGGTGCCCCGCTTGATCAGCAGGACCTGGTCGCCCTTCAGGCAGACCACGCCGACGGTGGGGACGGGACGTTGCACGGCGGCGAGGGTCGTCACAGGAACTCGGCTTTCAGGTCAACGGTCGACCGAACGCCGACCGATGTCAGGTGGGCGGCCAGCCAGCCGTCGGCGGCCTTGCGGCCCCGATCGCGCAGACCGGTCAGGAAGGGCCAGTCAGTGTTGAACTTGGACGCCATGGTGAGGTCGCGCAGATGACGGTCGGCGGTGATGGCGTGCACACGCAGCCGGCGATACCGGCCCCGGGCGGTCTCCTTCAGCATGCCTTCGTCAAGCAGCTTCTGGACGAAGGCGACGGCGCGCAGCTCTGCGGACAGGGCGGCGTTGAAGGTGATTTCGTTCAGCCGGTCCATGATCTCGCTCGGCGACTTCGGAGCCTCCTCGCGGACGAACGGGTTGAGGGTGATGACCAGCACGTCGTCGGGGGTGTCGGCATAGACCAGCGGCCAGATCGGCGGGTTGGCCAGATAGCCGCCATCCCAATAGGGCTCGCCGTCGATCTCCACCGCATGGAACAGGGTCGGCAGGCAGGCCGAGGCCAGCAGGTGATCGACCGTCAGTTCCTCCCGTCCGAAAATCCTGACCTTGCCGGTGCGCACGCCGGTCGCGGCGATGAACAGCGCGATCGGGCAGTGGTCGCGGATGGCGGCCAGATCGACGGTCTTCTCCAGGACCTCCCGCATAGGGTTCAGGTTGAACGGATTGAATTCGTAGGGGCTGAGGCTCGATCCGAGACTTTCGGCCCAGCGCCAGGCTGGCGTCGCCTTCAGCCAGTCCGGCTGCAGCATCGCCGACCAGACACTGGAGTCGCCGAAGAGGGTCCCGTTGCGGCTGTCGGCGTTGCTGACCGCGCGCCAGAACTTCGCCAGCGTGTCCCTGGCGCCCTCGCGGCCGCCGGTCGCCAGGCCGCTGGCCAGGGCGGCGGCGTTCATCGCCCCGGCCGAGGCGGCGGTGACCGCCCCGATCTCCAGCCCGTCTTCCTCGAGCAGCCGTTCGATCACGCCCCATTCGAAAGCGCCGTGCGAGCCGCCGCCCTGAAGCGCCAGGCTGATCCGCCCGGGCTTTGCGGAGGGCGGTTTCACGCTGCTGTCCAGCCGCCGTCCACGGTCAGGGCCGCGCCGTTGACCGAGGCCCCCGCGTCGGAGACGAGGTAGAGCAGAAGCCCGCCCAGCTGCTCGACGGTGACGAACTGCTTGGTCGGCTGGGCGGCCAGGATGACATCGCGCATGACCGCTTCCTCGCTGATGCCGCGAGCCGTGGCCTGGTCGGTGATCTGGGCCTCGACCAGCGGCGTCTTCACATAGCCCGGGCAGATGGCGTTCACGGTGACGCCCTGCTGCGCCACTTCCAGCGCGGCGGACTTGGTGAAGCCGATCACGCCGTGCTTGGCGGCCACATAGGCGCTCTTGAACGGCGAGGCGACCAGGCCGTGGGCCGAGGCGATGTTGACCACCCGGCCGCGGCCGGCGGCCTTCATCGGCGGTAGCGCCGCCTTGGTGGCGTGGAAGGTCGAGGTCAGGTTGATGGCGATGATCCGGTCCCACTGCTCGACCGGAAACTCGTCAACCGGCGCCACATGCTGGATGCCGGCGTTGTTGACCAGGATGTCGAGGCGACCAAAGGCGTTGCGGGTCGAGGCGACCAGGTCGGCGATCCGGTGCGGCTGGGTCATGTCGGCGTCGTGGTAGAGCACCTCCACGCCGTTGCGGGCCGACAGGCCGGCGCGGGTGACCTCGATGGCGTCGCGATCACCCAGCCCGTTGAGCACGATGTTCACGCCCTGCTGGGCCAGTGCTTCGGCGAGGCCGAGGCCGATCCCGCTGGTCGACCCGGTGATGATGGCGACCTGGCCCCTGAGCCCGTAGTCCATGGCGTGCGCTGCCTTCCTGTTTATGCTGCAATGCAGCATAGGCGACCCGGCCGCCTGCTGCGAGCGCATATAATTCACCCGATGATGAATTTCTAGGCGGGCGGGGCGTACGGGCGATGAAACACCCAGTCGGCCTCCGATGACAGGTCCTTGCGCCAGGCGTAGCCGGCGACGTCGAAAGCCTTCAGGTCGCCGGCCTTCTCGATGCGATTGTCGATGGCGTAGCGGGCCATCAGGCCGCGGGCCTTCTTGGCGAAGAAGCTGATCTGCCGAGCATGGCCGTCCTTCTCCTCGAAGAAGCGGCAGGTGACCACCGGAAGGGTCAGGGCCCTGGCGTCGACCGCGCCGAAATACTCCTGGCTGGCAAGGTTGATCAGGGTCCTGTCCTTGTGGCCCTCGGCGGCGGCGTTGAGCTCGCGGGCGATGCGGTCGCCCCAGAAGTCATAAAGGCTTTTGCCGCGCTCGGTCTTCAGCCGGGTCCCCATCTCCAGGCGATAGGGCTGGATGGCGTCGGCCGGCCGCAGCAGGCCGTAGAGGCCCGACAGGATGCGCAGCCGCTCCTGGGCCCAGGCGAAAGCCTTGGCGTCGAGCGTCCGGGCCGACAGGCCGGCGTAGACGTCGCCGTTGAAGGCGATGGCCGCCTGCAGACCCTCCTCGACGGACGGGTCGAAGGCCTGGAACCGCTCATGGTTCAGCCTGGCCAGCGGCTCGGACAGGTCCATCAGCTTGCGCACCTCCGACACCCGCAGCTTGCGGGTCACCGCGTCCAGCGCGGCGATATCCTCCTTCAGCACGGGGGTGGTGAGCGGCAGGGTCCGGTCGGGCGGGGTGAAGTCCAGCGCCTTGGCGGGAGAGATGACGAACAGCATGGGCGGGAGATAGCGACGTCGGAGAGGCGCGGCTAGTCCGCGTGACCGGGGGTGGCTAGTCTGACTGCAACTGTGGGGGGAATCGCATGCGTTGGGTGATGGTCGCGCTTGTCGCGGCGTGCGTGGGTCTGGCCGGTTGTTCGATCAAGCCCGACGCCGAGATCGACGCCTTGGCCCGGCAGGTCTATCGCGAAATCCGCAGCGACGATCCCGCGCTGCAGGCCCGGCTGGTTCCACAGTTGAAGACAGACGAGGCCAAGGCGGAGATCGCGAAGATCCGCGCCTACATCCCGGCCGAGGACCCGACCGCGATCAAGCCCGTGAACTGGACGATGACCACCATGACGGGCGGGCAGGTCGCCTTTCTGCGCCACCACTACGTCTTCTCTGATCGGTCGGCGATCGTGCAGAGCCGGCTCGTACGGCCCAACGCAGACGGTCCCTGGCAGGTGGAGGCCTTCCACATCCAGTTGGCGACCGAAGCCGAAACGGCGGTCAATGACTTCAATCTGCTTGGCAAGCCGATCGGCCAGCTCGCCTTTCTGGCGTTGGTCATCCTGTCGCCGTTGTTGATGGTCGCGGCGCTTGTCCGGGTGATCCGGAGCAAGGGCCTGCGGCTCAAGTGGCTATGGGGAATCGTCGCCTTTGTCGGTCTGTTCAGCTTCCAGATGAACTGGACCACGGGCCAGCTGGGGATTCAGTGGCTCTCCATCCAGATAATCGGCTTCGGGATCACATCGACGGGCACGGGCTTCGATCCCTGGGTCCTGGCCTGCACCGTTCCGGTGGGAGCCTTGCTGATCCTGGCCGGCGTCTGGGCGAAGCCAGCCAAGGTCCCGCCGTCGGAGGCGACCTTCTAGCCCGATGCCGGATCGGGTTGCCTCAAAGCCTGCCCGGGATCAGGATCGGGCCGACAGGGAGAGTCTGGCATGCGCGTATTGTTACCGGCCGTTTTCGCCGTGGCCAGTCTGGCGGCCTGCAGCCTTCCGGCCGTCGACAAGGAGGCCGACGCCAAGGCCCGGGCGCTATACGAGCAGGTGCGCACCGGGTCGAACCTCTCGGCCAACGCCGACCTGGCGGGCGATCTTCGCACGCCGCAAGCCCTGGCGCAGCTGGCGGCGGTCCGGTCCGCCTTGCCGCCGGGGGCGCCCACGGCGGTCGCCAACCGCAGCTGGAGCTACAACGCCGGGACGGGCGGCACGACGGCCTCGCTGATCCACGCCTACAGCTATCCGTCGGCGACGGTGCTCGCCGAGACGGTGCTGGCCAGGGGCAAGGACAAGGTCTGGAAGATCACCGGTTTCCACGTGAAGCTCGCCGCGCCCGGAATGCCCGATCCGCGGAAGGCTCCGGCGGTCACCGTTGAGGACCAGCCGAAGGACGTCTGACGCGGCCGGGCCGTCGACTGGAAGGTCGTCGACGCCCGTGGCCGCGTCGAGACGCCGCCGCGCTGCAAGGCCTAGAACAGCACCCGCGGGTTCATGATCCGGCCCGGGTCCAGCGCCGTCCGAACGGCGCGCAAGGCCTCGACCTCGACGGGCGACTTGTAGCGCAGGGCGTCGGCGGTCTTGGCGGCGCCCAGGCCGTGCTCGGCGCTGATCGAGCCGTCCATGGCGGCGACGATGTCGTGGACGATCCGCGAGCCGGCGTCGCGGCGCTGGTTATGCGCCTCGTCATCGCCGCCGTCCGCCCGCAGCACGTCGTAGTGGACGTTGCCGTCGCCGACATGGCCGACGGCGACGATCCGCAGGGTCGGGTCCAGCGCCAGCATCGCCGCCGTCGCCTGGTCGATGAAGTCGGCGATGCGCGAGACCGGGATGGAGACATCGTGCTTCCAGGCCGCGCCCTCGGCCTTCTGGCCGCCGGACTGGTTCTCGCGCACCGCCCAGAAGGCCTTCGCCTGGGCCTCGGTCTGCGCGATGGCGGCGTCCTGGATCAGGTCGTCCTCCAGCGCGCCGCCGAGCAGCCGCTCCATGGCCCCTTCGGCCGCGCCCGGCTCGCCGCTGGCCGTCTCGACCAGCACGTACCAGGGATGCTCGCTCTCAAGCGGATCACGCACGCCGGGGATGTTCCTGACCGCGAAGGCCAGGCCCGCCCGGCCCATCAGCTCGAAGGCCTCGATGGCCCCGCCGGTGGCGTCCTTGGCCCGGGCCAGCAGCGCCACGGCGTCATGCGGCGTCCGCAGGCCGACAATGGCCGTCGCCCGCGAGGCCAGCACCGGGAACAGCTTCAGGCTGGCCGCCGTGATCACGCCCAGCGTGCCCTCGGCCCCGATCAGCAGCTGCTTGAGGTCGTAGCCGGTGTTGTCCTTGCGCAGCCGCTTGAGCCCGTTCCAGATCTCGCCGTTGGGCAGCACCGCCTCGACGCCGAGGACGAGGTTGCGCGTCGTGCCGTAGCGCAGCACCTGCGTCCCCCCGGCGTTGGTCGAGATCACGCCGCCCACGGTCGCCGAGCCCTCCGACGCCAGGCCCAGCGGGAAGCGCCGGTTTATGGCGGCGGCGGCCTCGTGCACGGCGGCCAGGGTCACCCCGGCCTCGGCCACGATGACGTCGTCGAAGGCGTCGATGTCGCGCACCGCCCGCAGGCGCTCGGTCGACAGCAGGATCTCGCCCTGCGGAATCTGGCCGCTGACCAGCCCGGTGTTGCCGCCCTGCGGCGTGATGGCCGTGCCGGACTCGGCGCAGATGCCGACCACGGCGGCGACTTCCGCCGTCGTCTTCGGCAGCGCCAGCAGCGGCGTCGTGCCGGTCCAGCGGCCGCGCCACTCGACCAGCTTGGGCGCGAGGCGCTCCGGATCCTGGCTCCATCCGCCCTCGCCGAGCACGGCCTTGAGGCGGGAGATGACGTCAGCGGGAACGGAGATGGTCATGGCGACGGAGCTTACGCTTCTCGCAGCGTCCTGACGAGTATATACTCGGGTATATACCGAGGGATGGCCATGGGCATTTTCATCAAGAACCCCGAGACCGAGCGCGTCGTCCGCGAACTGGCGGCGGCGCGCGGGGACACGATCACCGGCGTCATCGACAAGCTCGCGCGGGAGGCGCTGGAACGCGAGCAGGCCGCCGCGACAGCATCCCCCCGTCCTCTCCGCACTCTCGCGCAGATGCGGGCCTCGACCGAGCACTTCCGGCGGATATCCGGGCTCGACAAGCTGCCCAGCGATCCCATCACCAAGGCCGAATGGGATGCGCTGTGGCCCACGGGCATTCCCGAGATCGATAACGCATGACCATCGTCGTGGACGCCTCGGCGCTCGTCGCGATGGCCAGACGGGAGCCCGAAGCCGAAGCCATGGAGCGCCTCCTCGATGGCGTTCAAGGATGGGCAACGCCCGTCAACATCATGGAAGCGGGGCTGATCCTCGTTCTGAGAGAAGGCCGGTTCAACCAGTCGCAGTTCCAGGCCTGGGTCGCTGACCAGAACGTCGTCGAGACCCACACCGTTACCTCGGGCCACGCCCTCGCCGCCTACCTGCAGTACGGCAAGGGCGTGCACCGCGCGGGCCTGAACATGGGCGACTGCTACGCTTACGCCCTCGCCAGGCAGATGGGCGCGCCGCTGCTCTACAAGGGGAACGACTTCGTGCTCACCGACGTGCGCCCGGCCCTTCAGCCGATGTAGCCCGCCGCGCGGCGCAGGCGGTCGTTGATCGCTTCGCCCAGGCCCTCGTTGGGAATCGCCGCCACCACGATGGCCGAGGGCTTCGTCCGGTCGGCCGCCCGCAGCATGGCGAACAGGTTGGCCGCCGCCTCGGCGAGATCGCGGTCGGGGCTGAGGTTGAACGGGCTGTCGCTCGGCCCGAAGGCGAGGAAGACTTCGCCGGGCCCCGCGCCCCCGGCATTGATCCGCACCGGTGCGTCCGGCGCGTAGTGCGCCGCCAGCCGGCCGGGGGAGCGCCTGGCGTCGTCCTCCGCCTCGGCCAGCGGGCCAATCACCGCCTCGACCTGCGCGCGCGTTACTGAACCCGGCCGCAGCAGCCGCGCCGGCTCGCCCGGCAGCAGGGCGACCACGGTGGACTCCAGGCCCACGCGGCACGGTCCCCCGTCCAGCGCCGCCGCCGCCGAGGGGCCGGTCTCCTCCATCGCGTCGGCGAAGGTCGTCGGGCTCGGGCGTCCCGAGCGATTGGCCGAGGGCGCCACGACCGGCCCGCCGAACGCCGCCAGCAGGGCCCGCGACAGCGGATGCCCCGGCACGCGCACAGCGACCGTGTCCAGCCCCGCCCGCGCCAGGTCGCACACCGCCGCCGCGTCGGCGACCGGCGCCACGATCGTCAGGGGGCCCGGCCAGAAGGCGGCGGCCAGCGCCTGCGCCCGGTCGTCGAGCACGGCGATCCTTCGCGCGGCGTCCACACTGGCGACATGGGCGATCAGCGGGTTGAAGCTGGGCCGGCCCTTGGCCGTATAGACGGCGGCCACGGCCAGCGGATTGGCCGCATCGGCGGCAAGCCCGTACACGGTCTCGGTCGGCAGGATGACCAGCCCACCGGCCCGCAGCGCAGCGGCCGCGCAGGCTACTTCGCCCGCTTCGCCGTCAGGCTGATGTTGACGGTCACCGTTCCCGGCACAACCTCTGTCGTCTTCCAATCGCCCTGTCCCACGCCGAAGGCCAGGCGGTTCAGACCCACGCTGGAGGTCATCTTCGCCGTGTCGCCGGTGATGACGAGGCTGAAGGGCAGGGTCAACGGCTTCGTGACCCCGCGCATCGTCAGCGTCCCGACCGCCTGGTACTTCCCGCCGCCCAGCGCCTTGAAGCTGGAGGCGGTGAAGGTCGCCTTCGGAAAGGCCTTGGCGCTGAACCAGTCGGGCTCGAGCAGCGACTGGTCCCGCGTGGTCTCGCCGGTGACCGCCGAGGCCATGTCGAAGGTCGCGGTCACCGACGAACCCGCCAGGTTGGTCGGATCGAAGCGGATCACCGCGTCCCAGCGCCGGAACGAGCCGTTGAATGCCCCCCCGTCGAAGCTGGAGGCGAAGGCGACCTTCGAGGCGGCCTTGTCGACCGTCCAGGCCGGCGCCGGCGCGGCCCAGGCCGGGGCGGCGACGACCGCGAAGGCCAGAGCGAGGGCGGCGATCAAAGGCTTCATTCTGCGTCCTTGCGGGCCAGGAACGGGATCATCCGGGCCAGCTCGTTGTCCTTGTCGATGAACTGGTGTTTCAGCGCGCCGAGCACATGCAGCGGGGTGAGCACGTAGACGATGATCTTGGCGATCAGGTGGTGCGCCTCGGACAGCAGATCTTGGGTCGACTTCATCTGGTCGGCGGGCAGGTTGGTCAGGAACGACAGGGCCGGCCAGTTGAACAGGCCGAACATGTCGATCGGGTAGACGGTGATCAGCTTGCTGGCCGAGACCATGGCCCAGCCGCTCAGCGGCAAGGCGAGCAGGATCACGTAGAAGCCCCAGTGAACCACCAGAGCCAGTCGCCGCTCCCACGGTTTCAGATCCGGGTTGATCACCGGCGGCCTGTGGGTCAGCCGCCAGGCCAGCCGCGCCAGGGTCAGCAGCAGGATGGTGATCCCCAACGGCTTGTGCAGCTGGAGCGGCGCGATCTTGGCGGAGCCCTCGAGGTCGCCGGCCTGCCATCCGAGCAGCACGATCCAGACAAGCAGCGCCGCGATCAGCCAGTGCAGCAGGATGGCGACGGTCGAGTAGCGGGCCTGGGTCATGATCGCTCCGGAAATGCCTGCGCTAACTCTTCACGAACTCGAGCTCGAGGATCAACTCCACTTCGTCGCCGACGAAGCCGAGCGGCGGCCGTAGCAGATAGTCGACGCCGAAGTCGGATCGCCTGATCACGCCGCGCGCCGAGAACCCCGAGCGTCGCCCGAAGATCCCCGAGTCGTAGCCGTTCCAGGTCACGTCGAAGGTCACCGGCCGCGTCTGGCCGTGCAGGGTCAGATCGCCGGTCATCGTCCCCCTGCCGCCCTCGCCCGGCTGGATCGCGGTCGAGACGAACCGGGCCGTCGGGAAGCGCTTCACCTTCAGGAAGCTCTCGGCCATGGCGGCGTCGGCCTTGCCCAGCCCGGAGTCGAACGAGGCCGGATCGACGGTCGCCTCGACCAGCGCGGTCTGCGGCGCAGCGGGGTCCCAGCTGTAACGGGCCTCGGCTATGCGGAAGCGGATCGTGTAACTGGAGAAGCCGCCGTGGCTGACGCGGGCGATCAGGCTGGCGTGCTGCGGGTCCAGGACATAGGTCCCGGCCGGCATCTTCGCGGGATCGACGGACGGGGCCGCCGAGGCGACCGGCGCGCAGAGCAGGACCAGACCCAGGGCGACGGCGATTGGTCGAAACATCGGCTCTGCAATCCTGGCTGTTACGGGTGAGATAGGCTTTTCCGCACGCGCCGGAAGGGCGAGGCTTTCACGACCCGGTGACCCGTGGGCGTGGGGGCGCTGGAGGTGGAGCTTTAAGGGCCTCTTCGCCCGGAGGGGGTGCGAGGGAACAACGCCTCTATCCTCTCCCTTTTGGGAGAGGGGGACCCTGCGGAGCAGGGTGGTGAGGGACACGCAGCCGGTCGGTGACTGGCCGCCGCGTTCGCCTTCATCCCTGCCTGGGTAAGGATTCCACGGACAAGAGCGTCCCGCTCCACCACCCTGCGGGTGGTCCCCCTCTTGTTTGTCGGAGGCCTGCTAGATTGTGGATGTCTTCCGGGACGTCCGCCTGACGGGCCAACGCCAGGCGGACTGTCGTTGGAGGGGCCGTTTCCCCCTGAGCCTTTGAGGCTGTTTGGGAGCAGGGCCG
>JAUXMY010000002.1 GCA_030683005.1 Caulobacter sp. | reverse complement strand
GCACCGCCGCCGCCGCCGCCCCGAGCGCCGCCGACTCCGGCGTGAACGTCAGCGCGACGGAGCCCGCCGCCCTGCCCGCGCCGACCCTTGGCGCGCCCGCCACCGTCGACCTGACCCCGGCCACGCCGGTCGCCCCGCCGCCGGTCTTCCAGCCGGCCCCGGCCCCCGAGCCGCAACTCTGAAGACCCTCGCACCGAGGCAAAGGCGGGTTCCGGTCCGGAGCCCGCCTTTGTCACATCAGGCCCGCCGCACCAGCACGACGCCGACGAAGACCAGCGCCACGCCCAGCAGCCTGACCAGGTTGATCGGCCTGGGCGCGATGCCGAACCCGCCGAAATGGTCGACGACCATGCCCGCCACCAGCTGGCCGGCGATCATCAGGGTTATGGTCGAGGCGACGCCCAGGCGCGGCGCGGCGAAGGCGGCGGCGACCACGAAGACCGCGCCATAGGCGCCGCCCAGCCAGGCGTACCAGGGCAAGGCCTGGACCCCGCTCCAGTCGGGCTTGACCCGCAGCGCCACGATGGCGACCAGCAGCACCAGCGTCCCGACCGCGAACGACACGAAGGCGGCGTTGACCGGCGAGTTGAAGGGCCGGGCCAGCATGGCGTTGGTCGGCGCCTGCAGGGCGGTCAGCATGCCGCCGACCACGCAGGCGCAGACGGCGAGGAGCAGGATCGAGGCGGCGGTCGGCGGGGTTGTCATGGATTTCCCCTTAGCCGCCGAAACGCCGCCACGCTCGCGAAATCAGGCCGCCGCCGCGCCGAGCTGGTCGCGCCAGCCGGCGACGGAGTCCTTCAGGGCCTGATCGAGCGACCAGGTCGACAGACCCTCACCGTCGATGACCTGCAGTTCCTCATAGGCGAACGCCGCCTCGCCATGGTCGCGCCAGGCCTGCTGCATCGCCTTGTTCAGGCTGGTCCCGAGACGAAGCGAGAACCAGAAGCCGTTCTGGCGGTTTGCCAGCTCCCGGCTGGACCCGACCCAGACCTGACCGCTGGCCGTGCACCGCACGGCGAACACGCCGGGCCGGGCCTTGCGCTCCTTGTAGGCGGCGGTCAGTTCCCGCTTGCGCTCCCGGCTCATGGCGCTCTCGCCAGGGTCAGGGCGTGGTCACGCACGTCAGCGGGCCAGTCGCTCATGCGCGCCCGGAAGGCGTCGACGTCCCCGGCGAAGAGCGCACGGGTCACCTCCTCGTAGCCGGGACGATCGCCCGCCATCGTGGTCAGGAAGCGATATGCCGCCTCCCGCGCCGTGCGGCCTTCCTCGGCCGGATCCCGCAGCGCCGACTCGACCAGCTTGCGCAGCGCCACTGAGGCGCCGCCGGGCTGGCGCGAGAGCCAGTCCCAGTGCCGCGGCAGCAGCGTCACCTCGCGGGCCGTCACCCCCAGCTTCGGACGGCCTGGCCCGCGGGGGGCTGTCTGGGGTGGCGGCGCCAGCCGGCCGACAACGTCCTCGGGCGTTCCGCGCAGGTCGAGGTCGAGCGAGCGGCCATCGTCGTCGCGAAAGACAAGCACCTCCGACGGGTCGGCCGAGACGGCAACCACGCGTGCGACCTGCGCTAGCGGCCCGCTGGTCAGTCGGTGATCGCCGCTGAATGCGGTCACAAGGGTCGAGACGTCGTGCATGGGGGGGCTCCGGATTGGGAGCCCTTCTACCCGGGTAATTCTCGAAGTCAATATTACCCGGGCAATTTCAACTCAGGGCGCCGGGCGGTAGGGTATGTAGCCACGCTCGATGATCCGCCTCAGGCCTTCGTAGGCCTCGGTCAGCTCCTCGAACGTGGCGCGCAGATGCGCGAGGCGGGCAAGATCCTCGGGCGTCACCCGACCGCCGGTCTCGGCGACCTTCAGGGCCTGACCCACCCAGACGGCGCGCGCATGGGCCGCGGCCACCGCCAGCTTCTGGAACTGCAGGGCGTCGGAGCTTCCGAGAACCTGGCCGATCACCTCCTTGTTGGAGGCGAAGGCGGTGTAGTCGATCTGTTCCAGCTGGCCGCGGATACGCCGCGCGGCGTTCGGGTCGCTGTCGTCCTGCGGCTCGAAGTGGTCGTGCTGGCGACGGAAGGTTCCGGTGCGGGTCACGGACATGGCGGCCTCCCTTAAGGCGCTCTCGTTGCGGCAAGGATGCCGACCACGGACTTAAGGGAGACTAAAGACGTATCCGTCCCCGACTCAGGACGCGCCGCTCATCGCCATCAGCATGGCGCCCATCTTTTGATGGAGCAGGTTGATGGCCTTCAAGGGCCGGACCATGACCTTGAAGCGGGTGATCTTTCCCGCGTCATTCCACCAGATCATGTCGACGCCGTTGATCTTGATCCCGTCGATCTCGGTGGCGAACTCGAGCACCGCGGAGTTCTCGCCGTCCCAACGGCCCAGGTAGTGGAAGCTGTCGTTGTTGAGTGTCGAGAAGGCGGCCATCAGGTATTTGGCGGTGATGTCGCGCCCGACCTGCGGCGTGTGGACCACCGGGGACTCGAACACGGCCTCCGGGTCGAGCAGATCGCGAAGCTTCGCCTCGTCCCTGGCCTCGACCACCTCGTGCCAGAGGTGCATCACGTCGTGGGTCATCAATTCGCTCTCCCATTTGGCGACATGCTAGCCGAGCGCATCGGGAGGAGAAACGGCCGCCGCCAGCCTGCCCACCCGCCAATGATCAGCGGAAGACGCATGACACACCCGCCCACATGACCTCGATCTTCGCGGTCGCGGTCGAGCCGTCCAGCACGCCGTACAGGCCGCCGGCGGAGAACTCCTGGCCCAGGCTGGTCTCGGAGACCTGGACGCCGCTGTAGGCGGCGACGAGGTCCGACCGGGTCGCGCCGACGCCGACCCCACTCATGGTCGACTGCTTGCCGGCGGCGTCCTTGTCCACGCTCCAGCCGGCGAACCGGTCTTCCTGGAACAGCAGCGTCAGGCCGTCGGGCCAGGCGATGAACTGGACCGGACCGGCGCCGCACTCGCTGTTGGTGCTCTCCGGAGCCGGGGCGCCGGCGACGTTGGTGACGATGGCGACCGTCTGATCCTTGGGCAGGCCGAAATCGATCATCCGGGTCGAGCCGGTGTCCTTCATCACGATCAGCAGACCGCCCGCGTCGAGGGCCACGGAGGCCTGTCCGGTCGCCACGGGCGCGGGTCCGGACGGCGGCGCCGCGGCGATCGGCTCGGCCGGGGCGGCGGGCGGCTCGGACGCGGACTGGCCGCAGGCGGCGAGGGCGAGCAGGAGGGTGGCGGCGAGGGTGTTGCGGAGCGTGGTCATGTACAACCGGTAACGTGGTTCAGGTCTTGCGTCATCCTCGCCCTGACTCCCGCCGCGGCGAGGAGCCTATGCGCCGCCCTGGCGCTTGATGGTGAACAGCACGATGCGACGAACCAGATCGTCGGGCAGCGGGGCGTCGGGCTGAAAGCGGATCGTGCCCTTGCTGGTCGAAAAGCCGGCCAGCTCCACGCTGAAGGCGTCGGCCACGGCGCCGGGATAGAAGGCGCAGTGTTTCGCGGCAGCGCCCAGATGGGCGACCGCCCTTCCTTTCACCTTGAAGGTCGGGATGCCGTAGCTGATCGACTCTGCCGCGCCGGGCGCCGCCGACAGGATCACGCGGCGCAGGTGTTCCAGGGCCGCGCGCTGTTCTGTCGGCAAAGCGGCGAAATAGGCGTCGACGGACGCGGCGAGAGTCATGCTGCGCAACGGGCGCTCCTTTCGACGCGGCGGGCGGTCAGCTCAATGACGTCCGAGCTCCGCGCTGTCCGACATCCAGGGGACGGATTGTCAGGCGGTGGCGATCCAGTAGCGGGAGACCTTGTCCTGGTCGTCGAAGCAGATAACCAGCCATTCGAAGTCGACCGGCATGTAGGCGCGCTCGAGACCCAGGCGGTAGGCGAAGGCGCCCGGCTGGAAGCGACCGGCGTCGGTCGGCTCGCCGAGCATTTTGCGGACCCGGGCGCGGGTCAGGCCGTCCAGCCTGTTCCGCTCGATCAGGTCATCGGCCATGAGCAAGCGGTCGTCATCCTGTGGACCGACCAGCTTCCACAGGCGGCCGTCGAACCGGCCCGGCTTCGGGCGCCGGGCATCCATCACGATGGCGCCCACCACCAGGCCGGCGGCGACCACGGCCGCCGCGCCGATGATCCGGTCTCTGGATGAACTCATCTGCACTACGCCGCCGCTCCTCGCGATTCACCATGGGGATCATAGCTGAGAATGGGGGCCAGCCAGCGTTCCGCAACCGCCAGGTCCCAACCTTTGCGCCGGGCGTAGTCCGCCACCTGGTCGCGATCTATGCGGCCGACGCCGAAATAGTGGCTGTCCGGGTGGCTGAAATAGAGGCCGCTGACCGCCGCCGGGGGCGTCATGGCGAAGCTTTCGGTCAGTTCGATTCCGGTCTGGGCCGTCGCGTCCAGCAGGCGGAACAGCGTCGCCTTCTCGGTATGGTCGGGCTGGGCCGGGTAGCCCGGCGCCGGACGGATGCCCTGGTACTTTTCGCCAATCAACCGGTCGATGTCGCGGTCCTCCTGCGGGGCGTACCCCCACAGTTCGGTGCGCACCCGATGGTGTAACGCCTCAGCGAAGGCTTCGGCCAACCGGTCGGCCAGCGCGGTGGCGAGAATGGCCGAATAGTCGTCGCCGGCATCCTTGAAGCGGCGGGCGATCTCCAGCTCGCCATGGCCGGCGGTCACCGCGAAGCCGCCGATCCAGTCGGCGGGGCCGCCGATGGGCGCCACAAAGTCGGCCAGGGCCAGGTTGGCCTTGTCGGTGCTCTTGGCCATCTGCTGGCGCAGGGTGTGCAGCCGGGCGATCTCCTCGCGGCGGTCCTCATCGGCGTAGACGACGATGTCGTCGCCGTCGGACTGGGCCGGCCAGAAGCCGACCACGCCGCGCGCCTCGAACCACTTCTCGTCGAGGATCTGCTTGAGCATCGCCTGGGCGTCGCGCCACAGGTCCCGCGCCGCCTCGCCCACCACATCGTCCTCGAGGATGTCCGGATAGCGGCCCGCCAGCTCCCAGGTCGAGAAGAACGGCGTCCAGTCGATGAAGGTCGCGAGGTTCGCCAGATCGTAGGGCCCGAAGGCCCGCGTGCCGGTGAAGCTCGGCCGGGGCGGGGTCGCGCTGTCCCAGTCGATCCTGAAGCGGTTGGCCCGGGCGGTCTCGACGGGCGTTCGGGTCTTCTGGGCCTGGCCGCGCGCGAACTGCTCGCGGACCCGGACGTAGTCGTCACGTGTCGCCGCCTCGAAGCGATCCTTGTCGTCCTTCGACAGCAACTGGGAGACCACGCCGACCGCCCGGCTGGCGTCCAGCACATAGGTGGTCGAGCCGCCGCGATAGGCCGGGGCGATCTTCACCGCCGTGTGGGTCTTGCTGGTCGTGGCGCCGCCGATCAGCAGCGGGATGGTGAAGCCCTGACGCTCCATCTCCGAGGCCAGGAAGGCCATCTCGTCCAGCGACGGGGTGATCAGGCCGGACAGACCGATGATGTCGACATTGTGCGCCTTCGCCTCGGCCAGGATGCGATCGGCCGGCACCATGACTCCCAGGTCGATGACCTCGTAGTTGTTACACTGCAGGACCACGCCGACGATGTTCTTGCCGATGTCGTGGACGTCGCCCTTCACCGTGGCCATCAGGATGCGGCCGGCCTGCTCGCGCGGCTTGCCTTCCTTCTCGGCCTCCATGAACGGCATCAGCCAGGCCACGGCCTGCTTCATGACGCGGGCCGACTTGACCACCTGGGGCAGGAACATCTTCCCGGCCCCGAACAGGTCGCCGACGACGTTCATGCCGTCCATCAGCGGGCCTTCGATGACGTGCAGCGGCCGCTCGGCCGCCAGCCGCGCCTCCTCGGTGTCGGCGTCGATGAACTCGGTGATGCCGTTGACCAGGGCATGGCTCAATCGCGCGGCGACCGGTAGCGAGCGCCAGGCCTGGTCGGCGACCGCCACCTTGCTGCCGTCGCCCTTGTATTTGGGCGCCAGGTCGACCAGCCGCTCGGTCTGGGAGCCGCCGGCCTTCGGGCGACGGTTGAGGATCACGTCCTCGACCGCCTCGCGCAGTTCGGCCGGGATGTCGTCATAGACCGGCAGGTCGCCGGCGTTGACAATGCCCATGTCCATGCCGGCGTTGATGGCGTGGTAGAGGAAGACGCTGTGGATCGCCCGCCGCACCGGCTCGTTGCCGCGGAAGCTGAACGACACGTTCGACACCCCGCCCGACACCCGGGCGTAAGGCAGCAGCTGCTTGATCCGCCGCGTCGCCTCGATGAAGTCGACCGCGTAGTTGTCGTGCTCCTCGATCCCCGTCGCCACGGCGAAGATGTTTGGGTCGAAGATGATGTCCTCGGGCGGGAAGCCGACCTGGTCGACCAGGATGCGGTAGGCCCGCTCGCAGATCTCGACCTTGCGATCGGCGGTGTCGGCCTGGCCGACCTCGTCGAAGGCCATGACCACCACGGCCGCGCCGTAGCGCAGGCACAGCTTCGCCTGGGCGATGAATTCCGCCTCGCCGGCCTTCATGCTGATCGAATTGACGATGGCCTTGCCCTGCACGCACTTCAGGCCGGCCTCGATCACCTCCCACCTGGAGCTGTCGATCATGATCGGCACGCGGGCGATGTCCGGTTCGGCGGCGATCAGGTTGAGGAAGGTCTTCATCGCCGCGACGGAGTCGAGCAGGCCCTCGTCCATGTTGACGTCGATAATCTGCGCCCCGGCCTCGACCTGCTGGCGGGCGACGGACAAGGCGGCCGTGTAGTCGCCCTCCGCCACCAGCTTGCGGAATTTGGCCGAGCCCGTGACGTTGGTGCGCTCTCCGATGTTGACGAAGACAGGTCTCACAAGGCCTCCAGGGCTTCTCGCGCGCGGGCGCTGAGGCCATTCGCGGAGAACGGATTGACGATTTCGACACCGCCGAAGCGGGCGCCATCCTGCATGTCTTCACTGAGCAACGTGGATATGCCGGCCTCTCCCGCCGATATCACCAGCAGGGCGTCCCAGTAGCTGAGGCGGCCTGTAGACATCAGGGTCAGGGCTTCGTCAGCCGCTGTCTCCGTCGACGGAAAGATGTCGAAGGTTTGAAGAACGTCGCGGGCAGCGCTGGCGGCGGCCGCCGGCGGATGGCGCAGCTTCCGTCGCAGGGCGTTCTGCAATTCGCCGATGACCTGCAGGCCGATGGGCTGGCTCCGTTCGGCGAGCCGGCGCATGATCTGTACGGCCACGCGCTGCTTGAGCGGCGCGGCGTCATCGGCGACGTAGACCAGCACATTGGTGTCGGCGGTGATCACAGACCCTCGCGATCCAGGTCGCGATCATGCATGTCATCGCGTGTGCGGGTCCTGCCGTCGGATCGCCAGCCCTGCCCCGCCAGGGACAGAAAGGACTCCAGCGCCCGCCTGCGGCTCTCCTCGGTGCGCACCAGTTTGCCGGACGAGGGCGCAGGCTCGAAGGGTCGCGAGTCTTCAGCTACGCCCGCCACCGCGAACTCGACGGCCTCGAGACCGACGACCTCGCCGCGCCGGCTGTCGTAGAGGCGCGCCCAGTGGTCCTTGGCCAGACCCAGCGGGCGAAGGCCGGGCGTCGGCCGCCCATCCTTGCCGTCGTCCATCTTCCGCCAGGTTCCAACCACGCCGTCGATGCGCAGGTCGATCGTCTCGCCGGCGCGAAGGGCGAGAACGTGCTCCACCAGCACTTCAGCGCCGTGGATGTGCTTGGTCCAGATCACGAAATCGGACACCGTTGTGCTGGCCATCAGGGGTCTCCGGGGGAGAATACAGCGCAGCACGATACGCTCATTCTCCGGACATGGGCATACCCCCCCATACCCCCATCCGCTGCGGTCGCGCTCATGAGCGGTCCTGGCGGCTGGGAACCAGGCCGGGCAGGCCGTCGATGGACGCAGCGTTGCTCTCGTAGCGCCGTTCGCGCCACTCGGCCTCGGGGCGGTGATCGACGTGTCGGCGGAGCTGGTCGCGCTCGCCCTTGAAGTCCATGAGCGGAACACCCCAGCCGCAGCTGTCGGCGATGCGGTCGATATGGACGGTGATCACCGAACGGGCGCGCTCGAAGCCCGCAAACAGGGCCATCTTCTCGGCGAAGCCGGGCTCGTCGAAGTTCACCGCCTCGCCGCGGCCGTACAGGCGCAGGATGCTGGCCGGCCCCTCGAAGGCGCAGAACATCAGGGTGACGCGCCCGTTCTCACGGACATGGGTCAGGGTTTCGATGCCCGAGCCGCCCAGATCCACATAGGCCACCGTGCGCTCGTCGATCACCGCCAGACTGTCGTAGCCCTTGGGCGAGACGTTCACCGAACCGTCGGCCGACAGCGGCGCGGTGGCCACGAAGAACAGCTTCTGGGCCTTGACGAAAGCGACCAGTCGGTCGTCCAGGGCGTCATAGGTCTTCACGATGACGCCTCCACCGGCTGTTCGCGACCGCCGAGGATCATGCGGCGGGTCAGGACGGCCTGCAGGACCCCGTGATTGAACAAGGTCCGCCAGATCTTGAAGTCCTGAGCCTGCAGGCCTTGCAGCCTGCCGACGATCTGCTTGAGGCGGATCAGGTCGGCCTCGGCGATGGCCGTCTTCAGTTCGGCCACCGAGGCGAAGCCCTCCCCGCCGGCCTGCGGCGCGAGCCCGACCCGGCCGCAGACGACGAAGAAGCCCTTGCTCAGCGGGCCCACGGACTTGTCGCCCAGCGATCCGGCGGGAACGCGGTTGAGCCGCGCGCGCAGATCCCGGATCTGTTCAGCCTCGATGGGGGAGAGTGCGAGCGCCATGTCAGACCAGCTCGAACGGCTCGAGCCCCGCCAGGCGCATGGCACGGGGCCGTTCCGGCACGGCGCGCGGCGGCAGGCCGGCGACGCTGTCGGCGATGTGCTTCACATGCTCGGGCGTGGTGCCGCAGCAGCCGCCGAGGATGTTGACGATGCCGTTTTCCGCCCACTCGTGCAGCATGCAGGCAGTCTCGTGCGGCTGCTCGTCGTACTGGCCCATGGCGTTGGGCAGGCCGGCGTTGGGATAGGCCGCGACCAGGGTGTCGGCGATGCGCGACAGCTCGGCGATGTGCGGCCGCATCAGGTCGGCGCCCAGCGCGCAGTTCAGGCCGATGGCGAACGGCTTGACGTGCTTGACGCTGTTCCAGAAGGCCTCGACCGTCTGGCCCGACAGGGTGCGGCCCGAGCGGTCGGTGATGGTGCCGCTGATCCAGATCGGCAGATCCTCGTGGCCTTCCTCGTCGCGAAGGTCGAGGATGGCCTTCAGCGCGGCCTTGCAGTTCAGGGTATCGGTGATGGTCTCGATCAGGAACAGGTCGACGCCGCCGTCGTAGAGGCCCCTCACCTGCTCGCGATAGGCGTCGTAAACCTGGTCGAAGGTCACAGTCCGCGCGCCCGGGTCGTTCACGTCCGAGGACATCGACAGCATGACGTTCAGCGGGCCCAGCGCCCCGGCGGCGAAGCGCGGCTTGTGCGGCTCCTTCGCCGTCCACCGATCGGCCGCCTCGCGCGCCAGCTTCGCGCCCGCCAGGTTGATGTCGTAGGCGGCGCCTTCGGCCTGGTAGTCGCGCTGGGCGATGGTCGTGGCGCTGAAGGTGTTGGTCTCGCTGATGTCCGCGCCGGCGCCGTAGTAGGCGTCGTGAAGGTCGGTGACGATATCCGGCCGGGTCAGGCACAGGATGTCGTTGTTGCCCTTCATCTGCACCGGGTGATCGGCGAACCGCTCGCCGCGAAAGTCCTCTTCCGTCAGGCCGCGCCGCTGGATCATCACGCCCCAGGAGCCGTCCAGCACCAGGATTCGCTCGCGGGCGATTTTCTTGAGGCGCTCAATGCGGTCCAGGCGGGTCATGCCGCGGCCTCCTTCGGTGCGAGCGGAACCTCGCGCACGCCCAGCACGCGGCAGATGGCGTAGACGAGGTCGGCCCGGTTGAGGGTGTAGAAGTGGAAGTCGCTGAAGCCTTCCTCCGCCAGCCTGGCGCAGGTCTCGGCGGCGATGGAGCAGGCGATCAGGCGTCGGGTCTCTGGGTCATTGTCCAGCCCCTCGAACAGATTGCCCAGCCAGGCCGGCAGCGGGATGCCGCAGGGATCGGCCATGCGCTGCAGACCCTTGAAGTTGGACACCGGCATGATCCCGGGCGAGATCGGGATGGTCACGCCCGCCTTGCGCACCCGCTCCATGAACCGCAGGAAGGTGTCGATGTCGAAGAAGAACTGGGTGATGGCCCGCGTCGCGCCGGCGTCGATCTTGGCCTTGAGCACGTCGATGTCGTGATCGATGCCGGGGCTTTCCGGATGGACCTGCGGGTAGAGCCCGACCGAGACTTCGAACGGGGCGACGGCGCGGATGCCGCGCGTCAGCTCGGTGGCGTTGGCGTAACCGTCCGCATGCGGAACATAGGCCCCGCCGATGGAGCCCGGCGGGTCGCCGCGCAGGGCCACGATGTGCCGGATGCCGCTCTCCCAGTAGTCCCGCACGACCGCATCGACCTCCTCGCGGGAGGCGCCGACACAGGTCAGGTGGGCGGCGGGCTTCAACGTCGTCTCGTCCAGCATGCGCTTGACGGTCCGGTGGGTCCGCTCGCGTGTCGAGCCGCCGGCGCCATAGGTCACCGAAACGAAGGTGGGGTTCAGCGGCTCGAGCCGACGGATGCAGGTCCACAGACCGGCCTCAGCCTCCGGCGTCTTGGGCGGCGAGAACTCGAAGGAGACGCGGACGCCGTCGGAACGGCCGCCAGCGCGGGCAACGGGTCCCAGTGCTGTCGGCGGGCTCATGCAGCTTTCCTTTCAGCATCGGCCGGACGGCGCGCCGTCCAGATTTTCACGGTCAGGCCGCGCTCGACTGTTGAGGGCAGCGTCAGGGTCCGGTCGGCGACCAGTCCGCCCGTGGCGAGCCAGCGCCCCATCTCCTCGTCGGAGAAGCCCAGGCGCCGATGCTGGTGCTGTTCCCGCAGGAACTCCAGCGTGTGCGGTGCGAAGTCGACGATCAGAAGCCGGCCCTCCGGCGCCACCAGCCGACAGGCCTCCGCAACGGCGGCGGCCGGATCGCCGAGGTAGTGCAGCACCTGATGAACGGTCACCAGGTCGGCGCTGCCGGCCGGCAGTCCGGTGGCGAAGATGTCGCCATGCCGAAGTTCGCAAACCGACAGGCCCGCCTCGCCAACGTTCAGACGGGCGATGTTGAGCATCTGCTGCGAGAGATCCAGACCCAGCGCGCGGGTCGTGCGTCCCCCCAGAAGCGTCAGCATCCGGCCGGTGCCGGCGCCGAGGTCGACCAGCCGGCCCAGCGGCCCCTCGCCGGCGGCCTGTTCGATGGCGGCCTCGACCTGCGCCTCGGCCACGTAGAGGGAGCGGATCTCGTCCCAGCGGGCGGCGTTGCGCGCGAAATAGGCCGCGGCATCGGACGAACGTTCGGCCTCGACGCGCGACAGCTGCTCGGAGTCGCGCCGCAAGACCGCGTCGTGAGGGTCGATCAGAGCCAGGGCATGATCGACCAGCACACGTGATGGATCCTCCGTCGCGAGACGATAGAAGACCCAGGCCCCGTCCGGGAACCGCTCGACCAGTCCGGCCTCGGCCAGCAGCTTCAGGTGGCGCGATACGCGCGGCTGGCTCTGGTCGAGAACCCGGCACAGCTCAAGAACCGACAGCTCCTCGCGGGCCAGCAGCGCCAGCATGCGCAGCCGGGTCGGCTCGCCGGCCGCCCGCAGGATATCCACCGTCTGGCCGGAACTCAGCGTCATGCGGGACATAAAGATATCTTTATGTGCTTATGTAAAGCAGGAAATGCCCTGCGTAGCCCACAAAGCCCCGTCTGATCGCAGCGCACGCTCCATGATAGCGTAGTTTGGGGGATGGACACACCTCTGGTGATCGCGCCGGGCGGCTCGGGACATGAACTCGCGGCGCGGTCTGACCTCCCCCGGGCTCCGGACGGCCTGCCCGGGACGTTCACCATTCCGATTCACGGACCAGCAACAGCCCCGCGTGCACGATGCGTCCAGGATGGGAGCCGCCCACGGGCGGAGACACATGATACGCCGAAGGCGAAAGCAGGTTCTTCTGGTCGACGACAACCGCCACGCGCGGCTGTTCCTGGCCCAGATCCTGAACGCCGTCGACATCGAGAGCCAGCAGGCCGCCAGCGGTCCCGAGGCGCTGAAACTACTCGGCGAGCATCGCTTCGACGCCGTCATCGCCGATATGTACATGCAGCCGATGGACGGAATCACCCTGACCCGGGAGATCCGGGCCATGGCCGATGAGACCCTACGCAACCTGCCGATCGTCATGGCCTCGGCCCAGGCCAGCAGGGCCATCGTCGAGGGCGGTCGCGCCGTCGGCGTAACCGGATTCATCGCCAAGCCCTTTTCCGCGGCGGCTGTGCTGACCCGCCTGGAGAGCGCCCTTGCGCCGCGCGGCGTGCACTACATCGACGCGCCCGGGCCGCCGGACGACCCTGTACCGGCGACCGCCGAGACGGATGAAGACAGCCTCGCCTACATCTAGGCAGGCTGGAATCTGGTCAGGCCTGAACGGGCGACAGCAGCGGCTCTTCGTTGAAGTAGCGGCGCAGGTTTTCCAGCGTCTGGCCGACCATCTTCGGGATGCTTTCCAGCGTGCCGCCGGCCGTGTGCGGCGTCAGCACCGTGTTGGGCACATCCGCCCAGCGCGCCGCCGGGGTCGGCTCCTGCTCGAACACGTCGAGGGCGGCCATGCCGAGCTCTCCCGCCTTGAGGGCCGCGATCAGGGCGTCCTCGTCGACCACCGAGCCGCGCGCCACATTGACGATACAGCCGCGCGGGCCGACCGCCTCGATCACCGGCTTGCTGATCAGGTGATGATTGGCCGCGTCGCCCCGGCAGGCCACGAACAGCACGTCGCTGTCCCGCGCCAAGGCCAGCAGGCTGGCCGCCTTGGGCCAGTGGCTTTCCTTGTCGTTGGGGCCCCACCAGGACACCACCAACCCGAACGGCTCGACGCGACGCGCGATGGCCTGACCGATGTGGCCAAGGCCGACGATGCCGGCCTTGCGACCCTTGAGGCCCGGGCGGGGCCGCATGCGGTCGGCATGGGTCCAGCGCCCCTCGCGGATCGTCCGGTCGCCGACCACGATGCCGCGCCAGGCCGCGAGGAAGGATCCGACGGCATGGTCGGCGACGTCCTCGGCGTTGAGGCCCTGGGAATGGGTCACCGCGATGCCGTGCGAGCGGCACCAGGGCACGTCGACGCCGTCATAGCCGACGCTGACACAGGCGATCAGCCCAAGGCGAGGCATCTCCGACAAAAAGTCGACGCCGAGCTTGATCTCGCCGGCGTGGACGATGGCCCGCACTTCCCTGCCCGGACCCTCCAGAAAGGTCAGGCGGTCGGGATGATCCCAGAGCCGCAGTACGCGATAGCTCGGCTCCAGCGCAGCCTGCATGGGCGCCAACATCTCGTGGGACAGGAGCAGGACGGGCAGCGTCGAGGCATCGTTCATGTCCGCGACTTTGCCCCGCCGCGCGCCGGCGTCAACCGACGACGTTGTGAGACTTCACAGCAGCCAGCCGTCGTGAAGGCCATGCGGCAGGGCCAGCTCAGGCAGTACGCCTTCGACCGGACCGCCCGGCGAATAGCCTCCGCCCGCTTCGGGACCGGGCGACGGCGCGTTGACCGGCGCTGGCCCTGACAGGCCGATGAAGCTGGCGTCGGTGACGTTCGCGGCGGTGGTGTTTTTCAGCCTCAGGGTCACGCCTTGGGCGAAGGTGATCAGCGTGTCGGCGCTTTTCTGGACAATGGACTGATAGCCACCGAAGGCGGTCGCATCGATCAGATCGACGCCGATCTGGAAGTCGATGAACACGTCCGCCCCGCCCGCCAGCGAGATCACGGCTGTA
>JAUXMY010000036.1 GCA_030683005.1 Caulobacter sp. | reverse complement strand
GGCAAGAACCGCTTCGCAGACACCGCTCAGCGCGACACCTTCATCCTCACCTTCGTGAAGGACTACAATCGAACCCGACTGCGATGCCTGGGCCACAAAGCCCCCGCCGAAGTGCTCGACAACCTCCCGGGACACAACACGTGATCAGGCTGGCGGTCACCCCGACATAGAGCGTCCCATGCCGCTTGTTGGACATCATGTAGACGGCGATGAAGCTGTCGCGTCCGACCACGGCCCTCTCCTTTTCAATCAGGAGAGTGTTGTGGAAGCACAACCTATGTATGCAATCAAGTCCGCGTGCATGGCTGGCCCGAACAAGTCGGACCATGACGGGGTGGAGCGGAGCTAGAGTGTCAGCCCGCCACCACCCGCACCCGGCCAGCCGCCTCGCGCGCATTCGCCCGTGCGACATCCACGTCCGCGTGCCGCGCCAGGGCGACGCCCATGCGGCGGCGTTCGAAGGCTTCCGGCTTGCCGAACAGGCGCAGGTCGCTGCCGGGGACGCTGAGCGCCTCGGCCACGCCCTCATAGGCGACACCCACGGCGTCCATGCCGCCATAGATCACCGCGCTGGCCCCCGGCTCGCGCAGGCTCGCGTCGACCGGCAGGCCGAGAATGGCGCGGGCGTGCAGCGCGAACTCGCTCTGCACCTGGGTGGCGAGGGTGACCAGGCCCGTGTCGTGCGGGCGGGGGCTGACCTCGGAGAACCAGACCTCGTCGCCCTTCACGAACAGCTCGACCCCGAACAGGCCGCGGCCGCCCAGCGCGGCGGTGACCTTGCCGGCGATGTCCTGGGCGCGGGCCAGGGCGGCGGCGCTCATCGGCTGCGGCTGCCAGCTCTCGACATAGTCCCCCTTCACCTGACGATGGCCGACCGGGGCGCAGAAGGAGGTCTCGACCTCGCCGGACGCGCCCACGGCCCGAACCGTCAGCAGGGTGATCTCGAAGTCGAAGTCGATGCGGCCCTCGACGATGACCAGCGCCGTCTCCACCCGGCCGGCGGAGAGGGCGTAGTCCCAGGCCACGCCGATGTCGGCCGGCGTCTCGACATAGGACTGGCCCTTGCCGGACGAGCTCATCACCGGCTTGACGAAGCAGGGATAGCCGACCGCCGCCGCGCCCGCCTCCAGCGCCTCGCGGCTGCCCGCGAACGCATAGGGGCTGGTCGGCAGGCCCAGGTCCTCGGCGGCCAGCCGGCGGATGCCCTCGCGGTTCATGGTCAGCTGGGCGGCGCGGGCGGTCGGGATGCAGACAGCGTCGCCGGCGGCCTCCACTTCGGCCAGCACCTCGGTGGCGATGGCCTCGATCTCCGGGACGATCAGGTGCGGCTTTTCCAGCGCGATGACGGCCCGCAGCGCCGCCGCGTCGGTCATGGCGACCACGTGCGAGCGGTGCGCGACCTGCATGGCGGGGGCGTCGGCGTAGCGATCAACGCCGATCACCTCGACCCCGAGCCGCTGCAGCTCGATCGCCACTTCCTTGCCGAGCTCGCCGCAGCCCAGCAGCATGACCCGCGTCGCGGAGGGGGAGAGCGGGGTGCCGAGTTTCATCGCTTCATCCGTGTTGCGTGGTTCGCGACGCTCGCTGAAGAGCTCGCTCCTCACCATGACGAACTTTGTAGCAGCCCACTCCCCTTCGTCATCCTGAGGAGCGGACCCCTACGGTCCGCGTCGCGAAGGACGCAGTGAATCAGAGCTTCGCCTTGACCGCCTCGACCACCGCCTCGGCCGTGATGCCGAATTCCTTGTAGAGCCGTTCGAAGGGCGCGCTGGCGCCAAAGCCGGTCATGCCGACGAAGACGCCGTCCTCGCCGATGAACCGTTCCCAGCCGAACTTCACCGCCGCCTCGACCGCCACGCGGACGGGGGCCTTGCCGATGACCTCGGCGCGGTATTTCGCGGGCTGGGCCTCGAACAGCTCCCAGCAGGGGGTGGAGACCACGCGGGTCGGCACGCCGCCGGCCTGCAGCAGCTGGCGGGCGCCCATGGCGACGCCGACCTCGGTGCCGGAGGCGAAGATGGTCACCTGGGCCGCGCCGCCCTCGGCCGCCGCCAGCTCATAGGCGCCCTTCGCCGACAGGTTCTCGGTCGAAGCTACGGTGCGGGCCACCGGCGTCTTCTGGCGCGACAGGGCCATGATCGACGGCGTCGTCTTCGTCTGCAGCGCCGCCTGCCAGCACTCGGCCGCCTCGACCGCGTCGGCCGGGCGATAGACGTTGAGGTTGGGCATGGCGCGCAGGCTGGCCAGGTGCTCGACCGGCTGGTGGGTCGGACCGTCTTCGCCGAGGCCAATGGAGTCGTGGGTCATCACATGGATCACCCGCACGCCCATCAGCGCGCCCAGCCGGATGGCCGCGCGGCTGTAGTCGGCGAAGCACATGAAGGTGCCGCTGTAGGGGATGACGCCGCCGTGCAGCGCCATGCCGTTCATCGCCGCCGCCATGCCGTGCTCGCGCACGCCGTAGTGGACGTAGCGGCCGGCGTAGTCGGGCGCGTCGAACGGGACCATGCCCTTGACGTAGGTGTTGTTGGAGCCGGTCAGGTCGGCCGAGCCGCCGATCATCTCCGGGATGGCCGGCGTCAGGGCGGTCAGGGCCGCACCGCTGTGGATGCGGGTGGCGTTGGCGGCGGGGCTGTCGATGTTGGCCTGGACGTGGGCGGCCAGCGCCTCAAAGGCGCCCTTCGGCAGCTCGCCCTTCATGGCGCGGGTGAAGTCGGCGCCCTTGTCGCTGGCCTTGAGGCGGGCGTCCCACTTGCGGCGCTGCGAGCCGCCCTTGCGGCCGGCCTTGCGCCAGGCGGCCTCGATGTCCTCGGGGATTTCGAACGGCGGCAGCGGCCAGCCCATCGCCTGGCGGGCCAGGGTGGCCTCCTCGTCGAACAGCGAGTAGCCGTGGCCGTGGACGTCGCCTTCCTTGGCGCCGGCGCCCTTCGAGATCCTGGTCTTGCAGGCGATCATGGTCGGAACCGACTGCTTCGTCGCCCAGCGCATGGCGGCGGCGATCTTGCCGTGGTCGTGGCCGTCGACGGCCTTCACCGCCCAGCCGGCGGCCTTGAAGCGCAGCATCTGGTCGCCGGTCTCGGAGATGGTGGCCGCGCCGTCGATGGTGGTGTTGTTGTCGTCGAACAGCACGGTCAGCTTGCTGAGCTTCAGCCGGCCGGCCAGGCTGATCGCCTCCTGGCTGACGCCCTCCATCAGGCAGCCGTCGCCGGCGATGACCCAGGTGCGGTGGTCGACCAGCGCATCGCCGTAGCGGGCGTTCATCGAACGCTCGGCCATGGCCAGGCCGACGGCGGTGGCGATGCCCTGGCCCAGCGGACCGGTGGTGACCTCGACGCCCGGCGTGTGGCCGTATTCCGGGTGGCCGGCGGTGTTGCTGCCCCACTGACGGAAGTTGCGGATCTGGTCCATGGTCACGGCCTTGAAGCCGGACAGGTGCAGCAGGCTGTAGATCAGCATCGAGGCGTGACCGGCCGACAGCACGAAGCGGTCGCGATCGGCCCAGTCCGGCTTGCCGGCGTCGTAGCGCAGGAACTTCGTCCACAGAACGGTGGCCACGTCAGCCAGGCCCATCGGGGCGCCCTGGTGGCCGGACTTGGCGGCGTGGACGGCGTCCATCGAGAGGACGCGGATGGCGTCGGCCATCTTCACGGGGCTGACGGTCATGGCGGGGCCTTCGGATTGAGTCTGTGTTGCGCGGATGGCGCCCGTTCGCACGGGAGGGCGTTTCTTTCAACCCGCCTTCCTGTCGCGTCCCGGTGCAGGCTATAGAGATTCAGCAGATCAAGGAGCCGCCGGAATGACGGGAGAGGCTGAAGGAAGCGCCCTCGACCTGGCCGCGCGCCGGCTGGAGCGCGCGGTCGCCATGCTGGAGAGCCGCATGGCCGGGAAGTTGGCCGTGGCCGGCGCCGAGGCCGGGGGCCTGTTCGACCAGGACCGCGCCCGGCTGGCCGCCGAACTGGACGCCGCCCGCGCCCGCGAGCGCGCGCTGGAAGAGGCCGGGGCCCAGGCCTCCGAGGCCCTCGGCCGCGCCATCGAGGAAATCCGCGCCGCGCTTGGCGAACCCGCCGAAGCGGAGGCTTAGGCCATGGCCCAGGTTACCGTCCACATCAACGGCAAGCCCTACAGTGTCGGCTGCGAGGACGGCCAGGAACGCCACCTGACCGAGATCGCCCGGCTGTTCGACGAACAGGTCCGCCAGGTCAGCCAGGACGTCGGCCAGCTGGGCGACACCCGCCTGTTCCTGATGGGCGCCCTGCTGCTGGCCGACGAGATGGCCGATCTCAAGCTGCGCCTCGCCCACCTGCAGGGCGAAGTCGCGCGCCTGCAGACCGACCAGGCCAAGATCGAGGTCAAGGCCGTCGCGGCGCTGGAGAACGCGGCCAAACGGATCGAGAAGATCGCGGGGGGGTAGTCTCGACGGGGACATGTACCGTCTTCGGTACGTGTCCCCAGCAGCTTTGCGGCGGCGGGGGACACGCACTGAAGTGCATGTCCCCGGCACAAGCCTTTCTTTCGCCCCTCCGACCCCCTATCTTGCGAGGCGGCGGGTCTGCTGCGGCTCTCGTCGAAGGCAAACTAATCCCGGGGACCTTAATTCACCTCTAGGGAGCTGTCCCTGCTTGGGTCCGTGGACCCCGGCAAACGGCGCCCACCTGTCCACGACAGGTCCGAGGGGATTGAAACGCCTTCACGGCTCTACGCGGCGCCGCCACCTTTTTCCTGGCATCAGAGCTGTGCGTGGTTCGCGACACTCGCTTGCGCTCGTTCCTCACCATGACGAATGTGGAGGGCCTGCACAGTATTCGTCATCCTGAGGAGCGATCCCTTAAGGATCGCGTCGCGAAGGACGCATTGCCTATGACCGATCCCCGCCTTGCCGCCGCCAAGACCACGCTGCGGCTCGACGCGCGGGCGCGGCGCAAGGCGCTGATGATCGAGCATCCCGAGGCCGACTGGATGGCCGCCGACCACGCGCAGGCCATGCTGACGGCGACCGGGCGCACCGGCCCCGGCGTCGTCGCCCTCTACAAGGCCCTGGGCGCCGAGCTCGACCCCCGGCCGCTCGGCGAGACCCTGCGCAAGGCCGGCTGGTCGCTTGCCCTGCCGGCGGTCGTCGCCGAGGACGCGCCCCTGGTCTTCCGCGCCTGGACTCCGGGTGAGCCGCTGGCCCACGACCTGTCGGGCCTGCCCGCCCCGCTGGCGACCGCGGAAGAAGTCCGCCCCGCCCTGGTGATTGTCCCGCTGCTCGCCTTCGACAGACAGGGGAATCGCCTCGGCCAGGGCGGCGGCCACTACGACCGGACGCTGGCGACCCTGCGCGGCGAGCCCGCCCCGCCGCCCTTCGTCGGCCTGGCCTACAGCGGCCAGGAACGCGACGACCTGCCGCGCGAACCGCACGACCAGCCGCTCGATGGGATTTTGACCGAGGCGGGGTATATAGGCGTCCGAAAGGACTTCTGAATGCGCTTTGCTTTCTTCGGCGACGTCGTCGGCAAGTCGGGCCGCGACGGCCTGGCCGACCACCTGCCTGGACTTCGCCGCCGCCTCGGGCTCGAGTTCGTCATCATCAACGCCGAGAACGCCGCCGCCGGGTTCGGGATCACCGAGAACACGGCGCGGGAGCTGTTCGACGCCGGCGCCGACTGCCTGACGCTCGGCAACCACAGCTGGGACCAGAAGGAGGCGCTGACCTATATCGTCCGCGAGCCGCGCCTGATCCGGCCGGCCAACTACCCGATCCTGTCCGATGCCCCGGGCCGCGGCGCCAACCTGTTCCAGACCCAGAGCGGCAAGACCATCTATGTCGTCAACCTGCTGGGCCGGGTGCACATGGACGCCATGGACGACCCCTTCGCCGCCGCCGACCGCGAGCTGGACAAGGCGCCGCTGGCCCAGGTGGCCGACGCCGTGGTCGTCGACATGCACTGCGAGGCCACCAGCGAGAAGATGGCCATGGGCCACTACTGCGACGGCCGCGCCTCTCTGGTCGTGGGCACCCACACCCACGTTCCGACCGCCGACTGCCAGATCCTGCCCGGCGGCACCGGCTATCAGACCGACGCCGGGGCCTGCGCCGACTACGACAGCGTCATCGGCAACCAGAAGGAAGAGCCGCTGCGCCGGTTCACCACCAAGATCAGCCAGGGCCGCTACCAGCCGGCTTTCGGCCCGGCGACCGTCTGCGGCGTGTTTGTCGAGACCGACGACCGCACGGGCCTGGCCCGCCGGATCGAGCCGATCCGCATCGGCGGCCGACTGAGCGAGCACGTGCCGGTGGTGGAGATGGCGACGGCCTGACCTAGGCGCCGCGATTTCGGGGCGCTAGAAGCCCGCAACCTGTTTTGAACCAACGAGACCAACCCGACCCATGGCCGGCCACTCAAAATTCAAGAACATCATGCACCGCAAGGGACGCGCCGATGCGGTGCGGTCCAAGCTGTTCTCCAAGCTGTCGCGGGAAATCACCGTGGCCGCCAAGCACGGCCTGCCCGACCCGGCCATGAACCCGCGCCTGCGCCTGGCGGTGAACAACGCCAAGGCCGAGAGCGTGCCGAAGGACGTCATCGAGCGCGCGATCAAGAAGTCGCAGATGGGCGACGCCGCCGACTACTCCGAGATCCGCTACGAGGGCGTCGGCCCCGGCAGCGTCGGGATCATCGTCGAGGTGCTGACCGACAACAGGAACCGCGCCGCCGCCAACGTGCGCTCGCTGTTCTCCAAGCTCGGCGGCAACATGGGCGCCACCGGTTCGGTGGCGTTCAACTTCGACCGCATGGGCGAGATCAGCTACCCGGCCAAGGTCGCCAGTGAAGACGCCATGATGGAAGCCGCCATCGAGGCCGGCGCCGCCGACGTCGAGTCGGACCTGGGCGAAGAGGGCTCGGGCCACACCGTCTACACCGCCTTCGAGGACCTGAACGAAGTCGCCACGGCGCTGGAAAAGGTGTTCGGCGAGGCGTCCTCGACCAAGGTGATCTGGCGCCCCAAGAGCACCGTGACCGTCGAGGGCGAGACCGTCGCCACCCTGATGCGCCTCCTCGACGCCCTCGAAGACGACGACGACGTCCAGAACGTCTACTCCAACGAGGACATCAGCGAAGCGGACATGGCCAAGCTGGGGTAGCGTTCCCACCGCTCGTCATCGTCGGACTTGTTCCGACGACCCATGAACACAGCGGATAGAAAAGAAGGGCGCGGATCACCTCCGCGCCCTCTTCGTTTGACTCACCACGCATGGGTCCTCGCGACGAGCGCGAGGATGACGGGGGAATGGGGGCGGTCACTTCCCGTCCGCGTAGTCCTTCACCAGCACGTACAGGAAGTCCCGCGCGTCATAGAGCGACTTGACGAGGATGCGCTCGTTGAGGCCGTGGGTTCCGTTGCCGCTGGAGTCGGCGAAGATGCCGGTCAGGCCGTAGGTGGGGATGCCGGCGGCGTTGGTGTACTTGCCGTCCGTGGCGCCGGTGGTCTGGAACGGCACGATCGGCACCCCCGGCCAGAACTGCGCGCCCCGCTTGCGCAGCGGACCCATGACGGCGTCCGACAGCGGCGGCGCCGGCGGGGTGAGCAGGGCCGTCTCGTCGGGCGTGATGGCGACCTTGTCGTCGCCGATCACCTGGGCCAGCCGCGCGGCGGTCTGGGCGGTGGTGGTCCCGGGGAACATGCGGCAGTTCACATTGGCCCAGGCCCGCTGCGGCAGGGCGTTGGGCGCGTGGCCGGCCTTGGCCTGCGTCGGCACACAGGTGGTGCGCAGCATGCTGTTCCACATCGGATTGCGGGCGATGATCGCCGCCGCCTTCGCGTCGGTCGGATCGGCGACCAGGGCCCGCATCGCCGCCCCGCTCTCGGGATTGACCAGCGGCGCCATGGCCGTGAAGTAGGCCCGGGTCGTGTCGTTGAGCTGGATCGGGAAATCATCCTCGCCGACCTTGATCAGCGCCGCCGACAGCCGGGTGAGGGCGTTTTCCTTGATCGGCCGGCTGGAGTGGCCGCCCGGGTTGGTCACCTCGAAGTGGAAGTCCTGGTAGACCTTCTCGCCCGACTGGATCGACAGCGACACCGGCTTGCCGTCCTCGCCGAGCAGGCCGCCGGCGCCCTCGTTCAGCGCCAGCCCGGCGTCGATCAGGTCGCGGTGCCTGGTGACCAGCAGATTGGCGCCGTTCAGCGCGTCGTCGCTCTCCTCGCCGCAGGTCAGGGCCATCTTGATCGTGCGGCGCGGCTTGTAGCCCTCGGTCTTGTAGCGGATCAGCGTATCGACCCAGATTGCCGCCTGGGCTTTGTCGTCGGTAGCGCCACGGGCGTAGAACCAGCCGTCCTCCTCGATCAGGGTGAAGGGGTCGCGCGTCCAGTCGGCGCGGTCGGCCTCGACCACGTCGATGTGGGCCAGCAGCAGGATCGCCTTGGCCTTGAGGTCCCGGCCCGGAAGGATGGCGACGAGGTTGCCTTCCTTCGGATGAGTCGGCTCGACGATCAGATGCAGGTCGCTGTCGGGGAAGCCCGCCGCGCTCAGCCGCGCCGCCATGGCCCTGGCCGCCGCCGTGCAGTCGCCGACCGACAGGGTTGTGTTGATCTCGACCAGCTCCTTGTAGAGCCCACGGAACTGCACCTGGTCGGGCCTTGGCCCCGATCCCTGGGCCCCGGCCAGACCTGGCAGCGCCGCCGCCATCACCGTCGCCGCCAGCGCCCGCCGCAAGATTCGCATCACTCACCCTCCACCAGATCCCGCGGGAGTGTCGGACGGACCGGCCTCGCCGCGCAAGACGGCAAACGACTTGCGAACCGTCGCCAATCGTCATCACCTGCATGGTCCCGCCAATCAGGGACGACGCGCATGGACTGGACGCAGGTCCTTCTCTTCAAGCCCGAGTACTTCTTGCCGCTGGTCGGCGCCCTTCTGGCCGGCAGTCTTGTGGGCATCGAGCGCGGCCATCGCGGCCAGCCGGCCGGCTTCCGAACCCACGCCCTGCTGGCCCTGACCGCCGCCATGCTGATGGTCGGCGCCAACCACCAGTACGACTGGATCAACGCCGCGACGCCGGAGAGCGTCGTGCGGATCGACCCTGTGCGGATGGCCCACGGCATCCTGACCGGCGTCGGCTTCCTCTGTGGCGGCGTGATCTTCCGGGAAGGCTTCTCGGTCCACGGCCTGACCACGGCGGCGTCGTTGTGGACCACTTCGGCGCTGGGCGTGATGTTCGGCATGGGCATGTGGAGCGTGGCCGTCGGCGGCACGGTGCTGTCGCTGATCGTGCTGGCGGTGCTGCGCATCGTCGACGGCTGGCTGCCGCAACAGCAGGTCGCCGAGGTCACCATCCGGTACAAGCGGGAGGGCGCGCCGGACGCGGTGGAAATCCGCGAGCGGCTGAAGAGCCTGAAGCTGGACCCCTCCCCGTTCAGCAACCGCCTGATCAAGAAGGGCGTGCTGATCGAGCATGGCGTCACAATCCGCTGCGCCTCGCTGGCCCATATCGACGCCCTGGCCCATGTCCTGCGCGAGGACAAGAAGGTGGTCGAGTTCGAAATCCTGCCGCGCAACCACTGAGGTGGTCCTTTCCGCTTCGTTCAGGATTCCGGCCATTCTATAGAACACATGATGAACACGCCGATTCGCATCCTCGGGCTCGACCCCGGCCTGCGCCGCACCGGCTGGGGCATGGTGGCGGTCGAGGGCTCGCGCCTGACCTGGATCGCGCACGGCGTGATCGCGCCCCGCGAGGCCGCGCCCCTGTCCGATCGGCTGCTGGCGCTGTTCGAGGGCGTGGCCGCCATCGTTGCCGAACACGCCCCGCATGAGGCGGCGATCGAGGAGACCTTCGTCAACACCAATGGCCAGTCGACGCTGAAGCTCGGCCACGCCCGCGCCGCCGCCATGCTGGCGCCCGCCCAGGCCGGCCTCGTGGTCGCCGAATACGCCGCCCGCGAGGTCAAGAAAGCGGTGGTCGGTACCGGCGGCGCCGACAAGGACCAGATCGCCTTCATGATCGCCCGCCTGCTGCCGACCGCCGGCGCGCCGACCCGGGACGCCGCCGACGCCCTGGCCGTGGCCATCGCCCACGCCCACGCCCGCAAGGCCCCGCGCCAGCCGGGCGGAACCGCCGCGGCGGCGGCCCTGGCCGCCCTGCTGGCCCGCGAAAGGAAGTCCGCATGATCGGCCGGCTGCGCGGGATCGTCGCCGAGGTCGGCGAGGAGGAGATGCTGATCGACGTCGGCGGCGTCGGCTATGTCGTGCGCTGTGGATCGAAGACGCTCGGCCGCCTGCCCGCCGTCGGCGACGAAACCTTGCTGCATATCGAGCATACCTGGAGCGAGGCCCAGGGCCCACGCCTCTACGGCTTCGCCTCCCGCGACGAGCGCCGCGCCTTCGTGCTGCTGACCGCCATCCAGGGCGTCGGGCCCAAGGCGGCCATGGCTGTGCTGGACATCGCCTCGCCCGCCGAACTGGCCGGCGCCGTGGCCCGGGACGACAAGGCCCTGGTCGGCCGCGCCAACGGCGTGGGCCCCAAGCTGGCCCAGCGCATCGTCACCGAGCTGAAGGACAAGCCGATCACCGACGGCCCGGTGGCGGCCTTCCATGCGTCGATCCCGTCGCAGGAGCCCGCGAGGCCCTCCGCCGCCGGCGAGGCGGTGGCCGGGCTGATGGGTCTGGGCATCGCCGAACCGGTCGCCCGCCGCGCGGTCGAGCAGTCGGCCCTGCGTCTGGGCGAGGAGGCCGATGTCTCCGCGCTGATCAAAGCGGCGCTGCAGGAGATCGGCCGTTGAGGGGCTCGGCCGCCGTGCGTCCTTCGCGACGCCGCTTCGCGGCTCCTCAGGATGACGAAGGTGGGTGGGCTGCAACAAAGTTCGTCATGGTGAGGAGCGAGCTCTTGGGCGAGCGTCGCGAACCACGCAGTGAGCTCAAGCCATGAATGATCGCATCATCTCGGGTGAAGCCGCTCCCTTCGAGCCGACGGACAAGGCGCTGCGCCCGCAGACCCTGGCCGAGTTCGTCGGCCAGGCGCAGACCAAGGCCAACCTCAAGGTCTTCATCGACGCCGCGCGCGACCGGAACGAGGCGCTGGACCATGTGCTGCTGTTCGGGCCGCCGGGGCTGGGCAAGACGACCCTGGCCCAGATCGTCGCCCGCGAGCTGGGCGTGAACTTCCGCGCCACCAGCGGGCCGGTGCTGGCCAAGGCCGGCGATCTGGCCGCCATCCTGACCAACCTCGAACCGCGCGACGTGCTGTTCATCGACGAGATCCACCGCCTGGCCGCCAACGTCGAGGAGATCCTCTATCCGGCGATGGAGGACCACGTCCTGGACCTGATCATCGGCGACGGGCCCTCGGCGCGGTCGATCCGCATCGATCTGGCGCCCTTCACCCTGGTGGCGGCGACGACCCGCGCCGGCCTGCTGGCCACGCCGCTGCGCGACCGCTTCGGCATCCCGCTGCGGCTGGAGTTCTACACCCCGGCCGAGCTGCAGCAGGTGCTGCTGGGCGCGGCCCGCAAGATGGGCGCGCCGCTGAGCGACGACGGCGCCGCCGAGATCGCCGCCAGGGCCCGGGGCACGCCCCGCGTCGCCGGCCGCCTGCTGCGCCGGGTGCGCGACTTCGCCGCCGCCGACGGCGCCCCGCTCATCGACAAGGGCCATGCGGCCCGCGCCCTGGCCAGGCTGGAGGTGGACGAGGCGGGTCTCGACAGCCTCGATCGCCGCTACATGCGGGCCCTGATCGAGAACTACGGCGGCGGTCCGGCGGGGGTGGAGACCCTCGCCTACGCCATCGCCGAGGCCCGCGACGCCGTCGAGGACGTCATCGAGCCGTTCCTGATGCAGCAGGGCTTCATCCAGCGCACCCCGCGCGGCCGCGTCGCCTGCGGCAAGGCCTACCTGCACCTTGGCCTGACCCCGCCGCCGACCGCCGCCGGCGGGCAGGCGGGACTGTTCGAGTAGCGCTCAGGCCGCCGCGACCGGCGGACTGAACATCTGCAGGCCGCGTGGGCCGGGCCGGGACTCGTCGCCGGCCAGATGCCGGAAAACGTAGTCCACCGCCGCGACCATATCGCCAGTGCTGTAGGGCTTGGGCATGGAGGCGATCGCCGCCTCGCGGGACGACTCGATGCGCGAGGTCTGGCCGCTGATGAACACCACGGGAATGCCCATCCCCGTCAGCTCGCCGGCCAGCACCGCGCCATCGTCGCCGTCGGCCAGCTCAATGTTGACCAGGGCCAGATCCGGGCGCGTTTCAGCCACGGTGTCGAGCGCCTCCTGATGCCGGATCGCCAGCTCCAGCACGCGGTAGCCATGGTCCTCCAGCGCATCGCGAACGGTCATGGCCAGCAGCAACTGGTCCTCGACGATCAGGACGGTCTTGGCTTCGGGGTTGGTCATGGCGAGGTACTCCGGTCGCAGCGGTAACCCGGTTTGAGGGGGCGTGGTTCCGCCGTGCGTCCTTCGACACGGCGGCTTCGCCGCCTGCTCAGGATGACTAGATTTTGGGCCATCTGGCGTTTGGTGGTTCTCTCTTCTAAGTCATCCTGAGCAGCGCGCCCTTGCGCGCGTGTCGAAGGACGCAGGGCATAAACGCGCACATGACCCCCGACTCCCCCTCCGCCGGCCGCTTCGACGGTCGCGAGCACATCCTGCCGGTGCGGGTCTATTACGAGGACACCGACTTCACCGGCGTCGTCTATCACGCCAACTACGTCCGCTATTTCGAGCGCGGGCGCAGCGACTTCCTGCGGCTGGCGGGGGTGTCGCACAATGCGCTGGCCGACCGCGCCGATCCGGCCGCCTTCGTGGTCACCCGGCTGGAGATCGACTTCCGCAAGCCGGCGCGCATCGACGACGCCCTGCGGGTGGTCACCACCTATGACGCCGTGAAGGGGCCGCGCCTGTTCATCAGCCAGAAGATCCTGCGCGGCGAGGACCTGATCGCCACGGCCGACGTCGCCGCCGCCTGCATCACAATGGACGGCCGGCCCAGAAAGCCGCCGCCGGGACTCACAGAGGCGGTAAAACCGTTCTTGCGTGAGGCGAATGGCTAACGACCGTTAACGTCTGCGCCTTAGTTTCACCAAAGCCGCCGACAAGATCGGCCCTGAACCAGACCAACCCGGGGGTTGCCGCTCGCATGGACGCTTCGACCATATCCGCCGACACGTTCTCGCTCGTCTCGCTGTGGACCAACGCCGACTGGGTGATCAAGGGGGTCATGGTGGGCCTGGCCCTGGCCTCGCTGTGGTCCTGGGCCGTCATCATCGACAAGGCCTTCCGCTTCACCACGCTGAACGCCCAGGCCAACAAATTCGAGGACAAGGTCGGCTCGGGCCGGCCGCTCGAGGAGATCGCCGCCGAGTCCGGGGCCGACAACAAGCAGCCCCTGCCCCGTCTGCTCAACGCCGCCCTGCGCGAATGGCGCGACGCCCGCGGCAAGGGGCCGCTGGGCGACACCCAGACCGCGCTGCTGATCCAGCGCATCGACCGGGTGCTCGACAGCCATATCGCGCGCGAAAGCCAGAAGGCCGAGGACGGCCTCGGGCTTCTGGCCATCGTCGCCACCGCTTCACCCTTCATCGGCCTGTTCGGCACGGTCTGGGGCATCATGCACGCCTTCCAGAGCATCGCGATCGAGCGCAACACCTCGCTGGCCGTGGTCGCCCCGGCCATCGCCGAGGCGCTGTTCGCCACCGCCATCGGCCTGGCCGCCGCCATTCCGGCCTACATCGCCTACAACAAGTTCTCGACCGACGCCGGCAAGTTCGGGGCCCGGCTGGAAGGCTTCGCCGACGATCTGTCGACGGCCATCCAGCGCCGGCTGGCGGAAAAGGTCTAGACCATGGCGCTCTCCGCCAACGACGCCTTCGCCGCCGGGGGACGCCGGGGCCGACGCCGGGGCCGGCGCGGTCGCGGTGCGCTGAGCGAGATCAACGTCACCCCGCTGGTGGACGTGATGCTGGTGCTGCTGATCATCTTCATGATCTCCGCCCCGCTGCTGACCAGCGGCGTGCAGGTCGAGCTGCCCAAGACCGAGGCCGGCGCCATGCAGGACCAGGCCGAGCCGGTCACCCTGACGGTGAAGGCCGACGGCAAGCTGTTCCTCGGCGAGACCGAGATCCCGTTCGCCTCCCTCAAGCCCCGCCTCGAGCGGCTGACCTCGGCCGGCTACGACAAGCCGATCTACGTCCGCGCCGACGGCAAGGCCTCCTACGAGGCGGTCGCCCAGGTGATGGCGGCGCTGTCGACCGGCGGCTTCACCAAGATCAACCTGATCACCGACACCGGCGGTCCCACGTCCGGTGAAAGCCAGAAGGTCACGACCACGGAGGGTCAGTCGGGGTGAACCGCCGGGAGAGGACAGGCATCACGCCGGCCCTCGCGGTCTCGGTCGCGCTGCACGCGGCCGTGCTGGCGGCCGTCATCTTCCTCGGCGACCTGTTCCAGAAGCCCTTCCAGCTCGGCGGCGGCGTGCCGGTGACCCTGGTCGCCAGCGGCCCGCCGGAGTTCGTTCGCGCCGAGCTGTCCGACCAGGTCCAGGAAGCCCAGACTGAAGAGCCGGACCCGGTGGCCGAGCCCGAACCCGCGCCGCCGCTCCCCTCCCCGCCGCCCACGCCCGCGCCAAAGCCTGAACCGGAGCCCAAAAAGCCCGCGCCGCCGCCGACGCCCGCGAAGCCGTCCCGTCCCGTCCAGCGCGCCGAGCTCGACCTGGACAAGCTGCTCAGCGACGTCCAGCCGACCAGCAAGACGACCACGCCTCCGAAAAAGGCCGGCGGCCGCAAGGGGCCCAGGAAGGATGCGCTGACTGTCCAGATCGGCTCGGGCAAGCGGGTCTCGGCCGCCACCCAGGGCTATCTGCTGAATCTCGGTAACGACCTGAGCCGCCGCTGGAACCCCAACTGCCTGGTCGAGGGCGGCGCCGACATCCGCGCCGAGGTGACCTTCCGCGTCTCCTTCGGCGGCAAGCTGCTGGGACGCCCGCAGTCCTCGGAGGCCGGCACGAAGGACCCGATGGTCCGGGTCGCGTCCGAGCGCGCCATCCGCGCCGTCTACGCCGCCGAGCCGTTCAATGATTTCCCGCCGGAACTGTACGGCGAGGAACTGATCTATCCTTTCGACGCACCCGCCGCCTGCGCCAACCGCTAGTCCCGGAGAGCCCCGATGATCTTCCGATCCGCCCTCGCCGCCGTCGTCGCCTGCGCCGCCCTGCTCGGGATCGCCGCGCCGACCGCCGCCACGGCCCAGCCCCAGGTCGGCTCCACGGTCAGCCAGGGGGTGATCGAGCCGCTGCCCATCGCGGTGCCCGCCTTCACCGGAGCGGGCCGGGGCGCGGAGATCGCCCAGGTGATCACCGGAAACCTTGAGCGGTCGGGCCTGTTCAAGCCCATAGACCCCGCGGCCTTCCCCGAGCGCGCCCTCGACATCGCCGTGCAGCCGGCCTTCAACAGCTGGAAGACCATCAACGCCCAGGCGCTGGTCAACGGCCATGTGACCATCGAGGGTGACGGCCGCCTGCGCGTGGACTTCCGCCTGTGGGACGTTTTCTCCGGCGAGCAGCTGCTGGGCCTGCAGTTCACCTCGACACCCGAGAACTGGCGCCGCGTGGCGCACAAGATCAGCGACGCGGTCTATGAGCGGATGACCGGCGAGAAGGGATATTTCGATAGCCGCATCGTCTTCGTCGCCGAGAGCGGTCCGCGCGACAACCGCATCAAGCGGCTGATGATCATGGACCAAGACGGCGCCAACCCCTCAAGCCTGACCGACGGCAGCTACATCGTCATGACGCCGCGCTTCTCCTCGACCAGCCAGGAGATCACCTACATGGCGCTGCGGCCGACCGGCTCGGCCATCTACCTGTTCAACATCGAGACCGCCCGCCAGGAAACCCTCGGCCGCTTCCCCGGCATGGTGTTCGCCCCCCGCTTCTCGCCAGACGGCAACCGGGTCGCCTATTCGGTCGAGCGTGGCGGCAACAGCGACATCTGGATCATGAACCTGACAAGCCGCGCGCAGAGCAAGCTGACCAGCGATCCGGGCATCGACACCTCGCCCAGCTTCTCGCCGGATGGCTCGCGGATCGTGTTCAACTCCGATCGGGGCGGCAGCCCGCAGCTCTACATCATGGGTTCGGATGGCTCGGGCGCCCGGCGCATTTCGCGCGGCGGCGGCATCTACACCACGCCGGTGTGGAGCCCGACCGGCGACTTCATCGCCTTCACCAAGCAGCAGGGCGGTCAGTTCCACATCGGCGTGATGCGGCCGGACGGCAGCGATGAGCGCATCCTGACGACAAGCTATCTGGATGAAGGCCCGACCTGGGCGCCCAACGGCCGCGTCTTGATGTTCTTCCGGGAAACAAGAGGCGGCGCGCCGCGTTTGTGGACCGTGGACATCACCGGCCGCATCCTGCGTCCGGCGCCGTATCAGGGCTCGGGCTCGGACCCCGCGTGGTCGCCGCTGCTCAACTGAGTGGTGAATCGTGGTTCTGGAGCTTCACCCTGACGGCATTGTGAAGCCTTGTCAGAGTTTCCCGTCGCGTAATTCCGTTATCTCACGTCACTATTGACCTGAGGGGCCCATTTTCAAGGAGGAAGCCGCATGAGCTTCGACGTTAAGCGCGCTGGTAAACTGGCGCTTGTTCTCGCTGCCGCCGCCTCGCTGGCCGCCTGCGCCTCGACCAAGCCGCTGCCCGAGCCCGGCCCGGGTCCCGGCACGCCTCCGGGCCCCGGCACAGGCTATCAGCCCGCGCCCGGCCCCGGCCCGGTCGACTCCCGCGTGCTCCCCGGATCGACGCAGGACTTCGTCATCAACGTCGGCGACTTCGTCTACTTCGACCTAGACAGCTACGACATCCGCTCCGACGCCATGTCGGTGCTGGACGCTCAGGCCGCCTGGCTGAACCGCTATCCGGCCGTGCAGATCCGCGTCGAGGGCAACTGCGACGAACGCGGCACCCGCGAGTACAACCTCGCCCTGGGCGCCCGCCGCGCCAACGCGGTGCGCGACTACCTGGTCCGCCGCGGCGTGTCGTCGGGCCGCATCTCCACCCTGTCGTGGGGCAAGGAACGGCCGATCGATCCGGGCACGGGCGAGGCCGCCTGGTCGCGCAACCGCAACGGCCACACGGTGATCATCGCCGGCGCCCGCTAGGCGCCCGGCCAATCGAAAGCCAGCGGAGGGGATCGCGTCGCGCGGTCCCCTCTTTGCTTTCAGCCGATACGCCGTAATTTCGTCTCTGACGTAACCGCATCATCGAGCCCATGACGCGCAAGATCCTGATCGCCTCCTCTCTGGCCCTCACCGTCGCCCTCGCCGGCGGCGCGGCCTGGTCGCAGACCCCGATGCCCGACCCGCTCGACGACCGCTCGGTCAAGCGGCTGGAGCGGATGGAGAAGGTCGTGCGCGAACTGCGCGCGATCGTCTTCCAGGGTCGCGACAGCGGAAAGCCCGTCGTCGTCCAGCCGGCCGAGACCGAGAGCCAGTTGCAGGGCCTCGCCGACCGGATCGTCGATCTGGAGGAGACGCTCACCTCGATCAACCGCCAGAACGAGGCGACGACCTTCGAGCTGGACCAGACCCGCCGCGCCCTGGCGGAGTCCCAGGCGACGAACCGCGCCCTGGCCGACCGCCTGACCGCGCTGG
>JAUXMY010000035.1 GCA_030683005.1 Caulobacter sp. | reverse complement strand
CATGACATCCGCGCCCTGGCCGCCGTTGAGCGTGTCATTGCCCGCCCCGCCGGTCAGGTCGTCGTCGCCGTCGCCGCCCTCGAGCGTGTCGTCGCCGTCGCCGCCGTCGAGGACGTCATCGCCGCCCAGGCCCTTCAGCGTCTCGGCCGCGCCCGTGCCGGTGAGGGTGTCGGCGCCCTCGGACGGACCCGAGGCGTCCGCCTCCGGGGTGACGTTGACCACGATGGTCTGGCGCGTGGGCGTGTTGTTCTCGAAGTAGAAGAGCCTGCCAAACCCGTCGGCGGTGACCAGGTCGAGGTCGCCGTCGGCGTCGAGGTCGGCGAGGGCGGGAGCCGTGTGTCCGTTTTCGTCATGGCCGTCGAACGGGTTGGCGGCTCCGGTCCGCTCGACATAGACCGGGCTGTCCGCGTCGCCGGTGTTTTCGAAGTAGCGCAGGAACCCGTCCCTGTTGCCGACGATCAGGTCCAGGTCGCCGTCCCCGTCGATGTCGGCCAGCGTCGGGGCGGAGTAGTCGCCCACGTCGATGGCGGCGAACGGATTTGCGCCGCCGACCCGCTGTTCGAAGGCCGGGGCGCCCGCTGTACCGACGTTCTCGAGGTAATGGATGACCCCGCTGTAGTCGCCGACAATGGCGTCCTGGTCGCCGTCGCCGTCGACGTCGCCGAACGCCGGCTTGCTGTAGTAGTCGAAGGTGAAACCATCGAAGGGATTGATGCCGGCGCCGACCTGTTCCTCGAACACGGGGGCGAGGGCGGTTCCGGTGTTCCGGAAGTAGCGGAGCCCGTGCTCGTAGGTCCCGATCACCGCATCCAGGTCGCCATCGCCGTCGAGATCTACAAGGTGAGGGGCCGCATACGCATTGCTGCCGACATCGATGCCGTCGAAGGGATCGCTCGCGCCGGCCTGCAGCGCGAACACGGGGACGGCGTCCGAGCCGGTGTTCTCGTAGTAGTCGATCGTGCCGTTGGTCCGGCCGAAGGCCAGGTCCAGGTCGCCGTCGCCGTCGAGGTCGCCGAAGGTGGGAACGCCGCGGCCGAAGGTGACGCCGTTGAACGGATCGCCGCCGAGGGCCAGGCGGGTGAAGCCCAGCGGACCGTTCAGCGCCTCGCCCGAGGCGTCGGTGACGTTGATCTCCAGCGTCCGCGCCGCGGTCGGTGTATCGCTGCTGTTGGCGTAGGTCAGGTTCTGGATCAGGGCCTCGATGGCCTCGACCGTGGCGGCGGCGTTGAAGGTGACCGTCAGGTCCAGGCCGGCGACACCGCTGCCGAAACCCGCGAAGCCGATCGAGACGCCGCCGTAGAAAATCTGGCCCATGCCGTCGATGGAGATCTCGCCGGGGTCTGTTCCCTCGTTCCGCACCCCCACCGTGTCCTCGGCCAGCAGGCCGGACACCACCAGGGTTCCGCCGTCGAAATCGCCGTCGGCGTCGGTGAAGTCGACCGCGGCGTCGAGCAATTGCGGCGCGCTGTTGACCAGGTTCTCGCCGAAGGTGACCGAGGCGGCGAGGCCGGCCAGCTCGGGCGGCCCGAAGATGGCGTCGACGATAAAGACGTCCTCGACGCCGTTGGTGTCGCCGTCGATGATCGCGCCGTCGTAGCTGGTGAAGGCCACCCGGGTCCCGTCGGGCGAAAAGACGGCGGCAGATGAGTCCTGGGTTGTGCTTCCGCCGGCCAGCGTGCGGGAGATCCGGGTCACCTCGCCGGTGACCAGGTCCTTGATGAAGATGTCGTCGTTTTCGCTGTTGTCGCCGGGCGTCAGGTTGCCGGCGTTGCTGTGGAACATGATCCGCGTTCCGTCCGGCGAAAAGACGGGGTTGTAGCTATCCCCGTGGGCCAGTCGACCGAGCTCGTCTGCGCTGACCAGGGTGACCGCCCCGGAGATCAGATCCTTGATGAAGATGTCCTGGTCGCCGTTGGTGTCGCCGGCGACCAGATTACTGGCGCTGCTGGAGAAGGCGATCCTGGCGCCGTCGGGCGAGAACACGATCTCATTCGACCCGCCATTGGCCTGGCCGCCCAGGCTGTCGAGCGAAACGCGCTCGATCGCCCCGGTGGTCAGGTCCTTGATGAAGATGTCGTAGACGCTGTTGGTGTCACCGGCGACGAGGTCGCTGGACGAACTCAGGAAGGCCACCTTGGTCCCGTCCGGCGAGAAAACCGGGTTTAGTGAGTGGGCGTTGGACTGTCCGTCGGCCGCGTTGGTGGAGATTCGGGTGACGGCTCCGGTCGTCAGGTCCTTGATGAAGACATCCGTCGTTCCGTTGGTGTCTCCGGCAACGAGATTGGACGCGCTTGTGGCGAAGACGACCTTCGTTCCGTCCGGCGAGAACGACGCGCCGTAGGTCTGGCTATTCGCCTCCCCGCCGAGGGCGTCGGTGTTGACCCGGGTGATGTCCCCCGTCACCAGGTCCTTGATGAAGACATCCCCCACCCCGTTGGTGTCGCCCGCGACCAGATCGCTGGCCCAGCTGATGAAGAGCACCTTGGTCCCGTCGGGGGAGAACTTCGCCTGCCAGGAAAAGAAGTTGCCTTCGCCGCCGAGGGCGTCGGTCGAGATACGGGTGACCGCGCCGGTCAGCAGGTCCTTGATGAAGACGTCGGTGGAACCGTTTGTGTCGCCGGCCACCAGGTTGGAGGCGTCGCTGTGGAACAGCATCTTCGTGCCGTCCGGAGAGAACTGGGCGCCATCCGAGGAGCCGTCGGCTTCCGCGCCGACCTCGTCGACCGAGACCCGGCTGGTCCCGCCCGGAGCCTCCGCCTGGGGCGTATCCGGGCCGTTGGGAAGGGCCTGGGGATCGGCAGGCGGCTGGGCGGTTCGGGACATGGTCAACTCCGGAGACACGGAGAGCGACTGGACCACCGGTCGGTCGGCGGGCGGAAGTGCACAAAACCGGCCCTATTTTTCCGCGCCCCGGGACTCCAGTCCCCAGATTGCGTTGTGGAGTTGTGTCGCCCGGCGGGGCGATGCCGTAGCCTTCCTGCAGGTGACGCCAACCGGGGCCCGGACGTCGCGGGATTGGCGCCCGACCTTCGGGGGGAGGGATATTGGACAGCATCGACGGCCAGTTCGCGTCGGGCGTGGCGCTTGTTCGCGCCGGGCAGGCCGATACAGCGCGTCGCCGGCTGGGCGCGCGGCTGCCGGTCCACGTCCTGTCCGAGCGGACCATGAACGACCTTGTCCTGGTCATCAACGACGCCGAACTGGCGCGGGTCTCGGCGCTGCCGCAGTTTCAGACGACGGCCCGGGGGCTGGCAGCCTACGCCGCCGCCGAGGGCGAGCGTCGCGACGTCATCGGGCGGGAGCTTCGCGACGTTCCGCGGGTCATCTGCGCGATCCTCGCCCTCTATCTCGACTCGACCGCGGGCGGACTGACCCACAGCCGGCTCGAGGCGGTCAGCGACCTGGTCGGCGCCGGCGGCCGCGCCCGGGCGCACGCCCTGATCGCCTTCATGCGGTTCCTCGGCTTCATCGAGCCCGATCCGATCGCCGGCGATGGCCGCGAGCGCCGCTACCGGCCGCTGCCGCGCATGCGCGAGGCCTTTCTGCGCTACGTCAGCGACTACCTTGAACTTGTCGTGCCGATCTGCCCGCAAGCGACCGAGGTGGGAGACCTGCTGAAGACCCGCGAGAGGTTCGAGGACTTCATGGCGGTGACCGGCGAAAGCTTTCTGGTCGGGGCGATGGCCTATCGGGCCGCCTTCACCGAACCCTCGCCCATGGACCTCTATAGCCGGCGGCGATCGGGCATGGCCATGCTGTGGAGCTTGTTGCTCTCAGCACCCGACGAGGTTCACTGGCCGCCCAGGGACTGGATCGCGATCAACGTGACCGAGATCGCGCGGCGTTCAGGCGCCTCGCGAACCCATGTCCAGCGCATGTTGCGGGATAGTGCATCCGCCGGGCATCTGGTGGTCGATACGGAGCGCGGCGTCCAGGTGTCTGACCTGCTGCGCCATCATGTGAACGCCTACCTCGGCGTCATGATCATGTGTTTCGGCTACTTCACACGGCGGGTGCTGGCGGATCGCACCCGGGACGCCCCCGACCGCAGGCGCCGCCCCCATCAACCCGCCGCAGGCGCAGGCGAGCGCCCGGGGGCCGCCGCGCCCTGACTGTCAATGACGCCGGGCCGATCTCCCGCAGCGATCCGGGCGACCGGTTTCCGCCGCGCGCGCCCTTGACCTTCAACGTCACGGAGCTGGCGCGTCTCACCGGCGCCTCGCGCATGCAGGTCGGCGGCCTGCTGACCAAAGCGCGGGCGCCGGGCCACCTCATCACCTGTCCCGGCGGTGTCAATTCCGGGTGCCTTCCCGCGCCTTCCGGCCTATGAACGCCTGACACCCCTCTGGGCACGCCTGACCCGCAATCAAGTCGAAGGTGCATATGGACGACGCCGGATTCGCCGTTCGCGGCAAGGATATCGCGCTTCTTCGCCGGATCGAGGAACGGGTTCTCTGGCTGGCCAGCTGGACGATTCACAACGCCAACCACCTGCGCGACAGCCGCGACGGGCTGAAGGTCGGTGGGCACCAGGCGTCCTGCGCCTCGATGACCACCCTGATGACAGCGCTTTATTTCGCCGCCCTGCGGCCACAGGACCGGGTGGCGGTCAAGCCGCACGCCAGCCCCGTCTTCCACGCCATCCAGCACCTGTACGGCCGCCAGACCATCGACCAGCTGCAGCGTTTCCGGTCGCTGGGCGGGGCGCAGTCCTATCCCTCGCGGACCAAGGACATCGACGACGTCGACTTCTCCACCGGCTCGGTCGGGCTCGGCGTGGCGCAGACGCTGTTCTCATCCCTGGCGCAGGACTATGTGCGCGCCCACGGCTGGGGGCTCGATCGGCCGGAGGGGCGCATGGTCGCCCTCATCGGCGATGCCGAGATGGACGAGGGCAACATCTACGAGGCGCTGATCGAGGGCTGGAAGCACGGCCTGCGCAACACCTGGTGGGTGGTCGACTACAACCGCCAGAGCCTGGACGCCGTCGTCCGCGAGGGCCTGTGGGAACGCTTCGAATCCATGTTCCGCAACTTCGGCTGGGACGTGGTGATCCTGAAGTACGGCAAGCTGCTGGAGGCCGCCTTCGCCGAACCGGGCGGCGAGGCGCTGCGCCGCTGGATCGATTCCTGTCCGAATCAGCTCTACGCGGCGCTCTGCTAC
>JAUXMY010000034.1 GCA_030683005.1 Caulobacter sp. | reverse complement strand
CATGACATCCGCGCCCTGGCCGCCGTTGAGCGTGTCATTGCCCGCCCCGCCGGTCAGGTCGTCGTCGCCGTCGCCGCCCTCGAGCGTGTCGTCGCCGTCGCCGCCGTCGAGGACGTCATCGCCGCCCAGGCCCTTCAGCGTGTCATCGCCGGCCGTGCCGGTGAAGGTGTCGGGATCCGGTGTCGGGCCGGTGGGGCCCGCCGCGATGTCGATGTTGACCACGCCGAGCTCGACGGCGCCCGAGCCGTCGTTGGCAGTGACGGTGACCGTCGCGGCGTTGTCACCGCTGGCGTTAAGAGCGCTGGTGTACTGGATGGCCGAGGCTGTGTTGAGGAACGTATCTATCGCCGAGACCGTGCCGGTCAGGGTGATCTCGCTTGTGCCGGAGTTCGCGACGGTCACGCCGCCTCCGCTGGTGGCGGTCATTGTCCCGGCGGAGGCCGTCAGGGTGACAGTGATCGCGCCGGCGGTGTCCGGATCGGTCAGGGTGACGGCGGACAGATCAAGATCGGAGGCGACGTTCGGGCTGACCGCAATGTCGGTCGGCAATCCCGTAGCGGACGGCGCATCCTCGACAGATGTGATGCTGGTGGTCAAGCTCACGGTCGAGTTGCTGTAGCGGGTCGTTCCCCCCGAACCCGTGAGGGAACTGTCCAGCCTCGTTCCGGTCACCACCGGGCCTTCGGAGCTGTCGATGAGCAGCACGACGATGCCGCCGGGCGTACCATTGTAGTTTGCGGCCGGCAGGAAGCGAAGGGAATCGGATGCCGCTACCAGATAGGTGTTGGTGGGGCTCAGGGCCGGCAGATTTGTCCAGACGCCGCCGGTGAAGACCTGCCAGACGCCGTGGCTCGCGTTGGCGTTGTTGATGCCGATCATGATGCCCGCGAACTGGTCGCCGTCATCGGGATCGCTGAAACGGGGGCCGAACAGATCGGCGACTGTCGCGCCGGCGGGATCGGCGGAGTCCTCCGCGACCGCCGTAAGGGTGACGGTCGCGCCGCCGACGACGGTGGGGGCGTCGTTCTGGGCTGTCACCGTTACGGTGATGACGGGCGGTCCGACCAGATCATTGCCCGCGGCGTCCGTGACATTGAGCACCAGATCCCGCGAAGCCGTCGGCGCATTGCTGACGTTGGCGTAGGTGAGATTCTGGATCAGCGCGTCGATGGCAGCGCTGGTGGCGTTGGCGTTGAAGGTGATGGTCATCGTGCCGCCGACGCCGCCGGCGAGGGTCCCGATGATCACGCCGCCGTAGGTGATGTTGGCGCCCGACCGGCCGATCTGCCCGACGCCCGTGCCCTGGTTGAACACGGAGACGCGGTCCTCGGCCAGCAGGCCGCTGACGGTCAGTGTCCCGCCGTCGAAGTCCCCCTCATCGTCTGTGAAGACGACATTCGCGTCCAGGATCTGGGGTGTGGAGTTGACCGTGTTTTCGTTGACGGTGATCGTCGGTCCGAAGTCGGTAAGCGTGGGCATGGCGGGACTTACTCACTTATTGGCTTGCTCCGGGGTATCGATGAGAACCGTTGTTCTGCTCGCCCGGTCGCTTGCTGGTCAGCGTCGGTGGATGGAATGCGGTGCAAGTCTAGCGAAACTATCAGATTCCACGAGACCTTTAATCCAGGCATCGCGAACGAAACGCCCCAGCCCAACAGGGGGCTACGTCCGTTAAGCGGTGGTTAAGCTCGAGGGCTGGCGGCGACCCGGCCGCCCCCGGCGCTCCGTGTCTTGGTGCTGTCGCCGATCCGGGTCTATCCTCTGATTCGCGTTCGGGGATGGTGGCGATCCCTGATGAGGCGCAGGAAGCGAGGCAGGTCTTCAGGTCGGTCGCGTATGTGAACCCCGCACTCCTCCGGGAGGCCGCCGATGCAGGTGCTTAAGGCGCCGCCGTCGGGCTGGCCGGCCCTGGTGCTCAACGCGGACTATCGTCCGTTGAGCTACTATCCGCTGTCCCTCTGGCCCTGGCAGGAGGTGATCAAGGCGGTGTTCCTCGAGCGCGTCGAGGTCGTGTCCTCTTACGACAAGATGATCCACAGCCCCTCGTTCGAGATGCGGCTGCCCAGCGTGGTGTCGCTGAAATCCTACGTCTCCCAGGACCGGCCGCCGGCCTTCACCCGGTTTAACCTGTTCCTGCGCGACAGCTTCGCCTGCCAGTACTGCGGCTCGGGCCAGGACCTGACCTTCGACCACGTCATCCCCCGCTCGCGCGGCGGGCGCACGACCTGGGAGAACATCGTCACCGCCTGCGCGCCCTGCAACCTGGCCAAGGGCGGCCGCACCCCGCGCGAGGCGCATATGCTGCCCCACCGCCATCCGCGGCGCCCGTCCATGCACGAACTGCAGGACCACGGCCGCCGCTTTCCGCCCGGCTTTCTGCACGAAAGCTGGCTGGACTACCTGTACTGGGACATCGAGCTGGAGGCCTGACGGGTCAGGCGAGCCACAGGGTCAGGACCATCAGGACAAGGCTGGCGCTCGCCCCGGCCAGACAGGCGAGCGCCTGCGGATCGCGGCGTGTTCGCACGGCGGTTCGGCTTGCGTCGGGCCGGGTCATGGCTGTCTCCCCTTGGCGTGAGTGGTCTCAACGAGCGCGGCGACGGGCCGTTCCCTCAAGGCCGTCACTATCCCCGGGCGATTTCGGGCCTTGGTGAATACGGGATGTCAACGTTCGGGGCCGATGCTCCGGGACATGACCGGCTCATCGTCTCCCAAGCCCATTGAACGTCGCCGCGGCCAGCGCGGTCGCGCCCTGCTGGCCGGCAAGGTCGCCAATACGGACGCCACCCAGACCCTCGATTGCGTTATCCGCAACCTCAGTCCCGACGGGGCGATGATCGAGACATCGACGCCGCATCTGGTGCCGGCTGAGATGCATCTGGTGCAGATCAAGGAAGGCATCGCCTGGGACGCCGAGGTGATCTGGCGGCGCGGCAATCGCGTCGGGGTCAAACTCAACGCCCGCCATGACTTGCGCGAGTCTACCGAAAAGCAGATGAGGGCCCTGCGCGCCATCTGGAGCCAGATGGCGCTCCGCTAGGGTCCGGGCTCAGGCGACCGTCGGCGGCGCTTCCGGATCTGTCGGGGGCGCGATGTCCGGCCCGGTCGGCAGGTCCGGGTCGGTGGCCGGCGGCGTCGGATCGAAGGCCGGAGCCGGATCGGTGTCAGGGAACTCGTCGGGATTGGACATGGGGTACTCCTTCCCCACGCCAACCCACGGCGGACGTTGAAGGTTCCTAGACCTTCTCGCTGATCCTGATCGCCGCCTTGCAGCCGGCCTGGATTACGGCCGCCAGAAGCGGATAGGCCGGCGCCTCGCGGGCGCCTTCCTCGATCGCGATGTCGCGGTGCGCCAGTTCCTCGTCGCGGAACTTCGACAGTTCGGCGGCCAGCTCGGGATCCCGGTCGGCCAGTTCGGCGATCTGGGCGGCGTAGTGCCCCTCGATCACCGTCTCGACCGCCTCTGTGCAGGCGTGGGCGGCCTTCTCGCCCATCAGGGCGGTGCCGGCGCCCAGCATGAAGCCGGCGGCGCGCCAGAGCGGCGCCATCAGGGTGGGACGGACGCGATGTTCGTTCAGCAGGGCGTCGAACCGGGCAAGGTGGACCGCCTCGTGGCCCTCCATTTCCGCCAGCTGGGCGGTCGTGCGTTCCAGCCCGCGGACCTTGCCCAGCACCGCCTGCTGACCGCGGTAGATGTGGACGGCGCCCAGCTCGCCGGCATGGTCGACGCGCAGGATCTCCGCCAGGCGCGCCTTGACCGCGCCGCGGCCCGGGCGGGAAGGAATGGCGACGCTCATCCGTAGACCTTTCGCGTGGCGATGAAGCTGAGGACGGCGAGCTTCAGCGAAATGAGAACGTTCCACCCGGCCATCGACAGGCCGAGGAACGACCAAAGGGCCTTGTCGCAGGAGGGCGGGGCGATGCGATCCTCGCCGTTCAGGGCCGCCATCACGTCGGCGGCGCTGACCGCGCCGGCTCCGCCTCCCGCGCAGACCGACGGGCCGGGCCACCACCCCCACTCCGCGCCCGCGTGAAAGGCCGCGACGCCGGCGCCGACCAGGAAAACCAGGCCGAGCGCGGCGTTGAACAGGCGCTTCAGGCCCGCGCCAGGCCCGGTGCGGACGATGATCATTCCGACGAGGGCGATGGCTATGGCGACCCAGTAGACCTCGCGCTGCTTGAGGCAGAGGTAGCAGGGCGGCAGGCCGCCGATCCGCTCGAAGCCGTGGGCGATGGCCAGCATCAGCGCCGACGACAGGAAGGCCGTCAGCCGCCAGCGGGTCAGGACTGCGTCGAGAAGTCGGGTCATGGCCTTATTCTGGCGAATTGCGCGGCGACGTCCATGGGGGTCATCAGCCGCCAAACAGCGCGCCGAACCAGTCCAGCACCGCCTGGCCGCCGACCCTGTCGAACAGACTGATCGCCCAGGTGGCGCCGAAGGCCAGGCCGAGAGCGACCGCCGCCAGCGCCGTGATCCAGCCCAGGGCGACCGCCTCGCCAACGAGGACGAACAGGCCGTCGCGCTGGATCAGGCCGGCGGCCATCAAGGCGAGGCCCAGCGAGGGCGCCGAGTTGGTCATCGGCAGGATGATGGTCAGGGTCGCCAGGATCATCATCACCGCCGCCAGCCGCTCGCCAATCCCCGACGCCAGCAGCCGCAGGCGGGGCTTCGACAACCGCTCTACCCAGCGCATGCGCTTGTCGGCGAAATCGGCCATGCGACCGAGCCACTCCCGTGAGATCCGGCGACGCAGCCAGCTGGCCGGCAGCCAGGGCTCGTGTCGGCCCAGCAGCATCTGCCCGGCCAGCAGGATGATCGGAATGCCGACGATCTGCGGCACGCCGTAGAGCGCAGGGACAAGGCAGGGGATCGCCAGGATCAGGATGATGATCCCGAACGCGCGCTCGTCCAGCCGGTCGAGGATCTCGCCGATCGAAAGGCCGTCAGGGCCCGCGTCGCGCGACATCATGGCGACGAGGTTCACGAAGCTGCGATCCGGGTCGTCGCGGTATTGTTCCGGCTGGGTCATGGGCGCCTTTTAGGGACTGCGCCGGCGCCGGTCGAGCCTTGTCACCGGGCGTATATAGTTTCATATGTTACTAGACTGAATCCCGTCCAGACCGCCGCCGAAACGCCGGAGATCGCCATGAACGCCCAACCCAAAGCCGACCTGTTCGACAACCCGCTCGGCACCGACGGCTTCGAGTTCGTCGAGTTCACCTCGCCCGAGCCGGAGGCGCTGAAGGCGCTGTTCGAGTCGATGGGCTTCACGGCCGTGGCCAGGCACCGCTCCAAGAACGTGCTGCGCTTCCGGCAGGGCGACATCAACTTCATCCTGAACATGGAGCCCGAGGGCCAGCCGGCGCAGTTCCGCGAGGTTCACGGCCCCTCCGCCAACGCCATGGCCTTCCGCGTCCGCGACGCCGCCAAGGCCTTCAAGCTGGCCGTCGAGCGGGGCGCCAAGCCGGTGACCGGGCCGGTCGGTCCGATGGAACTGAACATCCCGGCCATCGAGGGCATCGGCGGCGCCAACCTGTACCTGGTCGACCGCTATGGCGCGCAGGAGATCTATGACGTCGATTTCCAGCCGATCCCGGGCGCGGAAGCTGCCGAAGAGGCCAACAGCGTCGGCCTGACCTATCTCGACCATCTGACCCACAACGTGCAGCGGGGCGGCATGGCCCGGTGGGCGGACTTCTACGAGCGCATCTTCAACTTCCGCGAAATCCGCTACTTCGACATTGAGGGCAAGGTGACCGGCCTGTTCTCCAAGGCGATGACCAGCCCGGACGGCAAGATCCGCATTCCGCTGAACGAGAGCCAGGACGAGCAGTCGCAGATCGAGGAGTTCCTGCGCGACTACAAGGGCGAGGGCATCCAGCATCTGGCCTTCGGCACGGACAACATCTTCACGACGGTGGAGACGCTCCGCGCCCGCGGTGTGAAGTTCCAGACCACACCCGACAGCTACTACGAACTGCTCGACGGGCGGGTGAAGGACCACGGCGAGGACACCGCCCGTCTGAAGGCGCAGAACATCCTGCTCGACGGCGCCCCGACCGAGGGCCAGGGCCTGCTGCTGCAGATCTTCACCGAGAACCAGGTCGGCCCGATCTTCTTCGAGATCATCCAGCGCAAGGGCAACGAAGGCTTCGGCGAGGGCAACTTCAAGGCGCTGTTCGAGTCGATCGAGCTCGACCAGATCCGCCGCGGCGTGGTGAAGGCGGACTAGGCTTCGGACAGACCGAGGCGCATCTCGATCCTGTCGAGGCGCGTCTCGAAGCGGTCCATGCGGTGGTTCAGGACCACAAGGTTCTCTTCGACATTGGTCAGCCTGACCTCGATCTCGGAGACTTCCTCGACAAGCCGGTCCACCTGCGCCGAGATATGGCGCAGATATTGGAGCACGATGTTATCGGGCCCGTCGGTCATGACATGAACATAGGACGAACATGGCGAGAGCGCGACTGAAAATACTCGCGATGATTGTGGTCTCCGGGCTGGCGCTCCTGGCCAGCCCCGCGCTCGCCAAGCCCAAATGGGCCCTGGTCATCCACGGCGGCGCGGGCGTCATCGAGCGCAAGGACCTGACCCCGGAGACCGAGGCAGCCTATCGCGCGGCCATGACCAGGGCGGCCGCCACCGGCGCAACGGTCCTGGACAGGGGCGGCAGCGCCATGGACGCCATCGAGGCGGTGATCCGCGATCTCGAGGACGACCCGCTGTTCAACGCCGGCCGGGGCGCGGTGTTCACCGCCGAGGGCGGCAACGAACTGGACGCCGCCGTCATGGACGGCAAGACCCTCATGGCCGGCTCGGTCGCCGGCGTCACCCGCACCCGCCATCCGATCAGCCTCGCCCGCGCGGTGATGGAAAAGTCCCGCCATGTGATGATGATCGGCGCGGGCGCCGACGCCTTCGCCGCCTCGGTCGGCCTTGAGCAGGTCGATCCGTCGTACTTCTTCACCGAGCGACGCTGGCAGGGTCTGGTCAAGGCGCTGGGTGACCAGGGCCTCCCGGTTCCGCCCCGTCCGGCCGGAGCGCCGTCGCCGCAGGCCTTCCAGCCGATCCCCGATGACCGCAAGTTCGGCACCGTCGGCGTCGCAGCGCTGGACAGCGCCGGCAACATCGCGGCCGGAACCTCGACCGGCGGCATGACGGCCAAGCGCTGGGGCCGGGTCGGCGACGCGCCGATCATCGGCGCCGGCACCTACGCCTCGAACACCTCCTGCGCCGTCTCGGCGACCGGGTCGGGCGAGTACTTCATCCGCCTGACGGTGGCCCGCGAGGTCTGCGCCCTGGTGCAGTACAAGGGCCTGACCCTGCAGCAGGCGGCGGACGAGGTGATCCAGACGCGGCTGACGGCTTTGGGCGGCGACGGCGGCGTGGTCGCCCTCACCCCGGACGGCCAGATCGCCTGGAGCTTCAATACCTCCGGCATGTACCGCGCCCGCGCCGCCGACGGCCGGCCGACAGTAGTCTCCATCTACAAGGACGAGCAGTAGCCATGGCCAAGGGTAACTGGATCCCCGTACGCGGCGCGCAGGGCCTGCACAGCCGCCAGGCGCACGCCGACCTGCCCGAGGGGACCTATGAGCGGGAGATGTCCAAGGAGGGCTTCTTCGGTCCTGCCGCCTTCCTCTACCACCGCCGCCCGCCGACCGGCTGGACGTCGTTCGAGGGCCCGCTTCGGCCGCGCGCCTTTGACCTGAACGGCCTGAACGAGGCCACGCCTTCTCCGTGGGACGCGCCGGTGGTGCTGCACAACGCCGCCTGCGAGATGCGCTTCTGGAAGCTGTCGGCGCCGATGCCGGCCCTGGCCCGCAACGCCGACGGCGATCAGCTGCTGTTCGTGCACGCGGGGGAGGGCGACCTGTTCTGCGACTTCGGTCGCATGCCCTACGTCGCCGGCGACTACCTGTATCTGCCGCGCGGCACGATGTGGCGGCTGAGCCCGTCCGCCCCGACCGCGATCCTGACCATCCAGGCGACCAACGGCCACTTCACCCTGCCGGACAAGGGCCTGCTCGGCCCGCACGCGCTGTTCGATCCGGCGATGATGGACACGCCGGTGATGGACGAGGCCTTCCGCGCCCACCAGGCGGAGGACGGCGAGACGGCGGTGCACATCAAGAAGCGTGGCCAGGTCTCGGTGGCGACCTATCCCTGGAACCCGCTGGACGCCGTCGGCTGGCACGGCGAGCTGGCCCCGGCGCGGATCAATGTGAAGGACTTCCGGCCGCTGAACAGCCATCGCTACCACCTGCCGCCCAGCGTCCACACGACCTTCCTGGCCGACCGGTTCGTGGTCTGCACCTTCGCGCCCCGGCCGTTCGAGACCGATCCGGGCGCGATCAAGATCCCGTTCTTCCACAACAACGACGACTACGACGAAGTGCTGTTCTATCACGCCGGGGACTTCTTCAGCCGCGACGGGATCGACGCCGGGATGATGACCTTCCACCCCTCGGGCTTCACCCACGGACCGCATCCCAAGGCGTTGAAGAACATGCTGGTCCAGACCAAGGCGGCCACCGACGAATACGCGGTGATGATCGACACACGCGACCCGCTGGAGGTCGGCGACGGCGCCGCGAGCGTCGAGAACGCCGTCTATGTCGACAGCTGGAAGACGCGGGGATGAGCAACGTCGATCCCGATCTCCTCGCCATGGCCGAGGACGAGCTGTCGCGCGCCGTGACCCTGTCCTGGCGCGATGCCTCGAAGATCACGCCGTGGGGGGATACCTTCGACGGAATTTCGCCTGCCGGGCGAAATGTGCAGGTGGAACGCAACTACCTCTGGTCGGAGGGCGAAGGCGGGGACATTCTGGTCGAGATTGCGGTGTTCGGCGGGCCGTCACGTTACGACGCGGGGGCCCGGGTCAGCCGGACGATCCGCCGGGGCGGCTAGAACGGCTGCCTGATCAGGGGGACTGGGTATGGTCGATCATAGCGAATTTCCGTGGGGTCCCGAGACCGTGCCGGGCCTGTTGACGCCTCTGGGCGTCTTCGGCTGGATCATCGCCGGCGTGCTGGCGCTGCTGCTCATCGGCGCCATGCGGAGCGGCGGCGGCCGGCGCGGCAAGGGCGACGAGGCCCAACTGGCCGAGACCTACGCCTACATCCTGACAGCGGCGCGCTTCGCGGTGCGGCAGGACGAGTTCGGGGTCCTGCGCGGCGCCGATATCCTGCGACGCGTGATCCGCAGCCATCTCGGCGGCGTCCTGCTGGCCGGCGGCGGCCTTGGCAAGCAGCTCAAGAAGCTGGGCGAAGGCATGGGCGAAAAGGACGAGAAGAAGGACGAGAAGAAAAAGAAGAAGGACGACCATGGCCACGGCGGTCATGGCGGCCACGGCAAGCATGAGGCCCATCCCGTCGCGGCCGAGCACGCGGCCGGCGCGACCACCACGGTGGCCGAAACGGTCCATGGCCACAGCATCACGCTCAACATCGGCGGCGAGAAACCCGGTCAGGGCGGTCATGGCGACGACCACGGCCATGACGATCATGGCGATGACGATGAGAAGCCGCCAACCTTGGAGGAGCAGCTCCAGCTCGCCCGCAAGGCTGTGCGGGAGTTCGAGGCCTGGTGGAGCGACAAGCCGGCCCGGATGGCCGAGCTGCGCGCCGCTCACGACGACCTGACCTCCCCCAAGAAACCCGACCCGGCGCTCGCCGCCCTCTTTGAAGAGAAAAAAGCGCACTGATGAAGCTAGCGTCCCTCAAGGGCGGCCGTGACGGCCGCCTCGTCGTCGTTTCCTCCGACCTGGCGTGGTTCACGCCCGCCGACGCCATCGCCCCGACCCTGCAGGCGGCGCTCGACGACTGGGACCGGTGCGAACCCTTGCTGCGCGGGCTGGCGACAAGCCTCGACCATGGCGCCGTGCCGCGCGAGCGTTTCCACGAGCATGACGCCCATTCGCCGCTGCCCCGCGCCTATCAGTGGGCGGATGGCAGCGCCTATGTGAACCACGTGGCCCTGGTGCGGAAGGCGCGCGCCGCCGATATGCCGGACAGCTTCTGGACCGATCCGCTGATGTACCAGGGCGGCTCCGACGGCTTCCTGGCGCCGCGTGATCCGATTCCGCTGAAGGACGAGGCCTGGGGCTGCGATCTGGAGGGCGAGGTGGCGGTGATCACCGGCGACGTGCCGCTGGGCGCCAGCCGCGAGGAGGGCCTGGCCGCCGTGCGGCTGGTCATGCTGGTCAATGACGTTTCGCTGCGCAACCTGATCCCGGGCGAACTGGCCAAGAACTTCGGCTTCTTCCAGTCCAAGCCGGCCAGCGCCTTCTCGCCGGTGGCGGTGACGCCCGATTCCCTGGGCGATCGCTGGAAGGACGGCAAGCTGCACGGCGCCCTGGAGGTTGAGCTCAACGGCAAGCCGTTCGGCGAGGCCGACGCCGGCGCCGACATGACCTTCGACTTCGGGACCCTGATCGCCCATGCGGCGAAGACCCGCGCCCTGTCGGCCGGGACGATCATCGGCTCGGGCACCGTCTCCAACCGCGACGCCGACGGCGGTCCGGGCAAACCCATCGACCAGGGCGGCCTGGGCTACAGCTGCATCGCCGAGGTGCGCACGGTGGAGACGCTGCTCGCCGGAGAGGCGAAAACGCCCTTCCTGCGTCACGGGGACCGGGTCCGCATTGAGATGCGCGACGCCAGACGTCACTCCATCTTCGGCGCCATCGAACAAGAGGTGGTGGTTCCGGGGACGTGAGGAGATTCAAGGGCATGGCCTCGAACGTAACGCCGCTTCCGGCGCGGGACGGCGGCAAGGCCGAAGGGCTGGCGCTGGACGACTACCTGCCGTTCCGGCTGTCGGTGGCGTCCAACGGCGTGTCGCGGCTTATCGCCCGCGCCTATGAGGACCGGTTCGGCCTCAGCATTCCGCAGTGGCGGCTGATGGCGGTGCTGGCCGAGGGGCCGCTGTCGCCCCAGGCCATCGTCGCCCGCACGGCCATGGACAAGGTCACTGTCAGCCGCGCGGCCCAGGGGATGCTGAGCCGTCACCTGGTGACCCGGACGGCCAGCCAGTCCGATGGCCGCTCCCATACCCTGACCCTGACCGAGACCGGCCGCCGCCTGCACGCCGAGATCGCGCCGCTGGCCCTGGCCTATGAGGCGGCGCTGCTGGCCGGCCTGGCGCCGGCGGAGGTCGCCCAGCTGAAGCGGCTGCTGCAGAGGCTCGAAGGCGCGGCGGCGCGGCTGTCGGGCGAGGGTTAGCGCAGCATTCCTCTCCCTATCGGGAGAGGGGGACCATGCGCGAGCATGGTGGAGCGGGAAGCTCTTGTGCCAGGAGTCTTGGCGAGGAAAGGGTTGAGGGCGAACACCGCGCCTGATCGGCAAACGGCCGCGCATCCCGCTCCACCACCCTTCGGGCGGTCCCCCTCTCCCACAATGGGAGAGGAGAGCTAGCCGAACACCCCGGCCCAGCCGGTTCCCGCCAGAGCGCCATCGACCAGCTTCCGGTCACCCGCCCCCAGCGCCGCGTACTCCTCGCGTAGCCAGCCCAGGCATTTGGCCTGATAGGCGAACGGCTGCTGGCTCCAAGGCTTGCCGTCGATCGTGGTCTCGACGCTCTGCGCGCCGGCCGCCACCGCCGCGGCGTTGGCCAGCAGCAGCGGCGCATAGACCCGGCCGGTCTCGGCCAGAATGGCCAGCAGCGTCGAGGGCAGGGCGGCCGGATCGAACCAGCCGTTGTCCCCAACCTCGATCCCGCCCAGGTCGTCCGTCGTCCACACCCAGGCATAGACGCGCGGCGCCCGCTTCTCGGTCAGGGTGGACGGCGTCGGGTCCATGTGGGCCAACTGGGTCAGCTGGCCGAAGACGCCGAAGTCGCCGGCGCCGGGGCGATCGCCGAGCAGGAATCGGTGCTGCTTGAGATGGGTCTCCAGCAGGTCGACGAAGCGGATGTAGCTGTCCTCGATCACCGGCCCGGTGATCGCGTTCGAGCCCACATAGCGGAGCCGGCTGATCTGCCGCTCCGAGAAGGCCTTGCCCATCATCGCCAGGGTCTCGTCGCTCAGGGGAACCGGCCCGCAGGACGGCAGCACGCCCGCAGCGTGGTCGATGTCCTGCCGGTAGGCCCAGCGATAGTGGAACATCGCCTTGGTCAGCCACTCGTCGCCGTAGTCCTCCAGCAGCGAGTCGAGGAAGGCCAGCGCCGGCGAGGGCGGCCGGATCGAGCGACCCTCGTAGGTCCCCTCGAACCGCCGGATCAGCGGGGTGGAGTCGGTGACGGCCTGCAGGGCGCCGTCCGCGTCCTTCAGGAAGAAGGTCGGCAGCAGCCGCACCTTCGATTTCGGCCAGTCGGCCGGCTCGCGGCCGTTGTAGATGTAGCGATACGGTATGCGGCGGTAACGCAACACCGCGATCATCTTGCGGGTGTAGGGCGAGCCGGGCGCGCCGATCAGCGGGAGGGCATCCATCAAGGGCTCCTGGTACGGAAGGACTGGGCGGTTGAGCGCGCCACGATAAGTTGACATAGCCTATGTCAATACATCGCGGCAGGACAATCCCCCTCGACCCGCAGCCTCTGCGTTGACCTTGGCCGGCGCATGACTAGATTGCCGCCCTCGCTCCCCGGCCCGCCGGGGAACCGCGCCGTGCGGGTGTGGTGGAATGGTAGACGCGGGGGTCTCAAAAACCCCTTCCGAGAGGAGTGTCGGTTCGAGTCCGACCACCCGCACCACGGCTCCGTTACCCGGTATGGGGAGCCATATCCGAAATCCCTCTTGTCTTACGCGGCGGCGCCCCATCTCCATCGGCGACTGTGGCGTAGGGTGCGAGCGTGTGGCGTGGTTCTGGTTGAACTGAACGGCGGTAAACCGGCCGGGGGCGTCCTGGACTCCTGGCTGGAGGACCACGAGGCGATGACCGCCTCGATCCTGGGCGATGCCGACGGACTCGACGCCGGGTTCGGCGAGGTCGTCTCCGGGTATGCGATCGTCAGAACCGACCGCCTCGCGGGCGCCGTGCTCGACCGCCAGGGTCGCCCGGTATTCCTCAATCTCGCCTTCAAGCGACTGTTCGGCGAAGCGCCGCCTGAACTGGACGTTGCGTTGGACGTCCTGAGAACGCGACGACCGCGGATCGCCGCGCCGGCCTCCCCGGAGGACGACGCCCGACCCGCTGCGGTGATCTACGCGCCGGTTGATCAGGCCGCCGGCTGGACGCTTCCGGCGGAGGTGCGGGCGGCGCTGGATCGACCGGGGGCGGCGATCCTCGCCATGGCGGTGGCTGGCATCGGCGACGGCGATGCCCTGGATGACGCCTGCCGCGCCTTTCGCCTTACGCCGTTGCAGACCCGTATCGCCGCCGGCCTTGTCCGGACCGGCAATGTGCGCGGCGCTGCGCGCGAGGCCGGGGTCGCGTACGAGACCGCCCGCACGGTGGTGGCCGACACCATGCGCCGGGTCGGCGCGCCGCGCCTTTCCAGCCTGATCGAGCGGCTGGTCCGGCTGTCGTTCGGCATCTGGCCCGAGGGGCGCGACGGGGCCGGCGTTCTCTCCGACGTCTGGGGTCTCACCACACGGCAGGCGACCCTGGCGCTGCGCCTCGCGGAGGGACAGACCCGGGCCCGGGCGGCCAGGGCCTCCGGCATCTCGGAGTCGACCGCAAAAAAGGACCTGGACATCGCCTTCGCGGCGCTGGGCGTCCGCACCTCTGCGGCTCTGGCGCGGGCGGTGACCGAAATCCGGGCGCTGGCGCTCCTGACCGAGGCGACGCACCATGACGTCAATATCGGCAACGACTTCCTGGAGCCGCTCGGCCTGTTCACCCGGCCCGACGGATCGCACATCGCCTACAGCGACTATGGCCCGAAGGGCGCCGCGCCGGTGCTGGTGACCCACAGCAGTTCCGCCTCCAGGCCTGCGCCGATGACGCTGGTCCGCGCGCTGCAGGCGCAGGGCTTCCGTCCTCTGTCGATCGACCGGCCCGGTTTTGGCCTGACTGACCCGGTCCAGGATCGGGAGGCGCACCGGGTCGATCCCTTCGCGGGAGCCTGTCCGGACTTCGTCGCCCTGTGCGAGCACCTGAAGCTGTCGCGAGTGGATATCGTCGCCCGCGGCGGGGCCCAGGTCGCCCTCGCCCTGGTGCGTCGCCGCCCGGACCTCATCGGTCGGGTGGTGCTGGTCAATCCCGATCCGCCGACACGAAGCGAGCAGGGAGAACGGGGGCCCTTCGCGGCGATCAAGGCCGCCTTCCTGCGCCGGCCGGACCTGATCGAGAAGCTGGCCGGTCTGTGGGTCGCCAGTCTGGGCCGCGGCCAGGTCGAACGGGTGATGTCCCAAAGCTTCGGCGCCTGTCCTCCGGATGCGGCCGTGATGAGCGATCCCGGGATGCTGGCCGACTATGCGCGCGGCTACCGGATGTTCCTCACCGGCCGGATCGCTGGCTATGTCGACGAGCAGACGGCGATGACGCGCTGGTCGACTGCGCCGTTGCATGGCCTGGATCACTGGCGCGTGCTGCTTGGCGGACAGGACGTTATGCACGATCCGGCCCGGACGCTGGCCTTCTGGCGCGCCACCCTGCCCGATACACCGATCGAGGTTCTGGAGGACGGGGGACGGTTCCTGGCCATGAGCCATCCCGATCGGATCGCCGAAACGCTGGCGACCGCCCCGTCCAAGTCCGACCGGGCGGCGTGATCGCCACTACCGCCGCAACGGCAGCATCGCCCGCAGCTTCGGGTCGCGCAGCCACAGGCCGAGCCACATCCAGACGCCCAGATAGACGCCGAACAGGATGTGGCTGAACAGCGGCTGCTCGGCGCGCAGGTTGGTGGCGATGGCGCCGCCGATCAGGCCGGTGGCCAGCACCATGCCCAGCACCGCCGTCCGCGGGATGGCGTAGAGCACCAGGCAGACCAGCTCGATCACCCCGATGAGCCGGTCGAACTTCAGCGGCCAGCCGAGGTCGGTCATGATCGTCTGCACGATCGGGTGGTCGATCAGCTTGATGACCATGTTGGGCGCCAGGAACAGGATCGCCGAGCCGCTCATGACGCGGCCGGTCCAGGTCATCCATTTGCGCTGTTCGAGTTCCATCGTCGTGTCCCCCTCGTTCAAGGCGCGGTCCGGTCGCCGCTGCCGACGCCCCAAGGACGTTCGGCGGCCGCGCGGGCCGACAGAGCGGGGGACCTGTTTTCAGGTCCGGCGTTGAAACCGGGCCACGAGGTCAGATCGGGCAGCTGGCCACTTCCAGCTGCAACATGGCCAGCACGCGGCCAAAGCCGATGTACTGGCCGGCCATCATCGCCAGCTCGAGGAACTCGGCGTCGCTGAAGTGGCGGCGCATGGCGGCGACGTCCTCGTCGCTGATGTTGTGATGATCCACGGCCATCTTCTCGGCGAAGTGGATGGCGGCCCGCTCGCGCGGCGTGAACGCGGCGGCGTCGGCATTGTCCACCCCGGCGGCGGCCTCGCTCTCGCTGACCACCTCGGGCGCCATGCGCACGGTCTTGCACAGCACGCAGCCGTTGAGGGTGGCGATCCGCAGCCGGATCAGCTCCTTGAGCCGGGGCTCCAGCTGCCCCGCGCCGCCGGTGTGCCAGGGGTAGTAGAAGCCCTGGTAGGCCTCCACCAGGTCCGGCGCCGGCCCGAAGGCGCGGGCGAAGTGGCGGCCCAGCCAGTTGTCCTCGGGCGTCGCGTCGTGGATCGCCTTCAGGTACGGCGGCAGGGCTTCGGGTTCGACGAGCGGCATGCGGGACATGGGCGTCTCCTTGCGGTCGGGCTCAGCCGGCTTCGGCCAGGGTCGGGAAGTCGGTGTAGCCGCGCGCGCCGCCGCCGTAGTAGGCCTGCCGGGGCGCGTCGATCAGTGGCGCGTTGACTCGCAAGCGCTCGACCAGGTCGGGGTTGCCGATGAAGGCGCGGCCGAAGGCGACCATGTCGACCCTGCCCGCGTCACGGGCAGCGATGGCCAGGTCGCGGTCGTAGAGGTTGTTGCCGATCATCACGCCCTTGAAGAGCTTGCGCAGCTTCTGGGTGTCGAACGACGGCTCCGCCTCGCGGGAAATGCCGGTGTCGCCCTCGACCATGTCCAGCCAGCCCACGCCCAGGCGGTTCAGCTGCTCGACGACATGGGTGAACAGCGGCTCTGGATCGCTGTCCCAGGCGTTGTAGGCGTGGCCGATAGGGGCCAGGCGGATGGCGGTGCGGGCGCCGCCCCAGACGTCGATGATCGCCTCCAGGGTCTCGACCAGCAGCCGGGCGCGGTTCTCGATCGAGCCGCCGTAGGCGTCGGTCCGCTGGTTGGTCATGTCGCGCAGGAAGGCGTCGATCAGGTAGCTGTGGGCGGCGTGCAGCTCGACGCCGTCGAAGCCGGCGGCCTTGGCCCGTACGGCGGCCTGGCGGAACTGGTCGACGATGGTGGGGATCTCGGCGAGATCGAGGGTGCGGGCCTCCTCATAGTCGGCGAAGCCCGACTCCACGAACATCTGGCCGGGCTGTTTCATCGCCGTCGGCGCGACCGGCGGCTTGCCGTCGAGGTCCAGCGAGGAGTGGCTGAGGCGCCCGGCGTGCCACAGCTGGCTGAAGATCAGGCCGCCCTTGGCGTGCACCGCATCGGTGACCTGCTTCCAGCCTTCGATCTGGTCGTCGCTCCACAGGCCCGGGCAGTAGGCGCCGCCGCGCCCGACCGGCGCCACGGCGGTGGCCTCGGTGATCAGCAGGCCGGCCGAGGCGCGCTGGGCATAGTAGGTCGCCTGAAGCGCGCCGACCTTGCCCGCCATGTCCGCCCGCGTGCGGGTCAGGGGTGACAGCGCGATACGGTTCTGCAGCGTCAGGCCGTTGGCCTCGAAGGGATCGAACAGGTCGGTCATGGCGCGCTTCCCGGAGCTTTATCGTTGGCGGGAGGGTGGCCGGGCTTCCGTCGGGAGAGACAAGCGGATTTTGCGCTGCTCGCTTGAGCGCTATCCACCAGCCTGGAGGCGCTCATGAACGACAAGGCCAATCCCCCGGCCGCGACCGGGCTTGCAGCGTTGGACGCTTCGATCCAACGCGGTCTGAGCGATGCCGATGACGGGCGTGTTCATGATCTCGTGGACGTGGATGCGGCGGTGACGGCAATGCAGACTTCCGGCGTCAAGGCCGGGCAGGAGGATTGTCGCGGTGGCCGCCGGCCGGTGGCTCGTACCCCCCTGGCCTCGCCCGCCCCGAGGACTTCCAACCAACCCCGCCACGAAGAATGCCCGCGCTCGAAGAACATTGCTATTGCAAACGGCGTCGTCGGCATATTAGCCTCCTGCAATGGCCGGTGAGCGGCCGGCCTGAGTATTCGACCACAGTGTCAATGGGCGCTGATACGTACGCAAAATCTCTTCATGGAATTATGGCGGAAGCATCGAATGAGTTTCTTGCCATCAATTCAGGGTTTCTTGCCGCTGGTTGAAAGCCCCCGGCTTCGGATGCTCACGGTGTTTCTGTTTTACATAGCCCAAGGCATCCCCTTGGGCTTTTTCTACGTCGCCATTCCCGCCTACATGGCCAAGAGCGGGGCGAGTCCGGCCCAGATCGCTGTCGTTGTCGGGATGACGTCGCTGCCATGGTCGCTAAAGCTCGTGAACGGCTTCATCATCGACCGGTACGCCTACTTGCCGATGGGGCGTCGACGCATGTGGATCATCGGCGCTCAGTCCATGATCGTTCTTGGCTGCCTGCTGGGTCTCGCTCTGCAACCGGGGGGGCAAGACGTGCTTGTGCTGTCGTGCCTGGCTTTCGGGATCAGCCTGGCGACGACCTTCCAAGACGTGGCGATCGACAGCCTGGCCGTCGACATTATGACCGAGGATGAGCAGGCGAAGGCTGGTGGAGTAATGTTTGGGGCGCAGGCCCTGGGTATGGCTGGGGCTGGTGCGATCTGCGGCTTCGTGATCCAGAGCCAGGGAATAGCCGCAGGGTTCGCGGCCTGCGCGATCGGGCTCGCCTTGGTTCTTGCCTATGGCCTGGCGCTGCGGGAGCGTCCGGGAGAAAGGCTCACGCCGTGGTCAGACGGGGCCGCTCACCCACGAAACGTAGAGATCCAGATCGATGCGTGGCTGCCGCTTCTGAAGTCGAGTTTCCGGGCGATCCTGTTGCCCATGAGCCTGTTCTTTGTGCCGTTCCTGCTGATCCGAGCCATTCCTATCGGGGGCACGGAGGCTTTCTATCCGGTGCTCACCCGGGAACTCACCGGTTGGACGATGAGCGACTATACGAGCATCAATGCCGCCGCCAAGCTCGGCTCCGCTGTCTTTGCCCTGACGATCGGTGGATGGATGGTAGCCAGGCTGGGAGGTCAACGCGCGCTCGCAATCTTGTTGCCGATGATGGCGGCGTTGATGCTGATAGTTGGATTTGGGAAGCCGCTCTGGAGCGACGGTGGCTTTATGACCATGGCGGTCTGGGCGAAGGAACTCATCGGCATCGCCATCGCCACCGCCACGATACCCATAGCAATGCGCCTATGTTCACCCGCAGTCGCTGCTACCCAGTTCACCATCTATATGGCGCTAGCCAATTTTGGTCGCCCCATCGGCGCGTGGCTGTCCGGCGTGACAACCGGCGGGCCGGCTCCGGAGGTCTTCTTCTTCCTGGTCGCAGCGATTTTCTCGGCTGCCGCTGCTGCGATCTGGCTGTTCAAGCCGGCGGCGACGAGCGCCAACGCGCTGACAGGAGCCCCTCGCGGCATCGCGACGGCGCCCGCGGAAAACTAGAGCGCAGCGCCCAGGAGCGACTGGTCCAGCTATCGCGTTGCCGGACCTTCATTGGCGACCGGAGCCCGGCCGCGTCGGGAATAGCGCACCAAGGGCAGCAGCGCATCGGAGGCGGGCATCGGCGTCCGGCCGCCAGCCGGGGTCCTGGGCACAAGGCCCAGCATGACGGTCGTGGTGGAAGCTGACGCCTACTTCAGATTCCCGCAGAACCGCTGGATGCGCCCGCAGGCATCCTCCAGCACATCCTCGCTGGTCGCGTAGCTGATGCGGAAGAAGGGCGAGAGGCCGAAGGCCGCGCCGTGGACCACGGCCACGCCCTCGGTCTCCAGCAGTTCGACGGCGAAGTCCTCGTCGGTCTTGATGACCTTGCCGCTGGGCGCGGTCTTGCCGATCAGGCCCTCGACCGACGGATAGACGTAGAAGGCGCCTTCCGGGGTCGGGCAGTGGATGCCGCTGGCCTGGTTCAGCATCGAGACCACCAGGTCGCGGCGCTTCTGGAACAGCTTCGCGTTCGGCTTGATGAAGTCCTGGGTGCCGTTCAACGCCTCGACCGCCGCCCATTGCGAGATGGACGCGGGGTTGGAGGTCGTCTGGCTGATCATCTTGGCCATGGCCTTGATCAGCGGCTCGGGCCCGCCGGCGTAGCCGATGCGCCAGCCGGTCATGGCGTAGGCCTTGGAGACCCCGTTCATGGTCAGGGTGCGGTCGTAGAGCTTCGGCTCGACCTGGGCGATGGTCACGAACTCGAAGTCGTCGAACACCAGGTGCTCGTACATGTCGTCGGTCAGCACCCAGACCTGCGGGTGGCGCAGCAGGACGTCGGCGATCGCCTGCAGCTCTTCGCGGGTATAGGCCGCCCCCGACGGGTTGGACGGGCTGTTGAGGATCAGCCACTTGGTCTTCGGCGTGATCGCCTTCTCGAGGTCGGCGGCGACCAGCTTGAAGCCGTTCTCGGCGGTCGTCGCCACCGGCACGGGCGTGCCGCCGGCCAGCAGGACCATGTCGGGGTAGGACACCCAGTAGGGCGCGGGGATCACCACCTCGTCGCCCGGGTTCACCGTCGCGACCAGGGCGTTGTAGATCACCGGCTTGCCGCCGGGCGCGATGTGAACCTGGCTGGGCTTGTAGTCCAGGCCGTTCTCGCGCTCGAACTTGGCGCAGATGGCGGCCTTCAGCTCCGGCATTCCATCCGGATCGGTATATTTCGTCTTGCCGGCGCGGATCGCGGCGATGGCCGCGTCCTTGATGTTGTCGGGGGTGTCGAAGTCCGGCTCGCCCGCGCTGAGGGCGATCACGTTCTTGCCTTCCGCTTTCAGCGCCCGCGCCTTGGCGCTGATGGCGATGGTGGCGGACGGTGCGATGCGACGCAGGGCGTCGGACTCTAGCGACATGGGGCTCCCCGGACTGTCTGTTCTGTTCGGATTGCCGGGGGTCTTACGCGCGACTCCGCTGCGGTGCAACGAAGCGGGCGCGTCGAAGGGTTCGGGAGGTGTGTCGCTGAAGTTATGGGGCGGCGGGGACACGTACCGAAGACGGTACATGTCCCCGCCTGAGCTCCGCATCGCTTGACCCGCTCGCCTCTATGCGCGAGGCCTTGGCGACCATGAAGCGCGTCGTCGAATTCATCACCAACATGGACGCCCGGGCCTGGCGCACGGTGGCGGTGTCGTTCCTGCTGTTCGGCGGGGTGGGGGTTGTGTTCCTGTTCGCCGCCCCGTTGCTGGGCGTCAACGGCGAGGCGGCGGTCGAGGGCTGGCTGGGCGCGGCGCACGGGATCTGGGCGCTGCCGGTGGCGGTCAGCGCCTTCGCCATCCTGGCCTTCATCGGCGTGCCGCAGTTCGTGCTGATCGCCGCCGCCGTGGTGGCGTTCGGGCCGTGGACAGGGCTGGTCTACAGCTGGATCGGCACCATGGTGTCGTCCTCGATCGGCTTCTGGCTCGGCCGGCTTTTCGGCGGACGCCTGATCAAGGACGTCGCCAGCCAGGGCGTCGCGAGGTTCATGAAGCTGATTGGCCGCAACGGCTTCATGGCCAGCCTGATCGTGCGTCTGGTGCCGGCCGCGCCGTTCATCGTCGTCAACATGGCCGCCGGCGTGGCGCCGATGAAGTTCCGCCACTTCCTGGCCGGCACCGGCATCGGCATCATTCCGAAGATCGCCCTCACGGCTTTCGCCGGGAACTCGGTGTTCCAGCTGTTCCAGACCATCGGGGAGGGCGGCGGGGATAGCACGCCGCATGTGGTGCTGCTCATCCTGGCCGCTGTTATCTGGGTCGGCGGCGCCTGGGTGGCCCGCCGCTGGCTGCGCAGCCGCGAGGACGCCGCAGAGCGTGAGGACTCCGAGGGTCGCTCCTGACGCGCAACTGTACCCTGGGTGACAGTTCTGAGGCATCGTTCCGATAGGCTGGAGCCAACCACAGAAGACGCCGGGGGAAACCATGCGCCGTTCGATCATCGTCATGCTGGCGGCTTCGCTGCTGGCCGGCCCCGTCGCCGCCGCCGAGGCGCCGTCTCCGGCCACGCTCAAGGCCCAGAAGGCGCTCAAGGACGCACTGCCTTTCGCCGACCGTCAGGACTATGAGTTCGCCACCCGGGGCTTTGTCGGCACGCGGGCCGATCCGGTGATCCGTCGCGCCGACGGCGCCGTCGCCTGGGACCTGACCGCCTGGGACTTCATCACCGGCGAGGCGCCGGGCACGGTCAATCCCAGCCTCTGGCGGCAGGCCGAACTGCTGCGCAAGAACGGCCTGTTCCAGGTGTCCGACACCATCTGGCAGGTGCGCGGCTTCGACATCTCCAACGCCACCTTCATCAAGGGCGAGATCGGCTGGATCGTCATCGACCCACTGACCACGGCCGAAACGGCCGCCGCCGCCCTGGCGCTGGTCAATGAAAAGCTCGGCGCGCGCCCGGTGGTGGCGGTCATCTACACCCACAGCCACACCGACCACTTCGGCGGGGTCAAGGGCATGGTCAGCCAGGCCGACGTCGACGCCGGCAAGGTCCAGATCATCGCGCCGCACGGCTTCCTGGAGGAGGCGGTCAGCGAGAACGTCATCGCCGGCGCCGCCATGAGCCGCCGGGCCACCTACCAGTTCGGCTACAACCTGGCTCCCGGGCCCGAGGGCCAGATCAGCTCGGGCATCGGCCAGGCGATCTCCAAGGGCACGATGACCCTGATCCCGCCGACGAAGAGCATCGAGCGCACCGGCGAGACCCTGGTCATCGACGGGGTGCGGATCGAGTTCCAGATGACGCCCGGCACCGAGGCGCCGGCGGAGATGAACCTCTACTTCCCCGACTGGCGGATCCTGTGCATGGCGGAGAACGCCAACCCGACCATGCACAACGTCCTGACGCCGCGCGGCGCGCTGGTCCGCGATTCCCGCGCCTGGGCCGGCTATCTGGGCGAGTCGCTGCGCCTGTACGGCGACCGCACCGACGTGATGTTCACCAGCCACGGCTGGCCACGCTTCGGCGGCGATGTCGTCCGCGCCTATCTGGCCGACCACGCCGACGCCTACAAATACCTGCACGACCAGACCGTGCGGCTGATGAACCAGGGGTACACCGGCGCGGAGATCGCCAACCGCATCGCCCTGCCGCCGGCCCTGGCGCGCCAGTGGTTCAACCGCGGCTACTACGGCTCGATGAGCTTCAACAGCCGGGCGGTCTATCAGCGCTACATGGGTTGGTACGACGCCAACCCCGTGAACCTGGCCGTGCTCGACCCCGCCGACCAGGCCGGTCGCTATGTCGCGGCCATGGGCGGCGCGGCGAAGGTCAAGGCCCTCGCGGGGGGCGCCTATGACGCGGGCGAATACAGCTGGGCCGCGACCCTGCTGAACAACGTGGTGCTCGACAACCCGAAGGACGCCGAGGCCAGCCTGGCCCTGGCGCGGACCTACGAACAGCTGGCCTGGCAGGCCGAAAGCTCGCTGTGGCGCAACATGTACCTGTCGGGCGCCGTGGAGCTGCGCAACGGCGGTCCCACGCCGTCCCCCGTGTCCGGCTCGCCCGACATCATCGCCAATCTGCCCAGCCCGATGATCTTCGATCTGCTGGCCGTGCGCCTGGACCCCGAGAAGGCCGGCAATGCGAAGCTGCGGGTCATCTTCGCCTTCCCGGAGCGCAAGGAGCGCTTCCTGGTCCAGGTCCGCAACGGCGTGCTGACCGCCGAGCCGGCGGCCGAGGGGGACAAGGCCGACGCGACGCTGACGCTGCCCCGGCCGCTGCTGATGCAGTCGCTCCTCACAGGCGCGCCTCTGGCGACGAAGGTGGCCAGCGGCGAGGCGAAGATCGCGGGCAATCCACTGGCGCTGCAGCGACTGACAGGCTGGTTCGACCGGCCGACGCCTGACTTCGCGATCGTCACGCGGCCAAAGTAGGCCGTTCGCGGACATAAACTTGCGCGGAGGGTCGAAAGCGCGCCCGCCCGCGCAAGACCCTTGCGCGATTCCGCCGGATTCTGTATTCACGCCGCATGCAACGTGCGCAAACCAGCCTGCGTCTTCTTCTTATCCCGGGGCTTAGCAGCCCCTGGGCGACCGCTTAGTCGCGCGCTGTCGCGACCGGGTGCTCAGGGGCCTTGTTCTAACCGCCTGATCCCCTGGACCGCGACGAAAGCAACATTCCAATGACCTCCGTATCCGACGCCGGGCGCGTCATCGTATTCGACACCACCATGCGCGACGGCGAGCAATCGCCCGGCGCCTCGATGAGCCATGACGAGAAGATCGAGCTGGCCAAGATCCTCGAGGAGATGGGGGTCGATGTCATCGAAGCCGGCTTCCCGATCGCCTCCAACGGCGACTTCGAGGCGGTCAAGGCGATCTCTCAGATCGTCACGGAAAGCACCATCTGCGGTCTGGCCCGCGCCGCCGCCGCCGACATCGACCGCTGCGCCGAGGCCATCAAGCCGGCCAGGCGCGGCCGCATCCACACCTTCATCTCCACCAGCCCGGTGCACATGAAGTGGAAGCTGCAGATGGAGCCGGACGCCGTGCTGGAGGCGGTCATCGCCTCGGTCAGCCGGGCCCGCAACCACACCGACGATGTCGAATGGTCGGCCGAGGACGCCACCCGCACCGAGCGCGAGTTCCTGTACCGCTGCGTCGAGGCGGCGATCCGCGCCGGGGCGACGACGATCAACCTGCCCGACACCGTCGGCTACAGCTATCCGGACGAGTACGCGAACCTGTTCCGCGACGTGATCGCCAAGGTGCCGGGCGCCGACAACGTCATCTTCTCGGCCCACTGCCACAACGACCTGGGTCTGGCCGTCGCCAATTCCCTGGCCGCCGTGCAGGGCGGGGCGCGCCAGGTCGAGTGCGCGGTCAACGGCATCGGCGAGCGGGCCGGCAACGCGGCGCTGGAAGAGATCGTCATGGCCCTGAAGGTCCGCGGCGAGGACCTGTGCTTCGGGACGGGCGTCGAGCCGATGCACATCACCCGCGCCAGCCGTTACGTCTCGGCCATCACCGGCTTCCCGGTGCAGTTCAACAAGGCGATCGTCGGCAAGAACGCCTTCGCCCACGAGAGCGGCATCCATCAGGACGGCATGCTCAAGAACGCCGAGACCTACGAGATCATGCGGCCCGAGGACGTGGGGCAGGGCGCCACCAATCTGGTCATGGGCAAGCACTCCGGCCGCCACGCCTTCCGCGAGAAGCTGAAGGCCCTGGGCTACGAGCTGGGCCAGAACGCGCTGAACGAGGCCTTCATCCGGTTCAAGGAACTGGCCGACAAGAAGAAGCACGTCTTCGACGACGACATCATCGCCCTGGTCGACGACGCCCTGGCGCGCGGTTCAGAGCGCATCCGCGTCGTCCATCTGCGCGTCATCGCCGGCACCGAGGGCCAGTCGGCCGAACTGACGCTGGACGTCGACGGCGTCGAGAAGCGCGCGGAAGCCAGCGGTGACGGTCCGGTCGATGCGGTGTTCAACGCCATCCACGAAATCGTGCCCCACCAGGCCGCCCTGCGGCTGTTCCAGGTCCACGCGGTCACCGAGGGCACCGATGCCCAGGCCCAGGTCTCCGTGCGGCTGGAAGAGGACGGCCGCATCGCTACCGGCGCGGCCGCCGACACCGACACCCTGACCGCCAGCGCCAAGGCCTATGTCAACGCGCTCAACAACCTCTTCTCCCGCAAGGAGAAGGGCCGTCCCGAAACGGCCATCGCCAGCGGGTTCTAGCGTCAGGGACAGACACCGCAGGTGTCTGTCCCGCGTCTGCGCCAAGGCCCCCGATGATCTGGATCCCCGTCACCGTCCTTGCGGCCGCCTTCCAGGTGGCGCGCAACGCCGCCCAGCGCAGCCTGATGACCGGGGCCGGGCCGTGGGGCGCGACGCTGGTGCGGTTCCTGTTCGGACTGCCCTTCAGCCTCGTGTTCGTGGCTGTGACGTTGCTCGTCCTGCCGGTCGAGCCGGTGTTCTCGCCGACCTACCTGGCCTGGTGCGCGCTGGGCGGCCTGATGCAACTGGGCGCCACGGCGGCGCTGCTGACCGCCATGCAGCGGTCCAGCTTCGCGCTGGGCACGGCCTTCCAGCAGAGCGGGCTGCCGTTCGCGGCCATCCTGGGGCTGGTGGTGTTCGGGGACCCCCTGAAGGTCTACGCCTGGCTCGGCATCGCCCTGGCCACGGCGGGGCTGGTGGCGCTGTCCTGGCCCAAACGGGGACAGGACGCCCGCGACTGGACAGCCGCGGCGCTGGGGACGCTGTCGGGATTCTGCTTCGCGATCTCGGCGAACGCCTTCCGGCAGGCCTCGATTGGTCTGGATGCGGACCATCCGATTCCCGCCGCCCTGATCACCGTCGCCGTGGTGCAGGCGATGCAGTCGGCGGCGCTCACCTCCTGGCTGGCGATTCGCGACAAGGCGTCGCTGGCGGCGGCGGTCCGGTCATGGCGCGTCTCGATGGGCGCAGGCTTTTTCGGCGCGGCCGCATCGGCGGGATGGTTCATTGCGCTGGCCCTTGCGCCAGCAGGGCTTGTACGCGCCGTCGGGGTGGTCGAGATGCCGCTGGCGGCCCTGGCCGGACGTCGACTCTTCGCCGAACGGGTGACGCTTGGGCAGTGGATCGCGGGCGGGGTGACCGCTGCGGGAGTCGCCCTCGCGGCGCTTGGTTGAAAGCGGGTCTTAATAGACCTTGAATTCAACACGTTCGCGGTGCAAACGGCGTGACATCAGCATGTTCAGCCGCCTAGGCGACGTTGCGTCCGGGGGGGCGCGCTCGCGGTGTGGCGCCGGGCTTGCGGTACCTTGCCTCGCCAGTCCCAAAACGCCCCTAGAATCCAAGGCCCTGAATGTTCGGTTCTCTCTTCGGCGCCATCTCGAACGACATCGCCATCGATCTCGGCACCGCCAACACCCTTATCTACATGAAGGGCAAGGGTATTGTGCTGAACGAGCCGAGCGTCGTGGCGCTGCGAAACGTCGGCGGCCGCAAGGTGGTCCACGCTGTCGGCATAGAGGCCAAGCAGATGCTGGGCCGCACGCCGGGCCACATGGAAGCCATCCGCCCGATGCGCGACGGGGTCATCGCCGACTTCGAAGTCGCCGAGGAGATGATCAAGTACTTCATCCGCAAGGTTCACAACCGCAAGGGCTTTGTGAACCCCAAGGTGATCGTGTGCGTGCCGTCCGGCGCCACCGCTGTCGAACGCCGCGCGATCAACGACAGCTGCCTGAACGCCTCGGCCCGCCGCGTCGGCCTGATCGACGAGCCGATGGCCGCTGCGATCGGCGCCGGCCTGCCGATCCACGAACCGACCGGCTCGATGGTCGTCGACATCGGCGGCGGCACCACCGAGGTTGCGGTCCTGTCCCTGTCCGGGATCGTCTACAGCCGCTCGGTCCGGGTCGGCGGCGACAAGATGGACGAAGCCATCATCAGCTACATGCGCCGGCACCATAACCTGCTCATCGGCGAGACCACCGCCGAGCGCATCAAGAAGGAAATCGGCACCGCCCGGGCGCCGGCCGACGGCGAAGGCCTGTCGATCGACGTCAAGGGCCGCGACCTGATGCAGGGCGTGCCGCGGGAAGTGCGGATCAGCGAGAAGCAGGCCGCCGACGCCCTGCACGAGCCTGTCAGCCAGATTGTCGAGGCCGTGAAGGTCGCGCTGGAGGCGACGCCGCCGGAACTGGCGTCCGACATCGCCGACAAGGGCATCATGCTGACCGGCGGCGGCGCGCTGCTGCGCGGCCTGGACGCCGAGATCCGCGACCACACCGGCCTGCCGGTAACGGTCGCCGACGATCCGCTGTCCTGCGTCGCGCTCGGCTGTGGCAAGGTTCTTGAACACCCCAAGTGGATGAAGGGTGTCCTCGAAAGCACCCTCGCTTAACATCGGCAGAACAGGTCGGACGCTCGGGGGCGTCCTGACGGAGGTACGGGGTGCCGCTTCGGCAGGATCCGTTCGGGGAACTCAAGGTCCCGCTGACCTGGACGGCGGCGGTGGCCCTGATTGTCGCTGTCATCATCGGCGGCGCGATGCTGCTCAGCGACCGTCGTGAAACCTTCCAGACCGAGGCCTATGGCGCCGCGCGCCAGGCGGTGGACACCGTGGCCGCGCCGGTCGGCGGCGTCGTCGCCAAGCCCGGCGAGTGGACCGGCGACATCATGGGCTGGCTGGGCAGCTACGTCTTCACCGCCAGCGAGAACCGGCGTCTGAAGCGGGAGCTCGTCCTGCTCCAGCAGCAGGCCGACGAAGCGGTCCGGCTGAAGGACGAGAACGAACGTCTTCGCGCCGTGCTGGGCATCCGCACCGATCCGCCGATCGACATGGTCACCGCCCGGGTCGTCACCGATTCCCGCGGACCTCTGGCCAACTACCGACTGGCCAACGCGGGCGTGGAAGCCGGCGTCATGGTCGGCTTCCCGGTGCTCAGCGAACGAGGTCTGGTCGGCCGGGTGGTCGGTGTTGCGCGCGGGGCGAGCAAGGTGCTGCTGCTGACCGACGCCGCCTCCAGGACACCGGTGATGATCGACCGCACCAACGCCCGCGCCATACTCACCGGCGACGGCGGACCCAATCCCAGGCTTGAGTACCTGAGGGGGCGCGAAACGATCCGGGTCGGCGACCGGGTGCTGACCAGCGGCGACGGCGGCGTGTTGCCGCGCGGACTGCCCGTCGGCAGGGTGGTCAAGGGACTCGACGGCCGCTGGCGCGTGGCGCTGGATTCCGACTCCGGCGCGATCGACTGGGTCCGGATCATGAAGTTCCGCGACTATGCCCAGCTCGCAGATCGCAAGGCGCTGGAGCAGACACAGCTGCCGCCGGTGATCACCGAGAATCCGGACGAGCGGATCATCCGCACGCCGCCGCCCGCGCCGAAGGCCGCTCCCCCGGCTGCAAGGCCTGTTCCGCCGGCGGCCACAACGCCGCCGCGTCCGACGCCGGCTCCGACTCCGGCGACCGCGCCCGCGCCCGCGCCCGCCGGGCCGCCCGGAGGCGGACGATGAGCTTCTCCGCCGCGCGGCCGCTCGACCCGTGGCGCTGGATCGGCGTGCCGGCCCTGCTCTGCGCGGGCTTCACGATCCTGTTCGCCTCGCCCGTCCGGATATTCGGCCTGCATCTGCCCGAGCCGGTGTTTCCGATGGTCTGCGCGTTCGGCTGGGCGGTAATCCGGCCATCGATCATCGCCCCCTTCACCCTGCTGGTGCTGGGCTGTTTCCTGGACATCTTCTGGGGCGGCGCGCTGGGCCTGTGGGGCGTCTCGCTGCTGGTCGCCTATGCCGGCACCCTGTTCATGCGCAACATGATGACCGGGCAAAGCCGACCGATGATGTGGGCCTGGTACGCCGGGGTCTGCGCCGCGGCGCTGGCGACGGGCTATCTGATCACCATGCTGGACGTGAAGTCGGCGCCCAACCTGATCGCCCTGTTCTGGCAGTTCCTGGCGACGAGCCTGCTGTATCCGTTCGCCCACCGCCTGATCGACCGCTTCGACGACGCCGACGTGAGGTTCCGTTGAGCGAGCCGACGATCTTCTTCACCGAGGTCAACGAGCGGCAGGGCGCCTTCACCCGCCGCGCCTTCCTGCTGGGCGGCATCACCGGCCTTGGCCTCGCGGCGCTGGGCGGGCGGCTGGTCCATCTGCAGGTGGTTGAAGCCCGCCGCTACCAGAAGCTGGCCCAGTCCAACCAGTTCAATTTCCGCCTCGTGCCCCCGCCGCGCGGCGTGATCCTCGACCGCAACGGCGTCACCCTGGCCTCGAACCGGCCCAACTTCCGGCTGCTGGTCTCGCGCGAGACCGACACCGATGTGGAGGGGATCGTCGACAAGCTGGCGCAGCTGGTCCCGATCACCGACGAGCGCCGCGAGCGCCTGATCCGCGACATCAAGCGGGCGCCGCGCAAGTCGCCGGTCCAGGTCATGGAGGACATGAGCTGGGAGGAGTTCTCCCGCATCAACGTCCGGGCGCCCGAACTGCCCGGCGTGACGGCCGACATGGGCGAGGTGCGGGTCTACCCGTTCGGCGGCGCCTTCGCCCACGTCATCGGCTACGTCGCGCGGGTCAACGATCGCGACATCAAGGCGGTGACAGACAAGGGCCTGTCCATAGACCCGCTGCTCTACAATCCCGGCTTCCGGATCGGCCGCCAAGGCGTGGAGAAGGCCTTCGACATCGAACTGCGCGGCAAGGCCGGCGCCCAGAAGCAGGAGGTCGACGCCCAGGGCCGCGTCGTGCGCAACGACCCCGAGGGCGACATTCCGCCGACGCCGGGCAAGGAAATCCGCCTGACCCTCGATTCGGACATCCAGCAGCGCGCGCTGGAAGTCATGGGTGAGGAGAGCGGCGCCATCGTGCTGATGGACTGCCGCACCGGCGATCTGCTCTGCATGGCCTCCGCGCCCAGCTTTGACGCCAACCGCTTCGTGAAGGGTCTGTCCACCGCGGAATACAAGGCGCTGGCCGAGTACGAGCGCAAGCCGCTGCTCGACAAGGCGATGAGCGGCACCTATCCGCCGGGCTCGACCTTCAAGCCGATGGTGGCCCTGGCCGCCCTCGAGGCCGGGGTGGATCCGAACGTGCGGATCAACTGCTCCGGCGGCTGGTACTTCGGCAACCGCACCTGGCGGTGCTGGGGCCGCCACGGCTCGCAGAACATGCACGAGGCGATCAAAAACTCCTGCGACGTCTACTTCTACCAGACCGCGCTCAAGGTCGGCCCCGACGGCATCGCCAAGGCCGCCAAGGCCTTCGGCTTCGGCCAGATCTTCGACATCGGCATCCCGGGTCAGAAGAAGGGCATCGTAGGGTCCCGCGAGTGGAAGCGGGAGGCCAATCGAAATCCCGCTAACCGGACGTGGTTCCCGGGAGATACTGTCAACTACGGCATCGGTCAGGGCCTGATCGCGGTCAATCCGCTGCAGCTGGCGGTCATGACCGCGCGGCTGGCCAACGGCCACACGGCGCTCAGTCCGCGCCTGATCAAGTCGGTGGGCGGGGTGGAGCGGCCGCGCGGCGACGCCGCGCCGGACCTGCCCTATGCGCAGGAGTTCCTCGACTATGTGCGCGGCGGTATGATCGCGGTGGCCAACGACGCCTCCGGCACCGCCTTCCGCCAGAGCCAGCTGGGCCTGGGTGACATCCGCATGGCCGGCAAGACCGGCACGGCCCAGGTCCGGGTGTTCCGCGAAGGGGAGTCGCGCAAGAGCGCCGGCTTCCGCTGGGGTCTGCGCGACCACAACTGGTACATCGCCTTCGCGCCGATCGACGCGCCGCGCTACGCCATCTCGGTGCTGATCGAGCACGGCGGCCTGGGCGGCGGCACCGCCGCGGCGCCCCGCGCCCGCGAGGTGATGCGCATGGCGTTGCTCAAGGACCCGGAAATTCGCGCCCGCGTCGAGCAGCCGATGCCGATGCCGGAACTCGATCCCGCCGCTCCCATCGAGGGCGCCGCGCCGGAGCCCGCGATCGAGGGCGCCGCCCTCCCGCCGGCCACACCCGAGGCTCCCCAATGACCGCCAGCGCCCTGACCCGTCCCGGCGAACGCGACCGGCTGATCATCAAGTTCGCGGAGATCGACTGGACCTTCTGCCTGGCGCTCTGCCTGATCGCCGGGGCCGGGGCGCTGATCATGTTTTCCGCCGCCGACCTGTCCTGGACGCCCTGGGCCGCGCCGCACCTGATCCGGTTCGCGATCTTCTTCGCGCTGATGATCGTCCTGGCCATGTGTCCTCTGACGCTGTGGTTCCAGGTGGCCTATCCGGTCTATATCGTCGCCCTGGTGCTGCTGGTGGGCGTCGAGTTCTTCGGCGACGTCTCGAAGGGCGCGCAGCGCTGGTTGCAGATCGGCCCGTTGCGGTTTCAGCCGTCGGAGATCATGAAGGTCGGGGTCGTGCTGGCGCTGGCGCGCTTCTATCACGGCATGTCCGCCGACAGCGCCCGCGCCAGCTGGTGGCTGCTGATCCCCGCCGCGCTGATTGCGATGCCGACCCTGCTGGTCGCGCACCAGCCGGACCTGGGGACGTCGCTGCTGATCCTCTTCACCGGCATAGCGATCATGATCCTCGCCGGCCTGTCCTGGAAGTTCATCGTGGCAGGCATCGGCGCCGTCGCCGTGGCCGCGCCTGTCATGTATTTCTTCGTGCTGCACGAATACCAGCGCACGCGGGTCGACGTGCTGTTCAACCCGGCCGCCGATCCGTCGGGGGCCGGCTATCACATCCTGCAGTCCAAGATCGCGCTCGGGGCCGGCGGGCTGATGGGCAAGGGTTTCGGCCTGGGCAGCCAGAGCCAGCTGAACTTCCTGCCCGAGAAACACACCGACTTCATCTTCGCGGCCCTGGCCGAGGAGTTCGGCTTCGCCGGCTGCATGTCGATCCTGTTCCTCTATGGCGCGGTGATCTTCATGGCGTTGCGCATCGCCTCGATCAGTCACAGCCATTTCGGCCGGCTGGCCACGGCGGGGGTGACGGCGACCTTCGCTCTCTACGTCCTGATCAACGGCGCCATGGTCATGGGCCTGGCGCCTGTGGTCGGCGTCCCCATGCCGCTGCTCAGCTACGGCGGCACGGTCATGCTGACGGTGATGATCGGCTTTGGCCTGGTGCAGTCGGTGCGGGTCCACCGCTATTCGGAAGTGACCGCCGGCCGGGGCGCGCTGCTGTAGCGACGGAACCCCGCGCGCCCGGCGTTGAACGGGGCGAGGGGCATACAGGAGTACTCCCAGTGAAGAAGACGATCATTCTCGCGGCCGCTGCGCTGGCCCTTTCCGCCGGCGCCGCGATGGCTCAGGGTATGGCCCGGCCGGACGCGAACGGCGACGGCAAGGTCACCCTGGCCGAGTTCAAGGCCAGCCGCGTGGCCATGATGATGCGCGCCGACGCCAACAGGGACGGCAAGCTGTCCAAGGCCGAGATGGAGGCCGCGTCCGCCAAGCGCGCCGAAGCCGGTGGCAAGGGCGGCAAAGGCGGCGGCATGGGCGGCGGCGGTCGCATGTTCGGCATGCTCGACGCCAACAAGGACGGCTTCCTCACGGCGTCCGAAATCGAGAAGATGGTCGAGCGCCGCTTCTCGCGGATGGACGTCAACGGCGACGGTTCGCTGACCGCGGCCGAGATGCAGGCCGGACGCAAGGGACCGATGGGCGGACAGGGTGGCGGCGGTCTCTGACACCCCGGCACGAGCCGTCCCTTCGGGGGCGGCGGCGGGCTGGGGGGCGCGCCGCCGGTGTGGAGCTGCGTTTGACGGTCAACGATCCCGATCAGGACCTGGTGGCGCGCGTGGGGCGCGGCGATCCGGCGGCCATCCAGGCCCTGGTGGCCCGCAAGCTGCCGCGCATGCTGCAACTCGCGCACCGGATGCTGAACGACGCCGTCGAGGCCGAGGACGTCGCGCAGGAGGTTTTCCTGCGCGCCTGGAAGCAGGCGCCGTCCTGGGTTCCGGGCGCGGCGCGGTTCGACACCTGGCTGCACCGCGTCGCCCTCAACCTTTGCTACGACCGCCTGCGCCGCCGCCGCGAGCAGCCGATGGCCGAGCCTCCCGAGCAGGTGGACACCGGCCCGGCTCCCGACCGGGATCTGCTGGCCCGCGACACGCGCGACCGGGTGACCGCAGCGCTCGGCGCCTTGCCGGAGCGGCAGCGGGAGGCGGTCGTGCTCTGCCACTACCAGGAGCTTGGCAATATCGAGGCGGCCGGCCTGATGGGCGTCTCGGTGGAGGCTCTGGAAAGCCTGCTGTCGCGCGGCCGACGGGCGTTGCGCGCGGCGCTGGCGGACCTCAAGGAGTAGAAGGATGACGTTCGAACGGTTCCAGTTACTGGCCGAGGCCTGGGGCGGCGCCATCGCGCGCTGGCCCGCCGAGACGCAGGACGCCGCCTATGCCTTCATGGCCGCCGCGCCGGAACGGGCCGACGCTGTGCTGGCCGAGGCTCGCGCCACGGACGCCCTTCTGGACGCAGCGGTATCGCCGGCGCCGTCGGCGGCTCTCCGCGACCACGTTATCGCCCGCGCTCCGGCGGCGCGGCCCGAGCGGGCGCGGCTGTGGCGCTGGATGACCGGCGCCGGCGTCGGCGCCGCCCTGACCGCCGCCACCGCCGCCGGCGTCATGGCCGGCGTCAATCTCTCTCTCGCCCGGGCGCCGGTCGGCGAGGACGATGCCCTGCTGACCGCCCTGTACGACACCGGCCTGGCCGACGACTTTGGAGGCAGTTCGTGAAGGGACGCTGGCTTCTCGTCGGGTTGGTCCTCTCGCTGGCCCTGAACCTCTTTCTGGTCGGCCTCGGCGTCGGCGCCCTGGTGTTCGGCGACGGCGCAAGGCGCGGCCCCGACGCCCAGGCCGTCGGCGGACCCCGCCGCGCGCCGCTGTGGATGGCCGGCCGCGGCCTGTCGGAATCCCACCGGCCGGCCTATCGCGAGGTTCTGATGCGCGCGACGCGGGAGACCCGCGCCGATCTTGTCGAGTCTCGGCGCCTGAAGCGTCGGGCCTTCGACGCGATGGCGGCGACGCCCTATGACGCCGAGGCTGTCGCGGCCGATCTCGAAAACGCCCGGACGCTGGAGTTCAAGGCGCGCGCGCGGCTGGAGCACGACGTCGCCGCCTTCGCCGCGACCCTGCCGGCTGACGAGCGCTCGGCCCTCTCGGAGTCGTTGCGTACCGTGATGTCGCGCCCCGCGACGGCCCGGCTGCAACAGACCTGGCGGCCGGACGGGCGGGGCGGCCCGAGGCCCGAGGGACCGCCCGAGTAGGCGCCGGGGGTTTCCTTCCGCGCTGATTGACGCATCTATGGTGTCACCCCTCCGGCAGGCGACGAGGCTACCCATGTGCGATGACGACATTCACCCTGGACTGATCGTCGACCCGAAGGTGTCCCGGCGTGGCTTCGGCCTGCTCGGCCTGGCCGCCGTCGGCGTGGCCGGCGCCGCTCGCGCCGGAGTCGCGGTGGTCGAGACGGACGTCGAGATCACGACCCCGGACGGCGTCGCCGATGCGGCGCTCTACCACCCCGAGGGCAAGGGGCCCTGGCCCGCCGTGCTGATCTGGCCGGACGTGGTCAGCCTGCGCCCGGCGTTTCGCGAGATGGGCCGCCGCCTGGCGGGCGAGGGCTATGTCGTGCTCGTCCCCAACCTCTACTACCGGGTCCGCAAGGCGCCGGTGGTCGACGGGGCCTTCAACTTCGCCAACCCCGAGGATCGGGCCAAACTGACTCCGATGCGCGCCAGCGTCACCCCCGAGGGCACGGACCGCGACGCCGCCGCCTACCTGGCCTTCCTTGATGCGCTGAAGCAGACCGACACCGGCAAACGGGCCGGCGTTCAGGGCTACTGCATGGGCGGCCCGCTGTCGTTCCGCACGGCCGCGGCGGTCAGCGGCCGGATCGGCGCGGTGGGCAGTTTCCACGGCGGCGGGCTCTACACCGACCAGCCGACCAGCCCGCACCTGCTGCTGACGAAGACCACGGCGGAGTTCCTCGTCGCGGTCGCCGACAACGACGACAAGCAGGATCCGACGATCAAGGACAGGCTCAAGGCCGCCATGGACGCCGCCGGCCGCAAGGCGGTGATCGAAGTCTATCCCGCCGCGCACGGCTGGTGCGTCAGGGGCAGCGCCGTCTACGACGAGGTCCAGGCCGAGCGGGCCTGGGCGGCCCTGCTGACGATGTACAGGCGGGCGCTGGTCTAGGTTCTACGCCGCCGCGGTCGCGAAGCCCCGGCGGATCGGCAGGGTGAAGCTGACCGTGGTGCCTTCGCCGGGGGCGCTGTCCATTTCCAGCGCGCCTTCGTGCAACTCGATCAGCGCCTTGGTCAGGGCCAGACCCAGGCCCGTGCCCTGGGTGGTCTTGCTGTGCTGGCTCTCGACCTGTTCGAAGGGCTGGGCGAGGCGGGCGAGGTCTTCCTTGCTGATGCCGATGCCGGTGTCCTGCACCGAGATGCGCACGCGCTCGCCCAGGCCGTCGTTGCGCACTTCCGCGCGGACGGTGACCCGGCCGCCACGGGGCGTGAACTTGATGGCGTTGCTGAGCAGGTTGAGCAGCACCTGCTTGACCGCCCGGTAGTCGGCCTCGATCTCGGGCAGGAACGGGAAGTCGACCGCCAGCTCCAGTCCGGCCGCCTCGGCGCGGTTGCGGACCAGTCGCACCGCGTCCTCGGTGACATCCTCCAGGCTCATCGGCTCGAACTTGAGGTTCATCTTGCCGGCCTCGATCTTGGACATGTCGAGGATGTCGTTGATCAGCGCGAGCAGGTGCTGGCCGCTGTTGTGGATGTCCTGGGCGTATTCCTTGTAGCGGGGGTCGCCCATCGGCCCGTACATCTCGGCGATCATGATCTCGGAGAAGCCGTTGACCGCGTTGAGCGGCGTGCGCAGCTCGTGGGACATGTTGGCCAGGAACTCGGACTTTGACTTGTTGGCCGCCTCGGCGCGGACCTTCTCGGTCTCGTACTTGCGGGCCAGTTCGGCCAGCTGCTCCTGGCTGCGTTCCAGGCCGGCGACGGCGTGCTGCAGCTGTTCCTCATTCAGGCGCCGGGCCTCTTCCTGGGCCTTGATGGCGCTGATGTCGGCGGCGGTCATCACCAGGCCGCCCTCGGCGGTGCGGCGCTCGGAGATCTGGATCCAGCGCCCGTCGTTCAGCTCCGCCTCGCGGATGCCGCGATGGCCGTCGGGGCCGACGATCTCCTGCTTGATGGCCAGCTGCACGAAGCGGTTCACATAGTCGCGCGCCGCGCCCGGCTTGAGCAGCTTGGGCTCCAGGTTGAAGACGCTGCGGTAGTTGCGGTTGCACAGCAGCAGGCGGCCGTTGCGGTCCCACAGCACGAAGGCTTCGGACACGCTTTCGATGGCGTCGCGCAGGCGGTTCTCGGCGGCCTGGGCGCGGGCCTGGGCCAGGCGCTCCTCGGTGACGTCCAGGGCGACGCCGATGATCCGGCCGTAGCCGTCGCTGCCGGGCTTGCCCAGGCCCTGGCCGCGGGCGTCGATCCAGATCGAGCGACCGCCCGACGAGGCCGGCACCCGGAAGGACACGTCGAACGCGCCATAGGTCGCTGCATGGGCCAGCGCCTGCCGGACGCGCTCGCGGTGGTCGGGCGCGACCCGGTCGAGCACCTCCTGGCCGCCAACGATGCCGCCGCCGCCCCATCCGAAGATAACGCCGGTGACGTCGGACATGAACACCTGGTCCTGGGTCAGGTCCCATTCCCAGATGCCGCAACGGGCCGCCTCGACGGCCATGCGGAAGCGTTGCTCGCTCCGGACAAAGGCGCGCTGGGCGGCCTCGGCCTTGCGGCTCTGGCTGAACAGCAGCAGGGCCAGGGCGATGCCGATGCCCAGTGGCACCAGCAGCGCGACGATGCTGTCGATGCGGTCGCGATTGGCCGCCACGATACCGGCCGGCGGGCTGGCGGCGATGGCCCACAGGGCGCCGCCGGCGGCAGGTCGTGCGGCGACGTCGATCAGCGCCCCGTCAGGCCGCCGGGCGCGAGTCAGCTGGTCGGCCTTGAGGTCGCTGGCGGACAGGGCGAAAGCCTCGCGCACGGTCGAGGCCTGGGTCACGCCGCCGGCGCCGGCCACGGCGAGCAGCCGTCCGTCGGGTGCGGCCACGGCGGCCGATGATCGCCCTCCGGCGCGCAGGGGCAGCCTGGCCAGATCCTGGGTGGTGAGCAGCACGGTGCGGTCGCGCACCACCCGGGCCATGTAGAGCCGTCCGGGGTCGCCCGCCGGCACGCCGATCCAGCTGCTCTTGCCGGACGCCAGGGCGAGCCGCGCGGCGCCTTTCCAGTCGGCGGCCTCGACCCGACCGGCGACGGCGCCGACCGTGTCGCCGGATACGACGGCGGCGGCCGCCACCCCGTCGCCGGCGGCGCGCAGCACGGTCTCGGCGGCGTCGATGGGCGAGTCCGGTGAACGGTCGATCAGGGCGGCGCCGGCGGTCAGGCCTCCGTTGCGACGCGCCACGTCGACATCGAGGCGCGCCGCCAGCACCTGGGCGGCGGCGTCGGGGCCGGCGTCCCCGGGCCGAGTCCAGTTTCGTTCCAGCCGCTGGACGCCGAAGAAGGTGTAGATGGCGAGCAGGAGCAGCGCCGCGAGGATGGCGACGCGCACGAAGGCGCCGCCGGACGCGCGCGCATCCTCCGGAGCGAAAGCGGGTTCGCCGGCCATGCCTGCCTTGCGACTCTTGCCCGCCAAGTCCTTCGAATCCCCGCGCCCGAGTCACTTCCCCCGACAGGGAATCTTACGGAAGCGTTCCTGTCGCGTCACGGGCCAAACCGGCCTTTGCACAGGTTGTGAGTCAGTTGGCCGCAGCGTGACAGCGCCGTTAGAAGAATTGGCGTGCCCGACGGGCCGCCGGGGCCTAAGCCGAACGGCTCCGACGAAGGCCGTTCCGCCCATGATCCAGACATCGCTCCCCCTGCGCCATGCGCTGCTCGCCCTGGCGGTGGTGGCGGTCTGGGGGACCAACTTCGTGGTCATCCGCATCGGGCTGGACCACCTGCCGCCGCTGCTGTTCGCGACCCTGCGCTTCACTTTCGCGCTGCTGCCGGCCGTGGTCTTCATCAAGCGGCCGGATGTCCCCTGGCGGGACCTGGCGGCCTATGGCGTGCTGATCGGGGCGGGGCAGTTCGGCCTGCTCTACATCGCCATGAACGGCCATATCTCGCCAGGACTGGCTTCTCTGGTCGTGCAGAGCCAGGCCTTCTTCACCGTGGCCCTGGCCATGGGGCTGACCGGGGAACGGGTGAAGCCGTTCCAGATCGCCGCCCTGGCGCTGGCGGCCGCGGGGATCGGCCTGATCCTCTGGCGGAGCGACGGGTCGGCGTCACCACTGGGTCTGGTGCTCGTTCTGGTGGCCGGACTCAGCTGGGCCGGCGGCAACATCGTCAGTCGCCGCAGTCCGGGCGCCAACATGCTGGGCTTCGTGGTCTGGGCCAGCCTCTTCTCGATCCCGCCGCTGGCCGTGCTCTCGCTGGTCTTCGAAGGCTGGCCGGCGATCCGCCAGGGCCTTGTGGCCGCCGACGCCGCCACCTGGGCGGCGGTGCTGTGGCAGTCGGTGGGCAACACCCTGTTTGGTTACGCGGTCTGGGGCTGGCTGCTGTCACGGCATCCGGCGGCGACCATCGCGCCGATGTCGCTGCTGGTGCCGGTGTTCGGCATGGCCGCCTCGGCCGTCTTCCTCGGCGAGGCGCTGCCCGGCTGGAAGCTGGCCGCCGCCGCGCTGGTCATCGCCGGTCTGGCGGTGAACGTCTTCTGGCCGGGGGTAAGGCGCGGATTCAGACGGATACCGCCCGCAGCTTAGCAGCCGGGGACATGCACTTCAGTGCGTGTCCCCATCGGCTCGCAGCGGCAGGGGACACGTACTGAAGTACATGTCCCCGAGCTACGCTAAGCCAGCGCCTTGCTGGCCAGTTCGAACACGTTCTTGGACAGGCCCTCGACGGCGACGATCCGCTCCAGCTGCGCCTTCATCAGCGCGCCCAGCTCGGGGCGGTAGCGTCGCCAGGTTCCGAGCGGCTCGACCAAACGGGCGGCGGTCATCGGGTTGACCGCGTCGGTGGCGATGATCTGGTCGGCCAGGAAGCGGTAGCCGTCGCCCGACGGGTCATGGAACCGCGCCGGGTTGAAGTTGGCGAAGGTCGAGACCAGCGCCCGCAGGCGGTTGGGGTTCTTCCCGTCGAAGTCCGGATGGGCGGTCAGGCCGAGCACGCCGCCCAGCGCCTGCTCCGACGGGTCGCGCGCCTGGGCGGCGAACCACTTGTCGAGCACCAGCGGCTCGGATTTCCATTTGGCGTGGAAGTCGGCCAGCGCCTGGTCGCGGGCCTCGCCGCCCAGCTCGATCAGCGCGTTCAGACCGCCGATGGCGTCGGTCATGTTGGTGGCGGTCTCGAAGTGACGGGCGGCCAGGTCGCGGTTTCCGCTGTGCGGATCGACGGCCAGCAGCTCCATCGCCGCGTTGCGCAACGCCCGCCGGCCCGCCGAGGCGGCGTCCGGCGAGAAGGCCGCGCCGTCCGACAGGCCGGTGTGCAGCCGGCGCAGGTCCTCGCCCAGATGCACCGCCAGCCGCGCCCGCAGCAGGTCGCGCGCCGCGTGGATCGCCGCCGGATCGGCCGGCGACATGGCCATCGACAGGTCGGGCTCGCCGGGCAGGGTCAGGATCAGGGCCTTGAAGGCCGGCTCGGCGGCCTGGTCGGCCAGCGCCCGGCCGACGGCCTCGGCGTAGCGCTGCTCGGCGACCTCGTCCGGCGTCCCGGCGGCGCGGGCCAGGATCAGGTCGCGGGCCAGGCCCTGGCCGGCTTCCCAGCGGTTGAACAGGTCCGGATCGGCGGCGAGCAGGACGTAGCGATCCTTGGGCTCGCTGTCGGTGGTCAGGTTCACCGGCGCGGAGAAGCCGCGCAGCGGCGACAGCACCGGACGCTCGGGGGCCGGCAGCCGCACGGTGGTTTCGGCCGTCTCGAGGATGACCAGCGTCTCCTCGCCCATCGGCCGGCCGTCGTCGTGCAGCAGACCGATGCGGACGGGCAGGGGCAGCGGCTTCTTGTCCGGTTGGCCCGGCGTCGGGGCGGTGCTCTGGCGCAGGGTGATGGCCACCTCGCCCTTGCCGGCGTCCCAGTCGGTGGTCAGGTCGACGGTCGGCGTGCCGGCCTGCTCGTACCAGCCGAAGAAGGCGGTCATGTCGCGGCCCGACACGTCGGCGAAGCACTGGATGAAGGCCTCGACCGTGGTCGCCTCGCCGTCGTGGCGGTCGAAGTAGAGGTCCATGCCGGTGCGGAACAGCTCCGCGCCGAGCAGGGTCTTGAGCATGCGGATGACCTCGCTGCCCTTCTCGTAGATCGTCGCGGTGTAGAAGTTGTCGATCTTGATGTAGGCCGAGGGCCGCACCGGGTGGGCCAGCGGGCCGGCGTCCTCGGAGAACTGCCGGGCGCGCAGGGCCTTCACGTCCTTGATCCGCTGCACCGCCTGGCCGCGCATGTCGGCGCTGAACGACTGGTCGCGGAAGACGGTCAGACCCTCCTTCACGCACAGCTGGAACCAGTCGCGGCAGGTGATGCGGTCGCCGGTCCAGTTGTGGAAATACTCGTGGGCCACGACGCTCTCGATGCGCTCATAGTCCATGTCGGTCGCGGTCTGTTCATCGGCCAGAAGCAGGGCGGCGTTGAAGATATTGAGGCCCTTGTTCTCCATCGCCCCGAAGTTGAAGTCGCGGACGGCGACGATCATGAACAGGTCGAGATCATATTCCCGGCCAAAGGCTTCCTCGTCCCACTTCATGGCCCGCTTGAGGCTGTCCATGGCGTATTCGGCGCGGGCCGCCATGCCGGTGTCGACATAGATCCGCAGGTCGATGGTCCGGCCCGACATGGTCACGAAGCTGTCGACCAGCTCGTCCAGTTCCCCGGCCACCAGCGCGAACAGGTAGCAGGGCTTGGGGAAGGGGTCGTTCCAGACGGCGTAGTGGCGGCCGCCCGGCAGGTCGCCGGTCTCGACGCGGTTGCCGTTGGCCAGCAGGTGGTCAAACGCCTTGTCGGCCTCCATCCGCACCGTGTAGCGGGCCAGCACGTCGGGGCGGTCGAGGAACCAGGTGATGCGCCGGAAGCCCTCCGCCTCGCACTGGGTGCAGAACCGGCCGCCGGAGATGTACAGCCCCATCAGCGCGGTGTTGGCCGACGGATTGATCTCGACCTCGGTCTCCAGCGTGAAGGACGCCGGCAGGTCGCGCAGGGTCAGGGTCTCGGCCGTCTCGTCGAAGGCGTGGACCGCGCCGTCCACGACGACCGAGAGGGTCTTGAGGCCGTCGCCGTCGAGCACCAGCGGGTCAGCATGCTCGCCGTTGCGCCGCACGGTCAGCTTCGCCTTCACCCGCGTGGCGGCGGGCTCCAGCGAAAAGTCGAGGAAGACCTCGTCGATCAGGTAGGCGGGCGGCCGGTAGTCGACGAGGCGGACGGGCTGGGGCGTTTCTGTGCGCATGGCCCCAATCTAGGGCATGGGGCCGCTCGCCGCGACGGCTGATCGTTGAAAATCCGCCCGCCGGGTCCGGTGTCGCGGTATCGCACTCCGATGATCGCTGCAGTCACCCCGCCGAGGCTGCGCCGGGTTTCTACGGAGAAGACCGTCGTCGAGTGCCTTGCCCGCAGCGGCTGGACCCTGTCGCAGCTCACGGGTAGGACGGTCTCGGTCGGGGGCGGGGTCGATGAACGGTTTGTTGCTTGCGTTGATGCTGCTGGGTGAGCCTGCTGGCGAACCGCCGGCTGCAACGGCCAAGCCCGTTTTCATTGTCCAGCCCGCCTGGAGGAACTGGCCTGCGCCGGAGGTGATGGCGGCGTTCTATCCTGCGACGGCGGGCGGCGCGACAGGTCGCGCAGTCGTTGAGTGTCTGGTTAATGTCGCCGGCGATCTGATGAATTGTCGCGTCCTGGAGGAGAGCGCGCCCGGGCTCGGCTTCGGTGAGGCAGCGGTGGCGCTCGTCTCCGCCAGGTTTTCGATAGGATCCAAGGATCGGGCTGGCCGGGGCGTCGCGGGCCGTCCGATACGTGTCGTGATCACCTGGGACGCCAGGATTGCGTCCCTCGCCGCAGCCGCCACCACTCGAAAGCAGGTAGGTCCAGATGGGACCGTGCTGGCGGAAGCGGGGGAGGCAGACGGGTGCCCGATGATCGACTGGCGCCACGCCGAAGGCTGCACGACGCGCGGCGGACGCGACTCACCCACGTTGCCGCGAGCGTCCCTCGATAGCTTCGCCTACGAATGGGCGGATGAGCCTAGCTCCGGCGACTATGGCAGGACACGGCCCAAAGCTTTGCTGCGAAGCAGCGTTCCGGGAGACGCCTTCCTCTTCTGTGTGTTGAAGCTTGATGGTCGGCTGACGGCCTGCCGTGTCACCGCGGAATCGCCGGAGGGGCGTGGTTTTGGCGAGGCGGCGCTCAAGCTGAGCAGGCGCTACCGCATGAAGTTGCCGTTGGACGGACGGTCTCTGGAGGGTGAGACCGTGAGCATTCGGCTTAGCTGGAATCCAGCGCCGCGCAGCGGGCGCGGAAGCATGTCGCCCTATATTTCTCGTCCGCCCGTCCAGCCCACCAAGTAGTCGCTAAGCCGCCGCGACATCCCCGGTCGTGCGGCGCATGCGCCAGAAGCGGATGGTCCGCAGGGCGGCGTCCTTGGGCAGGTTGTTGTAGAGGTCGCCGTAGGACTTGGCCCGGGTCATGGCGTCGTCGGCGCGGTCGAGGATCAGCACCGTGAAGGTCAGGAACAGGCTGCGGTCGAAGTCGGCCGCCTTGCAGACGATGGCCAGGGCGTCGAGCTCCCTGCGCTCCAGGATGCGCCGGGCGGTGTGGAAATCGATGTCGGCCAGCTCGGCCAGCGCGATCAGGAAGCGGGTCGTCTCGCGGTTGCGCAGCATGGCGGCCAGTACGCGCGGGCCCATGTCGCCCCTGGCGATCTGGGTGCGGACAGCGGCCTCGGCCTCGGCGTAGTCGGCCGGAAGGGCGCCGTCGCCCAGCGCGACACGTTTGCGGCCGGCGGAGAGGGCGGCCTCCAGCCGGGCGGGGTCGATGGCGGCGTTGGCGCTGGTGATCCGGTCGCGCAGCCGCGCCTCGACCACGAAATACATCTCGTTGAGGAGATCGATGGGCAGCTGTTCGCGGCCGACGACGGCCTCGTGCAGGTCCGGATTGGCGGCGGCCCGGTCGACGGCCCGCTCATGGGCCTTGCGCGACAGCTCCGCGCCCGTGTTGCGCAGCAGCAGGCCAAGCGTGTCGTCGTCGCCGCGCTCGACGATGGCGTCGGAGACGACGGTCGAGACGGTCGGTCGTTGCGAGATGGCGCGCAGATGGTCCTGACCCTTGGTGCGGGCCAGCTGCACCAGGTCCTCGTCGCTGAGCGCCCGCGAGCGCTCCAGCACCGGCCGCGAAACCTCGATCTCGTCGGCGGCGAGCCTGCGCATCAGGCTTCGGGGCGCGGCCTCGGCATCGGACATGCGGTCGGCGAGTTCGGCCCTTACGGCGGCTTCCATCTCGCTGGCCAGCTTGCCCAGCACGGCGTCGAACAGGCCCATCTCGGCCGGACCGTGGGTCTCACCGGAGAAGAACATGTCGGTCACGCCGCGCAGCAGTTCGCGACGACGCGCGCTGGAGGTTTCTCCGGCCAGGGCTATCAGGTCGTGGAGTCGGCTTGTGTTGGCGCTCACCGCTTCGCCTCCGCGGCGGCGGCCCGGGCGCGGTCCCGCTCGCGCTCGCGACGGCGGGCGGCGTCGGACATTTCCCCCTGGCCATTGGCGTCGGCGACCTCGTCGGCGCCAACGCCGCCGCCGGGGGCGAAGTCGGCCTCGACCGCATCGACCGGCGCGGTCCCTGGGCGCGTGGCCCAGTAGGAGGTCGGGGGCGGGATGTCGATCGGGTCCGGCACGCCGCCGAACTCGCGCAGCACCGAATAGGCCTTCGAGCGGCCCGCGTCGGACGGTGCACGGACGGGCGCCGGCGCGGAGGGCGGGGGCGCGAGGACGGCCTGCCGGCGGGCCGGCGGTTCATAGCGGGGCGCGGGCGGAGCGGGCGCGGCGGCTATCGGCGCCGAAGCCGGGCGGTCGTAGAGGCTGGTCGGCAGGGCCGTTTGCGGCGCGACAGGCCGCGGCGCGGGCGCATAGGCGGCGGCCATCGGGGCCGGGGCGGTCAGCGACGGATAGGACGCGGCGCGCGGACCGGGCGCGGCGGCGGCCGGTCCGGCCCAGGCGGCGATCGGCTGGGGCATGACCGGCGCGGCGACGACGGGGGAGGGCTGCGGCGCCTGTCCCGGCGTCTTGCCGCTCCAGCTCAGCATCTGTCCGCTGTAGGGCGCGGCGCTGGCGGGCAGGGCGCCGGGCTGGCTGGCGGGCGCCGTCACCGGCCGCGCGCGCGGCGGACCATAGCGATCCTCGGCCGCCTGGGCGGTGACAGCGCCGGCCGCGAGAATCGTGATGGCGAGAACAAGACGCATGCAGGAGTCCGCCGCAGGGGTACGACCCCGTGCTTAACGCGCGCCGCTTAATCGCCGCCTAACGGCCGCGCCACCAGACCAGGGCCCGGCGCTCGGCCATCTGCAGCAGCGCGTGCAGCAGTGCGGCCATGACGGCCAGCACGAACAGCGCCGCGAACATCCGGGCTGTCTGTAGCCGGTTGCCGGCCTCGAGGATCCGCCAGGCCAGGCCCTGCGCGCCGCCCGATCCGGCGACGAACTCGCCGATCACCGCGCCGATCACCGCCAGCCCGGCCGCGACCTTGTGCCCCTCGAGCAGGAAGGGCACCGCCGACGGCAGACGTAGCCGCAGCAGCTTCTGCAGGCGGCTGGCGCCGTAGAGGTCGAACAGGCGCTCCAGATCCGGGTCGGAGGCCTTGAGCCCGGTGACCGCGCCCGAGAAGATCGGGAAGAAGGCGACGATGGTGGCCAGCACCACCACCGCCCGCTCGGGATGGTCCAGACCCGCCCAGATGATGACCAGCGGCGCGACCGCGATGACCGGCGTCACCTGGAGGGTGACCGCCACTGGCTGCACGGCGCGCTCGATGACCGGGCTGAGCGCGGTGAGCAGCGCCAGGCTCGACGCCAGCAGGCTGGCCACGACCAGCGCCGTCAGCGCCGTGAACAGGGTGTTCCAGGCCGAGGACAGCAACAGCGGCCAGCCCTCGGCCAGGCTGACGCCGATCTGCGACGGCGGCGGCAACAGATAGGCCGGAACGCCGGTCAACCGGCAGACCGTCTCCCAGATCGCCAGCAGCAGGGCGATGAAGACGAGCGGAATGGCGATGGCCGTCAGAGACTTCATGCCGCCCGCTCCATACCCCTGGCCAGCAGGGCCGACACGGTCTCGGCGGCGGCGCGGAAGGTCTCGGTGGCGCGGAAGCCTGCGGGGCGGGGCAGGGGGGCCTCGATGGCCACCTCGCCGGCGATGACGCCTGGTCCGGACGTCATAACCACAACGCGCGAGGCCATGTAGACGGCCTCCTCGACATTGTGGGTCACGAACAGGATGGCCGGCTTCAGCTCGGCCCACAGGGCCAGCACGTCGTCGGCCAGGGTGCGGCGGGTGATCTCGTCCAGCGCCGCGAACGGCTCGTCCAGCAACAGCAGGCGGGGGCGGGTGACCAGCGCCCGGGCCAGCGACACCCGCATGGCCATGCCGCCCGACAGCTGCGCCGGCCGCGAGGCGTCGACGCCGGTCAGGCCGACGCGGGCCAACGCCTCCGACGCCCGGGCGCGGGCGGTGCGGCGGTCCAGGCCTGACAGCTCCAGCGGCAGGGCGACGTTGGCCGCCGCGCTCATCCACGGCGCCAGGGTGGCGGCCTGGAAGACCAGCGAGGTCTCGCCCCGGCCGGCCTGGCGCTGGATCACGCCTCGGGTGGGCTGTTCAAGCCCGGCCAGCAGCCGCATGGCCGTGGACTTGCCGCAACCCGACGGCCCGACCAGGGCGATGATCTCGCCCTCGCCGATCGCCAGGTCCACGGGGCCCAGCACGCGGCCACGCCCGCGATAGTCCACCTCGACGTTGGTGAGGGAGGCGGTCATGTGATGTAATCCAGCAGCTCTGATCCGGGCCAGACGCCCCGTGGCGAACTCTCTATCCCGTCATGGCCCGACTCGTTCGGGCCACCCATGCGTGGTGAGACGGAAGGAAGGTCCTCGCCTCCAACACTCGTCATCCTCGCCCTTGTGGCGAGGACCCCTGTGTCGGCCGCAGGTGAGTGCGTAACCTCGCTCTCACGTGGAAGCTCAACGAGGGGTCCTGGGCACAGGGCCCAGGATGACGGCGAGAGATGAGCTGCAACTCGGGCGGCCATGTTCATGGGTGGCCCGAACGAGTCGGGCCATGACGATGCGGGGGACGGGCGCACATTGGAGGCGTCAGCCCGCCGCCTTCGTCACGAACTGCAGCGTGTAGCCGGCCCGGTAGTCCATGTCCTTCGGATAGACGCCCTGTTCGGACGCCACGCGGAAGAACTCGGCCCAGCGGGCGTCCGTCATGATGCCGATGCCGCCCGTTTTCGCATCGCCGGACTCGACGATGCCGTAGTCGCGCATCTGCTTGCGGGCGTTGGCCAGCAGTTCCGGCGTCATCTCCGGATTATCCTGCAGGATCAAGGCATCAGCCTTGCTGGAATCGCCGTTCAGATAGGTTTGCCAGCCGATGGCGGTGGCCTCGACGAAGGCCTTCACGGCCTCGGGTTTCTCGGCGATCAGCGAGTCCGGCGCCAGGACCATGGTCGCGTAGCCGGGGTAGCCCTCGTCGGCCAGCAGGAAGGTCGCCGGCCTGAAGCCTGCCTCCTGCTCGATGGTGTAGGGCTCGCTCGACAGATAGCCCTGCACTATGGCCCGCTTGTCGGCCAGGAACGGCGCCAGGCTGAAGTTGTACTTGCGCACCTGGGCGTCGGTGAAGCCGTACTTGCTCTTGAGCCAGACCCAGAAGGCGGTGACCGAGGCGTCGGCCAGCAGGATCGGCCGGCCCTTCATGTCGGCGATCGAGTTCACGCCGGTGTTCGGGTGAGCGATCAGGACCTGCGGGTCCTTCTGGAAGAAGGCGGCCACGGCCTTCACCGGCGCCTTCTCCCTGGCCATGTTCAGCGGGATGAAGCTGTTGGAGCCCATGCCCATCTCGACGCCGCCGGCGGCCAGCAACTGCGGCACGTTCACGCCCGGCCCGCCCTGCTTGATCTCGACCTTCAGGCCGCGCTTCTCGTACTCGCCCGTGGCCAGCGCCTGGTAGAAGCCTCCGTGCTCGCCCTGGGCGCGCCAGTCGGTGGCGAAACGGATGGTGGTCAGGGCGTCGACGGCCGCGACCGTCCTGTCATCGCCCTTCGGCGAACAGGCGGCGGCCAGGCTGGAAGCGGCGCCGGCCAGCATCAGGCGACGTGAAAGCATGGGTCTCTCCCCCGGGAAGTCAGGGGGGAAGGTAGGCGCCGGAACGTGGTTCGTCGAGGGTGAGGTGCTCTTCCCCCTCCGTCATCGTCGGAACAAGTCCGACGATGTCGGAGGGGGAAGAGCGGAGGTGCGAGAAGAAGGGATGCCCCCATAGAGCAAAGGGACGGTGCGTCCGGTTGCCCGGCTGCATCGCCCCTTCACCCAAGCCTCTTGCGAGACTTGCGGTCTGGAGGTCGTGGATCCCTGGGTGTCCGAAGCTTGCGCCCCGGTCTTCACTGATCCGCTCCCGGTCCGGTCTTCGAAGGTCTCCCTCCGATCCTTGGGTCCTGGAGCGTCCCGCTCGCCTGGCCTTCCGGTTTCCCGTCTCGCCCGCGCCGCGTTTCCTCTCGACGACTTGACTGTGCGCCCAGGCCCGCTATGAAGCAACCGCTCCCAATTCGACCCATGTGAATTCTTGTCCGGCCTCCGGTTGACGGCCTGTGGACAAGGTGTGGACGGATGCGAAATCTTCCCGACAAAGCAGGCGCTTGAGTTATCCACAGCAAAGTGGCCGCGTGTCGCGGCGCGCGGCGATGAAGACTCCTGGGACAGATAGTCACGAGACAAAGCGGGACATTTGACCCGATTTCGCGCCCCGACAGGGTGCGCCGGCGACAATCAATCCCCCTCTCCGGGCGGGGCCGCCATACTGTCAGGATGCCCAGGCCTGATCGTAGTGACCGCCCCGCCGTTTGCGGGATTTCGCTGATCTTCACGGAATTCCGCGAGGGGCTTGCGGTGATCCGCGTCCGCGCCCGCCATCTCCGACCGATCGATCAATCCCCCCATCCGCGCCGCCGGCGACATCGAACCGAGACAGTGAGGACAAGTCCGCCGCCCGCCGCTATGAACAGCACACATCCAAAGCAACGCCCAGGAAACCGCCCATGTCCCTGATCCTCACCGAGAAGCGCGGCCATATCGCCATCCTGACCCTGAACCGGCCGGACGCGATGAACGCCCTGGGCGCGCCGGGCGACGGCGACCAGGTGGCGGCCGCCTGCGCGGCGATCAACGCCGACCGTGAGATCCGGGCCGTGGTGCTGACCGGCGCCGGCCGCGCCTTCTCGGCAGGCGGCGACGTCAAGGCGATGAAGGCTCGCGAAGGCGCTTTCGCCGGCAACGGGGTGGAGCTGCGCGACGGCTACCGCAACAACATCCACCGCGTCGTGCGCTCGATCTACGGCCTGGAGGTCCCCTCCATCGCCGCCGTCAACGGTCCGGCCATCGGCCTGGGCTGCGACGTGGCCTGCATGACCGACATCCGCATCGCCGCCGAGGGCGCGCGGTTCGGCGTCACCTTCCTCAAGCTCGGTCTGATCCCGGGCGACGGCGGCGCCTGGCTGCTGCCGCGCACCATCGGCATGAGCCGGGCCAGCGAGCTCCTGTTCACCGGCGACGTGATCGACGCCGCCACCGCCGAGAAGTGGGGCCTGGTCAGCAAGGTCGTTCCCGCCGGGACGCTGATGGACGAAGCCATCGCCCTGGCCGAACGCATCGCGCAGCAGCCGCCGCACGCGCTGCGCCTGGCCAAGAGCCTGCTCAAGCACGGCCAGACCACCAGCTACGATACGCTGATGGAGATGAGCGCCGCCGCCCAGGCGATCAGTCACCTGACCGACGACCATATGGAGGGCGTCGAGGCGCTGCTCGAGAAGCGCCCCGCCGTTTTCAAGGGATCCTGACCATGCGCGCCCTCGTCCCGCTGCTCCTCACCCTGGGCGTTGTCGCCTGCTCACCGCCGGCCGAGGCGCCGGCGCCGAAGCCGGAGTCCGAACTGGCGCCGGTCCCGCCCGCGCCCCAGAAGGCGGCCGCCGAGTGGGCGTACGGGACGGGCGAGAACAGCGTCGAGATCGTTCATCTCGTCGGCGGCGATCCGGCCAGGCCGGACCTGCGCATGGTCTGCGCCTCCGGCCAGGGCTTCCTGATCCTGCTGCCGGGCCTGACGCCGGTGGACAGCGAGGAGCGGCTGACGATCGGCGCCGGCGCGATCGCCCACGGCCTGGTCGCGACCGCCGCGGCCCAGGGCGTGCAGGCGAAGGGGCCGATCGACGACGAGCTGCTGTCGGTGCTGGAGAGCGCCGAGCCGATCGGCGTCAACCACGGCTTCCAGAACGCCGGCCCGTTCACGCCGCCGCCGGCTCTGCGCCGCGCCTTCGCCGACACCTGTCGAAAGCTGCGGACCCGCGGCGCGGTCTGATGGGCAAGGCGGCGTTCGACATCCCGGTCGCCCTGACTCACAGGGCGCGCAGGATATCTGTGTCGCCTTCCGTCACGAAACGCGGCTAGACCCCGGGAATGGCTCTTCGAGACTTCGGCATCCTCCTGTTCGTCTGCGTGGTCTGGGCGTCCAACAACATCGTCAGCAAGATCGTGGTCGCCGAGTGGGACGTGCCGCCGCTGTTCTACGCGACAGTGCGGTTCGCGCTGGTGGCGCTGTGCACCCTGCCGTGGCTGCTGCCGGCCCCGCGTCCGACCTGGCGGATCATCACCGTCGCCATGCTGATGGGGGCCGGCAACTTCGCGCTGCTGTTCATCGGCTTCAAGACCGCCAGCCCCTCGGCCGCGTCGATCGTCATCCAGCTGGGCGTGCCGATCACCACGGTGCTGTCGATGTTCATGCTGGGCGAGAAGGTGCGCTGGCGGCGCGGCCTGGGCATGGCCCTGACCCTGGCCGGCGCCGTGGTCGTCATGTGGCATCCGACCGGCATGAGCATGTCCTTCGGCCTGTGGCTGGTCGCCGCCGCCGCCTTCGCCGGCTCGCTGGGCGCGGTGATGATGAAGCAGATGGAGGGCATCAAGCCCTTGCAGTTCCAGGCCTGGGTCGGCTTTTCGTCCTTCTGGCCGCTGGCGGTGCTGAGTGCGTTCACCGAACAGAATCAGTGGCCCTTGGCTATCGACGCCGGCTGGGGCTTCCTGGCGGCGGTGGTGTTCTCGGCCGTCATCGTCTCGGTGCTGGGCCACACCTTCTATTACAGCCTGATCCAGAAGTATGAGGCGACGCTGATTTCGCCGCTGACGCTGATGACGCCGCTGTTCACGATCATCATGGGCGTGCTGATCACCAACGACCATTTCGACGGCCGGATGGCCATCGGGGCCGGCCTTGCGCTACTGGGGGTGCTGATCATCGCCCTGAGGCCCAACCGCGTGATGCCCCTGCTCATGGCCATCCGGAACCGCTCGCAATGACCCTCGATGTCATCGAGGCGCCGTCGCCCAACTTCGATGTCCGGACCAAGGTCCCGGATATGCTGGTGCTCCACTACACCGGCATGGAAACCGGCGAGGCGGCGCTCGCGCGCCTCCGTGATCCCGAGGCCAGGGTCTCGTCCCACTACCTGGTCGAGGAGGATGGCCGCATCTTCCGGCTCGTGCCCGAAGAGCGCCGCGCCTGGCACGCCGGCCGCTCGTTCTGGAAGGGCGAGGAGGGGGTCAATCACGCCTCGATCGGCATCGAGATCGTCAACCCCGGCCACGAGTTCGGCTACCGCCCGTTCCCGCAGGCGCAGATCGACGCGGTGATCACGCTGGTCGCAGACATCCGGTCGCGCTGGCAGATCGACGACAACCGCATCCTCGGCCACTCCGACGTCGCGCCGGCCCGCAAGATCGATCCGGGCGAGCTGTTTCCGTGGAAGCAGCTGGCGCAGGCCGGTCACGGGATCTGGGCCGAGGCCGATCCCGCGCCGGGCGATCCGCTTGTCGAAGGCGCCGAGGGCGTCGGCGTCTTCGCGCTGCAGGCCGGGCTGACGCGGCTCGGCTACGACTGCGCCCCCTCGGGCCGGTTCGACCAGTCCACCCGCGAGATCGTCAGCGCCTTCCAGCGCCACTGGGTCCAGACCCGATGGGACGGCGTGGCCGACGGCCTGACGCGGGCGACGCTGATGGCGGTGCTAAGGGCTGCGTAGGCATTGCGTCCTTCGACACGCCGCTGCGCGGCTGCTCAGGATGACGTGGTCAGTAGGCCATTCTCACACGTCATGGTGAGCAGCGCCGAAGGCGCGTGTCGAACCACGCATTGACCTTCCGTCCCCCAACCCTCACATACCGGCCCGGATCAGACGGCCGGGCGATCGCGGTTCCTTCGGGGGTCGAGGAAAGTCCGGGCTCCACGGCGACAAGGCGGCGGGTAACGCCCGCCCGGGGTGACCCGAGGGACAGCGCCACAGAAAGCAAACCTCCTCCGCTGCGGCGGCGGGAAGGGTGAAAGGGTGGGGTAAGAGCCCACCGCGGACCTGGTGACAGGGACGGCATGGCAAGCCCCGCCTGGAGCAAGACCGAATAGGGATTCCGCGCCCCGCGAGGGGCAGGGCCGTCGCCGGCCCGAGGCGTCCGGGTTGGTCGCGAGAACCGGTCAGCAATGGCCGGTCCAGAGGAATGATCGTCGCGCGTCTTCGGGCGCGTCACAGAACCCGGCTTACAGGCCGTCTGATCCGCTCGTTCCGCCCAATCCTCCCCGGCTCCGCCGGGGAGGGGGACCACGCGAAGCGTGGTGGAGGGGAGTCGGCGCACCGACTCATTCCACGGCGGTTGAAGGAGTCACCACGCGGCATCTCCCCTCCACCGCCTCCGGCGGTCCCCCTCCCCAGCAAGCTGGGGAGGACGAGGCGCGGCGGTTATCCCCGCAATACTTAACACGTTCCATGTATGTTCTGTGGAGTGATCAGGTGCGCCAATGCTTGCGGCCTGCGACATTGTTGTTTTCGTGAAGAAACGACAACTTGGTGTCATTGCATCCCACATGATCCCATGTTAACCCAGTTTCTGTCGCCGAAGGGGTCGGCGAACTAGGGGCAGGGGACTGGGGCTAGTGTTCCTCTCGACCTTCGAGAAGCAGCTCGACAGCAAGCGGCGCATCGTTGTGCCGCATGAATTTCGCGCCGCCGTCGGTCAGCCCTTTGAGGGCGTCTTCTGCTTTCCATCCATTGAAGCCGACTGCCTCGAGGGTGGCGGCAAAGCCTTGTTCGACCGTTACGCCGGCCTGATCGAGGAGCTGCCGTTCGGCGACCCCCTGCGCTCGGCGCTGGAGACCAGCGTCTACGGCGGCATGGCGAAGCTCTCCTTCGACGAGGCCGGCCGCATCACCCTGCCGCCGGCGCTCTGCGACATGTTTGACATCACCGCCGGCGACTGGATCGCCGTGGTCGGCATGGGCGACCGCTTCCAGGTCTGGCCGCGCGGGGCCTTTCAGGCCCACCGCGCCGCCGCGCGCGAGGCGGCGAAGTCCGGCCTGGCCGACCTGCGCATGGCCCAGCGCGCCCGTCTGTCCGGAGCCGCCGGATGACTGAGGCGCCGCACGTCTCCGTCCTGCTCGGCGAGGTCGTCGAGGCCCTGGCGCCGAAGTCCGGCGAAACCATCGTCGACGGCACCTTCGGAGCAGGCGGCTACAGCCGCGCCTTCCTGGACGCCGGGGCCACGGTCGCGGCCTTCGATCGCGACCCGACCGCCCGCCGCTTCGCCGCGCCGCTGGAGGCGACCGGCCGCTTTCGCCTGATCGAGGCGCGCTTCTCGGAGATGGGCGACCATTTCGCGCCGGGCAGCGTTGACGGCGTCGCCCTCGACATCGGCGTGTCGTCCATGCAGATCGACGAGGCCGAGCGCGGCTTCTCCTTCATGCGCGATGGTCCGCTGGACATGCGCATGGGCGGCGACGTCCCCAGCGCCGCCGATATCGTCAACACCGCCGAGCAGGCCGAGCTGGCCCGCATCTTCTACGTCTACGGCGAGGAGCGGGAGAGCCGGCGTGTGGCCTCGTTCCTGGTCCGCCGCCGCGCCGAGCGGCCGTTCGAGCGCACCCTGGACCTCGCCGAAGTGGTCGAGATGGCCCTGGGCGGCCGCCGCGGCGCCAAGGTGCATCCCGCGACAAAGGTGTTCCAGGCGCTGCGCATCGCGGTGAACGAGGAGCTCTCCGAACTGGAGCAGGGCCTTGCCGCCGCCGAGCGAATCCTGAAGAGCGGCGGGCGTCTCGCCGTCGTCACCTTCCACTCTCTCGAAGACCGCATCGTGAAAGCCTTCTTCGCCGAGCGGGCCGGCCGCCTGCCCGGCGGTTCGCGCCACGCCCCGCCGGTCGCCGACGGTCCGCCCCCGACCTTCGAGATGATCTTCAAGGGCCATCGCGACCCCTCCGACGCCGAGATCGCCGCCAACCCGCGGGCCCGGTCGGCCAAGCTGCGCGCGGGCGTGCGCACCGACGCCCCCGCCTGGAGGGCCGCGGCATGATCTCGGTCATCTTCACCCACCGCACCCGGGGGTTCCGCACGATCAACGTGCTGTTGACCTCCATGCTGGTGGTCCTGGCCGTCGGCGTGAACCTGGCCAAGACCTTCGCCGGCAAGGAGCGGACGGAGATCGTTCGCACGGAGCGCGCGATCCGCGACGAGGGTCGCCAGATCCGCGTCCTGCAGGCCGAGGTCGCCCACCTGGAGCAGCCCGAGCGCCTGGAGCGGCTGTCGCGCGCCTACCTCGCCATGGCCCCGGTGACCATCCGGCAGGAAACCACCGTCGACGACCTCCACGCCGCCTCGCTCCGGCGTCCGGGCGCGGCGGCGCCGGTCGCGCCGATCCAGGCCAGCACCGAACCGGTTGCTCCCTCAATCGAGGCCGAGGCCCCTTCGGAGACGCCTACCGGGGAGACGCCATGAGTCTCCCGGATCTGACGCCGCATCGCTATCCGCTGGTCTGGCGCTGGATCATCGAGCGTGTCTGGCGCGTTGAGCATGCCTTCGAGCGGGCCCATGCCGACGGCCGTGCCGAGAACGACACCCGCATCCGCATTCTGGTCGTCGCGGCCATCTTTTCGGTCGGCTTTCTGGTGATGGCCGGCGGCGCGGTCTGGTCAGCCACTCTGTCAGACGCCGGCAAGGGCGGTCGCGCCTACGCCGGCGCGCCGGAGCGGGCCGATCTGGTCGACCGCGAGGGCCGGCTGCTCGCCGCCAACCTTCCCCACTACACCCTGTCGGTCGACACCCGCGAGGTCTGGTCCCGGCAGGAGGTGCGTACGGCGCTGCTCAAGGCGCTGCCGCGACTGAAGCCCGCGCAGGTTGACCGGGCGCTCGCGGCCGAGAGGCGAGGTGTGGTGCTGCGCGGCCTGACGCCTGGCGAGAAGGCCCGGATCCACGACCTTGGTCTCGCCGGCGTGGTCTTCGACCCCGAGCAGCGGCGGGTCTATCCCCTGGGCTCCCTCGCCGCGCACCTGATCGGCTATGACGAGAAGGGCGGCGAGCCCGTGGCCGGCGCCGAGAAGGCCCTGCGCGAGGACATCCTCAAGGCCGGGGCGGAGGGCAAACCCGTAGCGCTGTCCATCGACGTTCGCGTCCAGGCGGCGCTGGAGGAGGAGTTGGCGCTGGCCGCAGCCCAGTACCAGCCCAAGGGCGCGGTCGGTGTCATCACCAACGTCCAGACCGGGGAAATCCTCGGCATGGCCAGCTGGCCGGACTTCGATCCCAATCACCCGGGCCGCGCCAGCTCCGAGCAGTTGCGCAACCGCGCCGCCGCCTCGGTGTTCGAAATGGGCTCGACCTTCAAGGCGTTCACGGTGGCGATCGGCCTCGACACCCAGGTGGCGACGCCGGATTCGACCTTCGATGCCCGCACGCCGCTGAAGATGGGCTACCGCACCATCCAGGACTTCCACGGCACCAACCGCATCCTGACCCTGCGCGAGGTGTTCAATCACTCCTCCAACATCGGCACCGCCAAGCTGGCCTTTGCCGTCGGCGCCGATCGCATGGCCCGCTACTTCGAGGCGCTGGGACTGACGAAGAGGGCCCAGGTCGAGCTGCTCGAGTCCACCCGCCCCCTCACTCCGAAGAAGTGGGATGACGACGACATGGCCAGCGTCTCCTTCGGTCACGGCATCAACGTCTCCCCTCTGGCCCTCGCCCAGGCGATGGGCGCCGTCCTGAACGGCGGCAAACTCGTTCCGCTCACCATTCGCAAGATGGAGGCCGGCAAGCGTCCGGACGGCCCGCGGGTGATGTCGGAGACGACCACCCTGTCGATGCTCCAGATCATGCGCGGCAATGTCGTCGAGGGCACCGGCCGCAAGGCCGACGCGCCGGGCCTGATGGTCGGCGGCAAGACCGGCACCGGCGAGAAGTACGATCCTGGGATTCGCGCCTACAGCCGCTACAAGCAGGTCGGCTCCTTCGCCGCCGTGTTTCCGACCGACGGCCCGGCCGACGCTGAGCGCTATTTCGTGCTGATCCTGATGGACGAGCCGCAGGGCGGCATCCGCACCGGCGGCTGGGTCGCGGCGCCGGCCGTGGGCAAGATCGTCGACCGGGTCGCGCCGTTCCTGGGCGTCAGGCGTCGCCCGCCGGAACCCTCCTTGCCGACCACACCCACCTATGTGGCTACGGCCCGGGTCGCCCAGCCCGCGGGAGGCCTGTGATGCGCCTGTCGTCGCTGGTCACCGATGCGCCGACAGGTGATCCGGAGATCACCGGCGTCACGGCCGACAGCCGCAAGGTCCGGCCCGGATTCCTGTTCGCGGCCCTTCCAGGGTCCACGGTCGATGGCCGCAAGTTCATCCCTGCAGCCATCGACGCCGGCGCCGCCGCGGTGCTGGCGCCTGAGGACGTGAGGGGCCTTGCGGTCCCGGTGGTTCACGCCGCCGACCCGCGTCGCGCCTACGCCTTGGCCGCCGCCGCCTTCTGGGGCGCCCAGCCGGCGACCTGCGTGGCGGTTACCGGCACGAACGGCAAGACGTCGGTGGCCACCTTCTGTCGACAGATCTTCGCCCGGCTGGGCCACACGGCCGCCAGCATGGGCACCCTGGGCGTCACGGTGTCCGCGCCGGGCCAGCCCGACCGCCAGATCACGCCGCCGGGCCTGACGACGCCGGACGCCGCCGACGTCGCCGAGCTGCTGGCGCGCATGGCCGGCGAGGGCGTCACCCATCTGGCGTTGGAAGCCTCTTCGCACGGCGTTGACCAGCGCCGCCTGGACGGCGTGAAGCTGACGGCGGCGGGTTTCCTGAACCTGACCCAGGACCATCTCGACTACCACGGCACCATGGGCGTCTACCGGGCCGCCAAGCTGCGCCTGTTCGAGACCCTGCTGCCCCGTGGCGCGACCGCCGTGCTCAATGCAGACAGCGACCAGTATCCGGTGTTCGCCGCCGCCGCGGTCGTCGCCGGCCAGACGGTGCTGTCGACCGGATCGGCGGGTGACGGCATTCGCGTGGTCGATCGTGTCCTGGCCTCCGACGGGCAGCGGCTGACGCTGTCGCATGCCGGGACGACCACGACCGTCCAACTGCCGCTGGCCGGCGCCTTCCAGGCCGACAATGCCCTGGTCGCCGCCGGCCTCTGCATCGCCGCCGGCGAGGCGCCCGCCGACGTGTTCGCCGCGCTGGAGCACCTGAAGGGCGCCCCTGGCCGCCTGCAGCGCGTCGGCGCCCGGGAAGGCGGGGGCGAGGCCTATGTCGACTACGCCCACACACCTGACGGCCTGGAGACGGTGCTCATGGCGCTTCGTCCGCATGCGGAGGGGCGCCTGCTGGTCGTCTTCGGCGCCGGCGGCGACCGCGACCGCACCAAACGGCCGCTGATGGGCGAGATCGCCGCGCGGTTGGCCGACGTGGCCATCATCGCCGACGACAATCCGCGCTCCGAAGACCCCGCCGCCATCCGGGCCGAGGTCCAGGCCGGCGCGCCGAACGCGCTCAACATCGGCGGCCGCCGTGAAGCCATCCGCGCCGGCGTGGCCATGCTGACGGCCGGCGACGTGCTCGTCGTGGCCGGCAAGGGCCATGAGCAGGGTCAGACCATCGCCGGCGTCACCCACCCGTTCGACGACGTCGTCGAGACCGCCGCCGCCCTCGGGCTGGAGGCCGCCCATGTCTGACGCCCTCTGGACATCGGATGAGTTGGCCGGCGCCACCGGCGGCAAGGTTGTCGGCGGTCCGTTCATCGTCGGCGGCGTCTCGATCGACAGCCGCGACATCGCCGTCGGCGACCTCTTCGTCGCCCTGGCCGGGGTCCGGGACGGTCATGAGTTCGCCGCCGGGGCGCTGTCCTCCGGCGCGACGGCGATCCTCGCGAGCAAGCCGGTCGACGGCCCGCACATCCTCGTCGAAGACACCTTCACGGCGCTGGAGAGGCTCGGCGTCGCCGCCCGCGAACGCAATGACGGCAAGCGCGCCGCGATCACCGGTTCGGTCGGCAAGACCAGCGTCACCCAGGCCATCGCCGCCTGCCTTGCGCCGGCCGGCCGCTGGCACTCGTCGGTCAAGTCCTACAACAACCACATCGGCGTCCCGCTGACCCTGGCCCGGATGCCGCGCGACACCGAGCGCGCCGTCTTCGAAATCGGCATGAACCACGCCGATGAGATCACGCCGCTGTCGCGATTCGTGGCGCCCCATGTGGTGGCCATCACCACCGTCGGGCCGGTCCATATCGAGAATTTCCCCGACGGCGAGGCGGGCGTGGCGAAGGCCAAGGCCGAGATCTTCGCCGGTCTCGAGCCGGGCGGTGTCGCGGTGCTGAACGCCGACAACGCCTGGTTCGACCTGCTGAAGGCCGAGGCGCTGAAGGTCGGCGCCACCGTGCGGTCGTTCGGCTCCGGCGAGGGCGTCGACGCCCGTCTCGTCGACTTTGTCGCCGGCGATGAGCGCGCCACGGTCCATGCGGTGATCGATGGCGAGGCGCTGGCGTTCCCGCTGCTGCAGACTGGATTGCACTGGGGCTTGAACAGTCTCTGTGTGCTGCTGACGGTCGAGGCCATGGATGTTTCCCGCGAGACGGCGCTGGCCGGCCTGGCCGGCTTCGCGCCTCTTGCCGGACGGGGCGCGGAGAAGACCGTCGCCATCGCCGGCGGCGCCTTCACCCTGATCGACGAGAGCTACAACGCCAATCCGATCTCGATGAACGCCGCCTTCCGCACCCTGGGCGTCCGCAAGGCCACGGGGCGGCGGATCGTCGCGCTGACAGACATGCTGGAACTGGGCGGCCAGGGCGCCGAGTTCCATGCCGGACTGGCCGCGCCGATCAATGCGGCCGGCATCGACCTGGTCTTCTGCGCCGGGCCGCTGATGAAATCGCTCTGGGACGCCCTTCCGCCGACTCGGCAGGGCGGCTACGCGGACTCGGCGGCCGAGCTTGCGCTGCGGATCGTCGAGGCTGTTCAGCCGGGCGATCTGGTGATGGTCAAGGGATCGAACGGAAGCCGGGCCAGCGTCATCGCGGCCGCCCTGGCGTCAGTCGGCCATGGGGGGGACAAGGCCTGATGCTGTACCTGCTATCCGAGATGCGGGACGCGCTCCCGGTCCTCAACCTCTTGAAATATCTTACGTTCCGGACGTTCATGGCGACGGCGACAGGCTTCATCATCGCCGTGGCGATGGGATCGCGCTTCATCGCCTGGATGCGGGCTCGTCAAGGCAAGGGCCAGCCGATCCGCAAGGAAGGCATCGAGCGCCACGTGCTCGAAAAGGCCGGCACCCCGACCATGGGCGGGCTGATGATCCTGGCCGGGATGGTCGGCGGAACGCTGCTCTGGGCCGACCTGAGCAACGTCTATGTCTGGGTCGTGCTGATGGTCACCCTGGCCTTCGGCGTGCTGGGCTTCATGGACGACTATGACAAGGTGACCAAACAGACCACAGCCGGGGTCTCGGGCCGCGTGAAGCTGGGGATCCAGGCGCTGGTGGCGGTCGCCGCCGTGACCCTCCTGGTGATGTTCGGCCAGGTCTCGCCCGACACGCCGCAGCTCAGCACCTCGGTCGCCTTCCCGATCTTCAAGCGCCTGCTGCTGGACCTGGGCTGGTTCTACGTCGCCTTCGGCGCCTTTGTGATCATCGGCGCCTCGAACGCGGTGAACCTGACCGACGGCCTCGACGGCCTGGCCATCGTGCCGGTGATGATCGCAGCCGCCACATTCGGCCTGATCGCCTACCTGGTCGGCAACTACAATTTCGCCCAGTATCTGCAGGTCCACTTTGTGCCAGGCACCGGCGAGATCGCCGTCTTCTGCGGGGCCATCATCGGCGCCGGACTGGGCTTCCTCTGGTACAACGCCCCGCCGGCCAAGATCTTCATGGGCGACACCGGCTCGCTGGCCCTGGGCGGCGCGCTCGGCGCTGTGGCCGTGGCCACCAAGCACGAGATCGTGCTGGCCATCGTTGGCGGCCTGTTTGTGGCCGAGGCGCTGTCGGTGATG
>JAUXMY010000015.1 GCA_030683005.1 Caulobacter sp. | reverse complement strand
GCACTGAAGTGCACGTCCCCGCCATAGCAAAGGGGCCGGTGTTTCCACCGGCCCCTCGCTTGAAGTCTGTCGTGTCAGATCAGGATCAGAAGTTGATCGAGATCGTCGAACGGCGGTTCAGGGGTTCCTTGACGCCGTCGCCGGTAGCGACCGCGAGCTGGGATTCACCCTTCCAGTCCACCGACAGGGCGCCGGCGTTGACGCCTTGGCCGACCAGGGCGTCAGCGACGGCCTTGGCGCGACGTTCGGACAGACGGACGTTGTAGGCCGGCGAGCCGGAGCTGTCGGTGTGACCGACGACCACGACGCGGCTGGCGCCGCCCGCGTTGGCGTACTGGGCCGCTTCCGAAACCACCGTCTGGGCTTCCGGCGTCAGGACGTACTGATCGAACGGGAAGTAGACGATGAATTCACGCGCTTCGTACTGCACCGGCGGCGGAGGCGGCGGGGGCGGCGGAGGCGGCGGGGGAGGCGGCGGGGGCGGCGGCGGCGGCGGCGGGGGCGGCGGAGCCGCTTCCTGACCGAACGCGTAGCGCACGCCGACCGTCACCGACTGGTCGTTGTAGCTGCCTTTCAGCGGACCGGCGGTGCCGGGGTTCTTGAAGTCGAAGTCGCCGGTCTGGAAATAGCGGTAGGTGAAATCGACCTGCATGCGGTCCGACGCCTTGGCGGTGAAGCCGGCGATGGCCTGCCACGCCCAGGCGGCGTCATCGTCATCCACCAGGATGAACGGGTTCAGCGTGCCGCTCGCATCAGCGCGGGCGATACCGGCGCCGAGGCCCAGGAACGGATGCAGATCGCCCTGCGGATACAGGTCGACGATCACGTTGCCCATCAGCGAGAAGACTTCGAACGAGCCGGGCACGTTGTTGGGAACGTCTCCGGGGCGGTAGCCGCCTTCGAGTTCAACGCGCCAGTTGTCCGACAGCCGGTAGCCGAGGCGGGCGAAACCGACCCAGTCATCGTCCGGATCGATGTTCACGTCGCCGAGCGTCGTTTCGAACGAGCTGTCGTCAGACCAGTGATAGCCGAGGTCAAGAGCCCCGTACCAGTCTTGCGCCGCGGCGCCCGACGCGACGAGCGATGCGGCGATCGCCGCTCCCGCCAGAAGCTTGAATTTCATGATTGAGAGCCCTCTCCTGCCCGTGCGGCCATAGGCCGCTGAACGACTGTTATATCAACCAACTTGCCCGCGCAAAGTGACAGTGAAGCCACACAGCCGTCAATTCTGTCTCAGCGAACGGTGAACGGGGAGTTTCTCAGTCCAGGGTTGTGCGGTAGCGCGCCATGGCGAGGGCGACGACGACCAGGACGAAAACCAGCAGCGCCCCGAGGCTGGGCCACAGGTCGGAAACCCCCAGGCCCTTGAGCAGGGCGCCGCGCACCACGCGGAGAAAATGCGTCACCGGGATCAGCGCCCCGATGGCCTGGGCCCAGTCCGGCATGCCGCGATAGGGAAACATGAAGCCCGAGAGCAGGATCGAGGGCAGCATGTAGAAGAATGACATCTGCATGGCCTGGAGCTGCGTGCGGGCCACGGTCGACAGCAGGAAGCCCAGCGCCAGGCTGCCCATGATGAACAGGATGATGCCGAGCGACAGCGCGCCCCAGCCGCCCTGCATCGGCACCCCGAACAACAGCTTCGCCAGACCCAGGATGAAGACCGTCTGGATCAGGCCCACGAGAACGTAGGGGGCCAGCTTGCCTATCATCACCTCGAGCGGCCGCACCGGCGTCGCCAGCAGACTCTCCATGGTGCCGCGCTCGTATTCGCGGGTGACGCCCAGCGAGGTCATCATCACCAGGGTCATGGACAGGATCACGCCCAGAAGCCCCGGCACGATGTTGTAGGCGGTGACAGCCTCGGGATTGTAACGCCGGTGGACGACGACCTCGAACGGCGGCGGCGCTCCGGCGCGGGCGGCCAGCGGGCCGGTCAGGTCATGGCGCAGCGCCTCGCGCGGCAGGGACGCCAGGGCGGCGACCGCGTTGCCAGTGGCGCTGGGATCGGCGGCGTCGGCCTCGACCAGGATCGTGGCCCTGTCGCCGCGCACCACCCGCCGGGTGAAGTCGGCCGGAATGGTGATCGCGAACTGCACCCGGCCCAGAGCCAGGGCCTCATCAAGCTCGGCGGTCGTGCGGGCGACCTCGGTGATGTCGAAATAGCCGCTGTTGCGGATCGCCCCGAGCGTCGAGCGGGCGAAGGTCCCGTTGTCCTGCACCAGCACCGCCGTCGGCAGGTTTCGCGGATCGCCGTTGATGGCGTAGCCGAACAGCAGCAACTGCACGATCGGCATGGCCAGGATCAGGGCGTAGGTCAGCCGGTCGCGGGTGAGCTGGGTGAACTCCTTCACCAGCACCGCCATGATCCGGTTCAGGGACAGGCCGCTCATGCGAAGTTGTCCCGCGACTGGTTCATCAGATGGATGAAGACGTCCTCCAGCGTCGGCTCGACCTGCGTCCAGCGCAAAGGGTCCCTGCGCCAGGGGGCGATGGCGGCCTCGAGCGCGGCGCGGTCTGTCCCGCTGACGTGGAGGGCCGACCCGAACGGCGCGGCCATGGCCACGCCAGGCCGGTCGGCCAGCTTCCGGGACAGCCGGTCGGCGCCGGGCCCCTCGGCGCGGAAGGTGACCAGGCCCGAACGGGCGATGACCTCATCCCCGGTCCCCCGGGCCATCATCCGGCCATAGGCGATGTAGGCGATGTCGTGGCAGCGTTCGGCCTCGTCCATGTAGTGGGTCGAGACCATGACGGTCAGCCCTTCGGCCGACAGGGCGTGGATCTCGTCCCAGAACTCCCGGCGGGCCTTGGGATCGACCCCGGCGGTCGGCTCGTCGAGCAGCAGCAGCCTTGGCTCGTGCATCACGCAGGCCGCCAGGGCCAGCCTTTGCTTCCAGCCGCCCGACAGGCTGCCGGCCAGCTGCCGGCGGCGGTTTTCCAGGCCGAGCCGCTCCAGCGACTCGGTCACCCGCCGCCGGCGATCAGGCAGGCTGTAGACCCGGGCCACGAAGGCCAGGTTCTCCTCGATCGACAGGTCCTCGTAGAGCGAGAACTTCTGGGTCATGTAGCCGGTCTGACGCTTGATCCGCTCGGCCTCGCGCCGGAAGTCCAGGCCCAGCACCTCGCCCTCGCCCGAGTCGGGGGTCAGCAGGCCGCAGAGCATTCGCAGCGTGGTGGTCTTGCCCGAGCCGTTGGGGCCCAGGAATCCGGTGATCCTGCCGGTCTCCACCTGGATCGACAGGTTCTGCACGACGTGCTTGTCACCAAAGCGCTTGTCGAGCCCGGAGACGTCGACGGCGAGGGTCACCGGCGGGCTCCCGCAGGCGTGACATCGACCGGCTGGCCGGGATTGAGGCCGCGCGGATCGGCCGGCCGGGCCTCGACAAGGAAGACCATGCGGTCGCGGCTGTCGCGGCTGTAGATGACCGGCGGCGTGAACTCCGGGCGCGGGCTGATGTAGTCGATGGTCGCCGTCAGGTCCGGCGGGCAGCCATCGCAGCTGAAGGTCACCGTCTGGCCGATCCGGTAGGCCGACAGCGTCGGCTCCGGTACGAAGAAGCGCAGCCGGACCCGGCCGTCCGGGATCAGCGACACCACCGGCTGGTTGGCGGCCGCCCACTCGCCGTCCTGATAGTAGACCTCCTCGACGCGGGCGGCCGTCGGCGCCACCGGGCCGGTGCGGTCGAGCAGGCTCCGGGCCTCGGCCAGCGCGTCCCGGGCCTGCTGCACCTGGGCCTCGGCCGCGCGGACGGCGTCGGGGCGGGCGCCCAGGGTTCCGGCCTCTCGCTGGCGGGCGACAGCGCGCAGGTTGGCGGCGGCGCTGTCGCGGGCGGCCCGGGTGCTGTCGAGCCGGGCAGGGGCGTAGATGCCCTGGCGGACCAGCGGGGCGATGCGGTTGTACTCGGCCTGCGCCTGGTCGAACGCGGCCTGGGCGGCGGCGCTCCGGGCGTCGAACACGGCCAGCTCCTGCGGCCGCTGTCCCTTGCGGGCGTCGTCCAGCCGCGCTTCGGCTTCGGCCAGGGCTGCCGCGGCCCGGTCGCGCTGGGCGACCAGCGGGCCGGCGTCGAGCGCGAACAGCGGCTGACCGGCGGTCACACGCTGGCCGCGCCGGACGCTGACCCGCGACACCGCGCCGGCGGTCGAGGAGGACATATAAAGAGACTCGCCCTCGACGTAGCCGGACAACGCCCGGTTGCTCTCATCCTTCGGGCCCCAGGCCCACCAGGCCGCGGCGCCGCCCGCGACCAGGACCGTGGCGACCATGACGATGCGGATCTTCGGGGTCATGCGCGCGCCTCCGGTGTGAGGAGGCCGACCAGCGCGGTCTCCACATGCTGCATGGCCAGGGCGGGCAGATCGATCGGCTCGGCGCCGACCGGCTCCAGCACCTCGCGCCAGAGCACGCCCATCAGCATCGGCCCGGCGATGGAGAGGGCATGAAAGCGGGGATCGCCCGGCCGCACCTCGCCGCGCGCCTGGGCGGCCTTGACGACCCCGGTCAGGACCCCCAGCGCCCGGCTGACCACCTGGTCGTGCCAGACACGCGCGAGGTCGGGAAAGTTCCGCGACTCGGCGATGACCATCTTGGCCACGGCCGGCAGGCTGCTGGTGGTCAGCAGCAACGCGAGCCGGGCGGCCAGCATCGGCGCCAGCTGGCGAAACGGCAGTTCGAGGTTCGTTGCCACCTGCTCGACCGCATCAAGGTCAGGCAGCACCGTGTCCCGCACCACCGCCTCGAACAGCTCCTGCTTGGTTTCGAAATAGAGATAGAGCGCGCCCTTGCTGACCCCGGCGCGGGCGGCGATGTCGTCCAGCCGCGCCGCCGCGAAGCCCCTTTCGGCGAACACCTCCAGGGCGGCGGTGACGATCTCGGCGGGCCTGGCGTCCTTTCGGCGACGCCATCTGGGTTGGCCGGGGGTCATGTGCGCGCTCATTGATAACTGACTGGTCAGTTATTTACGCCCGGAGAGCACGCGGGTCAACGATCGCTGGTCTTAAGCTGTTTTCATGTGGTCAGATCATTGCGTGCTTCGCGACGCGGACCCGAGGGTCCGCTCCTCAGCATGACGAAGGTGGGTGGCGCCTCTCTGAGCTCGTCATCCTGAGGAGCGAGCCTCAGGCGAGCGTCGCGAAGGACGCAAGGCTACCGCGCCGCGTCCCGCATCCGGCGACGGCCGCCCAGCGCGTCGGGGCGGTTCAGTTCCTTACGATACTCGTCGCGGCGCTCGTGGATCGAGGCGATGACCAGCCCCATGGGGATGCCGATCTCGACCAGGGCCGCCTCGGACAGCTGCAGCGAGGCCTCGATGGTCTCCGGCACGGCGTCGGTCGCGCCCAGCTCGTACAGCCGCTTGGCATGCCGCGCGTCGCGGGCCCGGGCGACGATGGTCAGGTCGGGCCGCAGCTCGCGGGCGGTGGCGACGACCGCCTCGGCGCCCTCGGGGCTGTCCATGGTCACGATCAGCGCCCGGGCGTTGTCCAGGCCACAGCGGCGCAGGAACTCCGGCCGCGAGGCGTCGCCGAAGAAGATCGCCTTGGCGCCGCGCCGGCCTGCCTCGACCAGCCTGGGGTCCCGTTCGGCCGCCACCCAGGCGATGTCGTGCCGGCTCAGCATATCGCCGACCAGCTTGCCGACCCGGCCGTAGCCGACCACCAGCACCGAGGGCGCCTCCGGGCCGTCGGTGACGGGATCGACGGAGGTGTTGGCCTGCGGATTGGCCGCCGGCCGCCCCCCCAGCCTTGCGCCGAGGATGGCCAGGAACGGGATGCAGAACATGGTCAGGGTCGAGGCCACCAGGATGGTCTGGCCAACCTCGCGCGGCACGATCCCGCTGCCCATGGCGCTGTCGAGGATGACGAAGGCGAACTCCCCGCCCGCGGCGAGCAGCAGGGCGGCCTCGATCGCCTTCCGCGGCTTGAGCCCGAACAACAGGCCGAGCCCGAACACCACCGACCCCGTCAGCGCCAGCAGGCCGACGGCGATGCCGATGATGGGCAGCGGATCGGCCGCCAGCAGGGACAGGTCCAGCCCGATGCCGATGGAGACGAAGAACAGCCCCAGCAGCAGCCCCTTGAACGGCTCGATGGTGACCTCGACCTCGTGGCGGTACTCGGTCTCGGCCAGCAGCAGGCCGGCGACGAAAGCCCCCAGCGCCATGGAGAGGCCCGTCAGGGCCGCGATCAGCCCGGCGCCGATGACGATCAGCAGCGAGGCGGCCATGAACAGCTCCTCGCTCTTGGCCTTGGCCACCGATCGCATCATCGGGCGCAGGAACAGCCGCCCGGCGACGACCAGCGCCAGCAGGCCGATCAGGGCCGGGGCGAAAGTCAGCAGCAGCCGGGGCGAAAAGCCGTCCGCCTCGCGGCTGCCGACCACCGCCAGGGTGATCAGGATCGGGGCCACGGCCAGATCCTGGAACAGCAGCACCGAGAAGGTCGCCCGCCCGGCCTGGCTGTGCTGGCGCTTGCTCTCGGCCAGCAGCGGCATGACGATGGCGGTCGACGACAGCGCCAGCGCCGCGCCGATCGCCGCCGCCGCCGGCATGGGCAGTCCGAAGGCCATGGCCACACCGGCGATGGCCGCCGTACACAGCGCCACCTGCAGCCCGCCCATGCCGAACACCAGCCGCCGCATCAGCCGCAGTCGCTCCCAGCTGAGCTCCAGACCGATCATGAACAGCAGGAAGACCACCCCGAACTCGGCCAGCTGGGCCATGTCCTCAGGGTTTTCCACGGTTACGGCCGCCAGCCAGGGGATGGTGTCGGCCAGCGCCCCCAGGCCGTAGGGGCCGAGCAGGACGCCGGCGCCGAGGAAGCCGAGGATCGGGCTGATCTTCCAGCGGCGGAACAGGGGGACGACCACCCCGGCCGTCGCCAGGAACAGGACGACATCCTTGTATTCGCCCGGTTGAACCTCGCCCGCCATGCCGTCTCCAGTTTTGCGGCGCACAGTATGGCCCGCGCCGCGCCGCTTGCGTAACCCCGACGGGCGGAATATGCGGGCCGGTCATGGGCCTTCGCCGCGAAAATCATCGTCGGAGCCGTCGCGGGATGATCCCCGTGGCGCTGGCGGTCCTGTCGCTGCTGACCCAGCTGCTGATCCCGGCCGCGTCGCTCGCCCACGAGACCGCGCCGGTCGAGCGGAACGCCACGGTGGTCTGCACGGCCGACGGCGCGGTGACCCTGGCCCTGCCTGGCGACGCCGGAGAGCATGACGGCTTCGGCGGCTTCAAGTGCCACGACTGCGTTATGGCCTCGGTCGCCTCGGTGCAGGCCTTCGCCCTGACCGTCGATCTGCCCGGCTACGCTGTCGGCCTCGAGACCGCGCGCCCCGGCCGTGATCGCCCGGCGAGCCGCAGCCCCGCCCCGCCCCGGCCGCCTTCCACCGCACCCCCGGCCCTCCTGAACGCCTGAGCCCTTCACCGGGCGCGCGAGGCCGCCGCACGGCTTCCGGTCCCGGTGACGGCCGGCCGGCCGGCTTTCGCCGGCCTGACGGTCGCGTTCCGAGCCGCCAACCCCTATCTGTGTCTCAAGGAGTTCCAGACCCCATGAATCGTCGCATTCTGACCCTAGCGCTCGGCGCCGCCCTGCTGGCAGGCGTCGCGCAGGCCCACAGCTTCGCCATCGGCGGGCTGGATATCGGCCATCCCTGGTCCCGCCCCGCGCCCCAGGGCGGCAACGGGGCCGGCTTCCTCTCGGTGACCAGCACGGCCCCCGCGCCCGACCGGCTGGTCGGCGCGTCGTCGCCCGTCGCCGGCCGCGTCGAAATCCACGAGTCCATGATTATGGACGGCCGGGCCATGATGCACCCCCGTCCGGGCGGCCTGCCGATCCCGGCCGGGAGCAAGGTGGAACTGAAGCCAGGCGGCTGGCACCTGATGTTCATCGGGCTCAAGCGGCCGCTGGCGATCGGCGACCGCTTCCCGGCGACCCTGACCTTCCAGAAGGCCGGCAAGGTGCAGGTGGAGTTCGTGGTCCAGGCCAGCGCCGGCGCCGCGCCGATGCCTGAGCACAAGCACTAGGCTGACGTTGCGTCCGCGTTGACTCGACCTGCCTGAACGCCGCTAACCTGTCGCGACGGCCCGCCAGAGGCCGCGTGACAGGGAGCGAGTGCATGTCCGGCTGGAATTTCGCCGACGTCTGGGAAGAGATCGCCGCGGCGACGCCGGAGCGGCCGGCGCAGATCCAGGGCGACCGCGTCCTCAGCTGGCGCGACTTCGACCGCCGGGCCAACGCCCTGGCCGCGCACTTCCTCAAGGCCGGCCTTGGCCAGAACGCCAAGGTCGCCGCCGACCTCTACAACGCGCCGGAATACCTCGAGACCTACTACGCCGCCTTCAAGGCGGGCCTGGCGCCAGTCAACACCAACTACCGCTACGAGGCCGAGGAGCTCTTCTATCTCTTCGACAACGCCGACGCCGAGGCCATCGTCTTCCACGCCGGCTTCGCGTCCAAGCTGGACGAGATCCGCGCCCGCCTGCCGAAGGTGAAGACCTGGATCGCCGTCGAGGACCAGGGCGCGCCGATCCCCGACTGGGCGACCGAGTACGAGAGCCTTGTCGGCAAGGGCGCTGATCGCGTGATCGCCCCCTGGGGACGGTCGGGCGATGACCTGCTGCTGCTCTATACCGGCGGCACCACCGGCATGCCCAAGGGCGTGATGTGGCGCCAGGACGACCTGTTCCAGGTGCTCGGCGCCGGCGGCAACGCCCTGCTGCTGATCCCACCGTTCGAGACCCCGGCCGAAGCCGGCGTGCGGGCGAGGACCGGCCTGGCCGGCGACCTGCCGCTGCCGCCGCCCTCGTCGCTGGTCGTGGCCTGCCCGCTGATGCACGGCACCGCCCAGTTCAGCAGCTTCGGCGTGCTCAACACCGGCGGCTGCATCATCTCCCTGCCCTCGCGGCGCTTCGAGGCCCGCGAGCTGTGGGACGAGGTCCACCGCCTGCGCGCCAACAGCATCTCCATCGTCGGCCTGGCCTTCGCCCAGCCGATGCTGGAGGCGCTGGAGGCCAACCCCGGGCGCTGGGACCTTTCCTGCGTCACCCGCATCGGCTCGTCGGGCACGGTCTGGAGCCATGAGAACAAGCAGGCCCTGCTGACCCACCTGCCGCCGGGCGCGATGCTGATGGACAGTCTGGGCTCGTCCGAGGCGGTCGGCCTGGGCGGCTCGACCTCCGTGGCCGGCGCCGAGGCCGGCACGGCCCAGTTCCTGGTCGGCCCCAACTCGGCGGTGTTCACCGAGGACGGGCGCCGCGTCGAGGCCGGCAGCGGCGAACGCGGCCTGGTCGCCGTCGGCGGTTTCATCCCGTCGGGCTACTACAAGGACCCGGAAAAGAGCGCCAAGACGTTCCGCATCTTCGAGGACCGCCGCTGGTCGGTGCCCGGCGACTTCGCCGAGGTCAACGAAGACGGCACGATCAAGCTGCTCGGCCGCGGCTCGCAGGTGGTCAACACCGGCGGCGAGAAGGTCTTCCCCGAGGAGGTCGAGGAGGCGCTGAAGACCCACCCGGACGTCCGCGACGCTGTGGTGGTCGGCATCCCCGACCCACGCTTCGGCGAGAAGGTCTGCGCCGTGGTCGACATGGGCGAGGCCGCCCCGCTGTCGCTGGCTGACCTGGCCGCCCACGTGAAGGGCAGGCTGGCCGACTACAAGATCCCCCGCGCCCTGGTGCTGGCGCCGGTCGTCCGGGCCGCCAATGGCAAGGTCGACTACAAGGCCATCCGCGCCCAGGCGCTGGAGGCGCTGGGGGTGAAGGCCTGACTGCCTGACCATGACAATTTTGTAAGGCGCGCTATGTCAGCCGTCGGTGCATGGTCCGCGCCGACTGAGAACCCGTGGAAATCCGCCTTATGAAACGCCTCCTGCTTTCGGCCGCCGCCGCCCTTGCGCTCAGCGCCGCCGCCGGCGCCTTCGCTTTGGCCCATGCCGCGGCCGCCCCTGCGCCGGCCGTCGCTGCGCCGGCCGCCGATCCGACGGTGACTCCGCGCATGGGCCCGTGGGGCTTCGACGTGTCCGGCATGGACCGCAAGGTCGCGCCCGGCGAGGACTTCGTGCGCTATGCGACCGGGACCTATCTCGACAATCTCCAGATCCCGGCTGACCGCACCAGCTGGGGATCCTTCAACGCCTTGGCCGAGCTGTCCAACACCCGCACCCAGGCGATCATCGACCGCGCGTCGGCCGATCCCGCGGCTGACGGTGAGGCCCGCCAGATCGGCGGCCTCTACAACAGCTTCATGGACGAGGCCCGGCTCGAGGCGCTGGGCGCCAGGCCCCTGGCCGCCGACCTCGCCCGCATCCGCGCCGCGACCACCCGCGAGGCCCAGGCAGGCCTGATGGGCCGAAGCCAGGGCGCCTTCGGCGCCAGTCTGTTCGGCGCCTACGTCTGGCAGGATGCCAAGGCCCCGACACAGTATGCGGCCTACGTCTCGCAGGGCGGCCTTGGCTTGCCCAACCGCGACTACTACCTGGATGCCAAATTCGCGCCCCAGAAGGCCGCCTACCGGACCCACGTCGCCAGGGTGCTGACCCTGGCCGGCTGGCCGGATGCGCAGAAGGCCGCCGACGCCATCCTGGCGCTGGAAACCCGCATCGCCGAAGCCAGCTGGACCCGCGTGGAGCAGCGCGATGCGGAAAAGACCCATAACCCGCGCACCCTGGCCGAGCTCGAGACCATGGCGCCGGGCTTCCCCTGGCGGGCCTGGGCGAAGGCCGCGAACCTGGACAGGACCGAGCGCCTGGTGGTCGGCGAGCCCTCCGCCTTCACGAAGATCGCCGCGATCCATGGCCAGACCCCGGTGTCGGTAATCCAGGCCTGGCAGGCCTTCCACACCGCCGACCAGGCCTCGCCCTACCTGTCCAGGGCCTTCTCGGACGCCAACTTCGAGTTTTACGGCAAGGTCCTGTCGGGCCAGCCCGAGCAGCGGCCCCGCGCCAAGCGCGGCTCCTCGCTGGTCGGCGGCAACCTGGGCGAGGCGGTCGGCAAGCTCTATGTCGCCGCCTATTTCCCGGCCTCGTCGAAGGCCGCCATGGAAGGCCTGGTCGACGACCTGCTGGTCGCCATGAAGGGCAGGATCGACAAGCTCGACTGGATGAGCGCCGACACCAAGGCCAGGGCCCAGGCCAAGCTGGCCACCTTCACCGTGAAGATCGGCTACCCCGACAAGTGGCGCGACTACTCCGCACTGACCATCAAGGCCGACGACCTGTACGGCAACATGGAGCGGATCAACGGCTTCAACTGGGCCTACGAGACCGCCAAGCTCGGCCAGCCCGTCGACCGCGCCGAGTGGGGCATGTTCCCGCAGACGGTCAACGCCTACTACAACCCGACCCTGAACGAGATCGTCTTCCCGGCCGCCATCCTGCAGCCGCCGTTCTTCGACCCCCAGGCTGACCCGGCGATCAACTACGGCGGCATCGGTGCGGTCATCGGCCATGAGATCAGCCACGGCTTCGACGATCAGGGCCGCAAGTACGACGCCGACGGAAGCCTGAACGACTGGTGGCAGGCCGACGACTCGGCCCAGTTCGACGCCCGCAAGGGGCGGCTGGGCGCGATGTACGGCGCCTTCGAGCCGCTGGAGGGCTTCAAGCTCAATGGCGACCTGACCATGGGCGAGAACATCGGAGACCTGGGGGGCCTGCTCATCGCGCTCGACGCCTACCATCTGTCGTTGGACGGCAAGCCTGCGCCGATCATCGACGGCTTCACCGGCGACCAGCGGTTCTTCCTCGGCTTCGCCCAGATCTGGCGCGCCAAGTACCGCGACGAGGCGCTGAAGCAGCAGGTCACTACCGGCCCGCACTCGCCGGCCTACTTCCGCGCCTACGGCACGGTGCGCAACATCGACGCCTGGTACGACGCCTTCGACATCAAGGACGGCGACGCGATGTACGTGAAGCCGTCGGAGCGCGCGCGCATCTGGTAGGGGCGGGGCGGCAGAGACTTGCGCGGAAATATCCCCATCCCGCCCGGGCGGGGATTTTTCTTGCGCGATCAATGGCATGACAAAAATTTAAAGTTCGGGCGCGCATCTGTTTGTGCATTGTCCCGGCCATCCAATCCCCCGGAGACGATCGGACCATGAAGACGCTGCTGATGAGCGCCGCCGCCGCGGCCGTGCTGGCCCTGGGCGCCGCCCCCGCCGTGGCCGCAGAACGCGCCTGCCTCGACGCCTTCTGCTTCAACGAGACCCTCTACACCATGGCCGACACAGCCGTCGGCGGTGGCGCGGCAGTCTCGCTGGAAAGTCCCCGCTACGGCGACTGGGGCTTCGACCTGACCGGCATGGACCGCAGCGTCAGCCCGGGCGACGACTTCTACAACTGGGCCAACGGCGCCTGGCTCAAGCGCACGGAGATCCCGGCTGACCGCACGCGGTTCGGCAACTTCGACGCCCTGTCGGTGCTGTCCGAGGCCCGGGTGCGCTCGATCATCGAGGACGCCGCCGCCGGCAAGGTCGACAGCCCCGACGCCGCCCGCATCGGCGCCGCTTGGACCGCCTTCATGGACGAGGCCCGCATCGAGGCCCTGGGCGCGGCGCCGATCGCGCCGGAACTGGACGCCATCCGCAAGGCGAAGTCGCGTGACGACATCACCGCCCTGATGGGCAAGGGCACTGTCGCCAACTACACCGCCCTGCTCGGGGCCGGCATCGGCGACGACGCCAAGGATCCGAGCCGGTACGCCGTCTATGCCGGCACCGGCGGCCTTGGCCTGCAGCGCGACTACTACCTGGACGTCAAGTTCGCGGACAAGAAGGCCGCCTACGAAGTCTATGTCGCGAAGATGCTGACCCTGATCGGCTGGGCGAAGCCGGCGGAGAGCGCCAGGGCGATCGTGGCATTCGAAACCCGCGTGGCTGACGCGAGCTGGACCCCGACCGAACGCCGCCAGCGCGAGAAGACCTACAACCCGATGAGCCTGGCCGAGCTGCAGGCCTTCACGCCGGGCTATGACTGGAACCGTTACCTCGACAGCGCCGGCCTCAAGGGCGTCGACCGGATCGTGGTCACCACCAACACCGCCTTCCCGAAGATGGCCAAGATCTACGGCGAGACGGATCTCGAGACCCTGAAAGCCTGGCAGGCGTTCCACGTCGCCGACGGGGCCGCCCCGCTGCTTTCCAAGGCCTTCGTTGACGCCAGCTTCGACTTCAGAAGCCGCGTCCTGGCCGGGCAGCTCGAGCAGCGTCCGCGCTGGAAGCGAGGCGTCAGCGCCGTCAGCGGCATGGTCGGCCAGCCGATCGGCAGGGTCTTTGTGGCCCGCTACTTCCCGGCCAGCTCCAAGGCCCAGATGGAAGACCTGGTCGCCAACATCCGCACCGCCATGAAGGCCCGCATCGAACGCCTCGACTGGATGAGCCCGGCCACCAAGGTCCAGGCGCTCGACAAGCTGGCCAAGTTCGGGGTGAAGATCGGCTATCCGGACGAGTGGCGCGACTACAGCGGCCTGGAGCTGAAGGCCGACGACGCCTACGGCAACGCCCGGCGTTCGGCGGAGTTCGAGTGGGCCTACCGCGTCAGCCGCCTGAACGGCCCGGTCGACAAAGCCGAGTGGAGCATGAACCCGCAGACGGTGAACGCCTACTACAGCCCGGTGAAGAACGAGATCGTCTTCCCCGCCGCCATCCTGCAGGCGCCCTTCTTCCATCCGGACGCCGACCCGGCCATCAACTACGGCGGCATCGGCGGGGTGATCGGCCACGAGATCAGCCACGGCTTCGACGACCAGGGCCGCAAGGGCGATGGCGACGGCGTGCTGCGCGACTGGTGGACGGCCGAGGACGCGGCGAAGTTCAATGCCCAGGCCGAACGTCTCGGCGCCCAGTACTCGTCCTACGAGCCACTGCCCGGCTACAAGCTGCAGGGCGGCCTGACCATGGGCGAGAACATCGGCGACATGGGCGGCCTGTCGCTGGCCTATGACGCCTACATCCTGTCGCTGGACGGCAAGCCGGCCCCGGTGCTGGACGGCATCACCGGCCAGCAGCGCGTCTTCCTCGGCTGGGCCCAGGTCTGGCGCGGCAAGTACCGTGACGAGGCGATGCAGCAGCAGGTCACCGCCGGCCCGCACTCGCCGCCCTACTTCCGGGTCAACGGCACCATCCGCAACCTCGACCCCTGGTACGACGCCTTCGGCGTCAAGACCGGAGACAAGCTGTGGATCGCCCCGGAAGAGCGCGTGCGCATCTGGTAGGCGGACCGATCATCGGTCGTTGAAGGAAGGGGCGGCCTGCGAGGGCCGCCCCTTCTGCTATGCGAGATGCTCCAGCACGAACTCTGCCCGCGCCGCGACGGTCGTCTTCGGCAGGTCGGCCAGCCAACGTCGATTTGTCGCCGCCGGAACAGCCGGTGATGACCACGAAGCGGTCGGTGTCGGTTTCGGCGGGCGTGGGGTCGTGAGGGTCCGGCGTCATGGCGCGGTATCCGGGGTGGGTGCGTCCTTCGACACGCCAGCGGAGCTTATCCTCGGGCGCGCGCTTCGCGCGACCCGGGGGCGGCTGCGCAGGATGACTGAGAGGGAAGGCTACCCACCCACGTCATGCTGAGCAGCGCCGCAGGCGCGTGTCGAAGCACGCAAAGCGGCCGGGCTAGATTTTTGACGATGAGGTCAATTCCTGGCGACCGTCCCGGAAAGGACTAAGCCCGCCGCGGGGGATATTCGCGGCGGGCTTAGCTTTTTCCTCGATCACTCGATCCAAGCGGGCGTTTCCTCCCCGAAACGCCGTGAGACCAGAACTCTCTGGGGTTCTTGTGTCTCGCGCACCGTCAAAAGACGGCATATCCGTGTCGCTGTCAAGCAACCCGGGCAGCCTTCCGCGCAAGAAATTGCGGCGAAAGGCCGCAAAACGGGTTATTTCTTGGACCTGCCCGTCAAAAGAACCCGCTCCGGTCGAGTTGTTTTGACTCCTGCGTCAAATTTACGATGTAACGCGGTTCGCCAGCGACTCGGCGGCCTCCGACACGGGCTCGAACAGATGCTCGGGGCGAGTCGCCGCCACCGGGCCGACACCGGCTGCGGCCAGCGCCGCCTGGGCCGTCAGCAGGTCGCCTTCGCGCAGCAGCAGGCCGTTGGCCCGCGGCCTCGCCCCGGCCTCGACCAGTCCGGCCAGCGCCGCGCGGGCCCCGGCGTCCTGTTCGGCCGGCCAGACCAGCATGACGCTGCCCCGCGCCCGCGACCGGGCCTCGACCACCCCCAGCAGCTGGCGGACCACGGCCAGGCGGCCGGCGTCCCAGTCGGCGATCAGCGACGCGGCCAGCCGGGCCTGGCTCTTCAGGATCACGCCGTCGCTCAGGATCTTCAGGTGGTTGGCGGCCAGGGTGGCGCCGGTGGTGGTGATGTCGACGATGATCTCCGCCGCGCCGGAGGCCGGGGCCCCCTCGGTGGCGCCGCCGGACTCGACGATACGGTAGTCGGCCACCCCGTTCTTCGTGAAGAAGGCGCGGGTCTGGGCGATGTATTTGGTCGCCACCCGCAGGCGGCGGCCGGTGCGGACCAGATGCAGGTGCGCCACCTCCTCCAGGTCGGCCATGGTGTCGACGTCCAGCCAGCCGCGCGGCACGGCGACGATGAGGTCGGCCCGGCCAAAGCCCAGCGCGCGCAGCAGCGCGACGCGGTTGTCGAGATCGGCAATCTGCTCGCGCAACAGGTCTTCGCCGGTGACGCCCAGGTGGACCTCGCCGCTGTCCAGCGCGGCGGCGATGTCGGAGGCCGACAGCAGCCGCACCTCGACCGACGGCAGGGCTGCGATGCGGGCGGTATAGCCGCGACCGCCGGCCGGGGCCGACAGCGGCAGGCCGGCGTCGGCCAGCCAGGCGTCGACCTGCTCCTTCAGGCGTCCCTTGGAGGGGATGGCCAGAATCAGGGGACCACTCATTCCATGCCTCCCGCGAAGGCTCGCGCCGGCCGGACCATGCAGCCCACCGCGCCGAGCGTCGTGGCCGCGGCGAGCCGGACCGGCAGGCCGTCGTAGCGGCCGCCGGCGGCGACCGGGCGCTCATCGCCCAGCGCCGCGCTGCGCACCTCGAACAGGGCGCCGTCGTAGTAACCGAAGGCCCGGCCGAAGGCGGCGGCGAAGGTCAGCCGGTCGGCAGGAACGCCATGCCCGGCCAGACCGGCCAGCCGGCGGGCCCAGCCGTCCGTGGCCGCATCGAGCGCCGCCGTGGACGGACCGGCCAGCCGCCGGACCTCGGCCAGCGCCGTCTCGGGTGACCCGGACACGGCGAGGAACCCACGCACGGCGGCGGCTTCGGCCGGCGACAGGCTAGGCGTGCGCGAGGCCTCGGCCCGGTCAGCCAGACGGCGGACGATTTCTTCCGGTGGCCGGGTCCCGACCGGCTCAATGCCGGCGATGGCCCAGAGCTGGCGCAACGCCTCGGGGCCCTGCCCGTCAGGCACGCCTTCCAGCGGGTTGACGATGCGCTCACCGGTCTCGCCGGCGTCGGCCCGCTCCAGCTCGGCGGCCAGCAGGCGCGGCCGGGTGAACAGGCGCTTGAGCCGCGCCGCCAGCGCCGGCGCCAGGGCCAGACTGTCGACGAAGGCCCCGAACAGCGCGATGTCGCCGAAGGTCAGGGTCAGGTCGTCGCGGCCGCCCGCCGCCGCCGAGCGCCAGGCCAGGGCCGCGACCTGCGCGTCCGACACGGCCGGGTCGCCGTTGCCAAACACCTCCACCCCGATCTGCAGGAACTCCTCCGCCCGCTGCGAGCCGGCCGGGGCGGCGCGGAAGGCCTTGCCCTCGTAGGCGTAGCGGCCCTCGGCCGCGCCGCTGTCGATGTGGGCCCGGGCCACGGGAATGGTGAAGTCCGGCCGCAGGGCCAACTCCTCGCCGCCCTCGGCCTGGACCACGAACAGGCGCGGGCGCATGGCCTCGCCCGACAGGTCGAGCAGCAGGGCCAGCGGCAGCAGCACGGCCACATCGACCGGCGTCGCGCCGGCCTGCGCGAACGGCGCGCGGATAGCGGCCAGCGCGCCTTGGGGAACAGCGGGCTCCAGTCTCATTGCGCGGCCTCGACGATCTTGCGGACCGTGGCCACCAGGTCGGCGCGGGCGACGGTCTGCTGGCCCGGCCGCTCGGCCTTCCAGGCGGCGTTGTCGGTGACGCCCTTCGACAGGTCGCGGCCAAGGTCGAGGTCCTTGACCGTGGCCGTGCCGGCGGCGAACTCGTCCTCGCCGATGATCACGGCGGCAGGGGCCAGGCGACGGTCGGCGTACTTCATCTGCGGCCGCATGCCGGAGGTCCCCAGATAGACCTCGGCGGCGATGCCGGCGCTCCGCAGTTCGCCCGCGACGGCGAAGTAGTCGGCCATGCGGGCCTGGTCGAAGGCGATGATCACCACGGGCCCACGCCCCTCGCCCGCCGCCTCGCGTCCGGCCGCCTTCAGCGCCGCCGCCAGCCGCGACACGCCGAACGAGAAGCCCGTCGCCGGGGTCCGCTCGCCGGTGAACCGCGCCACCAGGTCGTCGTAGCGACCGCCGCCGCCGATGGAGCCGAAGCGGACCGGGGCGCCCTTCTCGTCGGGCGTCTCGATCAGCAGGTCGGCCTCGAACACCGCGCCGGTGTAGTATTCCAGCCCGCGGACGATCGAGGGGTCGAACACGGCCTGGGTGTCGTCGACGCCCAGCCCCTTCAGCGCGGCGATGATCGCCTCCAGCTCGCGGAAGCCCTCCATGGCCGCCTCGGCCTGGGCGAACGGCGCGGCGGCGAGCTGGTCCAGCGGCGCGCCGGCCACGGCCATGTCGAGGAAGTCGAGCACAAGGCTCGCCGCCGCCGTCGACAGCTCCGCGCCCGGGGTGAAGGCGCCCGACTCGTCGAGCCGGCCCTTGCCGAGCAGATCGCGCACCCCGTCGCGGCCCAGCCGGTCCAGCTTGTCCAGCGCCCGCAGCACGGTGAGCTTCTGGCGGCCTTCGGCGACACCGGCGGCGACCATGACCCCGTCGAGGATCTTGCGGTTGGAGAACTTCAGCACCGCCTGGCCCCTGGCCAGCCCCGCCGCCTCGAGGCCCGCCACCGCCATGGCGATGATCTCGGCGTCGGCTTCGGGGCGGGCCGAGCCGACGGTGTCGGCGTCGCACTGGATGAACTCGCGGAAGCGGCCCGGGCCCGGCTTCTCGTTACGCCAGACCGGCCCGAAGGCGTAGCGGCGGAACGGCTTGGGCAGGGTCTCCCAGTTCTGGGCCGCGAACCGGGCCAGCGGCGCGGTCAGGTCGTAGCGCAGCGCCATCCACTGCTCGTCGTCGTCCTGCAGCGCGAAGACGCCCTCGTTGGGCCGGTCGCTGTCGGGCAGGAACTTGCCGAGCGCGTCGGCGTACTCGAAGGCCCCGGTGTCGAGCGGCTCGAAGCCCCAAAGCTCATAGACCTTGGACACCGCCTCCACGATCCGCCGCTCGGCGCGCAGGGTGGCGGCGCGCTTGTCGGCGAATCCGCGTGGGGCGCGGGCTTCGGGGCGGAAGGTCTCTTCGGTCATCGGGCGGCTCTACATCAGGACTTCGAGGGTCGGATGGAGCCGTGAATGGCCCCCTCCGCGTCGGGCGGGGCCGGAGGGTGTGCGTCTGGCCCTCAGGCCGCGCGAACCCGATCCGTCCCGCGAGGGAAGGCGTGGCAGCCATGGTGGTGGTGCGCGGAACGGGTCATCGGGGCGGGGGTATAGCGAAGCAAACCCCCACTGTCATCCCGGAAGCCGCGCAGCGGCTATCCGGGACCCAGATTGGACCCCATCTCCGGCGCGTGACGCCGAATCTGGGTCCCGGGTCGCCTTCGGCGCCCGGGATGACAAGTGATGTCACTCGCGGAGCTTGGCGATCAGCGCCGCCGTCGAGGGATCATGCGCCCCGGCCTCGCCGCCCTCCAGTTCGGCCAGCACCTTGCTGGCCAGGGTCTTGCCCAGCTCCACGCCCCACTGGTCGAAGCTGTCGACGCCCCAGAGCGTCCCCTCGACGAAGACCTTGTGCTCGTAGAGCGCCAGCAGGGCGCCCAGGGCGTGCGGGGTCAGGCGGTCGAGCAGGATGAAGCTGGACGGCCGGTCGCCGGGGAAATGGCGATGCGGCTGCGCGGCGTTGGCGCTGCCGGTCATCAACGCCTGCGCCTGCGCGATGGCGTTGGCCAGCAGGATGGCGTGCTGGCGCGGCGGGCCCTCGTCGGCGCGGGCGACGGCGACAAAGTCGACCGGGATGATGTCCGTGCCCTGGTGCAACATCTGGAAGAAGGCGTGCTGGTCGTTGGTGCCGGCGTTGCCGAACACGGCGGTCGAGGTGGCGTGGCTGACCGGCGCACCGGCCTCGGTGACCCGCTTGCCGTTCGACTCCATCTCCAGCTGCTGGAGATAGGCGGCCAGCAGGCCCAGCCGCTCCGCATAGGGCTCGACCACCCGCACGGGCCGGCCAAGGCCGTTGCGGTTGAACACATGGGCCAGCGCCAGCAGCACCGGGGCGTTGCGCTCCAGCGGCGCGCCGCGGAAGTGCTCGTCCATCGCCGCCGCCCCCGCGAGGAACGCGGCGAACGCCTCCCAGCCCAGGCCAATCGCCACCGACAGCCCGACCGCCGACCAGATCGAGTAGCGCCCGCCGACCCAGTCCTCGAACCCGAACACGCGGCTCGCCGGGATGCCGAAGGCGGCGCAGGCCTCCAGGTTGGTCGAGCAGGCGGCGAAATGGCCGTCGGCCGCCGCGCCCAGCGCGTCCCGCAGCCAGGCCTTGGCGGCGGCGGCGTTGGCCATGGTCTCCTGGGTGGTGAAGGTCTTGGAGGCGACCACGACCAGGGTGGTCTCCGGGTCCAGCCGGGCCATGGCGGCGGCGATGTCGGACGGATCGACATTGCCGACGAAGGCGACGTCCACCGCCGGCGCCAGCGGCTTCAGCGCCCGCCAGACCATCCGGGGTCCGAGGTCGCTGCCGCCGATGCCGATGTGCAGCACGGTGGTGAAGGCCTTGCCCGTGGCGCCCCGCAGGCGCCCCTCGCGCACTTCGGCGACGAAGGCCGCCATGGCCTTGCGCACCGCCTCGACCCCGGCCGAGACCGGCCTGCCGACCGCCTTCCAGTCGGCGCCGTCAGGCGCGCGCAGCGCCATGTGCAGCACGGCGCGGTTCTCGGTGACGTTGATAGCCTCGCCCGCGAACTGCCGGTCCCGGCGCGCCTCCACCCCGGCGGCGCGGGCCAGCCGGAGGGCGGCGGTCAGGCCGGCGGCGCTCCACGGCTGCTTGCTGAGGTCGAGGGTCAGACCCGCCGCCTCGACGGACAGCCGCGCCAGCCGGTCCGGCTCGGCCGCGAACAGGTCAACGATCCGGGTGGCGGAATCGGTGCGGGCGGCCGCCTCGAGGGCGGTCCAGGCGGCGGCGAGGTCGGTCATGCGCACTCCGGCGGTAAAGGCCCGTTTACCATGCGCCGCGTAAACCGGGAGACCCCTGCAATCACGAGGCGCGGCCCATGTCCTGCGACGCCATCGCCGTCACCGCAACCCTCTGGCTGGCCTTCGCCGCCCCGGCCGACGGTGCGACCCTCCGCCCGGCCGCCGCCGTGACCGCTCAGGCCTCGCCGCTGACGGCCGAGCCGCTGTTCGCCGACATCGTCGCCCGGGCCGGCGCGCTGAAGACCCGCGTCGAGGGCTGGCGCGGCCAGACCGGCGCGCTGGACGGCTTCGCGGCGTTCAAGAGCGACATCGCCCGGCTCGTCGAGCTGGACATGAAGGCCCACCACCTGCTGGCCGAGCGGGGCCTGGACAGCGACCTCAAATGCATCCTGCGCGGCATCGCCCAGGACCTGCCGGTGCGGTTGGGCCAGGTCGAGGCCGCCGCCGACCCGCAGGCCCGCGACGCGGCCCTGCGCGAGATGGTCTGGCTGCTGCGCGACAACGTCGAGGTGATCACGACGCCGGCGACGGTCACGAGCGGGACGTAGGCGGCCGGGCCGTGCGTGCTTCGACACGCGCCTTCGGCGCTGCTCAGCATGACCTGGGTGGGCAGCCTTCCATGACGACGTCATCCTGAGCAGGCGCGAAGCGCCGTGTCGAAGGACGCAACGAAGTCAGGCGTACTTCACCGCGCAGCCGTAGGGCTTGCTGAACGCCACCTTCACCGGGCGACCGGCCTTCAGGTCGGCGAGCGCCGCCTTCACATAGTTGGTCGCGCCGGCGATGTCGGCGACATTGGCGGTCGGCTTGTCGTCGATGCCGCCCTGGTAGACCAGCTCGCCGGCCTTATCGACGATGTACATGTGCGGCGTGGTCTTGGCGCCCCAGGCCTTGCCCGCGACGCCGGTCGGGTCGAGCAGGAAGGCGGTCGGCGACGCCCCCTTGTCGGCGATGAAGCGTTTGGCGCCGGCCCCGTCGACATGACCCTGCTGGCCAGGGGCCGAGGAGCAGACGCTGAGCCAGACGGCGCCGTCGGCGAGGGCGGCCTTCTGGGTGGCCTGCATGTTCCCCTGGTAGTGTTTCTTCACATAGGGGCAGCCCTCGTTGATCCACTCCATCACCACCACCTTGCCGCGGAACTCGGCCAGCGTGCGGGTGACGCCGTCGGCGTCCTTCAGCGAGAAGGCGGGGGCCGGCGCGGCCAGGGCGGCGGTCGGAAACAGGGCGAGGGCCGGCAGGGCCAGGGCGGATCGACGGGTCAGGGTCATGGGCGGCTCCCTATCTGGCGGCGGCCTTGTCGAGGGCCTCGGCCACCATGCCTTCGGTTAACAGCTGCGGCAGTATGACGGGCGCGGACCCGTCGGCGCCATACACAAGATAGAGCGGAACGCCGGCCCGGCCATGTTCGGTCAGCGCGCCCGCGATGACGGCGTCGCGTCTGGTCCAGTCGGCCTTCAGGTAGACGGCGTTGTTGCGGGTCAGCGCATCGGCCACCGCTTTCGTCGACAGCGAGGTGCGCTCGTTGACCTGGCAGGTCACGCACCAGGCGGCAGTGAAGTTCACGAAGACCGGCCGGCCCTCGGCGCGCAGGGCCGCGACCCGGTCCGGCGACCAGGGCTCACTCGGAACCTCGGCGGCCTCTCCGGCCCCCTCCGCGGCGGCGGTCGAGGTCGCCGGCGACTCCATGGCGAGCAGGCCGGTCAGGGCGATGACGGCGACCGCCAGCACGGCGGCGAGACCGCGCGCGACCGGCGCCGGCGGCCGGCGCTGGGCCAAGCCCCAGAGCCAGGCGGCGAAGGCGGCCAGAACCCCGGCCGACAGCGCCAGCGCCAGGCCCATCGGTCCGGTCTGCTGGGCCAGCACCCAGACCAGCCAGGCCACGGCGGCGTACATCGGGAAGGCCAGGACGTGACGCAGGGTCTCCATCCACGGACCGGGACGGGGCATGCGCCGCAGCAGGCCCGGGGCGAAGGACAACAGCACGAACGGCGCGGCCAGGCCCAGGCCCAGCGCCGCGAACACCGGCAGGGACAGCCAGGCATCCTGGGTCAGGGCAAAGCCCATGGCCGAGGCCATGAAGGGGGCCGTGCAGGGCGCGGCCACGACCACGGCCAGCACCCCGGTCAGGAAGCTGCCGGTCAGGCCTCCGCGTGAGGTTGCGCCGCCGCCGGCGCCCTGCAGCGACAATCCGGCCTCGAACACGCCCGACAGGTTCAGGGCGACCAGCAGCATGACCAGCGCCAGCGCCGCGACCATGGCCGGCGACTGCAGCTGGAAGCCCCAACCGATAGCCTGGCCGGCCGCCTTCAGCGCGATCAGGACTCCCGCCAGCGCCAGGAAGGTGACCAGCACGCCGAGCAGATAGGCGATCCCCTGCATCCGCGCGGCGCGGGTGTCGTGGGCATGACGGGCCAAGGCTGCGGCCTTCATCGACAGCACCGGGAAGACGCAGGGCATCAGGTTCAGGATCAGCCCGCCGAGGAAGGCGAAGACCAGCGCCAGCGGCAACCCGATGGCGGCGCCGATCGCGGCGGTCGGTCCATGGTCCTCGACCGGGGCCGGCGGCAAGGTCCCGCCACCCAGGGCGCCGGCCGGGATCGTCCCCGCCGTGGCCGAGACCTCGAAGGCACGGTCGCCCAGCGACAGCACCCCGGCGATGATCGCCGGCGTCTGGCCGGCGCTGACCGCGACTCCGGCAGGCAGACTCAGGGTCAGGCCGTCGGCGCCCCGCTCGATGGGCTGGGGCCCGGCGTGGTCGAGCACGGTGGCGTCGAACGGGAAGAAATAGGCCCGCGACAGGTCGGCGCCCTTCAGCGGCCCGCCGGTGACGGCCAGCCGGACGGTGTCATCCTGCACCGCATAGACGGCCGCCAGACCGGCGGCCCTCGGCGCGGCGGCGAGGGTGGCGGCGACCTTTCCGCCCCAGGCCGGGTCGGCGCCGGGCGCGTCGGCCACGACCGGCACGGCCAGGGTCAGGGTCGCGTACTCCGGGATACAGGTCAGTTCGCAGACCAGGAAGGTGACGTCCGCCTTCAGCGTCGCCGTCGATCCGACCTCCGCCGTGACCGGAACCTGGATCGGGACCGGCAGCAGCACCTCGCCGGAATAGCCGTAGTTGACCAGCGGTCCGATGGGCATCCGCGCCGGGGTCGGCCAAACGATGTCGCCGGCCTGCCACCCGGCCGGCAGGGTCCAGGTGATCGTCGTCGGCTCGCCGGAGTCGCCGGGATTGCGCCAGTAGGTGTGCCAGCCCTTGTCGATCTTCTGACGCAGCGCGACGTAGACGGTCCCGCCCGGTACGGCGCCCCGCTCCTGGGCGACCAGCTCGGCCTCCAGGTGGCCGGTGTCGACGGGCGCGGCGGCGGCGGGGATCGGGCCCAGCAGCGCGAAGAGGCCCAGGAGGACGGCGAGAAGGCGGCTCATGACCCGTCTATATGGCGCGGACCCCCGGCCTCGCCACAGCAAAGCGCCTTGACCCCCTCGACTTCCCCTAGGGTCGCGCCATGATCCTTGACCAAACAGGGAGACGCGCATGTCCGTCAATCGCCAGTGGATCCTCCGCAAACGTCCGGTCGGGGAGATCGCGCCCGGGGACCTGGAGTTCATCGAGACGCCGATCCCCGTGCTGGAGGACGGCGAGGTTCTGGTCCGCAACATCTATCTGTCGCTGGACCCGACCAACCGCATCTGGATGAGCGACCAGGATCAGTACCTGCCGCCGGTCGGCCTCAACGAGGTCATGCGCGGCGGCACCCTGGGCGTGGTCGAGGCCAGCCGCTCGGAGCGCTATCCGGAAGGGACCATCGTCAACGCCGGCCTGTCGGGCTGGCAGAGCCACACCATCGCCCATGAGGCGACGCTCAGCCCCGTGCCGCTGCTGCCGGGCGTGCCGCTGACCGCCTTCATGAGCGTGCTCGGCGCCACCGGCCTGACCGCCTGGTACGGCCTGAACGACTTCGGAAAGCCCCAGCCGGGCGAGACGGTCGTCGTCTCGGCCGCCGCCGGCGCGGTGGGCTCGATCGCCGGGCAGCTGGCCAAGATGCGCGGCGCGCGGGTCATCGGCATCGCGGGCGGTCCGCAGAAATGCGCCTGGCTGACCGGGGAACTCGGGTTCGACGGGGCCATCGACTACAAGAACGAGGACGTCGGCGCGGCGCTGGACCGGCTCTGCCCGAACGGCATCGACGTCAACTTCGAGAACGTCGGCGGGGCGATCATGGACGCGGTGGTCAGCCGGATGAACAACTTCGGCCGCATGCCTTTGTGCGGCATGATCAGCGGCTACAACAGCGAGGGCGTCGCCGCGGGCCCCACCGACTTCGGCCGCATCCTGATGCACCGGCTGACGATCCGCGGCTTCATCGTCATCGACTTCATTCCGCGCGCCATGGAGGCCATCGCCGAGCTGGCGCCGGCGGTAATGAGCGGGCAGATCAAATGGAAGGCGCATGTGGTCGATGGATTGGAAAACGCCGCGGAAGCCGTGAAACTGCTGTTCACCGGCGCGCATGACGGCAAGCTGCTGGTTCGCATCTCACCGGAGCCCTGATTCTTGCCCGCAAGCTTTGACGAGATCCAGGTCGGCATGGTGGTCAACCTCGGCGCCGCCGTGGTCGACCCGGCGGCGCTGGAGGCCTTCGCCCGCGCCTTCGCGCCCGGCTGGGACATCGACGGCGGGGCGCCCGACGCCATGCTGTTCGCCATCTGGTCGCGGCTGGACGAGCAGGCCAGCGCCGACTGGCCGATGACCAAGCGGCTGGGCGTCGACGCGCTGCGCTGGGCCCGAAACCCGCCGCCCGGCGAGCTGCTGCGCGGGCGGATGACCATCATGGGCAAGGACCCGGTCGGCGAGGATAAAGGCATCGTCATCGCCCAGCATGACCTGCTCGACGAGGCCGGCCGACTGGTCTTCTCCTGCCTGACCCGGAGCGTGTTCGCGCGGTAGCTAACCCCCCTCTGCATCGTCATGGCCCGACTCGTTCGGCCATGACGGCGAGTGGGGCGAACAGCGCGCAACGAAAAAGGGCCCCGCCAGCGGCGGAGCCCTTGATCAAATCAGTGACCGTCCAGCTCTAGGCGCCGTTGGCGGCCTTCAGCTGGCGCAGCATCGCCTGCTCGGTGGCGATGGCGATCAGACGATCCCAGCCGACCAGCGAGGTCAGGTGGTTGTAGATCTTTTCCAGGGCGCCGCTGTCGCGCAGCTCGACCAGCTTGTCAGCCGGCAGGGCGTTCAGCTTCTCTTCCGACACGGCGAAGTACTCGGCCATCTTCACCGGGGTGAAGGTGCCGTCCGGGTTGGGCTGCTGGTAGATCGCCTCACGGGTGTGGAACAGGTCCAGATCCTTCAGGACGCTCACGAACGCCTCGGTGCGGCGCCGCTCGGTCTCGAAGTCCTCGCAGAACTTGATGGCGTTGGCGGTGTATTCCGACGGCTCGCCTTCCGGCGTGAACAGCGGCTGGCTGCCGGCCTTGCTCTTGTCGCAGAAGATCTCGGCGTTGCGCTCGATGCAGACGACCAGGCGGCTCTGCGCCTCATCGGCGGCCAGCACGAACGGGAAGCGGCGGGTGTAGGCCGGGACATAGGCTCCGACGGTGTAGGTCCCGTCCTTCACGAACATGTTCTCACCGCCGTTGATGCCCATCACCGCCAGCGGCATGTAGGCCGTGCCGCCGAAGATGATCGGGTAGCTGACGGCGGCGAAGCCGAACTCGGCGACGGTCAGCGGCACGACGTGGCCGTTCTCGGCGAACGCGAACGGGCGTTCCAGTTGCTGGACGGCCAGGCCGCCGTGCGCGTCGCGGCTGAGCGGCTCGGGGGTCGTGTAGAACTGGAGCTGACCGGTGACGCCGGCGGGAGGAGCTTGTTCGGTGGCCATTCTAGTCTCTTGTGGAGGCGCGCGGGCGACGTCCGGCCGCGCAGGAAGGTCGAGGCGGCGCTTCTAGCCGATCCCGTGGAACGCGGCAATGCGACCACCCGTCTTGCGATCCCTGGAGGCGCGCGGGTTCAATCTGGGCAAGAAAAGGCGGCGCGCCGGAGCACGCAGCGCCTCAGTTCGCCGCCGGGGTGATGTGCGCGGAGTCGACCGACCAGATCTTCTCGATGTTGTAGAAGGTCCGGACCTCGGGGCGGAACAGGTGGACGATCACGTCGCCGGCGTCGATCAGCACCCAGTCGCAGTGCGGCAGGCCCTCGACCCGCGCCTTGCCGAGGCCCGATTCCTTGAGCGCCCGCAGGATGTGGTCGGCCAGCGCGCCGACGTGACGGTGCGAACGGCCGGACGCGACAATCATCGAGTCCGCCATCGGGCTTTTGCCCTTCAGGTCGATGAGAACGATGTCCTCGGCTTTGTCGTCATCAAGCCGGGCCATGATCAGGTCTTCGAGCGATCCCACCTGTCGGGGTTCGTCGGTTGAAGCCCGGGTATGGGCTTCGTGCGCCACGGGCGCGAACTCGCGGTTCAGCGGAGTGCTCCTTGTTAGCCTCGCAAGCGAGACCTCATAGCACGTCGCGCGGCCCGCGTCAGCGAATCACTTCTCCCCCGTCCGACGCCCCTCGCGCAGGGCCGTGGAGGAGGCGAAATTGAGCGGGCCGTGCAGATAGACCCAGGCCGGAGCGGCCTGGTCGGCCAGTAGCGGCGCCTGCGCCGCCGGCCGCCGGGCGTCGGCGAAGCGGCGGGCGGTCGGCGAGAACCGGCTGCGCAGGCTGGCCCAGGGGCGGGAGATCACCGCCACCGGCACCTCGCGCATGATCTGGGTCCAGCCCTTCCAGCGGTGGAAGGTGGCCAGGCTGTCGGCGCCCATGATCCAGACGAACTTCACGCCCGGAAACCGCGCCTTCAGCGCCCGGACGGTGTCGATCGTGTACTGCGAGCCCATGCGGGTCTCGACGTCGGAGACGACCATGCCCCGGTCACGGGCGATGGCCCGCACGCCGGCCATCCGCCGGGCCAGGGGGGCTGTCTCACGCGAGGACTTCAGCGGATTCTGCGGCGAGACCAGCCAGATCACCCGGTCCAGCCCCAGCCGCTTGCGCGCCGTCTCGGCGACGTGGGCGTGGCCGTCATGGGCCGGATTGAACGACCCGCCATAGAGCCCCACCCGCATCCCCGGCTGCAGGTGGAAGCCCGTTCGCAGCGAGGCCGCGCCGCGCCGGAGCGTGGCGCGGACCGGACCGCCGAAGGGGGTGCGGGTGGCCAGGGTCAAGGGCGCGTCTTAAACTCCGCCTTGGGCACCGTCTCCGAGCAGTAGTCCGAAAGGCCCTCAAGCTTCAGATCGGCCAGTAGGCCGTCCGCATCGGCTTCGATGGTGAGCCGGCATTTCTGACGCCCGCCCCAGCGCCAGCGAAACTGCCGATCATGGTCACCCTGGGTCATCGCAACAGTACTCAGCATCACCACTTCGGTCATCGGCTTGCCGACGATCTGGACGCGAAGCCCATCCTCCGCGCGCAGGAGTGCAGATGTGAGCTCAAGCCGCTTCGTCGCGAGCTCCTGAGCCAGCGCGTTGCAGTCTTCCGGTCGCCCCTTCCAGCGCCATTCTTTGACGGTCCCGTCCGGTGTCGCCGTCACTTCAAGCGAGCATACCGGAACGTAGGTCGAGCCAATGCGCGGGGAGGTCGGGTTGTTGAACGGGAAACGGCCACTCTCGCGCCTGAGTTCTTGCTGCTCGCTGGATCGCCAGAAATAGGTTCTCCGGTCCCTGCGAGGCAGATCGTAGGAAGGCGCTCCGATCTTTCCGACAATCTGCTCGATTGTAATTTCGGGCTTAGCCTTCAGCCAAGCGTCGATATCCGCCTGCGTTCCTAGGGATACCACCGCCGCCGCTAGTAGCCAGATCATCTTCCCCCCTCCGCCGCGCCTAAGGCCGCGTCTGCCCGGTTCCCCGGACGACATACTTGAAGGTGGTCAGCTGCTCGGCGCCGACCGGGCCGCGGGCGTGCAGCTTGTCGGTGGCGATGCCGATCTCGGCGCCGAAGCCGAACTCGCCGCCGTCGGCGAACTGGGTCGAGGCGTTGACCAGCACGATGGCGGAGTCGACCAGGGCGATGAAGCGGTCGGCGGCGGCCGGGTCCTCGGTGACGATGGCGTCGGTATGGCCCGAGCCGAAGGCGGCGATGTGGGCGGCGGCGCCCTCGACCCCGTCGACCACGGCCACCGAGAGGATCGGGGCCAGGTACTCGGTGGTCCAGTCCTCGACCGTGGCCGGCGTCATGGAGGGCTCGATGGCGCGCGAGGGGGCGTCGCCGCGCAGTTCGCAGCCGGCGCGGATCAGGGCGTCGGCGATGGGCGGCAGCAGCCGCTCGGCGGCCGCGCGGTCGATCAGCAGGGTCTCGGCGGCGCCGCAGACCGACACTCGCCGCATCTTGGCGTTCAGCACGATGTCGCGGGCCTTGGCCACATCGGCCGCCTCGTGGACGAAGACGTGGTTGAGGCCTTCGAGATGGCCCAGCACCGGGGCGCGGGCCTCGGCCTGCACCCGGGCGACCAGGCTCTTGCCGCCGCGCGGGATGATCAGGTCGATGTTGCGGTCGAGGCCCGAGAGGATGGCCCCGACGGCGGCGCGGTCGGCGGTCTTTACCACCTGAACGCAGGCGGCGGGCAGGCCGGCGGCCGCGAGGCCCTTCACGACGCTGGCGTGCAGCGCGGCGTTGGTCAGCAGGCACTCCGACCCGCCGCGCAGGATCGCCGCGTTGCCCGAGCGGATGCACAGGGCGGCCGCGTCGGCGGTCACGTTGGGCCGGCTCTCGTAGATGATGGCGATGACGCCGATCGGGGTGCGGACGCGGGCGATGTCCAGGCCGTTGGGCCGGGTCCAGCGGGCGATCTCCGCCCCGACGGGGTCGGGGATCGCGGCGACGGTCTCGACCGCCCGCGCCACGCCCTCCAGCCGGTCGGCGTCGAGCAGCATGCGGTCGATCATCGGCGCCGACAGGCCGGCCTCGCGGGAGCGGGCCTGGTCCTTGAGGTTGGCGGCCAGAATGGGCTGCGCGTCGGCGCGGATGGCGGCGGCCATCGCCTTGATGGCGGTGGTGCGCTGGTCGGCGGTGCTGAGGCGCAGCGCGCGCGCGCCCTCGCGAGCCGCCCGGCCCGTCGCCGCCATCATCGCCTGCAGACCACCGCCCGCGTCGTCCATTTCTCTGCCCGTCCCCGGATATGCTCAGGATGAGCCTTAGCCCGTTTCCAGCCGTCAGGCCATCGCCAGGTCGTCGGCGTGGATCATCGGACCAGCCGTGTAGCCCAGAGCCGCCTCGATGGCGTCGCTGCGCAGACCAAGGATCTTCTCGGCGTCGGCGGCGTCGTAGCGGACCAGGCCCCGGCCGAGCTCGCGGCCGTCCTGCGACCGGACCAGCACCGCGTCGCCCTTGCCGAACCGACCCTCGACCGCGCGGACACCGGCGGCGAGCAGGCTCTTGCCCCTGCTGAGCGCCCCGGCGGCCCCGTCGTCGACGACCAGGGCGCCCTGCGGCGACAGGGAGCCGGCGATCCAGCCCTTGTAGGCGGCGGCGGCGCTGAGCGAGGCCTCGATGACCGTGGCAGAGGCCCCGTCCTCGATTGCTTGCAGCGGCTGCGGCCGGCGGCCCAGGGTGATGATGGTTGCGCAGCCGGCGGCGCGGGCGATGCGGGCGGCGGCAATCTTGGTGGCCATGCCGCCGGTGCCGACCCCGGCCCCGGCGTTGGCCCCGCCGGCCATGGCGTCAATCGCCGGCGTGATCTCGCTGATGCGGTCAAGCCGCGTGGCGGAGGGATCGCGGCGCGGGTCGGCGGTGTAGAGGCCGTCGATATCGCTCAGCAGCACCAGGGCGTCGGCGGCGATCATCTGCGCCACGCGCGCGGCCAGCCGGTCGTTGTCGCCGTAGCGGATCTCCTCGGTGACCACGGTGTCGTTCTCGTTGACGACAGGAACCACGCCCAGCGACAGCAGGGTCTCGATCGTGGCCCGGCCGTTCAGCCAGCGGCGACGGACCTCGGTGTCGTCGCGGGTCATCAGCACCTGGGCGACGGCGACGCCGTGCGGCTCGAACGCCTCTTCCCAGGCGCGCATCAGCAGCGATTGGCCGGCGGCGGCGGCGGCCTGTTTCTCCGGCAGCGTCAGCTTGCGGCGCGACAGGCCGAGGCGCCGACGGCCCAGCGCCACCGCGCCGGAGGACACCACCAGCACCTGCTGGCCACGGGCCCGCAGGCGCGCGGCGTCGGCCGCGAAGGCGGCCAGCCAGGCGCGGTCAGGGGCGCCGGCCTGGGCGTCGACGACGAGGGCGGAGCCGACCTTGACGACGATACGACGGGCGCGGGTTATGTCCGACCCGTCGGTGCTCATTCGGGCGAGCCGATCTCGTCGAGGAAGGGTTCGCAGGCATCGCCCGTGCCGGTGGCCTTCCAGTTGGTCACCTTGCCGGTCTTGTCGAAGGCGATGGCCAGCCGGCAGACCGAACCGCCGATGACGCCGCAGCGGATCACGCCGCTGTCGCTGATGCCGCAGGCCGTGGCTTCCGAGCGCCGCAGCCAGAAGCCGACCTGGCCGTCGCTGGCGATCCGCGTCGTTTCAGTCAGACCCAGGCGCCCACGCAGGCGCTCGCCGGACTTGCCCTTCCACGGCGCCATCAGGGCGTCGATCCCGGCGATGGCCTGCTCGGTGGTCATCGGCGCCGGCTGGGCCGGGACTGCCGTCGCGGGGGTCTCCGTCGCCGGAGCCTCGGCGGGTGGCGGCGTCGCGGCGGCCGGTTGCAGGAGCAGCATCGCGATGAGAAGCGCCTGAAGGATCATCTCTGGTTTCCCCTGTTCGCGCCTAGACCGGCGACCAGCCGGCGTCGTCGACGACCGGCGGACTGGACGCGGCGACTTCGGCCTCACGATGGCGGCGCACCTCGACGAAGGCGGCGCGCAGCGCGTCCTGCACGCCCTCGCCCGTCACGCCGGAGATCAGGCGCGGCCGGCGACCGCAGGCGACCTCCAGCGCGGCGGCCTTCTCCGCACGCTCTTCGGCGTCGAGGGCGTCGATCTTGTTCAGGGCCAGGATCTCGGCCCGTTCGGCCAGGCCCTCACCATAGGCTTCCAGCTCGGTGCGGACGGTGCGCCAGGCGCCGACCACATCGTCCTGGGTGGCGTCGACCAGATGGATCAGCACGCCGGCCCGCTCGACGTGGCCGAGGAACCGGGTGCCCAGGCCCGCGCCCTCGGAGGCGCCCTCGATCAGGCCGGGAATGTCGGCGATCACGAACCGCTCTTCGGACGACAGGTCGACGATGCCCAGGTTCGGCACCAGGGTCGTGAACGGATAGTCGGCGATCTTCGGCTTGGCGGCGCTGACGGCGGCCAGGAAGGTCGACTTGCCGGCGTTGGGCAGGCCCACCAGACCGGCGTCGGCGATCAGTTTCAGCCGCAGCCAGATCCAACGCTCCTCGCCCTCCTGACCCGGGTTGGCGTGTTTGGGCGCCTGGTTCACCGGGCCCTTGAAGCGGTCGTTGCCCCAGCCGCCGTTGCCGCCCTTGGCCAGCAGCACGCGCATCCCGGCCTGGTCGAGGTCGGCGATCAGCGTCTCCTTGTCCTCGTCCAGCACCTGGGTGCCGACGGGAACCTTCAGGACCACGTCCGCGCCGGCCGCGCCGTGGCGGTTGCGGCCCATGCCGTGGGTGCCGGTCTCGGCCTTGAAGTGCTGGCTGTAGCGGTAGTCGATCAGGGTGTTCAGGCCCTCGACGGCCTCGATCCAGACATCACCGCCGCGACCGCCGTCGCCGCCGTCGGGACCGCCGTACTCGATATACTTCTCGCGCCGGAAGGACACGGCGCCGCCGCCCCCGTTCCCGGAGCGGATGTAGATTTTGCACTGGTCGAGAAATTTCATCGGGACCTTATGAGGCAAGGCGCGCCCCCGGGGAAGGGCGCCGGGGCTTTCCAGCCCTCCGGTTTCCGTCCTAGAACGGAGCGGGCCGGGGGGCGAAAACGGGAAGTCGCATGCGTGTCGCGTCCAGACTGCTGATCGGGCTGACGGCCCTGCTCCTGCTGCCGAGCGTGTCGATGAGCGCCCGCCCGCCGCTGTGGCCGGACGACATGACGTTGGGCAATCCGCAGGCGAAGGTGGTGGTGGTCGAGTACGCCTCGCTGGCCTGCCCCAGCTGCGCCCGGTTCCACAACGAGGTCTTCCCGGCCTTCAAGGCCAAGTACATCGACACCGGCAAGGTGCAGTTCGTCTATCGCGAGTTCATCACCGCGCCCGCCCAGGTGGCCGTGGCCGGCGCCGTCGTGGCGCGCTGCGCCGGCAAGGAAGGCTACTTCACCGTGATCGGGGGCGTGTTCGCCGCCCAGGCGGAGATCTACAGCGACGGCACGGTGGCCGGCATGCGCCGCATCCTCTTCCGGGAGGGCGCCAAGGCCGGCCTGTCGCAGCCGCGGGTCGAGGCCTGCCTCGCCGACACCGCCGCCTTCGCCGCCATGGACGCGCGGGTCGATCGTGCGAAGACCGAGGAGAGCGTGGAGGGCACCCCGACCTTCAAGGTCAACGGCGTGCGGGTGCGCACCCCGCCGTCGGGCTCGATCGACCTGCCGGCCCTCGACGCCGCCATCGCCGCGGCCCAGTAGCGCTACGCCAACCACACCATCATCCGCGTGTCGGCCGGCTCGCCGCGGGCGCGGGAGGGCAGGGACTTCACCTCGCCGGTGTAGAGGAACCCGGCCTTGACCAGCACCTGGCCCGAGGCGGGGTTGTCGGCGAAATGGCCGGCGACGACGTAGCGCCTGCGCCAGTCGCGCGCCGCCCAGGCCAGGGCGCCCTGCAGCGCCTCGGTCGCCAGGCCCCGGCCCTGCCAGTCACGCCCGATCCAGTAGCCGACCTCCAGCCGGCCGTCCGGCGGGGTGAAGAAGCCCAGCCCCCCGACCACGCCCTCGTCCTCGAGATCGAGCAGGAAGTTGCGGCCGGTGCGGGGATCGCCGCCCTGACAGAGGGCGACGAAATCCTCGGCGTCCGACAGGCTATAGGGATGCGGAACGCGGCTGGTCATTTTCGCGATGTCGTAGTCGTTCATCAGCCGCGTCAGCCGGGGCGCGTCGGCCATGCCCGGCGCGCGCAGGGTCAGGCGGCGGGTCTCGATCGTCGGCGATATGTCGATGACACACATGGATGGTCCTCCCGGCCCATCCCCCTTTTCATTGACGCCCGGCGAGGCCGGGACGGGGGGCGAAGGCCTTGAAACAGCAAAACGGGGAGCCCGGCGTCCGGACTCCCCGCTTGGGAATTTCATGTCCGGATCGCCTGTGTCGGGCGATCCGGATGGAGGTCCAGGATCGCCTACTCGGCGGCCTGGAGCTCGGCCGGAACGACCGTCGCGTAGGTGCGGTTGTTGCGCTTGGTTACGAAGCGCACGGCGCCCGCCACCAGGGCGAACAGCGTGTGATCCTTGCCGATGCCGACGTTGTCGCCCGGCCAGAACTTGGTGCCGCGCTGACGGATGATGATGTTGCCGGCCGCGACCTTTTCGCCGCCGAACTTCTTCACGCCGAGACGACGACCGGCCGAGTCACGACCGTTGCGGGAAGAACCGCCAGATTTCTTGTGAGCCATTGTGCTCTCCTACTTAAAGCGACGAGGCCCTCAGGCTTCGTCGGCTTCCTTCTTCGCGGCGGCCTTCTTCGGCGCTGCCTTCTTGGCGGGGGCGGCGGCGTCGTCGGCCTTGGCGGCCTTCGGCGCAGCGGCCTTCTTCGGCGCGGCTTCTGCGGCCGGAGCAGCTTCAGCCTTCGCCTTCGGCGCGGCGGCCTTCTTCACCGGAGCGGCCTTGGCGGCCGGAGCGGCGTCGGCGGCGACCGGCGCGACGAACTTCAGATTGCGCGAGCGGGCGTTCAGCTCGGCCTTGGTGGTCAGGTCGACCGTGCCGTCCCACTTGTCGGTCTTGCCGGCGCCGGCGACCGAGATCACGCGCAGGACCGTCTCGGTCTGGCGGTGGCCACGGGTGCGGCGATAGCCCTGGCGGCGGATCTTCTTGAAGATCTTCACCTTCTCGCCCTTGCGGGTTTCGATCAGGGTCGCCGTGACGGTGGCGCCGTCCACGAGCGGAGCGCCCAGGGTGATCGCCTCGCCGTCGCCCAGCATAAGGACTTCGCCGAAAGCGACGTCCGCGCCGGGTTCACCAGCCAGCTTTTCGACAACAAGCACGTCGCCCGCCTGGACCCGGTATTGCTTGCCGCCTGTCTTGATCACCGCGTACATCGGTTATCGCCTTGAAATTCTATGTGTTCGCAAAATAGGACGCGCCCGCAAGATGGACCTGCGGGCGAGGGGCCGGACTTATACAGCCGGGTGCTTATGAGTCAACGCCGGGATGGCGATTTCCCCGCCGCGATCGCCGCACCCGCAAATCGGCCTCGACTGTTACAGTGTAACATGCCAAAAGGCGGTCGTGACCTCCGCCCTCTTCCTGTCCTTCGCCGTCATCGGTTTCGGCTCGGCGCTGCTCCACGCGCTGTTCCCGACACACTGGCTGCCGTTCGTTCTGGTCGGACGGGCGCAAGGCTGGGGACTGCGGCGCGTACTGGCCGTGGCGACCGTGGCGGCCACGGGGCACATCCTCTTCACCACCCTGGTCGGCCTGATGATCCTGGGCGCGGGGGACCTGATGGGACGTCAGGCCCAGGGCTGGCTCCACTACGGGGCGGCGGCGGTGCTGTTCGGCTTCGGCGGCTTCTACCTTCTGCGCGCGATGCAGCGGCGGACGGCGACGGTGATGGCCGGCGGGTTCGGGGGCGACGCCCCGCCGCCGGCCCGCGTCACCGACCGCGCCGCCACGCTCGGCCTGGTCGGGCTGCTGGCCCTGTCGCCGGGCGAGGTGCTGCTCTCCTTCTATCTGACCGACGCCGCCGAGGGCTGGGCCCGGCTGGCCCTGCTCAGCGTCGTCTTCCTGGCCGGGACGCTGGCCGGCATGGTCGGGCTGATCAGCCTGGCCTGGGCGGGCGTGGCCCGGCTGCGGCTGGACCGGCTGGTGCGCTACGATTCGGCCATCCTCGGCGGGGTGCTGATCGCGCTGGGCGTCATCGTCGTGGTCCTCGAGACCTGAACCGGCGTTTGCTCCCGCGCACCGCGGCCCCTATCTAGGCGGCCATGACCCAGGCCGCTTCCCCCGCCCGCATCCCCGTCACCGTGCTCACCGGCTATCTCGGAGCCGGCAAGACCACCCTGCTCAACCGCATCCTCACCGAGGACCACGGCAAGCGTTACGCCGTGATCGTCAACGAGTTCGGCGAGATCGGCATCGACAACGACCTGGTGGTCGGCGCCGACGAGGAAGTGTTCGAGATGAACAACGGCTGCGTCTGCTGCACCGTGCGCGGCGACCTGATCCGGGTGGTCTCGGGTCTGATGAAGCGCAAGGGCGGCTTCGACGCCATCATCGTCGAGACCACGGGCCTGGCCGATCCCGGCCCGGTGGCCCAGACCTTCTTCGTCGACGACGACGTGCGGGCCCGCACCCGGCTCGACTCGGTGACCACCGTGGTCGACGCCCTGCACCTGCCGCTGCGGCTGGCCGACAGCCGCGAGGCGGTCGAGCAGATCGCCTTCGCCGACCAGATCCTGCTCAACAAGACCGACCTGGTGACGCCAGAGCAGCTGGCCGCCGTCGAGGCCTCGATCCGCCGCATCAACCCGCTGGCCCCGATCCATCGCACCCAGCGCTCGGCCGTGCCGCTGGACGCCATCCTGGGTCGCGGCGGCTTCGATCTCGACCGCATCGTCGAGCTGGAGCCGGAGTTCCTCAACCCCGCCCATGGCGAGCCGGGCCACGTCCATGACGAGGACTGTGAGCACGATCACGACCACCATCATCATGACCACAGCCACGATCACCACGCTCACGATCACGCCCATGATCATGCCGCGGAGGCCGGCATCCGCGGGATCTCGCTGACCTCGCACAAGCCGCTGGACGGCATCAGGGTCACCAACTGGCTGAACGCCCTGCTGCAGGACAAGGGCCCCGACATCCTGCGGGCCAAGGGCATCCTGGACATCAAGGGCGACGACCGCCGGCTGGTGTTCCAGGCGGTGCACATGATCCTGGAGGGCGACTACCAGCGCCCCTGGACCGACTCCGACAGTCGCTACAGCCGCATGGTGTTCATCGGCCGCGACCTGGATGAGGCGGCGCTGCAGGCCGGATTCGAGGGGTGCGTGGCGTAGTGACGGATCAATCCTCCCCAGCCAGCTGGGGAGGATTGGCGGCAAAGAAAAAGGGCCGGTGTTTCCACCGGCCCTTCTGCATTTCCGCTGATCGGTAGAGGACTACTCGATGTCCTCGTTGATCAGGCCGAGCTTGTAGTAGCCGTTGGCCTGCAGGACGTTCAGCACGGCCATGAACTGCTCGTAGGACACGTCGGCGTCGGCGCGGACGAAGACGCGCTCTTCAGTCAGCGGGCCGGTGACGCCCTTGGCGGTCATCGAATCGTTGATGTCCGGGATCAGGTTCTCGAGGCTGGTCTGCTTCTCGGCGATGAAGATCGCCCCTGACTCCTGGATGGAGATGAAGGTCGGCTCCTTCGGCTTCGGAGCGCTCGGATCAGGCGGGACGGCCGGCGGCAGGTCCAGGGCGATCGACACCGTCGCCATCGGCGCGGCGACCATGAAGATGATCAGCAGCACGAGCATGACGTCCACGAAGGGCGTCACATTGATTTCGCTGTTTTGGCCAAGATCGTACTTCTTGCCGCCACCGCCGCCGAGTTTGGCACCCATTCGGACACTCCCAGTAGGCCGGCGCTTCCGATGCGCCAGCTATTCATTCAGGCCACCCATTGCGCGGATGGCAGCGCTTGTAAAGCCCGACTCTCGCCGAACACGAAATCGCCGACACGCTGGGCAAAACCTGTTCCCACGCGGTAAACGCCGGGACCATGACCTTCGATTTCGACGCCTATGTGACCGCCGCCCTCTTCGACCGCTCAGGGCGAACATTGTTCGCTCTGGGGGACGGTTCGGTACGGGCCGTTGCGGCCGGCGGATTCATCACCGTGGAGGCTCACGACGGGGCCGTGCTGGCCGCCTGCCGCCACCCTTCGGGCGACGGCATTCTGACCGGCGGCGATGACGGCCGGGTGGTCTGGACGCGCATGGACGGCGACGAGATCGCCGCGACCCTGCTCGCCGAGGTGAAGGGACGCTGGATCGACGCCGTCGCCGCCTCCGCCGAATCGGGCCTGATCGCCTTCTCCGCCGGCCGCGACCTGCATGTGCGCGACAGCAAGGACGCCGCCTTTGCCCGTGTGTTCACCCACGACAAGTCGGTGTCGGACGTCGCTTTCGATCCCAAGGGCCGTCGCATCGCCGCCGCCACCTATGGCGGGGCGGCGCTGTGGTACGCGCGGATCGCCGAGCAGAAGCCCAGCCTGCTGAAGTGGGCCGGCGCCCACTCGCTCGTCGCCTTCAGCCCCGACGGCAGGTTCCTGATGAGCGCCATGCAGGAGAACAGCCTGCACGGCTGGACCGTGGCCGACGGCAAGAACATGCGCATGGGCGGCTATCCGTCCAAGGTGAAGAGCATGGCCTTCCTCTCGGGCGGGGTGATGCTGGCCACCTCCGGCGCCAACGGCGCGGTGGTCTGGCCGTTCAGCGGCGCCACCGGCCCGATGGGCAAGGAGGCGGCCGAGATCGGCTACGACCAGACCGCCCTGGTCGTGCGGGTGGCCGCGACGCCGAAGCTGGCGCTGCTGGCCGCCGGCCTCGACGACGGCCGCGTCTGGGTGGCGGATCTCAAGAGCGGCAAGATGGACACGCTGAAGGCCGAAAAGGGCGCGGCCATCTCGGCCCTGGCCATCACCGCCGACGGAGGTCGGGTGGCCTGGGGTGATGAAGAGGGCGGCGCGGGGGTTGTGGAGCGCTCTTGATACTCCCCGTTTACGGGGAGGAAGATCTCAGTCGAACCCGTCCATGCTGCACCACACATCGAACGGGTCCCGCCTGGTCCGCAGGCTGTTGATCGGCGCCGTCTCGTCGGCCCAGCCCAGGGCCATGCCGGAGAACAGCATGTGGTCGTCGGGCAGGCCGATGTGGTCGCCGACGGTCCTGGGATAGCGGGCCCAGAACTCCTGGGCGCAGGTGGCCAGGCCCCGTTCGACGGCCAGCAGCATCACCGTCTGCATGTACATGCCCACGTCCGCCCACTGCGGCCGGCCGAGCTTGCGGTCGAGGCTGAAGAACAGGCCGACCGGGGCGCCGAAGAACTGGGTGTTCTTGAACAGCTGCTGCAGCCGGGCGGGCTTGTCCTCCCTCGGGATGCCGAGCGTGGCGTAGAGGTCCTCGCCGCATTCGAAGCGGCGCGTGCGGAACGGGTCCCACAGATTGTCGGGATAGACCTCGTACTCCGGCGTCTCGCCGCCGAGGTTGGCCGCCACCTTGGCCTTCAGCGCCTCCAGCGGGGCGCCGGCCAGGGCGTGGACCCGCCAGGGCTGGAGGTTGCCGCCGGACGGGGCGCGATGGGCGGCCTCGAGGATCTCGCGGACCAGGGTCCCGGGCACCGGGTCGGGCTTGAAGGCGCGGACAGAGACGCGGCGATCGACGGCTTCTGTGACGTTCATGGCTCTTTCGCTCCGCGGCGGATTGGGCGACATGGGGTTAGCATCCATCCGCCACGTCAAGGCAAGGGGAGCGGCGCGTGAACCCGGAAGACCCGGACAAGGACGGCGAGACGCCCGGCCCGCCGCAGGACGAGGCGGCCCAGCCGTTCGATGCGCCCACGGCCGGTCCGCCGGACAACGGGGCGGACGATTCGCCCGAGCCGGACATCGAGCCGGAACCCTCGTCTACGCCAGAGTCCAGGCCGAAGTCCGCCGCCCCCCCGCCGCCGCCGATCCCGCCGCGCTTCAAGCCCGCGCCGCCGCGAAAGGCGCCGCGCCGCCCGGGCGGGTTTTGGCGGCTATTCCGGCGCCTGGCGTTGTGGACCTTCATCTTGGTGGTGGTCGCTCCGGTCGGCCTCACCCTGTTCTACCGGTTCGCACCCCCGCCCTTCACCATCCTGATGGTGCAGCGGGTGGTCGAGGGGAAGGGCTGGGACTACCGCTGGCGCTCGCTGGACCGCATGTCGCCGGCCCTGGTCCAGGCCGCCATCGCCGCCGAGGACGCCCGCTTCTGCGAACACAACGGCTTCGACTTCGAGGCCATGGAGAAGGCCTGGAAGAACAACCAGCGCGGCGGACGGGTGAAGGGTGGGTCGACCATCAGCCAGCAGACGGCCAAGAACGTCTTCCTGTGGCCGGCGCGGTCCTATGTCCGCAAGGGACTGGAAGCCTATTTCACCGTCCTGATCGAAACGTTCTGGGGCAAGCGGCGGATCATGGAGGTTTACCTCAATGTCGCCGAGATGGGCCCCGGCATCTATGGCGTGGAAGCGGCCTCGCGCCGCTATTTCGGGGTCAGCGCCAACCGGGTCACCCGGGCCCAGGCGGCGCGCCTGGTCGCCACCCTGCCCAGTCCGCTGAGGTACGACGCCGTCAAGCCCGGCAAGTACGTAGCCAGCCGTTCCCGCCGCATCGGGGCGGCGGCCGGCACGGTGCGCAACGATGGCCTCGCCGCTTGCGTGGGCAGGATGCGGCCGACCAGCGCCGCTGAACGGACCGAGCCGGCGCCGCAGCCCAAGCCGGCCGCCCGCCGGCCCGCGCCGGAGCAGAAAGCCGATCCGCTGCCCGAGGCAGACGCCCCCGAGCCCGCCGCGACGCCGGAGCTGGCCGCGGTCGAGCCGCCCGCTTTCGAGACGCCGCAGAACTCCGACTGACGCGGCGAGTTTCCTTGACGGAACCCCGGCGGAGCGCTTCCCATGCCCGCCAATCCGAATCCCCTCGAGGAACAGTCCGATGTTGAAGATCAAACTTCTCGCGGCCGGCGCGGCGATCTCGCTGGTCGCCGGAAGCGCGGGCCTGCTCGCGGCCGCCCAGGCCAAACAGCCCGCCCCCGTCGCCGCCGCGGCCAGGCCGACGCCCGAAGAGGCCAGGGCCTTCGTCGATCGCACCGAGGCCCAGATGGCAGCCCTGTCGCAGTATGCCGCCCGCGCCGCCTGGGTGCGCGCCACCTATATCACCGAAGACACCATGTGGCTGGAAGCCAAGGCGGGCGCGGAGTTCACCGACCTGGCCACCCGCGCGGCCATCGAGGCCGCGAAGTACGACGGCGTCGCGGTCGACGCGGTGACCCGCCGAAAGCTCGAAATCCTCAAGCGCGCCGTGGTCGCCCCGGCCCCGCAGCGGCCCGGTGCGGCCGACGAGATGGCGACCATCGGCTCGCGCCTCGACTCCGTCTACTCGACCGGCAAGTTCACCTACCAGGGCAAGCAGATCACCCTGAACGACGCCGAGGACGTGCTGGCGTCGAGCCGCAATCCCGCCGAGATGCAGGCCGTCTGGGAAGGCTGGCACTCGATCTCGCCGGTGATGAAGGGGGACTACGCCAGGCTGGTGGCGCTTTCCAACGAGGGCGCGACCGGCATGGGTTACAAGGACACCGGCGCCCTGTGGCGGTCCGGCTACGACATGGATCCCGACGCCTTCGCGGCCGACACCGACCGCTTGTGGAAGCAGATCGAGCCCTTCTACAGGAATCTGCACTGCTACGTCCGCGCCCGGCTGAACGAGCAGTACGGCGATGTGGTCCAGCCGCGCACCGGCCCGATCCGCGCCGACCTGCTGGGCAACATGTGGGCCCAGCAGTGGGGCAACATCTATCCGATCGTCGCGCCGAAGACCGAGACCTCGGGCTACAGCCTCGACCAATTGCTGGTCGACGCGAAGTATGACGCCGCCAGGATGGTCAAGACCGGCGAGGGCTTCTACGTCTCGATGGGCCTGGCGCCGCTGCCGGAGACCTTCTGGACCCGGTCGCAGATCGTGCGGCCCGAGGGCCGCGAAGTCGTCTGCCATGCCTCGGCCTGGAACCTGGACGACCGCGACGACCTGCGCATCAAGATGTGCACCAAGGTCAACGGCGAGGACTTCTACACCGTCCACCACGAGCTGGGTCACAACTACTACCAGCGGGCCTACAAGGATCAGCCGTACATCTTCAAGAACGGCGCGAACGACGGCTTCCACGAGGCCATCGGCGACTTCGTCGGCCTGTCGGCGCTGACCCCGACCTACCTCAACCAGATCCAGCTGCTCAACACTGTGCCCGGCGCGGACGGCGACGTGCCCTTCCTGCTGAAGATGGCGCTCGACAAGATCGCCTTCATGCCGTTCGGCCTGCTGGTCGACCGCTGGCGCTGGCAGGTGTTCGACGGCTCGCTGACGCCGGAAACCTACAACGCCGGCTGGTGGAAGCTGCGCACCCAGTACCAGGGCATCACGCCCCCGGGCGACCGTCCGGCCGACGCCTTCGATCCGGGGGCCAAGTACCATGTGCCCGGCAACGTGCCCTACACCCGCTACTTCCTGGCCCATGTGTACCAGTTCCAATTCCACCGGGCCGCCTGCCAGCAGGCCGGCTGGAAGGGCCCGCTGCACCGCTGCTCGATCTACGGCGACAAGGCCGTCGGGGCGAAGTTCAACGCCATGATGGAGATGGGCGCCTCCCGTCCGTGGCCGGAAGCCATGCAGGCCTTCACCGGCCAGACCACCGGCGACGCCTCGGCCGTCGCCGACTACTTCAAGCCGCTGAACGTCTGGCTGACCGCGCAGAACAAGAAGGAGAAGTGCGGCTGGTAGCCTGACCGACCCGTGAACTCGAGGGCGGGCCGCGGCGACGCGGCCCGCCTTCTCCTGTCGGGCGGCCGCCATTGCGCCCCCCCCCCGCCGCCGTCATGGTTGCCGGACTTTCACCCTGTCCTGTGGCCATGACGTTTACCGTGCAGGCCGCAGTCTGCCCGACCGACGGTCAAGACCAGTCGGAACAGGTGGGGCCATGACAACCGAGCGTACCATCCTTCAACGGATGCGCGATTTCGCTGGTGCGTTCCGGCGAGACAACAGCGCCGCCGCCGCGATCCAGTTCGCGCTGATGGCGCTGCCGCTTTCGGTGGCCGTCTTCGGCATGGTCGACGTCAGCCGGGCGTCCGCAGCCAAGGGCCATCTGCAGGACGCGCTGGACGCCGCCGCCCTGGCCGCGGCCCGGTCGACCGCCACCACCGACGAGGGTCTCCAGACCGTGGGCGAGGGCGTCCTCGTCGTCGATCTGACCGGATCGCGCGCGACCCTGAAGACCTCGAGCTTCAAGCTGGTCGACAACGCCGTCGTCGCTTCCGCCACCGCGAAGATGACGCCGGTCATCGCCGGCCTCTGGCTGGACGGAGACATGGAAATCGGGGCGCAGACCGAGGTGGTCCGGGCCTCCAAGAACATCGAGGTCGCCCTGGCGCTGGACATCACCGGATCGATGGGCGGCAGCAAGATCACCGACCTGCGGGCGGCGGCCAAGGAGCTGGTCGAGATGATCATCCAGTCGCAGCAGACGCCGTTCTATTCAAAGGTGGCGCTGGTTCCCTACTCGATGGGCGTCAATGTCGGCAGCTACGCCGCCAACGTGCGAGGAACGCCGACCGCCGGCACCTGCACCACGCCGGGCTGCGAGAAGTTCACCTTCACCACCGCCTCGGGCGGCACGGCGACACGAACCATCAGCACCTGCGTCAGCGAGCGCACCGGCGCGGAGGCCTATACCGACGCAGCGCCATCCACCGCCTTGGTCGGCCGCAACTACGCCGGCAGCAACAACCCCTGCCCGGCGGCCTCGATCACACCGCTGTCCAGCGACGAGACGGCCTTGAAGGCCCGGATCGACACGCTGCAGGCTTCCGGCTCGACGGCTGGTCATATCGGGCTGGCCTGGGGCTGGTACATGGTCTCGCCCAGCTTCGGCTACCTGTGGCCGGGCGAGGACAGCCGTCCGGCGGCCTATGGCGGCGACGACCTGCTCAAGGTCGTGGTCCTGATGACCGACGGCGAGTTCAACACCACCTACTGCAAGGGCGTGATCAGCAAGGACGCCACCTCCGGCTCAGGATCCTCGTCCGACAAGATCAACTGCAATGCCACCAACGGCAACGCCTATGCCCAGGCCGAAGCTCTCTGCGATGCGATGAAGGCGCAGGGCGTAGTGATCTACACCGTCGGCTTCGCCCTGTCGGGCAACAGCGCGGCCGAGAACATCATGGAAGAATGCGCCACTGACGCCGACCACATGTTCCTCCCCGACAGCGGCGCGGACCTGAAGGTGGCGTTCCGCGCCATCGGCCAGGACATCAATGCGCTGCGGCTCTCGAAGTGACGCCCCGAGGGTAAAGCGCCGATTCACCACGCCTGTTGGCTATTTTCTTACTCTCACGCGCGAGAATGCCGGTTCAATCGGGGTAAACGACTCATGAACCGCCGACGCTCGACGGGATCTGGAAACGGGTCCGCCGGTTTTCTTTCCCGCTTCGCTCGCGCACGGAGCGGCGCGGTGGCCATCTGGTTCGCGGTCATGGCGCTGCCGCTGGCGGTGATGTCGTTCGCGCTGATCGACATCAACCGCGCCAGCGTCGAGAAGCGCCATCTGCAGGACGCCCTCGACGCGGCCGTTCTGCTGGTCGCCCGTTCGACGGCGACGACTGACGCCCAGGCCCAGGCGATGGGTTCCGCCGCGCTGGCGGCGCAGTTGACCGGGATGAGCAAGGCGACGCTCCTGAGTTCCTCGTTCAAGATCGTGGGCAGCAAGGTCTCAGGGACCGCGACGTCGGGTCTCTCGCCCTACATTTCCAACCTCTGGCTGGGCGGAGACATGCAGGTCGGGGCCGTGTCGGAGGCCACGCGCGCGGCGATCAACGTCGAGCTGGCGCTGGTGCTGGACGTCACCGGCTCGATGGCCGGGTCGCGGCTGACGGACCTGAAGGCGGCCGCCAAGGACCTGATCGACATGGTCGTGTCCGACTCGCAGTCGCCCTACTACTCCAAGGCGGCGCTGGTGCCCTATTCGGTAGCGGTCAATGTCGGCGGCTATGCGCCGTCGGTCCGCGGCGCGGTGGTCGGCACCCGCTCGATCAGCGGCATTTCATGGCAATCGGGCGCGACGAAGAACATCACCGGGATCAGCAAGGCCAGCTCGGCGCTGGTCACGTCGTCAAATCACGGCTTCCAGAACGGCGATGTCGTCTACATCAGCGGCGTCAACGGCATGACGCAGGTGAACGACAAGTATTACACGGTGTCGAATGCCGCGACGAACAACTTCCGACTGTTCGGGACCAGCAGTTCGTTCTGGAGCACGTACACGTCCGGTGGGATTATTCGAAAGTGTCAGGTTTCGGACTGCTCCTTGGTCGTCACGACGTCGGCGGCGCACGGCTACGCCAACGGTGACGATATCTATTTCTCGGGCGTGGGCGGGCTCACCGCGCTGAACGGCAACACCTATTCGATCGCCAACACCACCTCGACGACCTTCTCGCTGGTCGGCGTCCTGGGCCCCACCTCCTCGGTCTGGACCTCCGGCGGGACGTCCTACTGCACCACCTACGGCTGCGAGTTCCAACGGTTTACCAACGCATCAAGCACGCCACAGATCAGGATGCACCAGATCAACACCTGCGCCACCGAGCGGACCGGCGCCTACGCCTACACCGATACGGCGCCCGGGATTGCGCCTGTGGGGGCCAATTATCCCAGCAGCGGCAATGCTTGCCCGACGGCGATGATCATGCCGCTGAGCACCAACAGGACCGCTCTGAAAGCCCAGATCGATACCTACGCCGCGGCTGGATCGACCGCCGGCCAGATCGGCGTCGAATGGGGCTGGTACATGGTCTCGCCGAACTTCGCCTCGCTGTGGCCGGTCGCCAGCCAGCCGGCGGCCTACAGCAAGCCTGACCTGCTGAAGGCGGTGGTGATCATGACCGACGGGGAGTTCAACTCGCCCTACTGCCAGGGCGTCATCGCCAGGAATGCGGGATCGGGCAGCGGCTCCACATCCGACAAGATCAACTGCGACGCCACCAATGGCCAGGGCGCCGCCCAGGCGCTGCGGACCTGCACGGCGATGAAGAACGCGGGTGTCGTCGTCTATACGGTCGGGCTGGGCATGGCCGCCGGCGGCGAGGCCGAGACGCTGCTCAAGAACTGCGCGACGTCATCGGCCCACCTGTACCTGCCGTCCAGCGGCGGCGCGCTGAAGGACGCCTTCTCGGCCATCGGCCGCGATATCATGAAGCTGCGGCTGTCGAAGTAGGCGGGCGCCGCCGTCGGCGGTATCAGCCGGCGGCCCGCTCCCGCGCCTCGACCTGTTCGCAGGCGGTCGCCAGCACCTGGATGAGGGCCCCGCCGGAAATCGGCTTGGTCAGGTGTCCGTCGGCGCCGGCCGCCATCGAAGCCTCGATATGCTCGGGCAGGGCGTTGGCCGACAGCGCCCAGATCGGCGTCGGCGGCGCGCGGCGGGCGCGCTCGTCCTGGCGAATGGCGCGGATGGCGGTCAGGCCGTCCATCACCGGCATCTGCATGTCCATCAGGATCAGGTCGAATGACCCCGCCGCGGCCGCCTCCACCGCCTCGGCGCCGTTCTCGACGCTGACCAGATCGACCCCGACCTGGCCGAGCAGCAGTTCGACAACCTTGCGGTTGATCGGATGGTCCTCGGCCAGCAGCACCCGGGGCTCGCGCTCGCCATGGGAGAGGGCCGAGAGCGCGACCGGTTCGGCCGCGGCCGGCTTCGCGGCGCGCGTCAGATACAGGGTAAGCGTGAAGGTCGCGCCCTCCCCCGGCGTCGACTCCGCTTCCAGGTCGCCGCCCATGGCCTCGGCCAGGGCGCGGGAGATGGCCAGGCCCAGGCCCGTGCCGCCGTAGCGCCGGGTGATCGAGCCGTCGGCCTGCTGGAAGCGTTCGAACAGCCGCGCCTTCACCTCGGGCAGGAAGCCGATCCCGGTGTCGCTGACGGTCAGGGTCAGGCGGGTGCGGCCGCGCGCCTCGTCCCGGGCGGCGGCCCTCAGGCCCAGACGGCCGGTCGAGGTGAATTTCACAGCATTGGAGAGCAGGTTGCAGAGTATCTGGCGGATCCGCACCGCGTCCCCGACGAAGGCGCCCTGCGCTTCGGGGGCGATATCGATATCGAAGCCGAGGGCCTTGCCCTCGACGGCCGGACGGAACAGGGCGGCCGCCGAATTCAGACAGTCGCCCAGGTCAAAGGGCTCGGCCTTGAGCTCCAGTCGTCCGGCCTCGACGCGGGCCAGGTCCAGCACGTCGGCGAGGATGGCTTCCAGCGTCTGGCCGGAGGTCTCGATCAATCCGACCATCTCGGCCTGGGCGTCGGTCAGGGGCGTCTGGGCCAGAGCCGAGGCCACGCCCATCACGCCGTTCAGCGGCGTGCGGATCTCGTGGCTCATGTTGGCGAGGAACTCGCTCTTGGCGCGGTTGGCCGCCTCGGCGGCGTCGCGGGCCCGCATGATCGCCACCTCGGACTGCTTGCGGGCGGTGATGTTCTTGAGCACGCCCAGGACGCCGTCGATGCGGCCGTCCTCGCCGTACAGCAGCTCGGCGGCCGAAAAGGCCCAGACCTCACGGCCGTCGGGCGGATTGAGACGGTACTCGGTGCGGAACGGCGTGCCGTCACGCAGATGCCGGTCCCAGGCCTCCACGGCGGCGGGACGGTCCTCGGGGTGGACGGTGACCCACATGTCGCGGGCCACATCGTCGTAGCTCAGGGCGCCGCCGAAGAAGGTGTCCGCCGCACCGTCGACGCGCAGGGTCCGCGTCCGGTAGTTGACCTCGTAGACCAGCACCTCGGCGATATCGAGGGCCAGTTCCAGGCGCTTGGTGGAGCGCTCGGCCAGTTCCAGCGAGCTGATCACCCCGCTGACGTCATGGCTCATCGAGATCAGGCCGCCGATCTCGCCGGTGGAGTCGTGCCAGGGGCAGAGGGTGCCGCGCAGCCAGCGGTCCGGCAGCCGGTGGCTGGGCACAAGAATCCGGTCGGTCGCCAGCGTCTCGCCCGCCAGGCAGGCCCGGTAGGATTCCTCGAGCGAGGGGTAGGAGGCCGGAAACAGCTCCTCCATTGTACGACCGAGCGCCTCCGACTCCGGGATGCCTTTCTCCTCGACCCATCGGTCGTTGACGAACAGGTAGCGCAGATCGCGGTCAGTCATGCCCAGCGCCACCGGCGAGGCGCGCATGATGGCGTCCTTCAGGACCGTAGCGGCGCGAGCCTCCCGCGCGGCCTCCTCGGCGATCCGGCCGGCGCGCAGACGCTCGATGGCTTCCGCCAGAAGCGCGGCGAGGTCGGCGAGGTCGGCCATCAGCCTTTCGTCGCGTTCCCGGGGTTGCGGTCCGACCACGCACAGGGCGCCCAGCCGGGCGCCATTGGACAGCGTGATGGGCGCATTGCAGTAGAACCGGGCGTGGGGCGGCCCCTTTACCCAGGGATGGTCGGGCGACAGGGCGGACAGGTCCTCGCGCCAGACGGCGCCCTGGCCAAGGGTGTGGGCGGTCGTGGAGTCGGCGAGGTCGCCGAATTTCTCGGGCACGCCCTCGAAGCCGGACATCCAGACGCGGTCGGCATCGACGAGGACGACGTAGGCGAACGGCGAGTTCGACGCGCTGCGGGCGAGGCGGGTCACCCGGCCGATGACCGGCCGCAGGGCGACGAGGTCGAGGGCCCGAACCTCGGCGAGGCGATGCGCTTCGTCGTGAATAGGCGCGAGTGGCGCCATGCCCGGTCCCCCGTCCTTGATCGGTCGAAGACTGGGCGGCTCGTGGTTAATTTAACGTGCCCGTCAGGGCCGTTTTGACGCCGCCGTCAGAGCAGCTTGATCTCGCGCAGGCGCTGCATCAGGAACGCGTCGGCCGTGATCGGCTCCGGATAGCGGTCGGGGTTCTCCGCGGTGGCGCAGCCCGGCAGCGTGGTGATCTCATGATCCGGCGCGAAATGCAGGAAGAACGGCGTCGAGTAGCGGGCGAACCCGCGCCGCTCCGGCGGCGGATTGACCACCTGGTGAATGGTCGAGGGCAGGACGTGATTGGTGGCCCGCTCCAGCATGTCGCCGATGTTGCAGACCAGGCAGCCCGGCGGCGGATTGATCGGCAGCCACTGGCCGTCGCGATCCTTGACCTGCAGTCCGCCCTCCTCGGCGCCGAGCAGCAGGGTGATGGCGTTGATGTCGCCGTGGGCGCCGGCCCGGACGCCGGTCGCGTCGGCCGGAATCGGCGGATAGTGCAGCAGGCGCAGGATGCTGTTGCCCTCGGCCACCGCGCTGTCGAACTGGTCGCGCGGCAGGCCCAGGTAGTGGGCGATGGCCTGCAGGACCTTTACGCCCATGCTGTCCAGCGCGCCGTAGAGCCAGGCGATCTTCTCCCGGAAGTCGGGCGTCTCGGCCGGCCAGACGTTGGGCGGCATCTGCGGCTCGTAGCGGTGGCCGGGCGGCAGGTCGCGACCCATGTGCCAGAATTCCTTGAGGTCGTGGTGCGTCGCGCCCTTGGCCGTCTCGATGCCGAACGGGATGTAGCCGCGCTGGCCGCCCTTGCCGACCGCGTACTGTTTCTTCACCGGCTCGGGCAGGGCGAAGAAGCGTTTGGCCGCGTCGATGGCGGCGTCGATCCGCGCCTGCGCCATGTCGTAGTCGGAAATCACCGCGAAGCCGTAGCGACGGAAGCTGTCGCCCAGCGCCGTCGAAAAGGCTTCGAAGTCGGTGTCGTAAAGCGCGAACGAGACGGGCTCGATCGCGGATTTGGTCAGGGTCGTGTCGGTCATGGCGGGCCTTTTACACCTGCCGGAACGCTCGCGCACCTGACCTGGATCAAGGTCGGGCGCCCGACAATGGAACTTTTGTCGGCGCAACCCGTTACCGCGGTACAATCACACCGGAGCTACCCATGCTGAAGACCTCGGCGCTTGCCGCCTGCCTGCTCGCCGCCACCGCGCTGGGCGCCTGCACGACCATCGACCCCTACAGCGGCGAGACGGTCCGCAACAACACCGGGACCGGCGCGATCGCCGGCGCCGTCGGCGGCGCGCTGCTCGGCTACCTGACCAACACCAGCGACGGCGAACAGGGCCGCAAGAATGCCCTGATCGGCGCCGGCGTCGGCGCCCTCGGCGGCGCGGCGGTCGGCAACTACATGGATCGCCAGCAGGCGGAGCTGCGGGCCGAACTGGCCAACACCGGCGTCACGGTCTCCCGCCAGGGAGACGACCTGATTCTCAACATGCCGAGCGACGTGACCTTCGGCGTTGATCGCGCCGACATCCAGCCGCAGTTTTACGGGGTCCTGGACAGTGTCGCGTCCGTCCTGAACCGGTATCCGCAGACCATGGTCGACATCACCGGCCACGCCGACTCCACCGGCAACGACCAGTACAATCAGGCCCTGTCCGAACGCCGCGCCAGTTCGGTCGCCTCCTACCTGATCAACAACGGCCGTCTGCTGCGCGACCGCTTCTACGTCCAGGGTCGCGGCGAAACCCAGCCGATCGCCAGCAACGCCACGGTCGAGGGCCGCGCCCAGAACCGTCGTGTCGAGATCGTGCTGCGTCCGTTCCGCGGCTAGGTCTTTTCTCTATTTCGGCGCGGGCGGCCTCTTCGGAGCCGCCCGTTTCCGTTTCACCACCTCGACCACCGGCACGACCCCGTCTTCGGCGGGCAGGAGCGCGGTCTCCAGCGGGATCACCGGCGCGATCTGATCGAGCGGGGCGATGTCGTCGAGTTTCCGCGGCTTGAACAGCGGCGCCGGGATCGGGGCGTTGCCGTGCAACAGCCCGACGCCGGCATAGATGCCCCCCGTCATTTCCAGGGTGAACCGCTCCTGGTCCCGCTCGCGGATGTCGGCGCTGGTCTCGGCGACCTCTTCAGGCGTCAGACCAAGCGCCTCCAGCGCCTGCGCGCCGAAGGTCATCGCCGACTCGAAGGTCTCGCGGATCTGGTAGTCCACGCCGGCCCGAATCAGGTCCAGCGCATGGCCGCGGTCGAAGGCGCGAACCATCAGGGCCGCATGCGGGAATTCCGCCTTGGCCAGCTCGACGATCAGGTTGGCGGCCTTCACGTCCTCGATGCAGACAGCGATCAGCCTCGCCTTGTGGGCGCCGGCCGCGTGCAGGATCTCCGGCCGTGACCCGTCGCCGTAGTAGACCTTGAAGCCGAACGGCTCGGCGTTGCGGATGCGGTTGGCGTTGATGTCCAGAATGCTGACGTCGACCCCCCGGGCCAGCAGCGACTGGCAAACCACCTGGCCGAAGCGGCCAAAGCCCACCACCAGCACGCTGCCCGACAGGCCGTCCGGCGCCTCGACGCCGTCGGTGTCCTGCGCCTCGGGCCGCACCAGCGCGCGCACGGCCATGACCACGAAGGGCGTCAGGATCATCGACAGGATGACGGCGGCCGTGAAGATGGCGTTATCGCGGGCGTTGATCACTCCGGCCGCGGCCGCGGCCGCTTAGAGGACAAACGCGAACTCGCCACCCTGGGCGAACAGCGCCGCGCGGTTGATCGCCTCGCCCGTCCGGGCCCTGAACAGCTTCGCCACCCCGAAGATGCCGATGGCCTTGATGGCCATCAGGCCGACCACGGCGATGACCAGAATCCGCCACTCGGCGGCGACGACGGCCAGGTCCAGCGACATGCCCACGGCAATGAAGAACAGGCCCAGCAGCAGGCCGCGGAACGGCTCGACGTCGGCCTCCAGCTGGTGGCGATAGGCCGATCCCGACAGCAGCACCCCGGCCAGGAAGGCGCCCATGGCCATCGACAGGCCGCTCAGATCCATGATCCAGGCCGCGCCTAGCACCACGGCCAGGGCGGCGGCCGTCATCACCTCGCGCGCCCGGGCGGCCGACAGCAGGCGGAACAGCGGATTGAGCAGGTAGCGCCCGGCGATGAACAGCCCGACCAGGGCGCCCAGTGCGATCAGCAGATCCGCGGCCCAGGACCCTCCCGTCTCCGGCCGGGGCGACAGCAGCGCCACCACGCCCAGCAGCGGCACGATGGCCAGGTCCTCGAGAAGCAGGATGGAGACGGCCCGCTGGCCCGGCGGCGTAGTGGTCTCGCCGCGCTCCTCCAGCATCTGCATGATCACGGCGGTGGAGGAGAGGACAAAGCCCATGGCGCCGATGAAGGCGACGGCGGGGGGCAGGCCGAAGGCGATCAGGGCCAGGGTCATGGCCGCGCCGCAGCCGGCCACCTGAACGGCGCCCAGGCCGAAGATGTCGCGCCGCATGCTCCACAGCCGCGAGGGCCGCATCTCCAGCCCGATGATGAACAGGAACATGATCACGCCGAGCTCTGCGATGTGCAGAATGGTCTCCGGCTCGTCCAGCACGCCCAGGGCGAATGGGCCGATGATGATCCCGGCGACCAGGTAGCCGAGGATCGAGCCGAACCCGAGACGTTTGAAGATCGGGCCCGCGATGACGCCGGCCCCCAGCACCGCAACCACCTGCGCCAGATTCACGCCCGCCGATTCCGCCGCCATGCCAGTCCCCGCGCCGTTGCCGCTGACCGCAGTTCTGGCGCCTTAGCGCCCGGGGGTCGATCTCCGGGCGCGGTGTTTGGCGACAGGCACACGCGGATGTTAGCGTGTGGACACGCCGCCATTATTCATCACGGGTTGAATTTCCCGCCGTTCTCGGCGAGACGGTCGCCGCGCTTTCCCCTGGAGGACCCATGGTCGACAAGGTGACCAAGACTGCCGCCGAAGCCCTCGACGGGCTGCTGTTCGACGGCATGACCATCATGGCCGGAGGCTTCGGCCTGTGCGGCATCCCGGAGAACCTGATCGCGGCGATCCGCGAGCACGGCGCCCGGGAGCTGACGGTCATCTCCAACAACTGCGGGATCGACGGCTTCGGCCTCGGCATCCTGCTGGAGAGCGGCCAGATCCGGAAGATGGTCAGTTCCTACGTCGGCGAGAACAAGCTGTTCGAGAAGCTGTACCTGTCCGGCGAGCTGGAGCTGGAGTTCAATCCGCAGGGCACCCTGGCCGAGCGCATCCGCGCCGGCGGGGCCGGCATCCCGGCCTTCTTCACCAAAACCGGCGTCGGCACCCTGGTGGCCGAGGGCAAGGAAGTGCGCGACTTCGACGGCGAGCTTTATGTGATGGAGCGCGGGCTCACCGCCGACCTGTCGATCGTCAAGGCCCACACCGGCGACGCCGAGGGCAACCTGGTGTTCCGCAAGACGGCCCGCAATTTCAACCCGATGATGGCCACGGCCGGCCGCAAGACGGTGGTCGAGGTCGAGCAGCTGGTCGCCATCGGCGCCCTCGACAAGGACAACATTCACACGCCGGGCATCTTCGTCGACCGCATCTTCCAGGGCTCCGTCTTCGAAAAGCGGATCGAGCGCGTCACCACCCGCCAGAAGGAAAGCGTCTGATGGCCTGGACCCGTGACGAAGTCGCCGCCCGCGCGGCAAGGGAGCTGCAGGACGGCTTCTATGTGAACCTGGGCATCGGCATCCCGACCCTGGTGGCTAACTACATCCCCGAGGGGGTGAACGTGACGCTGCAGAGCGAGAACGGCATGCTCGGCATGGGCCCGTTCCCCTACGAGGGCGAGGAAGACGCCGACCTGATCAACGCCGGCAAGCAGACGATCACCGAGCTGGACAGCTCGTCGTACTTCTCGTCGGCCGACAGCTTCGCGATGATCCGTGGCGGCCATATCGCCCTGTCAATCCTGGGCGGCATGCAGGTCTCCGAAACGGGCGATCTGGCCAACTGGATGGTGCCCGGCAAGATGGTCAAGGGCATGGGCGGCGCCATGGACCTGGTGGCTGGCGTCAAGCGGGTGGTGGTGGTGATGGACCACTGCGAGAAGTCCGGCGCGCCCAAGCTGCTCAAGGCCTGCACCCTGCCGCTGACCGGCGCCGGGGTGGTTGATCTGCTGATCACCGAGCTGGGCGTGTTCGAGATCAATCGCGGCAAGACGCCGGTGCGCCTGATCGAACTGGCTCCCGGCGTGACGGTGGACGAGGTCCGCGAGAAGACGGAAGCCGCGTTCGAGGTCGCGGTCTGACGACGCGCGGGGACATGCACTTCAGTGCGTGTCCCCGGCAGCTGCCGCCTTCAGCCGCCAACTCGTGACTTGTCCTCGCCCGGCGATGGCCCAAGTTAACGGTCATGAACCTCACCCGCCTGCTGACGGCCGTCGCGGCCACATTCACCCTCCTCGCCATCGGTCCGGTTCAGGCCGCGCCGAAGCTCGAGACCGCCTGGTTCGCCGGCGGCTGCTTCTGGTGTCTCGAGAAGGACATGGAGAAGATCCCGGGCGTCGTCGACGCGGTGTCGGGATACGCCGGCGGCGATCTGCAGAACCCGACCTACGAGAACCACGAAGGCCATCGCGAGGCGGTGAAGGTCACCTTCGATCCCGCGAAGATCAGCTACCGCCAGCTGGTCGACCGGTTCTGGCCGCTGGTCGATGTGACCGATGCCGGCGGACAGTTCTGCGACCGGGGCTATCAGTATTCCACCGCCGTCTGGTTCGCCACCGAAGCACAGCGCCAGGCGGCCGAGGCGTCGAAAGCCGCCGCGGCGGCCCGGCTGAAGGGGCGGACGATTGTCACCCCTATCGAACGCTACACCTCCTTCTGGCTCGCCGAAGGCTACCATCAGGACTACGCGAAGAAGAATCCGGTGCGGTACAACTTCTACCGCCAGACCTGCGGACGCGACGGCCGGCTGAAGGCGGTCTGGGGCCGCTAGGTCCGTAGGGTTTCCGGTCGGCCACAGGCGCGAACCCTTCGCCCAGCAGCAGGCTGACGCGCCGGACGCAGCGATGGTCGTACTTCGCGTCGGGCTCGCCCGCCTTGCCCTTGCACGGCACGCTCAGGGTGATGCGACGAACCTCGATCAGCGAGGCCGTTGCGAAGTCGGCGCTGATCCGGGCCTGCTTGGCCCCGGCCTTGTCGTCGAGGATGGCGACCACCACCCGGCCGCCCCTGTCCGGCGTCAGCGGCGCCTCCGCCTCGGCCTGGTTTCCGGCCTTGTCGCGCACCCACATGGTCAGGGGCGCGGCGCCGGGTTCGGCGAAGTAGTCGCGGCCATGGTAGGCGAGGGCGTTGAACAGGAAGCGATCCTCGACGGCGATGGCGGTGATTCCGCCGTTCAGAGCCTCGGTGCGCGCGCGCTGGATGACCAGGTCGCTGGCCTCCTCCCACCCGCGCAGCCGCTTGATGCTGTTGGACTGACCCAGCTGGTCGACGATGCGCGGCTGGGCGACGGCGACCACGACGAACAGGGCGATGGCGGCCTGCAGCGCCACCGCGCCGATCAGGGCGATGCGGGCGGCGCGGGTCCAGCCGCCGGACCAGTCGCGGGTCAGCAGGGCGGCGGTCAGGACCGCGCCGGCGACATAGGCGCTGGCCGCCCAGTTGGCGTTGGCGCGCGAGATCAGGGCCTGGACGATCATCGCCGCCAGCGGCGGCACGGTCAGGCAGGCCAGCAGCAGGTCGGGTCCGGTCAGTCGGCGGCGGACGGCCAGGGTGATCCCGGCTCCGGCCAGCACCGCGAACGGGATCGGCCCGAAGACCCCGAACTGCTCGCCGATGAAGCCGAGCATCTCGCCCGGATTGAACAGCGAACCGCCGAGGTTGGCGTTGGCGGCCGTGTGGCCGACGGTCGCGAACTGGTGCGTGGCGTTCCAGGCCAGGTTGGGCGCGATGACCGCCGCAAGGGTTAGGCCGGCCGCCAGCGCGCGGCGCGGCGTCCAGACCTTCCGCGCCTCGCTCGACAGCGCCAGATGCAGGGCCATGCCCGCCAGGACGTAGAGCGCCGCATATTTCGACAGCAGCGCCAGGCCCAGCGCCGCGCCCAGCCCGAAGGCCGGCTTGAGGTCGGCCGGATCATCGCGCAGCGAGACATAGGCCAGCAGCGTCAGTGACAAAAAGCAGAGCAGCGGGGCGTCGGTGGCGGCGACGAAGGAGGACAGGGCCACGCCCGGCATCAGCAGATAGAGTACCGCCGCCGCCGCACCGGTCCAGGGGCGGTAGAGATTGCGCCCGACCGCGAACAGCACCGTGGCGGTCGCCGCGTGAAACAGCGGGCCGCCCAGCCGCACCCAGGATTCCGCATCGCCGCCGATCAGGGTGGTCAGCCAGATGGTCCAGGCGATCATCGGCGGCTTGGAGAAATAGCCGAAGTCGAGGGTGCGCGACCACAGCCAGTACTGCGCCTCGTCCGGATAGAGCTCCAGCGGCGAGATGAACACCGCCGCCAGCCGAAGAGCCGTCAGCCCAAGGACAAACAGCAGGGTCGCCCGGGCGGCGCGGGCGGTCTCGGAGATGAATGCGGGATCGGTCTGGGTCATGTCGGCGGGGGACGCTGGCCTCGTGAGAGGCCTCTGTAAAGGCGGTCTCTGCCTCCGGGTGTCGCAATCATGCGACAAGGCGCCTCAAAAGCGCTCCAATCGTTAACGTCGCCTTGCTTCATCCGAGCGCCGCCTTAAAGACTGATCAGCAGGCGTTGGGACCCTTCCGGCATTCGTCACCTAAGCTTCGCATTCACGCGTTAAGGCGTGCTGCCAATGCCAGGGCCGGGTCCGTTACTGGTTATCTGACCCGCGTCGGGACAAGAGGGGATACTCTAGATCATGATGAAGAATAAGCTCGCCTTCGTGGCGACGACCGCGCTCGCGGGTGGACTGATGTTCGCCCCGGCCGCCTATGCGCAATCCACCGGCACGACCGAGGTCGAGGCCGTTGTCATCACCGCCGCCCGCGGTCAGCCGACCATCGACGGCGTGATCACGGCTGAAACGGCGCCCAAGGCGAAGGCCTCCATCGACCAGGAGTTCATCGCCACCCAGACGACCGGTCAGTCGATCATCCAGACGCTGAACCTGACGCCGGGCCTGAACTTCACCAACAGCGACCCCTACGGTTCGTCGGGCGGCAACCTCCGCATCCGCGGCTTCGACGGCAACCGCATCTCGCTGACGTTCGACGGCATCCCGCTGAACGACACCGGCAACTACGCCATCTACACCAACCAGCAGCTCGACGGCGAGCTGATCAGCCGCGCCAGCGTCAACATGGGCACCACCGACGTGGACAGCCCGACCGCGGCGGCCACCGGCGGCACCATCAACTACACCAGCCGCCGCTCCGAGAGCGAAATGGGCGCCTGGCTGAAGGGCTCGGTGGGTTCGTTCGACTACCGCCGGATCTTCGGCCTGTTCGACACCGGCGAGTTCGGCCCCTGGGGCACCAGCGCCTGGATCGCCGGCTCCAAGCAGGAGTACGAGAAGTTCAAGGGTCCCGGCACGCTCGAGAAGTGGCAGGTCAACGGCAAGGTCTACCAGCCGCTCGGCGATGGCGACTTCATCTCGCTGGCGTTCCACTACAACGAGAACCGCAACAACTTCTACCGCACCACGACGATGGCCAACTTCGAGCTGTTCGGTCGTGACTACGACAACCTGTCGGTCTGCACCCGCGATCCGGCGACCGCCGGTACGGCGGACAACGACAACAACAGCGCGGCGATGTTCAATCCGGCGCTCAACAACGGCGCCGCCGCGGCCGACAACCCCGCCTACACCTCCAGCTGCGGCAACTTCTACGGCGTGCGGATCAACCCGTCCAACACCGGCAATGTTCGCCAGCAGGCCCGCTTCGGCCTGACGGACGACCTGACGCTGACCTTCGACTCGGCCTTCCAGTACGTCCTCGCCAACGGCGGCGGCAGCACGGCGGTGTCGGAAACCGCCACCGTGGTCCGCGGCTCGTCGGGCCTGGCGGGCTTTGACCTGAACGGCGACGGCGACACGCTCGACACCGTCCGCTTCTACAGCCCGAACACGACCAACACCCGCCGCGCCACGGTGATGTCGTCGCTGATCTGGGACATGAACGACGACCACACCTTCCGCTTCGCCTACACCTTCGACCGCGGCAACCACCGCCAGACGGGCCAGTACGGCTACCTGAGCGCGGCCGGTCATCCGGAAGACGTGTTCGGCGGCAAGGACGGCTACGGCAGCAAGGTCTTCAACGCCGACGGCTACGCGCTCCGCTCGCGGGACCGCCAGTCGTTCGCGATCCTGAACCAGATCTCCGCCGAATGGCGCGGCCAGTTCATGGACGACAACCTGTTCGTGACGGTCGGCCTGCGCGCGCCCTTCTTCAAGCGTGAGCTGAACCAGTACTGCTACACCCAGAACAACAGCGGCACCGTGCTCTGCACCACCCAGACGCCGGTCGCCAATGTCGACATCGACCCCGGCACCGCCGGCGTTCAGGCCTCGGCCAACCTGGTGACTTTCGCCGGTTCGGGCACCCAGTACATCCGGCCGTTCGAAGCCGAGGTCGAGTACGAGGACGTTCTGCCGAACATCGGCGCGGCCTACACCTTCATGCCGGGCCACACTGTCTACATGAGCTACGCCGAAGGCCTGGCCGCGCCGCGCACTGACCAGCTCTACACCGCCGGCGTGCAATCGGTGACGGACATCATCCGCCTGACGGACGTGCAGCCTGAAACCACCAAGGCGTGGGATCTGGGCTACCGCTTCCGTTCGCCCCAGTGGATCGTTTCGGCGGCCGTCTGGTACAACACCTTCGAAAACCGGATCGTCTCCTCGTTCGATCCGGACCTCGGCTTCAGCGTCGACCGCAACGTCGGCAACGTCGAGATGAAGGGCTTCGACGCCCAGGCCGGCTGGACCCCCAGCCCGCAGTTCAGCGTCTACGCTTCGGTGAGCTACACCGACAGCGAACTGCAGGACGACCTGCTGCTGCGCGTCACCCCGACCACGACCTTCCTGCCGCTCAAAGGCAAGAAGCTGGTCGAGACGCCTGACTGGATGTTCGGTCTGCGCGGCCAGTGGAATCCGACCGAGAGCCTCTCCGTCGGCTTCCAGGGCAAGAAGGTCGGCGAGCGCTTCACCACCGACGTGAACGACGAAGTCACGCCGGGCTACATGGTGTTCGATTTCGACATGCGCTACGACCTGCCGTGGCTCAACGAGAAGGGCGCCTACATCCAGCTGAACGTCACCAACGTCTTCGACGAAGACTACTACGGCAACATCAGCTCGGGCACGAACGCCAAGACCATCGCCGACATCGATCCCGGCCCCGGCGTGGTCTCCCGCGGGCCGAACACCGCCTTCGTCAGCATCGGCGCGCCGCGCACGGTCCAGCTGACGCTGAGCACCAAGTTCTAGTCCTTCAACAGACCGGAACGAGAGACAGGGAGGGCGGTCCGGAAACGGGCCGCCCTTCTTCTTTGCGCGTTACACTTGACGTCGCGCCCCTTCACCATCACTTCCCCTCGCCTCATGAGCACGCCGATCATCCCCGCCGAATGGGCCCCGCACCGCGCGATGTGGCTGGGCTTTCCCAGCCATGAAGAGCTTTGGCGGGAGGACCTCGAACCCGCCCAGGACGAGGTCGCCGACCTGGCCCGCGCCCTCGCCGGGCCGGGCGAGGAACGTGTGCGGCTGATGGTCTGCGGCGACGAGGCCGAGGCCGCCGCCCGCAAGCGGCTCGACGGCGTCGGCGGCGTGGAAATCGTCCGCGCCCTGTTCGGCGACATCTGGCTGCGCGACACCGGCCCGATCTTCCGCGAGGACGGCAAGGCCATCGGCTTCCGCTTCAACGGCTGGGGCGGCAAGTACGAGATGGAGGGCGACGACCAGGTCGCGGCCCAGATCGCCGCCGCCTCCGGCGCGCCCTTGGTCGCCAATGACTTCGTCCTCGAGGGCGGCGCGGTCGATCACGACGGCTGGGGCACGGTGCTGACCACCCGCCAGTGCCTGCTCAACCCCAACCGCAACCCCGGCTGGGACGAAGCGGCGGCCGAGTCAGCCCTGGGCGAGGCGCTGGGGGCCCGCAAGGTGCTGTGGCTGGGCGAGGGCCTGCGCAACGACCACACCGACGGCCATGTCGACAACCTGGCCCGCTTCGTCGCGCCCGGCGTGGTGGCCAGCCCGATCGCCTGGGGCAAGGCCGACCCTAACGCCGAGCTCTATGACGAGACCGCCCGCCAACTGGGCGCCATGACGGGCGTGCGCGGCGCGCCGCTGCAGGTGATGCGCATCCCCTCGCCCGGCTGGATGGACGGCGACGGCGGCCCCGCGCCGGCCAGCCACATGAACTTCATCATCGCCAACGGCGCGGTGATCGTGCCCCTCTACGAGGACGAGAAGGCCGGCGCCTTCGCTGTCGACGCGGTCAAGAGCCTGTTCCCCGAGCGCAAGGCCATCGGCCTGTCGTCGAAGGCCGTCCTGACCGGCGGCGGCTCGTTCCACTGCATCACCCAGCAGGAGCCCGCCTGATGCCCCGCACCCTCAGCCTCGCGGCGATCCAGACCAGCTACGGCGCCGATATGGACGCCAACATCCGGAAGACCGAGGGCTTCATCCGCCAGGCGGCGGCGGCCGGGGCGCAGGTGATCCTGCCGTCGGAGCTGTTCCAGGGCCCCTACTTCTGCGTCAGCCAGGAGGAGCGCTGGTTCGAGACGGCCTGGCCCTGGCGCGAGCATCCGGTGGTCAAGGCGCTGGCCCCGCTGGCCGGCGAGTTGGGCGTGGTCATCCCGATCTCGATCTTCGAGAAGGAGGGACCGCACTACTTCAACAGCCTGGTCATGGCCGACTCCGACGGATCGCTGCTCGGCGTCTATCGCAAGAGCCACATACCCGATGGGCCCGGCTACCAGGAGAAGTACTATTTCCGCCCCGGCGACACCGGCTTCAAGGTCTGGGAAACGCGGTTTGGCCGCGTCGGCGTCGGCATCTGCTGGGACCAGTGGTACCCCGAATGCGCCCGGGCCATGACCCTGATGGGCGCCGAGGTGCTGCTCTATCCCACCGCCATCGGCAGCGAGCCACATGATCCGTCCCTCGACACAGCGTTGCCGTGGCGGCGAGCGATGCAGGGACACGCGGTCAGCAACGTGATCCCGGTGGTCGGCGCCAACCGTATCGGCTTCGAGCCTTGGGAGAACTACCCCAACGGCGGCCAGACCTTCTACGGCTCCTCCTTCATCGCCGATCATCGCGGGGACCTGGTCTCCGAGCTCGGCCGCCACGAGGAGGGTCTTGTCCAGGCGACAGTGGATCTGGGGTTCCTGCGGACCCACCGCGCCGCCTGGGGCTTCTTCCGCGACCGGCGGCCGGATCTTTACGGCGCCTTGGCCAGCCCCCGACCGGCCTGATGATCGCCACCGATCGCCTGATCCTGCGCAACTGGCGGCCTTCCGACCTGGAGCCCTGGATCGCGATGAACGCCGATCCGGCAGTCATGGAGCATTTTCCGGCGGTCCAGACGCCGGCCGAAAGCGAGGCGATGCTCTTCGCCAACCAGGCGCGGATCATCGACAAGGGCTGGGGCCTGTGGGCGGTGGAGCGGCGCGGCGACGGCGCTTTTTCCTGGGCTTCACCGGCCTGATGCAGCTGCGCGAGAGCAACCCTCTGGCCCCCGGCGTCGAGATCGGCTGGCGCCTGGCCCGCCATGCCTGGGGGAGCGGCTACGCGACCGAGGCGGCCCGCGGCGCCCTGACCTTCGGGTTCGAGCGGTTGGCCCTGCCGGAGATCGTCGCCTTCACCGCGACGGGCAACGTCCGCTCCCGGGCGGTAATGGACCGGGTCGGCATGGCCCGCCGCGAAGACCTCGACTTCGATCACCCCGCGCTGCCGAAGGGTCATGTGCTGGAGCGGCATGTGGTTTGGGTGGCGGAGGCGGGCTGAACAGCCGTGCGTGCTTCGACACGCGCTCGTCGAGCGCTGCCCAGCATGACGTGGGTGGGTAGCCTTCTTTATACGTCATCCTGAGCAGCCGCGCAGCAGCGTGTCGAAGGACGCAGAGCCTCCACGGAGACCTTAGGCCCCCGGGCACCCCTCCGGCGCGCCGAGCTTGCGCGCCGCCTCGACCTCGGCCCTGGACGTCGCCATGTCGGCCATGAAGCCCGGATCGGCGTGCAGGCGGGCGACCAGCGCGGTGGCCAGTGTGCGGCCGGCCTCGACATCGCTCTGCCAATGGACGCCGCAGATGGCCCGGCTGTCGCCGAAATCCCGTCCGCGAATGATCAGCTCCGTCGCCCGGTCCGGCGCCAGCTCCGCCAGGATCAGCGACCAGCTGTAGCCGATCATTGCGTGGCCGGACGGGTAGGAGCCGTTGGTCTCGATCCAGGGCTCTCGCGGCACGCAGATCGGCGCGGTGTTGCCCACTGCCGGCCGCTTGCGGGCGTAGAAGTCCTTCGAGGGATTGTAGATCGGGCGGCCGTCATGGATGAGCCGCAACAGCATCTTCGCCAGGGTCGGGGTGGTGGTCGGGTCCAGCCTGACGCCCGCCGCGCAGGAGAAGCCGCGGAAGACTTCCTCGCCGAACAGATCGGTGTCGCGGATCGCCTGGGCCCAGCGCGGCGAGCCTTCCAGCGCCCGGGTCGCCTCGAACTGCGCCTGCTCGGCCTGCCAGGTCGCAGAGCCAACGGCGGGCGGCGGCGGCAGGATCCTCCGACCGTCCGGATGGGCGCCGTCGGGCAGGTATCCCCCGGGCGCCTCGGCCCAGCCCGCCAGCGCGAGCGCGGCGATCACGAGGAGGGCGGAGGCGAGAGAGCGCTTCATCGGCCTGTTTTCCATGCAAGCTGCTGCGCACCGACAAGGCCCGCGCCGATCTTCGTCGTCAAGACCGTCAAAGTCGAACAAGTCTTGACGGGGTGATATGTTATTTCATAACACTCCGGCTTCGCTTTTGTAGCCGGAACCGGTCCATGTCCCTTCGTCGTCTTCTGCTCGCCGCCGCCTGTGGTCCGGCCCTGATCGCCCTGCCTGCCGGAGCCCAGGAGGCACAGCCGGTCGACCTCGACCAACTGGTGATTACCGCCGCGCCGTTCCCGATCTCGATGGATTCGGCCACCACGAGCATCGAGGTGATCGGACGCGACCAGCTGGACATCGCCGCGCCGGCCGGGCTGGGCGACATGCTGGCGGGCGTGCCGGGACTGCGGTCCAGCTCGTTCGGCCCCGGCGCCAGCCGGCCGGTGGTGCGGGGCCTCGCCGGTCCGCGCGTTCTGGTGCTCAACAACGGCGTCGGCCTGATCGACGCCAGCGCCCTGTCGCCCGACCACCAGGTGGCGTCAGATCCCGGCGAGGCCCAGAGGATCGAGATCCTGCGCGGTCCGGCGGCGCTGCTCTACGGCGGCTCGGCCATCGGCGGGGTGGTCAATGTCATCGATGACCGCATCGCCCGCCGCGCGCCGGACGCCGCGGTATCGGGACGTCTGAACGGCTCGGTGGGCTCGGCGGACGACGGGCGTTCAATCGGCGGCGCCCTGGCCTTCGGCGCCGGGCCGCTGGTCTTCACCCTCGACGGCATCCACCGCCAGAGCGACGACTACCGGATTTCCGCCTATCCCGAGTCCGCCCGCCAGCTGGCCGAGGAAGGCGAGACGGCCGAGACGCCCTTCCCCAGGCGGCTCGAGAACAGCGCCGTCGATCTGGACGCCTGGGGCGGCGGCGTCAGCTGGGTCGGCGCCGACGGCTACCTCGGCGTGGCGGTGAAGCGCACCGAGACGACCTATGGCGTTCCCGGCCATGTGCACGAGGAGCCGCCGGTCCCGCCGCCTGTCCCCGAGCCGGAAGAACTCGTCACCATCGGCCTGGAACAGACCCGGGTCGACCTTCGCGGCGAGTGGCGAGGCGTGTTTGGCCCGTTCGACACCGTCCGCTTCAGCGGCGGCTGGGCTGACTACACCCACACCGAGTTCGAGGGCGACGAGGTGGGCACCCGCTTCTTCTCCGACGGCTGGGAAGGCCGGCTCGAGCTGGTTCAGGCCGCGCGCGACGGCTGGAACGGCGCCGTCGGCGTCCAGGCCCTGAAGCGCGACTTCGACGCCGCCGGCGACGAGGCCTATGTGCCGCGCACGGAAATCTCCGAGATCGGCGTCTTCACCCTGCAGCGGGTGGATCTGGAGAGCTGGGGCTACGAGGGCGGCCTGCGCCTGGACCGTCGCGAACTGAAGAGCACGGCCGGGAACCGCGACTTCTCCAGCGCCTCGGGCTCGGTCGGCGTCTTCGCGCGGCCGGCTCCGGGCTGGTTCTTGGGCCTGAGCCTCTCACGCACTTCCCGCGCGCCGACCGAGGCGGAGCTGTTCGCCGACGGACCGCATGTCGCCACCCGCGGCTACGAGATCGGCAATCCCGACCTGGACGCCGAGATCGCCACCTCGCTGGAGGGCACGATCCACTATGGCGACGACCGGCTCCAGGCGGACCTGCACCTGTTCGTCGTCGACTATGACGGCTTCATCGACCTGGCGCCGACCGGCGCCGTCGACGACGGCCTGGACGTCTTCGCCTATGTTCAGACCAATGCCCGCTTCCATGGCTTTGAGGCCGAGGCCAGCCTCCGTCTCTGGTCCGACGGCGACCGCAACCTGTCGCTCAACTTCGGCGCCGACTACGTCCGCGCCTCAAGCGACCTGGGCCCGCCCTCGCGGATTCCGCCCTGGTCGGCCGGCGGCAAGCTGGTCTGGCAGGACGCCCAGGTGGGCGGCTGGGTCGAGCTGCGTCGCGTGGCGTCCCAGGATCGGGTGTCGGACTTCGAGTTGCCGACCGACGCCTACGCGGTGCTGAACGTCGGCGCGACCTGGACGCCGCCCGCGCTGCAAGGGGTCAAACTGTTCGTCGAGGGCCGCAACCTGGGCGACGAGGAGATCCGCGAGCACGCCTCGTTCCTGAAGGACATCGTTCCCCAGCCCGGACGCAGCGTGCGGGGCGGCTTCAGCTACCGGTTCTGATAACGAGGAGGGACATGTGCTTCAGGACGTGTCCCCTGCCGCTTGAAGCCGATGGGGACAGGCACTGAAGTGCATGTCCCCCGGCCTGGCTACCCCAGCACGGTCTTGCCGTTCTTGACCACGGTCACGCCGCGGTCCTTCACGCGGGCCTCGAAGGAGACGACGTCGCCGTCCTTCCACATATCGACACTGATCGTCTCGCCCGGAAAGACCGGGCTGGAGAACCGCACCTGGTGGCTCTTGATCCGCGAGGGATCGAAGTCGGCGTAGGCCTGCAGCACCGCCCGGCAGGTGATGCCGTAGGTGCACAGGCCGTGCAGGATCGGGCGGGGGAAACCTGCCGCCTTCGCGATGCCGGGATCGGAATGCAGCGGATTGCGGTCGCCGCTCAGCCGGTAGATCAGCGCCTGGTCCGGCTTTGTCGGAATGTCCACGGTCATGTCGGGCGCGCGGGTCGGAACCTCGTGGGCTTCGGGCGCGCCGTCGGCCGGGCCGCCGAAATTGCCGTCGCCGCGCGCGAAGGTCGAGCCGGTCAGGGTGGCGATCTTCTCGCCGGTCTTCGCGTCCTTCAGCACAGTCTCGTTGTAGATGACCGCGCCCTTGTCGCCCTTGTCATAGGCGCCGATGATCCGGCCCTCGGCGGTGATGGACGCCTCGGTCGGGAAGGTCTTGTGGAACTCGACCTTCTGCTCGCCGTGCACGACCAGCAGGAAGTTGATGCCCATCTTGCCCATGCCGGGACCGGCGCCCCAGGCCACGGTGGTGGCCATGGTCGGCACGGCCTTGAGGCCGCTCTCGTAGACGAAGGGCAGCTCCTGCTCGTTCATCGGATCGTTCCCGAGGCCGATGCCCAGCGCGTAGAGCATGGTCTCCTTCTCGGTCCAGGCGAACGGCTGGGGTTCGCTGGTCAGCGACAGGATCTCTGGGTAGGCGATGGGCATGGGCGTCGTCCCGTGTTTATGGTTGATTCGCAGCTGCTCAGCATGGCGTAGGCAGGTAGCCTTCTGAATACGTCATCCCGAGCAGGCCCGAAGGGCCGTGTCGAAGAACGCAACGCGCGCCATGAAGATCACCCTCCTCACCGTCCATCGCCTCGGCCGGGGCCCCGAAGCCCTGCTGGCGAAGGATTATGCCGAGCGCGCCACGGCCAGCGGCCGGGCGCTGGGTCTGGGACCGGTCGAGATCGTCGAGGTCGAGGCGCGCAAGAGCGGCAAGGGGCCCGAGGCAGAGGTGATCCTGCCCCACCTGAAGGACGCCCATGTCGTCTGCTGCGACGAGCACGGCACGGTCCGCACCTCGCGGGATTTCGCCGGTCGCATCGGCCGGCTGCGCGATGATGGCGTCCGGCGACTGGTCTTCGTGATCGGCGGCGCCGACGGGCTGGACGCCTCGGTGCTTGCGGCGGCGAACGAGAAGCTCGCCTTCGGGCCCCAGACCTGGCCCCACGCGCTGGCCAGAGCGATGCTGGCCGAGCAGGTCTACCGCGCCGTCACCATCCTGGGCGGGTCGCCTTACCATCGCGACTGAGCTACTGCTTTTGCCATGCGTCGCCGCCTGATCCTCCCCGCCGTTCTCGCCCTCGCGGGCGTCGCCGGGGGCAGCGTGGCGCAGGAGCCGGCCAGCGCGCCGTCGCAGGCCATGATCGCCGTCCAGTCCGGGTCCGCCGACGGCCGTATCGAGGCCCGTCGCCAGATCGAGGCCCTCCGCGGCGAGCTCAAGCGGCTGGCCTCGCGCCAGGCCCAGGACAGCCGCGACGTGGCCAGCGCCCGCATGCGGCTGCAGATGCTAAACGTGCGCGAGACCGCCCTCACCGCCGAGCTGGGCCGCGACCGAAACCGGCTGGCCCGACTGCTGGGCGCGCTGCAGCTGTTCCGCCGCCAGCCGCCGCCGGCCCTGCTGGTGCGGCCCGAGGACGCCCGTGACGCGGTCCGCGCCGCAATCCTGATCCGCGCCATGACCCCGGCCCTCGAGGCGCGGGCCCGGGCCTACGCCGAGGAGGCGCGGGAGATCGCCGCCCTGCGCCGCCAGGCCGCCGCCGCCGACGCCGAGCGCTTCACCGCCGAGAGCCTGGCCGCCCAGCATCGCGGCGACGTGGAGCGGCTGCTGGCCGAACAGTCGCAGATCGAGAAAAGGTTCGCGGACGATGCGTTGCTGGCCGGCCGGGAGGTCGGCAGCCCCGGCCAGCTGGTCGACAGCTTCCCGCGTCTGACCGGAGCCGACAGCGGCCCGGGGCCCCTTCGCCGTCCGGTCGAGGGCCAGACGGCGCGGCGTTTCGGGGCGGCCCTGCCCGGGGGCGGCAAGTCGGAGGGGCTGGCGATCGCCGCCCGCGAAGGCGCCGTGGTGTCCAGCCCCGCGCAAGGTGTGGTTGAATTCGCTGGGCCGGTCACCGGATGGGGCGTCATCTTGATCTTGCGAACAGCGGGCGCCTACCATCTGGTGCTCGGCGGCATGAGCGAGGTTTCGGTGGCGCCCGGACAATCGGTCGCGGCCGGCACGCCTGTCGGCCGGCTCGCCGATGGCGGACGATCCGGATCGGAGCTCTATCTGGAGCTTCGCCGCTCCGGAACGCCGGTCGATCCGGCGCCCTGGCTGCCCGGCGGGAGTCGCGTCGCGGGGGCGACGCCTTAATTTCGGCCCCGCCTCCGGGCGAGGTTGGCGTGGAACTTGTAGCGATCACGGCGCGTACCGCCGTTTAGGGAGCCCCGACGGGCGATGACGAAGAAGAACCTGCTGATCGGCGCTTGCGCCTTTGTTCTGGGCGCCGGGTCGATGGCCTATGTGAGCCAGACGGCCGAAGCTACCGCCAAGCCCAAGAGTCAGGCCTACCACATGCTCGAACTGTTCGGCGACGTGCTGGACAAGGTCGAGCGCCAGTACGTCGTCCCCGTCGACGAGAAGAAGCTGATCGAGGCGGCGATTGAGGGCATGGTGTCCTCGCTCGATCCCCATTCGGCCTACCTGGCGCCCGAAAGCTTCGAGGACATGCAGGAGTCGACCCGCGGCGAGTACGGCGGGCTCGGCATCGAGATCACCAGCGAGGACGGGGTGGTGAAGATCATCGCCCCCATGGACGGGACGCCCGCCTCGCGCGCCGGCCTGCAGCCCGGCGACTACATCACCGGCGTCAACGGCGAGAGCGTCATCGGCCTGCCCAGCAACGACGCGGTCAAGCTGATGCGGGGCAAGCCGGGTGAGAAGGTCACCCTGACCATCGCCCGCGAGAAGTCCGACCCCTTCGACGTCACCCTGGTTCGTGAGGTCATCAAGCCCCGCACGGTGACCGCCCGCATGGAGGGCGAGTACGGCTACGTGCGATTGTCGGGCTTCAACGAAAAGGCCACCGACGAGGTGACCGCCGCAATTACGACCCTGAAGAAGCAGAACCCGCGGATGAAGGGCCTGGTCTTCGACCTGCGCAACAATCCGGGCGGCCTGCTCGACCAGGCGGTCGGCGTGGCTGACATCTTCCTGGACGGCGGCGAGGTGGTCAGCCAGCGTGGCCGCCAGCCGGAGGACATCGAACGCTATCACGCCCGTCCGGGCGACATGCTCAGCGGCCTGCCGGTCGTGGTGCTGGTCAACAGCGGCTCGGCCTCGGCCGCTGAAATCGTCGCCGGCGCCCTGCAGGACCGCAAGCGGGCCGAGGTTGTCGGCCTGACCAGCTTCGGCAAGGGCTCGGTGCAACAGGTTATCCCGCTGCGCGGCGGCGAGGACGGCGCCCTGAAGCTGACGACGGCGCGCTACTTCACGCCGTCGGGCAAGTCGATCCAGCGCACCGGCATCGAGCCGGACCTGGAGGTCGCGTCCAGCCGCGAGCAGGCCGAACTGATCGCCACCCGGTCCATCCAGTACAGTGAGGCCATGCTGCGCAACGCCCTGGACGCCGAGGAGGGCAAGACCCGCCGCGGCGCCCACACCCCGGCCGAGGCGCCCCCGATGACCTTCAACGAGGAGGCCTGCAAGAAGGTCACCCTCGCCACCCTGACCATCGCCTGCGACTTCCAGTTGCAGCGGGCCATCGACGTGCTGCGCAACGGATCGGTCTCGGCCACGCCCAAGCTGCCCAAGCCGCAGCCGCGCGTGGCTGTCGTGGACGGCAAGGTTCAGCCCAAGACAGCCGAGACGAAATAGCGCTTCATTAACCATACCGGGCGAGGCTGGGGCGCGTTAGACTCCCCCGGCTTCGCCATGTTCTCAAAAAAACCGCTCGCCCGTCCTGCTGTCCAGTCCGCGCCGAGTCGTCTCGCGCGCGCGCAGGCCCTTGCCCTGACGGCGGCGCAGAACCCGTACATCTCGGCCGGCGGCGCCGGGCTGCTGTTTCTGACCACCCTGGCCGTGCTGATCATGATCACCGGTGATCCGAGGGCGGGGGCGCCGGTGGTGCGGATCTCCCTGGCCCAGGCCGCCGCCAGCGGGGTCGAGGTGCCTGGCTGGCGCGAGGCCCTGGCTCCGGAGACCGACGGCGAGGCCACGGTCAGCACCGGCTACTACTCCCTGTCGGAAGATCCGATGTCTTTCGCCGCGACCGGGCCGATCGAGGGCTCGGCGGTCATCACCCTGCCCGGCGGCGGGATCGCCGAAGGGGGCGGGACCGGGAGCGCCCTGCCCATCGCCCCGTTCGCCGGGCTGACCGCGCCCGGTCCCGGCGGCGCGCCGCTGCCGATCATCGGACCGAATGGCCAGAAGCCGGCCGAGGCCTACGCCCGCCCCTTCACCCCCAACGGCAAACCGCGCGTGGCGCTGGTGGTCGGCGGGCTCGGACTCAACGCCGCCCTGACCCGCCGGGCCATCGAAACGCTGCCGCCAGAAGTCACGCTGTCATTTGCTCCGTATGCAGAAGGCCTTCAGGGCTGGATCGACATGGCCCGGGCCAACGGCCACGAAGTGCTGCTCGAGGCGCCGATGGAGCCGACCGACTATCCGATGAACGACCCGGGACCAATGACCTTGCTGGCCGCAAGCCAGCCGGCCGAGACGACGCGCAAGCTGGAGTGGCTGCTGTCGCGCGCCACCGGCTATTTCGGCGTCACCAACTACCTTGGCTCGCGGTTCATGGCCACGCCCGCGGCGATGAACGGCTTCACAGCATCCCTGCGGCAGCGAGGCCTGGCCTTTGTTGACGACGGCAGCGCCGGGCGGGCCGGCGGCCCGCTTCGCACCTCGGCCGACCGTGTGATCGACGACGACCTCTCGGCCGAGGCGATCAATCGCCAGCTGACCCTGCTCGAGGCCGCCGCCCGGTCGAAGGGCCAGGCGCTGGGGTCGGGCTTCGCCTATCCGGTGACCGTCGACGAGGCCGCTCGCTGGGCGCAAGGCCTGTCGGACCGCGGCTTCCAGCTTGCGCCGGCCTCGGCGCTCGTCAAGCAGTGATCGAACCGTACCCGGATCATAGGCCGAACGTCGGGGTCGTTCTGTTCAACGCCGAAGGCCTGGTGTGGCTGGGCCGGCGGGCCCGCACGCCCGAACCGTGGAACTGGCAGTTCCCGCAGGGCGGGGTCGACCACGGCGAGGACCTGTTCGACGCCGCCCTTCGCGAGCTGGAAGAAGAGACCGGCATCCGGTCAGCCGGATACCTGGGGAGGACCGAGGACTGGATCGTCTATGACTTCCCGCCCGAGGTGGCCGCCCGCGGCGGTCGCTGGCGCGGGCAGAAGCAGGTCTGGTTTGCGCTGAGGTTCACCGGCGAGGACTCGGAAATCCGGCTGGACGCCCATCATCAGGTGGAATTCGAGGCCTGGCGCTGGGCGCGGCTCGACGAAGCCCCCGAACTGATCGTACCCTTCAAACGGGCGGCCTATGAACAGGTCGCCACGGCCTTCAGGCGGTTCGCCGGGTCCTGAGGCGCGGGGGATCCGCGCCCTCGACCCGGCCCGGCTCTCACGGAGACGACGATGACCACGATCATCATGGTGCATGGCGTAGGCGGCACGGCCGATGCTTACTCCCGGCTGGCGCCGGCCTTCCACGATCTGGGCTGGAAGGTCGAAACTCCCACCCTGCGCCCCGACAGGCGCACCTCGCAGAACCCGCCGGCCGACCTGCACCGGCTGCGGCTCAAGGACTACGTCGACGACATCGAGGCCCTGGCCCGCAAGGTCGCCGCCGCCGACGGGATCGAGCCTGTGCTGTTCGGCCACTCGATGGGGGGCCTGATCGTCCAGAAGGTGGCCGAGCGCGGCGCCGGGCGTGCGGCAGTGCTGCTGACGCCGGCCTCTCCGGCCGACGCGCGGAGCGGAACCTCGCTGGCCCAGGCTTTCACCTTCGCCAACGTCCTGTTCAGCGGCAAGGTGGAGGCCAGGGGCCACAAGATCTGGAAGACCGGCTTCTGCTGGGGCGTGCTCAACCGGGTGCCGGCCGCCAAGCACGAGGGCATCTTCGCCGGCACCGTCTACGACAGCGGCGGCGTCTATGCCGATCTGGCCTACCCTGACCGCGACCCTCACCGCATCGCCTTCATCGATGAGACGAAGATCACCATCCCGATCCTGACCATCGGCGGCGGCAAGGACCGGGCGACCCCGATCGCGGGCGTCCGGAAGGTCGGCGAGAAGTACGCCCGCATCGGCGGCGACTATCGCGAGTACGCCGACAACGCCCACTGGATCGTCGATGAACCTGGCACCGACCAGGTGATCACCGACGTCGCCGCGTGGCTGACCGCCAGGGGCGTCACGGCGGCGAAGACGGCGAAGACGGGGACGAAGCCCGCCCCGGCGACAGCAGTGAAGGCCGTCACCGTCAAGGCGTCCGTGGCCAAGGGCGCGGTCAAACCGGCATCGGCCAAGACAAAGCCTGCCCCCGCCAGGTCTGTCGCTGCCAAAAGTCCGCCGCCGAAGGCGGCGAAACCGACACCCAAACCGGTGAAGGCAGTCGCGGCCGCCAGGCCGGCGTCGCCAGCAAAGGCTCCGGCAAAATCCAGGGCCGCACCCGCGAAGGCAGCCGCGCCCAAGGCAGCCGCAAAGCCCGGGACCGCAGCCAAAGCGGCGCCGGCGGCTAAAACATCTGTTTCGAAACCCAAATCGAAGTAAGCTTTCCGACGAACGGACAAGGCGGCGCCAGGCAGCGCCGCCGCCGTATCGAGTAAGGGGAATCATGCCAGCACCCGTCGTTATGGTGCACGGCGCCTTCTGTGGCGGCTGGGTCTTCGAACGCTTTCGTGAGCCTTTCGAAGCGGCCGGTCACGTCGTCCTGACGCCTGACCTGCGCGGCCACGGGGCCGGCGGTTCGACGGCCGGTGTCGGCATGCGCGACTACGCCGGCGACATCGCCGCCCTGTGCAAGGCCCTGCCCGAACCGCCGATCCTGATCGGCCATTCCATGGGCGGACTGGTCGCCCAGCTGGCCGCCGCCGGCGCGCCGCTGCACTCGCTGATCCTGCTGGCGCCGTCGCCGCCCTGGGGCGTCAGCGGCAGCAGCATGGAGGAGGCGGTCAGCGCGATGAGCCTCTACGCCCTGGGCCCCTTCTGGCTGCAGGCCATTGATCCCGACTACGCGCTGGCCAAGCGCTTCAGCCTCGACCGCATGACCCGCGAGGAGCGGCGTGGCGTGTTCGACCGCATGGTGCCGGAGAGCGGCCTGGCGCTGTGGCAGACGCTGAACTGGTGGCTGGACCCGTTCATGACCACCTCGGTCGGCCGCGTCGCCGCGCCGGCGCTGGTCGTGGCCGGGGGCAAGGACGTCATCCATCCGCCCGCCACGGCCCGCCAGACCGCCCAGCGGCTGGGCGCCCGGTTCGAGACCCTGCCGGCCATGAGCCACTGGATCCCGGGTGAGCCGGGCTGGGACGGCACGGCCGCCCTCTGCCTGGACTGGTTGGCCGGACGCGACCAGGCGGCTGCCTAGGCACACTGTTCCGACAAGTTTATCGGACGGGTTTGCCAGCCTCTGTTACAGCAACGGGAAGGTGGCGGCGTGGCCACGGCGCGTGGAGGCCCCGAGCCCATGACCCCTGACGAGGCTGCCTTGAAGCTCTCGCCCGGCCAGCTTGAGGCGCTGCGCAATCTCGAACGCAAACACGCCGGCGCGGACGTCGACTGGATCCGGATTTCCGACGCGCTGTCGCTGACCGAGCTTGGGCTGGCGCTGCGCAACCGCGAGGGCTGGGTGATAACCCCGGCCGGACTGCAGGTGCTCGACGCCTTGGCTCCGGACGGCCCTCCCCGCGCAGACCCCGACGCCCCGGTGCCGATCCGCTAGCTGGACACACCCGGCGGCGAGAACAGTTTCAGTCCCAGGATGCCCGCCACGATCAGACACAGGCAGACCAGCCGCGCCGCCGTCGCGGGCTCCTTGAGCACCAGTATGCCGAACAGCGCCGTACCCACGGCGCCGATGCCGGTCCAGACCGCGTAGGCCGTGCCCAGCGGCAAGCTCTTCAGCGCCCAGCCGAGCAACCCCATCGACAACACCAGGCTGACGCCCGTGCCGACCGTTGGCCACAGGCGCGTGAACCCTTCAGTGTATTTGAGACCCACCGCCCAGCCGACTTCGAACAGGCCGGCGACGAAGAGGATGATCCAGGCCATGACCACACGCCCTGTGGCTATGACAGGGTCGTCCCCGTCGGAAAGGAGCGCCGGCCGGGTCGTCCCGGCCGGCGTGACCGGCCCTAAAGGGCCGGGACTGGGTAGAGGCTGTAGAGCAGCTCGGCCCGGTCGGCGTTCCTGGAGAACGGCGCGCCATTGGGCTTGCGGACCGTCACCAGGACGACCGCTTCAAGCTCGGTCTCGCCGCGCATTTCCCACGAACGGGTCGTGCGATCCATGTCGGTGAGGATCTGGTCGTTGCGGTACAGGTCCCAGCCCTTGCCCATCGCCCAGTTGTGAACGTCGACGATCACCGGGGTGATGCCGTCGATCGGATGGTCGAGCGTCACGCTGCAGACCTGCGGGTTGGTTCCCGGAGGGGAGATCGAGATCTGGTAGCCCTTGGCGTATTGCTTGACCCACTGGTCGCGGCGCAGCTTGAAGCCGGCCGCGGTGGCCAGGGCCTTCATGTCGCCGCCGCGAACGCTCTGCGCGCAGACGCGCGTCAGAACGTCGAGCACGGCCAGAGAGGTGACGTCGGTGGGAACCGGCGGCGGGGCGGGAGGGGCTTCGACGACCGGAGGCGCTTCCACGGCCGGCGGCGCAGCTGGAGCGGCCTCGGTCGCGGGGGCCGGAACCCATCCAGCCGGAGGAGTCTGTGTATCCTGGGCGAAAGCGGTCGTGGCGACAACCGCCGCGGCGGTCAGACCCAGAAGCGCGGGGCTACGCATGTTCATCACATCCCTATAGCTATCGGCCGGCACTAAAGACCGCCCGGTGTTCCCTCGCAAGTCGTTCTTAACGCGGCTTTACGGCGGGATGAGGTCAGGTCGAGGCTTCGACCGCGTGTTCGGCCAGAATGGTCAGGCCCTGGGCATTCACGTCGGCGAAGCCGCCGTGGATCTCGAAGGCGCGGGTCTGCGCACCGTTCACGACCGTCACCACGCCCTCGCGAAGCGCGGTCATGAACGGCGCATGGCCGGCCAGCACGCCGAAGTCGCCCTCGGCGCCGGGGGCGTCGACACGGTCGACCTCCCCCGAGAAGACCTCACGCTCCGGCGCGACCAGCGAAAAGTGGAGCTTGTCGGCCATCAGGCGGCTTCCATCGCCATCTTCTCGGCCTTGGCGACCGCTTCCTCGATGGTGCCGACCATGTAGAAGGCGCCTTCCGGCAGGTGGTCGTACTCGCCTTCGCAGATGGCCTTGAACGAGCGGATGGTGTCCTTCAGGTCCACGAAGGCGCCGGGCGTGTTGGTGAACTGCTCGGCGACGAAGAACGGCTGGCTGAGGAAGCGCTGGATCTTGCGGGCGCGGGCCACGGTCAGTTTGTCCTCTTCCGACAGCTCGTCCATGCCCAGGATGGCGATGATGTCCTTCAGCTGCTTGTACTGCTGCAGGACTTCCTGGGTCTGACGGGCGACGCGGTAGTGCTCCTCGCCGATGACCAGCGGGTCCATGATCCGGCTGGTGGAGTCGAGTGGGTCGACGGCCGGGAAGATGGCCTGGGCGGCGATGTCGCGGCTCAGCACGGTGGTGGCGTCAAGGTGGGCGAACGAGGCGGCGGGCGCCGGGTCGGTCAGGTCGTCGGCGGGGACGTAGATGGCCTGGACCGAGGTGATCGAGCCCTTGTTGGTCGAGGTGATGCGCTCCTGCAGGTTGCCCATCTCGGTGGCCAGGGTGGGCTGATAGCCCACCGCCGACGGGATGCGGCCCAGCAGCGCCGACACTTCGGCGCCGGCCTGGGTGAAGCGGAAGATGTTGTCGACGAACAGCAGCACGTCCTTGCCTTCCACGTCGCGGAAGTACTCGGCCTGGGTCAGGCCGGTCAGGGCGACGCGGGCGCGGGCGCCGGGAGGCTCGTTCATCTGGCCGTAGACCAGGGCGCACTTGGAGCCTTCGGTCGAGCCGTTGTTTTCCTTCGGGTCCACGTTGACGTTGGACTCGATCATCTCGTGGTACAGGTCGTTGCCTTCGCGGGTGCGCTCACCCACGCCGGCCAGCACCGAGTAGCCGCCGTAGGCCTTGGCGATGTTGTTGATCAGTTCCTGCATCGTCACGGTCTTGCCGACGCCGGCGCCGCCGAACAGGCCGATCTTGCCGCCCTTGGTGTAGGGGCACATCAGGTCGATGACCTTGATGCCCGTGACCAGAACTTCGGCCGAGGTCGACTGCTCCTCGAAGCTGGGCGCCTCGCGGTGGATGACGCTGTAGGTTTCGGTCTTGATCGGGCCGGCTTCGTCGATCGGCTCGCCGATGACGTTCATGATGCGGCCGAGCGTGCCGGGGCCGACCGGAACGCGGATGCCGGCGCCGGTGTCGGTCACGGGCTGGCCGCGGGTCAGGCCCTCGGTGGTGTCCATGGCGATGGTCCGGACGGTGTTCTCGCCCAGATGCTGGGCGACTTCCAGCACCAGGCGGAAGGGCTCGCCCGTGCGCTGGTCGACGTTGGTGGTTTCCAGCGCGTTGAGAATCGCCGGCAGGGCGCCTTCGAACTCGACGTCGACGACGGCGCCGATGACCTGGACGATCTTGCCGGTCGCCACGGCGGCCGACGGCTTCACCGCCTTGGGCGCGGCGGTCTTCGCAGCCGCGGCCTTCGGGGCGGCGGCCTTGGGCGCGGCGGCGGCCTTGGGGGCCTTGGCGGCGGCGGGCTTCTTCGGGGCGGTTGCCATGGGTCTGGTCTTCCGTGCGGTCTTTATGCGGTCAGAGGGCTTCGGCGCCGGAGATGATCTCGATCAGCTCCTTGGTGATCTGCGCCTGGCGGGTGCGGTTGTACTGGATGGTGAGGCCGCGGATCATGTCGCCGGCGTTGCGCGTGGCGTTGTCCATGGCCGTCATCTGGCTGGCGTAGAAGCCGGCCATGTTCTCGAGCAGGGCGGAAAGGACCTGAACCGTGATGTTTCGCGGCAGCAGGGTTTCCAGAATGCCCTCTTCCGAAGGCTCGTATTCGTAGGCCGCGCCCTTCAGGTCCGGCGCCAGGGCGGCGTCGGTGATCTGGGCGGGAATCAGTTGCTGGGCGGTCGGGATCTGGCTGACCACCGACTTGAAGCGGCTGTAGAACAGGGTGACCACGTCCACCTCGCCCGCCTCGAAGCGCGCGATGATGTCCTCGGCGATGGGCTGGGCCACCGACAGGGTCAGGGTCCGCTCGGCCGACAGGTCGTAGGATGCCACGATCTTCTCGGCGAACAGCCGGCGCAGCGGCGGAACCGCCTTCTTGCCGATGGTGATGATCTTCACGTCCTTGCCCTCGTTGACGAGAGCCTGGATGCGGTCCCGCGCGGCGCGGGTGATCGAGGTGGTGAAGCCGCCGGCCAGACCGCGATCGGCGGCGGCGACGACGATCAGGTGCCGCTTGTCGCTGCCGGTGCCGGCCAGGAGCTTCGGCGCCCCGTCGCCGGACACGCCGGCGGCGAGGTTGCCGATCACCGCGCTCATCCGCTCGGCGTAGGGCCGGGCGTTCTGGGCGGCGTCCTGGCTGCGCTTCAGCTTGGCGGCCGCGACCATTTGCATGGCCTTCGTGATCTTCTGCGTGGCTTTCACGCTCGAGATCCGATTGCGCATTTCCTTGAGGCTGGCCATCGAGGGCTACTCTCTCCCGCTCGGCCGGTGCTACGCGAACGTCGCGGTGAAGCCTTCGAGGGCGGCCTTCAGCTTGTCCTCGAGATCCTTCGACAGGGTCTTGGTCTCGCGGATGGCGTCCAGCAGATCCTGGTGCTTGCTGTGCAGGCGGGCCAGGAACTCGCGCTCGAAACGGCCGACGTCGGCGGTGGCGATGGCGTCCAGATAACCGCGGGTACCGGCGTAGATCACGCAGACCTGCTCCTCGACCGACTGCGGCGCATACTGCGGCTGCTTCAGCAGCTCGGTGAGGCGTTCGCCCCGCGCCAGCTGACGCTGGGTGGCGGCGTCGAGGTCGGAGCCGAACTTCGCGAAGGCGGCCATTTCACGGTACTGGGCCAGCTCGCCCTTGATCGGGCCGGCGACGGTCTTCATCGCCTTGATCTGGGCCGAGGAGCCCACGCGGCTGACCGAGATGCCGACGTTCACGGCCGGGCGGATGCCCTGGAAGAACAGGTCGGTCTCGAGGAAGATCTGGCCGTCGGTGATCGAGATCACGTTGGTCGGGATGTAGGCCGACACGTCGTTGGCCTGGGTTTCGATGATCGGCAGAGCAGTCAGCGAGCCCGATCCGTTGTCCTCGTTCAACTTGGCGGCGCGTTCGAGCAGGCGGCTGTGCAGGTAGAAGACGTCGCCCGGGTAGGCTTCGCGGCCCGGCGGACGGCGCAGCAGCAGCGACATCTGGCGGTAGGCGACGGCCTGCTTGGAAAGGTCGTCATAGATGATGACGGCGTGCATGCCGTTGTCGCGGAACCACTCGCCCATGGCGCAGCCCGAGAACGGGGCCAGGAACTGCAGCGGGGCCGGCTCCGACGCCGTGGCGGCCACGACGATGGTGTATTCCAGAGCGCCCTGCTCCTCGAGCGTCTTGACGATCTGGGCGACGGTGGAGCGCTTCTGGCCGATGGCGACGTAGATGCAGTAGAGCTTCTGGCTCTCGTCGGTGCCGGCGTTGGCGGCCTTCTGGTTCAGGATGGTGTCGATGGCGACGGCAGTCTTGCCGGTCTGACGGTCGCCAATGATCAGCTCGCGCTGGCCGCGGCCGATCGGGATCAGGGTGTCGATGGCCTTCAGGCCGGTCTGCACGGGCTCGTGCACCGACTTGCGCGGGATGATGCCCGGGGCCTTGACGTCGACGCGGCGGCGCTCGGCAGCGCCCTTGATCGGACCCTTGCCGTCAATGGGCTCGCCCAGCGGGTTGACGACGCGGCCGAGCAGCGCCTTCCCGACCGGAACGTCCACGATCTCGCCGAGGCGGCGGACTTCGTCGCCCTCGCTGATCGCCTGATCCTGGCCAAAGATAACGATGCCGACGTTGTCGCGCTCGAGGTTCAGGGCCATGCCCTTCACCCCGGCCTTCGGGAACTCGACCATTTCGCCCGCCTGGACGTTGTCGAGGCCGTAGGCGCGGGCGATGCCGTCGCCGACGCTGAGGACGGAGCCGACGTCGGAGACATCGGCCTCTTCGCCGAAGCCGGCGATCTGCGACTTGAGGATGGCCGAAATTTCGGCGGCGCGGATGTCCATGGTCTCTACGCTCTCTTCAGGGCGAATTTCAGGGAGTCGAGCTTCGACTTCAGCGAAGCATCGAACAGGCGGGAACCGACGCGCACCTTGATGCCGCCGAGGATGGCGGGATCGACGCGGGTCGAGATTTCAGGGTCCTTGCCGAGCGCGGTGCGCAGGGCGGCGGCGACGCCCTTGGCCTGGGCGGCGCTCAGCGGCTGGGCGGTCGTGACTTCGGCAGAGACCACGCCCCGGGCGTTGGCCGACAGCTTGCGGAAGCTGTCGATCACGTCGAGCAGGGCGCTGGCCCGGCGGTTGGCCGACAGCAGGCCCAGGAACTTGGTGGTGATGGCGTGGAACTTCGCCTTCGCGGCAATGCCGGCCAGCCCCGCGCCCTTGTTCTCGGCGGAGAAGGACGGGGAGTGCAGCAGGACGCGCAGGTCCTTGCTGTCGGCCGCCATCGCCTTCAGCGCGACAAGGTCGCGCTCGACGGCGGCGGTCGCCTTGGCCTCCTCGGCCAGCTCGAAAAGGGCGCGCGCATAGCGCTGGCCCACGTCCGTCACCCTGATGTCGTCAGCCACTTGAATCCAACCGTCCGGTGCGTCGCGCGCCGCGTCCCGGAAGAGTATTCCCGGCGCGGCGCTAAAGTCTTGAAAGTGCTTGGAAAAGCACATGTGCCAGCGGGCCGTATAAGTCCACCGGCCCTAAGCCGCGCGCCTGATAGCATGCGTTCTGTTGCATCGCAACGGCGGCAGGCTACCAGAAAGCGGCCTTCCCCTACGTCTCCCGCACCCGAAACACGCCCGAAGCGCTCGCGGCGCGTCGGCCGTCGGCCATCACCGCCTCGCCGTGCACGAAGACAAGGCTCCGCGTCGCGCGATCGATCCGGGCGGAAACGGCCGCGCCGGAAGAATCACCCGCCGCGCCGTAGTCGAGGGTGAAGGATACGGGCGCGACCTTGCGGCCATCGCCGCCGGCCGCGTCGGCCAGCGCCTTTTCGAGGGCGCCGGCCAGGGAAGGAGTGTCGGTCATGGCGGGCTCCTTAAAACCATCCGCCCGGAAAAGAAAAGGGCGGCGGTTCGTTGACCGCCGCCCTTGCACAATTGGCGAGTTGCTCGAGGAAACACCGGGCAGGTACGCGCCCGGGATACTGAAAGGTCGTCTCTCTTAAGAGGCGGCCGCGTTGCAGGTGGCCAGATCGTCGCCTTCGATGGCGCGCTTGGCGTTGGAGAAGGCGGTCAGTTCGCCGACTTCCTTCACCAGGGCCTTGCAGCCCGCCAGGGTGACGGCACGGGCCGGGGCGGCCAGCGAGATGCAGGTGGAGCCTTCGCAGTTGTAGACCGCGCCCGCGACCACGACCTTGGTCTTGGCGGCGACGGGGGCCTTCAGGGTGGCGGTGGCGACGGCCTTGGAATCGGCCTGGGCCACGCCCGCGAAGGACAGGGACAGAATGGCGGCAGCCGCCAGCATACGGAGTTTCATTGTGCGCTCTCCGGCGAAGTTCGGGGTGGAGTTTTCTGGTCTTGGATCGGGTACTCAACGCGCCGCGCTCGCCCCGTAATTCCGGCCGCCGGTATCCCCACCGGCACCGCACGACGAACTTAGCAATGCTTAGATATCAGCGGTAACCCAGGCGACGCAAGCGCTATCTTCACAGTGTTCAGATTTTCCGCGACTCGCTCTCAGCGCTTGAGGATCTCGTCCAGCCGCTCGCGGGCGGCGGAATGCACCTCGCGGTCCGTCACCATGTCCATGGAGCGAAGGCCGTTGCGCCGCCCACCGGTGTCGTCGGACGGCAGCCAGAAGGCGTCGGTGGAATCCTTGCGCAGCACCGACCAGGCCACCGCGGCGAGCAGCGTGCCGGTCCCGGCGGCGGCCATGACCGGCCAGATCCCGTGCACGCCCGCGAAGGTGATGAAGTCGAGGACCGCCCGCACGTCCGCCTCGTTGGCCCTGCCCTCCGACAACCGGCCGACGAACGTCAGAACAAGGTGTGCCGCACCGGAAACCGACAGTCCGATCGCCAGAGCAAACAGCCGCGGCTGTACGTACAGCCCCGCGAAGGCTCCCAGGACGGCGGCGGCGACGATCAGGATCATGGAGAACTCATACGCCCTTCGCGGTGAAGAGGAGGTTGACCCATCCGGAGGCGCTTACGTCGGGTCACGGTTGCCGCGCACGTAAGCAGGGGCATACTGGCGGCCAACCACAAGAAACATAAAGGAGGCGCGCCATGGATTTCGCCCTGCCCAGGGAGCTCGTCGATTATCTCGCCGAGCTCGATCAGTTCATCGAAGACAAAATCATGCCCCTTCAGCGGCAGGATGATAACGACCGGTTCTTCGACCACCGCCGCGAACACGCCCGCACCGACTGGGACAACGACGGCCTGCCGCGCCCCGAATGGGAGGAGCTGCTGGCCAAGGCCCGCAAGCTGGCCGACGACGCCGGCCACTACCGCTTCGCCTGGCCCAGGGAAATGGGCGGCAAGGACGGCAGCCAGCTCTGGATGGCGGTGATCCGCGAGCATCTGGCCGCCAAGGGTCTGGGCCTGTTCAACGACCTGCAGAACGAGCACTCGATCGTCGGCAACAATCCCTTCGTGCTGATGTTCAAGGAATTCGCCACCCCCGAGCAGGTGGCCCGCGACGGCGACAAGCTTCTGCACGGGACCATGCGGGCGGCCTTCGGCCTGACCGAGCCCAACCACGGCTCCGACGCCACCTTCATGGAGACCACGGGGGTTCCCGAGGTGAAGGACGGCAAGCCCGGCTGGCGCATCAAGGGCGAGAAGATGTGGACGACCGGCATGCACGTGGTCACCCACGTCATGGTCTTCGCCCGCACCAGCGGCAAGGACGGCGACGCCCTGGGCATCACCTGCTTCCTGGTCCCCCGCGAGGAGATCAAGATCGAGGAGTGGATGTGGACCTTCAACATGCCCACCGACCACCCGCGCATCTCGTTCGACTGCTGGATCCCCGAGGACAGCTACTGGGGCCAGGTTGACCGGGGCCTGGGCCTTGGCCAGTCCTTCGTGCACCAGAATCGCATCCGCCAAGCGGCCTCGTCGCTGGGAGCTGCGGTCTACTGCATAGAAGAGAGTGTGAAGTACGCCCGCATGCGCAAGCCGTTCGGCAAGGCGCTGAGCGACAACCAGGCCATCCAGTTCCCGCTCGTCGAGCTGCACGCCCAGGCCGAGATGCTGCGCCTGCTGATCCGTCAGACCGCCTGGCAGATGGACACGATGGATCACAAGACCATCGAGCGGGAGATTTCCGACAAGGTCTCGATCTGCAACTACTGGGGCAATCGTCTCTGCTGCGAGGCCGCCGACCGGGCCATGCAGGTGCACGGCGGCATGGGCTATTCCCGGCACAAGGCCTTCGAGCACATCTATCGCCACCACCGCCGCTACCGCATCACCGAAGGGTCGGAAGAGATCCAGCAGCGCAAGGTCGCGGCCTTCCTGTTCGGCTACCTCGGCCCGCGCCGCAAGGAGTTCCAGGCCCTGGAAACCGAATGGGCCGAAGGCCGCGCCGCCGGCAAGAACGACCGCCTGCTGGGGATGTAGAACGTCTTCCCTCCCCCTTGTGGGGAGTGACAGACCTGCGCAGCAGGTCAGGGTGGGGCAAGCAGATGTGGCCTTCAGCGCAGGGTGAGGATCGCCGCTTGCCTCACCCGTTTCGTCTCGCTGCGCTCGCCGGGCCACCCTGCCCACGAGGGGGAGGGAGGCCGGCGGAGGCGCCGTCCCAAACCATCGTTCGAAAAATCGACGCGCCCGTTCTTCTCACGGGCGCGCGGCGGGGCCATATCAGCGGTCGCGGCCCACCCGAGGGTCGCCTCAAGGGGCCCTCCATGAACGCGATCTCCCGCTTCCTCCGACTGGCGCCGGCGTTCGCCGTCGCCGCCGTTCTCGCCGGCTGCGGCGTCAACACCATCCCGACCCAGGATGAGGCCGTGAAGACCCAGTGGGCCGAGGTGCAGAACCAGTACCAGCGCCGCGCCGACCTGATCCCCAACCTGGTCAACACGGTGAAAGGCTACGCCGCCCAGGAAAAGGAGGTTCTGACCGCCGTCACCGAGGCGCGGGCGTCCGCGACCCAGGTGCGCGTCGACGCCTCGACCATCACCGACCCCGCGCAGTTCGCCCAGTTCCAGCAGTCGCAGGATAAGCTCAGCGGCGTGCTCGGCCGGCTCATGATGATCCAGGAGAACTACCCGGACCTGAAGTCCAACCAGAACTTCCTGGCCCTGCAGAGCCAGCTGGAGGGCACCGAGAACCGCATCGCCATCGCCCGCCGCGACTACAACCAGGCGGCCCAGGTCTACAACACCACCCTGCGCACCTTCCCGCAGGTGATCTGGGCCAACACCCTGTACAGCAGCCAGAAGCCGGCCCAGCTGTTCCAGGCCGCCGCCAGCGCCCAGACCGCGCCGACGGTCAGCTTCGACGCCCCGCCGGCCCCGGCCGTCCCGGCGCCGACACCGGCTCCGGCTCCGGCTCCGGCGGCGAAGCAGTAGGTTGAGTATCTCGCGCGCAATCCTCCCCGCTCGCGGGGAGGGGAACCACGCGAAGCGTGGTGGAGGGGAGTCCGTGCGCCGACACCCCTCCACCGCCGTTCCGGCGGTCCCCCTCCCCATCAGCTTCGCCATGGGGAGGATCGCCGCGCTTCTCGCCATCGCCATCGCCCTCTTCGCCCTGCCGGCGCTCGCCGCGCCGACCTTCCCCAAGCTGTCGGGCCGGGTTGTGGACGAGGCCAACCTGCTGTCGCCGGCGACGGAAGCGGCGCTGACGCAGAAGCTTGAGGCGCTCGAGACCGCGACCGGCCGCCAGCTGGTCGTGGCCACCCTGCCCTCGCTGCAGGGCCTGGAGATCGAGGAGTACGGCTATCAGCTCGGCCGGTCCTGGAAGCTGGGCGACGAGAAAACCGACGACGGCGTGGTGCTGATCGTCGCGCCCAACGAGCGCAAGGTGCGGATCGAGGTCGGCTACGGCCTGGAGCCGGTGCTGACCGACGCCCTGTCCAGCGTCATCATCCAGGCGACCATCCTGCCGAGGTTCAAGGCCGGCGACATGGAGGGCGGCGTCGTGGCCGGGACCGACGCCCTGATCCAGCAGCTCAGCCTGCCGGACGAGGCGGCGAAGGCCCAGGTCGCACAGGCCGCGGAGAAGCCCCGGGCCGAGGGTCCGCCGAGGTGGATTCTGGTGCTGCTGGTCTTCGGCTTCGTCTTCATGCTGATCAGTATGATGCGGGCCGGACGCGGCGGTCGGCGGGCGATGCGCGGCCGCGACGGTCGCCGCCGCCGGCGCGACGATGACGACGACAACCTCGCCCCGCTGATCATAGGCGGCATCCTGGGCCATATGCTCGGGGGCGGCGGTGGCGGCGGTGGCGGCTGGTCCGGCGGCGGAGGGTTCTCCGGCGGCGGCGGATCGTTCGGCGGCGGCGGCGCCTCGGGAGGCTGGTAGGATGCCCATGCGAATGAACGAGGCCGACCAGCAGCGGATCGCCGACGCGGTCGCGGCCGCCGAGGCGACGACGGCCGGCGAGATCTACTGCGTCCTGGCCCCGGCGGTCTCGGACTATCGCGAGACGCCGCTCGCCTGGGCCGCCGGCGCTGCGCTGGTGCTTCCCGCGCTGGCCCTGCTGCTCGGCTTCGAGCCGCAGATGCTGGTCGGGATGTTCGGCGGCTGGACCACGGGACACGCCCCCACCGGCCAGACCATCTTCACGGCCCTGGCCATCTATGTGGCGCTGCAGGCGGCAGTGTTCGTGATCGCGGCCCTGGTCGTCTCGATCCCGCCCGTCCGCCGGGCCCTGACGCCGGCCTCACTGAAGGCCGAGCGGGTCCACCGCGCGGCCATGCAGCAGTTCCTCGGCCACGGCCTGCACGCCACCCGCGAGCGGACGGGCATCCTGCTGTTCGCCTCCCTGGCCGAGCACCGGGCCGAAGTGATCGCCGACGAGGGCATCTACAGCGTCGCGCCAGGCGCGGTGTGGGACGAGGTCGTCAGCCTGCTGATCGCCGGCCTCAAGCGCCGCGACATTCCAGCCGGCTTCGAGGCGGCGGTGAAGCGCTGCGGCGAGATCCTCGCCGAACACGTGCCGCACCGCGCCAACAATCCCAACGAACTTGACGACCGCCTGGTCATCCTGCCGGCTCCGGGCCGCGAATGATCCCCTGGATCCATCTCGATACCGCCACCGTTCCCGGCGGGGGCGGCGAGCTGAAGCTGATGCAGCGCGGCGACGAGTTCTCGATCATGGCCGGCGGCATCGAGCTGATGAACAGCCGGCTGAGCGATTCCGAACAGGCGCTGGCCAGGCTGGCCCGCGAGCGGATCGGCGACCGGCCCAAACCCCGCGTGCTGATCGGCGGGCTGGGCATGGGCTTCACCCTGCGCGCGGCGCTGGAGGCGTTCGGTCCGCAGGCAGAGATCGTCGTCGCCGAACTGGTCCCGGCGGTGCTGGCCTGGGCGAAAGGGCCGCTGGCCCCGCTCTACGGCGACAGCCTGACCGACCCCCGCACCACGGTCAAAATCACCGACGTCGCCGACCTGATCGACAGCCCGCCGGGCAGCTGGGACGCCATCCTGCTGGACGTCGACAACGGCCCCAAGGGCCTGAGCCGCGCCGGCAACAACGGCCTCTACAACGGACGCGGCCTGGGCGTGGCCAAGAAGTCGCTGCGTCCCGGCGGCGTGCTGGGCGTCTGGTCCTCGACGCAGGACCACGCCTTCACCGGCCGCCTGCAGCGCTCCGGCTTTACGGTGAAGGAAACCATGGTCCGCGCCCACCGCGGCCGCGGCGCCCGCCACATCGTCTGGATGGCGGCGACGCCGGAGAGCTGAGCAGCCCACTGAAAGCCCTCCTCCTCGATGGAGGAGGGTTGGGTGGTGGTGTGGCCGCGGAGCTGAAGGCGTGGCTCCGCGAGGCGCCATCGCCAAACGGCGCGCTCCCCGCACCGCCCTGGCCACACCACCATCCCCGGCCCTTCCTCCATCGAGGAGGAAGGGAGGCCGCCGTCCGGGATGACAGGGATTGGCGACTGAGTCACAGTCCTCCCATGACCGGCTCCATCGACCCGACCCGCCCGCAGTTCGACGCCTTCAAGGCGCTGCCCCGCGACCAGCCCATCCATATGCTCAACCTCGTCCGTGTGCGGGACCTCGCCGACTATCCGGAGGGGCACCCCAACCACGGCAAGGGCCTGACCGGGCTTGAGGCCTATCGCGCCTATGGCCGCGACAGCGCCGAAGTCTTCCAGCGGGTCGGCGGCCGGCAGATCTGGGCCGGGCGGCCGGACCTGGTCCTGACCGGCCCGACCGACGAGCGCTGGGACATCGCCTTCATCGCCTACTATCCCAACGCCGGAGCCTTCCTGGAGATGGTCACCGACCCCGGCTACCGCGAGCATGTGAAACACCGTCAGGCGGCTGTGGAGGACAGCCGGCTGATCCGGATGGATCCGGTGGAGGAGCTCGGCGAAGGGTTCGGGGAGTAGAAGGGCCGTGCGTGGTTCGCGACGCTCGCCCAAGAGCTCGCTCCTCACCATGACGAGCTTTGTTGCGGCCACTCCCCTTCGTCATCCTGAGGAGCGAGCTTGCGAGCGTCGCGAAGGACGCAACCCTACTCCGCCGCCAGCCGCATCGGCGCGGCCTGCGCCCCGCGCACAAGCCTTCCAGGCAGCGCGCCGGTCGGCTCGCCGTCGCGATAGGTGATCTGGCCGGCCACGACCGTCGCCACATAGCCGTCCGCCCGCTGCACCAGCCTGCGCCCGCCGGCCGGCAGGTCGTAGGCGACGCCCGGCGCGTGCAGGGTCAGGCCGTCGTAGTCGATGACGTTAAGGTCGGCGCGCAGGCCGGGCTCGATCAGCCCGCGATCCAGCAGCCCGACCGCCTCGGCGGTGTCGCGCGTCTGCATGCGGATCATCTGTTCCAGCGCCAGCTTCGGTCCGCGCGTGCGGTCGCGGGTCCAGTGGGTGATGTTGCTGGTCGGGAAGCTGCCGTCGCAGATCATGCCGACATGGGCCCCGCCGTCGCTGAGACCCGGCACCGTGTCGCGGTGGCTGAGCATGGCGAAGCTGGGGTCCAGCGAGCCGTTCGCGTAGTTCAGGAACGGGTGGTAGAGCATGCCGCGCCCGCCGTTGGTGAGCATGTGGTCCAGCGCCACCTCGTCGGGCCACAGACCGCGCGCGGCGGCCAGTTCCTTGATGGTGTCGGCCGCCGTCGGCTCGTAATCCGGCTGCTCGCGCATCAGGAACATGTTGTCCCAGGCCCGCAGCGCGCTGCCGGCGAACGGACCCTTGGGATCAAGCTCCTCGGACAGCAGCCGTGCACGGACGGTCGGGTCCCTCAGCTGCGCCACCCGCTCGGCCAGCGGCAGGTGGGCGATGGCCTTGTAGGTCTCGTGCTGGCTGAACGGATTGAGGGTCAGTTCCAGCCCGAACAGCACCCCCACCGGGCGGCCGGCGACCTGGGCCTTCATCGGCAGGCCGTCGTCATTGGCCTGTTCCAGGGCGGCCAGCAGGATCTTCCAGCTGTCCGGCCCCTTGGGGCTCTGGGCCAGGGAGAAGCTCAGCGGGCGACCGCTCTTCTCGACCAGCCGCCGGAACATGGCGAACTCCTCGGCCGGCTGCTGGAAGTCGGACACGAACTGCAGCACGCCCTTGCCGGCCGCCTTGAGGCCCAGCGCGATGCCTTCAAGCTCGTCCTCGCCCGCGGTCAGGGTCGGCGTCGGCTGGCCGTCGCTGGTGCGGTGGTTGAGGGTGCGCGAGGTGGAAAAGCCCAGCGCGCCGGCCTCGACCGCGCCCTTGGCGATCACAGCCATGCGCGCGATGTCCTCCCGCGTCGCCGGCTCGCGGTTGGCCCCCCGCTCGCCCATCACAAAGACCCGCAGGGCGGCGTGCGGCAGCTGGGCGGCGATGTCGATGTCGAACGACCGGCCCGACAGGCTGTCGAGGTATTCGGGGAAACTCTCCCAGTTCCACGGCAGGCCCTGGGTCAGGACGGGGAAGGGAATGTCCTCGACGCCCTCCATCAGCCGGATCAGCCGGTCGTGGTCCTGCGGCTTGCAGGGGGCGAAGCCGACGCCGCAGTTGCCCATCACCGCCGTGGTGACCCCGTGCCAGGACGAGGGCTGCATCCGCTCGTCCCAGGTCGCCTGGCCGTCATAGTGGGTGTGTATGTCGACGAAGCCGGGGGTGACGATGCGGCCCGCGGCGTCGATCTCCTCGGCCCCGGCCGGCAGGTTCGGGCCGACGGCGGCGATCAGGCCGTCCCGGACCCCGACATCGGCCGCGTAGGGCGCGCCGCCCGAGCCGTCGATGACGGTTCCGCCCCGGATCACCAGATCGAACGCCCGCTCGGCCATGCCATCACTCCCTGATCGTGTTTCTTATCGTTGATCAGGATCGTCCCGCCGGGTGACGCGCAGGTCAAGGCGTGAGGGACTTATTTCGACTCCACCGCCACCAGCCGCCGGCAGTCGGCGGGCAGGCAGCCGGCCGGGCTGGCCAGCGTCGCCTTGACGTACAATACGCCGATCGGCTTGCCCCGCGCCTTGGCGTCGAGCGCCACCCGCAGCACCGGGTCGAGCAGGCGGTCGCTGGTCTCGATGGCGAACATCCGCGGGTTGTCCGCCCCGGCCAGCCCGCCGCATTTCACCACCATGCGATCGCGCATCACCGTCACGGCCGTTACCGGACAGTCCGTCCACGCCCCGCCCTCCGGCGCCTCCTGGGCGAGGGCAGGCGCGGAAAGAGCCGAAGCGGCGGCAAGGGAGAGGAGCAGGGTGCGCATGGAAGGAGGTCTCTCGGGTTCGAGGTCAAAGGAAGCCAGCCCCGCGATCCAAACGCAACCTCACTGTCATCCCGGCCGTAGCGAAGCGACGAGCCGGGACTCAGAGGCCAGCGCACGGCATCGGATGGGTCCCGGAGCGCCTCCGGCGTCCGGGATGACAGGATGGGCCCCTCCCCCAGGTTGACGCGCGCGTGATCTTTTTCTTTCCGTGGCGTTCGCCTAGGGTGCGGCGCACCATTCGAACGAATGTTTGAGAGAACAAGGGAAAACGCCAGATGCGCGAAGCCGTCATCGTGTCCTACGCCCGCACCGGCCTCGCCAAGGCGGGCCGCGGCGGATTCAACGTCACCCCGCCCATGAGCATGGCCGCCCACGCCATCAAGCATGCGGTGGCCAAGTCGGGCGTCGACCCGGCCGACATCGAGGACTGCTACCTGGGCAACAACGCCCACGGCGCGGCCAACATCGGTCGCCTCGCCGCCCTGCTGGCCGGCATGCCGGTGACCACCGGCGGCGTGACCATCAACCGCTTCTGCTCCTCGGGTCTGCAGGCCATCGCCATGGCCGCCAACCACATCCGTGGCGACGGCGCCGACTGCGTCGTGGCCGGCGGCGTGGAGAGCATCTCCATCCCGGGCGGCGGCATGGGCGGTTCGGGCACGGTTGATCCCAGGCTGATGGAGATCGCCCCGGCCATCTTCATGGCCATGATCGACACCGCCGACATCGTCGCCAAGCGCTACGGCGTCAGCCGCGAATACCAGGACGAATACAGCCTCGAATCCCAGCGCCGCACCGCCGCGGCCCAGCAGTCCGGCAAGTTCGACGACGAGATCGTCCCGATGGCCACCAAGATGAAGCTGGTCAACAAGGAGACCAAGGAAGAGACCCTGGTCGACTACGTGGTCGACAAGGACGAGTGCAACCGTCCGGAAACCACCCTGGAAGGCCTCGCCAAGCTCGCGCCGGTCAAGGGCGATGGCAACTTCGTCACCGCCGGCAACGCCAGCCAGCTGTCGGACGGCGCCGCCGCCGTGGTGGTGATGGAAGCCAAGGAAGCCGAACGCCGCGGTCTCGAGCCGCTGGGCCGTTTCGTGTCCTGGGCCGCCGCCGGCTGCGAGCCTGACGAAATGGGCATCGGCCCGGTGTTCGCCGTGCCCCGCCTGCTCGCCCGCCAGGGCCTGAAGGTCGACGACATCGACCTGTGGGAACTGAACGAGGCCTTCGCGTCGCAGTGCCTCTACAGCCGCGACAAGCTGGGCATCGACCCGGCCAAGTACAACGTCAACGGCGGCTCGATCTCGATCGGCCACCCCTTCGGCATGACCGGCGCGCGCTGCACCGGCCACCTGCTGCAGGAAGGCCGTCGTCGCGGCGCCAAGTGGGGCGTGGTGACCATGTGCATCGGCGGCGGGCAAGGCGGCGCCGGCCTGTTCGAGATCTACTAGAACAAGGCAGATGATCCGGTCCTCGCGTTAACCCGCTCGGGCCGGATCAATCCCTGCACTGACCTTGGCGAGGCAGGAGGAACCGACCGGTTCGTCCTGCCTTTGCTTTGCGTGAACCCCGGAGCTTGGCGGTTCGTTAACCGCTGGAGCGCAACCTTCGCGCATCGCATCCAGGGGAGCGTCCTCCATGGCGGTCAAGGCCGTCTTCGCCATCGCCGCCGCCGCAGCCGTCGCCATCGCGCTGCTGCTGCCCCTGCCGGGCGGCCAGACGCAGGCGAGAACCTCGAGCATCGAGACCATCGCGGTCGGTCACGGGTAGGTCTTCAGGGACAGACACCCCGGTGTCTGTCCCGAGCAGCGGCCGCGATGACAGCTAATCCCCTTCGCGCGGCTCGGCGCTCAGCGGGAAGGCGCAGCCCTTGAAGACGGCGTCGCCTTCGCGGAGCTCGGCCGTGTAGTCGTACTTCAGGTCGCTCATGCCGTCGCTGCAGGCGCCCTTCGTCACCACCAGCACTACTGGCGTGGTCCCGGCCTGGGCAGTCCAGGTCCCCGTGGTCCCGGCCGTGGCCAGGGCGGCGTTGGTTGCGACGACCTCGGGCGGCTCGGGCCGCGTGATGCTGATCGTCGTCCCCTTGACGTCGACTCGCCAGAACGGCTCGGTTCCCCGCGCCGCGAAGTCGACGGCGTACTCGCTCGCCGCCGCGGCCGGCGCATCGGCCGGCGGCGGCGCATCGGCGCCGCCCGGCGCCTCCTGGGCGCAGGCGGCCAGCAACAGGGCGGACAGGGCGGACGCGAACAGGACGGTGGTGCGGCGCATGCGGGACATTGGGGCGCTTCTCCTCGAAAGGTCACAGGCAGGTTAGACTCATTTGGCGATGAGTCGGAATCCTCCCCTCGGTTTCCTGGAATTCTTCGCCGGAGGGGGCATGGCCCGGCTCGGGCTCGGCGAGGGCTGGCAATGTCTCTACGCCAATGACTTCGACGCGGTGAAGGCGGCGACCTACCGCGCCAACCACGCCGGCGCCGACGAACACTTCCGGCAGGGCGACGTCTGGACCGTACAACCCGGTGACCTGCCCGGCCGCGCCGACCTGGCCTGGGCCTCCAGCCCCTGTCAGGACTTCAGCCTGGCCGGCGCGCGGGCGGGGCTGACCGGCGGGCGGTCATCGGCCTTCTTCGGCTTCTGGCGGCTGGTCGAGGCGCTGAACGCCCAGGGCCGCGCGCCCCGCGCCATCGTCATCGAGAACGTGGTCGGCCTGCTGACCTCGCACGGCGGCAAGGACTTCGAAGCCCTGTGCGCGGCGCTGGCGGGCGAGGGCTACCGCTTCGGGGCGCTGGAGATCGACGCGGCCGCCTTCACGCCGCAGAGTCGGCCCCGGGTCTTCGTCATCGCCACCCGGGAGGCCGCCGGGGCGCGGACCGGGCGCTGCGGCTTCCACAGCAAGGCGGTGGTCCAGGCCCATGACCGCCTGCCGGCCGCGCTCAGGGCGTCGTGGGTCTGGTGGGACCTGCCCGCGCCGCCCGCCCGCAACATCGACCTGGCCGCCCTGCTGGAGGACGACGGCGCCGTGGTCTGGAAGCCGCAAGCCGACACCGTCCGGCTGCTGGCCCAGATGACGCCACTGCACCGCGCGCGCCTGGAGCAGCCCGGCCGCACGGTCGGGGCGGTCTACCGCCGCACCCGGGCCGGGACGCCCCAGGCCGAGGTGCGCACCGACGGCCTCGCCGGCTGCCTGCGCACCGCACGGGGCGGCTCCTCGCGCCAGACCATCGTGGTGGCGGAAGGCGGCGTCGTCCGCTCCCGCCTGCTCACCCCGCGCGAGGGCGCCCGGCTGATGGGCCTGCCCGACGGCTATGTCCTGCCGACCGGATCGACGGCGGCCTTCCACGTCATCGGCGACGGCGTGGCCGTGCCCGTGGTGCGCTGGCTTTCGGCCCACCTCCTCGAGCCGTTGCTGAGAGATTCCGTGAACCCGCTCGCAGCCGAATGAGCGCTGACATCGCTCGTGGGCGGTTCTAGGGTCTAGCCCACAGAACACGCTCCCCCCGGAGACCACCCATGACCACCTACGACGCCGCCCGCTTCAAACGCGCCGGTCGCGGCCGCATCTACGACAGCATTGTCGACACCCTGGGCGACACGCCGCTGGTGCGGCTGCCCAACCTCAGCGCCGAGCTGAAGCCCAGGGGCGAGGTGCTGGCCAAGCTGGAATTCTTCAACCCGATGGGTTCGGTCAAGGACCGCATCGGCGCCTCGATGATCGAGTGGCTGGAAGCCAACGGCCTGCTCAAGGCCGGCGGCTCCATCGTCGAGCCAACCAGCGGCAACACCGGCATCGCCCTGGCCTTCGTCGCCGCCGCCAAGGGCTATCCCATCGTGCTGGTCATGCCCGACAGCATGTCGATCGAGCGGCGCAAGATGCTGCTGATCCTCGGCGCGCGGCTGGAGCTGACCCCGGCCGAGAAGGGCATGCGCGGCGCCGTCGCTCGCGCGCAGGAACTGCTGGAGGAGATCCCCGGCTCGGTGATGCCCCAGCAGTTCGAGAACGAGGCCAACCCGCTGATCCACCGCGTCTCGACCGCCGAGGAAATCTGGAACGACACCGCCGGGACGGTCGACGCCGTGGTCTCCGGCGTCGGCACCGGCGGCACCATCACCGGCGTCGGCCAGGCGCTGAAGGCCCGCAAGCCGTCGCTGCGCATGGTCGCCGTCGAGCCCGAAGCCTCGCCCGTGCTCAGCGGCGGCGCGCCGGGATCCCACAAGATCCAGGGCATCGGCGCCGGCTTCGTGCCGGGCATTCTGGATCGCGGCGTCATCGACGACATCGTCAAGGTCAGCAACGACGACGCCTTCGAGATGGCCCGCAAGGTGGCCCGCACCGACGGCCTGCCGGTCGGCATCTCGTCCGGCGCCGCCCTGACCGCCGCCTTCGACCTGGCCGGCCGCCCGGAGTACGCCGGCAAGGTGATCGTCACCATCATCCCCAGCTTCGCCGAGCGGTACCTGAGCACGGCGCTGTTCGAGGGGCTGTAGGACCGGGGACATGCACTTCAGTGCGTGTCCCCCGCCGCTTCAAGCTGATGGGGACACGTACCGAAGATGGTGCATGTCCCCGATCGGGGTAACCCCGTGACCGACGTCTTCACCCCCGAGAAGCGCTCCGCCGTCATGCGGCGGGTCAAGGGGCGCGACACCGGGCCGGAGAAGACCGTCCGCCGGCTGCTGACGGCGCTCGGCGCCCGCTACCGCCTGCACCGCAAGGACCTGCCGGGCAAGCCGGACATCGTCATGCCGGGCCGGCGGCTGGCGCTGTTCGTCCACGGCTGCTTCTGGCACGGCCATGACTGCGCACGGGGCGCGCGCGTGCCGCAGCAGAACCGCGACTACTGGCTGGGGAAGGTGGGGCGAAACCGTGCGCGGGATGAAGCGTCACAGGCGGCGCTCGAGGCGGCCGGCTGGCGGGTCGCGGTGGTCTGGGAATGTGAGTTGAAGGACGAGGCGGGGTTGGGGGAGCGGCTGGCGCGGCTTCTCGCGTGATCGGGTGATCCTCGCGGCCTGACACTCTTCACTCGTCATCGTCGGACTTGTTCCGACGACCCATGAACAAGGACGACGGCTGAGAAGGCGTCGGAAGCGGCGAGCCCTACTGGTCGTGCTCACCACGCATGGGTCCCCCGGGCTCGGCCAAAGGCCGACCCGAGGGCAGGCTAAGGAACAAGTCCGACGTTGACGGCAAGAGGAATGCGGGACTCAGGCCGCCACCACTTCCCGCGCCGGCGCCCCCGACAGCGCTTCCTCCAGCGCCGCGTAGAGCTGGGCCGGCTCGATGGGCTTGGCGACGTGGCCGGTCATGCCGGCGGCGCGGCAGGCTTCCCAGTCGCGCTCGGTGGCCGAGGCGGTGATGGCGATGACCGGGACGGTCTGGTTGGGGCCGGGCCGGCTGCGCAGCAGGCGGGTGGCGTCGCGACCGTCCATGTCGGGCATGTAGACGTCCATCAGCACCACGTCGAAGGGCTCGCGGGCCAGCAGCTCCAATCCCTCTTCCGCCGAGGCGGCGGTCACCGGGGTGATGCCGAGCGGAGCCAGCACCAGGGTCAGGGCCTGGCGGTTGACGGCGTGGTCGTCGACGACCAGCACCCGGGCCTCGACCGGCTCGGGCGGGGCTACCGGTACGGCGGCCTGCGCGGCCGGCAGGGTGAGGTTCAGGGTGAAGGCCGCGCCCTCGCCCGGCGCGCTGACGGCGGTCAGGTCGCCGCCCATCAGGCGGGCCAGCTCACGGCTGATGGCCAGTCCGAGGCCCGAGCCGCCGTGCTTGCGCGCCGCGCCGGCCTCGAGCTGCTCGAAGGGCATGAACAGGCGGTCGACCTTCTCGGGCGTCATACCGGGGCCGGTGTCGGCCACGCACAGCGACACGACCCAGCCGTCCGCCGCCAGGGCGCAGTCGATCTTCACCGTCACCGAGCCGCTGGCCGTGAACTTGATGGCGTTGGACAGCAGGTTGTTGAGCACCTGGTTGAGACGGGTCGGATCACCGACCACCCGGGCCGGCAGGGCGTGGGCGCCCTCGACCCGCATGCGCAGGCCCTTCTCGCGCGCCTGGGGACGCCACATCTTCAGGGCGTTGCTGACGGTCCCGCGCAGGTCGAAGGGGATGGCCTCAACCTCCATGCGGCCGACCTCGATCTTGGACAGGTCCAGCAGATCGTCGAGCAGGGCGCGCATCATCTGGCCGGCGTGACCGATCAGCCGGGCCGGGGCGCGGGCTGACGCGCCGCCGTTGCGCTCCAGCTCGGCGGCGCCGGCCAGGATGGCGCTGATCGGGGTGCGCAGCTCGTGGCTGATGGCGGCGACATAGGCGCTCTTCGCCTCGACGGCGGCCTCGGCCTCGGCGCGGCGGCGTTCGGCCTCGACCTTGGCGCGGTCCTCGGCGCGGCGGGCGTCCTCGGTGGCGATCCAGGCGCCGAGGATGTTGAGCATGATCAGGCCGGTGGCGATCATCATCGTGGTCAACAGCGGGCTCGACACCCGACCCACGTCCATCAGCGGCATGGCCAGCAGGAACATGCCGTAGGGAACGGCGGAGGCGGCGAAGGCGATCCGAGAGCCGCGGCTCAGCGCGATGACGTTGGTCATGGCCCCGGCAATCACCGAGACGCCCAGGGCCGGACCATAGACGCCGGCGTTGCTCCACAGCGCCATGCCCAGGCCGCCGAACACCAGGGCGCTGGGCATGAACAGGACGATAGCGACGTTGGCGGCGGCCGCGGCGTTGTCCAGCGGGCCGGCCAGCAAGCGCGGGCCGATCCAGGTCTCGACAAGCTGCACCAGGACGTAGACGGCGGCCCACAGCCACATCGCCGGCCAGCCCATGACGGCATGGAGTCCGGCGGCGATGAGTACGGACGTGATCATACGCGCCGGCAGGTGGCGACGACGCGCCCGCACAGCCGCCCGCAGTCCGAACCTGTCCTCCGCTTCGCTCATCGCCATCACTGTTCCCGTCCTTTCGGGAAAGATGCGGCAGGCGTTCCTAAGACTCAGTGAAAGAACAACGGTATGGCCCATAATGGGCCATGGCCGGCGACGGCGCTCGCGCCCGGCGAAGGTCGGTCGGCGTCAAGGCGCCTCAACGACCACCTCGGTTCTCACCGAGTTGGCGATGAAGCAATCCTCATGGGCAGCTTGGTGGAGGGCGTCCAGCGCCGCCGCGTCAGGCGCGTCGCCGTCGAACATGATCAGGGGGCGGAGCGTGACGCGGGTCACGGCGATCCTGCCCTCAGGGGTTTTGCGCATGACGCCCCGCGCCTCGTCGCGATAGCTGGCGACGACGAACCCGGCCTCGCGCGCCTTATGCAGGAAGGTCAGCATGTGGCAGTTGCTAAGCGCCGCCACAAGCATCTCCTCAGGGTCGACCGCCGCCGGGTCCGACCACGGAACCGGCACCACGCCGGGCGAGGGCGAGCCGGGGATGGTCACCCCGCCGTCGAAGGCGATGCTGTGCGCGCGGCTGTAGCGGCCCTTGAGGAAATCCTCGGGTCCGGCGGTGAGCGACCAGTCGATGGTGGCGACGTAGTGGGACATCAGGTCTCGCTCTTCGGAAAGCTGGCGGCCTCCAGCTTCGCCCCGTCGGGGTCGAGAATGAAGGCGCCGTAGTAGCTGGTCATGGCGGCATCGCGCGGGCCCGGCGCGCCGGCGTCGGCGCCGCCGTGGGCCAGGGCGGCGGCGTGGAAGGCGTCGACGGCCTCCTGGCTGGCGGCTCGCAAGCAGGCGTGATGTCCGGTGTCGGGATCGGCGCGGGTCATCCCCGGCCTGTGGTTGATCCACACCTCCGGATAGCGCTTGCCGAAGCCCACTGTCCCCGGCCGCTCGACGAGCCGCCGGTAGCCCAGCGGCGCCAGCACGGCCTCGTAGAAGGCGGCGCTGCGAGCCAGGTCGCTGACCGCGATGGAGAGATGATCGATCATCAGGCCCCGACTTTCGCCGGATTCTGCGCGATTTGGCCAGACTCGCCGGATTTGGTCAGACCTGGCGGACTTTTCGCCAAATTTCGCCGGATATTTCGCCGGATTTTGCGGCGAAATATCCAGTCTACAGCGTCCTGGCGATCAGCACCTTCATGACCTCGTTGGCGCCGCCGTAGATCCGCTGGACGCGACTGTCACGGTACATCCGGGCGATGGGGTACTCGGCCATGTAGCCGAAGCCGCCGAAGAACTGCAGGCAGCGGTCGATGATGCTGTTCTCGAGGTCGGTGACCCAGTACTTGGCCATCGAGGCCGTCGCCGCGTCGAGCTTTCCCTTCAGGTGCTGCTCGATGCAGTGATTGACGAAGACCCGGGCCACGGTCGCCTCGGTCTTGCACTCGGCCAGCACGAACTGGGTGTTCTGGAAGTCGAGGATCGACTTGCCGAAAGCCTTGCGCTGCTTGACGTAGTCGATGGTCAGAGCCAGCGCCCGCTCGATGGTGGCGATGCCCTGGACGGCGATGTTCAGCCGCTCCTGCGGCAGCTGGCTCATCAGCTGGAAGAAGCCGTGCCCCTCGCCCTCGCCCAGCAGGTTGCTGGTCGGGACGCGGACGTCGTTGAAGAACAGCTCGGAGGTGTCAGCCGCTTCCATGCCCAGCTTGTCGAGGTTGCGACCCCGCTCGAAGCCCGGCGCGTTGTCGGTTTCGACCACGAGCAGGGAAGTGCCGCGCGCGCCCTGGGTCGGGTCGGTCTTGCAGACCACCAGAATCAGGTTCGCCGTCTGGCCGTTGGTGATGAAGGTCTTGGAGCCGTTGATCACGTACTCGTTGCCGTCCAGCCGGGCCGTGGTCTTGATGCCCTGCAGGTCGCTGCCCGCGCCCGGCTCGGTCATGGCGATAGCGGCCACGTACTCGCAGGTGGCCAGCTTCGGAAGCCAGCGGCGCTTCTGGTCCTCGGTCCCGTAGTGGAAGATGTAGGGCGCGACGATCGAGTTGTGCAGCGACAGGCCAAAGCCGTCGACGCCCTTGGCGCCCAGCTGTTCCATGAGCACGACTTCGTGGCGGTAGTCGCCGCCCATGCCGCCGTATTCCTCGGGGATCGACAGGCAGGCCAGGCCGGCCTCGGCGGCCTCGGTCCACATCGCCCGCTCGACGATGCCGTCCTCGCGCCATTTGGCCACGCGAGCTTCGGGCGCATGTTCGTCGAAGAACTTTCCGACCGCGTCCTCGAAGATGACGATGTCCTCTTCGGCCAGGGCCGGAAGACGTTCAACCTGAAGCGCACTCATCGTCAGAAAGCCTCCGCGGGCAGGGCCATCATGGTGGCCGAGCCGGTCTTGAGTTTGGCGAGGTGGGCGCCGGTCTCCGGCAGCACACGCTCGAGGAAGTAGCGGCCGACGGCCACCTTGGATGCGTAGAAGGGATCGCTGTCGCCCCCGGCGATCTTCGCCAGCGCCACCTTGGCCATCAGCGCCCACATGTAGGCCAGGCCCGTGATCCCGAAGAGGTGCATGTAGTCGGTGGAGGCCGCGCCCGCGTTATCGGGGTTGGCCAGGCCGTTCTGCATCAGCCACATGGTGGCGTCCTGCAGCTCGGCCTTGGCGCTGGCCAGGCCGTCGAGGAAGGGCTTCAGCTCGGCGTCGGCGCTGTTGGCCTCGACGAAGGCGTCGATCTCGGCGAAGAAGCTCATCACCGCCCGACCGCCGTTGGCGGCCAGCTTGCGGCCGACCAGGTCCAGCGCCTGGACGCCGTTCGTGCCCTCGTAGATCAGGGCGATGCGGCAGTCGCGCAGGTACTGGCTGGCCGGGAAGTGCTCGGTGAATCCGCTGCCGCCGTGGATCTGCATGGCGTCGACGCAGACCTTGAAGCCCTTGTCTGTCAGATAGCCCTTCAGCACCGGGGTCAGCAGGCCCATGTAGTCGCCGGCCTTCTGGCGAACGGCCTCGTCTTCGTGGCTGTGGGCCAGGTCGCCGTGCAGGGCGGTCCAGAACAGGAAGGCGCGGCCGCCCTCGATCACGGCCCGGCTGTCGAGCAGCATGCGGCGCACGTCGGGGTGGACGATGATCGGATCGGCGGGGCCGTCCGGGTTCTTCGGGCCGGTCAGGGAGCGGCCCTGCAGGCGGTCCTTGGCGAAGTCACGGGCGGCCTGGTAGGCGGCCTCGGCCTGGGCGATGCCCTGCAGGCCGACGCCGATGCGGGCCTCGTTCATCATGACGAACATGATGCGCAGACCGCTGTTCTCTTCGCCGATCAGGTAGCCCTCGGCCTCTTCATACTGCATGACGCAGGTGGCGTTGCCGTGGATGCCCATCTTCTCTTCGAGGCCGACGCACTTGACGCCCTCGTTGCGGGCGCCGACCGAGCCGTCGGCCTTGGGGAAGTACTTGGGCACGATGAACAGGCTGATGCCCTTCACCCCGGCCGGGGCGCCCTCGATGCGGGCCAGCACGAGGTGGACGATGTTGTCGGCCATGTCGTGCTCGCCGGCGCTGATCCAGATCTTCTGGCCGGAGATGCGGTAGGAGCCGTCGGCTTGCGGGACCGCCTTGGTGCGCAGCAGTCCCAGGTCCGTGCCGCAATGCGGCTCGGTCAGGTTCATGGTGCCGGTCCATTCACCGGAGACCATCTTGGGCAGGTAGGTCTGCTTCTGCTCGTCCGTGCCGCCGGTGTGGATGGCCGAATAGGCCCCGTGCGCCAGGCCCGGATACATCGAGAAGGCCATGTTGGCGCTGCTCGACATCTCGCTGAACGACAGGTTCACGACGTGGGGCAGGCCCTGGCCGCCGTAGGCGGTGTCCGAGCCAAGACCCGTCCAGCCGCCCGCGCAGAGCTGCCTGTAGGCTTCCTTGAACCCGGTCGGCGTGGTGACCGTGTGGTCGGGATGCCAGGTGCAGCCCTGCTTGTCGCCGACGCTGTTGAGGGGCGCCAGGACTTCGCCCGTGAACTTCGCCGCCTCCTCGATGATCTGCTCGACGACGTCCATCGACGCGTCGGCGAAGCCGGGGAGGTTTGCGTAGCGGTCGATCTCGAGCACCTCGCGCAGGAGAAACACGTGATCGCGGGCCGGCGGCTGGTAGGCCATGGGCGCTCCGTTGAGATCGGGGTCTGGTTAGGGTCGTCGCGGCCTTACTTGGCGGCGACGGGCTCGTTGTGGCCGTCGACGCGCGCGCGCATCATCTGGTCGTAGTCGGCGGCCTTGGGCAGCAGGTCGGGACGCTTGTCGGCCAGGTGCCGCTCGAGGCGGGCGCAGGCTTCGTGAAGCTCGGCGATGGCGCCGTCGATGTCTTCGCGCTGCTGCTCGAGGACGACGATCTTCTCCTTGAATTTCTTCAGGGAGTGGGCGTTCTGGGCCATGACCTCGTCTTCTTCGCCGTACAGTTCGAAGATTTCGCGGATTTCCTGCAGCGACAGTCCGACCCGCTTGCCCCGCAGGATCAGGATCAGCCGCGCGCGGTCCTTGTAGGAGTAGACGCGGTTCATGCCGTCACGGGCGGGGGTCAGCAGGCCCTTGTCTTCGTAGAAGCGCAGGGCGCGCGGCGTGGCTTTGAATTCGGTGCAGAGCTGGCGGATGGTGAAGGTCCGCTCGGGGCGACGCAGTTCGGTCGGCATTGTCTTTCCTCCCTTGGCTTACGTTTTTCTCGTTGGGCACGAGGTATAATGCCCCTTACGTCAACGTCAAGCGTCGCGATGCCGCGATTGTCCAGCACGCTTGACGCGGCGGGACGGATGCGGGAACTGCCGAGGGCTCGCCTCCGAAGGACGCCCACCCTGCTGCTATCCCCCGTCCAGATCGCCTTCATCCTGCTGATGCTCGTGACCATAACGGGCGCGGTGATGCGCGGCGGCCCGATCGAGCGGCGCGGGGCTGCGCTGTTCTTCGCGGGCTGGACCGCCACCTTGGTCGCCCAGGTGGTGAGCTTCGACCTCACCGAGTCACTGGCGCTGTTCGGTCTCGATCTGGCCGTCCTGATCGGGCTCATCGCGCTGAGCTGGAAGTCGCCCAGGCCCTGGCCGGTCTACGCCTGCGGTTTCCAGATCATGACCCTGGCCATCCATGTCGCCGGCTGGGTGGACGAGGACCTGAGCCTCGCCTTCCGCCAGAACTTCCTGGCCCTGATGGGCTTTTGCGCCACGCTGATGCTGACCATAGGTGCCTGGATCCGCCCGAAGGTCGTCGCAGATCGAGGTATACATTCCTAGCCTGGTGGACTATTTTCCTATCTCCACCTGAGCGGACCTCGCCATGTCGCGCCCGTCGCATTCGCAGATCTGGACCGCCATCGACCAGCTGGCGGCGCGGTTCGACATGACCACCTCGGCCCTGGCCAAGGTCGCCGGGCTCGATCCGACCAGCTTCAACCGATCCAAACGCTTTTCCAGCGACGCCGACGCCCGGCCGCGCTGGCCCTCCACCGAGAGCCTGTCGAAGGTGCTGGCCGCCACCGGCGTAAGCTTCGGCGAGTTCGCGGCCATGGCCGAGGGCGGGCGGACGGCGGGCGCCAAAGGGGTGCCGCTGATCGGCTTCGCCCAGGCCGGCGACGACGGCTATTTCGATGACGCCGGCTTCCCCGTGGGGCAGGGCTGGGACGAGATCGACTTTCCGGGTTTGGCCCGGGAGGGTGTCTATGCGCTGGAGATCAGTGGCGACTCTATGGCCCCGGTCTATCGCGAGGGCGACCGCATCGTGGTCGACCCCACCGGCGCCGAGCCCCGCCGGGGCGACCGGGTGGTGGTCAGGACCACGGCCGGCGAAGTGCTGGCCAAGGAAGTGGCCCGCATCACCGGCAAGGCGGTCGAGCTCAAGTCCCTGAACCCGGATTACCCGGGCCGCACCCTGGAGCGGAAGGACGTCGCCTGGATCGCCCGCATCCTCTGGGCCAGCCAGTAACCCGGACAGGCGAAAGGGCCGGCTCCCTTCGAAACCGGCCCTCGCTGGCCTTCAGGCGTGACGACCTAGTAGCCGTAGCCCGTCCGCTGATATCCGCCGGTGATCGGGCGGACGTAGCCGGCGTGAACGTAGCCGATGCCGACGCCGTCGCGGCTGACGAGCACCCACTGGCCGCCGTTGGCGTAGGCCGCGGCCTGGAAGGTCTGGCCGCGCTGCAGGACGCCCACCTTCGAGGTCGAGGCCGAGGGGCCGGCCCGCAGGCTGACGTTGGTCACGGCCGTCATCCGCATGTTGGTCCGCTCATAACGGGCCGGCTGGACGTAGGAGGCCAGGCGCTGGCCGCCGCGGCTGTAGACGCCCTGGGCGTAGGCGTCGCTCGTCTGCGACTTGCAGCCGATGTAGGAGCCGGCCGCGGCGCCCAGACCCGCGCCCACCACCGTACCGGCGGTGCGCTCGTTCCTGGCGACCTGGTTACCGATCAAGGCGCCCAGGACGGCGCCGATGGCCGCGCCCTTCTCCTGCTTGGAGCCCGTGGCGTCGCAGCGCAGGATGCCCGCATTCTGGGCGCTGGCCGTCATCGGGACGGCGGTGGCGGTCATGGCGGCGGCCACGGAGAGGGCCAGACCGACCTTGGCGATCTTGCTCGTGACTTGGGTCATGGTTGTTCTCCTCACGAATGGGTCCGACAGGCGAAGGCCCGTCGTTGAGGAGAACCCTAGCGGGGCGAGCCTGAACACGATCAGGAACGCCCCGTTATGTCCGGTTCAGGCTTGCAGCAGCTTTGCGGCGAGGCCGTCCTCGATCAGCTGGATGGTGCGATCCAGGCCGAAGATGGCAGCGAAGGACCCGAAACGCGGTCCCTGGCTCTGGCCCAGCAGCACCTCGTAGAGGGCCTGAAACCAGCTTCGCAGGGGGTCGAACCCGCCGGCCTTGCCCGCCTCATAGACCTCGTTCTGGATCAGCTCGGCGTCCTGGCAGCCGGCCGGCAGGGCCCGGAAGCGCGCCAGCAGATCCTCCATCGCCGCCCGCTCCTGGTCGGTGGCCGCGCGGAACGACTTCGTCGGCGCGACGAAGTCCTCGTAGTAGTTCATCGCATAGTCGGCGAGGCGATCGAGCAGCGGCTGGGTCTGCGGGGTCGCGCCCGGGATGTAGCGGGTCAGGAAGCCCCAGAGGACATCCTTGCTGGACGCGTTGCCGGCCGAGACCAGGTTCAGCATCAGCGAGAAGGACACCGGCGAGCCGGATTCCGGCGGCCGGCCCATGTGGACGTGCCAGGCCGGGTTGTTCAGATCGACGGCGTTGCCGCCCTCTTCCCGCTTGCGGTTGAAGGCGTCGAGCTGCTGCAGGTACTCGTCCGTCGCCTTGGGGATGACGTCGAAATAGAGCTTCTTGGCCGACTTCGGCGACTGGAACATGTAGTAGGCCAGGCTCTCCGGCGCGCCATAGCGCAGCCACTCGTCCATGGTCAGGCCGTTGCCCTTGGTCTTGGAGATCTTCAGGTTGTTCTCGTCCATGAAGAGTTCGTAGTGGAAGCCCTCCGGCGGCACGCCGCCGAGCACCTTGCAGACCTGGTTTGAAAGCCGGACGCTGTCGATCAGGTCCTTGCCGCTCATCTCGTAGTCGACGCCCAGCGCCGTCCAGCGCATCGCCCAGTCGGGCCGCCACTGCATCTTGACGCCGCCGCCGGTCACGGGAACCTCGGTCAGTTCGCCGTCCTCGTCGCGGAAGACGATCGTGCCGGCCTCGACGTTGCGCTCCAGCGTCGGGACCTGCAGCACCTTGCCGGTCTTCGGGCTGATCGGCAGGAACGGCGAATAGGTGGCCCGGCGTTCCTCGCCCAGCGACGGCAGCATGATCTTCTGGATGGCGTCGAACCGGGCCAGCGCCGTCAGCAACGTCGCGTCGAAGCGGCCGCCGCGATAGCAGTCGGTCGAGGACACGAACTCGTAGTCGAAGCCGAACCCGTCGAGGAAGGCGCGCAGGCGGGCGTTGTTGTGGTGGCCGAAGCTCTCGTACTCGCCGTAGGGGTCGCGGACCACGGTCAGCGGCTTGTCGAGGTCCGGGAGCATCACCTCGCCGTTGGGCACATTGGGCGGGATCTTGCGCAGGCCGTCCATGTCGTCGCTGAAGCTGATCAGCCGAGTCGGCAGGGCGTCATCGGTCAGGGCGCGGAAGGCATTGCGCACCATGGTCGTGCGCGCCACCTCGCCGAAGGTGCCCATGTGCGGCAGGCCCGAGGGGCCGTAGCCGGTCTCCAGCACCACCGGGTTCTGCAGGGCCTCGAAGGTCCTGAACGCTTCATCGGCCTTGCCGGCGTGGATCAGGGTCGAGGCGAGGTCGCGCTCGCCGTCTGTCAGGCGAACGCGCAGGACGCGGGCGAGCAGGTTGCGGGCCTGCTCGAACGGCCAAGCCTTGGCGTCGCGGGCGGTGTGGGAAAGACCTTCGAACATGGGCTGGCGGTATAGGGACTGAGGCGCGGGGGTCAAGGAAAGGGCAGAGAGTCTCCGCTCTCCATTCGTTCTCCCCTTGCGGGAGAAGGTGGCCTGCGAAGCAGGTCGAATGAGGGGGCTCCCGGACGTGTCGGGGTCGCGGACAGGCAGGGTGGAAGCGGACGCCGCCTTCGACCCCTCATCCATCGGCCTTCGGCCGCCACCTTCTCCCGCAAGGGGAGAAGGGATGCTGTGATCCTCTCCGAGCGCGTCCATCCCGACATTTTACGCCGGCTCCGCCGGGAGTGGATGAGATCGCGGCCGACGCTCTCGTCCAACGCCGCCGGATGTCCCAGGAAGGGGCCGAATGTCTCGCTTTGTCTTGAGAGTATATGTCTCGAGAGTCTCGCATTTGGCGTCCCACACAGCCCGCCATGGCCCGGCCTGTCCGGGCCGCTGATGCATAGAGAACCACGGCCGTGCGTGCTTCGACACGCGCCTGCGGCGCTGCTCAGCATGACGTGGCTGGGTAGCCTTCAAACGACGTCATCCTGAGCAGCCGCGAAGCGGCGTGTCGAAGGACGCACTGCGAAAACCCAGTTCATGGGCGCCCCGAACGAGTGGGGCCATGACGGAGATGGGACGGGGGCGCGTGAGACCCTCAGCCCAACGCCTTCACCAGCATCCCGCCGCCGAACCAGACCTGCCAGCCGGCGACCTCCAGCCAGTGCAGCAGGACCGCCGGCCACAGCGACCCCGTCCGCCAGCGCAGCCAGCCGCAGGCCAGGCCCAGCACCGCCGTCGTGGCCAGGAAGTCCGGCCGCAGGAAGACCGGGGCGGCCTGCGGCATAAAGGTCAGCGCCTCGAACAGGTGCCAGAGCACGAACAGCGCCGTCGACGGCAGGATGGCGCGCCACGGGCCGACGCCCTCGTCCCGGCCGGGCGTGAGCAGGCCCCGGAACACTACCTCCTCGCCCAGCGACGGGACCAGCACGGCCAGCGCCAGCGACATAGGCAGCACCGACCAGTCGCCCGGGGTCGGCCGCAGGAAGCCGCCCCAAAGCCCGATAGCCAGCTCCACCGCCAGGGCTACGGCGCCGACCATCACGGCCAGCCGCCAGCCGCGCGCGGTCGGCCAGGCGGTCAGCGACCGGCGGACCCTGTCAAGGTAGCGGCGGACTTGCATCGAACGCTGTTTGGTCCAAGCTTCCCTCGCCCTCAAGGGCGATCCTCGGGGAGGGGGAAACAACAATGGATACGCTACCGGTCACCCTGGTTCTGGCGGGCGCCGCCGCCATCTATCTCGTCCTGATCAGCTTTCCGATCGCCAACCGACGCCGCGCCACCCAGCTGAGCGCCGGGGACGGCGGCGACGAGAAGTTCAACCGGCTGATCCGGGCCCAGGCCAACTTCGCCGAGTACACGCCGCTGGCCATCATCGTCATCGGCCTGATCGAGATGAACGGCTTTGCGCAGATCTTCGTCTGCGGCCTGGCCGCCGCCTTCAGCGCGGGCCGGCTTTTGCACCTGATCGGCATGCTCGGCCCGGTCCTGATCGCGCGGGCGCTTGGCATGGTCCTGACCTTCGGCGTGCTGCTGGTCGGCGGCGGCGCCCTGGTCTGGCACGCGTTCTTCTAACGCTCCCGTCCGGCTCAGATCGGCGCCGACTCCGGATCGACGATCACTTCTTCCGGGTCGCCCGGCCTCTTGAGCAGGGCGGTGACGCCAAGGTCGCCGGTGACATTGCCGATGGTGCGGAAGATGTCGGGGATCACCTCGACCGCGAGCAGGATCGGCAACAGCTCCAGCGGCACGCCCAGCGCCAGACAGATCGGCGCCATGCTGACGAAGAACGAGATCTGGCCCGGCAGTCCGACCGATCCGACGCTGATCGCGAAGGCCACGAACCCGGCGGCGATCATCTGGGGAACGCCCGGCTGGATGCCAAAGATGTGGGCCACGAAATAGGCGACGGCCAGGTTGGCCACCGGACTGGTCAGCCGGAACACCGCCACCGCCAGCGGCAGGACCAGCCCGGTGATCCGCGGCGGGATCTTCAGGTCATCGTTGGCGCGCTCGATCATCGCGGGCAGACAGGCGAGCGAGGACTGGGTCGAGAAGGCCAGCACCTGGACCGGGGCCACGGCGCGGGCGAAGGCCGGCAGACTAACCCCGCCCCTGCGCAACGCGATCAGCGCATAGGGCAGCAGCGCGATGCCGGCGGTGACGATCGAGACCACGACCACATACTGCAGCAGCACCCCGGCCGCGCCGAGCCCGGCGCGAAGGCCCACGCCCAGTGACAGCGCGAAGACCCCGACCGGCGCGGCCCACAGCACCCAGCGCACGATAATGATCATCGTCTCGGCCACCGCCTGGAACAGGGTGACCAGCGGCGTTCTCAAGGTCACGGGCAGGCGCGTGGCGGCGAAGCCGACAAAGACGCCAAACACCACCAGCGGCAGAATGGCGTCCTCGGCGGCGGCCTTGATCGGGTTTGAGGGCGCGAGACTGGTGAGCCAGGCGGCGAAGCCGGCGGACTCGGCGGCGACGGCCTGGCCTGCCCCGGCGCCGGCGCGCAGGGCGGCCGCGCCCTCGGCGCTGACCGGCCAGACGGCCAGCAGGCCCTGGGTCGCCAGCGTCGAATAGACGGCGGCGATGACCAGCAACCCGCAGAACAGACCGATGGCGCGGGCGGCCAGCCGTCCGGTCGCCGCCGCGTCGGCCATCGAGGCGATGCCGATCACCAGCAACGAGAAGACCAGCGGCACGACCGTCATCCGGAGCGCGTTGAGCCAGAGCCCGCCGACCGCCTCGACCGGCTCGATCACCGCCGCCAGGCCGGGGTCGCCCCAGGCCGCCAGAGCCGCGCCTCCGCCAAGGCCAAGGGCGAGCGCGACGAGCACGCGGACGCTGAGTGATCGAAACATGCGGGGCCCCTGTTTGCGGAGGTGATCCTGGGGCGCTCCGGCGGGGACGGCAATCGCCTCGACGCGCACGGCGCGATAGGCTCGTCGCCTCCGATTCCCGAGAGTCCGCATGACCGACGCGCCCCTCCTGCCCTGCCCGCCGCTGGACGCCGGCATCATTGTCGGCCGGACGGTTGATCTGGAGCGGCTGGACGTCGCCCGGCACGGGCCCGGCCTTTGGACGGCGATCGGATCAAAGGACGATCTGTGGACCTGGATCCCGTCCGGCCCGTTCCCCGACGAGGCGGCCTTCGCCGCCTGGCTGACGGAGCGGAACCAGAAGCCGACCCAGACCCTCTATGCGGTGATCGACAAAACCGACCCGCGCGGGCCGACCCCGGCGGCGCTGTACATGGTGCTGAACGTCAATCCCGACATGGGCGTCACCGAGGTCGGCCTGACGCTGGGCGAGGCGGTTACGCGCCGCGTCGGCGGCACCGAGGCCTTCCGCCTGCTGGCCGGCTGCGTCTTCTCGCGCGGCTATCGAAGGCTCGAGTGGCGCTGCAGCCCGGAGAATGTCGCCTCAAGCCGGGCCGCGGCCCGGCTTGGCTTCACCCTCGAAGGCACGCTGCGCCAGACCTACTGGCTGAAGGGCGGCAACTGGGACACCGAGGTCCACGCCATCCTCGACCACGAGTGGCCGGCCATCGCCGACCGGCTGGACGCCTGGCTGGCGGAGGAGAACTTCGATGCCGACGGGACGCAGCGGCGGCCGCTCTCGGGGTTTTGAACCCTTCCCCGTCATCCTCGGACTTGTTCCGAGGACCCATGAATACAGTCGCAGCCGATGAGCGCGCGGAACCCTCAAGGCTCCCCCTGAAAGGCGCCACGCATGGGTCCTCGCGACGAGCGCGAGGATGACGAAGCAAGGGAGCGCGCGTCAGAACCCCGCGAACCGCTGTGCCGCCTCGGTCCAGGTCTCCAGCACCTCATGAGCTCCGGCTTCGGCCAGACGCGCGGCGCCTTGGGCGTTCACGTGACCGCCGCCGGCGAAGCCCCAGACGGTCATGCCGGCAGCCAACGCGGCGCGGACGCCGTTGACGCTGTCCTCGATGGCCAGGCATCCGGCCGGATCCACGGCCAACCGCTCCGCCGCATGCAGGAAGATGTCCGGATGCGGCTTGGCCCGCTCGACGAGGTCGGCGGAATAGACGTGCGGGTCGAAGGCGCCCAGCAGGCCGGTCAGCCGCAGCTTCTCGCGCAGGAAATCGGCGCCCGACGAACTGGCCACCGCCTTGGGGAGGCGCAGGGCCGAGACGGCGGCGGCGCAGCCCGGCACCTCGACCAGCCGTGTCTGGCAGGCATCCCAACGCTGGGTATGGGCCCGATGCAGAAAATCCGCCGCCAGCGGCCGGCCGGTCCGCTCCCGCGCATCGAGATCGAGCGCGGCCTGGTAGGCGGCGTCGTTCAGGCCGAGGAAGCGGTGGTGGTAGTCGGCGGGCGCGTAGGTCAGACCGTACTCTGCCAGCAGCGCGATCTCGACCTCGATGGCGAGGGTCTCGGAGTCCACCAGGACGCCGTCACAGTCGAAGATCACAGCGGCGGGGTTTTGCATGCCCGCCGATAACAAAAGGGCCTCCCGCTGGGGAGGCCTTTTCAGTGTCACTTCTGGTTACGCGGCGTATCGCGTGAGGACTCCGCCGGACCTGACTCGTTCTGGGGGGAGGAGGGGTCAGGTCCGGCGGAGCGTTGCGTCGCCGGTCACAGGCCGGCGGCGCCAACGACATGGCTCGCGTTGATCGCGGCGAGAATGACGAACACCGGCAGGGCGGCGAGGGCGAGGCTGGCGAGGTTGCTGAACTTGGAAACGGTCATCGGTTAGTCCCCTTGGATCGAGTTGGGCGCGGAGAAGCGCGTCCGGTGATGTCGATATAGGAGAAGGCCGCGATGAATACCCGTTAAGTCTGCGTCATGACCTATGTTTAAGGAAACACCGTCGACGATTACTTGGCTGTAATGTTGGGGACGCGCCGACGGGGACATGTACCGTCTTCGGTACGTGTCCCCAGCAGCTGGAAGCGCCTGAAGCTGTGGGGGACACGCACTGAAGTGCATGTCCCCGCCTCACCCCTCGGTCGGCGTCACCAGGAAGTGTCCGCGCAGGGCGGCGATCGGGGCGGCGCGGCGATCCTGCCAGGCCTCGACATGGACGTTGGCGATCCGGCGGCCGACCTTCTTGATCTCGGCCCGCGCGTAGGTCGTCAACGGACGGCCGGAGCGCAGGTATTCGATCGACACGTCGATCACCCGCGGCTGGCGGGCCTGGCCCTCTGTCAGCAGCAACTGGGCCAGCGCCGTCATCTCCATGAAGGCGCCCAGCACCCCGCCGTGGATGGCGGGCAGGGTCGGGTTGCCGACCAGATGCATGCCGAACGGCAGGACGGCGGTCATCTCGTCGCCGGCCAGCTCGATCTTCACGCCCAGGAACTGGGCGTAGGGGATGCGGGCCAGCAGCGCGCCGACCGGTTCGGACGGATCGCTCATTTGCGCGGCTTCCTGTCCTTGAGGTTGGCGCCGAAGCCGCGCCCGGCGCTGGAGTCGAGCATGAAGGCCGCCTGGGCCGCCGCCACCGGATCGTCGGGGCTATCGTCGTAGGCCACGGCCCGCACGAAGGCGACCGAGCGGGTCACCTTGTAGCAGTGCGCCCTGGCGAAGAGGTCCTTCCCGGGCTCGGCCGGGCGCATGTAGTCGATGCGCAGGTCGAGGGTGGCGATGGTCTTGAACTCGGTCAAACCTGTATGCACCGCCTGCCCGCAGGCGTGGTCGAGCAGGGTTGTCACCACCCCCCCGGCGATGACGCCCGTCTCCGGATCGCCAATCAGCTTCTCGTCGTAGGGGACCCGCAGCGTCGCGCCCTCACGGTCGAGCGCCACGGTCTCCATCTTCAGGGCGATGGCGTGGGGGCTGCCCTGGTTCATGGCCTGGACGAAGTTGCGCATGGCGTCGAGATGATCACTCATGCACCCGGTTTAGACGCGAGGCGTTGCCATATCCAGATGGTGAAACCCGAGAGCCTGCTTTGTCCGACCCCGGCCGGCCTCTACTGCCCGCCGGGAGACTTCTACATTGACCCCGTGCGCCCCGTGCCGCGGGCGGTCATCACCCATGGCCATGCCGACCATGCGCGGGCCGGTCATGGCCATGTCGCCGCCACGCCGCAGACGCTGGACATCATGGCCTGCCGCTATGGCGACGACTTCGCGACGGGGCGGGTGGGCCTGGCGTGGGGCGAGACCCTGACGCGGGACGGCGTCGAGATCAGCCTCGCCCCGGCCGGACATGTGCTGGGCTCCGCCCAGGCGGTCATCCGCTGGAAGGGGTTCACCGCCGTGGTCTCGGGCGACTACAAGCGCCGCCGCGACCCGACCTGCGCGCGGTTCGAGCCGGTCCCCTGCGACCTGTTCGTCACCGAGGCGACCTTCGGCCTGCCGGTCTTCCGCCATCCGGACGCCGCCGACGAGGTGGACCGTCTGCTCAAGTCCGTGGCCCGGTTCCCGGAGCGAACGCATCTGGTCGGGGCCTATGCGCTGGGCAAGGCCCAGCGGGTCATCGCCCTGCTGCGGGAAGCGGGGTGGGACCGCACGATCCATGTCCACGGCGCCCTCACTGGCCTGAACGCCCTCTACAGCCGTCATGGCGTCGACCTGGGCCCGCTCGCCCATGCCGGGGAGGCGAGCGGCAGGCTGCCGGGCGAGATCGTGGTCTGCCCGCCCTCGGCCCTGGCCGACCGCTGGAGCCGCCGCTTCGCCGATCCGGTCAGCGCCTTCTGCTCGGGCTGGATGCGGGTCCGCGCCCGGGCCCGGCAGCGGGGCGTCGAGCTGCCGCTGGTCATCTCCGACCATGCCGACTGGGACGAGCTGACCGACACCATCGCCGAACTCTCGCCGGGCGAGGTCTGGATCACCCACGGCCGCGAGGAGGCGCTGCTGCGCTGGTGCGAGCTGCGCGGCCAGCCGGCGCGGGCCCTGGCGCTGGTCGGCTACGAGGACGACGATGACTGACGTCATTCGCAAGGAAGCTGGACAGGCCTGCTGAACGCGGGCTCCATCGGCCAAACGTCCTGGGGGAGATGCTCATGCGACTGTTCATGATCGGCCTGGCGCTGGTGTTTGTCGCCGGCTGCGGCGGCCCCGCCGACAACGCCGCCGGTGGATCCTCAAGGGCGTTCAAGGACCCCTCCTACGAGGTCTCGGCGGACGCCGCCGCCTCTGCGACCGACGCCGCGGCGGCCAGCCCCGCCTCGGCGCCGGGCGCCTCGCCCGCGGCGACCGTCCCTGTCGGCGCACCGATGCTGGCCTACAGCTATCGCTACGGGATCGAGACCCCCGCCGGAAAGGTCCGCGAACTGGCGGCCCGGCACGAAGCGGCGTGCGCGGCCGCCGGACCGGCGCTTTGCCAGGTCACCAGCTCGTCCGTCGATGAAACCGGCGAGGACAGCCTCATGGCCAGGCTGGAGCTGCGCGCCGCGCCGGCCTGGCTCAAGCGCTTCCGGAACGACCTGGCCGGCGATGCAAAAGCCGCCGGCGGGCGGGTGACGAGCAGCAATGTGTCGTCCGAGGACCTGTCCCGCCAGATCGTCGACACCGAGGCCCGCCTGCGCGCCATGACCACCCTGCGCGATCGCCTCCAGGCCCTGCTCGCCGACCGCCCGGGCAAGCTCTCGGACCTGGTCGAGATCGAGCGCGAACTGGCCCGGGTTCAGGGCGACATCGACAGCACGACGTCGCAGCTGGCCGTCATGCGCGGCCGGGTGGCGATGTCGGAGGTGACCCTCAACTACCGGTCCAGGGACATGCTGGCCCCGAGCGGTGTCTGGTCGCCGCTGGTGGGGGCCTTCACCGACTTCATCGGCATCGTCGCCTTCACCCTGGCCGCCATGGTGCGGCTGGTCGCCTGGCTGCTGCCCTGGGTTCTGGTCGGCGGCGGCTTGATCTGGCTGTTCCGCAAGCGGTTGCCCAAACGCCTTCGCCTGCCTTGGGGTCGCGCGAAACCGGCGGACGGCGCATGAGGCGCCTGGCCCGGACTATCGCACCCTGAGCGCCGACGAGACCGGAGCTAACCTCTCATCCAGTCGGCGAAGGCCTCGGCGAAGTCCGGGTGCCAGCGCGACAGGGGCGGACGGTTGCCCGCCAGGTCTTCGGCGCCCCAGCGGACACGTTTGGCGTCCATTTCGGGCGTCGTCTCGTTGTCGGGGCAGAGGATGAAGAAGTCGCCCGCCGCCAAGGCCTCGACCATCGCCTCGACCACCTGCTCCGGGGTCCAGGCGCCGGCCGGCTTCTCGGCGGCGAAGCGGCGGATCAGGCCGGTGTAGGTGAAGCCCGGGATCAGCAGGTGGGCCGTCACCTGCCCGCCCTCGATGTTGCGCAGCGCGTGCTGCAGACCCTCGGTCAGGGTTTTTACCGCCGACTTCGAGACGTTGTAGGCGAGGTCTCCGGGCGGGTTGGTGATGCCCTGTTTGGAGCCGGTGTTGACGATCCGGCCCGGCCTGCCCTGGTCGAGCATCGGCTGGGTGAAGGCCTGCACCCCGTGCACGATGCCCCAGAGGTTCACCTCCAGAGTCTGGCGCCATGCGTCGAGGCCGTCGAAAGGCTGGCTGCGGAAACTGGTCCCGGCATTGTTCATCAGCAGCGCGACCTCCCCGTGGCGGGCGAAGACGTCCTGGGCCAGCGCCTGCACGGCAGCAAAGTCGGAGACATCGAGGGCGTGGTGCTCGGCCACCCCGCCGATCGCCGCGACCTCGGCGGCGGCGGCGTCGAGCGCGTCGGAGATGTCGGCCATCACCACCGTCATGCCCGCCGCCGCGCAATGCTTCGCCGCGGCCAGCCCGATGCCGCTGGCCGCCCCGGTTATCACGGCCACCCGGCCGGTCGAGAAGATGGGATCATCGGACATGGGGCGGGCTCCTGCTGCTTTGCGTGGTTCGACACGCGCCTTCGGCGCTGCTCACCATGACTGGCTTTGTGGCGTCTCTGACTTAGTCATCCTGGGCAGTCCGCGAAAGCGGGCGTGTCGAAGACGCAACCGCGCGCGATGCACTACATTCCCCCTCAATGCGCGCCTTCGCCCGCCTTCTCGACGATCTGTCCTTCACCGCTTCGCGGAACGCGAAGCTGCGGCTGGTGCGCGACTTTCTGGCCGGGCAGCCTGATCCTGACCGGGGCTGGGCGCTGGCGGCGCTGACCGGGTCGCTGACTTTCTCCGCCGCCAAGCCGGCCGCCATCCGCAAGGCGGTCGAGGCGCGGATGGACCCGGTGCTGTTTGGCTGGTCCTACGACTATGTCGGCGACCTGGCCGAGACGGTGGCGCTGGTCTGGCCCGCCCGGCCGGGCCCCAACCGCGAGCCGGACCTGTCGGAGGTGGTCGAGGCCCTGCGCACCGCCACGCGGGGGCAGGTCCAGCCGATGATCGAGGGCTGGCTGGACGCGCTGGACGCGGACGGTCGGTGGGCGCTGCTCAAGCTGCTGACCGGCGGACTGCGGGTCGGCGTGTCCAGCCGCCTGGCCAAACAGGCCTGCGCCGACTTCGGCGGCGTGGCGGTTCCGGAGGTCGAGGAGGTCTGGCATGCGCTGGTCCCGCCCTACGATGACCTGTTTGCCTGGCTCGAGGGTCGATCGGAGCGGCCGAGCGCCGACCATCCCTGCCGCTTCCGGTCGGTGATGCTGGCCCAGGCCATCGACGAGGCCGTCGACTTCGCCAGGCTCGACCCCGCCGACTACGCCGCCGAATGGAAGTGGGACGGCATCCGCGTCCAGGCGGTCAGCGAACGGGGCGAGAAGCGCCTCTACACCCGCACCGGCGACGACATCAGCCACGTCTTCCCCGATGTGCTGGAGGCCATGGCCTTCGACGGCGCGCTGGACGGCGAGCTGCTGGTCATGCGCGACGGCGTCGTCGGGGCCTTCGGCGACCTGCAGCAGCGGCTGAACCGCAAGAGCGTCGATGCGAAGATGCTCAAGGCGTTTCCGGCCGGAATCCGGGCCTACGACCTGCTGCTGGACGGCGAGGAGGATCTGCGCGGCCTTCCGTTCGCGGAAAGGCGAAAACGACTGGAACGCTTCGTTTCAGCGGTGAAAAGCCCCCGGATCGACCTCTCGCCGCTGCAGCCATTCGAGACCTGGGAACAGCTTTCAACCCTGCGCGCCGATCCGCCCGAGGGTGATCCGCGCATCGCCGAGGGGCTGATGCTCAAGCGCCGGGACAGCCTGTACGAGGCCGGCCGGCCGAAAGGACCCTGGTTCAAGTGGAAGCGCGACCCGCATCTGATCGACGCTGTGCTGATGTACGCCCAGCGCGGTCACGGCAGGCGGTCGAGCTTCTACAGCGACTTCACCTTCGGCGTCTGGCGCGAGGACTCGGCCGGCGACCGCTCGCTGACCCCGGTCGGCAAGGCCTACTTCGGCTTCACCGATGAGGAGCTGAAACAGCTCGACAAGTTCGTGCGCGACAACACGCTCGAGCGGTTCGGGCCGGTGCGGTCGGTGAAGGCAGGCCTGGACTTTGGCCTGGTGCTTGAGGTCGCCTTCGAAGGCCTGCAGCGCTCGACCCGCCACAAAAGCGGCGTGGCCATGCGCTTTCCCCGGATCAGCCGCATCCGCTGGGACAAGCCCTCCCGGGAGGCCGACGAACTGGCCACGCTGGAGCGGATGCTGGAGACGCCATGAAGCTCGCAACCCTGTTGGCGCTGCTGCTGGCCTTCGCGCCGACCATCGCCTTCGCCCAGACCCTGGTGCGGGACGGCCGCCCCGTGGCCCGGATCTATCTTGAGCCGTCGGACCGGCTGGACACCGCCGCCGAGGAGCTGAACTACCACCTGGGCAAGATGTCCGGCGCGACGTTGGAGGTGGTCCGCACCGCCGACCCCGGGGCGGTGAAGGGTCCGGCCGTTGTGCTGGGCGCCCTGGCCGTGAAGATGGGCGCGGCGCCGAAGGGGGCCACGCCCTCGCGCGAAGGGTTCCGGCTGCTGACCAGGGGCCAGGCCCTGCTGATCGGCGGGGAGAGCGACGACGCGACCCTGTTTGGCGTCTACGCGGTGCTCGAGAAGCTGGGCGTCGACTGGGTAATGCCCGGCGAGATCGGCGAGGTGATTCCCCGCCGCGCGACGGTGACCCTGCCGACGCTGGACGAGAACCAGAGGCCCGACTTTTCCATGCGGCGGCTGTGGTACCGGGGCGGCGCCGACACCGTAACCCGGGAAGACAAGGCGCGTATGGCGGTCTGGCTGCGCCGGCAACGGGCGGGGGCCTTCCAGCCCCTTTCCGCCCAGACGGCGGGGCACTACTGGCCGACCTTCATCAAGCGCCACAAGGCGGCCTTCGACGCCGACCCGACCCTCTACGCCCTGCGCCGGGACTCACAGGGGCGACTGGTGCGGCGGGGGCCCCAGATCGAGACCACCGACCCGCGCATCGTCGCCATGATGGCGCAGGACATACGGGACACGTTCGAGACGAAAAGCTGGCCCCGGGACAAGGCCGTCGGCTTTCCGATCGGCCCGGCCGACACTGCGGGCTATTCGCTGTCGCCGGAGTCCGCGGCGGCGGGCTCGGGCGCGCTCGACCCGATCACCGGCGAGCCCGACCAGACCGACCTGCTGGTCAAGCTGGCCAACGACGTGCTGGCGGTGCTGGGCGCTGCTTACCCGAACGTCCACCTCGGCTTCTATTCCTACGCCGCGCATGGGGGATATCCGGGCCGCTACACGCCTGATCCGCGGGTGGCGGTGATCTTCGCGCCGATCAATTTCTCGCGCTACCACGCCCTGACCGACGGGGCGTCGCGCAGCCAGCCCCTCTACCGGTCGGTGTTCGACCAGTGGGCGGCGCTGGCCCGCCGCCAGGGCAACCCCATGCTCTACCGGGGCTACAACTGGAACCTGGCCGAGAACATGCTGCCCTATTCCAAGCTGCAGATCTGGGGCGAGGAGCTGGCCTACTATCGGGACGCCGGGGTGGAAGGCCTAAACATCGAGGCGACCAAGGCCTGGGGCGTCAACGGACCCAGCGACTGGCTGTTCATGCAGCTGGCCTGGGACGCCTCGCAGGACTGGCGGGTCCTGCTCGAAGACTACTGCGTCAAGGCTTTCGGGGACGGCACCGAGCCCATGCGTCGCTACCTGCTTCGTCTCACCGAGACCCAGCGCGCGGCCGGCCAGGAGGCGGGCTCCTACCACGCCATTCCGCTGATCTTCGACCAGGCCTTCGTGGAAGCGGCGCAGGCGGACATCAGTGAGGCCGAGCGGCTGGCGAAGCTCCCCGCCGAGAAGGAGCGGATCGGCTACTTCCGTTCGGGCGTCGACCTGCTGGACTTCTATCTCGCCTACCACGAGGCCACGACCCGCTTCGACTTCAAGACGGCGCTGGAGCGCTACGACGCCCTGCACGCAACCTGGCGAGCCTACTACGCGCGCAATCCCGACATCGTGGCCAGGGAAGCGCCGGCCTACCTGGAACGGTTCATCGGCCCCTTCGTGCGCGAGGCGGCCCGCCACCTAGTCCTGCAGCCGCTACCCGAGAAGATGAAGACCACCTTCGGCGCCGGCGCCTTTCAGGACCCGGCCTTCGACGATTCGGCCTGGCCCCTGACCTCGACCTTTGCCTCGACCTGGGACGCCCAGCGTCTGGCCGGCCAGACGGTCTGGTATCGCCATCGCTTCACCCTGACGGCGGCGGAGGCGGAAGGTCCGCTCCATCTCTTCCTGGGCGGCTTCGATGACCGGGCCACGGTGTGGCTGAACGGCAGACAGATCGGTGACAGCGGCCGGCGGTTCTCGGTTCCGGCGACCTTCGACCTCGCCGGCGCCACGGCGGGCGAGAACCTGCTGGCCATCAGGATCGTACGCGACCATCCGATCAACGAGATCGGCATCGGCGGGCTGATCCGCCCGAGTTTCCTGTTCAGCCGTTGAAGCCCTGCACCGCCGTGATGATCCGGTCCTGGGTCGCGGCGTCCATGTAGGGGTGCATCGGCAGGGCCAGGACCTTGCCCGCAAGGGCCTCGGTCACCGGCAGCCCGCCGACCCCTTGCGGGAAGTGGGCGTAGGGCTCCTGCACGTGCATCGGCACCGGGTAGTAGACGGCGGTGGGCACGCCCTGGGTCTTCAGATGGGCGGCGAGGCCGTCGCGGTTCTCGTGCTCGATGACATACTGGGCCCAGACTGACTGGCCGCCCTCAATCACCGTCGGGGTGGCCAACACCGAGCCCTTCAGGCCCTGCGCGTAACGATCGGCGACCGCCTGCCGCATGACGATCTCCTCGGCGAAGATGGCCAGCTTCTCGATCAGGATGGCGGCCTGGATGCTGTCCAGTCGGGAGTTCATGCCGATGCGGGCGTTGAGGTACTTGGACTCGTGCTCGAACACCCGGCCGTTCAGGTCGGCGGCGACGGCCTTGCCGTGCACGCGGTAGCTGTCCATCAGGTCCCAGAGCGCCTGGTCCTTGCAGATCACCGCGCCGCCGTCGCCGTAGCAGCCCAGCGGTTTGGCCGGGAAGAAACTCGTGGTGGCCACGTCCGCCCAGTGGATCGGATGCTTGCCGTCCAGGGTGCAGCCGAAGCCCTGGGCCGAATCGCTGATCAGCTTGAGGCCGTGGCGGTCGCAGATGGCGCGCAGGGCCGGATAATCCGCCGGCTGGCCGAACAGGTCGACGGCGATGACCACGGCGGGCTTGAGGGCGCCCTGCGCCTGCACCGCGACGATGGCGGCTTCCAGCTTCGCCGGATCCAGATTGCAGGTGTCGGGCAGCACGTCGACGAACACAGGCGTGGCGCCGACCCACGGCACGACTTCCGGCGTCGCCGTGAAGGTAAAGGAAGGGCAGAAGACCGCGTCGCCCGCGCCGACCCCCCAGGCCATCAGCGGCAGGGCGATGGCGTCGGTGCCGTTGGCGCAGCTGAGCGCCAGCGGAGCCTGGCCGAACGCGGCCAGCTTCGCCTCGAACTCGCGCACCTCCGGCCCCATGACATAGCCGCCGTGGTCGAGCACCCGGCCGATGGCGGCGTCGAGACGGTCGCGGATCCGGCGCTGCTGCGCGGCGAGGTCAATGAAGGCGATGCTCATGGGCGCGCTCCTAGGCGGTCACAGAGTAGCGGGCGACACAAACCCTGTAACCGGATGTTTCGCCTGATAAGCTTGCGCCGGCTTGCGGTCGGGAAGTGGAGCTTCGATGCAGTTTACGGAACAGATGGATCAGCGCCTGCGTCAGACGCTGACCGGCGACGACGACCTGGTGCGCAAGTTCACGGACGCGGCCGGCGATCTGGCGGTGAATCTGGTGGTGGCGGCCGTTATTCTGGCCGTCACGCTCTGGACCGCGGGCTGGCTGTCGAGCCTGGTGCGCCGCGCCCTGGGCCGGGTGCCGGGCCGTCGCGGGGCCGACACAACCCTGCAGAGCTTCATCGGATCGGTTGTCCGCTACGGCGTGGTCATCATCGGCCTGGTCGCTGTTCTCCAGCAGCTGGGGGTGCAGGCGACCTCGATCCTGGCGGTGCTGGGCGCCGCCTCCCTGGCCATCGGCCTGGCCATGCAGGGCACGCTGTCCAACGTCGCAGCCGGGGTGATGCTGCTGATGCTGCGTCCGTATCGCGTCGGCGACTTCGTCGAGGTCAACGGCCAGATGGGCACGGTGAGGGCGCTGGATCTGTTCACCACCGAACTGGCCAGTCCGGCCGGGCTCAAGGTGATCATGCCCAACAGCAAGGTGTTCGGGGAGATGATCATCAACCACTCCTCGCCGAAGGTCCGGCGCATGGAAATCACCATCGGCATCGACTACGACGATAATATCGAGACGGCCCTCGCCATCATGCTGGACACCGCCCGGGCTGACGAGCGCATCCTCGCTGAACCTGAACCCTGGGCCAAGGTCACGTCCTTCGGGGATTCGGCGGTCAACGTCACGCTGCGGGCCTGGGCGGCGACGCCGGTGTTCTGGGACACCTACCACCACATGCTGACGACGCTGAAGGCCGGCTTCGCGGCGGGCGGGCTTTCAATCCCCTATCCGCATCAGGTCCATGTCGAGAAGGCGGCAGCGCCTGCCCCGGTCAGCCCGACAGCGCCTGCGCCAGGTCCGCGATCAGGTCGTCGCAGTCCTCGATCCCCACCGACAGCCTGAGCAGGGTGTCGCTGATCCCGATCGCCGCCCTCTGCGCGGGGGGGATAGAGGCGTGGGTCATGATGGCCGGATGCTCGATCAGGCTTTCCACCCCGCCCAGCGACTCGGCGAGGGTGAACAGCTGCGTGCGCTCCAGCACCCGCCGGGCGCGGGCGAGGTCACCGTCGATCTCCACCGAGATGATGCCGCCAAAGCCGTTCATCTGACGCTTCGCCAGGTCGTGCTGCGGGTGGCTGGTCAGGCCGGGGTAGATGACCCGCTTCACGTCGCTCCGCGCCTCCAGCCACTGCGCGATGCGCAGGGCGCTGGCGCAGTGGCGCTCCATGCGCAGGGCCAGGGTCTTGAGGCCGCGCAGGGCCAGGAAGCTGTCGAACGGGCCGGAGATGGCGCCGACGGCGTTCTGCAGGAAGGTCAGTTGCTCGCTGACCTCGGCGTTCTCGCCCACGGCCACCACCCCGCCGACCATGTCCGAGTGGCCGTTCAGGTACTTGGTGGTCGAGTGCAGGACCAGGTCGAAACCCCGCTCCAGCGGCCGTTGCACATACGGGCTGGCGAAGGTGTTGTCGGCGACGGTGATCAGGCCGCGTTCGCCCGCCAGAGCCGCGACGGCTTCCAGGTCGACCAGCCGCAGGGTCGGATTGGTCGGCGTCTCGACCCAGATCATCTTCGTCCCGGGGCGGATGGCCGCCTCGATGTTGGCCACGTCGGTCATGTCGACAAAGCTGAACGACAGGCCCGCCGACCGCTTCCTGACCCGCTCGAACAGGCGGTAGGTGCCGCCGTAGAGGTCGTCGCTGGCGATGACGTGCGCGCCGCTGTCGAGCATCTCCAGCACCGTGGAGGCCGCCGCCAGACCGGAGGCGAAGGCGAAGGCCTTCGTCCCGCTCTCCAGGTCGGCGACGCAGCGCTCGAAGGCGAAGCGGGTCGGGTTGTGACTGCGCGCGTACTCGAAGCCCTTGTGCACGCCCGGGCTCTCCTGGGCGTAGGTCGAGGTGGCGTAGATCGGGACCATCACCGCCCCGGTGGTCGGGTCATGGCTCTGGCCGCCGTGGATGGTGCGGGTGGCGAAGGCCAGCCGGTTCTTGCCGTCGGTTGTCATGTCCAGATCCGTTCCAGCGCTGCCTAGGCCGTGCGCCTGAGGTGATTGATGAGGTCGACCTTGGTGATCAGGCCGACCAGCTTGTCGCCGTCCATGACCACGGCCACCTGGTCGCGCTCGAACACCGGGTTGAGGTTCTCCAGCGACTCGCCAACCTGCAGGGTGTGCACGTCGCGGGTCATGGCGGCCGAGACGGTCTGGCCGAAGCGGTCGGCGCGGCCTTCGCGCGGGCCGACGGCGCTCAGGATGTCGCTCTCGTCGAGGATGCCGACCAGCCTGCCGTGGTCGATGACCGGCAGCTGACTGATGTCGGCCGCCCGCATGCGATTGTAGGCGGTCAGCAGGCTGTCGTCGGGACCGGCGCTGATCACGCCGCCCTCGGAGAAGTCACGGGCGATCAGGTCGCGCAGGTCGCCATACTTCGGCCGGTCCTCAAAGCCGTGGGCGGCCACCCACATGTCGTTGAACATCTTGGTCAGGTACTTGCCGCCGGTGTCGCAGACCAGGCTGACGACCCGCTGGGGCTCGGTCTGTTCGCGGCAGTATTTCAGCGCCGCCGCCAGCAGGGTGCCGGACGAGGAGCCGGCCAGGATCCCCTCCTTCTCCAGCAGCTCGCGGGCGGTTTCGACGCTCTCGCGGTCGGTGATCTCGTAGGCCTTGGCCACCAGGTCCATCTGGGCGTTGTCGGGGATGAAGTCCTCGCCGATGCCCTCGACGATCCAGCTGCCGGCCTCGCCGTAGGTCCCGGTGTTGACGTAGTCGTAGAGGATCGACCCCTTCGGGTCGGCCAGGATCATCTTCGTCTTCGGCGAGGTCCTCTGGAAGAAGCGGCCAAGGCCCGTCAGCGTGCCCCCGGAGCCGACCCCGACCACCACGGCGTCGATATCGCCGTCCATCTGCTCGAGGATTTCCGGACCGGTGGTCTGTTCATGGGCCAGCGGGTTGGCCGGGTTCTCGAACTGGTTGACGAAGAAGCCGCCGGTCTGCTGGGCGATGGTCTGGGCCATGTCCTGGTAGTATTCCGGATGGCCCTTGCCGACGTCGGAGCGGGTGATCCGCACGTCCACGCCCATGGCCCGCAGGTGCAGGATCTTCTCCCGCGCCATCTTGTCGGGAACGACCAGGATCAGGTTGAAACCCTTCACGCTGGCGACCTGGGCCAGGCCCAGGCCGGTGTTCCCCGCAGTGGCCTCAATGATCGTACCGCCGGGCTTCAGCCGGCCGTCCCGCTCCGCCGCCTCGATCATGGAGAGGGCGATGCGGTCCTTGATCGAGCCCCCGGGATTCTGGTTCTCCAGCTTGAGAAAGAGCCGGCAGGGGCCGGTGTCGATACGGGTCACCTCGACCATCGGCGTGTTGCCGATCAGGTCGAGAGACGAGCGCGCGGCGCGCGGGAGCGAGCGGTCGGTCATCGGAGGCGTGGGGTTCCGCTAAGGAAAGGATTGTCCTCTGCGTAACGCGCCAAAGGGCACGAAGGAAGCCTGGAAACCGTGTTTCAGGACACGTCCTTGCTCATCAGGGCCGTCAGTCGCTCGGCGACAAAGGCATCCAGGTCGCCGCCCCGGTAGAGATGACCGCCCACCCCGGCGCGGCGCGCCGCTTCCATGTCAGACTCCTTGTCGCCGATCATGATGGCGTCCGACGGCGCGACGTTGAAGTCCGCCAGGGCCTTGAGCAGCATGCCGGGGTTCGGCTTGCGATCCGGGTGATCGGCGACGCGGTAGCGCGGCTCCGGCGCGTCCTCATGGTGGGGCGCGAAGTAGATGCGGTCGATGCGCGCGCCCTCGGCGGCCAGCTGCCGCAGCATCTCCGCGTGAAAGGCGTGCATCTGGTCTTCGCTGTAGTAGCCGCGGCCGATGCCCGACTGGTTGGTGGTGATCACCGCCACGGCGCCGGCGGCGTTGACCCGCGCAACGGCGGCCCGTGCGCCCGGCATCCACGCCAGTGTCTCGGGGTCGAAGGCGTAGCCGGTGTCGACGTTCAGCACGCCGTCGCGGTCGAAGATGACGGCGTAGCGGCGGGGCGGCTGGGACATGGTTCTTCCATATCATCCGCGCATCGGAGAGAAAGGCCTGTGTCCGCTCCGGCCCCCATTCCCGCGCTGAACGCCGAGCTGAAGGCCTGGCTGTTCGACCATGCCCTGCCGCTGTGGTGGGAGGTGGGCGCCGACCACGCGCGCGGCGGCTTCTTCGAGCGAATCGATCTGTCCGGCAGGGCCGTCGAGGGCCCGCGCCGGGTGCGGGTGGCGGCGCGGCAGACCTGGGTGTTCGCGGCGGCCGGAAGGCTCGGCTGGACAGGCCCGTGGCGCGAGGCGGTGGCGCATGGCGTCCGGGCGCTGGAAACCTATGCCCGGCCCGACGGCCTCTACGGCGTTCTGGCCGACGCCGACGGCCGCCTCGTCGACGATACGCCCTCTCCCTACGAGCAGGCCTTCGCAATGCTGGCCCTGTCCGCCGCACAGGAGGCGTTCGGCGGCGACTTCGAGGCGCGCGCGGCGAGCCTGCGCCAGACCATACTGGCCGCCGGCATCGTGCGGGCCGACGGCGGCGTCCTCGAACAGGACTCCCTGCAGGCCAACCCGATGATGCACCTGTTCGAGGCCGTGCAGGCCTGGACCCGGATCAGCGGCGACCCCGCCTGGGCCGCCCTGGCCGACGTGATCGCCCGGACAGCCCTGACCCGGATGATCGACGCCGCAACCGGCGCGCTGTGCGAGCAGTACGCCCCGGACTGGACGCCCCGGCCGGACGCCGACGTCGAACCGGGACATCAGCTGGAATGGGGCTGGCTGTTGCTGGCCCACGGCGCGGGCGCGGATGCAGCCTGCCGCCTGATCGAGATCGGCGAAACCCGCGGCGTCGAACGCGGCGTCGCGATCTTCAGCCTGGACCGCGCTCTGACGCCGCGCGACCGGTCCGCCCGCCTCTGGGCCCAGACCGAACGGCTGCACGCCCACGCCGCCGCCGGCCGCTGGGGCGACATCCCTCCTGCTGTCGAGGGGCTTCGCCGGTACCTGGACGTTCCCGTTCCCGGCGCATGGCGCGACAGGATGCTGCCGGACGGATTCTTCGTCGAGGAGGCCGCGCCGGCCAGTTCGCTCTACCATATCGTCTCGGCGGCGGCGGCTCTCGACCGCGCCTGCGGCGGCGGCGGATGATGGCCTTTCAGTTATTCTGACTCCGCCGGAAGGGTTCGCGGCCTTGCGTCCGTCATGCCGCTTCCGTACTTGCCAGAGGGAAGGAAGTCTCGCCGCTGGCGCGGCGACTTCAGGAGTTCTGTATGGCTTCCGAGACGTTCACCGCCCCAGCGTCCGCGCGCGGCCCGCAATCCGATGAGACCATGAGCGCGACCCTTTCACCTGCCCGTCTGACCCACCTGCAGCGTCTGGAAGCCGAGAGCATCCACATCATGCGCGAGGTGGTGGCCGAGGCCGAGCGACCGGTCATGCTCTACTCGATCGGCAAGGACAGCGCGGTCATGCTGCATCTGGCGGCGAAGGCCTTCTATCCGAGCCGGCCGCCCTTCCCGCTGCTGCATGTCGACACCACCTGGAAGTTCCGGGCCATGTACGAGATGCGCGAACGCATGGCCCGCGAACTGGGATTCGACCTGCTGGTGCACAAGAACCCGCAGGCCGAGGCGGCCGGCATCAACCCCTTCGACCACGGCCCGGCCCACACCGACCTGTGGAAGACCGAGGGCCTCAAACAGGCGCTCGACAAGCACGGCTTTGACGCCGCCTTCGGCGGCGCCCGCCGCGACGAGGAGAAGAGCCGGGCCAAGGAGCGGATCTTCTCGTTCCGCTCTGCCGAGCAGCGCTGGGACCCCAAGAACCAGCGCCCCGAGCTGTGGAGGCTCTACAACGCCCGCAAGGCCAAGGGTGAAAGCATCCGGGTGTTCCCGATCTCCAACTGGACCGAGCTGGACATCTGGCAATACATCCACCTGGAGAACATCCCCATCGTGCCGCTCTATTTCGCCGGCGTCCGGCCGGTGGTCGAGCGCGACGGAACGCTGATCATGGTCGACGACGACCGGTTCCGCCTCCACGAGGGCGAGGTCCCGCAGATGCGGTCGGTGCGGTTCCGCACCCTCGGCTGCTACCCGCTGACCGGCGCCGTGGAGAGCACCGCAGCCACCCTGCCGCAGATCATCCAGGAGATGCTGCTCACCACCACCAGCGAGCGCCAGGGGCGGGTCATCGACCACGACCAGGCCGCTTCGATGGAGAAGAAGAAGCAGGAGGGCTACTTCTGATGAGCGCCTACAAGCCCGCCGATCTCATCGAGACGGACATCGACGCCTACCTGCACCAGCACCAGCACAAGACGCTGCTGCGCTTCATCACCTGCGGCAGCGTCGACGACGGCAAGTCGACCCTGATCGGGCGGCTGCTCTACGACAGCAAGATGATCTTCGAGGATCAGCTGGCGGCGCTGGAAGCCGACAGCAAGAAGGTCGGCACCCAGGGCGGGGCCATCGACTTCGCGCTGCTGGTCGACGGCCTGGCCGCCGAGCGCGAGCAGGGCATCACCATCGATGTCGCCTACCGCTTCTTCGCCACCGACCACCGCAAGTTCATCGTCGCCGACACCCCCGGCCACGAGCAGTACACCCGCAACATGGTCACCGGCGCCTCGACCGCCGACGCGGCCGTGGTGCTGATCGACGCCCGACGCGGCGTGCTGACCCAGACCCGGCGCCATAGCTACCTCGTCAACCTGCTGGGCATCCGCAAGGTGGTGCTGGCAGTCAACAAGATGGATCTGGTCGACTGGGACCAGTCGATCTTCGACGGCATCGTCGCCGAGTATCGCGATTTCGCCAACCTGATCGGCCTGACCGACTTCACCGCCATCCCGATGAGCGCGCTGGACGGCCAGAACATCACCGAGCAAAGCGCCGCCGCGCCCTGGTACGACGGCCCGCCGCTGATGCGCTGGCTGGAGTCGATCGAGGTCGAGGACGCCCTGCCCTCGCAGCCGTTCCGCATGCCGGTGCAGTGGGTCAACCGCCCCAACCTCGACTTCCGCGGCTTCAGCGGCCAGATCGCCGCAGGCACGGTGAAGCCCGGCGACCGCGTCAAGGTGCTGCCGTCGGGCCGCGAAAGCCGTGTGGCGCGGATCGTCGTGCTGCCGGGCGACCTGGGCAACGCCCAGGCCGGCCAGTCGGTGACCCTCACCCTGACCGACGAGGTCGACGTCTCGCGCGGCGACGTGCTGGTCGCCGCCGACGATCCCTCTCCCGTCGCCAACCAGTTCGAGACCACCATCGTCTGGATGGACGACGAGCCGATGCTGCCCGGCCGGCCCTATCTGATGAAGATAGGGGCCCAGACCGTCGCCGCCACCATCACCGAGCCCAAGTACCGGGTGCAGGTGAACACGCTCGAGCACATCGCCGCCAAGCGGCTGGAGCTCAACGAGATCGGCGTCTGCAATATCTCGCTCGACCGGGCGATCCCGTTCGAGGCCTATGCGACCAACCGCGACCTCGGCGGCTTCATCCTGATCGACCGGCTGAGCAACCGCACCGTCGGCGCCGGGATGCTGCACTTCGCGCTGCGCCGGGCCGACAACATCCACTGGCAGGCCACCGACGTTCACAAGGAAGCCCGCGCCGCCCAGAAGGGCCAGAAGGGCCGCGTGGTCTGGTTCACCGGCCTGTCGGGCGCCGGAAAGTCGACCATCGCCAACCTGGTCGAGAAGCGCCTGCACGCCCTGGGTCGTCACACCTATCTGCTCGACGGCGACAACGTTCGCCATGGCCTCAACAAGGACCTGGGCTTCACCGAGGAGGACCGGGTCGAGAACATCCGCCGGGTGGCCGAGGTCAGCAAGCTGATGGTCGACGCCGGCCTGATCGTGCTGACCGCCTTCATCAGCCCGTTCCGGGCGGAGCGCCGCATGGCCCGCGAGATGCTGGAGGACGGCGAGTTCGTCGAGGTTTACGTCGAGACCCCCCTGGCCGTGGCCGAAGAGCGCGACGTGAAGGGCCTCTACAAGAAGGCCCGGGCCGGCGACCTGAAGAACTTCACCGGCATCGACAGCCCCTATGAAGAGCCGGAGAACGCGGAACTGACCGTGGACACTACGACCCTCTCGCCCGTCGAGGCGGCGGAAACGATCGTGGCGTGGCTGGAGCGCGGGTAGGAACTGACGCCGAAGGTGTCTGTCCCTAGTTTAGGCTTCAGCGTGTCACGGACGAGAGCTTCGGCCGGAAGGGACAGACACCTGTGGTGTCAGTCCCCTACTTCACCCCGTTGTACCCGCGATACCAGTCGACGAACTTCTTCACGCCTTCCTCGACGGTGACGCGCGGCTTGTAGCCGACGATGTTCTGCAGCTCGCTGACGTCGGCGACGGTGTCGGGCACGTCGCCGGGCTGAAGCGGCAGCATCTGCATGATCGCCTTCTTGCCCAGGCACTCTTCCAGCACCTCGATGTAGCGCAGCAGCTCGACCTGCTCCTCGGCGCCGATGTTGAAGATCCGGTAGGGGCCGGCGCCGCTGGTCGCCGGGTCCGGCTTCTGGCCGTCCCAGTCGGGGTTAGGCCCCGGCGGGTTGTCCAGCGCCCGGATCACGCCTTCGACGATGTCGTCGACATAGGTGAAGCTGCGGCTGTGCTTGCCGTGGTTGAAGACCTTGATCGGTTCGCCGGCCAGGATCGCCTTGGTGAACAGGAACAGCGCCATGTCCGGCCGGCCCCAGGGGCCGTAGACGGTGAAGAAGCGCAGGCCCGTGCAGGGAATGTCGAACAGATTGGCGTAGCTGTGGGCCATCTGCTCGTTGGCCTTCTTGGTCGCCGCGTAGAGCGTCAGCGGATGCTCGGTGCTCTGGTGCTCGGAGAAGGGCATCGCCGTGTTGGCGCCGTAGACCGAGCTGGTCGAGGCGAACACCAGGTGCTCGACCCCGTTGTGCCGGCAGCCCTCAAGGATGTGCAGAAAGCCGGTGACGTTGCTCTGCACATAGATGTGCGGGTTCTCGGCGGCGTAGCGCACGCCGGCCTGGGCGGCCAGGTTGATCACCCGGTTGGGCCGGTGCTCGGCGAAGGCCGCTTCGATCGCCGCGCGGTCGGCCAGGTCGATGGTCAGCTGAACGTAGCCCGGATGATCGATGTGCCGCGCCAGCCGGGCGCGCTTCAGCGCCGGATCGTAGTAGTCGTTCAGGCAGTCGACGCCGATCACGGTGTCGCCGCGCTCGAGCAGGCGCAGCGTCGTCGCCGAGCCGATGAAACCGGCGGACCCGGTGACCATTACCTTCATGGAACTACTCTTCTGTCTGGGTCAGAGGCGGCCGTCGACCGCCTCGCGCGGCAGGGCCGACTTGACGTCGTATAGCACGGACGGGTCCTTGCCGAAGGCGCGGACGCCGGCTGCGCCCAGGTCGGTGAACTGGTGGTGGGCGACGGCGAGGATGACGACATCGTAGTCGCCGGCCTTCGGCGCGGCGGTCAGTTCGACCCCGTACTCATGGCGGGCCTCGGCGGCGTCGACCCAGGGGTCATGGATGTCGACCGTCATCGAGTGCTCGGCCAGCTCTGTGACGATATCCACGACCTTGGTGTTGCGAAGGTCCGGGCAGTTTTCCTTGAAGGCCAGGCCCAGCACCAGCGCGCGGGCACCGACCGGATTGATCTTCTTGCGCACCATCAGCCGCAGGACCCGGTCGGCGACATAGGCGCCCATGCCGTCGTTGATCCGCCGGCCGGCGAGGATGACCTCCGGATGGTAGCCCAGCTCCTGCGCCTTGTGGGTCAGGTAGTAGGGGTCGACGCCGATACAGTGACCGCCGACCAGGCCGGGCCGGAAAGGCAGGAAGTTCCATTTTGTGCCGGCCGCCTGCAGCACCTCCATCGTGTCGATGCCCAGCCGGTTGAAGATCATCGCGAACTCGTTGATCAGCGCGATGTTCAGATCCCGCTGGGTGTTCTCGATGACCTTGGCCGCCTCGGCCACGGCGATGGAGCTGGCCAGGTGGGTGCCGGCGGGCACAATGGCCGAATAGAGGGCGTCGACCAGCCGGGCGGCCTCCGGCGTCGAACCGGCGGTGACCTTGGTGATCGTCGTCAGCCGGTGCTCGCGGTCGCCGGGGTTGGCGCGCTCGGGGCTGTAGCCGCAGAAGAAGTCGCGGTTGTAGGTCAGGCCCGAGACCCGCTCCAGGATCGGTACGCAGACCTCCTCGGTACAGCCGGGATAGACGGTGCTCTCGTAGATCACCACCGCGCCGGGCGTCAGGTGGGCGGCGATGGCGCGACTGGCGGCGGAGATGGCGCCAAGGTCGGGGCGGCGCGCCTGGTCGATGGGCGTCGGCACGGTGACCACGAAGATGTTGCGGCCGTCGAGATCGGCCGGATCAGCGCTGAAGCGCAGCTTCGGCGACGCCGCCAGGTCGTCGGCGTCGACTTCGAGCGTACGGTCATGTCCGCGGCGCAACTCCTCGATACGGCCGGCGTCGAGGTCGTAGCCGACCGTGTCGAAGCGCGTGCCGAAGGCCGCGGCCAGCGGCAGCCCGACGTACCCGAGTCCCAGAACGCAGATGCGGGCGTCTTCCAGCGAGATCATAAACGGCTTCCATACAGGCGGACGGACGGCGCCCGCCGGAAGGCAATCACCGATCCCGCGCGGGCTGGCAAGAGCGGGCGGACGAAACCGGACGCGGCAGTCGCCAGTTGCGCCCGACCGGTCAATCCTGCCTGGGCGAACTGGCGCGGGCCGAGACGACCCCGTCCCACGGCAGGCGCCGGATGACCAGGGTCGGGCCCGTCACGGCCTTGGTCGCCTTGTCATCGGCGTAGACGGCGAGGACCGTTAGCGGTCGGTCGGTCAGGATCTCGACCTCGCACTGCAGCCGGATGGTCTTGGCTGTCCCGGGCGGCCAGGGATGGTCCGCGTTGGGCCGTCGATCGGCCGTGCCGCAGCTGGTGGCGCCGACCACAATGCCCAGTCTCTGGACCGCCCCGGCCGCGTTTGCAGTCGAGACGCCCGAGGCTTCAATGAGGTAGCGGCCGGCCGTCATCGCCGGAATGACGCAGGACGTCTGGACCGCGCTGATCGTCCGGCAGGCGCCGGCGCCGATGTCGGGCTGCGTGTAGCCGACGAAGGCCCGGGGCGGGCCGAGGGGTTCTGACGGCGCGGCGGGCGCGGCGGCGGGACGGACGGTCGGGGTCTGGGCGGCCGGCGCGGTCGCGCCCATGGTGGCGATGGCGGCCGCGAGGATCAGGGTGCGCATGCGAGGCTCCGTTTCGAGGGACGTCAGCCCTTGCGGGGCTCGGTCTTGATCACGCCGAGGTTCTGCATGGCGGCCTGCAGACTGTTGATCTTGTTGAACAGGTCGACGGCGCCCTCGAGGTCGAGGACGAGACGGACCACCGGCACGGCGCGGCCGGTCTTGCGCCTGGCCTTGGGATCGGGTTCGTCGGCGCGGCGCACGCAGAACTCGATGCGCATGGTGCGACCGTCAAAGCTCATGCGCTGGACGTTGTCGGCGAAGGTCTCGACGAGGTCGAGACGGTCCTCGTAGCGCAGGGCCATCGGCAGATCGGACGTCGGAGCGGGGGCCTTGGCCATGATGCGGTCTCTTCAGGCGTTGGAAAGAGGGTGGCTTTCAGGCCGCGACGGTGCGACCGGGGTCAGGCGGAAACGGAAACGGGCCGGTCTTGCGACCGGCCCGCTCCACATGTCCTGGCGGACTACCAGCGCCAGCGGAAGCCGAGCGTGGCGTCCGTGGACTGGTAGTCATCCTTGAACTTCACGCCCGCGTTCAGGAAGGCCGAGAAGGCGGCCTCGTTGCTGAACAGGTTGATGGTGCCCTGGATCTCGCCGAACGAGCCGGAGAAGTCATCAACCAGCGTCAGGTCCGGACCGAGGTTGTCGATCGTCAGGGTGTTCTCCCCTTCGAACTCGTTCCAGATCCGGGCCGTGAGGCCGAGGCGGGTGTCGAAGCGGTCCGACGACACCAGGGTGCTCAGGCGGGCGCCCAGGCTGCCCCGGAGGCTGGTCTGCTCATCCCAGTTGATCGTCGCGCCCGGAACGTCGATCGCGTCGATGTCGGTCTTGACATAGGCCACGCTGGCCAGCGGCTCGAACGAGGTGCTCTCGCCAAGGGCCAGCCTGTAGCCGCCTTCAATCTGGAAGCCGGTGCTGTTCACTTCACTGGCGAAGATGTTGCTGCCCGCCGGAGCCAGCGACGGCGCCTGGTAGTCCAGGTCCATCTGGTTGACCGCGAACACGCCATCAACGAACCAGCTGCCGGTCACGTAGGAGCCGTAGAGGCCGAACACTGCGCCCTCCATCGACGCCATGGTCGGGGAGGCGTTGAAGTTCACGTCGCTGTCGACGTAGCCGATCATGCCGCCGACCACCCACTGTGAGTTCGCCGTGCTGGCGCCGACGAAGTCCAGGCCGCCGATCAGAGAGATGGTCTGCTGGTCGTAGCTGGTGTCGAAGTTGTAGGTCACGCCGAACAGTTCGTAGGAGTTGATCAGGTCACGCTCGGCGGCGCTGCCGGTGATCTTCATCCAGACGCCCGCGCCGGGCTCGGCGTCGCCAAGCTGATCGCGCAGATCAGCCTGACGGTCGAGCCAGGAGCCGGTGGTGGTGTACCAGGCGGCCTGGGCGGCCTGACCCATGGTCGTGAACTCGAACGCTTCGCCGTCGGGCAGGCCGACCAGCAGCTGCTGATTGTTCGCGTTGACGGTCAGGTCGTAGAAGAACAGCCCCTTGTCGAGCACGCCGTCGGCGGAGTTCAGGTCCGCGCGCCAGTAGTCGGAGTTCGGGTCGAGACTGAAGTGGGCCGCCGCCGTGGAGCCGCCGGAGACATCGACCAGGACAATGCCGTCCGGGTTGAGGGCGCCGAAGACGTTCAGGCTGGTGTCGTTGACCAGGATCTGGGTGCTGCCGGCGGTGGAGCCGCCGGTCAGGCCGAAGCAGTCGGCCGCCGTCAGCACGCCGCAGCCGCCCTGGACGATCTCGGCCAGGTTGGCGTCCATCACCAGGCGGCTGGAGCCCGACCCGACGAAGGCCGTGCCCGCCGACAGGATGCGGTCGTTGATGAAGCCGTCGGACGCGGCGGTCATCGTCGTGCCAGAGCTGCCGAAGACGACGCGGCCCGAGTTGTTCCAGGTGTTGAGGCTGGTGATGGTCAGGGTCGAGGCGGCCTGGGCCGGCTCACCCACGACCAGCAGGCCGGAGTTGTTGAACACATCGGCGCCGGCCCCGAAGTCCCAGGACGTGGCGACCCCACCGGCGTTGGTGAAGATCGACCCGGTGTTGTTGAGGATGTCGGCCCCGGCGCTGAACACGCTGGCGCCGGTGGTGTGCCAGCTGTGGAACGAGGTGTTGTTGAACGTCACGGCGGTGGCGCCGGTGAAGTTCACACGGCCGTTCACCCGACCGGCGTTGTTGACGACGAAGGCGCCGCCCGTCCCGCGGATCGCCAGGTCATCGTAGCCGCCGACCGTGGCGTCCGTGGAACGGACGGTGGTGTTGGCCGCGATGTTCAGCGTCGTGGTGCTGGCGCCGGTGTTGGCCATGTCGACCACCCAGCTGCTGGCGCCGGCGCCGGCGCTGGTGACCAGCGTGGCGGGCGCCGCGTTGGTCGGACCGGCGCCGAGGTTGATGGTCACCGCGCCGCCGTTGGTGGTGGTGCGGACGGCGCTGCCGTTGTTGCCCGCGACCGAAACGCCGTTGGCGACGCTGATCGTGGTGGCGCCGGTTCCGGTCGTCGCGGTGTTGATGGCCGCGAAGCCGGCCGAGGCCGAACCGCTGACATTGGCGTTGACGTTAACGGTGGTCGTGCCCGTGCCGGAGTTGGCCGTGACGATGGCGTTGTCGTCGGCCGTGACAACCGCGTTGGCGGTCACGCTGATCGCACCGCCGGCCGAAGTGGCGCTGATGCCGTCCTGGGTGGTGGAGGTCACCGTGCCGCTGGTGGTCACGGTCACTGCGGCGGCCCCGGAGGCTTCCGCGTTGATGCCGTCCAGCGTCGCCAGGACGACGGCGGTGTTACCGATGACGATGGCGCCGGTGCTGGAGTCTGCCTCGATTCCCTGGCCGCCGGCCGTGATGGCCCCGGTGTTGGTGATCGTGTTGGCGCCCGTCGTGGTGAGCGCGGTGATGCCCCATCCGCCGGTGGAGAGGACGCCGGAGTTGGTCACCGAGGACGTCCCGGCGCCGCCGGTCGAGGTCTGGATGCCCTCATCGCCGGCGGTGATCGCCGCCGCGTTGGTGACGATCACATTGCCCGTGTTCGAAGCGGCGTTGATGCCGTCGAGCCCGGCGTTGACCACGCCCCCCGCGTTGTTGTTGACGGTGTTGGTCCCGCTGTCGGTGCCCGTGAGGATACCGATACCGTTGGTCGAGGTCAGCGCGGCGGAGTTGGTCACCAGCGAGGCGCCAGCGCCACTTCCGACGAAGGAGGAGATCGCCTCCTGGTTCACTACGGTCACAGCAGCGGAGTTGGTCACCGTCGATGTGCCGGCGCCGGACCAGCTGTAGAGGCCCCAGCTGTTGCCGGTGACCGCGCCGGAGTTGGCGACCGTCGCGCCGCCTGACCCTTCGGTTTGGCTGTAGACGCCAACCCAGTCGGCGAAGACCGCGCCGGTGTTGGTCGTGGTCACGTCACCCGTGCCGGCGGCGCTCTGGTTCCAGCCGAAGAGGCCATAGGTCGCCACGGGGTCGCCGGCCGAGCCGATGTTCGCCGCGGAGGTGATGACGATGTCGGCGTCGGTGACCCCGGAGGCCCAGGCGATGATGCCGTTGTCCGCCGACCCGTCGATGGAGGTTCCCGCCAGGGCCGTGACGGTGATGCCGCCGCCGCCGGTGGTAAACGCCTCGATGCCGCTGCCGGCAGCGCCCGCGTCGATGACGCCGGCGTTGAAGTTGACGGTGTTCTGGCCGGCCGAGGTGGTGGCCGTCACGCCGTCGTCGGCGGCGGTGATGTTGGCCCCCACCGTGACGGTGGACGTGCCCGCGCCGCCGGTCGAGGCGTCGATGCCGTCATCGCCGGTCGAGGTGATCGCCGCGGCGGTGGTCACCGAGACATTGCCCGAGACCGACGTGGCGATGATGCCGTCGTCAACCGCGTTGATCACGCCGCCGACGTTGTTGGCGATCGTGATCGAGCCGGTGGTGCTGACCGAGTCGATGCCCGAACCGCCGGCGACGATGCTGCCGCTGTTGGTGATCGAGGTGGCGCCGGTTTCGGCGTCGCTGGAGATGCCGCCGTCGCTGCTGGTGATCGCGCCGGTGTTGGCGACGGTGACCGTGCCCGCGCCGGCCGTGCCGGCGTAGAGGCCGGCCGCGGCAAGGGCGGTGTTGTCGACGTTGATCGCCGCGCCGTTGGTGATGGAGACGTTGCCGCCGTTGGACAGCGCCGCGACGCCGGCCGAGCCC
>JAUXMY010000013.1 GCA_030683005.1 Caulobacter sp. | reverse complement strand
CGCTGCCCTGGATGTAGGCCCGCGTCTTGGGTGTGGTCGCGGCGTTCGCGTGAAGCTTCACAAGCATCGGCGTGCCTCCAGCCAGGCGATGCCAGACACTACACCGAGTCGATCAACCCAATCTCCCGGGACACAACACCTGCGCCGGGAAGACGGGGGGATAGACGTCGGGGATAGAGTTCAGAGCGCCGCCTCGATGGCCGCCTTGATCTCGGGGTCCTGGGGGTCGGTGCGGGGACCGAAGACGTTGATCAGCGACCCGTCCTTGCCGACCAGCAGCTTGTGGAAGTTCCACACCGGCTCGGCCGGCTCGCCGACCTGCGCCACCGCCCATTTGTAGAAGGGGTGGGCGTCGTCGCCCTTCACGTCGACCTTGGCCGTCATCGGGAAGTCGACGCCGAAGGTGGTGCGGCAGAACTCCGCGATCTGCGCCTCCGTCCCCGGCTCCTGGCCCATGAACTGGTTGCAGGGCACGCCGAGCACCACCAGGCCATGGTCGCGATAGGCGCTGTAGAGCGTCTCCAGCCCGTCATACTGCGGCGTCAGCCCGCATTTGCTGGCCACATTGACCACCAGCACGACCTTGTCCTTGAAGCTCGCCAGCGGCAGCGGCGCGCCGTCGATGGCGGTGAAGGCGTGGTCGTGTGCGGTGGTCATGGCGGGGGCTCCGGGGGCTTTGCACGACTATGGCGCCGCCGGGCCAGGAAGTTCAACGCCGCCTATTTCGTGACGCGGCCCTTCACCAGCTTCAACTTCACGGTCTTGCCGCCGGGATCCTTCGCCGTATGGCTGGCCCCGATCACGCCCGGAAACGGCTGGCACAGTTTGCCCGGCAGGCGCGGTTTCGACTGGCTCAGGCAGACCTTCTCGCCTTGCAGCGTCCACTTGCCGGCCAGATCCAGCCCCCGGCGGCTGAGACCGGTCCAGCTCCCGTCGGCCTTCAGCCAGATCTTCCGGGACCGCCCGTCAGGATCGACGATCAGCACCGTGTTGCCGAAGGCCGCGCTGACATTCGCCGGGGACGCGGCGGCCGAATGGCCGGCGAGCGGAGCCGCGACGAAGGTGGCCAACAGGAGCGCGATGAATCGGGTCATGGCGAGGTAACGCACGAACTGGAAAAGAGCCGCTCGGCGATGCGAAGGTGGGACCGAAAGCGGGACTGAAAGCGGCGGTTTCGAGCGTCCGTCAGGGGCGGGGAGCGGACCAAGATACCTCCCCATTCCCGTCTCCCCGGCAAAGGCCGGGGTCCAAAGGCCCGCGCAATGCTCCGCCAAGGCATCAGGGCGGGGACTTCCGGAAGCGTAGGGGACTCTCCGGGGTACGGCTATGGGTGGTGAAGCGGACGTTAGCTCAGCGGGATGAGGCCGTGCCCGGTAGGCAGCTTTCGCCATCGATTGCGTCGAAGCTGGGAGACCGAAAGACGACCCGCATTAGTGTTGGGGTTGGCCGTCTCGCATCAACGGCCGAACCATGGATGCCCGTCGATCCCGGCGTGGCATCTCGATAAATCCAGAGGTATTGGCTACCCTTGCGGCTCCGCCTAAGTTCGCCGTCTCCTACCTCGAAGGCCGGGGAGCCTCCCTCCGTAGCGTACTGCGACTCCTCAACGAAGAATTCCCCGCCCTCAGATTGAATTTGCCAAACAGCGTTGATCGGGCTGCTCTTGTGAAGCGTTGCCGACTCCCCGCTCTTCAGTCGGAACCCGAAGCCAGAGCCGCAGAGCAACCCGGGACCCTCATAGTCGGTCCTTGGATCGTAGTGCATTCCTGAAGGTGGGAGGCTGGCCTGGAAGGCGATTGCCAAAACAACGACTAGGTTCACGAGCCCCCACAGGTTCACAATATGGCGCGTCTCATGGAAGCTGGATCAGAATGCGGCTATCCGCAAGCAGCCCTTCGGAAGGTCGCCCTTTCGCAAGCAGACGTCGCCCCCCCCCCTAGAACCCGCCCGCCTGCTCCACGGCCAGCCCCAGGTCCAGCGCCCGCGCGGCTTCCTCGCCGGTGACCACCGGCCTGGGCGACAGCCCGCGCACCGCCGCCACGAACCCGCCCACCGACGTGCCGAGCGGGTCCCGCCCGGCGGGAGTCTCGGTGAAGGCCTCGTTCAGGGGGAAGGGGGTGGTGTTGGTGAAGGCGCGGGTGATGAAGTCGATCTCCAGCGTTCCGGACGGATAGACGATCTTCATCGTCCGCTCGCGCGCCTCGGCGCGGCGGCTGGCGGTGAACACGGCGGTGAAGCCGTCGTCGAAGGTCGCCTCGGCGGTGACCTCGTCGCCGTCGCCCTCGGCCTCGACGGTCAGCGGCTCGGCGTCGGTCAGCGACAGGGCCAGGTCGATGTCGTGGATCATCAGGTCCAGCACGACCGAGACGTCCTTGCTGCGGATCGACGGCGTGCCCTTGCGCACCGCCTCCAGCCGCAGGGGCTTTTCGGGGATGTCGAGCAGGCCCATGGCCTGGGAGACGACCCGCTCCTGATGGCCGCAGGCGAGCACCACGCCCTGTTTCGCCGCCTCGGCGATCAGCGCGTCGGCCTCCTCCAGCGTCGTGGCCAGCGGCTTTTCGACATAGACGGAGCGGCCCGCTTTCAGCGCCTGGAGCGCCGCGCCCGCGTGAGTCGTGGCCGGCGAGGCGACCGTGATGATGTCGCAGGCGGCGATCAGGTCGGCGAGATCGCCATAGGCTTCGGCGCCCAGCTGATTGGCCATCTCGAAGCAGCGCTCGGGATGGATGTCGAAGATGCCGACGAGCTGGATCCCGTCCATCTCCGCGTACTTCTTGGCGTGGTAGCCGCCGAACACGCCGGAGCCCACGACTCCGGCCTTGAGGATCTGTGTCATGAGGCGCTTCTAGCGAGATTTGGGTGGTCGCGCGACAGGCGCCGAAACCGGGCTCCAGTTTCGGCTGTCGCACGCCGCTTCGACGACTTCCGTGAGGTCACGGAACGGGCTAAACATCTGTTTGAAAGCGCGCCGCCAATGGCGCCGTCCCCCGGAGAAACCCCATGACCACCTCGCGCGAGATCCGCCTCAAGAGCCGGCCCGTGGGCACGCCCGTCGCCGACAACTTCGAACTGGCCACCGTCGAACTGCCCGCGCCCGGCGCCGGCGAGGTGCAGGTGCGCAATCACTGGATGACGGTCGACCCCTACATGCGCGGCCGCATGAACGACGTGAAGAGCTACAGCCCGCCGTTCGCGCTGGGCGAGGCCATGCAGGGCGGCGCCGTGGGCGAGGTCATCGCCTCCAATGATCCGTCGCTGGCCGTCGGCGACCTGGTGCAGTCGATGTACGGCTGGCGCGAGGCGTTCAACGCCCCGGCCGGCGCGGTGCAGAAGCTGGACACCTTCGGCCTGCCGCCGCAGGCCTTCCTGGGCGTGGCCGGCATGCCGGGCATGACCGCCTGGGTCGGCCTCCTGAAGATCGCGGCGCTGAAGGACGGCGACGTCGTCTTCGTGTCCGGCGCCGCCGGCGCGGTCGGCCAGATCGTCGTCCAGATCGCCAAGATCAAGGGCAACACCGTCATCGGCTCCTGCGGCGGGGCCGACAAGGTCGCCTACCTGAAGTCGATCGGCTGCGACGAGGTCATCGACTACAAGGCCGAGCCGGACCTGACCGCGGCCCTGAACCGCGTCGCGCCCAAGGGCATCGACGTCTATTTCGAGAACGTCGGCGGCGAGCACATGGACGCGGCCATCGCCGCCGCCCGCCCGTTCGCCCGCTTCGCCCTCTGCGGCATGATCAGCCAGTACAACGCGACCGGCGAGATGTACGGCGTGAAGAACCTGATCCAGGCGGTCGGCAAGAGCCTCCGGCTGGAAGGCTTCATCGTCTCCAACAGCTTCCAGCACCTGCCCGAGTTCCTGAAGGACATGTCCGGCTGGATCCAGGGCGGCCAGATCCAGTGGAAGGAGACCATCGACGAGGGCATCGAAAACGCCCCCGGCGCCTTCCTCAAGCTCTTCAAGGGCGAGAACACGGGGAAGATGCTGGTCAAGCTGAGCTAGGGTCCCTGCTGCGAAGGCGCGGGAGACAGCCTGGCGACGCTTGGCTGTCCTCCACTTCCCCTCCTGCCGTCATGGCCCGACTTGTTCGGGCCAGCCATGCGTGGTGAGGCGATGATTGGCCGCCAAGGCTCCCGTGTGTTCTGGCGAGGCCGTGATCATGGGTGGCCCGAACAAGTCGGGCCATGACGAGTGGATTGGAAACGCCCCACCCCGATCACGATCCGTCATGTTGTGCGCCGCGCCGCTTCCTCCGGCGCGTGAGCGGGGCTACAAGCGCCGCCATTCGCCCTGGAGTGCCTGCCGTGTCGCGCCTGTTCAGCGCCTATGTGATGATCGACTGGAGCGCCGCCGCCGCGCCGCGCCAAGGCAAGGACTCCATCTGGATCGGCGTCATCAAGCGCGACATCCGGTTCCGTCCGACCTTCGAGGCCTTCAACCCGGCCACCCGCGACGCGGCGATGGTCCAGCTGCGCGACATCCTCGCGGACCTGGGCCGCCGGGGCGAGCGCGTGCTGGTCGGCTTCGACTTCGCGCTGGGCTATCCCGAGGGGACCGCGGCGCTGCTGAAGGTCAAGGGCGAGGACTGGGCCGGCCTGTGGGCCTTCCTGGCCAAGGACGTCGTCGACAAGCCGACCAACGTCAACAACCGCTTCCAGGTCGCCGCCAAGATGAACCGGCTGATGACCGACCAGCCCTGGCCGTTCTGGGGCTGCCCGGCCAACGACGCGCAGCGCTGGCTGTCGACGACCAAGCCCGACTACGACCGCACGGGCCTGCCCGCCGACTATCGCCGCGCCGACCTCGCCACCAAGGGCAAGGGGAAGTCGGGCGCCAAGAGCGTCTGGCAGATCTTCGGCAACGGCACGGTCGGCAGCCAGGCCATCACCGGCATCCCGCGCGTCAAGGCGCTGGCCGACGAACTGGGCGACAAGGCCCGAGTCTGGCCGTTCCAGACCGGCTGGAAGGCCCTGAAGGACGCCGACCTTGAGGGCGTCGACGCCGTCTTCGCCGAGGTCTATCCGGCGCTGGGCGAGGTCCGTCCCGAGCCCGGCGAGGTCCCCGACCGCGCCCAGGTCCGCGCCCTGTGCGAACACTTCCTGCGCCTCGACGAGGCCGGCAAGCTGGGCGCCGAGTTCGGCCCGAAGGGCGAGGTCTCCGAGGCCGACATCGCCGCCGTCGAGCGGGAAGAAGGCTGGATCCTCGGCGCCTGATCGCGGCCGGCGACGGAGCCGGCGACCCTGACCGTTCGAGAGCCATGATCGACAGACGCGCCCTGCTCGGCCTCGCCGCCGCCCTCGCCCTCCCCGCCACCGCCGCCCGCGCCGCGGTCGAGATCGCCTATGGCGAGGGTCCCGACCGCAGGCTGGACCTCCACGGCCGTCCGGGGCTGAGCGGCGCGCCGGTGCTGGTCTACGTCCATGGCGGCGGCTGGCGGCGCGGCGACAAGCGGATGGTCCACGACCTGCCCGCCTATGCCCAGCGCCACGGTCTGCTGCTGGTCTCGGTCAACTACCGCATGGCGCCTGAGGTCGACGCCGGCGGCTGCGCGGAGGACGTCGCCGCCGCCGTGGCCTGGGTTCGCGCCAACATCAGCCGATACGGCGGCGACCCGGCCCGCATCTTCGTCTCCGGACATTCGGCCGGCGCCCATCTGGCGGCGCTGATCGCCATCGACCGCCAGTACCTTGGCGCCCACGGCGTCGATCCGTCGGCCCTGGCCGGGATCATCACCATCGACGGGGCCGGTTATGACGCCGTGGCCCAGATGGCCTGGCTGAAGGACCGCCAGGTGCTGCTGTCGAGCATGTACGAGAACGCCTTCGGCGCGCGCGCGGCCGAGCTGTCGCCGACCCTGCTGGTCGGGACCGGCCAGGCCTACCCGCCGTTCCTGATCTTCCACGTCGCCAGCCGGCCGGACGCCGAGCGCCAGTCCAACGGCCTCGCCGACGCCCTGCGCGCCGCCGGCGGCCGGGCGGAGGTGGTGGTCGCGCCCGGCGACAGCCACCGGAGCATCAACGTCGAGTTCGGCGCGGCGGGCGACGCTGAGGGCGAACGGGCGGCGGAGTGGATCCGCAGCGGCGCGCTCTAGACTAGCCAATAAAGCCACCATCATTCTCGCCCTGCTTGCGGCGTCCTAAGGCATCCCCAGCACGCGGACGACCTCATTCAAGGCCTGGGTGCGGAAGTGGGCATAGGGGATCGTCACACCGGATCGCTCGACGATGCGCTCGTCCTGGAAGCCGAGGAAAGTCGGCATGTACCAGAGCAGCCGCACCTCGTCCTGCGACAGGCGGGCGGTCCCATAGTCCGGCAGGGCCTTCAGCGCTTCGAGGACCTCGTCAGCGTCCTCCTGGCGAAACACGCCGTCCCGGAAACGATCCATCGGCCCGTCGTCGCGCCAGACCACCGCGAGCGCTTTCCGGACGCTGGAATCCTCCGCCGTCATCTCAGGCCTCTGGACGGGACGCGGGCCCCTACCCCGCCTCCCGCATCGCCTCGCGGCCCGACTTCAGCCGTTCAGCGACCAGGAAGGCCAGCTCCAGCGCCTGTTCGCCGTTGAGGCGGGGGTCGCAGTGGGTGTGGTAGCGGTCGCCCAGCTCGCCCTCGGTCAGGGCGCGGGCCCCGCCGGTGCATTCGGTGACGTTCTGGCCGGTCATCTCCAGGTGCACGCCGCCGGGGTGGACGCCCTCGGCCTCGGCCACGTCGACGAAGCCCTTCACCTCCTGCAGGATCCGGTCGAACGGCCGGGTCTTGTAGCCGGTGTTGGCCTTCAGCGTGTTGCCGTGCATCGGGTCGGTCGACCAGATCACGCTGCGACCGGCCCGCCGGGTCGCCTGCATCAGACGCGGCAGCCGCTCATGCACCTTGTCGGCGCCGAAGCGGCCGATCAGGGTCAGGCGGCCCGGCTCGTTGGCGGGGTTGAGCACATCGACCAGCCGCAGCAGGTCGTCGGGCTCCAGCGTGGGTCCGACCTTGACGCCGATGGGGTTCTTGACCCCCTTCATGAACTCGACATGGGCGCCGTCCAGCTGGCGGGTGCGCTCGCCGATCCACAGCATGTGGGCGGACGTGTCGTACCAGTCGCCGCTGGTGCTATCGATCCGCGTCATCGCCTCCTCGAAACCCAGCAGCAGGGCCTCGTGGCTGGTGAAGAACTCCACCTGCTTCATGCCCGGATGGCTCTCGGGCGTGACGCCGATGGCGGCCATGAAGGCCAGGCTCTCGCTGATCTTGTCGCTCAGTTCGCGGTAGCGCGCGCCCTGGGGGCTGTCGGCGACGAAGCCCAGGGTCCAGCGGTGGATGTTGTGCAGGTCGGCATAGCCGCCGGTCGCGAAGGCGCGCAGCAGGTTCAGCGTCGCCGCCGACTGGCCGTAGGCCTTCAGAAGGCGCTCAGGATCGGGAGCCCGCTCGGCCGGGTCGAAGGCCATGCCGTTGATGTTGTCGCCGCGGTAGGACGGCAGCGTCACCCCGCCGATGGTCTCGATCGGCTCCGAACGCGGCTTGGCGAACTGGCCGGCGATGCGGCCGACCTTCACCACCGGCTTGCCGCCGGAGAAGGTCAGCACCACCGCCATCTGCAGGATCAGACGGAAGGTGTCGCGGATGTTGTCGGCGTGGAATTCCTTGAAGCTCTCGGCGCAGTCGCCGCCCTGCAGCAGGAAGGCGTCGCCGCGCGCCACGTCGCCCAGCAGGCTCTTCAGCCGCCGCGCCTCGCCGGCGAACACCAGCGGCGGCATCTTGCGAAGATCGCCTTCCACGCGCTCGACAACGGCCTGATCCGGATAGTCGGTCGGCACGTGTTTGGCGGGCTTTGCTCTCCAGGACGACGGGGTCCAGCGCTCGGTCATGGTCTCAAACTCTGAAATGGGACGCGGGTCTTACCCTAGAGCCGGTCCGAAGGCAAAATTATGCGCCCGATGCGGGTGATTGTCGCATGAAGGGGTATGGTCGTGCGCGAAGGTTGCGGGTGAAACGACCCTGGAGCGGAAAAGCGGCCCTGGCCGGGCGCAGGGAAGCCGGTGGGGCAGACTGTCTCCATGTCACGGTTCGCCCCCTCTCCGCCGACCCGGAGCATCGGTTTGATGCTCGCCAGGACTCCATTGTAAGGCCCTTGCCGGTCGTGTTGTGGCAAGGGCGGGAAATCACGCTAAAACAGACACTTGCCGGCATGACGCCAAGGCCGGAAACCAGCCGGGCCGGCGGTCCCGCGACGCCCGGGAGGCGTGTCGGGCCCAGGTCCGGGCCCTCTGACAGGTAGCCGATTGTCCCGCCATGTCCCGCTTTGTCTCGAGAGTATCTGTCTCCAGAGTCTCTCACCTGCGCCAGGCGCGTCAGGCCCATGGGTGGTTATCGCACCTTCCCCTCCGTGATAAACCGCCGCTCCCAAGCGCGCCGTCAGGCGCGCCGGAACGGCTTGCGTGAGGAAAAGCATAGATGAGCAAGGTGCTTGTTATCGGCGCCGGCGGCGTGGGTTCGGTCGCCGTCCACAAGATGGCCATGAACGCGGACATCTTCTCGCACATCACGCTGGCGAGCCGGACGAAGTCGAAGTGCGACGCTATCGCCGCCTCGGTCAGACAGCGAACCGGCGTCGCCATCGACACGGCGCAACTCGACGCCGACGATGTTCCCGCGACCGTGGCGCTGCTCAAGGCGGTCAGGCCCGCGCTCGTGGTCAACCTCGCCCTGCCCTACCAGGACCTCAACATCATGGACGCCTGCCTGGAGGCGGGCGTGAACTACCTCGACACGGCCAACTACGAGCCGCGTGAGGAGGCGAAGTTCGAATACAGCTGGCAGTGGGCCTATCAGGACCGCTTCCGGGACGCCGGGCTGATGGCCCTGCTCGGCAGCGGCTTCGACCCCGGCGTCACCTCGGTGTTCGCGACCTACACCAGAAAGCACCTGCTCGATCGCATCGACACGCTCGATATCCTCGACTGCAACGGCGGCGACACCGGCCTGCCGTTCGCCACCAACTTCAATCCCGAGATCAACCTGCGCGAAGTGACCGCGCCGTCGCGGCACTGGGAGAACGGCCAGTGGATCGAAGGCCCGGCGCTGAGCCACAAGCAGGTCTTCGACTTCGATCAGGTCGGACCCAAGAACATGTACCTCATGTACCATGAGGAGCTGGAGTCGCTGGCGAAGTTCTATCCGGAGATCAGGCGCATCCGCTTCTGGATGACCTTCGGCGACTCCTATCTCAAGCACCTCGAGGTGCTCGAAAACACCGGCATGACGCGGATCGAACCGATGATGTTCCAGGGCCGGGAGATCATCCCGATCGAGTTCCTCAAGGCCCTGCTGCCCGAGCCGGCGTCGCTGGGCCCGATCACCAGGGGCAAGACCAACATCGGCACGATCGCCACCGGCGAAAAGGGCGGCAAGGCCAGGACGGTCTACGTCAACAACGTCTGTGATCACGAGGAAGCCTACGCCGAGACCGGCAACCAGGCGGTCAGCTACACCACCGGCGTTCCGGCCATGATCGGCGCGGCCCTGATGCTGACCGGCCAGTGGACGGGGGCCGGGGTCTTCAACATGGAACAACTCGATCCCGACCCGTTCATGGACATGCTGAACCGGCACGGCCTGCCGTGGAAAGTTCGCGACCTGGACGCCCCGCTGGCCTTCTGATGGAAACCCAGGCGGGCGATCCCGGCGCCTTCGCGCGCTTCGACCTCGGCCGCGTGCCCTCGCCCTGCTTCGTCGTCGACGAGCAGGCCGTGCGGCGCAATCTGGCCATCTTGAAGGATGTCGGCGAGCGCGGCGGCGCGAAGGTGCTGCTGGCGCTGAAGGCGTTCTCGATGTGGTCGCTGGCGGACGTGGTGGCGGACTACCTCGACGGGACCTGCGCCTCCGGCCTGTGGGAGGCGCGGCTGGCCCGCGAGCACTATCACGGCCACCTGACCACCTACTCGCCCGCCTACAAGCGCGACGACCTGCCGGAGATCCTGCGGCTGTCGGACTCGGTGATCTTCAACACGCCCGACCAGATCGCGCGCTTCGCCGAGGTGATCGCCCGGGCCCGCGCCGCGGGCGAGGTCTTCGACATCGGCCTGCGCCTCAATCCCGAGCACAGCGTCGGCGAGGTCGCCCGGTACGACCCCTGCCAGGCCGGCTCGCGGCTGGGCTTTCCGGTCAGCCAGCTGCGGCCGGAACACCTCGACGGCGTCGACGGCCTGCACCTCCACGCCCTCTGCGAGCAGGATTTCGAGCCCCTGCGCCGGATCTGGGCGTCGCTGGAGCCGAGACTTGAGAGCGTGCTGCCGCGGCTGAAGTGGTTGAACCTCGGCGGCGGCCACCACATCACCCGCGCCGACTATCAGCGCGAGGACCTGGTGGCCCTGTTGCGCGGGATCCGCGAGCGGCACGGGGTCGAGGTCTGGCTGGAGCCGGGCGAGGCGGTCGCCCTCGACGCCGGCATCCTGGTCGGCGAGGTCCTCGACACGTTCGACAACGGCGTCCCGGTCGCCATCACCGACATCTCGGCCACCTGCCACATGCCCGACGTCATCGAGGCGCCCTACCGCCCGGCCATGTTGAACGAGCGCGACACCGGCGTCGCGGTGCGCCTGGGCGGCCCTTCCTGCCTGGCTGGCGACATCATCGGCGACTACCGCTTCGATGCGCCGCCGACGCCGGGCCAGCGCATCGCCTTCCTCGACCAGGCCCACTATTCGATGGTCAAGACCAACACCTTCAACGGCGTCCCCCTGCCCGCCATCGCGCTGTGGGACAGCGCGTCGGACGCGCTGAGGCTGGTGCGGGAGTTCGGGTACGAGACCTTCCGGGACCGGCTGTCGTAGCGGAGCGCTGCGGGGCTCGCGAGAAAGCGAGTGTGTCCCCGCTTCTCCCGGCTTCTCCCACAAAAGCCCAGGAACCTTTGCCCTGGCCATCCGCTGATCAGCGATGGGGCCGACGACGTGATTTCCGATCTGGACCAGCTGAACGACGCCGCGGTCGTCAACATCGGCGGATCCATCCTGACCCTTGGCGGGCTGGTGACCGGGGGCGTGATCCTGCTCCTCGCCATCCTCCTGTCCTGGCTGGTGACCCGGGGGCTCCGGCGACTTCGCCTGAAGGCCCAGCGCACGGCCCAGGCGCTCTACCTGCTCGAAAAGCTGGCCGGCTACGCCATCCTGGTCATCGGCGCGGTGGCCGCCCTTTCGGCGGCGGGGGTGAATCTCTCGTCCCTGGCGGTATTCGCCGGCGCCCTCGGCATCGGCGTCGGCCTGGGCCTGCAGGGGGTGGTCAAGGAATTCGTCTCCGGCATCTTCCTGATCTTCGACCGCATGCTGTCGGTCGGAGACTATGTCGAACTGGAGAGCGGCACCCGTGGCGCGATCGCCGAGATCGGGCCCCGCGCCACGCGGATCCAGACGAACGACAACGTCAACGTCATCATTCCCAACTCCCACCTGATCGAGGGCCCGGTCACCAACTGGACGCTGAAGGGCGACACGCGGCGCATCCATATCCCGTTCTCGGTCGCCTATGGCGCGGCCCGCGGCGAGGTGCGCGAAGCGGTGCTGGAGGCGGCCCGCACCTCCCCCTTCACCCTGCCTGAAACCGAGCAGCGCAAGAGTCAGGTCTGGCTGGTGGGCTTTGGAGACAGCAGCCTGAACTTCGAGCTGCTGGTCTGGCCGACGCCCGAGGCCGTCAAACGCCCGGCCGCCATGCACGCCGCCTACACCTGGGCCATCGCCGACGCGCTTGACGCCGCCGGCATCGAGATTCCCTTCCCGCAGACCGACCTGCGCATCCGCAGCATCCTGGGCCGCGAAGGCGACGACGGCCTCGCCGCGCTGGGCATGGGCGACAGGGCTGCCGCCGTCCCGCCGCCGCCCCGCGTGGACCCGGCCCTACCCGCGCCAACGGTCAACGACGCCGCGGATGATCTGTTGACGCCGTCGACGGACCCGATGGAAGGGCCGGAGCGGTAGAGGGGGGGAGCTTGGCGACTTGAGAGACCGCCGGATCGCCGACGACCTGCCCCAACTTCCGTCATCCTCGGGCTCGTCCCGAGGACCCCTGCTTCGGGTCGCAGGTGCGGAAGTGATCACGCTCTCACGGTGAAGCTGAACGAGGGGTCCTGGGCACAAGGCCCAGGATGACGATCTTGGGTTGATACTCGCGCGAAACTTGCACACGATAAACCCATGGTTACATCCGAGAGCTTCATCGCGGTGTACATGATGGCCGACCGCTATCGCGGGACGATCTACATCGGCGTGACCAGCGCCTTCCTCAGCCGGATCGTGAAACACCGCGAAGGCGTCTTCCCGGGCTTCACGCACAAGTACGGCCTCACCCGCCTGGTCTGGTACGAACCCCGCGAACGCATGATCGGCGCGATCCAGCGGGAGAAGTCCCTGAAGCGCTGGCCCCGCCAGTGGAAGATCAACCTGATCGAGCGCGACAACCCGCGCTGGGACGACCTCTACCCTCAGATCGCCGACTGGGTTCCGGGACCGCGGCTGGTGTGAGCTTCCCAACCCCCGTCATCCTCGCCCTCGTGGCGAGGACCCCTGAATCGGCTCGCGGGTGCGGATGTGATCACCCTCTCACAGTGAAGCCGAACGAGGGGTCCTCGGGACGAGCCCGAGGATGACGGTGGGGGGATCTGGAGGAGGTAGAGAAGTCGGCGTTTGTCTCCGCTTTCGAAGCTTGAGAAGGGAGGCAATTGGCGGCTATTCCGCGACATCGGCGCGGGCAACTATCCGGGGCGTCATTCCGTACCGCGCCATCGAGGCAAGGCGAGCGGCAAGGTCGAACAAGGCGCGATGTAGCGCGACGAACTCCTCCAAAGCATCCCGTTCCGGCTCGCAGTCTGCGTTGCGCGGCAAAGGCATCTTGAAGGTGCGGATCAGCCCGTGGACGCTGGCAAGTTCCACTAGGTGCGGGCCTTGCTTGATGTCGCGCGACCCCATCGGCCCCCGATGGAGGAATAGATTACGATACGCCGAGAGCCGGCTGAGCCAAGCGTCGCCACTGGATTCATCTACGCCTTCGAGGAGAGTGACGGCTATCGGCGTGGCGCATTCAGCTTCACGCGCCTTGGCCTTAAGCCAAGGCAAAAGCCACGCGAGACTGTTGTACTTCTCCGGAGCGCCTAAGTGCATGCCAACTATTGCCGCAAGATAGTCCCGAGCAGCACCCATCTCGGCAACCAGAGAATGGATTGCGAGATGCAAGTCCTTAAGAGGCAGGTTGTCGAACCGAACTCCGGACTGTGTTTCTGCATTCAAAGCAGACAACAATTGGGATTCGTATCCATCCGAAAGGTCGCGGAGACGAATGTCGGCGGCCCGAAGACACTCAGCCACGTTGCGCGCAAGGTTTGCGTAGGTTTCGTCTCCGGCCTCCGAAGCATGATGCCCGATAGATGCCCAAGTCTCGGTCGGCAGACCGGGATCACTAGGGAGCCCCACGAATGGACGCCAGATTCGAGTGCGCAAGTAAGGGTCGCATAGCAATTCCTCGTCAGCGCCGAACACATGAATGCCCAAGGCGCTTGCCGCAGCTTTGATGTCCCGTTCCGGTACCGGAGCGAGGTCTCCTAGCGCGCCGTTTGGTCCTATCGGCCCAATCCGCCATCCAGCCTCTGCTCGACGCCCTCGAATCCCGCCGGTGAAATGGAGTGTGTCGACTTCTCTGACGCGGGAATACGTGAAGCCCGGCCTATCGCTTGTCGCCATCGCGCCCCCCTACCCCACCGCCCCCAGATCCGCCGGCAGGTACTTCTCGCGCATGGTCACCAGCTCTTCCGCCGCCGTCGGGTGGACGGCGCAGGTGGAGTCCCACTGCTGTTTGGTGACGCCCATCTTCACGGCGATGGCGGCCATCTGGATCATCTCCGGGGCGTCGGGGCCGACGATGTGGACGCCGACGACCTGCTGGGTGTCGGCGCGGACCAAGAGCTTCATCAGGGTGCGCTCCTCGCCGCCGTAGAAGGTGACCTTCATCGGGCGGAAGACGGCGCGGTAGACGTCGATCTGGCCGAAGGCCTTGCGGGCCTCGCCCTCGCCCAGGCCGACCGTGCCGATCGGCGGCTGGGAGAACACCGCCGTGGCGATGGTGTCGTGGTCAAAGGTCGTCGGATGGTCCCGGAACTCCGTCTCGGCGAAGGCGGCGCCCTCGCGGATGGCGACGGGGGTCAGGTTCATGCGGTCGGTGACGTCGCCGACGGCCCAGATGCTGTCGACATTGGTCTTCGAGTAGGCATCGACCTTGACCGCGCCGCGTTCGTTCAGCGCCACGCCGGCGTTTTCGAGGCCGAGGCCCTCGACATAGGGCTCGCGGCCGGTGGCGAACATCACCTGCTCGGTGGTGAAGGTCATGCCGTTGTTCAGGGTGCTGACGATGCCGGCATCGGTCTTCTCCAGGCTGGAGTGCTCACAGCCCAGCACCACCTTGATGCCGCGCCGCTCCAGCTCGCCGGCCAGGTGCGCGCGGACGTCGTCGTCGAAGCCGCGCAGGATGTTAGGGCCGCGATAGAGCAGCGTCACCTGGCTGCCGAGGCCCGCGAAGATGCCGGCGAACTCCACGGCGATATAACCGCCGCCGACCACCAGGATGCTCTCGGGAAGCTTGTCGAGATGGAAGGCCTCGTTGGAGGTGATGGCGTGCTCGATGCCGGGCAGGTCCGGGACCGTCACCCGGCCGCCGGTGGCGATCAGGATCTTGCCGGCGGTCACCGTGCGGTCCTCGCCGACGATCTCGACGGTGTGGGCGTCCTTCAACACGGCCCGCTTGTGAATCAGCTCGGCGCCGGCCTTCTGCAGGTTGGTGACGTAGATGCCCGAGAGGCGCGCGACCTCGATCTCCATGGCCTGGCGGAAGGTCGGCCAGTCGAAGGTGGGCTCGGGCACGGTCCAGCCGAAGCCCCGGGCGGTCTTGACCTGGTTGGAGAACTCGCTGGCGTAGACCATGAACTTCTTGGGCACGCAGCCGCGGATCACGCAGGTGCCGCCGACGCGGTGCTCCTCGGCCACGGCGACCCGCGCGCCGCTCATCGCCGCCAGCCGCGAGGCCCGCACCCCGCCCGATCCGGCGCCGATGACGAAGAGGTCGTAGTCGTAGGTGGGCATCGAAGCTCTCCGTCTTCCCGGCGAAGGCCGGGATCCACGGGGACGCCTTCCAACCGTTCGGGTGTGTCATGGATCCCGGGCAGTTTACCCTCGGGCGCGCGCAAGCGCGACCCGGGGGCCGGGAACACGGGTGGGGTGGATATGGGACTACGGAACCAGCTTGACCACCCCGTCATCGGTTCCGATCAGCGCCTCGTCGGCGAGGTCGAGGAACAGGCCGTGGTCGACCACGCCGGTGACGCTCTTCAGCGCCCCGGCCAGGGCGGCGGGGTCCTCTATCACGCCCGAGGCCATGTCGTAGATGACGTTGCCGCCGTCGGTGACCACCACGCCCCGGTCGGCGGTGCGCAGGCGGGGCGGCGGCAGGTCGAACTCGGCGGCGATGTCGGCCAGCCGCCGACCGGTGTGTGGGTGGCCGAAACGCACCACCTCGATCGGCAGCGGGAACCGGCCCAGGGTCTTCACATGCTTGGCGGCGTCGGCGATGACCACGCAGCGCGCGGACGCCTCCCAGACCAGCTTCTCGCGCAGCAGGGCCGCGCCGCCGCCCTTGATCAGCGACAGGCCCGGGCCGATCTCGTCGGCGCCGTCGACGGTCAGGTCGATGGACTTCACGTCGTCCAGGCTGGCGAGGGTCATGCCCAGCTCGCGGGCCAGGTTGGCGGTGGCCTCCGAGGTCGGCACGCCGCGGATGTCCAGGCCCCGCGCCGCCAGCGCCTTGACGAACCAGGCCGCCGTCGAGCCAGTGCCCAGCCCCACGACCATGCCGGCCTCCACCAGCTGCGCGGCGGCCTCGCCGGAGATGCGTTTCTGGTCGTCGGCGGTCATGGGGCTTTGTCCGGGCGGCTTCTGAGCGCTGTTTAGCACCCCTCGCGGACGGGGGAAGCGCCCTGCCGCACCGTCCGACCCGACCGACGATGCCGCATCGCAACACGATATAGGGCCGCTCTATGCTGCGATGCGATTAAATCAATTTCCTTTATCGGCCGGGCCCGGCTAAATCCAACGCCTCGCCATTCACGGAGTGCGGCATGTCCCTCATCAACACCGAAATCAAACCCTTCACCGCCCAGGCCTACAAGGGCGGCAAGTTCGTCGAGGTCAGCGACGCCGACCTGCGCGGCAAGTGGTCGATCGTGTTCTTCTACCCGGCCGACTTCACCTTCGTCTGCCCGACCGAGCTGGAAGACCTGGAAGACAACTACGACACCTTCCAGAAGATGGGCGTCGAGGTCTATTCGGTGTCCACCGACACCCACTTCTCGCACAAGGCCTGGCACGACAGCTCGCCCGCCATCGGCAAGATCCGCTACACCATGATCGGCGATCCGGCCGGCGTGGTGACCAACAACTTCGGCATGATGCGCGAAGGCCAGGGCCTGGCTGACCGCGGCACCTTCCTGGTCGACCCCAACGGCGTCATCCAGTTCATGGAAGTCACCGCTGAAGGCATCGGCCGCAACGCCGCCGAGCTGCTGCGCAAGGTCAAGGCCGCCCAGTACGTCGCCGCCCACCCGGGCGAAGTCTGCCCGGCCAAGTGGGAAGAAGGTGAAAAGACCCTCGCGCCTTCGCTCGACCTCGTCGGCAAGATCTGACGACCACGCCTGCCCCGGCCGGCGCCGCTCAACGGAGCGGCGCCGCGCCACCCCCGCGTTTCCCGTACCCCCGGAGCCGACATGTTGGACGCCGCCCTCAAGACCCAGCTGACCGCCTATCTGCAGAACCTGCGCGAGCCGATCACGCTGGTCGCGTCGCTCGGCGAGGGCCAGGGGTCCGCGGACATGCTGGCGCTGCTGGAAGATGTCGCGTCGACCTCCGACAAGGTCAGCCTGGACGTGACCGGCGCCGACGCGCGCAAGCCGTCCTTCGCCATCACCCGCGCCGCCGGGAACGCCGACGTCCGCTTCGCCGGCCTGCCGCTGGGGCACGAGTTCACCTCGCTGGTGCTGGCCCTGCTGCACGTCGGCGGCCACCCGCCGCGCATCGAGGCCGAGCTGGTCGAGCAGATCCGCGCCCTGGAAGGCCCCTTCCGCTTCGAGACCTACTTCTCCCAGTCCTGCCAGAACTGCCCCGACGTGGTGCAGGCGCTGAACACCATGGCGGCGCTGAACCCGAACATCAGCCACGTGGCCATCGACGGCGCCCTGTTCCAGGCCGAGGTCGAGGCCCGCCAGGTGATGGCGGTGCCCACCATCCTGCTGAACGGCGAGGCCTTCGGCCAGGGCCGCATGAGCCTGGAGCAGATCCTGGCCAAACTTGACACCGGCGCGGCCGCCCGCGACGCCGAGAAGCTGAAGGCCAAGGCCCCGTTCGAGGTGCTGATCATCGGCGGCGGCCCGGCCGGCGCGGCCTCGGCCATCTACGCCGCCCGCAAGGGCATCCGCACGGGCCTCGCGGCCGAGCGCTTCGGCGGTCAGGTGCTCGACACCATGGCCATCGAGAACTTCATCTCCGTGCCGCACACCGAGGGGCCGAAGCTGGTCTCCGGTCTCGAGCAGCATGTGAAGGACTACGACGTCGACGTCATGACCCTGCAGAAGGCCGTCAAGCTGGTCCCGGCGTCGACGCCCGGCGGGCTTGTTACGGTCGAGCTGGAGAACGGCGCGCGCCTGGCCTCCCGGACCGTCATCCTGGCCACCGGCGCCCGCTGGCGGCAGATGGGCGTGCCCGGCGAGGAGGAATACCGCAACAGGGGCGTCGCCTACTGCCCGCACTGCGACGGCCCACTGTTCAAGGGCAAGCGGGTGGCGGTGATCGGCGGCGGCAACAGCGGCGTCGAGGCGGCCATCGACCTGGCCGGCATCGTCGCCCACGTCACCCTGATCGAGTTCGACAGCCAGCTGCGCGCCGACGCGGTGCTGCAGCGCAAGCTGGCCAGCCTGCCCAACGTGACCATCGTCACCTCGGCCCTGACCACCGAGGTCCGTGGCGACGGCGCCCGGGTCACTGGCCTGGTCTACAAGGATCGCAACAGCGACGAGATCCACAACGTCGATCTGGAAGGCATCTTCGTGCAGATCGGCCTGGTGCCCAACACCGAGTGGCTGAAGGACGCGGTGGCCCTGTCGCCGCGCGGCGAGATCGAGGTCGACCATCGCGGCGCGACCTCCGTCCCCGGCGTGTTCGCCGCCGGAGACGCGACGACGACGCCCTACAAGCAGATCGTCATCGCCATGGGCGAAGGCTCCAAGGCGGCGCTGTCGGCCTTCGACTACCTGATCCGCCTGCCGGCCGAGGTGGCGCAGGCCGCCTAGGAGGCCGCGCGCGACCGGCTGAGGAACAGGACGGTCGAGCCGCCAAGGCTGCTGACCGTCAGCACGTTCAGGTCGCCGGCCAGCACCGCCGCCTTCGTCGCGGCCTTGTCGTCGAACGACAGGGCCGTGCGCGCTCCGCCGGCCTGGCGGAAGGCGTGGAAGGCCACGCCGAGCACCGAGCGGGAGACCGGCACCCCGACCCACCGGCGCCCGGCCGCCATGGCCGCCTCGTCCTTGCCCTTGACCCCGACTCCGCAGGCGGCGGTCGCCGAAGCCGGCAGGCCGTCGCGCGGCTTGCCGGCGCCGCGCCCGGTGATGACGAAGAATTCGCGCCCGCCGACCGTCTTCTCGAAGGCCTTCACCTCCTTGAGGTCACCGACCCTGGGCGTCTTCTTCGCCGGCGCGAACCCCTGCTCCGAGGCGCGCGCGATGGCGGCGGCGGGGTCAGGAACCGAGCCGCAGATGGAGCGGAAGTAGCCGAACAGGCCGGCGTCGTCGGCCGTGGCCGGCGCGGGGGCGATGAGGGCGATGGACAGGACGGCGGCGGTGGCGATGCGCATGGACTCTGCATGCCACGCCCGGCCCGGCCCGGCTACCCGCGGGACTCCCCCACGCCGTATCCCCGGCGAAGGCCGGGGTCCACAGGATGGCCTCAGAATACAGGATCCGATCGCGGAGCTCAGGCCGAAGATGGATCCCGGCCTTCGCCGGGAAGACGGGATTCTGGGTACGCTGCGGATTGCCTCGGATACACCGTCAGCACATCCCCGGAACGGATGATCGTGACCTCGGTATCATCGGGATAGGCGATTTCCTCCGGCAACAACACTGCTTGGCCGTCTTCGGTCTCGAAGGTCCTGCTGTTGTAGGTGGTGTAGGTGGTCATCGGCCCGCCTCCAGTACCCGCAGTATACCACGCGGGTGGAGCCGGGCGAAGGCTACCCCTGCCGCTTCGAAGCCGATGGGGACACGCACGGAAGCGCATGTCTCGGCCGGCCCTACCCCTTCTTCCGCGCCATCTTCATCGCCCGGAACCGCGCCGCCCAGCCGGGCTTCTCGAGCTGGACCGAGCGCTCAAGGCCCAGGGCGTCGGCATCGACGCTTCTGGTGATCACAGACCCGGAGCCGGTATAGGCGCCCGCGCCGATGGTCACCGGCGCGACCAGCGAGGAGTTGGAGCCGATGAAGGCGCCCTCGCCCACATGGGTGTCGAACTTGTCGAAGCCGTCGTAGTTGCAGAAGATCGTGCCGGCCCCGATGTTGGCCCCCGCGCCGACCGTGCCGTCGCCCAGGTAGGACAGGTGGTTGGCCTTGGCGCCCTTGCCGACCTTGACCTTCTTCACCTCGACGAAGTTGCCGATGTGGGCCCCCTCGCCGATGTCCGCGCCGGGGCGCAGGCGGGCGTAGGGGCCGACGATGGCGCCTGAGCGGATGACGGCGCCCTCCAGATGGCTGAAGGCCCGGATCACCGCGCCGGTCTCGACGGTAACGCCGGGGCCGAAGACGAGGTTGGGCTCCAGCACCACGCCGCCGGCGACCCGGGTGTCGAAGCTGAGGAACACCGTCTCCGGCGCGACCATGGTCACGCCGTCGGCCATCAGGGCATTGCGGGCGCGGGCCTGCCACAGGGCCTCGGCGCGGGCGACGCCGGCCTGGTCGTCGGCGCCCATGACGGCGGTCTCGGAGGCCGTGGCAACGCCGACCCGTTTGCCGGCCGCGTTGGCGATGCCGACGATGGAGGTGATGTAGTACTCGGCCTTGACGTTGTCGTTGTCGACGGCGGCCAGCCAGTCGAACAGCGGCCCGGCGGCGGCGGCCAGCATGCCGCTGTAGCAGACCTTGACGGCCTTCTCCTCGGCGCTGGCGTCGCGCGCCTCGACGATGCGCAGCAGGCGCCCGTCGGCGTCCTGGATCATCCGGCCGTACAGCGCCGGATCGGCGGCCTCGAAGGCCAGCATGACCAGGTCATCGCCCGCCGCGCGACGGTCGAAGATGGGGGCCAGGTCGGCGGCGGTCAGCAGCGGACAGTCGGCATTGGTGACCAGCACATCGCCCTCGAACCCGGCCAGGGCGTCCCTGGCGCACAGCACAGCGTGGGCGGTGCCCAGCGGCGGGTCCTGGATGGCGACGGCGGCCTCGCCCAGCCGCTTCTTGACATGCTCGGCCACCGCCGGGCTGTGGGTCCCGCAGACCACCACCACCCGCTCGCAGCCGGCGGCTTGGACGGCGTCGATGGCGCGGTCGAGCATGGTCCGGCCGCCGACCCTGTGGAGGACCTTGGGCACCCCGGATTTCATCCGCGTGCCCTGTCCGGCGGCCATGATCACGGCGGCGCGTGCGGTCATCGTTGCGACTCTTCAAAGCGTTGCATTGGCGTCGGGTTTAGCCGAAAGCCCTGAGCAATGCATGACCCTGTGAATGACCTCGCCGGCTGGACCCTCGCCTTCGACCTCGACGGCACCCTGGTGGAGACGGCGCACGACCTCGTCGGGGCGCTGAACGTCATCCTCGTCGAGCAGGGCATGGCCCCGGCGCCGATGACCGCCGTGCGCCAGCTGGTCGGCCACGGGCTGCGGGGCATGCTGATCCGCGCCTTCGCCATGGCTGACCTGACCATCAGCGAGGAAAGGATCGCGGAACTGCGGCCGCGGATCGTCGAGGTCTACAAGGGCCGCATCGCGCGGGAGAGCCGGCCCTTCCCCGGTTGCCTGGAGGCGCTCGCCGACCTGCGGGCCCGCGGCGCGAAGCTGGCGGTCTGCACCAACAAGCCCGAGGGGCTGGCGCGGCTGCTGCTGGATCAGCTGGACATGGCCACCGTCTTCGACGCCATCGTCGGCGGCGACTCCCTGCCGGTGCAGAAGCCGGACCCCGCGCCGCTGCTGGAGGCGATCGCCCTTGCCGGCGGCGACCCGGCCCGCGCCATCCTGGTCGGCGACGCCTCGCCCGACACCGGCGCGGCGAAGGCGGCGGGCGTCCCCTGCGTGGTCTGCGCCTTCGGCTACAACGACCTGCCGCCGGCCGAACTGGGCGGCGACATGGTGATCGATCACTTCGATGAGCTGGCCTCGGCGGTCGCCGGCCTCGTGGCGTCTTGCCGTGCGGCGGCCGAGTCGCTATAGACGCCGCCTCCCGGGCCGAGAGCCCCAGAGCGGATGCGTAGCTCAGCGGGAGAGCACCTCGTTCACACCGAGGGGGTCACAGGTTCAATCCCTGTCGCATCCACCATTCTGCTTCGCCCTAAGGGCTTCGCAGAACAAGCCCTGCCCTTTCAGTCGAAACAGGATGCCGCGCCGGAGCCTTGGCGAAGGCGGGCTGTGCGGCTGCCGACCTCACTTCGCCGGCGGCGGGGCCGGCGGAACCGCGATCGCCACGGGCGGCGAACCGTCCGGCGTGACGAAGTACCGCTCGCCGTCGATGATCAGGTCATCGAGCGCGGGCGCCCCCGCGCTGATCCCGCCCTTGCGGATGGCCTCGATCAGCGCCTGGTCGTTGTCGCGGCCAGGCCTCCAGAGCGCGGCCTCGCCCAGAAGCCGCCACCGGCCGTCGACCCGGCCGTGAATCCACGCCCGCTGGCGGTTGATGATCACCACCTCCTCGACGCCGTCGCGGGTCAGATCCAGCAGAGCGGTCTGGCATTCGTCGGGACCGAGGGTGCAGGACCGCTGCTGGTCGCGCGCCCATTGCTGGACGAAGAAATCGTCAGGCAGCGTGCGCCCCGCGGGCCAGATCACCGGCACCCTGGCGGCGTCGAGCAGCACCGCGTCCGGCGCGTCGCCCCTACGCTCGGTTTCGGCGAGGGCGGCGGCCGCGCGCTTGCCGACCTCGCCGCCCCTGGCCTTCAGCGTAACCAGCGCCTCGCGCCCGTAGCGCCCGCTGTCGAAGCGCAGGAACTGGTAGTCCAGCTTCTCCGGCTTCACCGTCCCGCTCTCCAGCCGCGCCATCTGGTTGTTCACCGACAGCCGGGCCGGGTCGGCCAACGGGCTGAAGATAGCCAGCAGCAGGGCCAGGGAGACGAAGGCGGCGATGATGTTGGTGACCTCCAGCCGCCGCATCCAGCGTCCCGGCCGCACCGCGGCGATGAAGTAGCCGACGGCGTAGACCAGGCCGGCGACGACGCAGGCGACCGCCACGATGCGATCCGGCGTCAGGCCGTACTGGCCGATTCGCAGCCACAGGGCGTAGGCGGCCAGCGCGACCATCGGCGCCAGCAGCACCCCGGCAAGCTTCCCGCTCCAGCGCAGGACCGGCGGCACCGGACTGTCGGGCTCGCCGTCCTGGTAGGCGGCGTTGGTCAGCACGATCAGCACGGCCATGGCGCTGAGCAGGATCGCCGCGCCGCTGCGCGTGCCCCACAGGGCGTCCAGCCCCGTGAACGGCAGGGCCAGCAGGAAGGCGGTCGCCAGCACGACCAGGATCGGCAGCAGCCAGGCCAGCAGAGTCAGGGCCACCGTCCGGATCCCCCGGATCAGCCCGGCGCGGACGTCGGTCAGGTGGACAGCGGCGGCGAACATCGTCGCCGTGGCCGGGATCGCGAACCAGGCCGTTTGCAACAGCTGTCCGACCGCCTTGATACCGATCAGATCGAACATCGCTCCGCCCAGGAACAGGATCAGCCAGAACACGCCGACGAAGGCCGCCGACAGCGCCAGCTGGACCCCGTGCTTCCAGGCGATCTCGAAGTAGCGCGGGAAGGTCGCGATGACCTTGCGCTCGGCGTCGGCGCCCTCGACCAGATGGTGGGCGATAAACAGGCCGGCGGCGCCGAAGATCATCAGCTGCGGCGAGACCCAGGGATCGTTCAGCGATTCGAATCGCCGGGCCAGGTCGTGCGCGCCCAGCGCCGCCAGCACCGCCGCTGACCCGGCCGCCCAGAGGGCCAGGGTCCGGGCGCGCAGGGCGCCCAGCCCGCCGACCAGCACGAACGGGACGAACACGGCGACCATGATCAGCGCGCCGAACAGCGGCGGAACCGTCGCCGGCCAAACCTTCTGGTCGCCGGCCTCGTTCAGCGCCCAGATGAGGACGCCGGCCAGAAAGCCGATGGCCACGCGCGCCGCGCCGATCGAGCGGGAGGGCGGGCGATGATCGAGCGGGCTGTCGGACATGGAGGTCTCCTGTCGGTCGCCCGGACACTCACCCATGCCCGCCCCGCTGGCAATCGCCCGTGCAACGCGCGAACGCTTTGCGCATTACGGCACAGCGTGGCAGTTTCGCGCCGGACGATGGAGCCGCCGACGCGCCGATGAGCAAACCCGCCGACTTCAAGCTCCAGGAAGGCGAGCATGGCGCGACCGCGTTCCTGTCAGGCGACTGGACCGCGGAGTCTCTGGATGACGCCGGCCGGCGGCTGACCGAGGTCCTGCTGGGATCGAAGGCGGTCAATCTCGACCTGAGTGGCGTACGCCGTTGCGACACCGCCGGAGCCTACGCCATTGTTCGCGCCACGGATGGCCGGGTCAGCGCAGGAAAGCTGGTCGCCCGCCCCGAACAGACACGCCTGCTCGACCTGGTCAGCGACGCCGTCCAGGTCGAGCCGAGTCCGCCGGTCGTCCAGCGGGGTTTCTACGATCTGGCGGTGCGGATCGGGCGCGGCGTCTTCCACCTCGCCGGCGAGGCGGTGGAGACCTTCGCCTTCATCGGCCGGGTGCTGGTGGCGGCCGGGCGTGGCTTCGCCATGCCGCACAAGGTGCGCTGGGCGCCCATCGTCACCCTGTGCGAACGCGCGGGCCTGGACGCCCTGCCCATCGTGGCGGTGACGACCTTCTTCATCGGGGCGGTAATCGCCCTGCTCGGCATCAATGTGTTGAGCGACTTCGGCGCCTCGGTGTTCGTGGTCGAGATGATCGGCATCGCCGTCCTGCGCGAGTTCGGCGTGGTGATCACCGCCGTCCTGCTGGCCGGCCGATCGGCCTCGGCCTTCACCGCCGAGATCGGCGCCATGAAGATGCGGCAGGAGATCGACGCCATGCGCGTCATGGGCGTCGATCCGTTCGAGGCCCTGGTCCTGCCGCGGTTCGTGGCCTTGCAGCTGACCATGCCGTTGCTGACGTTCGTCGCCGACCTGGCCGGGCTGATGGGCGGGATGATGGTCACCTGGCTGGTCATGGACCTGTCCCCGACCTTCTTCCTGCAGCGCATCGTCGACAATGTCGGGCTGACCCATTTCATCGTCGGCCTCGTCAAGGTTCCGATCATGGCGGCCGTCATCGCCGGCATCGGCTCGCGGCAGGGCATGGAGGTCGGCGGCGACGTCGTGTCCCTGGGCCAGCGGGTCACCGCCTCCGTGGTCCACGCCATCTTCTCGATCATTCTGATCGACGCCATCTTCGCGCTGATCTTCATGGAGCTCGACTTCTGATGGTCGAGCCGCGCCCCGCCTTTGTTGATCTGGACGAGGATGGCCTCGACGACACCGCGCCGCCGGTCGAGGTCATAGATCTGATCTCGCAGTTCGGGGACAACGTTGTCCACGATCACCTGAACCTGACCGTGAACCGCGGCGAGGTCCTGGGGGTGGTCGGCGGCTCGGGAAGCGGCAAGTCGGTGCTGCTGAACACCATCATCGGCCTCAAGAAGCCTGACGGCGGCACGATCCGGATTTTCGGTCACGACATCAGTGACGCATCCCGCAAGGAAATGAAGGCCATCGAACGCACCTCGGGCGTTCTGTTCCAGCAGGGCGCCCTGTTCTCGGCCCTGACCGTGAAGGAGAACGTCGCCGCGCCCATGTTCGAGCACACCGACCTGTCAAAGGCCGAGATCAACGACCTGGCCGAGCTGAAGATCGCCCTCTCCGGCCTGCCGCCGCGCGCCGGCGGGTTGAAGCCTTCCGAGCTCTCGGGCGGCATGACCAAGCGCGCCGCCCTGGCCCGCGCCCTGGCGCTGGACCCGCAGATGCTCTTCCTCGACGAACCGACCTCCGGCCTCGACCCGATCGGCGCCGGGGCGTTCGATGAACTGATCGCCGACCTATCGCGAAGCCTCGGGCTGACCGTGTTCATGATCACCCATGACCTCGACAGCCTGTATACGATCACCGATCGGGTCGCCGTGATCGCCGACAAGAAGGTTACGGCCGTAGCTCCGGTTGAGGAACTGGAGCTTTCCGAGCACCCCTGGATACGGGATTATTTCATGGGCCCACGCGGACGCGCGGCCCAGAGCGCCAAGACAAGGGCGGGACAGACGGTCTGATGGAAAGAAACGCCAACTACGCCCTGGTCGGCATCGCCTCGATCCTGCTCTTCATCGGGGCGATCGTGTTCGGCGTCTGGCTGGCGCGCTTCGCGGTCAACCGGGACTATGATGTCTACGACATCCTGTTCTTCGGGCCGGTGCGCGGCCTGTCCGAAGGGGGCGAGGTCCACTTCAACGGCATCAAGGTCGGCGAGGTGACCAAGCTGGAGCTGGACCGGCGCGATCCCAACCGCGTCATCGCCCGCATCCGGGTGACCTCCGACGTGCCGATCCGCGAGGATTCCTCGGCGACCCTCGAGCCCCAGGGGATCACCGGCGTGAACTACGTCCAGATCACCGCCGGCACGTCCGCCAAGCGCCTGCTGAAGGACACCGTGCCGGACGGCGAAATCCCGGTCATCCGGAGCCAGAACAGCGCCCTTTCCGACCTGCTGCAGGGCGGCGGCACGGTTCTGACCCGAACGATCGAGGCGCTGGACCGGGTCAACAAAGTGCTCTCGGACGAGAACGTGAAGACTCTCGGCGCCGCGCTGAGCGACGTCCAGGCCATCACGGCCGAGGCGCGGGAGCGCAAGGCCATTATCGCCGACGCCCAGAAGGCGCTGCAGAACATCGACGCCGCGGCGATAGAGATCAGCGAGCTCACCCGCTCGACGAGGGGCCTGGTGGAGACCGACGGCAAACGCACGCTCGCCGAGCTGGCCGACGCGGCCGAGGAGCTCAAGGCCGCGACCAGCGACGCCCGCGCCATGATCACCCGGCTGGAAGGTCCCACGACCGACTTCGCCACCACCGGCCTGCCGCAGCTGACGCGGGCCGTCACGACCTTGCAGTCCGCCGCCGAGTCGCTGGACCGGCTGGTGGGCGAGGTCGAAGCCAACCCGCAAGGGGTCATCAGCAAGTCACCTGCCAAGGAAGTGGAGGTTCGCCCGTGACCCGCCGTCTCGCCCTCGCCGCCCTGGCGATCGCCGCCGTCGGTCTGTCCGGCTGCATCAGCCTGTTCCCCAAGGCCGAGCCGGCGCAGCTGTACCGGCTGCAGACCAGCGTCACGCCGCAGGCCATGCCCGCCGGACCGGTGTTCGGCGTGCTGCGCCTGAGCACGGGCTTTCCCCGCGCCGCGGCCGGCGATCGCATCCTGACCGTCAACCCGGGGGGCGAGGCCGCCTACATCGCCGGCGCACGCTGGGTCTCGCCGGCGGCCGTGATGTTCGACGAACTGACCGCCCAGGCGTTCCAGGGCGGCGGCCGCGCGCGGCTGATCGTCCGCGGCGACGTGGTCAAGGCCGACTACACGCTCAAGCTCGATGTCCACGCCTTCGAGGCCGTCTACGACCAGGGGCCCAAGGCGGCGCCGCTGGTCCTGGTCTCGGTCAGGGGCGTGATCACGAGGTCGGATGATCGCGGTCTGGTCGGCGACCGGACTTTCACCGCCAGGATCCGCGCCGCCGACAACCGCGTCAGCGCCATCGTGCCGGCGTACGACCAGGCTGTGAGCCAGGTGCTGGGCGAGGTCGTAGGCTGGGTGAACGCGGCGGGTACGAGCGGGGGTTAGGCCTTTTTCCTTCGTTTTCCCGGCGCAGGCCGGGATCCATGAACCGCGCTGAACCCTTGCCCGCATGGCCCCCGGCCTTCGCCGGGGAAACGGGAGTGGGGAGATAATTCAGTCCGCTTTCGACCCGGTCCAGACACTCGCCCAGCCCGCGTCCCTGGAGCGGGACCGTTCACCCGTCGCCCTACCCCACCCCGAACAGCGCCTTCAGGTACGGGTTGAGCAGCCGCCCGTCCGGATCGAGCTCGCGCCGCACCTCCAGGAACTCCCCCCAGCGCGGATACAGCGCCGCCAGCTGCGGGGCCTTGAGGCTGTGGAGCTTGCCCCAGTGCGGGCGGCCGCCGTTGCGCAGGAACACCGGCTCGACCAGCTCGAACAGCAGCCTGTAGTCGTCCTTGTAGTGGGCGTGGACGGCGATGGAGCCGCGCTCGCCGCCCTGGAAGGGCGAGAGCCACGCGTCGTCCGGCGCGACGCGGCGCGCCTCGATGGGGAAGAAGACGTCCGGCCGTTCCTTCTCGATCAGCGCCACCACCTCGGCCAGGACCTTCAGGTGCACCTCGGCGGGCAGGTGGTATTCCATCTCGTTGAACCGCACCGGCCGTTCGGTCGACAGCAGCTTCCAGCCCTCGTCGACGGCCGTCTCCGGCTCGACGCTCCCCAGCAGCGCCTTCGCCGCCGCCTTGCGCATGCCGGTGGAGAAGCCGAGCAGGTTGCGCAGGCTGCGCAGCACCTCGAGGAAGGCGTCGTCCTGGCTGGGCGTCCGCACCGTGGCCGCTTCGTCGGTCTCGTCGTGGGTGATGTTGGCGGCCAGGCCGGTGAACGGCACGGCGTAGAACTCGAAGTTGCGGTGCCTGGCCCACCGTTCCTCCGCCTTCGCCAGCGACTCCTCCAGCGGCTCGACCCAGACCTGACGCTTCAGTCGGCGGTTGATCGTGGTGTTCAGGGTGGCGCGGGTGATGACGCCGAGGGCGCCCAGCGACACCTGCGCGGCGGCCAGCACGTCGGGACGCCGGCGGGCGTCGGCCTCGATCACCTTGCCCTCGGCCGTGACCAGCGTCAGGGCGGTGACGTCGCCGTGCACGGCCTTCAGCGTGCGGCCGGTGCCATGGGTGGCGGTGCCCAGCGCGCCGCCCAGCGACTGCTTGTTGATGTCGGGCAGGTTGGCCATCGCCCGGCCCTTCTCGGCCAGCGCGGGGCCGAGCGCGCCCAGCCGCGTGCCGGCCATCACCTGCGCCTTGTCGCCGTCCCAGCCGGTGATGCCGCTCATCCCGTCCAGGGTGACCAGGGTCCCGTCGGTGGGGATCAGGCCGGTGAAGCTGTGGCCGGAGCCGACGACGCGCACCGGCGCGGGCGCGGCCTTGATGGCGGCGGCCAGTTCGCCCTCATCCTTCGGCGCCAGCCGCTGGGCCGGATAGCTGTGCTGGATGCCCGACCAGTTGCGCCACAGGACCTTGCCGTCCCTGGTCGACGGCGGCGACGGCGGCTCGGGCTTCTCGCGGTTGGCCACGGCGATGGCCCCTGCCCCGCCGCCGACCACGGCCACGCCGGCGCCGCCGGCGATCAGCGCTGTGCGCCTGGAAATCATCGCAAGTCCCCCGCTAGTTCGCGGAGTCTTCGCGCCCCGCCATGAATCGTATCAGGGCCTTGAAATCGTCCGACGTGCAAGACGCGCACTGGCCGCCGGCCGGCATGGCGTTGAACCCCTGGATCGTGTGGTCGAGCATCACCTGCTCGCCCTGCTTCCAGCGCGGGTCCCAGGCGGCCCGGTCATGGACCTGCGGGGCCAGGTTGCCCGGCATGGCGTGGCAGGCCTTGCAGGAGGTCTCGTAGAGCCCGGCCAGCCGCGTGTCGGCGGGCGCCAGGGCCATGACCTGTTCCGGCGTCAGGGCGGCCGGCGGCGGACTGCAGGCCGTGACGACCAGCGCGGCGGCCAGGGCGCCGACATGCCTTGCGTGGTTCGCGACGCGGCCCGAGGGCCGCTCCTCACCATGACGAGCTTTGCTGCAATCCACAGTCTTCGTCATCCTGAGGAGCGCGAAGCGCGTCGCGAAGGACGCACGAACGTCGTGCCAGCCCATACCCCCTACCCCTCGACCCCGTGGATCCGCTTCGCCGCCGTCAGCGTGTTCTGCAGCAGGCAGGCGATGGTCATCGGCCCGACGCCGCCCGGCACCGGCGTGATCCAGCCGGCGACCTCGACGGCCTCCTTGAAGGCGACGTCGCCGACCAGCCGCGTCTTGCCCTCCGCGGCGCGGACCGGGTCCAGCGACGGCAGGCGGGTGATGCCAACGTCGATCACCGCCGCGCCCGGCTTGATCCAGTCGCCGCGCACCATCTCGGCCCGTCCGACGGCGGCGACGAGGATGTCGGCCTCGCGGCAGACGGCCGGCAGGTCGACGGTGCGGCTATGGGCGATGGTCACCGTGCAGTCGGCGGCCAGCAGCAGCTGGGCCATCGGCTTGCCCATGAGGTTGGAGCGCCCGATGACCACCGCCCGCTTGCCGCGCAGGTCGCCCAGAACGTCCCGCAGCAGCATCATGCAGCCCACCGGGGTGCAGGACGTCAGGGCCGGCAGGCCGCTGGCCAGGCGGCCGGCGTTGGTCACAGTCAGGCCGTCGACGTCCTTGTCCGGCGAGATGCGGGCGACGATGCGGTCCTGGCTGAGGTGCTCGGGCACCGGGAACTGCACGAGGATGCCGTGGATCGCCGGGTCGGCGTTCAGCCGGTCGAGCAGCGCGAAGAGATCCGCCTCGGCGGTGTCGGCGGGCAGGCGGTGCGTTTCGGAGTGCATGCCGGCCTCGAGCGTCTGGACGCCCTTGTTGCGGACATAGGTCTGGCTGGCCGGATCCTCGCCGACCAGCACCACCGCCAGGCCCGGCGTGACGCCGTGCGCGGCCTTCAGATCGGCGACCTCGACCGCGATCCGCTCACGCAGATTGGCCGCGAAAAGCTTGCCGTCGATGATGGTCGCCTGGGCCATGCCGTCTCCTCCGGAACAGGAGCCCGCCCTACCCGTTCACTCGCCGCCGCGCAATCGGAGCCAGCCTGTCAGGAGCCTCTTGTTCATGGGACTCAGCCTCGCCTTCACCCGTTTCGCCAACGCCACGGCGAAGTTCACCGGCAAGCCCGTCGCCTTCGTCGCCTGCATTTCGCTGGTGGTGATCTGGGCGGCGAGCGGCCCGGTCGCCGGCTTTTCCGACACCTGGCAGCTGGTGATCAACACCTCCACCACCATCGTCACCTTCCTGATGGTGTTCCTGATCCAGAACACCCAGAATCGCGACAACGCCGCCCTGCAGGCCAAGCTCGATGAACTGATCAGGATGAGCGACGCCGACAACAGCTTCATCGGCATCGAACACCTGACCGACGAGGAACTGCAGGCGATCCTCAAGAAGGTCGAGAAGGACGCGCACGCGCTGCATGCGGAGAAGAGCAAGCGCGGCCGGCAGACGAAGGGCCCGGCGCGGAAGCCGAGGGCGAGAGTGCGGTCTGGCTGACAATCCAAAGCCCCGCTTCCCCCTCCTCCATCGAGGAGGAGGCTTTCGAAGAGCCAACCGCCGCCTAGCCTTCCCGTCCGGGCGTGCTATGCGAAGGACATGGCCTCCTCCCGCCCCAACAGCGCCGACGTCGTGCTCGTGGGCGGGGGGCTGGCCAACGGGCTGATCGCCCTGCGGCTGAAAGCCCTCAAGCCCGACCTGAAGGTGCTGATCCTCGAACGCGGGCCGACGCTCGGCGGCCATCACACCTGGAGCCATTTCGCCACCGACGTCAGCGCCGCCATCGGCGCCTGGCTGACGCCCCTGATCGTGCATAGCTGGGACGGCTACGAAGTCCGCTTTCCGGGCCATTGCCGCACCCTCTCCACGCCCTATCTGGCCATCACGTCGGACCGGTTCCACGAGGTGGTTGCAGCAGCGATGGGGGAAGACTGCTGGACCGGCGTCGATGTCGCCGACCTTGATGAAGCCCGCGTGACCCTGGCCGATGGCCGGGTGATCGAGGCCGACTGCGTCATCGACGGTCGCGGCCCCAGGTCCAGTCCGGCCCTGGCGCTCGGCTGGCAGAAGTTCGTCGGGCTGGAGGTCGAGCTGACCGCGCCGCACGGCCTGGCCCGGCCCATCGTCATGGACGCCACCGTCGATCAGCTGGACGGCTACCGCTTCCTCTACAGCCTGCCCTTCTCGCCGACGCGGCTGCTGATCGAGGACACCCGCTACAGCGACGGCGCGGACCTCGATCGCGAGGCGCTGCGCGTTGACATCGCCGCCTACGCGGCCTCGCAGGGCTGGACCATCGCCAGGGTCGTGCGGGAGGAGAACGGCATCCTGCCCATCGCCCTCGCCGGCGACATCGCGGCCCACTGGCGCGAGACCCGCCTGCCGCAGGTGGGCCTGCGCGCCGCCCTGTTCCAGCCGATCACCGGCTACAGCCTGCCTGACGCAGCCCGCCTGGCCGACGAGATCGCCGCCCTGCCCGCGCTGACCAGCGCCACGGTGCGGGCCTGCGTCGAGGGGCGCTCGAAGCAGCGCTGGCATGAGCGGGCCTACTACCGGCTGCTGAACCGCATGCTGTTCAAGGCCGCGCGGCCCGGCCGCCGCTATGTCGTGCTGGAGCGGTTCTATCGTCTCTCACAGGGCCTGGTGGAGCGGTTCTACGCCGGCCGCATCACGCTGGCCGACAAGGCCCGCATCCTGATAGGCAAGCCGCCGGTGCCGATACCGGCGGCCATGGCCGTGCTGTCCGAGCGATCGGTTTTCCCAAGGGGCAAAGACGTATGAGCAAGCCGCGCGCGGCCGTTATCGGATCCGGATTTGGCGGACTGGCGCTGGCCATCCGCCTGCAGTCGGCCGGCTTCGAGGTCACGGTGTTCGAGCGCCGCGACAAACCGGGGGGCCGGGCCTACGTCTGGGAGGACGAGGGCTTCATCTTCGACGCCGGCCCCACCGTCATCACCGACCCCGACTGCCTCAAGGAGCTGTTCACCCTCAGCGACCGCAAGATCGAGGACTATGTCGAGCTGCTGCCGGTGAATCCCTTCTACCGCCTGGTCTGGGAAGACGGCGACGTCTTTGACTACGTCAACGACCAGGACGAGCTGGACCGGCAGATCGCCGCCCGCAACCCGGCAGATGTCGAGGGCTACCGCCGCTTCCACGCCTATTCGGAAGCGCTTTACCAGAAGGGCTATCTGGAGCTGGGCGCCGTCCCCTTCCTCGACTTCGGCAGCATGATCGCCGCGGCTCCGGCCCTGATGAAGCTGCAGGCGTGGCGCAGCGTCTATGACAAGGTGTCGAGCTATGTGAAGGACGAGCACGTCCGCCAGGCCCTGTCTTTCCATAGCCTGTTGGTGGGCGGCAGCCCGTTCGCCACCTCCTCCATCTACGCCCTGATCCATGCGCTGGAGCGGCGCGGCGGGGTGTGGTTCCCGCGCGGCGGCACCGGGGCCCTGATCCGGGGCCTGGTCAAACTGTTCGAGGAGCTGGGCGGCAGGATCGAGCTCAACGCGCCGATCTCGAAGATCACCACGGCCGGCGGTCGGGTTACCGGCGTGATCCGACACGACGGGGAATTCGAGGCCTTCGACACCGTCGCCTCCAATGCCGACATCATGCACACCTACCGCGAGTTGCTGGTGGATGATCCCCGGGGCAAGGCGGCCAGCAAGGCGCTGGAGAAGAAACGCTGGAGCCCGTCGCTGTTCGTCATCTACTTCGGGCTCAAGGCCGAACACCCTGACATCCGGCACCACACGATCTGCTTCGGGCCGCGCTATCGCGAGCTGATCGGCGACATCTACAACAAGGACACGCTGTCGGAGGATTTCTCCCTCTACCTGCACAACCCCTGCGCCACCGACCCCGGCATGGCCCCGCCCGGGGGCAGCGCCTTCTACGTCCTGTCGGTCGTGCCCAATCTGGAAACCGCCGACGTCGACTGGTCGACGGAAGGGGAAGCTTATCGCGACAAGATCCTGAAATACCTCGAGGATCGCTACATCCCTAATCTGGCGCGCGACCTTGTCACCTGCCGCATCTTCACCCCGGACGACTTCACCACCGAGCTGAACGCCTGGAACGGTGCGGCCTTCTCGCTGGAGCCGATCCTCACCCAGAGCGCCTTCTTCCGCACCCACAACCGCGACGACAAGATCCCCAACCTCTACTTCGTGGGGGCCGGCACCCATCCCGGCGCGGGCATTCCGGGGGTCGTTGGCTCGGCCAAGGCGACGGCGGCCCTGATGATCCCGGACCTCCTGCCGTGACATCGGCGCCGGCGGGGGAAGACCTGGTCCAGACCAGCCGCGAGACCATCCAGAAGGGCTCGCAGAGCTTCGCGGCGGCGGCGGCCCTGTTCGCCCCGCAGACCCGCGCCGACGCGGAGATGCTCTACGCCTGGTGCCGGCACTGCGACGACGTCATCGACGGCCAGACCCTCGGCCACGCGCGCGAGCTGCTGTCGGCGGACGAGGTGCAGCGACGGCTGGAGGGTCTCTATGCCCAGACCCGCGCCGCCCTGGCCGGAGAGCCCACCGACGACCCGGCCTTCGCCGCCTTTCGCGAAGTGGCCAGAAGGCGAGCGATTCCAGAGCCGTACGCCATTGAGCTCATCGACGGCTTCGCCATGGATGTTGCCGGTCGACGCTACGAGACGATCGAGGACACGCTCGACTATTGCTGGCATGTGGCCGGGGTGGTCGGGGCGATGATGGCCATCGTCATGGGGGTGAAGCCGGACGACCTCGCCACCCTGCGCCGGGCGCAGGACCTGGGCCTGGCCTTTCAGCTGACCAACATCGCCCGCGACATCGTCGAGGACGCGCAGAACGGCCGCGTCTACCTGCCCGCCGACTGGCTGGCGCAGGCGAGCGTGCCTGAGGACGCCATCGCCGCGCCGGAGCACCGGGCCGCCGTGGCCGCGTTGGCCAGGCGTCTGGTCGAGGCCGCCGAACCCTACTACGCCTCCGCCCGCTGGGGTCTGCGCGGCCTGCCCTTCCGCTCGGCCTGGGCGGTGGCGGCGGCGCTGGGCGTCTACCGCGAGATCGGCGTCAAGGTCGTGGCGCGCGGCGCGGCGGCCTGGGACGAGCGCGTGTCCACCAGCACGGTCGAAAAGATCGGCCTGGCCCTGGGCGGGGGGCTAATGGCGGCGCGTGGCGCGACGCTGGACCGCTGGCGCAAGGGCCCGGCGCGGCCGGCGCTGTGGAGCAGGATCTAGAGAGGCCTTGCGTCCTTCGACACGGCCCTTCGGGCCTGCTCAGGATGACTGGGTTTTTCGAGTCCTGGCGAGCAGCGCGCAGCCCGTGTCGAACCACGCAATGGGTGTCAGCCTTACGCCTCCACGCCCCGCGCCTTCAGCTGTTCCTTCAGCTTCCGCACCGGCGGCGCCATCAGGAAGCCGTAGGAGACGCAGCCGTCCCTGGTGTTGACGGCATGATGGAAGCGGTGGGCCTGGATCAGGCGCTTCCAGTAGGCGGACCGCGCCTTGGGCATCGGCCAGCGGCGATGCACCAGGCCGTCGTGGAACAGGAAGTAGACCGCGCCATAGGCGGTGATGCCGATGCCGATCGGCAGCATGAAGGTCAGCGACGTGTTGACCCCCAGCCAGACGGCGACGATGGCCGGCGCCGCGAAGACCACGGCGAACAGGTCGTTGAGCTCGAAGGCGCCCTCGCGCGGCTCGTGGTGGCTCTTGTGCCAGACCCACATGAACCCGTGCATGACGTACCGATGGGTGAACCAGGCGAAGCCTTCCATGAAGGCGAACGCGGCCAGTATCAAACCCGCGAAGATGATGACGTCGAACATAACCGCCTTCTAGCGAATGCGTCTCGCCGCGAGATGGGCGAGGAACAGTCCGGCGGCGCCGACGCCGCCCAGTACGATCCAGGCCATATACACCGATCCGATGCCGCCGTCGCGCCAGAGGATCGCCTGATAGGCCTCGATGGCCCAGGCGTGTGGCGTTCCCCAGCCGAGGGTCTGCAGCCACGGCGGCATCAGGAAACGCGGCACCATGCTGCCGCCGACCGCCGCCAGGATCAGGATCACGAAGGTCGACAGCATCTGCGCCTGGTCGCGGGTCTTGCAGAAGGTGACGATGGCCATGGCCAGGCCCGCCGCGCAGGCCGACACCAGCAGGGTCGTGACCAGCCACATCGGCAGGTGCGCCAGGACCGGCACCCGGTAGATGACCTGGGCGGTGGCGAAGATCGCGATCGCCTGCAGCAGGCCCTGGCCCAGCAGGAAGGCGAACTTGCCGTTGATGACCGGCCCCATGCCGGCGGCGCCGGCCAGGATGCGGTCAGCGACGCCGGACCGCCGCTCGTCGATCAGGCTGAGCGCGCCCTGCATGGCCGAGAACAGGGCGAACAGGATGGTCACCGCGCCGGCGTAGTAGGCGATGGTGCCGCCGCCCTTCTTGGCGCCGGTGATGTCCTCGCGCGCGAAGAGACCGGTCTCGCTTTCGGCGGCGGGCGGCGCTTTGGCCAGCGCATCCATCGTCCGGCCGGCGACGGCCTGCTGAGCCGGGGTCAGGCCGCCGAAGGCCGGCGCGGTCTCGGCCAGGGTGCGCGCCACCAGGACGTCGGGCATGGCGCGGCCCATGGCCTGCTGCACCCGGGCCATGGTCAGCGGAGCGGCGACGGCGCGGCTCGGGTCGGAGACGATCAGCACCGGCCGGGTCTCCAGTCCGGGATCGGCGCGGATGATCAGCCCGGCGTCGGCGCGGCCGGAGCGTACAAGGCGTCTGACCGCCTCTCCGCTGCCAACGTCGTCAGCCCGCAGGTCGGCGTCCGCGACAAGGGCCGACAGCAGGCGTCCGGAATCAACCGTCCGGGCCTCGTCGGCCACCGCGAGCTTGAGCTTGATGTCCTCGCCGGTGGCGCCGGAGAAGACGGCCGCGAAGATCAGGAACACCAGCGGCGGCAGCAGGAAGGTCATCACCAGCGCGCCGCGGTCGCGCCACAGCTCCAGGGCCATGACGCGGAACATCGCAAAGGTCATGCGGCCCGGCTCCAGTCGGCGACCAGGGCGAACAGGTTCTGCAGGGATGGCTGCCGCACCCGGATTTCGCGCGGATCAAGGCCGGCCTTGCGCAGACGCTTGTCGAGCCGGCCGGCCGTGGCGTAGCCGCCGGGGTCGAGCTTGCTCCAGACGCTGGTCCGGCCCACCCGCTCCAGCCCCTCGCCGGCCATCAGGATTTCGCCGGCGCTGTCCGGCTCGAGGGTGAGGTGGACCATGATCTCCATTTCTTCCCCGAACGCCTGCTCGATCAGCGCGCGCGGCGAGCCCTCCATGATCTTGCGGCCCTCGCGCAGGAAGCCGACGCGATCGGCCAGGCCGCCGGCCTGCTCCAGGTCATGGGTGACGATCAGCACCGAAACGCCGGTGTCGCGCAGATTCCGGATTACCGTGTCGAGCGCTTCGCGGGCGTCCTGGTCCACGCCGACCGTCGGCTCGTCGAGGATCAACAAGGCGGGCCGATGCATGATCGCCGCCCCGATGTTCACCCGGCGCTTGTAGCCGCCCGACAGTTGCTTCACCGGCACATGCTCGCGGTCGACGGTCCGTGTCAGCAGCAACGCGCGCTGCACCGCCTCTCGCAGACCCTTGCCCTTGACCCCGGCGAGGCGGCCGAAGGTCTCCAGGTTCTCGCGCACGGTCAGGTGGCCGTACAGTGCGATCTCCTGCGGCACCAGGCCCAGCGACGCACGGGCCGAGGCCGTGGTGAACGGATCCTCGCCATTGATGGCGATCTCGCCCCCCGACAGCTTCAACCGCCCGCAGATGGCGCCGACCAGCGTCGACTTGCCGGCGCCGTTGGGGCCCAGCAGCGCGTAGATCTCGCCGGGCCTCAAGGCCAGGTCGATGCCGCGCAGGACCTTGCGGGGGCCGTACTGGTGCTCGGCGCGCCAGACGTTGAGGATAGGTCTGTCGGTCACGCGGCGGCTTTCCGGGCCTCGAACAGGCCGAAGGCGTAGCGCGCCAGCAGGCCGGTGGCCCCGGCCTCCGAGAGCGCGGCCCCGGCGGCGGCCAGATGGGCGCCGACGGCGGCGGCGGCCTCCTGCGGCCCCAGCGCGGTCACCAGGGTCGTCATGGCGGCGTCCTTGCCGAGGTCCTTGCCGCTTTCGGCGATGACGGCGGCGTCGATGAGGTCGTCCTGAATCTGGAAGGCCAGACCCAGCCGCCGCGCGAACTCGCCCACGGCGTCGACCGAGGCGGGCGGCGCGCCGGCGATCAGGGCTCCCGCCTCGGCGGCGGCGACCATCAGGACCCCGGTCTTGCGATGGTTGAGGAGGTCGATGTCGTCCGGCGTCCGGACATGATCACGATCATTCAGGTCGAGCGCCTGGCCCGACACCAGCCCCTCGAAGCCGACCGAGTCGGACAGGCGGCGGAGCAGCGCCGCGCGCGCGGCGTCCGTCAGCCGCTCGTCCGCGGCGATGACCCCGAAGGCCTGATTGAGCAGGCCGACCGCCGCCAGGATGGCCGTCGCCTCATCGAACTCGCGGTGGGTCGTGGCGCGCCCCCGGCGCAGGGCGGCGTCGTCCATGGACGGCAGGTCGTCAAGGATCAGCGAGGCGGCGTGCACCATCTCGAAGGCGCAGGCCGCGTCGAGGGCCGTCAGGGGCTCGGCGCCGAACTCCCGGGCGGTCAGCAGCGTCAGCATAGGCCGGAACCGTTTTCCCGGCGACAGCACGGCATAGCGCGCCGCCTCGGCCAGGCGGGCCGGACGGGCGGTGCGGTCAGGTAACAGGTCCGCAAGCCGTCGATCCACGGCGGCGCGAAACTGTTCGATCACGGCGGAGTCGTCTTCCATGCCCTTGCCGTATCTGGCCGTCCCCCGAAGCGGGCAGGGCATTTGAGGCGGGTGGTCGTCGACCGTCAACCAACGATGTTCAAGCCCGCCTCGCCCGGTCAGGCGGCGCGCGCCTCACCCCACTCGCTCCAGCCAAGGATGCGCGGGGTTCCGGGCAGGTACATGCGGTCGGACCGGTCGATGCCGAAGCCCGCCGCGGCGATGGCGTCGGTGATCGGCCGGGTCAGATGACAGCCGCCGGCGATGGCCTTCCAGGCCGGCTCAATGCGCCGCTGCCAGGCCGCCACGCCGGCGTCGGGCGCCAGGCCATGCTCCGCGTAGAGGAATCGGCCGCCGGGCTTGAGCACCCGCCTGGCCTCGGCCAGCGCCTTCTGCGGCGACTGCACCGAACAGAGGGTGAAGGTGCAGACCACGCAGTCGAAGCTGCCGGACTCGAACGGCAGGTCCTCGGCGATCCCCTTGCGGATCTCGACCTTCAGGTCGTCCGGCCTCGGCGCGGCCAGGGCTCGCTCTCGCAGCTCGTCGGAAGGGTCGACCCCGGAGACGCTCTCGACCCTGGCCGGATCGTAGTAGCGCAGGTTCAGACCGCCGCCGATGCCCAGCTCCAGCACCTTGCCGGCAGCTTTGGGGACGACCTTCTCGCGCTGCTTCATGATCGGCTTGCTCGCGCAGGCGCAGCCGATCAGCCGCGGCATGATGTGCCGATCCCAGAAGTTGGTCATTGCCCCCGCTCCCTCATCCACTTGGCCACCGCCCAGGCGTGACCGTCATGGCGCAGTGTGCGCACCGCGTCGGCCGGATCAACCCAGACCAGCGTGTGGTCGTCCTCGATCTTCAGCGCGGCCTGCGCCGCCTCGACCGTCACGACATAGGCGTGCCCCTGGTTGTTCACCGCCTGGCCGTCAGATTTCTCGAAGTACTGGGCGAAGGCCGTGACCGGCTCGCCAACGGCGATGACCAGCCCGGTCTCCTCGCCGAACTCGCGGATCAGGGCGGCGATTTCGTCCTCGCCCGGGTCGACCGCGCCGCCGGGAAGGTCCAGCCAGTCGCCGCCGGCGGCGGGGCGAATGCGGACCAGCGCGATCTTCCCGTCCCGCTCCGCGATCCCGAAGGCGGCGGGCCTGGGCGTATGGGTCTTCCCCGCCGTCGGGGCGCCGAACTGCAGCATCAGTCGACGCCGAGCAGCGACTCGTAGGGGTCGACCTTGCCGGCCTCTACATCAGCGACGCTGATCACCGGCCAGCCGACCTTGGTGTTGGCGCTGTCGCGCCAGGCCAGGACGATCATATCGCGCAGCTCGGAAGCGCCGGCGCCGAACCGCTCGGCCGCGAACTCCGCGCCCTTGGCCTGCCCGGGACGGAACGCGCCCTCGCCCCACATGCGGTACAGCGGGACGACGAAGGTGTTGGTGCGCCCGATGTAGCCCAGAACCCGCTTCTCGATCGGACACTTGCAGTCGGCGAACGGAACCATGGCCGCGCGGGCCATGTCGGGTGTGACGGCGCCCTTCACGAAGTCGCCTTCGAACGGGCCGTGGATCTTCTCGACCGTAAAGCCCTGCGGGTTGGGCTGGATCGACCAGCCATTGTAGTGGACCGAGGTGTGCAGCGGCTGGCTGCCGTCGCCGACGTAATGGGCGAGGTTGCCGAGGTTGGCGAACAGCAGCTTCTCGCGGCGGATCCGATCGCGCTTGTACCAGGCCTTCCGCGCGCCCCTGGCGGTCTTCTCGGCGGCGCTGGCGACACGCCAGTAGCCGAAGTCCCGGACCAGCTGCTGATAGCCGTCGATTACCGCATACTGCAGATAGCCGGCCTTCCAGCTGTCCGTGCTCGCGGCCTGCAGCGCCTTTTCGTAGTCCGCCCGGGTCGGCTGCAGGTCGGTGAACAGTGGTCCGCCCAGGACCTTGCCCTCGTCATCGATATCGACGAAGTGCGCCGCGTCGCGGTTGGTGCCGTGGATGCGGCCCGAGCCCTTGGAACGGTCCGGCTCGCGGGCCAGCTCGCCCATCTCTTCGGCCGCCTTCGGGCCACGCACGAAGGCGGGCACCTCCTCGGGCAGGGCCTGCACCGCCAGAACGCCGATCATCCGGTGTCCGGCCGCGCCCCAGGTCGAGGCCGCGGTCGGCGAAAGCAGCAGGCCCGCGGCGAGAACCACGGCGGACAGACGGACGGCAGGACGCATCGACGATCTCCAGCAACAAGGCCGTCAGCTGATGCCCAGCTCGGCCTCCACGCGCGCAACCCAGGCCAACGTCCGCGGAAAATCCGTCAGATCGAAACCGCCTTCATGCGCCACCCGGGTATAGGCGACCAATGAGACGTCGGCGAGACTGACGTTGTCGCCGACGAGGAATGCCGTCTCCTCCAGGCCGTCCTCCAACCGCTGCAGCGCCGCCCGGCCCCGCTCGACCAGCTTCGGATCGAGCGCCTCGCGCGGCTTGCCCAGGTAGGCCATCTGGAAGCGGGCCACGGCGACGTAGGGTTCATGGCTGTACTGCTCCCAGAACAGCCATTCGAACATCTTGGCCCGGTCGTAGGAATCGGCGGGAATCAGCACCGAGCCTTCGGCCAGATGCACGATGATGGCGTTCGACTGCGCCAGCGCCCGGCCATCCGGCAGGATCACGAGCGGAACCTGACCGGCCGGATTCAGCGCCAGGAAGTCCGGCGTCCGGGTCTGCGCGCGCAGCACGTCCAGTTCCAGCCAACGATATGGCATCCCTAGCTTTTCGGCCGTCCACTTGACCTTGAGGCAATTGCCCGACTTGCCGTCGCCGTAGATCGTCAAGGTCACGCGACCCTCCTTCCGATTGAGCGCCCCGGGTTGTTACACGCGGCGGATGCGGGTAGAAGCCGCCCCCACGACGAGAAACAATCAGGAGGGCGCGTTTGAAACGCATCCTGCCATGCCTCGCGGCTCTTGCGATCGGGGTGCTGACCCCGGCCGCGAATGCCCGATCCAACGACCCCGTCGATCCCATCGCGGATCTCATCCAGACATCGCTGGAGCAGGCTGCCGAGCGGACTCCGTCCGCCGGTGACCGGGCTTTCCGCACGCTGCGCGACCTCGCGCCGGACTGGATGCTGAAGGCGACGCTGTATCATACCGGAGCCGCCGGCGTGGGCGGCCGTGACTCGCTGGGCTGCCCGACGGTGGCGATGCGCACGGCGGCCACCGACCGCAATCTCGTCCCGCGCCGGACCATCCTGTACATCAAGGAGACCGTCGGACTGCCGATGCCCGATGGTGGCGTCCATGACGGCTACTGGTATGCGTCCGACGTCGGCGGCGCCGTGAAAGGCAACCGCATCGACCTGTTCACCGGTCACAGCCGGGCCTCGATGAATCCGCTGATGAAGCTGAACCTGAAGACCGTGACCGTATCGCGGGTCGGCGCCTTCGAGGGCTGCCCCAAGCCGGTCGTCCAGGTGGCGATGCGCTGAGGTGGTCATCGTCACCGGCGAAATCCTCGCAAAGCCCGACACGCGCGAAGACCTGATAGCCCTCTGCATCGAACACTCGCGACGGTCTCGCGCCGAGCCCGGGTGCGTGAGCCATGACTCCTTCGTCGACACGGAGAATCCGATGCGGATCTTCTTCTTCGAGCGCTGGGCGGATCGGCCCTCGCTGGAGGCGCACTTCGCCGTCCCGGAGTCGAACGCCTTCATGCGTCAGGTGCGCGCGCTGGCGGCGGGGGGATCCAGAGGGCCTGACATCTGCGAGATCCCCCCCATTTAGAGCCGCTCATCCCGGCGAATGCCGGGACCCAGATTCACCCTAAGCACTTCGAATCCCGACCGAAGTCCGGCGCCCGCAACTGGGCCCCGGCATTCGCCGGGGTGAGCGGAGTATTGTGGAATGGTAGGCTCAGATCCCGCCGCCGACGTTTGGCGGGGTCGGGGCCCGGGCGACGTGGATGCCGCACTCGGTCTTGTCCTGGCCCGCCCAGCGGCCGGCGCGGACGTCCTGACCTTCCTCGACCGGATTGGTGCAGGGCCAGCAGCCGATCGACGGAAAGCCCTGGGCGACCAGCGGATGGGTCGGCAGGTCGTGATCGGCGACGTAGGCGTCGAGGTCTTCCTTCGTCCAGTTGGCCAGCGGGTTGAACTTCAGCTGGTGGTCGGCCTCCTCGACGACCGAAAGCCGCAGGCGATCGCCGCCGTGGAAGCGCTTGCGGCCGGTCAGCCAGGCGTCGAAGCCGCCCAGCGCCTTGTCCAGCGGGATCACCTTGCGGATGTTGCAGCAGGCGTCGGTGTCGGTCTTCCACAGGTCCGACTTGGGGTCGTGGACGGCGATGTCGGCGAAGGTCGGGCGCAGGTCGCGAACGTCGGTCAGGCCAAGGCGCGCGGCCAGCTGCTTGCGGTAGTCCAGCGTCTGGCCAAACAGCATGCCGGTATCGAGGAACAGCACCGGGATGTCCTTGCTGACCTGGCTGGACAGATGCAGCAGCACCGCCGACTCCGCCCCGAAGGAGGAGACCAGGGCCAGGCGGTCGCCGAACTCGGCGAATGCCGCCTCGATCACCGTGCGCGGGTGGGCGCTGCGCAACTCGGCGTCGAGCCGGGCCGCCTTCGTGCCATGGGGGCGATCAAGCTGATCAAAGGCCATCGGAAGCGCGCTCCTCGAAGACTGGCGCCCGCGCGTCGGCCCCGCGCTGGTAGACGTGCCGGAACCGCCCGGCGGCGTGCGCCCACTCCGCCGGCGTGGAGCCGTCGGCGGGCGTGAAACTGTCGAAACCACAGCGAACCATGAAGCCGGCCTGCTCGCGCAGGACATCTCCAACCGCCCTCACCTCGCCCGTGAAGCCCAGCCGCTGGCGCAGCAGCCGGGCGGAGGTGTAGGCGCGGCCGTCGCGGTACTTCGGGAACACCAAGGCGACCAGCGCCAGGCGCGGCAGGTCATAGGCCAGGGCCTCGACCTCCTCGTCCGACTGGATCCTCACCCCGACCTGACGGCCGGCGGAGATCAGGGCGTCGCCCTCGGCCTGGAACCGGGCCAGCGACAGGATCACCGCGCCGGTCTCGGGCGTGACGTCCTCGTCGGCCACATCTATGAAGACGTCGTCCGCCGTCTCGTAGCGGCCGTCGATCAGCCTAATGAGCGTCGGCATAGACAGCCTCCTTGAAGGGGGTCAGGCCCACGCGGCGCACGGTGTCGAGGAAGCGCTCCTCGCCGTCGCGGATGGAGAGGTAGGTGTCGACCAGGGCCTCGATGGCGTCAGGCACCTGCTCGGCGGTCATGCCGGGGCCGAGGATCTTCGCCAGCGAGGCGTCCTCCTGGCCCGAGCCGCCGAGGCTGAGCTGGTAGAATTCCTCGCCCTTCTTGTCGACGCCCAGGATGCCGATGTTGCCGACATGGTGGTGGCCGCAGGCGTTGATGCAGCCGCTGATCTTGATCTTCAGCTCGCCGATCAGCTCGGCGCGGTCGGCGTCCTCGAAGCGCTGGGCGATCGACTGGGCGATCGGGATGGCGCGGGCGTTGGCCAGCGCGCAGTAGTCCAGCCCCGGGCAGGCGATGATGTCGCTGATCAGACCGATGTTCGGCGTCGCCAGCCCGGCCGCCTGCAGCGCTGCGAACACGGTTGGCAGGTCATCCAGCTTCACATGCGGCAGGACCAGGTTCTGCTCATGGGTGACGCGGATGTCATCCAGGCTGTGGCGCTCGGCCAGATCGGCGACGACGTCCATCTGCTCGGCCGAGGCGTCGCCCGGCGTGGCGTGATGGGCCTTCAGCGAGATCTCGACGATGGCGTAGCCGCTCTTCTTGTGCGGTTTGACGTTGTTGCGAACGAACCGGGCGAAGGCGGGATCGCCGGCCCTGGCCGCGTCGAACGCCGCCGAGGTCGCCGGCAGGGTCTCGAAGTTCAGCGGGGCGAAGGCGCCGCGGATGCGGGCCAGTTCGGTGTCGGGCGCATCGGCCAGGGCGGAATCGAGCCTGGACCACTCCTCCTCGACCTGGCGGGCGAACTCGTCGCGGCCCAGGGCGGCGACCAGGATCTTGATCCGCGCCTTGTAGATGTTGTCCCGGCGGCCGTGGCGGTTGTAGACGCGCAGCACGGCTTCCAGGTAGCTGAGCAGGCGGCCGGCCGGCAGGTGCTCGCGGATCGTCGGGCCGATGTAGGGCGTGCGCCCCTGACCGCCGCCGACGATGACCTCGAAGCCCAGTTCGCCCTCGCGGTTCCGGCGCAGGACCAGGCCGATGTCGTGGACCCGGGCCGCTGTCCGGTCCTTCGCCGCCGCCGTGACGGCGATCTTGAACTTGCGCGGCAGGAAGGAAAACTCCGGGTGCAGCGTCGACCACTGACGGATCAGCTCGGACCAGACGCGCGGGTCGTCGATCTCCTCGGCCGTGGCGCCGGCGTAGGGATCGGCGGTGGTGTTGCGGATGCAGTTGCCGCTGGTCTGGATGGCGTGCAGGTCGACTTCGGCCAGTTCGTCCAGGATGTCCGGCGCCTGGCCGAGCTTGATCCAGTTGAACTGGATGTTCTGGCGCGTGGTGAAGTGGCCGTAGCCCTTGTCGTAGGTGCGGGCGATGTGGGCCAGGCGGCGCATCTGCCGGCTGTCCAGCGAACCGTAGGGCACGGCGACCCGCAGCATGTAGGCGTGCAACTGCAGATACAGGCCGTTCATCAGCCGCAGGGGCTTGAACTGATCCTCGGTCAGCGCACCGGCCAGCCGGCGGCCGACCTGTTCGCGGAACTCATTGGCCCGGTCGGCCAGGAATTCCTTGTCGATGGCGTCGTAGCGATACATGCGCGGACTACTTCCTGCGGATCAGGTCGACACGACCGGTCGAGCGGGCCGCGCCCGTGGCGGCGAGGAGGGCCTCGACGCCGGCGCCGCCCTCGGCCTGCTTGCCGTGGGTGGGTTCATTGGTGGGGCCGAGCGCGCGGAGGCGCTCGCGGTAGCTGACCGGGGCCCAGCCGCCGGGCGACTCGACGATGTCGATCAGGTAGGGCTCGACGATCACCTTCGACTGGGCGAGCGCCGCCTGCACGGCCGCCGGGCCGGCGTCGTCATCATCGGCGAAGAACTGGGCCTCGGCGAAGCGCTCGATCCACTGACCGGACTTCCAGAACACGACCTCGCCGTCGATCAGGCGGTTGGCGGTGATGGCTTTCATTGGGTGCGTCCTTGCGTGGTTCGCGACGCTCGCCCGAGGGCTCGCTCCTCACCATGACGAACTCTGTGCAGCCCCTCCCCTTCGTCATCCTGAGGAGCCGACGAAGACGGCGTCGCGAAGGACGCAGGGCCGGTCTGCGATGAAGCCATCGCCATCGCCTCGCCGACGATCAGCAGGGCGGGACCGGAAAGCCCCTCGGCCGTCGCGGCGAGCCGGGCGAGCGTCGTCGGATGGCGCTGCTCGTCGGCGCGGCTGGCGTTGACGACGATCAGGGCCGGGGTCGCGCCGTCGCGGCCGGCGGCGATCAGGCGCGCGCCGATCAGGCCGGCGGTGGTCAGGCCCATGTAGATGACTACCGTCTGGTTGGCGTTGGCCAGCGCGGCCCAGTCCAGATCGGGATCGCCGTGCGCGGCGTGGCCGGTGACGAAGGTCACGGCCTGGGCCATGCCGCGATGGGTCAGCGGCGCGCCGGCGCTCGCCGAGGCGGCCAGGGCGGCGGTCACGCCGGGCACGACCTCGCAGGTGACGCCGGCGGCGCGGCACTCTTCCAGTTCTTCTCCGCCGCGGCCGAAGATGAAGGGGTCGCCGCCCTTGAGCCGCACGACGGTCAGGCCCTGCAGCGCGAAGGCGACCAGCAGGCGGTTGATGTCGTCCTGCGGCAGGGTGTGGCGGCTCTTGCGCTTGGCGACGTCGATAAGGCGGGCCGATGCCGGCGCGAGCGAGAGAATCTCTTCGGAGACCAGTCCGTCATGAACGATGACGTCGGCGGCGGCGATCAGGCGCGCGGCCTTCAGGGTAAGCAGGTCGGGGTCGCCGGGCCCCGCACCGACCAGCCAGACGCGGCCGGCGGCGGCCGGCGCCTTGCCCGTCCCGTCGAGGGCGACCAGACGCTTGGGTTTTGAAGGGGTCGGCCGGGCCATCTAACTTTCAGTTTCTCTACAAGCACAATGGGGATTAAATCCCGGGAATCGGAGCGGGGCGGACCATCGGCCCACCCCGCTTCCTGTCCGCTGACGAAACGGGCCGATACGCCAACAGACCATTGCAAACTGGGTTCGCCGGACCCAGATCGCAATCCAAGACTTCTGCCGGGGGCCTCAGTTAATCTCATGGAACGGTCGATCGAGCGCCGCAGGTTGCCGCCGCTGAACGCCCTGCGCGCGTTCGAGGCCGCCGCGCGCCACCTCAACTTCAGTCGCGCCGCGGACGAACTGTCGGTGACGCCTGGCGCCGTCAGCCAGCAGATCCAGAACCTGGAGGACTATGTCGGCGCGGCGCTGTTCAAGCGCACGCCCAAGGGCCTGCTGCTGACCGACGCCGCCCAGACTGCCCTGCCCGCCCTGCGCGAGGCGTTCGACCGGCTGGCCGAGGCGGCCAGCCTGCTGACCGCCGCCGTCGACGGCCGCCGCCTGACCCTCACCGCCGCGCCGTCCTTCGCCGCCAAGTGGCTGGTGCCCCGGCTGGGCCGCTTCGAGGAGGCCCAGCCGCAGGTCGACGTCTGGCTGAGCGCCGGCATGGAGGTGGTCGACTTCGCCAGCGGCGAGATCGACCTGGCCATCCGTTACGGCGGCGGGCGCTATCCCGGGCTGGAGGTCACCCGCCTGCTCAGCGAGACCGTCATCCCCGTGATAAGCCCGGCCCTGCTGGCGCAGAATCCGATCAACGAGCCGGGGGACCTGGCGAAGCACATCCTGCTGCACGACGGCTCGCCGGACGCCGACGATTCCTGTCCCGACTGGGCCATGTGGCTGGCGGCGCGGGGCGTGAAAAACGTCGATGGCGCGCGCGGCCCCCGCTTCAACCAGTCGAGCCTGGTCATCGAGGCCGCAGCCAACGGACGGGGCGTCGCCCTGGCCAAACGGACCCTGGCGCAGGCGGACCTCGACGCGGGACGACTGGTGACGCCGTTTCAGATCGCCACCGCCGTGGACTTCGCCTATTACGTCGTCCATCCCAAGACCAAGGGACGACTGCCGCAGGTGAAGGCGTTCGTCTCCTGGCTCACCGAGGAGGCTGCGGCCCATGAGGCCGCCCTCCAGACCATGGACAACGGTTCCGGTATCTGACGTGGCCAAAGATGTATTGAACGCCCCCGCCGCTCCCCTGGGAGACGAGCGGGTCGCCCCCGCTGACTGCACGACCATGGCGCAGGTCCGTCAGGGGGTCGACGCCCTCGACCGTCTGCTGGTGACGATCATCGCCGAGCGTCAGGGCTACAGGGACGCCGCCGCCCGCATCAAGGTCGACCGCAGCGTCGTCCACGACAGGGCGCGGATCGAGGACGTGGTCAGCAAGGTCAAGGCCGCCGCCCGCGAGGCCGGCCTGTCTGAAGCCATCGCCGAGCCGGTCTGGCGCACGATGATCGACCGCTGCATCGCCTATGAGTTCGGCGTCTGGGACAGGACCCGGAAGGGTTAGGATTCCGGGTCGCGGAGCGCGGCTTCACGACGCCGCGCCTCCGCCTCGACCCGCTCGCGATGCAGCTTCTCGATGCTCGCACGCACTTCGGCGGCCGGAATCCCGGAGTCCGGATTGGCCCTGAAGGCCTCGCACGTCGCCACGACTTCGGTTCTCAGCCACCGCTCGACCGCCTCCTCGCGCGCCTCGAGGGCGCGGAGACCTTCACGAATGACTTCACTCTCGCTCGCGTAGTCGCCAGACGCAACCTTTGCGCGCACGGAGTCGGCCATTTCAACCGGAAGCGTGATGCTCATCTGGCGGGTCGTGCGCATGAGGACCTCCTGCGATAGGATTTAATCCTATCACGCCCTCTCGAAACTCTCCTACCCCTTGAGCGACCGCAGCGCCTGCTCGTGGCGGTAGGCGGCGATGTCGAACAGGGCGGCGTCCAGCGCGGCGTGGACGTCGGGCAGCAGGCCCGGCCCCTCGGCTTCGGCGCGGGCGCAGGCTTCACCCAGCGCATGGGCCCCGACGCCGCGCGCGGCGCCCTTCACGGTGTGCAATGCGTCACGCCAGCCTTCAGAGGCCGAATCGAGCATCGGGGACCACATCTGGGCCTGCTGCTCGAACAGGGCCAGAACCTCGTCAATCACGCCGGTATCGCCCGCCGCGAACCCTTCCAGGTAGGGAAAATCCACCGCACCGGTGATGTCTCGTCGCGCCAATTTTATCGCCCTTGCGTCGGTCGGCTTTTCGCGTATGTTCCGCGCCCTCGCCGCCAGCCACCGCAAGGGGCCGGAGCCGGGACGGGTGTATAGCTCAGTTGGTAGAGCAGCTGACTCTTAATCAGCGGGTCCAAGGTTCGAATCCTTGTACACCCACCACTTTCCTCAGGAAATTGGTCGCGTTTGAAACCTCGCTCGCCATCGAAGGCCGACGAATCGCTGCCTCTGGCTTGGCGTCGGGCCGAGCCCCCCTAGATCACACCGCACGATGGACCCGATCCCGGGGCCGGGAGATGTTCATGCGCGGTCTCGCCCCCCTCACCCTGGCCCTTGTGTTGGGGCTGGCTGCAGCGCCGGCGGCCGCGCCGAACGCGGCCCTGATCGAGGACTTCACCATGCAGCCGGAAACGCGCTGGCGGTTTTTCTCGGACGCGGTGATGGGCGGCGTGTCTTCGGGGCGGGTCGTCTTCGCCGAGGACGGCGGCCGATCCTACGCGCGGATGACCGGCACGGTCAGCACCGCCAACCAGGGCGGCTTCATCCAGATGCGGCTCGATCTGGGCAGCCCTCCGCCGGCGGAGGCCAGAGGCGTGCGGATCGTCGTGCGCGGCAACAACCAGCGCTACTTCGTCCACCTGCGCACCGCCGGCACGATGCTTCCCTGGCAGTACTACCAGGCCGGGTTTGACGTCTCCCGCACCTGGACCGAGATCCGCCTGCCGCTGGACAGCTTCGCGCCCTCGGGCGGCCTGCTGAGGGCGACGCCGCGACCGCAGAGCGTCAGGTCGATCGCCGTGGTCGCCTATGGCCGGGACCATGAAGCGGAAATCGAGGTGCGCGAGGTGGCGTTCTACTGACCTTGCGACCGGTGGTCGGCCGCAGGGTGCGGTCTATTTGAACGCGGCGCCGGGCTTGAAGCCGATGGCCTTGAACGCCATCGCCGCCGGGCAAAAGCCGGTGAAGGCGGCCTGGATCATGTTCAGGCCGGCGAAGGCGCTGAGCAGCAGCCACAGCGGGTTGACGAAGTGGCCGAGGGCCAGCCCGGCCAGCACCACGAGGCCGGCGAAGACGAATACGGCGCGGTCGAGAGTCATCAGTCTATCCTTGGCGAAATCGGGCCGAAGCCCCGTGGAGCGCCCGCCGGAGCGAGCGCCTGGTTGTAGGCGACGCCCCTTCAGGGCTTGATCTTGCGGATGCCCATCACGTCGAGCGCCAGCCTCTCGTAGAAGGGCTCGCTCTCGCCGCGCTTCACCTTGGCGAGGAAGTACTTTTCGAAACCGACCTTCGCCAGGTGAACCCATTTGCCGCTGGCCGACCAGTTAACATTGCGGGGCGGGATCTGCGGCTGGGCGACGAAGGCCACGCCGCCGTCGCCGAAATCGGCCAGGCAGATGGCATTCCAGGTCGCTTCGTGCTTCGCCGGCCGCCCGTCGACGATGTCGCCGAGATTGTGGGCGATGGCCGTGACCATGCTCTCGATCATGAAGCCGGTCTTGGGCACGCCGACCGGCACGGGAGTCTTGCCCGTCGGCGCGATGGCGACGCAGACGCCGAGCGCGAAGACATTGGGGAAGGTCGGGTTGCGCTGGTGCTTGTCCACCAGGATGAAACCCCGGGGATTGGTCAGCCCCTCGACGCCGCGAACGGCTTCCACGCCCCGGAAGGCCGGGAGCATCATCGAGAAGGCGAAGGGGATGTCGTGGCTGGCCTTGACCGCGCCGTCTTCACCGACCTCCTCGGCGTGCATGACCCCGGCCTCGACCGAGGTGACGCGGGCGTTGGTGATCCATTTGATATGGCGCTCGCGCATCTCGCTCTCGAGCATGCCCTTGGTGTCGCCGACCCCGTCCAGGCCGAGGTGGCCGACATAGGGCTCGGAGGTGACGAAGGTCATCGGCACCTTGTCGCGGACCTTCCGGCGGCGAAGCTCTGTGTCCAGGATCATGGCGAACTCGTAGGCGGGGCCAAAGCAGGACGCGCCCTGCACGGCGCCGACCACGATCGGGCCGGGGTTGTCGACGAAGCGGTCGAAGGCCGCGGCGGCGGTCTCGGCGTGATCGACATGGCAGATCGATTGGGTGAAGCCGCCGTGGGGGCCCAGGCCCTCGATCTCGTCAAAGGCCAGTTCAGGGCCGGTGGCGATCACCAGATAGTCGTAGTCCATCGTCGCGCCGTCGGAGAGCTCGATGCGATTGTTCGCCGGGTCGACGCGCCGGGCGCCAACGCCCGTGAAGGCGATACCCTTCTTCTTGAAGACCGGCGGCAGCTTGACCTCGATCGCTTCGCGCTTGCGCCAGTGAACAGCGACCCAGGGATTGGACGGCACGAAGTGGAAGGTGTCGCCCTGCGAGACGACGCTGACCTGCGCCTTGTCGCCGACAGCGGCCCTGATCTCGAAGGCGGCGATGGCGCCGCCAAGGCCGGCGCCCAGTATGACGATACGCGGATTGGCCATGGTCAAGTTCCTCCACACCCTGTGATTGGCGGCCTGTTTCGGGGGGCGCGCCTTGATATGGATCACAACGGGCCGGCGCCGCCGGCCCTAGGGTGATCCACGCTGGTGACTTGACTTCATATTCATATTACCGCATATACGCAACTATGAATTCACAGGACCACGCCCTGAAGGCTTCGGCGGATCAGGCCTGCGACCTCCTCAAGGCGCTCGGCAATCCGCACCGGCTGATGATCGTCTGTTCGCTCCTCGAGCGTGAACAGTCGGTGGGGGCGCTCGCGCAGACGCTGGGCGTGCGGGAGACCCTTGCCTCACAGCATCTGGGCCTCCTTCGCCGCGACGGCGTCGTGACGGCGCGCCGGGACGGCCAGACGGTCTACTACGGCCTTCAAAGCCAGGCCGCCCGGGCCGTGGTCGAAGCGCTTTCGGATCACTTCTGCTCGGTCGACTGACCGGGTGAGCCACAAGAGGAGCACAGCATGTTCGGCGCCCCCAAGACCAAGGACCTGACCCCTCAGCAGGTGCGAGCCCTGCTCGACGCCCACGAAATCCTGCTCATCGATGTCCGTGAGCCGGCCGAGTTCGCCGCCGAACGCATTCACGGCGCCCTGAACTTCCCGCTCTCGACCTTCGATCCCGACGCCCTGCCGCAGGCCGGCGACCGGTTGATGGTCCTCCAGTGCGGATCGGGCAAGCGGTCGGCAATGGCGGTCGAGCAGTGCCGCAAGGCCCGTCACGCGATCGACAGTCACCTTGCGGGCGGCATCATGGCCTGGAAGGCCGCCGGCCTGCCCACCGTGACCATCGACAGCGCCACCGGCTCGGTCCGGGATCCCGGCTGACCCTCAAGAATATTCCTCTGTCCGCAAGTCCAGGCGACGCGCCATGTCCATGAAAACACTCCTGATCGTCCCACTGGCCGCGGTCTTTCTGCTCGCCGGATGCGGCGAGTCCGCGCCGGACAAGCCTGTCGCCCGGGTCGCCCCGGCGGCCGGACGACTGCCGGTCGTTGAACGGTCCATCGCCGACCTCAAGCCGGTTCCGGCCACCCTGACCACGCGGGACATGGGCGAGGCCCGGGCGCGGATCAGCGGCGTGCTGGTCACGCTGCTGGTCAAGGAGGGCGATGTGGTTCGCAAGGGCCAGCTAATCGCCACGGTCAAGGACGACCGCCTCGCCCTGCTGACCGCCGCCTATGACGCCCAGGTCGCCGCCGCCGCCGCCGACGCCGCCCGCGCCCAGGCCGACCTGACCCGGACGCGGACCCTGTTCGCCCAGGGCATCTACGCCCAGGCCCGTCTCGACCAGGTCGAGGCCATCGCCAAGGCCTCCAGCGCCTCGCTCGCGGCGGCCCGGGCGCAACGCTCGGCCAGCGCCGAGCTGGGCGCGCAAGGCGCGATCCTGGCGCCGGCCAGCGGCCGGGTGCTCGTCGCCGATGTCCCGCCCGGCTCGGTGGTGACGGCGGGCCAGTCTGTCGCCCGCATCACCGCCGGACCCGCCGTTGTTCGTCTGGAACTGCCCGAGGGTCAGGCCCGAACGCTTCGCCTGGGCGACACGGTCCAGGTGTCGATCGACGGCAGGACGGCGTGGACGACCGGCGTGATCAGTCAGATCTACCCCTCGGTCGTCGCCGGGCAGGTCGTGGCCGACGTGACCGCGGAGGGCCTGCCCCAGGACCTGGTCGGCCAGCGGGCCACGGTGATGGTGCGGGTCGGCGAGCGCCAGGCCCTGGTGATTCCGCGCCGCTACGTCTCAACCCGCTACGGCGTCGACTATGTGCGCCTCATCCGCACCGACGGCGCCGCCTCGGACACCCCGGTCCAGACCCGGGCCGGACCGACCGGCGACGAACTCGAGATCCTCTCCGGCCTGAAAGCCGGCGACATCCTCTCCCTGCCGGAGACCGTCCGATGAACCTGGGCCTGTCCGGACGACTGACCCGGGCGACCATCCGCTCGCCCCTGACCCCCTTGTTCCTGCTTGCCGCCATCGCGGTGGGCTTCCTCGCGCTGATGAGCATTCCGCGCGAGGAAGAGCCGCAGATCAGCGTGCCGATGGTCGACATCATGGTGTCGGCGCCCGGCCTGCGGGCCGCCGACGCCGTCGAACTGGTCGGCAAGCCGCTTGAGGCCATCGTCAAGAGCGTCGACGAGGTCGAGCACGTCTACACCTTCGCCGACGACGACCAGGTCATGGTCACCGCCCGGTTCAAGGTCGGCGTCGATCCCGACGCCGCCGCCGTTCGCATCCACGAACGTATCCGGGGAAACCTGGACCGCATCCCGACTGGCATCGCCGAGCCGCTGATCCAGACCCGCGGCATCAATGATGTGCCCAGCCTCGTCCTGACCCTGTCGCCCAAGCCGGGCGCCGCGGGACAATGGACTGACCAGGCGCTCTACGAGCTGGCCGGCAAGCTGCGCACCGAGGTGGCCAAGGTCGAGAACGTCGGCCTGACCTTCATCGTCGGCGGCCGGCCGCGCGAGATCCGCATCGAGCCCGATGCGGCCCGCATGGCCCGCCACGGCGTCTCGCTGGCCGCGCTCATGGACACGGTGCGCCAGGCCAATCGCGCCTTCCCGGCCGGACAGCTGCGCAACGGCGGCGAGGCCGTGCAGGTCACCGCCGGCAAGACCTTCACCGACGCCGGCCAGATCGGAATGCTCGCCCTGCCCTCCGCCGGCGGCCAGACCCTGTACGTTCGCGACGTCGCCGACGTGGTCGAGGGCCCCCGCGAGGACCAGGCCAGGTCCTGGCGCTTCGCCCGGCAGGGCGACGCCTGGTCGGAAGCTCCGGCCGTCAGCCTGGCCATCGCCAAGCGCAAGGGCGCCAACGCCGTGGTCGTCTCGCACGCCGTCCTCGAACGGGTCGAGGCGCTGAAGGGCTCGCTGCTGCCCGAAAGCCTGAGCGTCGACATCACCCGCGACTATGGCGAAACCGCCAACGAGAAGGCTAACGAGCTGCTGTTCCACCTGGCGCTGGCGACCGTCTCCATCGTCGTGCTGATCGGCTTTGCCATCGGCTGGCGCGAGGCGGCGGTCACCGCCGTGGTCATCCCCACCACCATCCTGCTGACGCTCTTCGCCTCCAACCTGATGGGCTACACCATCAACCGGGTCAGCCTGTTCGCGCTGATCTTCTCGATCGGCATCCTCGTCGACGACGCCATCGTCATGATCGAGAACATCGCCCGGCACTGGGCGATGAAGGACGACCGTAGCCGGCTGGACGCGGCCGTCGAGGCCGTCGCCGAGGTCGGCAACCCCACCGTGGTGGCCACCCTGACCGTGGTCGCGGCCCTGCTGCCCATGCTGTTCGTCTCGGGGCTGATGGGTCCCTACATGGCCCCGATCCCGGTCAACGCCTCGGCGGCGATGGTCTTCTCGTTCTTCGTGGCCGTGGTCATCGCGCCCTGGCTGATGGTGCGGTTCGCACGCAAGGCGGTGGCCGAGGGTCACAGCGGGCATGCCGAGCACGGCGAGGGCCGCCTGGGCGCCGTCTACCGGAAGGTCGCGGGCAGCGTCATCGCCAGCCGCCGCAGCGCCTGGACCTTCCTGATCGCCGTGGGCATCGCCACCCTGCTGGCAGGCGCGATGTTCGCCACCAAGACAGTGACGGTGAAGCTGCTGCCGTTCGACAACAAGTCCGAGCTGCAGGTCATCGCCGACCTTCCGGAAGGCACGTCGCTGGAGGCCACGCAGCGGGCCCTGAACGACCTGGCGGCGATCACCCGAACCGTGCCGGAAGTGACCGCCATCGACGCCTTCGCCGGCACCTCCGCGCCCTTCAACTTCAACGGCCTGGTGCGGCACTACTACCAGCGCAACCGGCCGGAGATGGGCGATCTGTCCGTGACCCTGGCGCCGAAGGCCGACCGCGACCGGTCCAGCCACGCCGTGGCCCTGGATCTGCGCGAGCGGCTGGCCAAACTGGCCCTGCCGCAAGGCGCCTCCATCAAGGTCGTCGAGGCCCCGCCGGGACCGCCGGTCATGGCGACCCTGCTGGCCGAGGTTTACGGACCCGACGCCGCCTCACGCCGCGCGGTGGCCGAGCAGCTCAAGACCATCTTCCGGTCGGTGCCCTACATCGTCGATATCGACGACAGCTATGGCGTGCCGCGCCCGGGCCTGCGCCTCGTGCCCGACCGCGCTCGCCTGGAGTCCCTGAAGGTCAGCGACCGGGAGGTCTATGACTCCATCGCAGCGGCGCTGGGCGGACAGGTGGTCGGCTACGCCCACCGCGGCGAGAGCCGCGACCCGCTGGAAATCTCGGTCCGCCTGCCGCAGTCGGCCCGGACCTGGGGCGAAGGCCTGGCCGCCCTGCCGGTCGCCCAGTCGCGCGACGGGCGCCTGGTCGCGCTGGGCGAGGTCGTCACCGCCAGCCAGGAAGCCGGCTCGACCCATATCTTCCGCCGCGACGGCCGGGACGTCGACATGGTCCTCGCCGAGCTGGCCGGCGCCTATGAGGCCCCGATCTACGGCATGCTGGCGGTCAACAAGGCCGTCGAGGCGGCCGAGTGGAAGGACACGCCCAGGCCGGAGATCCGGCTCAACGGTCAGCCGACCGACGAGAGCCGCCCGACCATCCTGTGGGATGGCGAGTGGGAGATCACCTGGGTCACCTTCCGGGACATGGGCGCGGCCTTCGGCGTGGCGATCCTGGGCATCTATGTGCTGGTGGTCGCCCAGTTCAAAAGCTTCCGGCTGCCGCTGGTCATTCTGACGCCGATCCCCCTGACGCTGGTCGGCATCGTCATCGGCCACATCCTGTTCCAGGCGCCGTTCACCGCCACCTCGATGATCGGCTTTATCGCCCTTGCGGGGATCATTGTCCGAAACTCGATCCTGCTGGTCGATTTCATTCGCCACAGCCAGGGCGACGGTCGGGCGCTGCGCGAGGTCCTGCTTGAGGCGGGCGCGATCCGCTTCAAGCCGATCGTGCTGACCGCGCTGGCGGCGATGATCGGGGCGGCGGTGATCCTGTTCGACCCGATCTTCCAGGGTCTGGCCATCTCGCTGCTGTTCGGCCTGGCGTCCTCGACCATCCTGACCGTACTGGTGATCCCGGCCATCTACATCGTGCTGCGCGACGACGACCGCCCGGCCGGGCCAGTCGAGGCGAAGACGTGACCGGGAGTATCGCGGGCGGATTGCACTCTAATGCGCATATTCTAATATGCTGCACATGATAGACTTCCTGATCGACGACACCGAAACGCACAGCCTCGCCGGGTTTGAGGACTGCGTGCAGCCCGCCGCCCGGCTACTGAAGCTGCTGGCGAGCGAACAGCGGCTTCTGCTGCTCTGTCGGCTGATGGACGGGGAGGCCTCTGTCAGCGCCCTGGCCGAACACGCGGCGCTGGCCCAGTCGGCGACGTCGCAGCATCTTGCGAAGATGCGCGCCGAGGGTCTGGTCGCCACCCGGCGGGAGGGCCAGACCATCTACTACCGGCTCGCCGACCCCAACGCCGCCCGAATCCTGGCGGCGTTGAGCGAGATCTATCGCGGCCGGTAGCCGCCGCCCTGCGCCGGCCGTCGGTCGGGGCTCACCCTACGGACATGCAGGTCATGCTGAGACGCCTGAACGACGCCCTTCCCAGGCCCCGCTGGCTCGCCCTGTCCGCCGACCCGGTGTTTCGGGTCCTGACCAGCCTGATCTTCATCGTCGGCGGTCTGGGCCACTTCGCGCGGCACGACGCGATGCTGGATCGTATCGCGGACTCGCCCTGGAGCGAGCTGATCGGCCGACTGGGTGATCCATCACCGCTGCTCTGGCTGTCGGGCGCTGTCTTCGTCGTGTTCGGCGTCAGCCTCGCCCTCGGGCTGTGGGCAAGGCTGTCAGCCCTGCTGCTGGCCGTAACCCTGGTTCCGATCACCCTCGCCCTCCATCTGGCGCCGGACCAGCTCGGACCGCTGTTCAAGAACCTGGCGATCCTAGGCGCCCTCTACTTCACCTATGTGCGCGGCGCCGGCCAACTGTCGCTGGATCGCGCCGCCGCCCGGCGCCAGTCATCGACATCGGCCTGCGGGCGCGGCGGCTAGAGCACGATGCGGTCAGACGGAACCGTCCGACCGTTGAATCGTGCTCTGGAATCAAAAGTTTAGAGCCTGATTCAGGGTTCAGATGATTCCATCTGAACCCATCAGGCTCTAGGCGGTCCAGGCGCCGATGGCCTGCCAGGCGACATAGGCCGCGACGACCAGCACCATCGCGGCGAACAGGCGCCGGGCCAGCATGGCCCGGGCGGCCAGCAGGCCCGCGCCGCGCAGCCCGACCCAGCCGCCGGCCAGGCCGCCCAGAATGAACAGGCCGGCGATGGGCCAGTTCACCAACCCGGAAACGGCGTAGTTGGCCGAAGTCGCCGCGCCGAAGAGCGCCACCGACAGCAGCGACGAGGCGGCGGCGTTGGCCAGGGTCATCCCGGTCGCCGCCATCAGGCCCGGCACGATCAGGAACCCGCCGCCGATGCCGAAGAACCCGGCGGCGATGCCGGTGAGCAGGCCCAGCGGCGCCAGCTTGAGCATCAGGCGCCCGGTGATGTGGACCTGGGGATCGCCCTCCGCCTTTGGCCGGCGCAGCATGGATAGCGCGATGGCGGCCATGGCCACGGCGAAGAACAGCAGCAGCTGCTGGCCATCGACCTGCTTGGCCAGGCTGGAGCCCAGGAAGGAGCCGGCGAGTCCCGCGACCGCGAACACGGTGGCGCAGGGCCATTTGACCCGCCCGCCGCGGCCGTGACCGATCAGATTGATCAGGGCATTGACCGCGACCGCCGCCGCCGAGGTGCCGATCGCGACGTGCGGGTCGTCAATGCCAACGACATAGAGCAGCAGGGGCGTGGCCAGCACCGAGCCGCCGCCGCCGAACAGGCCGAGCAGCGCGCCGACGAGGGCCCCGCTGGCGATGGCGGTGATGATCATGGTGTCGGTCATGCGATCCTGATCCCTGCGGACTTGTATCTGCATATATTCGCATATATGTTATCCACAACGAATGCAACTGGTGAGCCCTCATATGTCCCTGCCGATCTCCTCCGTGGACACGGCTGTCCGCGACGCCACCACCATCATCCGCCAGGCGCTTGACGCGCCCGCCAGGCGGCCGGTGGTCAAGGCCTTTTTCGACGAGGCGACCTTCACGGTCAGCTATGTGGTCCGCGACCCGGGCTCGAAGGCCTGCGCCATCATCGACAGCGTGCTGGACTACGATGCCGCGTCTGGCCGTACGTCGGAGCGGTCGGCCCAGGCGGTGATCGACTACGTCACGGCCGAGGGGCTGGAGGTGGTCTGGCAGATCGAGACCCACGCCCACGCCGACCACCTGTCCGCCGCTCCGCTGCTGCAGGAAGCGCTGGGCGGGCGCCTCGCGATCGGCGAGCGGATCGTGAAGGTGCAGGACACCTTCGGCAAACTGTTCAACGCCGGGGCCGACTTCGCCCGCGACGGGCGGCAGTTCGACCATCTGTTCGGCGACGGCGAGCGCTACAGGATCGGCGGACTGGAGGCGATTGCGCTGCACGTCCCCGGCCACACCCCTGCCTGCATGGCCCATGTGATCGGCGACGCCGTGTTCGTCGGCGACACCCTGTTCATGCCCGACTACGGCACCGCGCGTTGTGACTTCCCGGGCGGCGACGCCGGGACGCTCTACGACTCGATTCAGCGCCTGCTGGCGCTGCCGGACGAGACACGGGTCTTCCTGTGCCACGACTACCTGGCGCCCGACCGGGAGACCTACGCCTGGGAAACGACGATCGCGGCCCAGCGGCGGGAGAACGTCCATGTCCACGCCGGCGTGACCCGCACGGACTTCGTCGCGCTGCGCGAGGCCCGCGACCGGACCCTCGACATGCCGCGCCTGATCCTGCCCTCGGTGCAGGTCAACATGCGCGGCGGCCACCTACCCGAGCCGGAGGACAACGGCGTCCGCTACCTCAAGATCCCGCTCAACGCGGTGTGAGGGGCGAGGCCAACTCTCCCCGCCTTCAGCGTGGAAGCTTGCTGGTCCCCATCAGGTAAGCGTCAACCGCCTGGGCGCACTGGCGGCCCTCACGGATCGCCCAGACGACCAGCGACTGGCCCCGGCGCATGTCGCCGCAGGCGAAGATGTTCTCGGAGGTCGTCTTGTAGTCGGTCACCGGCGCCTTGACCGCGCCGCGGCCGTCGAGTTCGACGCCGGCCTGTTCAGTGAAGCTGTTGTGGCGCGGCGAGACGAAGCCCATGGCCAGCAGGACCATGTCGGCCTTGATCTGGAACTCGCTGCCGGCGACTTCCTGAAGCACCTGACGCCCGTCGACGTCGGCGACCCATTCCATGCGCACGCACTCCAGCGCCTCGACCTTGCCGTTGGAGCCGACGGCCCGCCGGGTGGCGACGGCGAAGTCGCGCTCGCAGCCCTCTTCATGGCTGGAGGAGGTGCGCAGCTTCATCGGCCAGTCCGGCCAGGTCAGCAGCTTGTTCTCGTGCGCCGGCGGCTGCGGCATGATCTCCAGCTGGGTGACCGACAGGGCGCCATGGCGGTTGGATGTGCCGATGCAGTCCGAGCCGGTGTCGCCGCCGCCGATGACGACGACATGCTTGCCCTTCGCCGACAGCGTGCCGTTCGGCGCGGCCTTCGCCTCGTCGTCGCCGGCGTTGCGCTTGTTCTGCTGGACGAGGAAATCCATGGCGAAATGGATCCCGTCCAGCTCGCGGCCCGGGACCTCCAGGTCACGCGGCAGCTCGGCGCCGCCGGCCATGACCAGCACGTCATAGTCGTCGAGGATGCGTTGCACCGAGACGTTGACGCCGATCTCCATGTTGGTCCGGAAGATCACGCCCTCGGCCTCCATCTGGGCGACGCGGCGGTCGATCAGATGCTTCTCCATCTTGAAGTCGGGGATGCCGTAGCGGAGCAGGCCACCGATGCGGTCGCTCTTCTCGAACACGGTCGCGGCGTGACCGACCCGGGCCAGTTGCTGGGCGCAAGCCAGGCCCGCCGGGCCCGAGCCGACGACCGCGACACGCTTGCCGGTGCCGCGCGGCGACGGCCGCGGCGTGATCCAGCCCTCTTCCCAGCCCTTGTCGACGATGGCGCATTCGATCGTCTTGATGGTCACCGGGCTGTCGATGATGTTCAGGGTACAGGCCGCCTCGCAGGGCGCGGGGCAGATGCGGCCGGTGAACTCCGGGAAGTTGTTGGTCGACTGCAGGTTCTCGAGCGCCGCCTGCCACTGCTCGCGGTAGACGAGGTTGTTGAAGTCCGGGATCTGGTTGTTGACCGGACAGCCGTTGTGACAGAACGGAATTCCGCAATCCATGCAACGGGCGGCCTGCTGGTTCAGGGCCGGCGCCGGCAGCGGATGGACGAACTCTTTCCAGTTGCGCAGGCGGTCCTGCGGCTTGTCGTAGCCGCGCTCCTGACGGTCGATCTCAAGAAAGCCGGTGGGCTTGCCCATGGTGATACTCCGACTCTGATGCGTTATTCGGCGGCGACGGCGGCGGCCGCCTGTCGCTCGGTGGCCATGTCCGTCAGCGCCCGGCGGTAGTCCTTGGGCATGACCTTCCAGAAGCGGGTGACCGCGACCTCCCAGGTGTCGAGGATCTCCCGCGCGCGGGCGCTGCCGGTGTAGAGCAGGTGCCGCTCGACCAGGATGCGCAGGCGTTCGGCGTCGAACGACAGCATGTCGCCCATGCCGTTGTCCTCGACCGAGCGGGCGCGCTGGCTGGGCCGGCCCGCCTCGTCGTCCCCGACCGTCGGCTCGACCGTTTCGAGCTCGACCATCGCGGCGTTGCACAGCGACGGGAAACGCCCCTCCGGATCGTAGACATAGGCCACGCCGCCGGACATGCCGGCCGCGAAGTTGCGGCCCGTCTCGCCCAGCACGGCGATGACGCCGCCGGTCATGTACTCGCAGCCGTGGTCGCCGGTGCCCTCGACCACCGCCACGGCGCCGGAGTTGCGGACCGCGAAGCGCTCGCCGGCCACGCCCTGGAAATAGGCCTCGCCGGCGATGGCGCCGTAGAGCACGGTGTTGCCGACGATGATGTTGGTGACCGGATCGCGGGTCGACCCGATCGGCTGCCGCACGACCACCCGGCCGCCGGACAGACCCTTGCCGACATAGTCGTTGCCGTCGCCGATCAGCTCCAGGGTGACGCCCCGGGCCGCGAAGGCGCCGAAGCTCTGGCCCGCCGCGCCGTGGAAGGTCAGGGAGATGGTGTCCTCGGGCAGGCCGGCGTGGCCGTAGCGCCGCGCGACTTCCGACGACAGCATGGTGCCGACGGTGCGGTTGATGTTGCGGATCGGGTACTCGCCTCGCATCGGCGCCCCGGACTCCAGCGCATCCTTCGCATCGGCGATCAGGGTGTTGTCGAGCGCCTTTTCCAGCCCGTGATCCTGGGTCTGCGACTGGCTAAGGCCCGCGCCGTGGTCGGTGACCGCGTGCAGGATCTTCGACAGGTCCACGCCCTCGGCCTTCCAGTGGTCGATGGCCTGGCGCATTTCCAGCCGGTCGACGCGGCCGACCATCTCCGCGACGGTCCGGAAGCCCAGCTGCGCCATGATCTCGCGCAGCTCTTCGGCGACGAAGAAGAAGTAGTTGATCACATGCTCGGGCTTGCCGTTGAAGCGGGCCCGCAGCACCGGATCCTGGGTCGCCACGCCCACCGGGCAGGTGTTCAGGTGGCACTTGCGCATCATGATGCAGCCGGCCGAGATCAGCGGCGCGGTGGCGAAGCCGAACTCGTCGGCGCCGAGCAGGGCGGCGACGGCCACGTCGCGGCCGGTGCGCAGCCCCCCGTCCGCCTGCACGGCGACGCGGGTGCGCAGGCCGTTGAGCAGCAGGGTCTGCTGGGTCTCGGCCAGGCCGATCTCCCAGGGCGAGCCGGCGTGGATCAGCGAGGTCAGGGGCGAGGCGCCGGTGCCGCCCTCGAAGCCGGAGATGGTGATGTGGTCGGCCCGCGCCTTGGCGACGCCGGCGGCCACGGTGCCCACGCCCACTTCCGAGACCAGCTTCACGGAGATACGGGCCCGCGAGTTGGCGTTCTTCAGGTCGTGGATCAGCTGGGCCAGATCCTCGATCGAATAGATGTCGTGGTGCGGCGGCGGGCTGATCAGGCCGACGCCCGGCGTCGAGTGGCGGACGCGGGCGATGTTCTTGTCGACCTTGTGGCCGGGCAGCTGGCCGCCCTCGCCGGGCTTGGCGCCCTGGGCCATCTTGATCTGGATATCGTCGGCGTTGACCAGGTACTCGGCGGTGACGCCGAAGCGGCCGGACGCCACCTGTTTGATGGCCGAGCGCATGGAATCGCCGTTCGGCAGCGGCTTGAAGCGGTCGGCCTCCTCGCCGCCCTCCCCGGTGTTCGACTTCCCGCCGATGCGGTTCATCGCCACCGCCAGGGTGGTGTGGGCCTCGCGGCTGATGGAGCCGAAGCTCATGGCGCCGGTGGCGAACCGCTTGACGATCTCGGACGCCGGCTCGACCTCGTCGAGGCTGAGCGGGGTCTCGGCGTCGCGGAACTGCATCAGGCCGCGGATGGTCAGCAGGCGCTGCGCCTGCTCGTTGATGCCCTCGGCGAAGGCCCGATACTCGTCGGGCAGGTTGCCGCGCACGGCGTGCTGCAGGCGGGCCACCGTCTCCGGCGTCCAGGCATGCTCCTCGCCGCGCAGACGGAAGGCGAACGTGCCGCCGACGTCGAGCATGGAGGCGTAGATCGGGTTGTCGCCGAAGGCGTCGCGGTGGCGGCGCACGGCCTCCTGGGCGATGCCGTCCAGGCCGATGCCCTCGATCGTCGTCGCCGTGCCGGTGAAGTACTTTTCGATCACCGCCGAGTTCAGGCCGACGGCGTCGAAGATCTGCGCGCCGCAGTAGGACTGGTAGGTCGAGATGCCCATCTTCGACATCACCTTCAGCAGGCCCTTGCCGACCGCCTTGATGAAGTTCTTGCGCACGTCATAGGCGCTGAGCGTGTAGCCGTTCTGGACCCGCAGATGCTCGAGGGTCTCGAACGCCAGGTAGGGGTTCACCGCCTCTGCGCCATAGCCGGCCAGGACGCAGAAGTGGTGCACCTCGCGGGCTTCGCCGGTCTCGATGACCAGGCCCGTCTGCATGCGCAGGCCCTGGCGGATCAGGTGGTGGTGCACGGCCGCCGTGGCTAGCGCCGCCGGGATGGCGATGCGGTCCGGCGAGGTGGCCCGATCCGACAGGATCAGGATGTTCATGTCGGCCAGCACGTTGTCGGTGGCCTCACGGCACACCCGCTCCAGCGCCTTCTCCAGGCCCGCCGCGCCATCTTCGGCCGGCCAGGTGACGTCGATGGTCGCGGTGCGGAAGGCGCCGTCCAGCAGCTCGCTGATGGCGCGGATCTTGGCCATGTCCTCGTTGGTGAGGATCGGCTGGGAGACCTCCAGACGCTTGTGCGTACCGGCCTGGCGTCCCAGCAGGTTCGGGCGCGGTCCGATCATCGACACCAGGCTCATGACCAGCTCCTCGCGGATCGGGTCGATCGGCGGGTTGGTGACCTGGGCGAAGTTCTGCTTGAAGTACTCGTAGAGCAGCTTGGTGCGGCGCGAGAGCACGGCGATGGGCACGTCCGCGCCCATCGAACCGATGGGGTCGTCGCCGGTCTGGGCCATTGGCTCAAGGAAGAACTGCAGGTCTTCCTGGGTGTAGCCGAAGGCCTGCTGGCGATCGAGCAGGTGCACCGGATCAGCGCCCTGAAGCTCCTCGGCGGGCGGCGCCTCGGGCAGATCCTCGAGCTTGAACTGGGTGCGGGCCAGCCACTCGGCGTAGGGCTGGGCGTCGGCGAGGGAGGCCTTGATCTCCTCGTCCTCGATGATGCGGCCTTCCTCCATGTCGATCAGCAGCATCTTGCCGGGCTGCAGGCGCCACTTGCGGACCACCCGCTCCTCGGGAACGGTCAGCACGCCCACTTCCGAGGCCATGATCACATGGTCCTGGTCGGTGATGACGAAGCGGGCCGGGCGCAGGCCATT
>JAUXMY010000011.1 GCA_030683005.1 Caulobacter sp. | reverse complement strand
CATCAGCAGCATGCGGCCGACACGTTCCTTGCGGTCGCGGGTCGAGTTCAGCAGGCCCATGCCGGTTTCCATCTTGCCGGAATAGATGCGGCAGAAGGTCAGCGAGCCGACGAAGGGGTCGTCCATGATCTTGAACGCCAGGACCGACAGGGGCTCGTCGTCCGACGCGCGGCGCACGACGGGCTCTTCGGTCTTGAAGTCGATTCCCGGGGTCGGCGGGATGTCCACCGGCGAGGGCAGGTAATCGACGACGGCGTCGAGCAGGGTCTGGACGCCTTTGTTCTTGAACGCCGAGCCGCAGAGGATCGGATAGAAGGCGCCGGTCAGAACGGCCTTGCGGATGCACTTCTTGATCGTCTCGATCGAGGGCTCTTCCCCGCCGAGGTAGGCTTCCATCGCCTCGTCGTCGAGCTCGACGGCGTTCTCGATCAGGTAGTGGCGGGCTTCATTGGCCTTCTCGACCAGATCGGCGGGGATCTCTTCGTCGCGGAAGTTCGCGCCCAGGCCGTCGTTGTCCCAGATCACGGCCTTCATGCGAACCAGATCGACCAGGCCGGTCAGGCTGGTTTCCGAACCGATCGGGAACTGGATCGGCACGGCCTTCGCGCCGAGGCGGTCGCGGATCGACTGGACCGACTTGTCGAAGTCGGCGCCGATCTTGTCCATCTTGTTGACGAACACGATGCGGGGCACGCGATACTTGTCGGCCTGGCGCCAGACGGTTTCGGTCTGCGGCTCGACGCCGGCGTTGCCGTCCAGCACCGTCACGGCGCCGTCGAGCACGCGCAGGCTGCGTTCGACTTCGATGGTGAAGTCGACGTGGCCGGGGGTGTCGATGATGTTCAGGCGCTTGCCTTCCCAGAAGGCGGTCGTCGCGGCCGAAGTGATCGTGATGCCGCGTTCCTGCTCCTGGTCCATCCAGTCCATGGTCGCGGCGCCGTCGTGGACTTCGCCGATCTTATGGCTCTTGCCGGTGTAGTACAGGATCCGTTCCGTCGTCGTCGTCTTGCCCGCGTCGATGTGGGCCATGATTCCGAAGTTACGGTAGTCTTCGATGTTGTGATTGCGGGGCATGAGATCGCCTATCGGCCTGCATAATGTAAGCGCGGGCGGGTCTTTCGAACCGCCCGCGCCCAAAAAGGTTTCGGGCTGGGTGTTACCAGCGGTAGTGCGAGAACGCCCGGTTGGCTTCAGCCATCTTGTGCGTGTCTTCGCGCTTCTTCACCGCGGTGCCGCGGTTGTTCGAAGCGTCCAGCAGCTCGGCGGCCAGCTTTTCGGTCATGGTGTTCTCGCCACGCTTGCGCGCAGCGGTGACCAGCCAGCGGATAGCCAGGGCGCGGCGGCGGTCCGGACGGACCTCGACGGGCACCTGGTAGGTGGCGCCGCCAACGCGGCGCGACCGGACTTCGATCGCCGGGGCGACGTTGTCCAGGGCCGAGTGGAAGGTTTCCAGGGGACCCTGGTCCTTGCGCTTGGACTCGAGGATGTCGAAGGCGCCGTAGATGATGTTCTCGGCGACGGCTTTTTTGCCTTCGTACATGACGTAGTTCATGAATTTCGTGACGATCAGGTCCCCGAACTTCGGATCGGGCAGAACCTGACGCTTCTCGGCGCGACGGCGACGGGACATTCTTCTTTTCCTTACTTCGGACGCTTGGCGCCGTAGAGCGAACGACGCTGCTTACGATCCTTGACACCCTGGGTGTCGAGGACGCCGCGCAGGATGTGGTAGCGGACGCCGGGCAAATCCTTGACGCGGCCGCCGCGGATGAGCACCACCGAGTGCTCCTGCAGGTTGTGACCTTCGCCGGGGATGTAGCACACGGCTTCGATGCCGGTGGTCAGGCGGACCTTGGCGACCTTACGAAGCGCCGAGTTCGGCTTCTTCGGGGTCGTCGTGTACACGCGGGTGCAGACGCCACGACGTTGCGGGCAGCCCTTCAGGGCGGGCACCTTGTTCCGGGCCGGCTTGGGCTGGCGCGGTTTGCGGATGAGCTGGTTGACTGTAGGCATTATCTCTTTTTTGCTCGTGGAGGCGTGTGCCTTTCGGCCGAAGCGCCTCGGGGGTCCTGATGAAAGTACTTTCCGGCTCTGAACGCCCGGTCGGAACGCGAAAACTCGCCGGCGCGCGTCAATCTGCGTTCCGGCGGGCCTGATCGCCCTCGACAGGGACTTCAGCTTCAACGGGCGACGGGCGCAAACCCGGCCCCCGAAAGAGGCGCGCTAGATACTCGCCGGGGCGTGCAAGGTCAAGGCTTTGGAAAGCCTTGGCGCAAACTGCCGCGCCCTGGGGATCGCCTTGCCCTTCACCGCCGCGGCCGCGGGATCGACTCGGGGTCGACTCTGCGTGGACTCGCCCTCGACTCGCGGCCGATTCCACAAACCGCCGGTCAGTCGAAGATGCGACGTGTCGAAGCGCCCCTTCTTCTTCCAGCCCCGGCGCGAATCGTCCCCGGAGACTTCGCCAGCCCCGGAGTGAACGAACCTTGGACACGTTTTCGCCGCCCGGCCGGGAAAGCCTGAGGCCTTAACGAGGGGAGCCCGTACGTCTTGTCCGCCGTCCGACGGGAACGGGTCCTGAAGGCCGCGATCCTCGTGGCCTCCGCCGCGGGGCACGGCCTGGTGCTGGCCCTCATCGGCCTGAACGTTCCCCGGCCGCACGAACGTCCGGAGGTCGACGAAGAGCAGGTGATGGTCGTCGACCTGTTCCGGCCGCCCCCGCCGCCTCGTGCGCCGCGGACCGACGTCCCCGCCTCGACGGCGCCCCGGGCCTCGCCGGTGCGTCCCCGCGCCGTCGCCGTCCCCGCGCCCTCCGCCGCCCCGCCCCTGCCCATGGCGCCCGTCCCCGCCCCCGCAGCGCCCGCACCCGCCCCGAAGGCCGGCGCCGGCTCCGGCGGGGCCGTCAGCGGCCAGGGCGCGGGTCAGCCGGACGGGGACCTGCGCGGCGCACTGCGCGGCTCCACGGTCGGCTGCGCCAACCGCACGGCGGTCGGGCTGAATCGCCGCGAGATCGACGGCTGCGACGAAAAGCTGGGCGCCGGAGCCAGGGACGCGGCCTTCATTCCCGCGCCGATGGACCGTCGCAAGCGTGACGGCTTCGACGCCCGGGCCGCCGGCAAGGCCCGCGACCGTGCGTGGCGCGAGGCGCCCGTGCCGGTGGGGATCGATCCGAAGGCCGCGCCGGGCGTGATCACCGGCCTGGACAAACCGTAAGGCACGCCTGTCGCTTCGGCGGAGGACCTCCGGAAGCCCGAAACAGAAAACGGCCCGGGATTGCTCCCGGGCCGTCCTGTCTCTGGATCAGCCGACCAGCCTTACGACTGGGCGTCCGCCGTCTCGAGGGCGATCTCGGCCGGCAGCGGCTCCATAGCCTCTTCGCGGGCGGCCGAGAGGGCCTCGTCGCGCTTGGTGGCGATGCGCTGCAGGCCGCGCAGGTAGGAGCCGGTGCCCGCCGGGATGAGCCGGCCGACGATGACGTTCTCCTTGAGGCCTTCGAGGGTGTCGACCTTGCCGTGGACCGAGGCGTCGGTGAGGACGCGGGTGGTCTCCTGGAAGGACGCCGCCGAGATGAAGCTGCGGGTCTGCAGCGACGCCTTGGTGATGCCAAGCAGGACCGGCTGGGTGAGCGCCGGGCGACCCTTGCGGGCTTCCGCCTTGGCGTTCTCGTAGTCGACCTCGGTCTTGTCGAGGTGATCGCCCTTGATCAGGCCCGTATCGCCCGGCTCCAGGATCTCGACCTTCTGCAGCATCTGACGAACGATCGTCTCGATGTGCTTGTCGTTGATCGGCACGCCCTGCAGTCGGTAGACTTCCTGGATCTCGTCGACCAGGAAGTTGGCCAGCGCCTCGACGCCCAGGATGCGCAGGATGTCGTGCGGATCCGGGTTGCCGTCGATGATGTACTCGCCCTTGTGGATCACGTCGCCGTCGTGAACGGCGATGTGCTTGCCCTTCGGGATCAGGAACTCGGCCGCTTCACCACCGTCTTCGGGAGTGATCTTGATGCGACGCTTGTTCTTGTAGTCCTTACCGAACTCGACGCGGCCGTCCATCTCGGCGATGACCGCGCAATCCTTCGGACGGCGGGCCTCGAACAGCTCGGCCACCCGCGGCAGACCGCCGGTGATATCGCGCGTCTTGGCGCCTTCCGTGGGGATCCGGGCGATGACCTCGCCGGCCTTCACCTCGTCGCCGTCGCCGACCGAGAGAATGGCGCCCGCCGACAGCAGGTAACGGGCTTCACCGCCGCTGGCGAGGCGCTTGTAAGCCCCGTTCTCGTCGATGACGGCCATGGCCGGACGCAGGTCCGAGCCACGGGCCGAGGCGCGCCAGTCCACGATGACGCGGTTGGCGATGCCGGTGGCCTCGTCGGTTTCCTCGCGGACCGAGAAGCCGTCCACCAGGTCCTCGGCGCGAATCCGGCCGGGGACTTCGGTGATGATCGGGGTGGTGTAGGGGTCCCACTCGGCCAGACGCTGGCCGCGCTTCACCTTGTCGCCATCCTTGACCTTCAGGCGCGCGCCGTAGGGCGGCTTGTAGGCCTCGCGATCCTTGCCATCGACCTGCACGGTGATGGCCGTGTTGCGGCTCATGACGATGAAGTCGCCGTCGGCGCCCTTGACCGCCGGTCCGACCACGCGGGCGATGCCGTCATTGCTGCTTTCGAAGAACGACTGCTCGGCCACCTGGGCGGTGCCGCCGATGTGGAAGGTCCGCATCGTCAGCTGGGTGCCCGGCTCACCGATCGACTGGGCGGCGATGACGCCAACCGCTTCACCGATGTTGACTGGCGTGCCCCGGGCCAGATCGCGGCCGTAGCAGGCGCCGCAGACGCCGGCCTTGGCTTCGCAGGTCAGGACCGAACGGACCTTCACCGACTGCACGGCGGCCTTCTCGATGAGGTCGATCTGGTCTTCCACGAGGTAGGTGTCGGCCGGCACGATGACTTCGCCGGTGTTCGGGTCCTTGATGTCCTCGGCCGAGAAGCGGCCCAGGACGCGCAGGCCGAGCGAGACGAGAATGTCGCCGCCCTCGACCACCGGACGCAGGGTGATGCCGCGGGTGGTGCCGCAGTCTTCCTCGGTGATGATCGAGTCCTGCGCCACGTCGACCAGACGGCGGGTCAGGTAACCCGAGTTGGCGGTCTTCAGCGCGGTGTCGGCCAGGCCCTTGCGGGCGCCGTGGGTGGAGTTGAAGTACTCCTGCACGGTCAGGCCTTCCTTGAAGTTCGAGACGATCGGGGTCTCGATGATCTCGCCGGACGGCTTGGCCATCAGGCCGCGCATCCCGCCGAGTTGCTTCATCTGGGCCTGCGAGCCCCGGGCGCCGGAGTGGGCCATCATGTAGATGGCGTTGATCTCGCGCTCGCGGCCGTTCTCGTCGGTGTGCTTGGTCTGCAGCTCGGCCATCATCTCGTCGGCGACGCGATCGGTGGCCTTGGCCCAGGCGTCGACGACCTTGTTGTACTTCTCGCCCTTGGTGATCAGGCCGTCAGCGTACTGCTGCTCGTATTCCTCGGCGAGCTTGCGTGTCTCGTCGACGATCGCGGTCTTGCGCTGCGGAATGATGATGTCGTCCTTGCCGAAGGAGATGCCGGCCTTGGCCGCTTCCTTGAAGCCCAGCGCCATGATCTGGTCGGCGAAGATGACCGTCGCCTTCTGACCGCAGTGCCGGTAGACGATGTCGATCAGATTGCCGATTTCCTTCTTGGTCAGCGCCTTTTCGATGAGGCGGTGGCCGATCTGGGTGTGACGCGGCAGCAGGGCGGCGATCTTCATCCGGCCCGGCGTTGTGTCGATTACCTTGCGCAGGATCTCGCCTTCCGGCGTCATCTCCGTGAAGCGCGCCTTGATCTTGCTGTGCAGGGTCACAACGCCGGCGTCGAGCGCCATCTCGATCTCACCCAGGTCGCCGAAGATCTTGCCTTCGCCCGGCTCCCCGTCACGCGACTGCGACAGGTAGTAGAGGCCAAGGACGATGTCCTGCGACGGCACGATGATCGGCTTGCCGTTGGCGGGGCTGAGGATGTTGTTGGTCGACATCATCAGCACGCGCGCTTCCAGCTGGGCCTCGAGGCTCAGCGGGACGTGCACGGCCATCTGGTCGCCGTCGAAGTCGGCGTTGAAGGCGGCGCAGACCAGCGGGTGGAGCTGGATGGCCTTGCCCTCGATCAGCTTGGGCTCGAACGCCTGGATGCCCAGACGGTGGAGCGTCGGCGCGCGGTTCAGCAGGACGGGGTGTTCGCGGATGACCTCCTCGAGGACGTCCCACACCGCCGGCTGTTCACGCTCGACCATGCGCTTGGACTGCTTGACGGTGCCCGACAGGCCCTTGGCGTCAAGGCGCGCGTAGATGAACGGCTTGAACAGCTCCAGCGCCATCTTCTTGGGCAGGCCGCACTCGTGCAGCTTCAGCTCGGGACCGACGACGATGACCGAACGGCCCGAGTAGTCGACGCGCTTGCCGAGCAGGTTCTGACGGAACCGGCCCTGCTTGCCCTTCAGCATGTCGGCGAGGGACTTCAGCGGACGCTTGTTGGCGCCGGTGATGACCCGGCCGCGACGGCCGTTGTCGAACAGGGCGTCGACGGCTTCCTGCAGCATCCGCTTTTCGTTGCGGATGATGATGTCCGGCGCGCGCAGCTCAATGAGGCGCTTGAGGCGGTTGTTGCGGTTGATGACCCGGCGGTAGAGGTCGTTCAGGTCCGAGGTCGCGAAGCGGCCGCCGTCCAGCGGCACCAGCGGGCGCAGCTCGGGCGGGATGACCGGCACGACGGTCAGGATCATCCACTCCGGCTTGTTGCCGGACTCGATGAAGGCCTCGATGATCTTGAGGCGCTTGCTGTACTTCTTCTGCTTGATCTCGGACGGACTGCCGGCCAGTTCCTCGCGAAGCTTCTCGGCTTCCTTCTCGAGCTCGATGCCCTTCAGGAGATTGAAGATGGCCTCGGCGCCGATCTCGGCGGTGAAGCTGTCATCGCCGAACTCGTCCTGGAACCGCATCTGCTCGTCTTCCGACAGCAGCTGGTTCACCTTCAGCGGGGTCAGGCCCGGCTCGGTGACGATGTAGTGCTCGAAGTAGAGGACGCGCTCGATGTCCTTCAGCGGCATGTCGAGCATCATGGCGATGCGCGAGGGCAGCGACTTCAGGAACCAGATGTGGGCGACCGGCGAGGCCAGCTCGATGTGGCCCATCCGCTCGCGCCGCACGCGGGCGAGGGTGACTTCAACGCCGCACTTTTCGCAGATGATGCCCTTGTACTTCATCCGCTTGTACTTGCCGCACAGGCACTCGTAGTCCTTGGTCGGACCGAAGATGCGCGCGCAGAACAGGCCGTCACGCTCGGGCTTGAACGTGCGGTAGTTGATCGTTTCCGGCTTCTTGATCTCACCGAACGACCATGAACGGATCTTTTCCGGCGAGGCCAGGGCGATGCGGATGCGGTCGAAGGTCGGAGCGGCCTGGACCGGATTGAAGATGTTCAGGACTTCCTGGTTCATCTTGGTTCCTTCAGTGCGGGGTGACCCCCGAAAATGTCTGGATGGAGAGGCTGGCGATCGCCCCTCCCCCGCCGGGCGGGAGAGGGGAAAAGAACCGTCAGGTGTTCTCCAGCTCCACGTTCAGGCCCAGCGAGCGCATTTCCTTGACGAGCACGTTGAAGCTCTCGGGAATGCCGGCTTCGAACGTGTCGTCGCCGCGCACGATGGACTCGTAGACCTTGGTCCGGCCCGCCACGTCGTCCGACTTCACCGTCAGCATCTCCTGCAGGGTGTAGGCGGCGCCGTAGGCTTCGAGAGCCCAGACCTCCATCTCCCCGAAGCGCTGACCGCCGAACTGCGCCTTGCCGCCCAGCGGTTGCTGGGTGACGAGCGAGTACGGACCGATCGAACGGGCGTGGATCTTGTCGTCGACCAGGTGGTGCAGCTTCAGCATGTAGATGTAGCCGACCGTGACCGGACGCTTGAACTGCTCGCCGGTCTGGCCGTCGAACAGGATCGACTGGCCCGACGGGTCGAGACCGGCCATGCGCAGGTGATCCTCGATGTCCCCGATGTGGGCGCCGTCGAAGACCGGGGTCGCGAAGGGCACGCCCTTGGACAGGTTGCGGGCGAGCTCGATGAGCTCTTCCTCGTCGTCCGGCAGCTCCTCGTCGGGACCGTAGATGTCCCGCAGACGATCCTGCAGCGCCTTCTTCTGGCCGCCCTGTTGCCAGGCTTCCAGGAGGTTGGCGATCTGCTTGCCGAGGCCGGCGGCGGCCCAGCCCAGGTGGGTTTCGAAGATCTGGCCGACGTTCATGCGCGAAGGCACGCCCAGCGGGTTCAGAACCACGTCCACAGCGGTGCCGTCGGCCAGGTGCGGCATGTCCTCGATCGGCTGGATCTTGGAGATGACGCCCTTGTTGCCGTGGCGGCCGGCCATCTTGTCGCCCGGCTGAAGCTTGCGCTTCACGGCCACGAAGACCTTGACCATCTACATGACGCCGGGGGGCAGCTCGTCGCCGCGCTGCAGCTTGTCGACCTTGTCCTCGAAGCGACGGTCCAGACGCTTGCGGGCCTCGTCGAACTGGCGGCGCAGGGCCTCCAGCTCGCCCATGGCCTTCTCGTCGTCGAGCGCGATCTGCCACCACAGGCCGGGCGCGATCTCCTCGAGCTTCTCGGCCGTCACTTCACCGCGGCTCAGGCCCTTGGGACCGGAGACGGCGACCTTGCCGGCGATCAGCTCGCGCAGGCGCGAGGTCATGTTGCGGTTCAGGATGGCGAACTCGTCGTCGCGGTCCTTGCCCAGGCGTTCGATTTCAGCCCGCTCGATGGCCAGCGCGCGTTCGTCCTTGTCGACGCCGTGCCGGTTGAACACCCGCACCTCGACGACCGTGCCGGCGACGCCGGGGGGCAGGCGCAGGGAGGTGTCGCGAACGTCGGAAGCCTTCTCGCCGAAGATGGCGCGCAGCAGCTTCTCTTCCGGGGTCATCGGGGACTCGCCCTTGGGCGTGACCTTGCCGACCAGGATGTCGCCCGGCAGGACCTCGGCGCCGATCGCCACGATGCCCGCTTCGTCGAGATTGCGCAGGGCCTCCTCGCCGACGTTGGGGATGTCGCGGGTGATCTCTTCCGGGCCCAGCTTGGTGTCGCGGGCCATGACCTCGAACTCCTCGATGTGGATCGAGGTGAAGACGTCATCGCGCACGATGCGCTCGGAGATCAGGATCGAGTCTTCGAAGTTGTAGCCGTTCCACGGCATGAACGCGACGAGGGCGTTGCGGCCCAGCGCCAGTTCGCCCAGGTCGGTCGACGGGCCGTCTGCCACGATGTCGCCGGCGTTGATCCGGTCGCCCACGCGCACCAGCGGACGCTGGTTGATGCAGGTGTTCTGGTTCGAACGCTGGAACTTGGACAGGCGGTAGATGTCGACGCCCGACTTGGTCGGGTCGGTTTCCTCGGTGGCGCGGATGACGATACGCGTACCGTCGATCTGCTCGACCACGCCCTTGCGGCGGGCGATGACCACGGCGCCGGAATCGCGGGCCACGACGTCTTCCATGCCGGTGCCGACCAGCGGCGCGTCCGACTGCACGAGCGGCACGGCCTGACGCTGCATGTTCGAGCCCATGAGGGCGCGGTTGGCGTCATCGTTTTCAAGGAAGGGGATCAGGGCGGCGGCGACCGACACGACCTGTTTGGGCGAGACGTCCATCAAGTCGACCTGGTCGCGCTGGAGCAGGCCGGGTTCGCCATTGATGCGGCCCGGGACCAGATCCTCGAGGATCGAGCCGTTCTCCATCTTGATGTTGGCCTGGGCGATGACGTGCTTCGCCTCTTCCATGGCCGACATGTAGACGACCTCGTCCATCGGCTTGCCGTCGGACACGCGGCGGTACGGGCTCTCGATGAAGCCGTACTTGTTGACGCGGGCGTGGGTGGCCAGGGAGTTGATCAGGCCGATGTTCGGGCCTTCCGGCGTTTCGATCGGGCAGATCCGGCCGTAGTGGGTCGGGTGCACGTCACGGACTTCGAAGCCGGCGCGCTCGCGGGTCAGACCGCCCGGGCCGAGGGCCGAAAGGCGACGCTTGTGGGTGATCTCCGACAGCGGGTTGGTCTGGTCCATGAACTGCGACAGCTGTGAGGAGCCGAAGAATTCACGCACGCTGGCCGCGGCCGGCTTGGCGTTGATCAGATCGTGCGGCATCACGGTGTCGATGTCGACGGACGACATGCGCTCCTTGATGGCGCGCTCCATACGGAGCAGGCCCACGCGGTACTGGTTCTCGAGCAGCTCGCCGACAGAACGGACCCGGCGATTGCCGAGGTTGTCGATGTCGTCGATTTCGCCGCGGCCGTCGCGCAGGCCGACCAGGACCTTCAGGACTTCCAGCACGTCTTCCTTGCGCAGGACCCGGACGTCGTCGGCGACGTCCAGCTCCAGGCGCATGTTCATCTTCACGCGGCCGACCGAGGAGAGGTCGTAGCGCTCCTGGTCGAAGAACAGCGACCGGAACATCGCCTCGGCGGCTTCGACCGTGGGCGGCTCGCCCGGACGCATGACGCGGTAGATGTCGAACAGCGCGTCCTCGCGGACGACGTTCTTGTCGACCCGCAGGGTGTTGCGCATGTAGGCGCCGACAGTGACGTGGTCGATGTCGAGCACGTCGATGGACTTGAAGCCCTTCTCTTCCAGAGCCTCGATCACCGCCGCGTCGAGCTCGTCGCCGGCTTCGGCGTAGATCTCGCCGGTTTCCGGGTTCACTTCGTCACGGGCCAGATAGCGGCCGGTCAGGGCCTCCGGGCCGAGCAGCAGCGTCTTGACCGTGTCGCCCAGCTTCTTGGCGGCGCGGGCGCTGATCTTCTGGCCGGCCGGGGCCACTTCCTCGCCGGTGTCGGCGTCGATCAGCGGGAACTCCGGCTTCACGCCGCGCCAGCGCTCGGGCTTGTAGGGCGTGGCCCAGCCGCCTTCGCGGCGCTCGAACGGCACGACGTCATAGAAGGTCGTGAGGATTTCCTCGCCGTCCATGCCCAGACCGTAGAGGAAGGTCGTGGCCGGCAGTTTGCGGCGGCGGTCGATGCGGACGTAGACGATGTCCTTGGCGTCGAACTCGAAGTCGAGCCAGGAGCCGCGGTAGGGAATGACGCGGGCGGCGAACAGCAGCTTGCCCGAGGAGTGGGTCTTGCCCTTGTCGTGGTCGAAGAACACGCCGGGCGAACGGTGCATCTGCGAGACGATGACCCGCTCGGTGCCGTTGACGATGAAGGTGCCCTTGTCCGTCATGAGCGGGATATCGCCCATGTAGACGTCCTGCTCCTTGATGTCCTTGACGGACCGGGCGCCGGTTTCCTCTTCCATCTCGAACACGATGAGACGCAGCTTCACCTTCAGCGGCGCCGCATACGTCATGTCGCGCTGGATGCACTCCTCGACGTCATACTTGGGCTCCTCGAACTCGTAGGAGACGTATTCGAGCACGGCGCGCTCGTTGAAGTCCTTGATCGGGAACACCGACTTGAAGACCGCCTCGATGCCCTCGTCCCGGCGCTCGCCGGCGCGCACTTCGCGCTGGAGGAACTGCTCGTAGGAGGAGCGTTGAACCTCGATGAGGTTCGGCATCTGCACAGCTTCGGGGATGCGGCCGAACGACTTGCGGATCCGCTTCTTGCCGGTGAAGGATTGCGCCATCTTTTTCCCTGCGTGCGCGGAGGGACTCCGCGCGTAAATGTGTCTTGTCGCGTCCACCCTCGGCTCTTCCGGCGGTGCCGGAAGCGGACGCAAGACCTTGCCCCTGGCGTGTCAGGGGCGCCCCATCGCACCGGTCGGAGGGCATTGACCGGGCTGTCGGGCACGCGCGCGGAAAGTCGCGTCTCAGTTGATCGGATTTTCCGCGAGGGAGCGGATATAGGGGAAAGCCGTGGATAAGGGAAGAGGCGCCGCTTGACTTTCGTCACGCAGCGTCACGGACCCTCCGACAGCGGGCGTCTCAGGTCTTGCGCAGGAACTTCATGGCCAGGGTGACGGCCAGGCCGATCAGGCAGATGAAGAAGGCGATCTTGGCCAGAGCACCGGCCACGTCGACGACGAATCCGAGGATTCCGGCGATGATCATGACAACGAGGAGGACGCCTGCGAGCTTGAGCATCCGGTCCTAACGCGGGTCTTTCGAAACCGGTTCCGCCGCTCTTGTCGCCCCGGTCGCCTGCCGCTCTAAATGCAGACTGTCCTCCGGCAGCTGAAGGCCGACCGTCTTGCTCACCAGACTCCTCCTCGCCCTGACCCTCCTGCTCGCCACCCCGGCCATCGCCCAGGACAGTCCCGGCCCGCGCCCGTCGCCGATGCCGCCGGCCATTCCGGAAGCCCGGGACGTGGCCTTTCCCGGGACCATGACGCTGAGTGTCGACGCCAGGGACCTGGACCGCCGCATCTTCCGGGTGAAACAGACCATCCCGGTGGCGAAGGCCGGGCCGATGGTGCTGCTCTATCCGGAGTGGCTGCCGGGCGCCCACGCCCCGCGCGGGCAGCTGGAGAAGGTCTCCGGTCTGGTGATCACAGCCGGCGGCAAGCCGGTGAAGTGGGTGCGCGACCCGGTCGAGGTCTTCGCCCTGCATGTCGATGTTCCGGAAGGCGCCAGGGCGCTGGACCTGTCGTTCGAGTTCCTGTCGGCCACAGCGCCGGATCAGGGCCGGGTCGTGGTCACCCAGGAGATGCTGAACCTGCAGTGGAACTCGACCGCCTTCTATCCGGCCGGCTGGTACACCCGCCGCATCCCGGTCGAGGCCTCGGTAATCCTGCCGGAAGGCTGGAGGTTCGGCGTGGCGCTGGACGTCGCCGGCCAGAGCGGCGGCAAGACGACCTTCAAGCCGGTCAGCTTCGAGACCCTGGTCGACTCGCCGATGTTTGCCGGCCGGCACTTCCGGCAGTTCGACCTCGACCCCGGCGGCCGCTCGCCGATTGTGCTGAACATCGTCGCCGACCGCCCTGAGCAGCTGGAGGCCAGTGCCGAGCAGGTCAGGCTTCACCGCAATCTGGTCGTCCAGGCCGACCGGCTGTTCGGTCCTCGCCCGTTCGACCGCTACGACTTCCTGCTGGCCCTGACTGATCGCATGGGCGGCATCGGGCTGGAGCACCACCGCTCGTCGGAGAACAGCCGAAACCCGGAATACTTCACCGGCTGGAGCCGGATGGCCTCGCAGCGCAGCCTGCTGCCGCATGAGTACACCCACACATGGAATGGCAAGTTCCGCCGCCCGGCCGACATGTGGACGCCCGACTACGCCACACCGATGCGGGGCAGCCTGCTCTGGGTCTACGAAGGCCAGACCCAGTACTGGGGTTACATGCTGTCGGCCCGCGCCGGCCTGTGGAGCAAGCAGGACGCCCTCAGCGCCCTGGCCGAGGTCGCCGCCGCCTACCAGAGCCGCGTCGGCCGACGGTGGCGGGACACGACGGACACCACCCTCGATCCGGTCATCAGCGCCCGCAAGCCGAAGGGCTGGCTCAGCTGGCAGCGCAACGAGGACTACTATTCCGAGGGCCTGCTGGTCTGGCTGGACGCCGACACCCTGATTCGTGAGAAGACCGCCGGGAAGAAGTCGCTGGATGACTTCGCCCGCGTCTTCTTCGGCGGCGTGGAGGGCGACTACACGCCGAAGGTCTATGACTTCGACGAGTTGGTCGCGGCGCTGAACGGCGTCGTGGCCCACGACTGGGCCGGCTTCCTGAACGCCCGGCTGGCCAGCGCCGAGGCCGCGCCGCTCGACGGCTTCCAGCGCGGCGGCTATCGCCTCGTCTGGGACGACACCCAGAGCGCTTACCAGAAAGGCTCCGATACGCTGGGCAAGCGCACGGACCTGACCTGGTCGATCGGCCTTTCGCTGAATGCGACCGGGACGATCACCGCCGTCCAGTGGGAGGGGCCCGCCTTCAAGGCCGGCCTGACGGTCAGCAACCAGATCATCGCGGTCAACGGCGAGAGCTACAGCGCCGAACGCCTGAAGGACGTCGTCGGGGCCTCGGCCAGGGGCGAACCCATCGAGTTGATCGTCAAGGCGAACGAGAAGTACCGGGTCGTGAAACTCGACTGGTCCGGCGGCCTGCGCTACCCGCGGCTCGAACGCATCCCGGGAACCCCGGACCGGCTGGGCGACATCCTGTCGGCGCGGAAGAAGTAGCCCGCCCCCGACAGGCCTTCCTCCATCGAGGAGGAAGGGGGACGCCCGCGCTGACCCAGGCCCAACGACAACGGGCCCGGAGGTTTCCCCCCGGGCCCGAGATCGTGGTGCTGGTCCTGATCCCGGCGCAAAGGCCGGGACAGTTCGTTTCCGGGCATAGCCCGGACGCGAGCTACTTGATCTGGACGGTCGCGCCGGCTTCGGTCAGCTTCTTGGCGACTTCGTCGGCCTGTTGCTTGGACACGTTTTCGACGACGTTCTGCGGAGCGCCTTCGACCAGGTCCTTGGCTTCCTTCAGGCCGAGGTCCGGACGGACGCCGCGAACTTCCTTGATCACGTTGATCTTCTTGTCGCCACCGGCGGTCAGAACAACGGTGAACTCGGTTTGCTCTTCGGCGGCTTCAGCCGGGGCAGCGGCGGCGCCGCCGGCAGCGGCGACGGCGACCGGAGCGGCGGCGGAGACGCCCCACTTTTCTTCCAGCAGCTTGGAGAGCTCAGCGGCTTCCAGGACGGTCAGGGAGGACAGGTCCTCAACGATCTTTTCGAGCTTCGACATGGTTCGATTTTCCTTGGGGAGTTGGGAGGTAGGCGGAGATGACCGGGACTAGGCCGCTTCCTTCGTGGCGTAAGCGTTGAAGACGCGGGCCAGCTGGGCGGCCGGAGCCTGAATGACGCCGGCGACCTTGGTCGCGGGAGCCTGCAGAAGGCCGATAAGCTTGCCGCGGAGTTCGTCCAGCGACGGCAGCGTGGCGAGAGCCTTCACCGCGTTCTGGTCGAGAACGTCCTTGCCCATGATGCCGCCAACGAGGGTGAACTTGTCGTTCTCCTTGGCGAACTGGGCGGCGACCTTGGCGGCGGAGACGGGATCCGGGCCGTAGGCGATGGCGACGGGGCCGGTGAAGAGGGCGTCGCCCGCCTCACCCAGCGAACCACCAAGAGCCTTCTGGGCCAGAGTGTTCTTCACCACCTTGATCGACGCGCCTTCCTTGCGGAGGCGGAGTCGAAGGTCGGTCATTTCCGCAACGGTCAGACCCATGTAGTGGGTCACGACCACGGCGCCGGCATCGGCGAAGACGCCCTTGAGCGTCTCGATCGATTCCGCTTTTTGTGCGCGGTTCATTGCGGTCTCCTGGTTCACGACGCCCGGACCATCCGGACGCCGAAAGCATGCCGCCCGCGCGCGGGATCGCTCCCGAAGGCGGGTGACGGTAGACCTGTCCCAAGGAAAGCATCGGCCGCGCCCGCAGCTTGTGCGGTGATGCGGCGTCTCGTTTCCCCGTCTCCCTACGCTGAAGGGGGGCTCCCCTTCTGTTACGACGCAGGTGACCCCGACGTCGCGTAGCTCTCGGACAGGACCAGCGGCGGGCGAGCCCGTTCGCTGGAAGAGCGCGCGTATAGATCAAGGCGCAGGAAAACTCAAGCGGGGGCCGGAACTGATCCGCCGGCCGGCGCTTGGCGTAGGGCTGATGTCTTCGCCATCCGGGATCCACCTCCATGTCCAGTCTCCGCGCCGTCGTCCTGATCCTCGCCCTGGCGCTGGCCGGCTGTTCCTCGGGGCCGAGCGGCAACGCCGCCGTGCCGCAACCGGCCAAGCCGGTCGACCTGGAGCGGTACCTCGGCCGCTGGTACGAGCTGGCCCGCTACGAGAACCGTTTCGAGCGCGGCTGCGAGGGCGTGACGGCGGAATACAGCCAGCGTCCGGACGGCATGATCGGCGTGCTCAACACCTGCCGCGACGGCGCGCCCCGAGGCGAGGCGAAGGTGGCGAATGGCCGGGCCAAGGTGGTCGAAGGCAGCGAAGGGGCCAAGCTGAAGGTTAGCTTCTTCGGCCCGTTCTTCGGCGACTACTGGGTGCTGGACCGGGCCGAGGACTACAGCTGGGCCATTGTCGGCGAGCCGTCGGGCAAGTTTCTGTGGATCCTCAGCCGCGATCCGGCGCCGGGCGAGGCGGCGATCGAGGCTCACATCGCGCGGGCCGCCGCCCTGGGCTACGACACGACCATGATCCGGCGGGTGGCGCAGCCGCCGGCCTGAACCGTTAACCAACCATGTCACGGAATTAATTGGGAAACACTGGAACTATCCACAGGCCGCCCCATTTAAGGGGCTGATCGCGGACGACGATCGCACGCCGGACCGGCGAGGCCGAACGCCTCAGCTTCCCGCCTGACGGAAAGACCAAGCCCATGTTGCTGGGCCCCATCCAGACCAGCCCCGATCCCTGGACCGCCGTGCAGATGCGCGACCTGCGGTCCGTCGCGCCACAGCCGCGTCAGACCCCGCGAGGCCGCCACGCCCAGCTGCTGACCATCGCGGCGGCCCGCCGCCTGCGCTGCGTCGAGCGGGCCGGCCTCGCCCGCTTCGAGGACGCCGTCTACTGGAAGGCCGTCGCGCCGACGGCGGTGTTCAAGGCCGCCGAGCTGCGGACGGGCGAGGATTTCGCGTCGCTGCCGAACTGATCAGGCCCGCTCTATATCGGTCTGCGAGAAGTCATTACCCTTGAAAAAAAGGGGCTGACCGTTGGCAAGGGCGCATGCGTAGGCAAAGCAGTCCCCCATGTTCAAGGCCGCCGGATGCCGACCCTTTCCGAAGCGGGTGTGCGCAAGCAACGCTATCCTTTGCTCGGCAAGCCCAATCTCGACGACTCGAACACCGGATGCCGAGAGAAACTCTTCGACGGCTTCAAGAGCAGCGACCGGTTCAAGGCCCTTTCGCCGGGCGATCGCGAGCGCCGTCTCGAACGTTGCAAGCGGTGAAGTGATCGGATCAGTCGCGCTTGCTAGCGTCGCCAGAAGAGTAGGCCGCTCTTCCTCATCGGCAAGCATGGTCACGATGGCAGATGCATCAAGAAACATCAGTCGCCAGACAGCTCGTCGAAGTACGCCTTGTCCGCCTTCAGTCCCGTTTCCGGCAGACTCGCAATTCTGTCGCTGATGGCCCTCATCGCCGCGAGCTTGCGCGCGATGGCCTCGTCCTTCTGCTCAAGCTTGTCCTTCACGGCGAGCTTGACCGCTTCTGTCAGCCCCACGCCCTCCCGGCGCGCCAGTTCGCGAACCAGTGTGTCGGTCTCTTCGTCTCTGACATGGAACGGCATCGGCGGCCTCCGGATAGCTGAACTATAGCATCGGATAGCCGACGGCTCAAACCTGACCCCCAAACGCGAAACGGGCGGGCCCTTGCGAGCCCGCCCGTCCGTTTGTCCTGCGACAGGTCAGCGCCTAGACGCTGACCGAACCGGTGTCGATCCGGAAGCCCGGGCCCATGGTCGAAGACAGCGAGATCTTCTTCACATAGGTGCCCTTGGCGCCCGACGGCTTGGCCTTGTTCAGCGCGTCCACGAGGGCGCGGACGTTGGCCAGCAGGGCGTCCTCGGTGAACGAGACCTTGCCGATGCCGGCGTGGACGATGCCCGCCTTCTCGACGCGGAACTCGATGGCGCCGCCCTTGGCGTCCTTGACAGCCTGGCCGACGTTCGGGGTCACGGTGCCGACGCGCGGGTTGGGCATCAGGCCGCGCGGGCCCAGCACCTTACCCAGACGACCGACCAGGGCCATCATGTCCGGCGTCGCGATGACGCGATCGAAGTCCATGAAGCCGCCCTGGATGCGCTCGACCAGGTCCACGGCGCCCACCACGTCGGCGCCGGCGGCGAGGGCTTCCTCGGCCTTGGCGTCCTTGGCGATGACGGCGACGCGAACGTCACGGCCGGTGCCCGAGGGCAGCGAGACCACGCCGCGGACCTGCTGGTCGGCGTGACGCGGGTCGACGCCCAGGTTAACGGCGATCTCGACCGACTCGTCGAACTTGGCGGTGGCGTTGGCCTTGACCAGTTTCACGGCGTCCTCGACCGAGTGCGTCGCGTCGCGATCGCCGGTCCAGGCCTGAATGCGCTTGGCTTGCTTGGGCATGGTCTTAAGCCTCCACGACTTGCAGGCCCATCGAACGGGCGGAGCCCTCGATGATGCGGGCCGCGGCGTCGATGTCGTTGGCGTTCAGGTCCTTCATCTTGCCTTCGGCGATCTCGCGCAGCTGGGTGCGGGTGATCGTGCCGGCGCTGTCGCGGCCCGGCTTGGTCGAACCGGACTTGAGGCCCAGCGCTTCCTTGATGAAGTGGGTGGCGGGCGGGGTCTTGGTGATGAAGGTGAACGACTTGTCCTGGTAGACGGTGATCACCGTCGGCAGGGGCGTGCCTTTCACTTCCTTCTCGGTGCGCGCGTTGAACTCCTTGCAGAAGCCCATGATGTTGACGCCGCGCTGACCCAGAGCCGGGCCGATGGGCGGGGAAGGCGTGGCCGAGCCGGCCTTCACCTGCAGTTTGATGTAGCCGAGGATCTTCTTGGCCATCTCTGTCTCCGTTCAAGCGGCGCTAGTCAAAGCGCCTATGCGGCCGTGGTGCGGGCAGACCCCTCCCACGGATTTGACGCCCGGTGGTCTGGGCGAGGCGCGCCTGTAGCAGAGAAGGTGCGGGCGGACAACCGCTTCACCCTCTAACCCCGTCATCCTCGCGCTCGTCGCGAGGACCCATGCGTGATGAGCCAAACGAAAAGGGCGCGGATCGCTCCACGCCCTTCTTGCTGTTTCCGTGTTCATGGGTCCTCGGAACAAGTCCGAGGATGACGGCGCTGGTGAAAGGTCAGACGACCTTTTCGACCTGGCTGTATTCCAGCTCGACCGGGGTGGCCCGGCCGAAGATCGAGACGGCGACGTGCAGGCGCTCGCGGGCCTCGTCGACCTGCTCGACCGAGCCGTTGAAGCTGGCGAACGGACCGTCGGTGACGCGCACCTGCTCGCCGATCTCGAAGCGGACGGTCGACTTGGGCCGCTCGACGCTTTCCTCGACCACGCCGATCATGCGGGCCGCTTCCTTCTCGGAGATCGGCTGCGGCTTGCTGGCCGAGCCGAGGAAGCCGGTGACCTTCGGCGTGTTCTTGACCAGGTGATAGGCCTCGTCGCTGAGGTCCATCTTCACCAGCACGTAGCCGGGCAGGAACTTGCGCTCGGCGTTGACCTTGCGGCCGCGGCGGATCTCGACGACCTCCTCGGTCGGCACGAGGATCTCGGAGAAGGCGTCTTCCAGACCCTGGGCCTTGGCCTGGTCACGGATGTGGTCGGCCACCTTCTTCTCGAAGTTCGAGTAGGCGTGGACGATGTACCAGCGGTGGCGCGGGTTGGACGGCCGGGCTTCGACTTGAGCGTTCATGGATTATCCGGCGTTCGCGAGCTTCAGGACCTGCGCCACAATGAACGACAGGCTCGTGTCGACCACGAAGAAGAACAGGGCGGCGATGATCACCATGATGAACACCATCACGGCGGTCACCCAGGTTTCCTTGCGGCTCGTCCAGGTGATCTTGCGCCCTTCGGCGCGGACCTCCTTGAAGAACTGCACGACGTTGAACGGCTTCTTCGGCGTGGCGGCGGCGGCCGCTCCCTGACCGGCAGGCGCGGCGACAGCGGCGGCGCTCTTGGCGGCGCGCTGTTTCATCGCGGAGAGATTGCCCGTTTTCTTGGCCATCGGACGGGTCTGAAGCTCTTTCAACTGGCCGAAGCGCGACCATCGCGCTCCGGATATAGGGACAAGGTGGCACGAGTGGAGGGATTCGAACCCCCGGCCCTCGGTTTTGGAGACCGATGCTCTACCAGCTGAGCTACACTCGTAGACGTCCACCCTCGCGGGCAAATGCCCTCCGGCGACCGAACAGCGAACCGTAGGCGGTGATACCCGCCGGTCAGCTTTTCAATTCACCGGAAGCGCGCCGTTTAGCAGGGACTGCGGCGGCGGGCAAGCAATCGGGCGCCGGATCGAACCTCGTTCCACGACGTTTTTGTCGTGAAACGGAGACTTCCATGGCCAGACGCCCCAGCAACCGCGAAACCGAGAACGAGAACCTGCGCCCCGACGGCGACGGCCACGCCCCCCGCCCCGCCACCGAACCGCCCGGTTCGAAGCGGTCCGTGCAGACCGAGAAGACCGAGACGGACCCGGGGAGCGGCGAGGATAACTGAGTCTCCCTCCCCCTTGTGGGGAGGGACAGGCCTGCGCAGCAGGCCAGGGTGGGGCAAGGGATGGCCGCCTTCAGCGCCGGGTGAGGATCGCCACTTGCCCCACCCGTCTCGTCTCGCTGCGCTCGCCGAGCCACCCTCCCCATGAGGGGGAGGGAGAACAAGACCAGCATCCCTCAACGCTGCCCCAGTCTTCCTCGCGTTGACATCATGCTGCGCCGCATCACATGAGGGTCAGCATCGGCCCCGTGGGTCACGAGGAAGTCCAGAGACATGTCGACAGCCGCCGTCGAGGCCGCGCCGGTGAAGGCGAGCCCCTTCTTCGAGGAGAAAGTGCTGTGGGTGAAACACTGGACCGACCGGCTGTTCAGCTTCGCCATCACCCGTCCCGAGAGCTTCCGCTTCCGGTCCGGCGAGTTCGTGATGATCGGCCTGCCGGGCGTTGACGGCGCCAAGCCGATCCTGCGCGCCTATTCGGTCGCCTCCCCGTCCTGGGCCGAGGAGCTGGAGTTCTTCTCGATCAAGGTCGAGGACGGCCCGCTGACCAGCAAGCTGCAGCTGATCCAGGAGGGCGACACTGTCCTGCTCGGCAAGAAGCCGACCGGCACCCTGGTGCTGGACGCGCTGAAGGGCGGCAAGCGCCTGTTCCTGTTCGGCACCGGCACGGGCCTGGCCCCCTGGCTGGCCGTGGCCCGCGACCCGGACGCCTACAGCCGCTTCGAGCAGGTCTATGTCTGCCACGGCGTGCGCGAGATCAGCGAACTGGCCTATCGCGACTTCTTCACCGCCGGCATCCACGACGATCCGCTGGTCGGCGACGAGGCGAAGGCCCAGCTGCACTACTACCCGACCGTCACCCGCGAGCCGTTCGAGCGCCAAGGCCGGTTCACCGACCTGATCGCCTCGGGCCAGCTGTTCCGCGACCTCGGCCTTGAGGGCGAAAAGTTCAATCCCGAGGAAGACCGCATCATGCTGTGCGGCAGCATGGACTTCATCAAGGACATGGGCGCCCTGGTCGAGACTCACGGCATGGTCGAGGGCTCCAATGCCGAACCCGGTGACTATGTCCTCGAACGCGCCTTCGTCGGCTGACGCCAACCGCACGCTGAAGGGCCTGAGCGTCGAGGACGCCCGGGCGCGGATGCTCAACCGTATCTCCAGCTTTCCCGACGAGGTCGTCGCCCTCGCCGAAGCCGATGGACGCGTTCTCGCCCAGCCGGTCACCGCCGACCGTGATCAGCCGCCGTTCGACGCCTCGGCCATGGATGGCTGGGCGGTAAAGCGGGCTGATGTCGTCCGGGCCGCCCGCCTGACCATCGTCGGCGAAAGCGCGGCGGGTCGCGGCTATGAGTCCGTCCTTCAGAGCGGCGAGGCGGTGCGCATCTTTACCGGCGCGCCGGTTCCGGCCGGCGCCGATCTGGTCGTCATCCAGGAGAACGCAGAACGCGACGGCGACACGGTACGGATGGGCCCGGTTGGTGAGGGGGGCGCGAACATCCGCCCGCGCGGCGGCGACTTCCGCTCTGGCGATACCCTGATCGAGGAACGGCGGCGGCTTGACCCGCTGCTCCTGTCGCTCGCCGCGGCGGCGGGGCTGGGCAGTCTGTGGGTCGGCAGTCGCCCCCGCGTCGCCGTTCTGGCCACCGGCGAAGAACTGGCCGCGCCGGGCGGCCGCGCAGGCCCGTTCCAGATCTATGAGTCGGGCAGCGTCGGCCTGCTGGCCATGCTGGCCCGCTGGGGCGCCGCGCCGACCCGGCTGGCTCCGACCGGCGACGACGAGGCCGCCATCGCCGCCGCCGTGCGGGATGTCGAGGCCGATGTCATCGTCACGGTCGGCGGCGCCTCTGTCGGGGACTACGACCTGGTCAAGCCGGCGCTGGCGACCCTGGGACTCGAACTGGACGTCGAGACGGTGAACGTCCGCCCCGGCAAGCCGACCTGGTTCGGGCGGCTCGGCGACGGCCGGCTGGTGCTGGGCCTGCCTGGCAACCCGGCCTCGGCCTTCGTCTGCGCCGAGCTGTTCCTGCGGCCGCTGGTCCTGGCGCTGCAGGGCGCGACGACACCGCACCCGATGACCACGACCCAACTGGCCGCGCCCCTGCCCGCCAACGGCCCGCGCGAACACTGGATGCGCGCCCGCCTGGGCCCCGGCGGCGTCACGGCCTTCCCCGACCAGGACAGCTCCCTGGTCACCGTCTTCGCCGCCGCCGACGCATTGCTGCGCCGGCTGCCGGGGGCCGGGGCGGCGGCAGTCGGGGATGAGGTGGACGTGCTGCGGCTGGAGCGGGGGTAGGTCCCGTCGCCCCCCCCAACGTTCGTCATCGTCGGACTTGTTCCGACGCCCCATGAACACGACCGATGGTGAGGGTGCGTCGGAAACGCAGAGTCCCACTGGACGGGCCCACCACGCATGGGTCGTCGTAACAAGTCCGACGATGACGGGGAAAGTTGCTGCTCCCCCTCCGGTAGACGCCTTCCCAACCCGTGCTAGCCTCCTCGCAAACAGGGGGAAACCACAATGGACCTTGAACTGATCTTCTCGGCCATGACCGGCGTCGCGGTGCTGGGCTGGCTCTGTCTGATCCTGGCGCCGTTGCGGCGGCCGGCGCTGGTGACGGCGGCGCGGGGCGTGGCGGCGGTGCTGAGCCTGGCCTATGCGATCCTGATGATCCGGGCCTTGGGCGCGCCGGAGGCGCCGCAGGGCGGCGGCTTCGACTCGCTGGCCGGGGTGATGATCCTGCTCTCGACGCCGATGGTCATGCTGCCGGCCTGGATCCACTACCTGGCCTTCGACCTCTGGGTCGGGACCTGGCAGGTCGAGGACGCGCCCAGGGCCGGCGTGCCGCACTGGCTGCTGATCCCGATCATGGTCCTGACCTTCATGCTCGGCCCGATGGGTCTGCTGGCCTACCTGATCGTGCGGGTCGTCGTGGGGCGGTTGCGGAAGCCGAAGGCTGGGTAAGGGCGTCCGATGGTGTCGGGAGACGGCTGGGCTTCGCGGAACAGCCCCCACCGCCTTGTCGGACCCGCAGCCTCTATGGCGCTCGCGCCGCTTCCAGCGCGTCCGCCTTGTCGGCGAACCGGCGGAAGGTGCCGGGAATGATCTCGACGATCAGGTCCCGCGACAACCCTTCGAGCATCCCGTCGATATTGCCGAACTTCTCAAGAAAGCTGCGCCCGGCGGGGGTTTGCGACAGGCGCTCGACCTTTTTCGACATCGTGGGCTCCGGCGTCGGGGGCGGCGAGTTAGCTGCGGCGGCCTTCATGATCTGCTGCAGTCCGGGATCGGCCAGGATCACGACACCGGCGCGCAACTCTTCGACCGTGAAGTGCCGGGCAAAGCCCCGGCCGAGCATCGCCTTGATCGCGGGCATGTCATGATCGAACTCCTCGACGATCGACTCCTGGAGCAGGCCCGGCCACTCCGGCCGGCCTTCGGCCAGGTCCTTCATCGAGCCGAGTTCGCTTGCGGCGCCCTTGATCATCACGTCCCGGAAATTGATGGCGTCGAAGATGATCGAGGACATCTCCTGACCCAGGCGGTCCGCCTCGGAGTCCCGGGCCATCGCCGGCGTGATGCCGACGGTCGCCGCGGCCAGCAGTACGGCCAGCGCGGTCAAAACGCCCCTGAAAATGATCCCCGACATGACGCCCCCTTTGCCCGCGCACCATCGCCGGGTCCCGTCGGGCAGCAATCACAGACTCCGGGGGCCTGTCCAGATCACCACGCATCCACCCACCGCCGCGACGGCCGCGTCCGCGACGGGCAGCTGTCCAGCCCCCGCACCACCCAGCGGCGGGTCTCGGCGGGGTCGATGACGGCGTCGATCTCCAGCGCCGCGGCCATGCTGGTCGCCTTGCCGGCGGCGTAGAGGCGGCCGACAAGCTGCTCGAACAGGGCCTTGTTCTTCTCCGGGTCGGTCTCGGCGGCCAGCTCCTTGGAGTAGCCGAGGCGCACCGCGCCCTCCAGGCCCATGCCGCCGAACTCGCCGGTCGGCCAGGACGCGATGAACACCGGGGCGTGGAAGCCGCCGCCGGCCATGGCCTGGGCGCCCAGGCCGTAGCCCTTGCGCAGCACGATGGTGAACAGCGGCACGCCCAGCTTGGCGCCGGCGATGAACATACGGCTGACGCGGCGCACGGCGCCGGCCGCCTCGCTGTCGGGCCCGACCATGAAGCCGGGGGTGTCGCACAGGCTGAGCACCGGCAGGTCGAAGGCGTCGCACAGCTGCAGGAAGCGGGCGGCCTTCTCGGCCCCGTCGCAGTCGATGGCGCCGCCCAGGTGCCGCGGGTCGTTGGCGATCAGGCCCATGGGCCGGCCCTCGATCCGCACGAAGCCGGTGATCATACCCGGCGACCAGCCGCGCCGCAGCTCCAGGAACGAGCCGTCATCGACCAGGGTCTCGATCAGCGGCCGGATGTCGTAGACCCGGAGCCGGTTCTCGGGGATCGATCGGCGCAGGCCCCGCTGGTCGGCAGCGGTCCAGTCGGCGACCTTGCCCTGGAAGCTGGACAGCGCCTGTTTGGCCAGCGCCGTGGCGTGGGCCTCGTCGTCGGCCAGGATGTCGATGACGCCGTTGGCCCACTGCACGTCGCTCGGACCGATGTCGTCGGGCTTGAAGACGCCAAGGCCGCCGCCCTCGATCATCGCCGGGCCGCCCATGCCGAGGTTTGAGTCCCTGGTGGCGATGATGATCTCGGACAGGCCCGCGATGGCTGCGTTGCCGGCGAAGCAGCGGCCGGCGACGATGGCGATCTTGGGCACCTCGCCCGACAGGGCCGCGAACTTGCCGAAGGTGGTGACGTCCAGGCCAGCCACGCCGGTGCCGTCGGTGTCGCCCGGCCGGCCGCCGCCGCCCTCGGCGTACCAGACCACCGGCAGCTTCTGCTCCTCGACGATGTGCAGCAGCCGGTCGGTCTTCTTGTGGTTCATGTGGCCCTGGGTGCCGGCCAGGACGGTGAAGTCGTAGCTGAGCGCCGCGACCCGGGCCTTGTCCGGCGTGAACAGGTGGCCGTTGATCGCCCCGATGCCGGCGATCAGCCCGTCGGCGGGGGTGGCCTTGATCAGGTCCTCCAGCGTGCGGCGGCGGCGCTGGGCGGCGATGGTCAGGGCGCCGTACTCGATGAAGCTGCCGGGATCGAGCAGGTCGTCCAGGTTCTCTCGCGCCGTGCGGTGGCCGGTGCGCCGACGCTTGGCCACCGCCTCGGGCCGGTTGGAGTCAAGGGTGAAGGCGTGGCGGTCGATGACCTCCTGCAGGTCGGGCCGCACATGGTCGGGATCGACCTCGGCCGCGGCCGCCTGCGCGTCGGCGGCGACGTCGGCGGGTTCGAGGATCAGGATCGGGGCGCCCTTGAGCAGGGTGACGCCCCTGTCGGCCAGGACGCGGACCACGCGGCCGCCCTCGGGTGCGGTGACGACATGCTCCATCTTCATCGCCTCGAGCACGGCGACGGTCTGGCCGGGGCGGACCAGATCACCCTGCGCGACCTCGACCGAACCCACGGTGGCCTGCAGCGGCGCGGTGATGGCGACCGTGCCGTCATCGGGCAGGGGCGTGGTTTCGACCGATTTTGCCGAACTCGCGGGAGTTGACGGATTCTCGCCAAAACGCGCCAAAACTCGCGGCGTTTTTCGCTGAATCTGGCCGGCTTTCTCCAGCAGGTCGGCGAGGTTGGTTTCGAGGAACTTGGTGGTCGCCGCCCCGGCCGTCACCACCGGCTCGGCGAGCACGGCGCGGAGCAGGTCGGCGTTGCTGTCGACCCCCTCCAGCCGGAACTCCGCCAGGGCCCGGGCCGTGCGGGCGCAGGCCTGTTCCAGCGTCGCGCCGCGCACGATCACCTTGGCCAGCAGGCTGTCGTAGGCGGGGCTGGTGACGTAGCCGGCGTAGCCCGCGCCGTCGACCCGCACCCCCGGCCCGCTGGGCGGCTCATAGGCGGTGATCAGCCCCCCGCCGGGCAGGGCGCCGCCGTCGGCCGTCAGGGTCTCCAGATTGACCCGCGCCTGCACCGCGAACCCTTGCACGGCAGGGGTTTTCGTCAGGCCGACCTGGGCCAGGGCCCTGCCCGCCGCCAGCTCGATCTGGACCCGGACCAGGTCGACGCCGGTGACCTCCTCGGTGATCGTATGTTCGACCTGCAGCCGGGCGTTGGCCTCGATGAAGGCGAAGCCGCCCTTGCCGTCGACCAGGAACTCGATGGTCGCCAGGGTCCTGTACTTGGCCGCCGCGCACAGCTTCTCGGCCGCCTCGTGCAGGGCCTTGCGCAGCGCGTCGGGCAGCGTCGCCGGGGCGATCTCGACCAGCTTCTGGTTGCGTCGCTGGATCGAGCAGTCGCGGTCGCCCACCGCCACCACGGCCCGCCCGTCGGCGGCGACCTGGACCTCGATGTGGCGGGCGTCCTCGACCAGCCACTCGGCGTAGACGGCCCCGTCCCCGAACGCCGCCAGGGCCTCGCGGGAACAGGCCGCCAGCGCGAACTCGATCTCGGCCTCGGTGCGGACCAGCCGCATGCCGCGCCCGCCGCCGCCGGCGACGGCCTTGAGCATCATCGGGCCGTTCTTCTTGAAGAAGGCGCGGGCGCCGGCCAGGTCGATGGGCCCCGTCCCGGCCAGCACCGGCACCTTGGCCTTGGCCGCCATGGCCCGGGCTTTTGCCTTGTCGCCAAAGGCTTCCAGCGCATCGGGCGAGGGCCCGATGAAGGCGATCTTCGCCGCCGCGCAGGCCCGGGCGAAGGCGGCGTTCTCCGACAGGAAGCCGTAGCCCGGGTGGATGGCGTCGCACTTCGCCACTTTCGCCGCCGCGATCACGCCGTCGATGTCGAGATAGGCTTTCGGGCCCGCGCCCTTCAGGGCCACGGCCTCGTCGGCAGCGGTCACATGCGGCGCGGCGGCGTCATCCTCGGCATGGACCGCCACGCTCGCGATCCCCAGGTCGGCCGCCGCCCTGGCGATGCGGATGGCGATCTCGCCCCGGTTGGCGATGAGGATGCGCTTGAAGGCCACGATGGTCCGATCCCTGAAGTCATACAGTCGTTCGAAGCGGCCACCTTAGCGGCGTTCGCGGGGCCGCCATAGCTTGCGGCTTGACTCTCCCGCCCTGGCGGATGAGAACAAAAGTGGAACATTGGAGAACATCATGTCCGGGTCGCGCGCGGCGCGTCTTGCGGTCCTGAGAGACCAGGTCGCCACTCTCGAAGCGGGGACTCGGACTCCATCCCTGGTCCAGCCGTTCGGCGATCCGCGCGTGGACGACTGCCTGCCCGGCGGCGGGCTGCCGCTGGGCCGCTGGCACGAGATCGTCGCCGAGGGCATGGAAACCGAAGTCGGCGCCGCGGCCGCCGGCTTCGGCGCGATGCTGGCCCGGCCGCTGGCGGCGAGCGGGGCGGTGATCTGGGTGATGCGCCGCGACGACCTCTACGCCCCGGGCCTGGAGAGCCTGGGGTTCCCGGCCCGACGCCTGATCCAGGTCCGGGTGCGGGACGAGGCCCAGGCGCTGATGGCGCTGGAGGACGCCCTGGGCTCGGCCGGGGTCGCCGCCGTGCTGGGCGAGACCGAGGACGTCGACCTGACCGCCGGACGCCGGCTGCAGCTGGCCTGCGAGAAGCACGGCGCGACAGGGCTGATCCTGCGGCGAAGACCATTCGGCGGCCCCGCGCGCAAGGCGGCGACCGGCTCGGCGGCGGCGACGCGATGGCGGGTCAGCTCCGCCGCCAGCCATCCGCCGCCGGGCGAACCGGGGCTGGGCCCGCCGCGCTGGAGCGTGGCGCTGGAGCGGTGCCGGGGCGGTCGTCCCGGCGCCTGGTTTTTCGAGTGGAACGAGGAGGCCGACCATGGCCCGCATCCTCTCCGTATGGTGCCCGGACTGGCCGGTGACGAGCTGGCGGCGGCGGAGCGCGTCCGCAGGATCGCCTGACGCTCTCCCTCCCCTTCATGGGGAGGGTGGCTCGGCGAGGCGAAGCCGAGACGAGACGGGTGGGGCAAGCAACGATCCTCAGGTAGCGCCGAACGCGGCCAGCCACTTGCCCCACCCTGGTCCGCTGCGCGGACCTGTCCCTCCCCACAAGGGGGAGGGAGCCCTCGCCCTCCTCATCACCGACCGCGGCGTGCGCCGGCTCTACGCCCTCAACGACGCAGCCCGGGCGCCGGGCCTGTTCGCGGGTCAGAAGGCCACCGACGCCGCCGCCCTGGTCCCCGAACTGGTCACCCACGAGGCCGACCCGGACGCCGACGCCGCCGCGCTGGAGGCCCTGTGCGACTGGTGCGTGCGCTTCTCGCCGGCCGTGGCCGTCGACGGCCGGGACGGCCTGTTCCTCGATATCAGCGGCGTTTCCCATCTGTGGGCCGGCGAGCAGGCGATGGCCGACGACCTGCTGGCCCGGTTGTGCGCCAACGGCATCCCGGCCCGGATCGCGGTGGCCGACACCGCCGGCGCCGCCTGGGCCTGCGCGCGACATCTCCCTTCCTCCTCGATGGAGGAAGGGCCGGGGATGGTGGTGCGGCCACTGAGGCGCCGGGTAAGCGCTATTGGGGTCCGAGCCATGCCGAGCTCCTCCCCCGGGCACGGCGACCACACCACCACCCAACCCTCCTCCATCGAGGAGGAGGGCTTTCCGTACCCGACGCTGCGCGCGTTCATATGCCCCCCCGGCGCCCAGGCCGGGCCCCTGGCCACCCTGCCGGTCGCCGCCCTGCGCCTGGACGAGGCCGCCGCCGCCCAGCTGGCCCGGCTGGGCCTGACCCGTATCGAGCGGCTGATCGGCCTGCCGCGCGCCCAGCTGACCCGGCGCTTTGGACCCCAGGTCGTGCTGCGGCTGGACCAGGCGCTGGGCCAGGCGCGGGAGGCGCTGGTCTTCCGGCGGCCGCCCTCCCCCTGGATCGACCGCCTGGCCTTCGCCGAGCCGCTCAGCCAGCTGGACGATCTGGTCCGCGTCGCCGGCGACCTGGCCGAACGGCTGTGCGAGCGGCTGCGGACCGAAGGGCGCGGGGCCCGGCGGTTCGAGCTGATCTGCTGCCGCGCCGACGGGAAGGCCTTCCCGGTCCAGGTCGGGCTGTCGGTCGCCGGTCGCGACGCCCGCGTCCTGACCCGCCTGTTCGCGCCGAAGCTGGAGACCGTCGATCCCGGCTTCGGCATCGAGGTGGTCACCCTGTCGGCCGAGGGGGTGGAGGTGCTGTCCGCCGCCCAGGGCCGGCTCGACAACAGCCGCGCGGCCATGGCCGAAGAGGGCGTGGCGGCCCTGGTCGATCGTCTGACCAACCGGCTGGGCGAAGGCGCCGTCTGGCGGGCCGAGGTGGTCGAGAGCCATGTGCCCGAACGGGCCTCCCGCCCTGCTCCGGCGATCAGCGCCTCCGTCACCGCCGGCTGGGATCCCGACAGGCCCCGGCCTATCCGCCTGCTGGCCCACCCCGAGGCCATCGCCGTGATGGCCAAGCTGCCCGACGACCCGCCGCTGCTGTTCACCTGGCGCGGCCAGCGTCGGCGCGTGCGGCTGGCCGAGGGGCCCGAGCGCATCGCCGAGGAATGGTGGCGCAAGCCGGTCGGCGACATCGGCCCGGGCTTCGTGCGCGACTACTACCGGGTCGAGGACGAGGCCGGCGGGCGGTTCTGGATCTTCCGCGCCGGCCTCTACGACGACGCGGACAATCCGCCCCGCTGGTGGCTGCACGGGGTGTTCGCGTGACCCGGTACATCGAGCTGCAGACCACCACCAACTACAGCTTCCTGCGCGGGGCCTCACATCCGGGGGAGCTGGCGCGAACGGCTCATGCGCTGGGCATGCCGGCGCTGGGGATCACCGACCGCAACAGCCTGGCCGGGGTGGTGCGGGCCTGGGTCGAGGCGCGCGACCTGGGGACCCGCAGCCTGACCGGCTGTCGTCTCGACTTCGCCGACGGCACGCCCAGCCTGCTCTGCTACCCCTCTGACCGCGAGGCCTACGCCCGGCTGACCCGCCTGCTGACCATCGGCCAGAGCGGGGCGGAGAAGGGCGACTGCATCCTGCTGCGCGACGATTTCCTCGACCTGTCGGCGGGCCAGCTGGTGCTGATCGCGCCGCCCGACCGCCTCGACGAAGCCTTCGAGGCCAAGGCCGCCGCCCTCGCCGCCGCCCTGCGGGGCTCGGTCTGGTTGGCGGCCTCGCGCGCCTACGGCGCCCGGGACGCCCGACGGCTCCACCGGCTGGCGGGGCTGGCCGAGCGGATCGGCGCGCCGATGGTCGCCACGGGCGATGTCCTCTACCACGGCCCCGAGCGGCGTCCGCTGCAGGACATCCTGACCTGCGTCCGTGAAGGCTGCACGATCACAGAGGCCGGCTTCCGGCTGGAGGCCAACGGCGAGCGGCATCTGAAGACCCCGGCCGAGATGGCCCGCCTGTTCGCCCGCTGGCCCGGCGTGGTGGAGCGCTCGGGCGAGATCGCCGACCGCATCGCCTTCGACCTTGGCGACCTGCGGGAGGAGTATCCCGACGAGCCCGTGCCGCCGGGCAAGACGGCGATCGAGCACCTGACCGATCTGGCCTGGGCCGGCGCCCACTGGCGCTATCCCGACGGCGTACCGCAGAAGGTCACCGACCTGCTGCACAAAGAGCTCAGGCTGATCGCCGAGCTCAACTACCCCAACTACTTCATCACCGTGCACGACATCGTCCGGTGGGCCCGCGCCCGGCCGCAGCCGATCCTGTGCCAGGGGCGGGGGTCGGCGGCCAATTCGGTGGTCTGCTTCTGCCTTGGCGTCACCGCCGTCGACCCGGCCAAGAAGGACCAGGACCTGCTGTTCGCCCGCTTCCTGTCGAAGGAGCGGGGCGATCCGCCCGACATCGACGTCGACTTCGAGCATGAGCGGCGCGAAGAGGTGATGCAGTACGTCTACCAGCGCTACGGGCGGCACAGAGCAGCCATCTGCGGGACAGTGATCCACTATCGCCCGCGCAGCGCCATCCGGGACGTCGGCAAGGCGCTGGGCCTGACCGAGGACATCACCGCCGCGCTGGCGGGCACGGTCTGGGGCAGCTGGGGCGGCGAGATCGCGCGCGATCACATCCGCCAGGCCGGGCTGGATCCCGACAATCCCGAGATCCTCCGCGCCGTCACCCTGGGCGGCGAGCTGCTCAACTTCCCACGCCACCTGTCGCAGCATGTCGGCGGCTTCGTGCTGACCAAGAGGCGGCTGGACGAGACGGTCCCGATCGGCAACGCGGCCATGAAGGACCGCACCTTCATCCAGTGGGACAAGGACGACATCGATGCGCTCGGGCTGATGAAGGTCGACGTACTGGCGCTGGGGATGCTCAGCTGCCTCAAGCGCGGCTTCGACCTGCTCAACCAGCATCATGGCGAGACCCTGACCCGCGAGCACGGCGGACTGTTCAGCGACATCGCCCACATCCCGCAGGAGTGCCCGAAGGTCTACGACATGCTCTGCCGGGCCGATTCCGTGGGCGTGTTCCAGGTCGAGAGCCGGGCCCAGATGTCGATGCTGCCCCGTCTGAAGCCGAGGCGGTTCTACGACCTGGTCATCCAGGTGGCGATCGTCCGGCCGGGGCCGATCCAGGGCGACATGGTCCACCCCTACCTGAAGCGGCGGGACGGCATCGAACCGGTCGTCTATCCCGCGCCGTCGCCCGGGCACGGCCCGCCGGACGAGCTGAAGGTCGTGCTCGAAAAGACCTTCGGCGTGCCGCTCTTCCAGGAGCAGGCGATGCGCCTGGCCATCGAGGCGGCGAAGTTCTCCGACGACGAGGCCAACCAGCTGCGCCGGGCGATGGCCACCTTCAAGAACCTGGGCGACCTCAATGACCACGAGGACCGGTTCATCGGCGGCATGACGGCCCGGGGCTATGACCTGGCCTTCGCCACCCGCTGCTTCGAGCAGATCAAGGGCTTTGGCCACTACGGCTTCCCGGAGAGCCATGCGATCAGCTTCGCCCTGCTGGTCTACGCCTCGTCCTGGATGAAGTGCTGGTATCCGGACGTCTTCTGCGCGGCGATCCTCAATTCCCAGCCGATGGGTTTCTATCAGCCGGCCCAGCTGGTCCGCGACGCCCGCGAGCACGGCGTGACGGTCCGCGAGCCCGACATCCTGCACAGCGACTGGGACTGCACGCTGGAGCCGGACTCCGATCCGGCGGCGCGGCTGAAGGCGGTGCGGCTCGGCCTGCGGCAGATCAAGGGGCTGCGGCAGGACGAGATCCTCAACCTCATGCAGGCCCGCCGGGAGGGGGCAACGACCCTGCTGGACCTCGCCCGCATGGCCAGGCTGTCGCGCCGGACACTGGAGCTGCTCGCCGAGGCGGACGCCTTCCGTTCGCTGGGCATGGACCGCCGCGCCGCCCTGTGGGCGGTGAAGGGCGAGGCCGCAGAGGTGGCGGCGGACCGCAACTCCATGCTGGACGGCCTGCCCTTGTTCGAGGCGGCGGTGAACCTGCCGAAACTTAACCTGCCCCAGCATGTGGCGGAGGACTACCGCACCACGGGCCTGTCGCTGAAGGCGCATCCCTGCCGGTTCTTCCGGCCGCTGCTGGACCGACATGGCTGCGTTCCGGCCGACCAGTTGGGGCGGCTGAGGGACGGCGACCGTGTCTCGGTCGGCGGGCTGGTCCTGATCCGGCAGCGGCCCGGCACCGCCAACGGGATCGTCTTCGTGACGATCGAGGACGAGACCGGCCCGGCCAACGCCATCGTCTGGAAGGACGTCTTCGCGGCCAACCGGCGCACGGCGATGAGCGCCAGCTTCCTGATCATCCACGGCCGGCTCCAGATCGCCCACGGGGTAATCCACGTCGTCGCCGAGCGCTTCACCGACCTGACAGACGAGCTGGGACGGATGCGGGAGGAGGCCCGGCCGACACGACCGGGCGAGGCGGTGCGCACCCGGCTGGTGCGAAGTCGTGACTTTCACTGAGAGTCCGGATCCGGGCCTCAGGCCGCCTCGGCCTCGGCCTCCGCCCCGGCGGGCGCATCCACCCGCGCGGCGGCGTCGGACAGGGCCGCAAACAGCTCATCCAGCGCGATCGGCTTGCGGACGACGCCATCGGCGCCGGCGGCGCGATAGCGGTTGACGTCCTCTTCGTAGACGTTGGCGGTCAGCATCCAGACCGGGATCGCCGACCCTGAGGCCCGGATGGCGCGCAGGGCGGTCAGGCCGTCCATGACCGGCATGTTGGCGTCCATCAGGACCATGTCGAACGACCTGCCGGCCAGCGCCTCCAGCGCCTGGGCCCCGTCCTCGACCAGGGTCAGCGAAACCGCCAGCGGCTCGAGCAGGGCCTGAAGCACGTGGCGGTTGCCGGCGTTGTCCTCGGCGGCGAGAATTCGCAGCGGCCGTTCGGCATCCAGCCCCTCGGCCTCGACCACGCCCGCCTCGGCGCCCGAGAGCAAACAGGCCGGCGCCTCGAACGACGCCTGGAAGATCGCCCCTCCGTCCGGCGCGTCGAGGACCTCTATGCCGCCGCCCATCAGGGCGAGATTGCCGGCGCAGATGGCCAGGCCAAGCCCGGCGCCGCCCAGCGCCCGTCCGGCGTCGGTCTGCTCGAACACCTGGAAGATGCGCTCCCGGTCCTCCACCGTGACGCCTGGACCTTGGTCGATAACCTGGATTCTCACGGCCAGCCCGACGCCGGCGGACTCGCCGTATGCGCTGACCCGGATGAGGACCTGGCCGCCGCGGGGACTGAACTTGAGGGCGTTGGACACCAGGTTGATCAGAACCTGCTCGACCTTGCCGCCGTCCGCGACCAGGCCGCAGGGGGTCGGCAGTCCGTCCAGATCGGCGACCAGCGTCACGCCGTGCTCGCTGGCGCGCGGCGTCCAGACGCGCACGACCGTCTCCACGGCCTGGCGCAGATCGAACGGCGCAACGTTGAGCGTGGTCTTGCCGGCCTCGATCCGGCCGATGTCGAGCATCGAGTCCAGCAACCGCTTGAGCAGCGCCCCGGCGTCGACGACGCCCCGGGCCATGTCCTTCTGGCGAGCGGACAGGCGCGATCGGTTCAGGGCTTCGGCCAGCCCCAGCACGGCGTTGAGGGGTGTGCGGATCTCGTGGCTGGTCATGGCCAGGAAGTCGGACTTGGCGCGGCTGGCGGCCTCGGCCTGGGCCCGGGCGGCCTCGGCCTCTGCAACGAGCGCAGTCAGGGCGGCGTTCTTCTCCTCCAGCGCCAGGCGCGCATTCGCCAGCGTCCGGTCGGTGGCCTGCTGGCGCCAGCTGGCCGCCACGACGGCCGCGACGAACAGGCAGACGGCGATGGCGAAATGGCTGCTGGCCATGCCGGTGTCGCCGTTGAGCGCGATCCAGATCATCGAGACGATGGACGGCGCGATGGCCGCCGCGTAGCCGAGTCGGCTCATGTGCACCTGCAGTGCGGTGAACATCAGCACGCCGATGATCAGCAGGCCGGTCTCCAACCGCACGACCATGGTGGTGGCGCCGTCGCGCACCTCCAGCGCCATGGCGCAAGCCTGGAGAGAGATCAGGAAAGTGATGAGGCCGGTGCGGATGGTCAGCCTGCGCAGGGCCAGTTCCTGATCGGGATCCCGCGCGGCGACCTCGACGGCCCAGAACAGCACGCCGTAGAGGGTAAAATGCAACAGGCCGAAGCTGATGGCGTACGGCGCGCCCGCCACGATCCCGACGATCACCGACAGGCCGAACGCCATGGCGAACCGGACCACGGCCATGCCGCGATAGTGGCGGACGTAGCCGTCGAGCTTCAGCGCTGCCGCGGTGCGATGCGGGTTATCCATGGTCGGCCATCCGACCATGGGTGTGTGAAGATGCGACTAAACGTCTCGGGCTGCGGTCGAAATCCAGCGTGAAAGCCGGGTCATCGGGCGTCGCCCCGCGGCGTCAGGCGATGATGTCAGGTGTGAGCCGGTTCTCCAGCTTGGTGATCTGGTCGCGCAGGATCAGCTTCTGCTTCTTGAACCGGGCGATCTGGAGCTGGTTGGGCAGCGGTTGCGACTCAAGGGCGGCGACAGCGGCGTCGAGGTCCTGGTGCTGTTGGCGCAGTTCGACCAGGCGCGCGCGAATCTCCACGTGGGGCAGAATGATCAGCCCTGGATCATCGTCGTTCATGCGTCACGCTCCCTCGCCGATTCCAAGGAATACAGCCGGGCGTGACGCTACGCCAAGGCCTTCGCGAGGCGGTCGAGCGCGGCGCCCGGCGCCGAACCGCTCCAGGCCATGGCCGCGCGGCGCAGGGCGGCCGGCGCATCGACGGTCCCGGCATGACCGGCGAGCGATTCCAGCGCCTCCATCAGGACCCGCTCGGCGCGCAGTTCGGCGGCCTTGACGTCCGCGCGCAGGCCTTCCCGCGCATCGTCCTCGAAGGGTCGACGAGGGGCCTTCAGCACCCGGCGAACATTGCGCAGCGGCCAGAGGACGGTCTCGTCCCAGGCCACGGTGGTCTGCACGCCATTGGCCAGCGTCTCGGGATCGGGATCGGCCCACACGGCCCACAGCAGCAGGGCGGTGCTGAAGCCGTGCTCGTCCTGCAGCGCCAGGGTCGCCTCCGGCACGCCGGGGCGGGCGTAGGCCGCCAGGGTCCAGTCCCACAGCGCTCCGCTCATTGGCCGGAGCCCGTGATCGGCGCGATGTCCTCGCCCCAGCGCCTGACCGGCGTCCAGGACAGGCCGAACAGGTCGAGGGCGCGGCCGACGGACTGGTCAACCATCTCCTCCAGCGACTGGGGGCGGGCATAGAAGGCCGGCATGGGCGGAGCGATGATCGCCCCCATCTCGGCCAGCCGCACCATGGTGCGCAGGTGGCCCAGATGCAGCGGCGTCTCACGCACCATGAGGACCAGCGGCCGCCGCTCCTTCAAGGTGACGTCGGCGGCGCGGGTCAGCAGCGACGAGGTCACCCCGCTGGCGATCTCGCTCATCGTGCGGATCGAGCAGGGCGCGATGATCATGCCCAGCGTCCGGAACGAACCCGAGGCGACCGAGGCGCCAACATCGCCGACCTTGTGGACGACATCGGCCTTTGCCCCGACCTGGGCGACGGTCAGGCCCGCCTCCTGCGACAGGGTCAGGGCGGCCGCGCGCGACAGGACCAGGTGGCTTTCGAGGTCTAGGTCCCGGCAGGCGTCCAGGGCGCGCACGCCGTAGGCCGCGCCCGAGGCGCCGGAAATCCCGACGATGAGTCTGCTGCGGGCGGCTTTCGTCATGGTCCCTTCCGGCACGGGCGCGTGAACGCCCAGATCGCGCTTTCAGCCTTACGGCGCAAGCGCAACGATATGTGATCTGACTCTCGGGCGCTGCGGGTGTTCACTTGTCCCTGCCCTATCAAGAGGAGACGGACGTATGGCGCTTGATGCCCGTATTCGCGAACTCGGTAACCGTCATCAGACCCTGGACCGGCTTATCGAGGACGAGTTGAGAAGGCCCTCTTCCGACGACATCCGACTGAAGGAACTCAAGCGACAGAAACTCCGCCTGAAGGAAGAAATCGAAAACCTCAGGATGCGGGTTCACTAGCAACGAGAAGGGCGCTCACGGCCAAGCCGGAGCGCCCTTTTTCATGATGGGGACATGCACTTCAGTGCGTGCCCCCCGCCGCTTTGGCCGATGGGGACCCGTACCGAAGACGGTACATGTCCCCCCGCAATCTAGTCCTCGTCATCGTTGTCGTCGCCGAAGTTGGCGAACACGTCGGAGTCGGAGACGCGGCGCTTGACCACATCTTCCTCGACCTCTGCCTCGGGCTCCGCGGCCGGGCGCAGCGCGTCCGTCGGCAGGATGCCCTTCTTGAGGTCGTCCTTGGCCTTCTTGTCGGCCGCCTTGCGGACCACGCCGTCGAGCTCGATCTGCGTGGTCAGGCCCAGCGTCACAGGATCGACCGGCTTGATATTGGCGCTGTTCCAGTGGCTGCGGTCGCGCACTGAATCGATCGTCGCCTTGGTGGTGCCCAGCAGTTTGGAGATCTGCGCATCGGCCACCTCCGGGTGGTTGCGGACGAACCAGGCGATGGCGTCCGGGCGGTCCTGGCGGCGCGACACCGGGGTGTAGCGCGGCGCCTTCTTGACCGGCTTCAGCAGTTCGGCGTGACGGCTCTTCTGGGCCTGCATGCGGTATCTGGCGTCGGCGGCGGCCTTGTCCAGCTCCTCGCGGTTCAGCTGGCCGTTGGCGATCGGATCGGCGCCGCGGATGTCACGGGCGACCTCGCCATCGGCGATGCCGCGGACTTCCAGCGGGTGCAGGCCACAGAAGGCGGCGATCTGCTCGAAGGTCAGCGAGGTGTTGTCCACGAGCCAGACGGCGGTCGCCTTCGGCATCAGGATTTGGTCGGACATAACAGGCTCCAGAAACGACGGCGCCCGGCCTTTCGGCCGGGCGGGGTATTGGATTCCACCTATAAGGCCGATCACGGACAAAGGAAACGGCGTTGGTGAGCGCGAGGTTCAAACACCTCTTTCCCTCCTCAGTTCGTCATGTCCCCGAACAATGTCGGGCCATGACGAACTGACGGGAAGACCAGGGCTTGGCCTTCCCCACTACGCTGCTTCCACCCCGAACTGCAGCTGCGCCAGCCGGGCGTAGAGACCGCCCTTCTTGACCAGCGCCGCGTGGGTGCCCTGCTCGACGACCGCGCCGTCCTCCATGACCACGATGCGGTCGGCGCGCAGGACGGTGGCCAGGCGGTGGGCGATGACCAGGGTGGTGCGGTTCCCCATGGCGCTTTCCAGAGCCTTCTGGACCAAGCGCTCGTTCTCGGCGTCGAGCGCGCTGGGCGCCTCGTCCAGCAGCAGCACCGGCGAGTCGCGCACAAGGGCGCGGGCGATGGCCAGCCGCTGCTTCTGACCGCCGGACAGGGTCTTGGCCCGCTCGCCCACCGGGGTGTCGAAACCCTCCGGCAGCGCCTTGATGAAGCCCTCGGCCTCGGCGGCGCGGGCGGCGGCGAACACCTCTTCCAGGCTCGCGTCCTCGCGGCCGAAGCGGATGTTCTCCAGCGCCGAGCCCGAGAACAGGGCCGAATCCTGGGCGACCAGCGCCAGCCGGGCGCGGACCTCCTCCGGGTCGGCGTCGCGCAGGTCGACGCCGTCGAGGATCACGCGGCCTTCCTGCGGGTCGTAGAAGCGCAGCAGCAGGCGCAGCACCGTGCTCTTGCCGGCCCCCGACGGTCCGACCAGCGCCACCGTCTCGCCCGGCTTCACGTTCAGTTCGAAACCGCGCAGGGCGGGCAGATCGGGGCGGCCGGGATAGGCGAAGGTCACGCCCTCGAACGCGATCTCGCCCCGGGCCGGCGACGGCAGGGTCCTGGGCTTGGCCGGCGCGGCGATGCCCGGCCTGGCGTCGAGCAGTTCGCCGATGCGCTGCATGGCGCCCGCCGCCTTCTGGACGTCCCCCCAGACCTCGCCCAGGGCGCCGGCGCCACTGGCCGCCATCACCGACAGGAAGACGAACTGGATCAGGTCGCCGGGCGTCATGCCGCCGGTGAGCACCGAATGGGCGGCGCGCCAGAGTACGAAGGCCACGCCGCCGAAGATCAGGCCGATGACGATGACCGTCATCAGGGCGCGGGCGCGGATACGGCTGGCGGCGGCCCTGAAGGCGACCTCGACCGAGTCGCCGAAGCGCCGGTCGGCGGTCCGCTCACGGCCGAAGGCCTGGACGGTCTCCAGCGCGTCGAGGCTCTCGCCCGCGAAACCGACGGCGTCGGCGAAGCGGTCCTGAGCGGTCGTGGAAAGGGTCCGGACGCGGCGTCCGAAGATGAACAGCGGCGCGATGATCACCGGCGCCAGGGCCATGACCGCCAAGGTCAGCATCGGGGACACAGTGAACATCACGATGGTCGCGCCGATGGTCGACAGGATGTTGCGCAGCGCCACCGATGCGGAGGTGCCGACCAGGGTCTCGATCAGCGTCACGTCCGTGGTCAGGCGCGACAGCACCTCGCCCGTCCGGGTCTTGAGGAAGTAGGACGCGTCCAGCGTCAGGATATGGCGGTAGACGGACTTGCGCAGGTCGGCGACCACCCGCTCGCCCAGCAGCGACACGAAGAAGAAGCGCCCGGCTGTCGCCAGGGCCAGCACCGAGACCACGCCCATGCCGATCAGAAAGGTCTGGTTCAACTGCTCGGCTGAACCGGAGCCGAAGCCCCGGTCGACGATCAACCGCGCCGCGGCGGTCAGCCCCAGCGTGGCGGCGGTGGAGAACAGCAGGAAGAAGCCGGCGGCGGCGGCGTAGCCCCAGTGCGTGCGGACAAAGGGCAGAAGCCGGCCCAGCGTGCGGACGTTGCGGCTGCGGGGTCGTTTGGCGGCAGCCTCGGCGATGCCGGCGGCCAGCTCAGCCCCCGCGCCGGGCCGGCCGTCAGCGACCGGATCGCTCGCGGCTATGTCAGTCATAAGCTCGGCCCCTTGCCTTCCACGCGCCCGTTCTGTATAGCCGCGCGTCTTCGACCGCACCGACTTTCTCGGCGCGCGTCACACCCATTTCCTCTAAGTCGGTTGGACCGCCCGATGAAACAAGACACCCATCCCGACTACCACTTCATCACCGTGGTGCTGACGAACGGCGAGTCGTACCAGACCCGTTCGACCTTCGGGAAGGAAGGGGCGACCCTGAACCTCGACATCGATCCGTCGACCCACCCGGCCTGGACGGGCGGCAACGCCCACCTGCTGGACCGCGGCGGCCGCGTATCGCGCTTCAACGCGAAGTTCGCCGGCTTCACGACCAAGAAGTAGGCGTCACGCCGCTTCGACGAGATTCGAAAGGCCGGCCGCAGCGATGCGGCCGGCCTTTTGGCGTCTCTTCCCTCCCCCTTGTGGGGAGGGACAGGTCCGCGAAGCGGACCAGGGTGGGGCAAGTGATGGCCGCCTTCGACGTCGAGTGAGGATCGCGACTTGCCCCACCCGTCTCGTCTCGCTGCGTTCGCCGAGCCACCCTCCCATAAAGGGGAGGGAGAACACATTACGCCCCCAAGCCCCCGAACGCGCCCTTCAGGCGGTCCATCTGGTTGAGGACGGCGTTGGGCGTCTCCTCGACCGACGGCTCGACGTACATGCGGCGGTCCAGGTGCCGGACGCGATCGTACAGCCGGCCCGAGCGGTCGAGCAGATGCAGCAGGGAGAGCGGCAGATCATGCAGGGCTTCGTGGTCGCCCGGGTCGGCATCTTCCTGGTCGACGCGGTAGCGATCATCGCAGGCCGCCTCCGGGGCCATGTCGCCCTCGCGCACCGCGCGCTGCACCAGCAGCCACGACGCGACGCGCATCAGCCGGGTGGTCAGGCGCATGCTTTCAGAGGCGTAGGCCAGGGCCGCGCTGCGCGACAACAGCTTGGAATCCTGCCGCCCGCCGCCATCCAGATAGGCGGCGGTCTCCTCGACGAGGTCCATGCCCTCCTGGAACGTCCGGTCGAACAGTTCCGAGCGGGCGAAATCGCTGATCACGTTCGCACGCCAGGGCGCCTGGGCCGACGCACTGAATTCGCTCATGGACACATTCGCCCCTTACAATCATCCGCGGGACGAACTTGCCCGCCTGGCCGCAACGGCTGCAACGCCCGTGCCAAGCTGTCCGTCCGCGGACCGCCCCAATCTCAATATCAGGTCTTGCCCAGATTGAAGAAGGCGTCCGCCGCCGAGCGGCCGGCCCGCTTCTTCTCGATCTGGCCCCGCACCCGGGCCAGTTCGGCTTCCAGCAACTCTATGCGTTCCTCAAGCTCGGACACGCCGAAGAGGTCGAGATCCTCGCGGGTCACCGCCAGCAGCGCGTCGCCGCGCCCGCCGCGAGGGCCTGCCGGTTCTTCCAGCATGATCTGCCTCCCTATCGCCAACGCCGTGTTTCACATATCTGACGCCTGCAAGCGCCAGGGCGCAACCCCGCCGGAGAGAGCGACCATGTCCCAGACCATGATGACGGCCATCGCCATCGAGGGCGGCAAGGGCGCCGCCGAGGCGCTGAAGCCCGTTCAGCTGCCGGTTCCGGTTCCGGCGAACGGTGAGATCCTGATCCGGGTCATGGCCGCCGGCGTCAATCGTCCCGACATCGTCCAGCGGCTCGGCTTCTACCCCGCCCCGGCGGGCGCGCCGGAGACGCTCGGCCTGGAGGTCGCGGGCGAGGTGGTGACGGCGGCGGGCCGCTGGAAGGTTGGCGACCGGGTCTGCGCGCTGCTCGGCGGCGGCGGCTACGCGGAATACGCCGTGGTCGACGCCCGCCATGCCCTGCCCGTCCCGGAAGGCATGACCCTCGAGCAGGCCGCGGGTCTGCCGGAGACCGTCTTCACCGTCTACGCCAACGTCTTCGAGCATGGCGCCCTGAAGGCCGGGGAGACCCTCCTGCTGCACGGCGCCACCTCCGGCATCGGCACCACGGCCATTCAGATGGCCAAGGCGGCCGGCGCGACGGTGATCGCCACCGGCCGGGGCGCCGACAAGGCCGCCCAGGCCCTGGCGCTGGGCGCCGACATCGCGGTGGACAGCTCGACCGAGGATTTCGAGGCCGTCGCCAAGGCCCACGGCGGCGTCGATGTTGTGCTCGACATGGTCGGAGCCGCCTACTTCGAGAAGAACCTCAACGCCCTGAAGACCGGCGGCCGCATCGTCTACATCGCCTCGCTGGCGGGCGGCACGATCGAGGTTCCGATCATGAAGGTCATGATGAAGCGGGCCACGATCACCGGCTCGACCCTGCGTCCCCGCTCCGCCGACGAGAAGGCCCGCATCACCGCCGAGGTCGAGCGCGTGGTCTGGCCCTGGGTGGCGGCGGGCAAGGTGAAGGCCGTGATCGACGCGACCTTCCCGCTGGCCGAGGCGGCGAAAGCTCACGCGCACCTTGAAGCGGGCGCGCACGTGGGCAAGGTGCTGCTGATCGCCTGAGGTTTATTTCAGCAGATCAGCCGGCGTCGCTGGCTCGCTGAGCAGTCGCTCCATGATCTTCCAGCGGACCGCCCGGTCCTGTCCCGACCGTTCGATGTAGTCGCGCACCATCCCCAGGCCCAGGCCGTAGTTGATGACGTAGCTGCGGTACTGCTCGGCGAAGGACATGATCTGGTCGGCGCGCTTCTCGGAGACGAGGCCGTACTTCTGGGTCATCGCCACCGCCGTGGCCCGGTCCATGCGGCCGGCCAGATACTCGGCGGCGATGGTGAAGCGCGCGCCGGACAGCGCCTGCTGCGCCTCCTGCAGCGCCAGGTAGCGACCGGCGTCCTTCGGGTCGAGCCCGGCCAGCGGATAGAGCACCTTCGCCTCGAACGCGGCGCGCTCCTCGCCCGGGAAGGCCAGCTCGATGCCGTAGTTGGCCGACCCCTCGGCCAGCAGCGATTGCGGCGAATAGAGCGGAACGACCGTGAACTCGACCCATCCCCGCGCCCTGGCCAGCCGCTCCTCGAGCAGGACGTTGTAGACGTGGTGCCCGGGATAGCCCTCGTGGCAGCCCAGGTCGACGGCGCGGCTCAGCCGCACAGGCAGGTCGGTGTTGACCTGGATGAGGCTCCCGGCGCCGCCCTTGTACCAGTTGTAGCCCGACCAGCTCTTGCCGGTGACGAACTCCAGTGTGAAGCGCTCGTTCGCGGGCAGCGGGATGACGGCGACCGTGCGGCGACGGCACTCGGCGATGGCGGCGTCCATCACCGCCTTCAGCCGGTCGGCGGGGACCACGAAGCGGTCGTTGAAGGCGTCGACCCGCTGCCACAGCGGCCCCTCGCCAGAGACGAGCTTTTCGATGTCGGCCAGGACCGGGTCGTAAGCGCTCAGCGGCTTCAGCACGGGCCGCACACCGAACAGGCCCTCGGCCTCGTCCTCGAAGCTGAGCTTTTCCCCCTGCATCATCCGCAGGCGGGTCCGGGCGGCGATCAGCTGGCCGCGCAGGAAGGCGATCCGCTCATGGGTGAGTGATCCGCTGGTGTCGCCGGCGGTGTCGGCGCCCGCCTCGTCCTCGGCCAGGGCGGCGAGCAGGAACTCCACATCCCGAGCGAGTTCCGGAAGCGGGCGCCGGGCGGCCTTCGCGGCCTCCTGCCAGGCGGGCGGTCCGTAGTAGGCGTCGATGTAGCCGTCCTCATGCTCGCCGATTTCGAGGCTGAGCTGAACGTACCGCGCGGCGATGTCGCCGACGTGCGGGTTGGCGAGCGCGGGGCCGGCCAGGGCGGCGAACGCCAGGATGAGCGCCGCGAGAAGCTTGCCGATCATGAAAACATCCACTGTTTCCGGGCTTCGTTGGCGAGACCCGGGAAATCACAGAACACGCCGTCGACGCCCGCCCTGAACAGGGCCTCGAGCACCGCGTCGATCTGTCCGTGACGGACCATGTCCGCGTCAGCCGTGGCGCCGGGCGGGGTGCGCAGGCCCGCGGGCAGGAAATGGTTCTCGGCCCGCACCGTCCAGGGATGGACCTTCAGCCCCGCAGCATGGGCGTCGGTCACGAAGGCGGTGGCCGGCAGCAGCGTCTGGCCGTCCGTGGGCACGACATAGCCCTTCTCTGGCCCGACCCCGTCGGCATAGGCGGCGATGGCCTTCAGGCCGGCAGCGCTGGCCATCTCGGCGTAGGTGAAGCCCGGCGCATCGGCCGGCGCGCCCTCGCTGTCGATCAGTTGCACCAGCTTCGCCTTCGTCAGCGGCCGCAGCGTCTTCAATGGCGCAACCTCGAAACACTGGACGAAGACCTTCGCTTCGGCGCTGTCGAGACGGTTGGCCTTCAGGGCGTCGGCCATGCGCTGTTCGAACGGCAGGCCGATCGAGGCGAAGTAGCGGGGGTGTTTCATCTCCGGATAGACACCCACCCCCATGTCGCGAGCGATGGCGCAGACCTCGTCAAAGGTCGGAATCAGGTCCTGGCCATCGAAAGCCGTATTGCCGGGCCGCAGCTGGGGCAAGCGCTCGCGACAGCGCAGGGTCTTCAGCTCCGCCAGGGTGAAGTCCTCGGTGAACCACCCTTCGACCGACTGGCCGTCGATGACCTTGGTCGTCTTGCGCAAGGCGAACTCGGCCTTCGCGGAGACGTCTGTCGTGCCGCCGATCTCGTTTTCGTGCCGGGCGACCAGGTGGCCGTCCTTCGTGATCACCAGATCCGGCTCGATGAAATCGGCGCCCTGCTCCACGGCCAGCCGGTAGGCCGACCGCGTATGTTCCGGCCGCTCGCCGCTGGCCCCGCGATGGGCGATGACGAGGGGACGCGGCCCGCTCCGCGCGAAGGCGGGCGTGGCGGCGAGGGCGGCGGCGGAGGCGGCGAAGGCGCGACGGGTCAGGCTCATGGCGCGGGATTAGCCACGGCCCGTGACGGTGTCGTCAAGCCGGCGCCTGCTTCTCCCACACAGGGGGAGAGGGAAAATGGCTATCTGGCCGCGTCCAGCTTGTCGAGGATCAGCGGGTGCAGGTCGAGGTTGGCGGCGAGAATGCCCTCGGCGCCCGGAACGTAGGGCTCGCCCTTCAGGTCGCTGACCATGCCGCCGGCCTCGGTGACCAGCAGCAGGCCCGCCGCCGTGTCCCAGGGCTTGAGGCCCCGTTCCCAGTAGCCGTCGAAACGGCCGGCCGCGACCCAGGCCAGGTCGAGCGCCGCGGCGCCGTAGCGACGAACGCCGGAGACCCGCTGGCTGATCTGATGCAGTTCCTTGAGGAACTGGCCGTGGCCGGGCACGCCCATGAACGGGATGCCGGTGGCCAGCAGGCTTTCGTCGAGCGAGCGACGAGCGGCGACGCGCAGGCGCTTCTCGTTGCCGAGCCAGGCGCCCCGGCCCTTCTCGGCCCAGAAGGTGTCGTGGGTGATCGGGTTGTAGGTCACCGCCGCCACGATCTGGCCGTCCCGTTCCAGCGCGATGTTGACCGCGAAGTGGGGGATGGCGTGCAGGAAGTTCGTCGTGCCGTCGAGCGGGTCGACGATCCAGCGGTGGGTCTTGTCGGTGCCCTCGATCTCGGGCCGCTCCTCGCCGAGGAAGCCGTAGCCGGGGCGAAGCTTGGTCAGGGCCTCGAACAGCACCTGCTCGGCCTTGATGTCGGCGGCCGAGACATAGTCCGCCGCGCCCTTCTTGGAGACCTGGAGCTCGGTGACCTCGCCGAAGTCGCGGGCCAGGCCCCTGGCCGCCTTGCGGGCGGCGTCGATCATCGAGGCGATAAGGGAGGAGGCGGCGGACATCTGTGATCAGTCGGCGCGGCGCACGTATTCGCCGGTCTCGGTCGAGACCAGCACCCGCTCGCCCGCTTCCATGTAGGGCGGGATCAGGATGCGCATGCCGTTGTCGGCCTTCGCCGGCTTGTAGGACGAGGACGCCGTCTGGCCGTTCACGACGCCGTCGGCCTCGATGATGGTCAGGACGACCTGCTCGGGCAGCTCGATGCCGATGGCGCGGTCCTCGTGGAATTCCACCACCACGGTCATGCCGTCCTGCAGGAAGCGGACCTGGTCTTCGCCGACGAAGTCCTTGTGCAGGGTGATCTGCTCGTAGTTTTCCTTGTCCATGAACACCAGCATGTCGCCCTCGGCGTACAGGTAGGTGTTGTCGCGCTGCTCGAGCGTCACCCGCTCGACCTTGTCGTCCGACCGGAAGCGTTCGTTGAGCTTGCGGCCGTCGATGAGGTTCTTGAGCTCGACCTGGGCGAAGGCGCCGCCCTTGCCGGGCTTGACGTGCGCGGCCTTCACGCAGACCCAGAGGCCGTTCTCGTGCTGGAGAACCATGCCGGGTTTGATGGTGTTGCCGTTGATCTTGGCCATGGGATTTGGGTTCGCGCGAAGGGGCTGGAAATTGGGCGCGGAACCTAGCGATGAGGGGGTGCAATAGCAAGGTGCGGGGCGTCTTGCGTGGTTCGCGACGCTCGCTTGAGGCTCGCTCCTCACCATGACGAAGGTGAGTAGCGTTCCACCGAGTTCGTCATCCTGAGGAGCGATCCCTCGGGATCGCGTCGCGAAGGACGCAGTGAATCAAGCCCCCGCGATCGCCGCGTTGATCGCCTTCACCGCCGCTGCAGGCCCGTCGGGATGGCCCCACACCCCGGCGCTGACCGCCGCGAAATCCGCCCCGGCCGCCGCCACGATGGCGACATTCTCCGCCGTGATGCCGCCGATGGCGACGCAGGGGACCTCCATGGTTTCCTGCCAGATGGTCAGGATCTCCGGCTCGGCCCGGGTGCTCGCGTCCTTGGTCGTGGTCGGGAAGAAGGCCCCGAAGGCGACATAGTCCGCGCCGGCCTCCGCCGCCTCCATCGCCAGGTGACGGCTGTCGTGGCAGGTGACCCCGACGATCCGCTCGGCCCCGACCAGCCTGCGGGCCTGGGCGTAGCTGGCGTCGCCCTGGCCGACATGGACGCCGTCGCAGCCGTACTTCGCCGCCAGGTCCGGCCGGTCGTTGAGAATGATCGCGACGTCGCGGCCGTGGGCGATCGGGGTCAGCACGTCCACCGCCGCCGCGATGACCTCGTCCGGGACGTCCTTGAGGCGGATTTGCAGGGCGGACACGTCTCCGGCGTCCAGCGCGGCGGCCAGGGTCCGGCCGAACGCGGCCAGGTCATCGATCCGGGGCGGGGTGATCAGATAGAGGCGGCAGGTCATGCGCCGTCTCTACACGAGCAGCGCCTTGAGCGCATAGGCGACGACGGCGGTGGCCAGCGTCGACGCCAGCGCAATGCCGAGGAACCAGCCAAGGCGCTTCCACAGTGGCGGTTGGGCCTCGTCCGGCCCCGGCGGCGGTTCAATGATAGCCGGCATCGGCGCTGACCTTGCCCCGGAAGATCCAGTAGACCCAGACGGTATAGCCCAGGATCGCCGGCAGCAGGATGGCGATCCCCCACAGCATCAGTCCGAGCGCGTTGTCGGCGTTGGCGGCGGTCCGGAAGTCAATGTCGTATGGCACGATGCTGGGGAAGAAGCTGACGGCCAGCCCGATGTAGCCCGACAGGAAGACCAGCGCGCCGCCAAGGAACGGCCAGCCATGGGAACGCTTCCAAAGGCCCACGGCCACCACCCCGAGCCCCGCCGCGCCCAGCAGCGGGATCGGCAGATGCGGCAGGAAGGTCGCCACGTCGAACCCCTCGCCCGTGAAGCCCCAGCGGTCGGCGATGCGCGGGTGGACGAACAGGGTGGCCAGACTGACCGCGAACAGCAGGACGCCGACGGCGGCGGCCGAGATCGCCGACCAGCGGCGGGCGTCGCCGTGCAGCTGGTCCTGCGTCTTCCACATCAGCCAGCAGCCGCCGAGCAGGGCGTAGCCGGCCACCAGCCCGGCCGCCACCAGCAGGGTGTAGGGCGTCAGCCAGTCGAACGGCTGACCGGCGAAGCGGCCGTCGGCCACCGTCACCCCCTGGATGAAGCCCCCGAGCACGAAGCCCTGGGCAATGGTGGCGCCCAGGGAGCCGGCCGCGAAGGCGAAGGTCCAGAAGGCCTTGCCCCGCTTGCGGCCGTGCAGCCGGAACTCGAAGGCCACCCCGCGCAGGATCAGCGCCAGCAGCATCAGGATCAGCGGCAGGTAGAAAGCCGGCGCCAGGATGCCGTAGGCCAGCGGGAAGGCCGCGAACAGCCCGCCGCCGCCGAGCACCAGCCAGGTCTCGTTGCCGTCCCAGACCGGGGCGATGGAATCCATCATCACATCCCGCTCGGCCGGCGAGCGCGCGAACGGGAACAGGATGCCGACGCCCAGGTCGAAGCCGTCGAGCAGCACATACAGCAGGACCGCCGTGGCGATCAGGCCGGCCCAGATGAGCGGAAGGTCGAGGGTCATGGTCACACCTCCCGGGGTTCGGCCGGCGCGGCGGCCAGCGGTGATCCCGGCGCCCTGCCCTCACCGTCCGGCGGCGGCTCGGCGAGAGCAGGGGCCGGTCCGCGGGCGATGAGCCGGAGGATGTAGAGCCCGCCGGCGCTGAACACGATGGCGTAGATGATCATGAAGGCGAGCAGCGAGGCGCTGATCTGGCCGACGCCGACCGGCGACACCGAGTCTGCGGTGCGCAGCACGCCGTAGATGGTCCAGGGCTGGCGGCCAACCTCGGCGACGATCCAGCCGGCGATAACGGCGATAAAGCCTGTGGGCCCCATGGCCACGGTCGCCCAAAGGAACCCGCCCGCGTCGTCGACCCGCCTCCGCCAGATCAGCCAGACGCCCCAGGCGCCCAGCGCGATCATTGCCAGGCCAAGCCCGACCATGATGCGGAACGACCAGTAGACCAGCCCGACGACCGGCCAGTCCTCGCGCGGGAAGCTGTCCAGACCCTGCAGGACGGTGTCCTTCGATACGCCCTGGATCAGGTTGCCGATGCCCGGGATCTCGATCTCGTAGTGGGTTTTGGCCGCGTCGCGGTCCGGGATGCCCACCAGGCTTTGCGGCTGGTCGGCGCGGGTCTTCCAGTAGGCCTCGATGGCGGCCAGCTTCAGCGGCTGGTGCTCGCGCACCGTCTCGCCCGAGTAATGGCCGGCGACCAGCTGCAGCGGGGCGACAATGGCGAACATGCCGACCGCCATGCGCAGGGCCATCCGCGACTCGGGCTGGGTCCTGTCCTTGAGAAGCTGCCAGGCGCTGGCGGCGCCGACCACCAGCGAGGTGGTCAGGAAGGCGGCCAGCGACATGTGCGCCAGCCGCGACGGGAAGGTCGGAGAAAAGATCACCGCCATCCAGTCGGTGGCCCGCAGCGTGCCGTCGGCCAGCATCTCGTAGCCGGTCGGGTGCTGCATCCAGCTGTTGGCCGACAGGATCCAGAAGGCCGAGATGAAGGTGCCGATCGCGACCAGCACCGTCGCGGTGAAGTGAAGCTTCGGCCCGACCTTCTTCCAGCCGAACAGCATGACGCCCAGGAAGCTGGCCTCGAGGAAGAAGGCGGTCAGCACCTCGAAGGCCAGCAGCGGTCCGATCACCGGCGCGGCCATCTTGGAGAACTCGCTCCAGTTGGTGCCCAGCTCGTAGCTCATCACCACTCCGGACACGACGCCCATGCCGAAGCTGAGGGCGAAGATCTTGACCCAGAAGAGGTAGAGGTTGCGGAACACCTCGCGCCGGGTGCCCAGCCACAATCCCTCCAGCACGGCCAGGAAGCTGGCCAGGCCGATGGTGAAGCTGGGAAAGATGATGTGAAACGCGATGGTGAACGCGAATTGCAGCCGCGCCAGAAGGATTGCGTCGAAGTCCATCGCCCACACCCGTTCGCCGTTCGGCGTTGTCGTGCGCCTCCAACGCGACAGGCTCAACCCGTGATCCAGCGACATCCGGTCGCAGGCGCCCCGGGGCGTCGGCTGCGAGATGCAATTGAGTTGCAACCACCTTCGGAAGGCGCTACATGCGACGCATTCGCGTTGAGAGGCGAGTCCACCCGTGTACGTCTGCAACTGTAACGGCATCCGCGAGCGTCAGGTCCGCGCGGCGATCGAGGGCGGCGCCAGCAGGCCGGCCGAGGTCTTCCGCGCGCACGGCTGCAAGCCTCAGTGCGCCCGCTGCGTCTGCGAGATGCGCGAGATGATCGACCAGTCCCGCGAAGTGCTTCGTTACGCCGCCGAATAGGCGCTGCGCCCCTCGACAGGGGCCTGTCTGAAATCCTACCAGAGACTCCGAACCGGCACGCGGCCGCGGAGGGAGCGATGCAGCACATCATGGGGCCTGGCGACCTGCTCGACGCGCGCGGACGGCTGGCCGAGCCCGGCTACGCCACCCGAGAGGCCCGCCGCTATCGCCGCGCGGCCGTGAAGGCCCACCCTCTGCGGACCAAGGAATGGGACTACTACGCGGTCCTGACGCCCGAGGTCGGCCTGTGCCTGACCGTTGCGGACAACGACTATCTGGGCGTGCTCGCCGTACACTGGCTCGATTTCCGCACGCCGAAGGCGCTGCAGGGCGGCGTCATGCTGCCCTTCCCGAGGGGCCGGATGGCAATGCCCGAGAGCGCCGACGCCGGGGATGTTGTCCAGACGCACGAGCGGCTCTCCATGGCGTTCCGGCACGAGACCGGCGGCCGGCGGCTGACGGTCGACTTCCCGGGCTTCGCGGGCGGACGCGGCCTGACGGGCGAGCTGTTCCTGGCCCAGCCGGCGATGGACCGCATGGTCATCGCCACGCCGTTCCCGAACGCGCCGCGCGCCTTCTACTACAACCAGAAGATCAACTGCATGCCGGCCTCGGGCGAGGTGACCGTGGGCGGCGAGACGCACCGGTTCGAACCGGTCTCGGCCTTCGGCATCCTCGACTGGGGCCGGGGCGTCTGGACCTATGACAACACCTGGTACTGGGGCTCGGCCTCCGGTCTGCACAAGGGGCGGCCGTTCGGCTTCAACATCGGCCACGGCTTTGGCGACACCTCGGCGGCCAGCGAGAACATGCTCTTCCTGGACGGCCGCGCCCACAAGCTGGACCAGGTGACCTTCCACCTGCCGCAGGGAACCTTCGACGGCGCGCCCTGGCGGTTCACCAGCAACGACGGCCGCTTCGAGATGACCTTCGAGCCGATCATCGACCGGGCCTCGGCCAGCGACGTCATCGGCCTGGTCCGGTCGATCCAGCACCAGACCTTCGGCCGCTACTCCGGCCACGTGATCCTGGACGACGGAACCCGGCTGGAGGTGCGCGATCTGCTGGGCTTCGCCGAGGAAGTCGCCAACCGCTGGTAGCGGCGGGCGAGGCAGCGCCGGGTCCGGCGTCATCACGATCTTTTCGCTGAAACCGCGAAACACTTGCAGACATCGGTGTTGCGGCGGTCCGGACATGCGTTCAGGGTCGGATCGACTCAATCCTGAAAGGAGCGCGCCATGAAGGGCGACCCCGCCATCATCCGGCTTCTGAACGCCGTGCTGACCAATGAACTGACCGCTGTGAACCAGTACTTCCTGCATGCGCGGATGTACCAGGACTGGGGCTTCGCCCGGCTGGGCAAGATCACCTACGACGAATCGATCGGCGAGATGAAACACGCCGACAAGCTCATCAAGCGCATCCTGTTCCTCGAGGGCCTGCCCAATCTTCAGGACCTCAAGAAGCTGAAGATCGGCGAGACGGTGCCCGAATGCCTGGCCGCTGACCTGGCCGTCGAGGTCGGCGGGCGCGTGGACCTGATCAACGGCGTCACCGCCGCCGAGATCGCCCATGACTACGTCAGCCGCCAGATCTTCAAGGAAATCCTGTCCGACACCGAGGAGCATATCGACTTCCTCGAGACCCAGCTGTCGCTGGTGAAGTCGCTCGGCGAGCAGAACTACCTGCAGAGCGCGCTGGGCGAACTGGAAGGCGGCGAAGGCCACTGATCCTGCCCGCCATGCCGCCGCCGGAGCTGCTGCTGCCGTTCCTGGCGGCGGTGCTGCTGGTCGAGCTGACCCCCGGGCCCAACATGGGCTACCTGGCCGTCGTCGGCGGGCAGTGGGGTCGGCGCGCAGGCTTTCTGACCATCCTGGGCGTCACGGCCGGCCTGGCCGCCTACATGCTGGCCGCCGTGTTCGGCCTGGCGGAGATCATCCTGCGGGTCGACTGGCTGTACCAGCTGCTGCGCTGGGCCGGGGTCGCCTTCCTGCTGTGGCTGGCCTTCGACACCTGGCGTGGCGGAGCGGCCGATCCGGCGGCGATAGACATAGACCAGCCGTCGCCGGGCGCCCTGCTCACGCGCGGCTTCCTGGCCAACCTGCTCAATCCAAAGGCGGCGGTGTTCTACATCGGCCTGCTGCCCGGCTTCACCGATCCGGCCAGGCCCTTCGCGGGACAGGCGCTGACGCTGGGCCTCATCCACATCGCCGTCAGCCTTGTGATCCATGGCGTCATCGTCCTGGCGGCCGCGCGCGCCATTCCGCTGCTGGCGAAGACCACCGGAAGCGGCGGCCGCAATATTCGCATCGTCTTCGCGGTGGCCCTCGGGGCCATCGCCCTGTGGCTCGGCTGGGAGACCCGGCGCTAGCCACCGGCCGGAACCGCATGCCTTCTGAACCGGTTCTGGCTTCACCAGCCAGGAGACCGCCATGCAGATCGCCGAAACGGCCCGCGACGCCATCGACGGCTTCGCCAACAGCAAGGGCCGCTCGACCCGCCACCTCCTGCTCGGCCTGGGACTTACGGCCGGAGCGGTGCTCGCCTCGGCGCTGATCGCCCGCGCCAACGCCCCTACGGCCGACAATCCAGAGGTGAAGCGACAGTACGACCAACTCGACAAGCCGCCCATCACGCCGCCGGAGCGGGCGTTCAGCGTGATCTGGCCGCCGCTGTTCATGGCCCTGACGATCTCGGGCCTGCGCATCTGGAACGCGCCGCCGTCGCCCGCCCGCACCCAGGCGTTGACCCTTTGGGGCGCGGTCCAGGCGCTGAACGCCTTCTGGATGGCCATCGGGCCGCGTCACCTGGGCGGACAGCTGGCGACCTCGGTGGCCTCGCTGGGGACCTCCGCCGCCTACGCCTGGCGGGCGCGCCAGGTCGACGGCCCCGCCGCGGGCATGGTCGCGCCCTATGTCGGCTGGCTCGGCTTCGCCAATGTGCTGACCGAGGAACTCTGGCGCCGCAACCGGGCCAACGCCACGATCCATTGACGGCCTGAGGCCATAGGCTCCCGTTCGAGGGAAGCCGACAGGTTGCACAGGTTCTTCACTTGCCAAGGCGCGGCACCCGCATCACGGTCCCGTGACTTTCGATAGGGGGAGATTCCGGCATGCGCATCCTTGGACTGGCGGTCGTCATCGGCGCGCCCCTTCTGCTGCTCAGCGGCTGCGCCACCCTGAACGAGGACCAGTGCCGGGCCGGCGACTGGAACGGCATCGGCTACACCGACGGCGCCAACGGCTACACGACCGCCCGCTTCGCCGACCATGTGAAGGCCTGCGAGAAGTTCGGCATCATGCCCGACCAGGCCACCTACCTGCAGGGCCGCGAGCGCGGGCTGCCGGTCTACTGCACCCTGGAGCGCGGCTTCCTGGCCGGTCGTCGCGGCAACACCTACCAGGGCGTCTGCCCGGCCCCGCTCGAGGCGCGGTTCCTCACCGGCTACGCCGACGGCCGTGTCGTGCTCGACGCCCAGCACCGGATCGACCGGGCCGAGAGCGACATCAACAACGCCCAGACCCGCTGGAACGACGCCGACAGCCGCCTGCGCGAAGAAGAGCGCCGCCTGGCCGACCCGGCCACGCCCGACGCAGACAAGCCGGCCATCCGCGAGGCGCTCAAGCGCCTGCGCGACGACCGCCGCCAGGCCGACGACGACCTGCGCGCCGCCCGCTTCCGCCGCGACGACGCCGAACGCGAGATGAACCAGCTGCGCTACCGGTTCGGCCCGACCTACGGAACATGGTGATGTTTCGCTTCCTCTCCCATCGGGAGAGGGGGACCACGCGGAGCGTGGTGGAGAGGGCTGCCGTCAGGAGCGTTTGAGACGTTTGAGCGGACGTCGGTGCAGGCTTTCTGAACGCCCTGCACCGATCCCCCCTCCACCATCCTTTGGATGGTCCCCCTCCCCCTGCGGGGGAGGAACGCTGGATTACTCCGCCGCCGCCCGGCTGACGCCGATCTTCGCGTCGAGCTCGCCGGCCGCGTAGCGCTTGGCCATCTGGGCGGTCGACAGCGGCTTGATCTTGCTGGCCTGGCCGTCGGCCCAGAACTCCTTGAAGCGCTGCTCGCAGACCTTGCGCATCGCCTCCTTGGCGGGCTTGAGGTAGGCGCGTGGGTCGAACTCGCCCGGCTTCTCGGCCATCAACTTGCGGATGGCGCCGGTGATGGCCATGCGGTTGTCGGTGTCGATGTTGATCTTGCGCACGCCGTGCTTGATGCCGCGCTGGATCTCCTCGACCGGCACGCCCCAGGTCTGGGGCATCTGACCGCCGTACTGGTTGATGATGTCCTGCAGGTCCTGCGGCACCGAGGAGGAGCCGTGCATCACCAGGTGGGTGTTGGGCAGGCGGCGGTGGATTTCCTCGATCACGTTCATGGCCAGGACGTCGCCGTCGGGCTTGCGGCTGAACTTGTAGGCGCCGTGGCTGGTGCCCATGGCGATGGCCAGGGCGTCGACCTGGGTCTCCCGCACGAAGTCGACGGCCTGGTCGGGGTCGGTCAGCAGGGCGGAGTGGTCCAGCTTGCCCTCGAAGCCGTGGCCATCCTCGGCCTCGCCCATCCCGGTCTCCAGCGAGCCCAGCACGCCCAGCTCGCCCTCGACCGACACGCCGCAGCTGTGGGCCATCTGGACGACGCGGCGGGTGACGTCGACGTTGTAGTCGTAGTCGGCGGGCGTCTTGGCGTCTTCCTTCAGCGAGCCGTCCATCATCACCGAGGTGAAGCCGTACTGGATCGCCGTGGCGCAGGTGGCCGGGCCGTTGCCGTGGTCCTGGTGCATGCAGACCGGGATGTTCGGATAGATCTCGACCAGGGCGTCGATCATCCGGGCCAGCATGATGTCGTTGGCGTAGGAGCGGGCCCCGCGCGAGGCCTGGATGATCACCGGCGCGTCGCAGGCCTCGGCGGCCTCCATGATGGCCAGGCCCTGCTCCATGTTGTTGATGTTGAAGGCGGGCAGGCCGTAGTCGTTCTCGGCGGCGTGGTCGAGAAGCTGTCGGAGGGTGATACGGGCCACGGTCGGACTCTCTTGCGCTGAATGTTCTGTGGTTTTGCGGAGGGTTTAGCATCCGGGAGCGGGGACGTCAGCCCGGTGAGAGCTCAATCCTCCCCGGAGCGCAGCGAGGGGGAGGTGGCCTCGCGGAGCGAGGTCGGAGGGGGCAGCGCCGGGCTTTCAGAACAGGACTCAGTGCACGGCGGTCAGTCTTCCGACCCCGGCGCTACCCCACCACCATGCTCCGCATGGTCCCCCTCCCCATGAATGGGGAGGAAGGTTAGACCTCCAGCGCCTTCACGCCCGGCAGCGTCTTGCCTTCCATCCATTCCAGGAAGGCGCCGCCCGCCGTGGACACGAACGTCATCTGATCCGCCACGCCCGCGTGGTTCAGGGCCGACACCGTATCCCCGCCGCCGGCCACGGCGGTGATCTTGCCGGCTTCCGCCAGCGCGCCGGCCTTCTTCGCGGCCGCGACAGTGGCGATGTCGAACGGCGGCACCTCGAACACGCCCAGCGGGCCGTTCCAGATCAGGGTCTTGCTGGCGTCCATGGCGGCGAGCAGGCGCTCGACCGTCTTCGGGCCGGCGTCGAGGATCAGGTCGCCGTCGCCGACCTCGTCAAGCGCCAGCGTGCGTGTCGCCACGCCCGGCTTGACCTCGCGGGCCACGACCACGTCGACCGGCAGCAGCAGCTCGCAGCCCGAGGCGGCGGCCTTGGCCATGATCTCGCGGGCGGTGTCGCCCAGGTCGTGCTCGCACAGCGAGGACCCGACCGGGTGGCCCTGGGCGGCCAGGAAGGTGTTGGCCATGCCGCCGCCGATGGCCAGGCGGTCGAGCCTGGCGACCAGGTTGTTGAGCAGGTCGAGCTTGGTCGAGACCTTGGCCCCGCCGACGATGCCCAGCACCGGCTTGACCGGCGTGCCGAGCGCCGCGTCGAGCATGTCCAGCTCGCGCCGCATGGCCAGGCCGGGATAGGCCGGCAGCAGGCGGGCGAGCCCTTCCGTCGAGGCGTGGGCGCGGTGGGCGGCGCTGAAGGCGTCGTTGACGTAGAGGTCGCCGTTCTTCGCCAGCTCGGCGGCGAAGGCGGGGTCGTTCTTCTCCTCGCCGGCGTGGAAGCGGATGTTCTCCAGCAGGGCGACGCCGCCGTTCTCAAGACCGTCGATGACCGCCTGCGCCGCCGCGCCAATGCAGTCGTCGGCGAAGGCCACCGGCTGCTCCAGCAGGTCGGACAGGGGGCCAGCGACGGGCTTCAGGCTCATCTCCGGAACCCGCTTGCCCTTGGGCCGGTCGAAGTGCGCCAGCAGCACCACCTTCGCGCCCTTGCCCGACAGGAAGTGGATGGTCGGCAGGGCCGACCGCAGCCGCGTGTCGTCGGTGATCTGCCCGCCGTCCATCGGCACGTTGAAGTCCACGCGAACGAGCGCGCGCTTGCCGGCCAGATCAGCGGTGTCGAGGGAGCGGAAGGTCATGGGGATCATCTATCCGTCGCGGCGCTGATAGAGCAGCGTCTGATTGGCGGGATCGACCAGTCGGACAATGTCCGAAGTCACAACAAAGTGGATCGGGCGGTCAGCCGTCCCGGGCGAGGCGTTGAGCGTAATGTGCTCCCACTCCGCGCCCATGTCGCGACCAGCCGCGCAATCGAAAACGTCCAACACCCGACCATCGGCCAGATGGACCAGAGTCAGCTGCCCGTCCCGGCTCTCAAGAAGCTCGACAATATCGATACCTCTTCCAGGAAGGATCGCTCCCGGACCCTGTGGTAGGTACCGGGAGCTCATGGCTACAGGAACTTCGCCATCACCAGAGCAGTGTCGCTCATGCGCGTCGCGAAGCCCCATTCGTTGTCGTACCAGGTCAGCACGCGGGCCAGCTTGCCGTCGACGACCTGGGTCTGCGGCAGGGCGGCGGTGGACGAGGCGGCGACGTGGTTGAGGTCGATGGAGACCAGCGGGTCGTTGGTCACGGCCAGCACGCCCGACATCGGGCCTTCCGAGGCGGCGACCAGGGCCTTGTTGATCTCTTCCACCGTCACGTCGCGGCCGGCCACGACCTTCAGGTCGACGACCGAGACATTCGGGGTCGGGACGCGGATCGAGGAGCCGTCCAGCTTGCCCTTCAGGGCCGGCAGGACCAGGCCCAGCGCCTTGGCCGCGCCAGTCGAGGTCGGGATCATGCTCAGGCCGGCGGCGCGGCCGCGGTAGAGGTCCTTGTGCATGGTGTCCAGCGTCGGCTGGTCGCCGGTGTAGGCGTGGATCGTGGTCATGTAGCCACGCTCGATGCCGAACAGGTCGTGCAGCACCTTGGCCACCGGGGCCAGGGCGTTGGTGGTGCACGACCCGTTGGAGACGATGATGTCGTCGGCGGTCAGGACGTCGTGGTTGACCTTGTAGACGATGGTCTGGTCGGCGCCGTCGCAGGGGGCCGAGACCAGCACCCGCTTCGCGCCCGCCGTCAGATGGGCCGAGGCCTTTTCCCTGGTCGTGAACAGGCCGGTGCATTCGAAGGCGATGTCGACGTTCAGTTCCTTGTGCGGAAGCTTGGACGGATCGCGCTCGGCGGTGACCTTGATCTTGCCGAGGCCGACGTCGATCCAGTCCGCGCCGGTCTCGACCGTGCCCGGGAACCGGCCGTGCACTGAATCGTAGCGCAGCAGGTGGGCGTTGGTCTCCACCGGGCCCAGATCGTTGATCGCCACCACCTCGATGTCGCGCCGGCCATGCTCGACGATCGAGCGCAGGATGAGGCGGCCGATACGGCCGAAACCATTGATGGCGACGCGGACGGTCATGGGCGGGGCTCCTTGGAAGCGATGTCAGGTTGGCGCTTCAATGGAACCGGAGGCCGCGAGGATCAACCCCGCGCCCGTAACAAGGCGTGATCGACTGTAACGCCGGGAGGCGGCGCGGCGCGCGCGAGGCCCCTGACTCTGATCGCGCGGGCGGGGCCCGCCGGAGACGGATCCGGATCTGCAACTTCGTGATTTGAAACCCGACAAGGGCGCCCTCTAATGGAGTCATGACCTTCCGTGGCCTTCTCCGGATGCTGGCTGCTTCGTCGGCGATCGGCCTTGCGCTCATCGCCGCTCCGTCGTTGGCGGCCGATCCCGCAACCGGGGCGGTCGCGCCGGCCGTGGCGTCGGCGGCGCCGGATCGCGAGCGGGCGCGGATGAACCGGCGGGTCTTCGACCGGGTCTGGAGCGAGGTCCGGGCCCAGTACTACGATCCCGGCCTGCACGGCGTGGACTGGAACGCCGCGCGCCGAACCTGGCGTCCGGTCGCCCTGACGGCCCCAGACGACCGCACCCTGTACCGCGCGCTCCGGGACATGCTGGACCTGCTGGACGACGACCACGCCGGGGTCTCGCCGCCGGCGGTGGCCCGGCGTCAGGACACGCTGCGCCAGCGCCGCGCCGCCATCGGCGTATCTCTGCGGCCCGAACCCTCGGGCGACGCCTGGCTGATCGAACGGGTTCGGCCGGACTCGCCGGCCGCCGAGGCCGGCGTGGCCGTGGGCTGGCGGCTGATCACCGGCGCGGGCGCGCTGTGGACGCCGGAACAGGATATCGCCGAGGGCCGGGCCGTGACCCTGTCGCTAATAGACGACGAGGGCGCCGCGCGACCCCTGACCCTGACCCCGCGCATGATGGAGCCGACACCGGCCTTCGTCGCCGACCGTTCGCGGCCGGGCGTGCTGGTGCTGACCGTGGACGGTTTCGAACAGGGGCTGGGCCGTTGGATGGGCGAGCAACTGGTTGGTCTATCGCCTGAGACCGACGTGGTCATCGACCTGCGCGGCAACCCCGGCGGACGACTGGCGGAGGCCGATGCGGTGCTCAGCTGTTTTCTGCCGCGAGATCAACCGTGGGCGGCCCGAACCGGCCGCTCGGGGCGGCGGGTGGAGCTGCGGACCGCCGGCGGATGCGGCGATCTGGACGCGCCGGTCGGAAATGACGTCGCCGTCCTCGTCGACGCCAACAGCCGCAGCGCCGCCGAACTGACCCCCGCCGCCCTGCAGGAGGCGCGGCGCGCGGTGGTGATCGGGGCTCCGACGGCCGGGGCGGTGCTGATCTCGCAGGAGACGAGCCTGCCCGACGGCGGGCGACTGAGCCTCAGCCGCGCCGACTTCGTCACCGCCGGCGGCGTGCGACTCGAGAAGCGCGGCGTGACGCCGGACGTGACCGCCCCCCTGACGCCGGAGGATCAGCGCGCCGGACGCGATCCCGGGCTGGAGGCCGCCCTGGCCGCCCTGCGCGCGGAGCCGGCGATGGCGGTTCAGCCCGCTCCGGCGCTTTAGCCCGGGACCACCCGAACCTTCGACGCCGCTTCGCGCGCCCGTTCCCGAGCCTGCTCGACCGTGGCGCCCCGCGCCGTCGCCACGCCCATGCGACGGCTGACATAGCTCTCCGGCTTGCCGAACAGCCGCAGGTCGGCGGTCGGCACCGACAGGGCCTCGGCCACCCCCTCATAGGCGACGCCCACCGCGTCCATGCCGCCATAGATCACCGCGCTGGCGCCGATGTCGCGCTGGCTGACGTCGATCGGCAGGCCGAGAATCGCGCGGGCGTGCAGGGCGAATTCGGATTGCGTCTGGGTGGCCAGGGTCACGAGGCCGGTGTCGTGCGGGCGCGGGGAGACCTCCGAGAACCAGACCCGGTCCCCCTTGACGAACAGTTCGACCCCGAACACGCCGAGGCCGCCCAGCGCGTCGGTGACCTTGCGGGCGATGTCCTGCGCGCTCGCCAGGGCGGCCGGCGTCATCGGTTGCGGCTGCCAGCTCTCGACATAGTCGCCCTTGACCTGATGGTGGCCGATGGGCGCGCAGAAGTCGGTGCGGACGGCGCCGTCGCGCAGGGAGCGCACCGTCAGCAGGGTGATCTCGAAGTCGAAATCGATTCGGCCCTCGACGATCACCGTCGCCGTCTCCACCCGTCCGCCGGACTGGGCGTAGGCCCAGGCGTCAGCGGTCTGATCGGCGGACTCGACGAAGGACTGACCCTTGCCCGAGGACGACATCACCGGCTTGACGAAGACGGGCAGGCCGATGCGGTCCGTAGCGTCCGCCAGTTCGTCGGCCGATGTGACGAAGGCATAGGGGCTGGTCGGCAGACCCAGCTCCTCGGCCGCCAGTCGGCGGATGCCCTCGCGGTTCATGGTCAGCTGCGTCGCCCGCGCGGTGGGGATGACGGTCGCCAGGCCGGCGGCCTCGATCTGCGCCAGCACGTCCGTGGCGATGGCCTCGATCTCGGGCACGATGATGTGCGGCGCCTCGGCCATGATGACGCCGTTCAGGACCTGCGGATCGGTCATCGGAATGACGTGGCTGCGATGCGCCACCTGCATGGCCGGGGCGTTGGCGTAGCGGTCGACGGCGATGACCTCGGCGCCCAGCCGCTGCAGCTCGATGGCCACCTCCTTGCCCAGCTCCCCGGCGCCGAGGAGCATGACGCGCACGGCGCTGTCGGAGAGGGGGGTGCCGAGTCTCATGGCCCTACAGCCGCGCCTTCACCGCCGCCACCACCGCCGCGGTGGTGATCCCGAATTTCTCGTACAACACCTCGGCCGGGGCGCTGGCCCCGAAGCCGGTCATGCCGACGAAGCCGCCGTCCTCGCCGATGAACCGCTCCCAGCCCTGCTGGATGGCGGCCTCGACGGCGACGCGGACCGTGCCGCGGCCGATGACCGAGGCCTGGTATTTGGCGTCCTGCTGGAAGAACAGCTCGAAACAGGGAACGGAGACGACGCGGGTCGGCGTGCCTTCGGCCTCCAGCGCATCGGCGGCGGCGAGCGCGAGGGCCAGTTCCGTGCCGGTGCCGAACAGGGTGACCCTGGCCTCGCCCTTGGCGGCGCGGAGTTCATAGGCCCCCCTCGCGGACAGGTTCTCGTCCGAAGCGACCGTGCGCACGGCCGGGGTCTTCTGGCGCGACAGGGCCATGGCCGAGGGCGCGGCCTTGTGCTCCAGCGCCGCCTGCCAGCATTCCATGGCCTCGACCGTGTCGGCCGGGCGGAACACCAGCAGATTGGGAATGGCGCGCAGGGCGGCGAGGTGTTCGACCGGCTGGTGCGTCGGCCCGTCCTCGCCGAGGCCGATGCTGTCGTGGGTCAGGACGTGGATCGCCCGCACCCCCATCAGGGCGCCGAGCCGGATCGCCGGGCGGCTGTAGTCCGAGAACACCATGAAGGTGCCACCGTAGGGGATGATCCCGCCGTGCAGCGCCATGCCGTTCATCGCCGCGGCCATGCCGAATTCGCGGATGCCCCAGTTGACGTAGCGGCCCTCATAGCTCGGGGCGTCGAAGATGGGCGTGCCCTTGACGAAGGTGTTGTTCGAGCCGGTCAGATCGGCCGAGCCGCCGATCAGCTCGGGGATGGCGGCGAACAATTCGTCCAGCGCCGCGCCCGAGGACTGGCGCGTGGCCTGGGCCGGCTTCGTCTCGACCAGTTCGGCGATCTTCGCATTCAGGGCGTCGAAGGCGCCGGCGGGCAGGTCGCCCTTCATGGCGCGAGTGAAGTCGGCGGCTTGAGTGGAGGCGTTCAGCCGGGCCTCCCACGCCTTGCGCTCCCTGGCGCCGCGCTTGCCGACCTTCTTCCAGGCCTTGTCGACGGCCTCGGGCAGTTCGAAAGGCTCATGCGTCCACGACAGGCCCAGCCGGGTGGCCGCGATCTCGGCCGCGCCCAGCGCCGCGCCGTGGGTCTTGTGGCTGCCTTCCATCGTGGCGGCGCCGCGGCCGATCTTCGTCTTGCAGGCGATCAGCGTCGGCCTGTCCTGCCGCGTCGCCCACTGCAGCGCCGACTTGATCGCCTTCATGTCGTGGCCGTCGATCGCCTTGACGGCCCAGCCGGCGGCCTTGAAGCGCGCCTTCTGGTCGGTGGCGTCTGACAGGGACACGGCCCCGTCGATGGTGATCGAATTGTCGTCCCACAGCACGGTCAGCTTGTTCAGCCGATAACGGCCGGCCAGCGCGATCGCTTCTTGCGACACGCCCTCCATCAGACAGCCGTCGCCGGCGATGACCCAGGTGCGGTGGTCGACGAGGTTTTCACCGAACCGCGCCGCCAGATGGCGTTCGGCCATGGCGAAGCCGACGCTGTTGGCCAGGCCCTGACCCAGCGGACCGGTGGTGGTCTCGACGCCCGGCATATGGCCGAACTCGGGATGGCCCGCGGTCTTCGAACCCCACTGGCGGAAGTTGGACAGCTCTTGCTTCGTCGCCGCCTTGTAGCCGGTCAGGTGAAGCAAGGCGTAGATCAACATCGAGCCGTGGCCGGCCGACAGGATGAACCGGTCGCGGTCGGCCCAGTCGGGGCGGCTGGCGTCGAACTTCAGAAACTTCGAAAACAGCACCGTGGCCACGTCGGCCATGCCCATCGGCATGCCGGGGTGGCCGCTCTTCGCCTTCTCGACACCGTCCATGGACAGCACCCGGATGGCGTCGGCCATCTGCCTGGGGGTGGCCTTTTCAGATACGGCTTTGGCGTCGGTCACGGGGAGGACCTTTCGGCGGGAGGCGGAAAAAGGGAGGCGCGCCGCTTTACCCCGACGCGTCGGCGGGTTCTATACGGATTCTGGAGGATGTGACCCGAATGGACGCTGCATCGGCCGCCAAGGACCGTGTCGACCGCGCGCTGGCGTTGCTGGAGCGCCGGCTGCTGGACCTCAAGAGCCGCGCGGCCGGGGCCAGCCGCGTGCCGGATGACGACCTGTTCGCGCCGGAGCCCTCGAGCGAGACCGACCGCGCGCGCATCCATGAGCTGGAGGCCGCCGGCCGCGACGCCGCCGAGACCCTTTCCCGCGCCGCCGAGGCCATTCGCGACAGTCTGGCCGAACAGGAGGCCCGCTGATGGCGACGGTGACGGTCGAGATCAACGGCCGACCCTATGCCGTGGGCTGCGCCGACGGACAGGAGGATCGCGTCCGCATGCTGGCCAAACAGTTCGATGGCCATGTGCGCCAGGTCGCGGGCGAGGTCGGCCATGTCGGCGACATCCGCCTGTTCCTCATGGCCGGACTGATGTTGGCCGACGAACTGCATGAGGTCCGGCTCGGCAATCCCGGCGCGTCGGCCGCGTCGGCCGCGTCCGCCGCATCCACCGACGGCGTGGCCGAGGCGCTGAACGCCGTCGCCGCGCGGCTGGAGAAGATCGCCCAGGGCCTGTAACGGCGGCCATTGTTCCGCCCCGGCTTAGGGACTATCCTGCTCCACGGCGGGTCCTGCTGCGGCTCTCGTCGAAGGCAACATTTCCTTGCGACCTTAATTCACTCAAAGGGAGCTGTCCCTGATCAGGCTCGTGGGCCTGGGCATACGGCGCCCACCTGGCTACCCAGGTCGAGAGGATTTAAACGC
>JAUXMY010000005.1 GCA_030683005.1 Caulobacter sp. | reverse complement strand
CCAGGGCGCCGGGAGGTAGAAGCCCCGGCGAGGCGAAAGCGAGCGGGCGGATAATGCCCATTGCGCTCAGCCCTCGAAGCCTCTCCGCGGCGGAGCGCGTCAGGCCTGCGTCGAAAACTTCAAAGCACTACCCCCACGGTTCCCGGACAAGGGCCGTGGCGCTCCGCCGTCCTCCCCAACCTTCACCGGCGCAAGCCCGTGAGGCGGCGAAGCCGTGCGGGGTTCGCGACGCGCTTCGCGCTCCTCACCCTGACGAAGTCAGTAGGGCGGCCCGCCAACCTCCGTCATCCTGAGGAGCGTCCTCAGGACGCGTCGCGAAGGACGCAGGGCGCCTTTGCGCGGCCCCGCCGACAGGCTACCGTGCGACGGCCTTTTCCGCAGCAAGTGACTCCATGGCCGACGCGACGCCTCCCAACGACCAGATGAACTACGAAGCCATGGCCCAGGACGCCCTGCGGGGCGTGGTCAAGGCCGCCCTCAGGGTGGCGGCCGCGCCTGGCGGCATTCCCGGCGAGCACCACTTCTACATCACCTTCCGCACAAAGGCGCCGGGCGTCTCGGGCCCCATCGAGGTGCTGTCCAAGTATCCGGACGAGATGACCATCGTCCTGCAGCACCAGTACTGGGACCTGGCGCCGGGCGAGACCTTCTTCACGGTGACGCTGAAGTTCGGCGGGTCGCCCAAGCGTCTGTCGGTGCCCTATGCGGCGGTGACCCGCTTCTTTGACCCCTACGTCCAGTTCGGCCTGCAGTTCGAGCCGCCGCCCGAGGCCGAGCCGGTTCTGCCCCCGCCCGCCGACGAGGGCGGGGACGACGAGACGCCGCCGCCCGATGACGGCCCCAAGGTCGTCTCCCTGGACCAGTTCCGCAAGAAGTGAGGCGGTCTTGAGCGAGGCGACAACAGAAGAGACCAGGACCTTCACCGACGAGGAGCTGCTGGCCCGGTTCACCGGGACAAAACGCCAGCCGCCCGGCTCGCAGCTGCTCGGCTTCCGGATGGTTCGCGTCAGCCAGGCCGACCGCGAGGTCGAGGTCGCGTTCGAGGCCTCCGAACAGCTGACCAACCCGATGAAGCAGATCCAGGGCGGCTATCTCTGCGCCATGCTGGACGAATGTATGAGCGTCGCCTGTATGGTCGCCTCGGGCATGACCGCCGTCGCGCCCACCGTGGAGATGAAGACCAGCTTCTTCCGGCCCGCCCTGCCCGGCGCGATCCGCGGCATTGGCCGGGTCGTGCGCTGGGGCAAGACCATAGCCTTCACCGAGGGCGAATTGCTCGACGACCAGGGACGCACCCTGGCGCGGGCCACGGGCACGGCCATGCCCACGCCCTTCACCCGGTACAAGGGATAGGGGGGCGGCGATGGGGCGGGGTCTCGGCGTCATGCTTGGACTGGTCGCGGCGCTCGCCGCCTCAGCCGCCTTCGCCCAGACGCCGGACCGCCCGCCCCCCGAAAGCCCTTTCAGTGACTGGTCCGCCGTCGTGGTCGCCGGGGACTGGCGTTCCGGCGACGGACGCTCGACCGAGGCTTTCGACAACGCCCGTCGCGACGTCGCCGCCACCCTGATGGCGTTGGGGTTCAGGTCGGAGAATCTGACGCAGTTCTCGACCCGTCCTGACCGCTACGGCGACCCCAGGCCGCAGCGACTGACCGCCCGGTCGATGCTCGACGCCGTCAGGACATCGACCGCCAGGGTCAAGGGCGGCTGCCTGATCTACTATACCTCGCACGGCAACCCGAACGGGCTGGTGCTGGATGTCCAGGGCAAGCCCCATGTACTCTCGCCCGGCGACATGGGGCTGCTGGTCGACGAGGCCTGCGCCGGCCGGCCGGCCATCGTGATCATCTCGGCCTGCTTCTCCGGCGTCTTCCTGCCCTATCTGCAGGGCCCGCAGCGGATGGTGGTCACCGCCGCCCGGCGAGACCGCAGCTCGTTCGGCTGCAGCACCGACGACGTCTATCCCGTTTTCGACGACTGCTTCCTGCAGTCTGTGAGCCAGACCCGCAGCTTTCCGGCCCTGCCGCCGGCCATCCAGGCCTGCGTGGCGCGCAGGGAGACCGACCTGGGCCTTGAACCGCCGTCAGAACCCCAGGCCTTCATCGGCCCGGAGCTGCGCCTGATGCTGTCGATGATGCCGTTCCCGAGGGGCGCGGCCGGCGTGCGCGCCCCCTGAGCGGAAATATTCGCCGGGAGGCGAGCGGGCTTTGAACCACGCGGCGATCCGTCCTAAGAGGAGTCTCATATCCGCCCTTGGGGAAACGTCTGTGCGCTTGCTTTCCAGAGCCGTCGCCGCCTCAGCGCTCGTCTGCCTGCTCGGCCTGTCGACCGGCAGCTCGGCCCAGGCTCCCGCGCCGTCGCCAACCCTGGCGATCGCGGCTCCCGGCCCGGCGACGGTCGCGATGCCCGGGGTGACGCCCCTGCCGGGACCCGAGCTCGAAGCGTTCGTGGACGGCGTCATCCGCGACGCCATGGCCGCGGACAACATCCCCGGGGTCACGGTCTCGGTGGTCCAGAACGGCCAGACGGTCCTGAAAAAGGGCTATGGCTTCGCCCGTCTCGAGCCGACCGCGCGGCCGGTCGATCCGGACCGCACGCTGTTCCGCCTTGCCTCGATCTCCAAGACCTTCACCTGGATCGCCGTGATGCGCGAGGTCGAGGCCGGCCGCATGAGGCTGGACTCCCCGATCAACCTGTACCTGCCCGAGCAGGTCCACGTCCGCGACCAGGGCTTCACCACTCCGGTGCGGGTCAGAGACCTGATGAGCCATACGCCGGGGTTCGAGGACCGGGCCCTCGGCCAGCTGTTCGAACGAGACCCCGCCCGCGTCCGGCCGCAGCTGGTCTATCTGCGCCAGGAACGGCCCCGCCGTGTGTTCGAGCCGGGCACGACGCCGGCCTATTCCAACTACGGGGTGAACCTCGCCGGCGCCGCCCTCGCCTATGTCTCGCAGCAGCCGTTCGAACGGATCATCGAGCGGGACATCACCGGACCGCTGGGCATGACCCGCACGACCTTCCGCGATCCCTACCCGGCCCGGCCGGACCTGCCGGCGCCCATGCCGGCGTCGCTCGCGGCCGATGTCGCGGACGGCTTCTTCTGGACCGGCGCCGGCTGGCGCAAGCGGCCCTACGAGTACACCTCGCACGGCGCGCCGGCCGGCGGCGCCTCGAGCACGGCGGCCGACATGGCCCGCTACATGACCATGATCCTGAACGGCGGCACGCTGGACAGCGCGGTCATCTACAGTCCCGGAACCGCCGCCGGTTTCCGCACGCCGCAGTGGCGGCCCCACCCCGGCGTCGCTGGTCCCGCCCGCGGCTTCCTGGCCTTCCCGCTGCCTGGCGGCCGGACGGGATGGGGCCACGACGGCGCCCTGCTGTCGTTCCGCTCCTCGATGATCCTCTCGCCGGAGCTGGGCCTGGGCGTCTTCATCGCCGCCAACGGCGAGTCGGGCGAACGCCTGACCGCCGAGTTGGCCGGCCGGATCGTGCAACGCTTCTACGGCCCGGCGCCGACCCTGCCGGCGCCAGGATCGCAGTGGCTCAAGGCCAACGCCTCGGCCTTCGAGGGCCAGTACGTCGCTGATCGCCGCGCCTTCCACGGCCTGGAGAGGCTGATCGGGCTGGTCAACGGCCGGGTCGAGGTGCGGGTCACCGACGCCGGCGTGCTGGTGATCTCCGGCCGCAACGGGACGTCCCGCTGGCTCCCGGTCGGAACCGACGGCCGGTTCCGCCAGGCGGACGGCTGGCGCACCCTGGCCTTCGAGATGAAGAATGGCCGCGCCGTTCGCTACATCCCCGGCCACGGCGCGAACGCCTACCAGCGGGTCGGCGTCTTCGGCGGCATGGGCTGGTTCACAAACCTGGGCCTGCTGACCCTGATCGCCGCCCTGGCGACCCTCGCCGGCGTCGGCCTGCGCATGCGCCTGCGGGACTATCGCGAGACGCCGATGCAGCGCCGGGTCAGCCTGATCCAGAACACCCAGTCGGTGTTGTGGCTGCTGGCCGCTGTCACGGCGGGCGTCTGGCTGGGCAAGACCGGCGACGTGGCCGCCATCTTCTTCGACTGGCCCGGCGGCTGGCTGCTGACGGCCTCGTCCTGCGCGCTGGTGGCCACCATCCTGTCGGCGGCCAACCTGGTGTTGCTGCCGCTGGTCTGGCGAGGCGGACGGCGGGTCGACAGCTGGACCCTGGGCCGCAAGCTGCGCTTCACCGCCACGGCGCTGATCTTCGCCGCCTTCTCGGTGGTGCTGGCGATCTGGGGTGCGATCTACCCCTGGGCCACCTGACCTGCTGAAGGCGCCGGGGCCGTAATCCACAGCTTTCCGGGGCCGCGACGAATAGACCCCCTGACGGCACGCCGTTCGCAGAGCGAGGATCGCAACGGGCTGCGTGGGGTGCGTATCGTGTCAAAACAGGACGGTCTGGTTTTTGGTCTGGCGGGTCTGGTGGTGTGGGCGGTGAGCACCGCCTACTACGTGGCCTTCGGGCCCCAGTTGCTCGAGAGCGCCTTCTGGTTCTACGCCGCCAATGCCTTCCTGGCGGCAGTGGGCGTGACCCTGATTTTCCATGGCGCGGTGCGTCTGCGCCGACTGGCCCGCCGCCAACGCCCGCTTGCCCTGGCGCTCTACATCGCGCCGGGACTGCTCCTGGGCGCCCTGACCGCGCTCAAGCTGACCGACCTGTTGCCGGACCTGGATCCGGTCAGCATCGGCCGCTACGGCGCCTTCATGATCGTCGGCTACGCCACGGTCGCGGTCACGGCCTTCGAACGCCGGGCGAAGCGAGCGGCGTCACACGTACGGTAATCCGCTCCCGGTCGCCCGGACGCCGTTCGACCAGCAGCCGCGCCACCTGGGCGTCGTCGTGGAAGGCGTAGCCCTTGATCGCGTCGAGGATGGCCTTGGCGAGATTGTCGAGGTCCAGCCAGGGCGGATCGCCCTCGTAGTCCATGAAGATCTCGACGCCGAAGTCGCCCCAGGCCGGCCGCGACCCGCGCCATTCCTTGCGGAAGAACTCGTAGATCAGCGGCTTGTAGTACTTGGCCTGGGTGGTCAGGCCATCGACGACGATCTCGAACACGCCGCCGACCTCGCGGGCCCGCACCTTGCCGTGGGAGGTCCAGCCGGCTTCGGTCACTTGCGGCACTGGTTCGGGAGTTCGGTCATGAGTTTCACCGACGTGATCCTTACCGGCCTCTCGATCTGCTCGTCGTCGGCCGGCAATGTCTGGATAGCCCTCACCACCTCCATGCCGCCCGCGACGTAGCCGAACGCCGCGAAGCCCTGACCATCGGGATTGCGCAACCCGCCGAAGTCCAGTGCGGGGGCGTCCTTCACCACGATGAAGAAGCTCGACGTCGCCGTGTCCGGGCTGTCCCGGGCCATCGAGATGGTCCCGGCCAGATGCCTCAGGCCCGTGTCGCGGGTTCGCTCCAGCGCAATGGGCCCGGTTCCGGGATCATCGGCGCCGGCCGGCGTCGCGGCCTGAATCACATCAATGGGATTGGCGTTGCCGTCGGTCGCGGCGACCACGGTGCGGAAGAAACTCCCGCCGTCGTAGGCGCCAGCGTCCACATAGCGGAGGAAGTTGCAGACCGTCTCCGGCGCGTCATGGATTCGCAGGCCGACGGCGACATCGCCCCGGTCTGTGTGGATGGTCACCAGCGGAATCGGATCGGGCGGCGGGGTTGCGATGCTGACGATCGCTACGGCCAGAGCCACGATTCCAGCCGCCATCGCCGCCTCCGGTTCTTGCCCCTCGCCACTCAGGTGCTACACCGCCGCGCAGTTCTCCGCCACGCCTGAAAGCCGACCATGACCAAGACGCGCACCGAGACCGACACCTTCGGCCCCATCGAAGTCGCCGCCGACCGCTACTGGGGCGCGCAGTCGCAGCGCTCGCTGGGCAACTTCAAGATCGGCTGGGAAAAGCAGCCCCTCCCCGTCGTCCGGGCCCTCGGCATCGTCAAGCGCGCCGCCGCCGAAACCAACATGGCGCTGGGCAAGCTGGACCCGAAGATCGCCGAGACCATCGTCGCCGCCGCCAACGAGGTCATCGAAGGCAAGCTGAACGACCACTTCCCGCTGGTGGTCTGGCAGACCGGGTCGGGCACCCAGTCGAACATGAACGCCAACGAGGTGATCAGTAATCGCGCCATCGAGATGCTGGGCGGTGAGATGGGCTCCAAGAAGCCCGTCCACCCCAACGACCACGTCAACATGAGCCAGTCGTCGAACGACACCTATCCGACGGCCATGCACGTCGCCTGCGCCGAGCAGGTGGTCCACGACCTGCTGCCGGCTCTGAAGCACCTGCACGCGGCGCTGAAGGCCAAGAGCGACGCCTGGCAGCACATCATCAAGATCGGCCGCACCCACACCCAGGACGCCACCCCGCTGACGCTTGGCCAGGAGTTCGGCGGCTACGCCCAGCAGGTCGAGAACGGCATCAAGCGCATCGAGATGACGCTGCCGGCGCTGATGGAGCTGGCCCAGGGCGGCACGGCCGTCGGCACCGGCCTGAACGCCCCCGTCGGCTTCGCCGAGATGGTGGCCGAGAAGATCGCCGGCATCACGGGCCTTCCCTTCACCACCGCCCCCAACAAGTTCGAGGCCCTGGCCGCCCACGACGCCATGGTCTTCAGCCACGGCGCCATCAACACGGTCGCCGCCAGCCTGTTCAAGATCGCCAACGACATCCGCTTCCTGGGCTCGGGCCCCCGCTCGGGCCTGGGCGAACTGAGCCTGCCGGAGAACGAGCCGGGCAGCTCGATCATGCCGGGCAAGGTCAATCCGACCCAGTGCGAGGCCCTGACCATGGTCTGCGCCCAGGTGTTCGGCAATCACTCGGCCCTGACCTTCGCCGGCGCCAGCGGCCACTTCGAGCTGAACGTCTTCAACCCGGTGATGGCCTACAACTTCCTGCAGTCGGTCCGGCTGATGGCCGACGCGGCGATCAGCTTCACCGACAACTGCGTGGTCGGCATCGAGCCGCGCGAGGACAATATCAAGCGCGGCCTCGACAACAGCCTGATGCTGGTCACCGCCCTGAACGGCAAGCTCGGCTACGACGCCTGCGCCAAGATCGCCAAGACCGCCCACAAGAACGGCACGACCCTGCGCGAGGAGGCGGTCGGCGGCGGGTATCTCACGGACGCGGAGTTCGACGAGGCGGTGCGGCCGGAGAAGATGATCTCGCCTGGGTGACGTTAGCAGCCCGGGAGCGAACGCCATGATGTTCATCGTCGGCGGCACGCTGCTCGCCATCATCATCGGCCTGATCATCGGCTCGGCGCGCCGGGACCGTCAGCAGGCGGCGAAGCTGCGCGTCGTGCAGCACCGCCTGTCGGCCCGTTACAAGCCGGAGCAGCTATTCGTTTCGTCCTGGGACCAGAGCGCGCTTGGCCTGTCGCCCGACCGCGGCGAGGTGGTTCTGGGGAGCGCGCAGGACGACGCCGCCTGGCCGATCACGGCCATCCTGGCGGTCGAGGGCCTCCGCGACGGGACGGTCATCCGCCGCGTCGGACGCGACGACGCGGCCGCGCCGGCCGCGCCATCCGGCGGCAAGGGCGATGTCATCCGCATCAACACCCTGGACCTGCGCATCACCGTCGACGATCCGGCCCGGCCGGTCTGGACCGTGCGCTTCTTCGACTGGCCGGCCGGCGGCGTCTCGCCCGGCAATGTCGCTTTCCAGGCCGCCGCAAAGGACGCCGAGCGCTGGTTCGCGCTGCTGCAACAGGCCATGGCCGCCGGGCCGTCGAAGACTTGAACAGATCAGGAACGCGCGTCATGACCGGCCTCATCGAGCCCTACTGGATCGCCGCCCAGTTCGTCCGCGACGAGGGCTGGGACGACAGCGTCTATCCGTTCAACCTGCCGGCGGTGCGCGAGACCCGCAGCCTGAAGTTCCACCCACGCGTCACCTTCATCGTCGGGGAGAACGGCTCGGGCAAGTCGACGTTGATCGAGGCGCTGGCCATCGCCTGGGGCTTCAACCCGGAGGGCGGGTCGCGCGACCACCGCTTCGCCACCCACGACACCCACTCAGCCCTGCACCGGTTCGTCCGCCCGATCCGCGACGCGAAGAAGCCGAGGTCCCACGACGGCTTCTTCCTGCGGGCCGAGAGCTTCTTCAACGTCGCGACCTACCTGGAGCAGACCGGCGGCAAGCGGTACGACGGCAAGACGTTCCATGAGCAGTCGCACGGCGAGGCCTTCTTCTCGCTGTTCGAGAACCGACTGATGGGCGACGGGCTCTACATCATGGACGAGCCGGAGGCGGCGCTGTCGCCCAACCGCCAGCTGTCGTTCCTGGCCAAGCTGCACGACCTGGTGCTGGCGCGGTCACAGCTGATCATCGCCACCCACTCGCCGATCATCCTCGGCTACCCCGACGCCTGGATCTACCAGGCCTCCGAGCACGGGCTGGAGCGGGTGGAGTACGAGGACACCGAGCACTACCAGGTCACCCGCGGCTTCCTGAACCGCCGCCAGACCTTCCTCGACATCCTGCTGGAAGAGCGCGACGACCTGCCGCCGCCGCGGTAGCCTCGACACTACATCCTGTCATCCCGGACGTCGCAGGCGATCCGGGACCCAGCGAATGCCGGCCGCCCGCCTCTGGGTCCCGGCGCTCCGCGCTACGTGCTGCGGCCGGGATGACAACAGCTACCGCTTCTCCACCACCACCTTGCCGATCGGCGCCAGGGCGATGAAGGCCAGTTGCAGGTCCTTGATCGCGAACGGGATGCCGATGATGGTGATGGCCTCGGCGATGGCGATCAGCAGGTGGGACAGGGCGATGTACCAGCCGCCCAGCAGGAACCAGATCACGTTCAGCAGGAAACCCACCGGCCCGGTGCCCAGGTCGCTCTGGCCGGAGATGATCTCGCGCGACACGACCTCCTTGCCGAACGGCCAGAAGGCGAAGCCGGCGATGCGCCAGGCGGCGCCGGTGTACGGCAGGCCCACGATGGTGATGGCCAGCAGCAGACCGCCGAGAAACCACAGCAGGCCGCTGATCCAGCCGCCGAGGATGAACCACAGGATATTGAGGATCAGGCGGATCATGGTCGTCTCCCGAGCCGCCGGGTCACGTCCGGCATGACCCAAGACGTGGTCGTGATCACCCGCGTTGTCGAGACCCTGTCGGATGGATTCGCCGTAATCCTCGAGGCGGCCGCCTCCGAGGACCTGCGCAACATGGCCATGCTGGCGGACCAGTGGGCGGGCGGGGAGCAGCGCTTCGACGACCCCGGCGCGCTGTTCGCAGCCCTTGCGGACGGCGACCTGGCGGGCGTCGGCGGGGTGACGGTCGAGACCGGCGCCGGCGAGCCGGCCATGCGGATGCGGCGGCTCTACGTCCTGCCGATGTTCCGGCGGTTTGGCGTCGGCCGGCGACTGGCCGGGGCGATGATACAGCAGGGCTTCCAGGCCGCGCCGTTGCTGACGGTGAACGCGGGAGCCTCCGATGCGGCGGCGCCGTTCTGGGAGGCGATGGGGTTTGAGCGAACGGAGGCCGTGCCCGGCGCCACTCACATGCTGCGATTGTAGCTGCCGACTTGCTCTTCGGAGCGTAGCGGTTCGCCGTGGACCTGCCGAGCCGCCTTCCCCGATGATCGACCCCGAGCTGCTGGAAAACGCGGCGCGGATCGGCCTGTCCGTCGAGGGCCTGAGCGAACGCGACCTGCGCCTGCGCCTCCAGAAGCTCGCCCCCGCCGGGGCGGCGGCTGCTTTGGCGAAAAGCATGGCGGCGCAGGCAAACCGTCAGTTCGACGTCGTCATGGTCCCGGAGCTGGCGCACCTGCCGATGCGCGTGGTTGGACGAACCATGGATAACCTCGCCGCGCACGAAGACGACATCCGCCGCGCCCTGAACGGGCTGTTCACCGGCTTCCGAGCGCCAGCGCCGCGGCCACGACCGGCTCCACGGCAAGGTCGCCAAGGTCTGTCTCGCGCAGGATCGTCACCGCCTGGTCGGGCCGGATCGGGCGCGGCGCGCTCCGGTCAGGATTGCTGTCGGCAGAGAACAGCACCACGGCCGGGGCGCCCGCCGCGACAGCGATATGCATCGGTCCGGTGTCGTTGCCGACCGCCATCACCGCGCCGCGCGCCAGGGCGGCGATATCGCCGAACGACGTCCTGCCCACAAGGCTCACGGCGCCGGGCGCGCGGCCCAGGATCGTCGCCGCCAGACCCGCCTCGTCCTCGCCATGGCCCAGCACCGCTGGCGTGATCCCCTGCCCCGCCAGCGCCGCCGCCAGGGTCCCGAAGCGCTCGGCGGGCCAGCGCTTGGCCGGCCTGTGCGCCGCCCCGCCAGGCGCGAGAAGGGCCCAGGGCTCCTTCAGCCCGAGCCTGTCGGCGTCGCCGGTCATCCAGCCGATGTCCGGCGGCCCGACCTCGGCGATCCCTGCGATCCGCAGTTGCTCGCGCTGCGAGTCCTGAACGTGCAGTCGCCGCCGCGCGGCGCCGGCGTAGCGGAACGCCGCCCCGGGCGCATTGCCGGACCATAGCGGCCTGCGGGGCCACAACAGCTGGAAATACCGGTTCGTACGCCCCTGGGTCTGCAGGTCATAGACCCGGTCAAAGCGTGCGCTCCGAAGGCGGCGGATGAGGGCGGCCACCGCCGGCAGGTCGCCCCAGTCCGGCCGGCCGTCGCTCCAGACCGCGTCGAACCAGCCGGTCGCTTCGCCCATGCCGACAAAGGGCCGGGTGGTCAGCAAGGTGATGTGGGCGTCGGGATGGGCCGCCCGGATGGCCTTCATGGGCCCTGTCGCCTGGATGAAATCGCCCAGCGCCGACAGCTTGATGACGAGGATCCGCTCGCTCATCGCGCGGCGATACGCTCGCCGAGCGGCGCGGCCAGCACGTAGCGGAGACCGTCCGGCTCGAAGCTCAGCCGCCCCGCCCCGCCGACGTCGCGAGGCAGGCCGCGCTCGATCATCTGCGAGCCGAACCCGCGCGAGACCGGCGCCCTGACCGGCGGGCCGCCCCATTCGAGCCAGGTCAGTTCGAACCGCCCGTCATCAACCACCCAATCGATGGTCACTCGCCCGCCCGGGATGCTCAACGCCCCATGCCGCCGCGCATTGTCGGCGAGTTCATGGAACACCAGCACGAAGCTCATCGCCGTCTCGGGACCCAGGCGGACGGGCGGCCCTCCGAGCTGGACGCGATCATTGTTGTCACAGGCCAGTCCCACCGCCTCGGCGAGATCGCCCCCGGACCAGTCCTCGCGCGCCAGTAGCTCATGAGCCCGGGACAGGGCCATCAGCCGCCCCTCGAACACCTCGGCGAAGGCCGCAGGCGAGGGACTGGACCGGAGGGTCCGCCTGGCCACCGAAAGGGTCGCCGCCAGCGTATTCTTCACGCGATGGTCCAGTTCCCGGATCATCTGCTCGCGGCGGCGAAGCGCCTCCTCAAGCGAGGCCAGCAGCCGGACGTTCTCGAACGCCGTCGCCGCCGCCCGCGCCACCGCCTCCAGGCCCGCGACCGCGTCGGCGGACGGCGTGTGAACCTCTTTCCAGTAGGCGCCGATGGCCGCCATCGGATCCTCCCGGCGGACAGGCGTCATCACCAGGCTATTCACGAAGGTCGGTCGATAGACCGTGAAGGGGATGCGATCATCGCGGTAGATGTCGGGGATTACCGCCGTCTCGCCGGTCAGCATCGTCCAGCCGGAGATGCATTGTCCGAGGGGGAATCGCTTGCCCTTCCACAACGGGCCGATGGCCTCCTCATCAAGGTAGTGGCAGTGGTCGCCGTCGCGCAGCACCACGGTGATCCCGTCCGCGCCGGAGATGGCCCGGGCTCGGGAGCGGACGACCGTGGCGATGTCCTGCACCGTGCGCGCGGTCGAGAGTTGCTCGATCGCTTCGACCAGCGTGGCGAGGGGAGACGAAGCCTCGAGCGCGGTCCGGGTCACGTCCGCCGGCTGACGGCGAAGTCAGCGAGATCTTCCAGCGCCGTGCGCCAGCTGTTGCTGGCCATCAGCGACAGCGCCTGCTTGGCCTTGGCGGCGAAGTCGGCGGCCTGATCCAGCGTCGCCTCCAGCGCGCCGGTGTCGCGGATCAGGGCGATGGCGCGATCCAGATCGGCGTCCGTTTGCTCGCGCCGCCCGATGGTCCGCTCCCAGAAGGCGGCTTCGGCCGACCCGGTGCGGGCGATGGCCAGCAGCAGCGGCAGCGTCGCCTTGCCCTCCCGGAAGTCGTCGCCGGCGTTCTTGCCCAGCGTCTCGGTGACGCCGCCGTAGTCCAGCGCGTCGTCTGCCAGCTGGAACGCCAGGCCCAGGTTCATGGCGTAGTCGCGCATGGCGGCGATCTGCGCCTCGGGAGCGCCCGCGCTGACCGCGCCGGCCTCGGCGGCCGCAGCGAACAGTTCGGCGGTCTTGGCGCCGATGATCTGCAGGTAGACGTCCTGCGAGAGGTTCAGGTCGTGGGCGCGGGTCAGCTGCAGCACCTCGCCCTCGGCGATGACCCCGGCCGCCTTGGCCAGGATGTCGAGCGCCTTCATCGAGCCGGCCTCGACCATGAGCTCGAAGGCCTTGGCGAACAGGAAGTCGCCGACCAGCACGCTCGACGGCGCGCCCCAGATCAGGTGGGCGGCGACCTTGCCCCGGCGGAGCTGCGAGGAGTCGACCACGTCGTCGTGGAGCAGGGTGGCGGTGTGGATGAACTCGACGGCGGCGGCCAGCTTGAGGCAGGCGTCGTCGCGGGCCCCGGCCAGCCGGGCGCTGGCCACGGTCAGCAGCGGGCGAAGGCGCTTGCCGCCGGCGTTGATCAGATGGTCGGCGAGCAGCGGGATGACCGCCACCGGACTCTGCATGCGCGCGACGATGATCGCGTTGACCTCGGCGATATCCTCGGCCGCCAGATGCGTCAGCACCTCGACGGATCCTTTCGGACGGGCCACGGCCGCGCGAACTGCCTCCAAGGTCATGCGCTCCCTTCGACCCCGCGAATGGCCCTGCGCCGTTGCGGGAGTCCTCATGGGCGGGATAGGTCACAGCGGGAACAAGCACAAGGCCGAGTTGCCGCCAGTCATGCCGAGCACGCCGAACATCACCGAGGATGGACTGCTGGACGGCCGTGTCAGGCTGCGCCAGCCGGCCCGCGGTTATCGCGCCGGCATGGACGCGGCGCTGCTGGCGGCGGCCTGCGACGCCCGGCCCGGCGAACGGGTGCTGGAGGCGGGATGCGGGGCCGGCGGGGCCCTTCTGGCGGCCGCGACACGACGAGCCGGGGCGCTGTTCACCGGTCTTGAGCGGGACCCGCACGCGGCGGCCCTCGCGCGGGAGAACGTGGCGCTGAACGGCCTTGGGGATCGCGTGGAGATTCTCGATGGCGACGTCCAGGCCGGCTTCCGCGCCACCGCCCTGCCCGCCTTCGACGCGGCGATGGCCAACCCGCCGTTCTTCGACGACCCGGCCGACCTGCGGGCGCCGGCGCCCGAGAAGTCCGGCGCCTGGATGGCCGACGGCGGCCTGGAGGCCTGGACGGGCTTTCTGCTGAAGGCCGTGCGCGAGGGCGGGACGATCACCCTCATCCATCGCGCCGACCGGCTGGCGGACCTGCTGGCCCTGCTGACCCCCAAGGCGGGCTCGTTCCGCATCCGCCCGATCCAGCCCTTCGCCGACGAACCGGCCAAGCGGGTAATTGTCCGGGCCGTAAAGACCGGCAAGGCGCCGCTGGTGTTGCTGCCGGCGCTGGTGCTGCACGACCGGGAGGGCGGGAAGCACTCGGCGGCTGCGGAGGCTGTGCTGCGGGGGGAGGCGGCGCTGGACTGGTAGTAGCGAACGTCCTAAGGACCGGGCGCCTGGACGCTCGCCCCGGCCCAGCTGTAGCCGGGCTCGTAGGGATGGCCGGAGAACTCGTAGGCATAGGGATGCCAGTTCCGGCAAGGTGCGGTCGACCCGTTCACCCAGGCCGCCGGACGGAGCTTCGCGGCTAGCTCCGAGCCGGCGCCGAGCAGTTCCCGCGCCGGCTCCAGCGACATGTCGGGTTGCACCAGCACGCCCGGTTCGACATTGAAGCCGCCCATGTAGACGACATCTCCCGCCGCCACCTCGAAGGCTGGCGAACCGAGGCAGAAGTCGAACGTAGAGCCGGTGGCGAGCAGTCGCCATTTCCCGGGCGGCACGGCAAAGGCGAAGATCTTCTCCCTGCGCCCGTTTACGACCGTCGCTTTCCAAAGCCGTCCCAGCACGATCTCCGCATAGGGCTTCTCCGGCCTCAACCCGATGTCCCGTTCAAATCGCAGGCTCGCGCCCTTTGCGCCGGACATCTTGATGATGAGCAGCGCCGCCCCGGGAGGGAGGGACGACAGCTCCGCCGGCGACAGTTCCGGCAACGGCGTCGGCACGGCCAGCCAGGCGCCCGGGCTGAACGACACGCGGCGCGGGGCCGACGGATCCTGCGGACCGCGAACCCGGTCCTGTGCCAACAGCAGACTCCGCGCCGACGGCAACGCCTCCTCGCTCATCGAAAGCGAGCTCAGCAAGGTCTGCGACGCCCCCTGGGGACTGCTCGCGCGCATCCCCTCTTCACCCATCGCCGCCTCGTTGCGCCAGACGCGCACGATCTGTCCCTCCGGGATGTCGGCGCCGACCCAGGGCGCGAGCGTGGCCGTCAGCGCCTGCCGATCAAGCGCCGCCAGCTTGCGGCCTTCGGCCTCGGGCAGACGAACCAGCCGCCAGCCCCTGGCGACCATGCAATGCTCGACGTTGACCGCCAGCCGCGCACGCTCCCAGCCCTTCATCATCTGGTTCTGAACAGCGCCGGCAATCAGGCCGTCGACGACCCCGGTGGCGCCGATTCCCATGATCGTGTTGCCGGGGATGACGCCGCCCTGCCAGGTCACGAAGCAGTTCGCCAAATCGGCGTCATGGGTCGCCATTTCGGCGCCGGGCTTGTTGAAATACAGGTAGCCGGCGGTGGCCCTGTACAGGTTGACGCCCACGGCTTGCGCCGGGCCGGCGAGCGACACAATGCCTGCCAGCAACAGACCGGACGCCCACACGGCGGCGGAGCGAAGCCCACGGCTCGCGCTCCGTCCTTGAAATACACTCACGACTTGCCCCCACTATGAGGACGCCATCCTAGCCGCCCGCTTGACGGCGCCTAGCCCCACCTCCTTCGAAAACCACACCCGGGTGACCAGCCGGGCCGCGTCGGGGCGTCGGCGGACGCCCAGGCCTCAGCTCCCGGACTCGTCCACGACGAAGGCGACGACCTTGCCCCGGGATAGCGGGTCCCAGCCGGCTTCGATGGAGGAAGCGATGGCCTTATCCACGAGCTCCGGGCCGATCGGCGAGGCCTTCAGCGTCGGCGCGCCGTACTTGGGCTGCGGCGGCGCCGGGAACTCCACCACCGCTTCGCGCTGCCCCTCGCCGCGCCGCAAGGTGATCGCCATGCCGACGAAGGCATGGGCGTCGCTGGACCAGGCCGGCGGGCGTTGCAGCCGCCAGACATATGGCTCCCCGCCGACCTGAATCTCGAACCCGGCCTTCTTTGTTTTCGCCAGGTCAGGGAGTTAGCCAGGAGGGGGCGGACACGCCAGCCTGCGCTACTCCTCAATATACGCCCGCAATGCCTGCAGGCACAGCTGCAGCCCCGTGACGTCGCTCATGACATCCTGGGTCACGATGACGAACAGGCGCCGCGCCTCGGCCCAGAGCATGGTGGTCTCCGGCAGGCCGAAGTCCTCGATCAGCGCGCCCTGGCCATCGCGCCAGACGCCGTCCTCGTCAAGCTGGGCGCCGATGTGGGCGTCGATGCGGTCGCGGTACTCGGCGTCCTCCTCGGCCGGGATGTTCATCCAGGCGAAGACCGGCTTGCCCAGGCCCGACATGAAGCCTGCCTCGAACGCCGCGCCGGGATCAGCCGTCGGGCCGCGCCAGGGCGTCAGGTTGATGATCCCGGCGTCGGCGCGGCGCATCCGGGCGATGCGCTCGGCGTAGATCTCCCGGGCCATGATCTCGCCCGGGTCCAGCTCGCGCATCGCCTCCATGTCCGGAAGCAGCATTTCGAAGCCGGACTCGGTGCACAGGTGCTGGCGCAGACCGAAGTGCGCGCCCGCGTTCGGGTACCAGACCTCGGGCCCGGCCAGATACAGGGTCTCGACGCGGCGCATGCCTACTTGGCCGGGGCGACGGCGAGCGCTTCGATGCGAATGCCGACCCTGTTGCCGATCACGCCGGCCGCGACGCTGATGCCGTAGTCCGTGCGGTCGACCTCGCCGAGGATCGTGAAGCCGGCCGTCTGCTTGCCCGAGCCCGGCGCGACGCCGATCTTGTTGAGCTTGACCTTGAACACGACCGGTTTGGTGACGCCGTTCAGCGTGAAGTCGCCGGCCACATCGGCGGTGTCCTTGCCGGTGGGCGTGACCTTGGTCGACTTGAAGGTGACCAGCGGGTGGGCGGCCACATTCAGCCAGCGCTCGCCCTTCAGGTGATCATCGCGGGTCGGGTCGCCGGCCGCCAGGCTGGCGGTCTTCACCGACGCCTCGACGCGCGACTTCGAGGGATCGGCCTCGTCGATCCAGATCGTGCCTTCGGAGGCGGTGAAGGCGCCAAAGATGGTGGTGAAGCCGAACCGGTCGATCTCGAAGGTCGTCTGGGTGTGAGTCGGATCGATGATGTAGGCCACCGGCGCGGCGAGCGCCGGCGCGGCGGCCAGGGCGAGGGCGGCGGCGAGGAACAGCGGCTTCATGGCGATCTCCCGGTGACGATGCCTGAATGTCGGTCGCCGGAGCCCGGTCTGCAAGGCGTCAGGTGCGGATCAGCGGGTTCCGCTGCTGAACACCGCGGCCACCACGGACTCCCCGGCCGGCGTCAGCCTGCAGGCAGGCCCGCCCGCCACCGGCTCACAGCCGTTCCACGCCACCGTCCAGTCGCGGCCGAACTCACCCTTGCCCTGGGCTGTCAGCATCACCGCCTGATTGCGGCGCACCCAGAGCCAGCACTGGCGGTTCTCGATGTTCATGTACTGGAACAGCGCGCCGCCGCAGCGGATGCCGACCGGCGCGCTGGTCACCACCTGGTCAGGTGTCACGTTCCCGCCGATCGCGATGGTCAGGCGCACGTCGGTGGATGCGAAGACGGTAACGCTGTCGACATCGGTGGGCTGGGCCTCGGGCGCCGCGGGCGCCGCGCCCGAGGCCAGGCACAGCGCCGCGGCGATCGCGGCGGTGAGAACGGTACGACGACGCACGGACAAGCCCTCAGCCCTGAAGATCCAAGGTCGGATCTGGCTCAGTTCTTGGCTTTGTCCACCAGTTTGTTCTTCGTGATCCACGGCATCATGCCGCGCAGACGGGCGCCGACCTCTTCGATGGGGTGCTCGGCGGCGCGGCGGCGGATGGCCTTGAAGCTGGGCTGGCCCACCATGTTCTCGGCCATGAAGTCGCGGACGAAGCGGCCTTCCTGGATGTCGGTAAGCACGCGCTTCATCTCGGCCTTGGTGTCAGCCGTCACGATGCGCGGGCCGGTGACATAGGCGCCGTACTCGGCGGTGTTGCTGATCGAGTAGCTCATGTTGGCGATGCCGCCCTCGTAGATCAGGTCCACGATCAGCTTCACCTCGTGCAGGCACTCGAAATAGGCCATCTCCGGCGCGTAGCCGGCCTCGACCAGGGTCTCGAAGCCGGCGCGGATCAGCTCGACCAGGCCGCCGCAGAGCACGGCCTGTTCGCCGAACAGGTCGGTTTCGCATTCCTCGCGGAAGTTGGTCTCGATGACGCCGGAGCGGCCGCCGCCGATGGCGGAGGCGTAGGCCAGGCCCAGGTCCATGGCGTTGCCGGTGGCGTCCTGGTGCACCGCGATCAGGCAGGGCACGCCCCCGCCCTTCAGATACTCGCCGCGCACGGTGTGGCCGGGACCCTTGGGCGCGACCATGAACACGTCGAGGCTGGCCTTGGGCTCGATCAGGCCGAAGTGGACGTTCAGGCCGTGGGCGAACAGCAGGGCGGCGCCGTCGCGGATGTTCGGCGCGATCTCGTTTTCGTAGATGCCGCGCTGCAGTTCATCCGGCGCCAGGATCATCAACAGGTCAGCCCAGGCGGCGGCTTCGGCCACGGTCATGACCTTGATGCCCTCGCCCTCGGCCTTCTTGGCCGAGGCGGAACCGGGGCGCAGGGCCACGGCGATGTTCTTCACGCCGGAATCCCGAAGGTTCAGTACGTGCGCGTGACCCTGGCTGCCGTAGCCAACAACGGCGATCTTGCGGTCCAGGATGCGGGCCAGATCAGCGTCGCGGTCATAGTAGACGCGCATGATTTTTTCTCCGGTTGGTCGTTCACGCCGCAAACGCGCAACGGCGCCGCAGCAAAGGCCGGGCTATCGAGCGGAATTTTGCGCGCGGGTCAAGGGAAAGCGCCAACGAAAAGGCCCCGGAGTCGCCTCCGGGGCCTTCGCGTCGGTCAGGGGCGAGCCCTTACCAGAAGAGGTTGTAGTAAACCGCCAGAACCCGGCCGCTCCAGACATCGACCAGCACGGCGTCGCTGCCGACCCGGACCCACTCCGTCCCGATCGGGGCGTAGGGCAGGCCGTAGTGGCCGGCGTTCAGGTAGTAGCTTGCGCTGAACCAGCCGAACGGCAGGAAGTCGCCATAGCTCCAGCTCCGCACGTACCAGCCGCTCGGATAGCGGTAGGTCGGGGCGCGGTAGCGGCGGGGCGCGGTGTAGGACCGGCGCCACTGGCGCTCGTCGTACCAGCTGCGGCCCCGGTCGCGGTCGCGAAGGCTGCGGCCCTCGCCCGGACGGCGGCCGTCCCAGCGCTGTCCGCCGCCACGGCGGTCGTCACGGTCCCAGCCGCCCTGTCCGGGACGGGTGTCGGGGCGCCGGTCGCGATCGCGATCCCAGCCGCCCTGTCCGCCCTGTCCCGGGCGCGCGTCGGGCCGTCCGTCGCGGTCACGATCCCGGCCGCCCTGTCCGGGGCGTCCGTCGCGATCGCGATCACGATCACGGTCCCAGCCGCCCTGGCCACCTTGGCCGCCCTGACCGGGACGAGCGTCGGGGCGTCCATCGCGGTCACGGTCCCAGCCGCCCTGGGGCGAGCCGGGGCGACCGGGCTGACCGGGCTGACCGGGCTGACCGGGCTGGCCGGGGCGACCGCCCCGGTCCCAACCGCCCTGCCCGCCCTGGCCGGGGCGCGCGTCGGGGCGTCCCTGACCTTGCGGGGCGCCTTGACCACCCGGACCGCGACCATCGCGACCGTCACGCGCGGCGGCGTCAGGCCGTCCACCGGGACCCCGCGGGCGGGGCGCGTCAGCGGAAGCCGGACGATCGGGCCGGCCGGCGCGCGGCGCAGCCGGCGCAGGTGTGGCGGCTGGAGGCGTCTGGGCCTGGGGCGGAGCGCGGTCCCGCCGGCCCTCGCCACGATCGCCGCGGTCGCCGCGGTCGCCGCGGGGCGCGCTCGATCGCGGCTCGTCGGACTGCGCACTCCCTCGACCGCTCCCGTAGGGCTGTGCGACGGCGGCCGTACTGGCCAGCATCGTCAGCACCAGGGCCGTCGTAATGGTCTTTTTCATCCCTGTGTCTCCGAGGGCCGCCGCTGGGCCGGCCCGACTGTGGTCCCTTGTGACCACGGATGCGCCGGTCAACCTGAACCGTACTTGAACGAAAGCCCGCTCTGCGCCAGCTTCACCGCCATGACCGCGACCCCTGTCGACATCACCGGCTTCTGGCGCCTCGCCGGACCGGGCAAGTGGTTCCGCAAGGACTACCGCTTCGACGACTCGATCCGGCTGAAGTTCGAGCCCGTCCACTTCCGCGCCGCCCGGGGCGAGTACGACGCCTGGCGCGGTTCGGCGGAGGGCTGTCTGGCCCTGCTGATCCTGCTGGACCAGTTTCCGCGCAACCTGTGGCGGGGATCGGCCCACGCCTTCGCGACCGACCCGCTGGCGCGGGCCATCGCCCGGCACGCCATCCAGAACGACTTCGACCAGGAGATCGAGCCGGAGATGCGGCCGTTCTTCTATCTGCCGTTCGAGCACTCGGAGGACCCGGCCGACCAGGATCTCTGCGTGACGCTGACGACGGCTCTGCGCGACGCCACCGGCGACGAGGAAACGCTGAAATGGGCGATCGTGCACCGGGACATCATCACCCGGTTCGGGCGGTTCCCGCACCGTAACCGGGCGCTCGGCCGCGAGACGACGCCCGAGGAGCAGGCCTTCCTCGATGACGGCGGGTTCGCCGGGTGATCAGCGGCCGAGGAAGGCGGTCCGGACGAGGACACGCATCGTCCGGATTTGCCGTCCGAGCAGTTCGGCCTGGCCCATCGCCTTGGACAGCACGATGCCGCCATCGGTGACGGCGCTCAGCATGTCGGCCAGTGCGTCCAGATCGAGGTCGGCGGGCGTTTCGTAGTGCCCGACGATCCGGTCCAGGTGGGCCCGGATGCGGATCCGCCAGGCCAGGATGGCCTCCCGCGCCAGCTGGCGGACGCCCTGGTCGAACTGCTGTTCGTGATAGGCGACCGAGGCCACCATGCAGCCTGGGTGGATGGTGGGAAGGTCGTCCATGGCGTCGGCGAAGAGCTTCAGCGCGATCAGGAAACTGTGCAGCGGATCCTCGCTGAGCGCCTCGGCCCGCGCCCAGATGTCGTCCAGCAGCGCCTTGTCCCTGTCGAGGAACCGAAGCATCAGCGCCCGGGCCAGTTCGGTCTTGTCCCGGAAATGGTAGAAGAACCCGCTCTTGGTCAGGCCCGCCTCGAAGATGATCTCGTCGAGCGAGGTGGCCGCGAAGCCCTTCTGCAGGACGTTCGTCTCGGCGATATCAAGGATTCGCTCGCGGGTCTGGGCGCCCTTGCCGACTGGCTTTTCGATCGTCTGGAACTGAACCATCGGTACGGTTTCCCTCCCGGATTACGACGCTGGAGGCTGTGCTATCCGCTCTCCGGCGGGACAACACGTTAAAAACCCTACAGATTCCTCCCGTCTCGCCGCATGGCCGAGGGCTATCGCCCCCTGGCCGTGACTTCCGGCAGGACGCCCGCCTGAGGGGCAGGCGGAAGAACAACGGGGACCGGTCGGCGATGAGGCGCGCGCGGCCGGTCCCGCCCCCGCCGGGCTAGTTGCCCCTGCCGATATTGACCATCGGGCGCTGCTGGGTCTCGGCGAACGCCTGACGCGCGGCCTCGGCCTGCGATTCCCACTCCGCCACGGTCTTGCAGATCTTGGTCTTGAAGCGCGTGTTGGGCTGCGATTCCCGGCGACAGACCAGACGGCTGTCGTCCGGCTTGGCGACCTGCGGCGGAGTCGTCGCCGGGCTGGCCGGCGTCTCGGCGTTGGGGGGCGCCTCCGGCTGGGGATCCGCACCGAAAACGAACAGGCTGATGAGCAATGCGGCGACCACGAGACACCCTACCATGAAGACTTGAACGAGCCCGATACTCGCTCCCCGGTCGCATGAGATCAAGAGGTGGGGATAACCGGCGTCCGCGACCAAGAAATCCGGTGCGAATCACCCCGGACCGGCGCAGCCTGCGCCTTCAAGGAGCCTGCCCGTCTTGACCGCCCTCGCGTCCATGATCACCGCAACACCGAAGGCTGCCGCCGACCACCCCGAGCGGCAGTATCTGGCGTTGCTGCAGGACATTCTCGACAACGGCGTGCAGCGCGGCGACCGCACAGGCACCGGTACGCTCGGCGTCTTCGGCCGCCAGATGCGCTTCGACCTGTCGCGCGGCTTTCCGCTGCTGACCACCAAGAAGCTGCATCTCAAGTCGATCGTGCTCGAGCTGCTATGGTTCCTGCGCGGCGACACCAACGTGCGCTGGCTGCAGGAGCGCGGTGTCAGCATCTGGGACGAATGGGCCGACGAGAGCGGCGACCTCGGCCCCGTCTACGGCCGGCAGTGGCGGTCCTGGGCAGCGCCGGACGGCCGGGTGATCGACCAGATCGCCGACTTGGTCGAGAACCTGAAGACCAACCCCGACAGCCGCCGTCATATCGTCAGCGCCTGGAACCCCGCCGACGTCGACGATATGGCCCTGCCGCCCTGCCACTGCCTGTTCCAGTTCTTCGTGGCCGACGGCAAGCTGAGCTGCCAGCTCTACCAGCGCAGCGCCGACGTCTTCCTCGGCGTGCCCTTCAACATCGCCAGCTACGCCTTGCTGACCCTGATGATGGCGCAGGTCACCGGCCTCAAGCCCGGCGAATTCGTACACAGCTTCGGCGACGCCCACCTGTACCTGAACCACCTGGACCAGGCGCGGCTGCAGCTGAGCCGTGAGCCCCTCGAGTTCCCGACCATGACCCTCGCGCCGCGCCGCGACCTGTTCGCGTTCGAGTACGAGGACTTCGTGCTGGAGGGCTATCAGGCTCATCCCGGCATCAAGGCCCCCATCGCGGTCTGACATCTTCCTCCGGCAAGCCCCGAGCCCACAGACAGGCTCCAGATCAAGCCCCCGTTTCAGGGGATGCCTCCGGCGGCTGGCGGCTCGATGATCGCGCCGCACCCTTGGAGGCCTGCAGATGACCCGTATCCTGATCGCCGTCGTCCTGGCGCTGTTCGTTGTCACGCCGGTGCGCGCGCAGTCGACGGCGCCGGAAGACGTCGCCCTCGCCGCGGTGAACGCCTGTTATGCGCTCGAGACCGGAGCGGACCTGGTCAGCGCGCTGACAACCCAGGGATTTCGGCCGTCAGCCCGCGCCGCGCAGCGCTGGGTGAAGAACCAGCCCGGCCTCGAGTATCAGGTCTGGCTCAGCGACAAGCCCCAGGCGAACGGCAGCACCCTGCGCCTCTGTTCCGTCGGCGTCTGGGGACGGCTCCCCAACATCGGGTGGCTTCGCACGACCCTGGAATCCCGAGCCCGGTCGGAAGGCTATCTGGTCCCGGACCCTGCGCCGCGTGCGGCTGGCGGAGTCGAGCAGATGATGGTCCGGCAGATCGGCTCCCGGTTCCATGCACTGCACCTGACGGCCAATGAAGCAGCCGACTCGAGCAAGGGCGCCAACTACGTGATCATCTACGGCTGGGTCCTGTAACAGGGTTACAAGGCTTGGGCGCTGGCGGCGCGGCGCGGACGGCGCCATGTAGGGGACATGAGCTTGCTTCCCATCGCCCTTGTCCTCGCCCGCGCCCGCAATGGCGTCATCGGCCGCGACGGAGGCCTGCCCTGGCGGCTGAAATCGGATCTGGCGCTCTTCAAGCAGAACACGATGGGCAAGCCGGTCATCATGGGCCGCAAGACCTGGGACAGCCTGCCCTTCAAGCCCCTGCCCGGCCGGCTGAACGTGGTGCTGTCCCGCGACGGCTCGTTCCAGCCCGACAAGGCCGTGGTCTGCGAGCGGTTCAACGAGGCCGTCGAGCTGGCCCGCGAGCAGGCGGAGGATGACGGCGCGGCGGAGGTTTGCGTCATCGGCGGCCTGGCGCTGTTCGAGCTGGCCCTGCCCAAGGCCCGGCGCATCTACCTGACCGAGGTCGACGCCGAGCCGGAGGGCGACGTCGTTCTGCCGGCGTTTGACGAGGCCGACTGGAAGGAAGTGAGCCGCGAGGAACACCCCGCCGGTCCCGATGACGACCACGCCTTCGTCGTCCGGGTCCTGGAACGCCGCTGAATCGCTTGCGCTGACCCGGCGTCATTGGGTTCACTCCCCGCCAATCAGAAAAGGGAGAGCGCCGTATGGAAATCGAACTCGTCGCCGAAGGCCTGAAGTTCCCCGAGGGGCCCATCGCCATGGCGGACGGCTCGGTGATCCTCACCGAGATCGCCGGCCAGCGCCTGACCCGCGTCACGCCGGACGGCAAGGTCGAGGTCTATGCGGAGACCGGCGGCGGACCGAACGGCGCGGCGGTCGGCCCCGATGGCGCCATCTGGGTCACCAACAACGGCGGCAGTTTCGACTTCCAGGAAATCAATGGCCTGCTGATCCCGGGGCCCACCCCGCCCAGCCACACCGGCGGCTATATCCAGCGTATCGACCCGGTCACCCGCAAGGTCGAGACCGTCTACGACAGCTGCGACGGCAAGAAATTCAACGGCCCCAATGACCTGGTCTTCGACAAGACCGGCGGCTTCTGGTTCACCGACCATGGCTGCAGCACGCCGGACGGCCGCAAGCACGGCGCCCTGCACTACGCCAGGGCCGACGGCTCGATGGTCACCCGGGCCCGTGAACACATGATCTCCCCCAACGGCGTGGGCCTCTCGCCCGACGAGAAGACCGTCTACATGGCCGACACCCAGCTCGGCCGCCTGTGGGCGTTCGACGTCGCCGAGCCGGGCGTGCTCGCTGAAGGCCCGCCGTTCCAGCCCGGTCGCGTGATCTGCAACCTGCCTGGCTACCAGCTGCTCGACAGTCTGGCGGTGGAAGCCGGCGGCAAGGTCTGTGTGGCCACGATCATCAACGGCGGCATCACCGCCTTCGACCCGGACGGCACGACCGAGCACTATCCGTTCCCCGATCTGCTGGTGACCAACATCTGCTTTGGCGGCCCGGACATGACCACCGCCTGGGTCACCGCCTCCGGGACCGGCAAACTGTACAAGGCGAAGTGGCCGAGGCCGGGACTGAAGCTGAACTACAACGCCTGACCGATCGCGGGTATGCTGCGCGCCGACCCGGCAAGTTGGCCGGCCTGGAGGCGTCTGGTCAGCCGTGCTTGATCGTGTCGAGGTTTCGCTCGCGGAGGAACTTCGTGCGCGGCTCACCGAGGGACGCCCCTCGCAGGCCGTGCTCGACAGTTTCCATGCCATTGAGGCGTCCGCCATCCGCGAGCCGGAGGCGCTGGCCGCGGCGCTTGAGGACGCGGCGCGGCTGGACCTGTCACAGGCCCTGTCGACCCTGATCCCCGCCCGCGCACTGGGTGTGGCGGTGTCCGGCGTCGATGGGCGGGTTCGATGGCGGAACCCGGCGTTTTCCGCCTGGTTCGGTGAGAACGGCGACTCGCCAGCCTTTCAACGTCTGCTCAAGCTGGCGACCCGGGGCAATCCTGTATCCGGCCTGGTCGAAGCTCTGGACGGTGCGGTGCTGGCCACCTGCGTCGGCTGCGCCGGGTCCGCCGCCCGCTGGCCCTTGCCGGCCGAGGCGCTCGCCCTGTTGGCGGCCGGCCCCGCCCGGTTCGCGCTGGTCGCCTTCGCGCCGTCCCGGGTCAGCGACCTGGCCGCCCGGGCGACGGAAGCCTTCGGCCTGACCCCGCTGGAATCGCGCCTTGCCGAGGCGCTGCTCGACGCCCCGTCTATCGAGGTGGCGGCGGACCGCGCCGGGGTCGGCCGCGAGACGGCGCGCGACGCGATCCGGTCCGCCCAGCGCAAGGCCGGCGTCCGCCGCTCTTCGGACCTCGTGCGCCGGATGCTCGACATGATGTGCGGCGATCAGCCGGAGGTCACCGATCTGAGCGATGTGTTCGTCAACGCCTTCGGCGCCACGCCGGGCGAGGCCAGGACCGGCGCCGCCATGGCGAGGGGCCTGACGGCCCGCGAAGTCGCCGCCGAGCTCGGGGTGACCGAGCACACCATCCGCGGCCAGCTGAAGGCGCTCTACGCCAAGTCCGGCGTCGGCAAGGCCCGGGACCTGATGCGGCTGGCCGCCGAGGCCTCGACGCTGGACGCCATGACCCGGGTCGGGGAAACGGCCGCCCAGCTGGAAGGCGTCGCCGGCCGCCTGCGGATCACGGCGCGTCCGGACGGCCGTCGCGTGGCGGCCTGGGACTACGGTCCGATGAGCGGGACGCCGGTTCTGGTGGGTCACGGCACCATCACCGGCCGGACCCTGCCGCCGGCCTTCGTGACGGCGCTGCACAAGCGCGGCTTTCGACCGATCGTGCCGCAGCGGCCAGGCTTCGGCCTGACCGACCCGGCGCTTGGCGACTACCTGGAGACGGCCGCCGAGGATCTGGCGGCCCTGCTCGACGGCCTGCGCATCAAGTCGGCCCATCTGCTGATGCGGGACGACGGCGCCGGCGCGGCCCTGGCCTTCGCCGCCGCCTTTCCCGAGCGCGTCCGGACCGGGATGCTGGCCAACCCGCGCTGGCCCGGCCACGGCGTGCGCAGTCCCGACACCGTGATGGGCTCGATCACCAAGGCCTTCCTCGTGCGCCCGGAATTCGTCGGCCTGTTCGCCGAGATGCTGCGGCGTCAGACCCGGTCAGACCTGCTGGCGGACATGGTGCGGCGCTCGGCCGATCACGTCGCCGCCGACCGCGAGGTGCTGGCCCGGCCAGGCGTCCTGTCCAGCATGGTCCGCGACATCCAGGCCATGGCCGCCCGGTCCAGCGAGGGCTTCGCGCGCGAGCAGAGCCTCTACGCCCGCGGCTGGGAGCCGCCGACGGTCGATGGAGCCGCGCCCTGGCTGGTGATGGAGTGCCGGCCGCTGACCCTGCCCGGGGTCGAGGCCGCCTTCGGCATGTTGCCGGACGTCCGGTTCGCCGACCTCCCCGACGCCGGCCTGCTCTTCTATCATTCCCATCCTGTCGAGGTGGCTGACCTGTTCGCCGACCACGCCCGTCAGGAGTCTCCACGATGAAGACGCTCCGGATCGCCCTCGCCGCCTCTCTGCTGCTGCTGGTCGCGGCCTGCGCCCACAGGGGCCCGATGCCCTGCGGATGCCTGCCGCCGCCCGAGGACGCCCCGAAGCAGGGCTAAAAGCGAGACTCTGGAGACCTATACTCTGGAGACAAAGCGAGACATTCGGGGACAATTGGCGACTTCCCGCCGTGGCGTCGGGTCCAATCTGTCCCCACCCTCCCGCTGTGGTCGCATACTCGTCGGATGACGGTGCGCGAACATCGGGAGGAGCGCCAGGTTTCCCTTGGCGGGGAAGGCCTGGAGGCCAACACCTCCCGGTCGCTTTTCCCGGCCGCGCGCAGGGCTCGCGAAGCGCCTGAGGGCCGCGCCACACACCTTTCGGTCGCCGCGCCGTCCGCGCATCGTCGAGGCGAACGGGTCAGCGAGACAGTAGAGACACTTCAGCGACCGCTTCATCATCGCGGCGCGATGGTTCAGCGATCGCTTGAGTGTCCGATCCGGCTAGTAGAGGACGCCCATCGCCGAACGCTCGAAGCTCTTGAGTTCGTCGTTGCGGCCGTCGCGGACCTTCACCGCCCACTCGGGATCCTGCAGCAGGGCGCGGCCTACCGCGACCATGTCGAACTCGCCGCGGTCGAGGCGCTCAAGCAGGCCTTCCAGAGACGCCGGCTGGCTGGCCTCGCCGCCGTAGGCCGCGATGAACTCACCGCTGAGGCCGACCGAGCCAACGGTGATGGTCGGCTTGCCGGTGAGCTTCTTGGCCCACCCCGCGAAGTTCAGGTCGCTGCCCTCGAATTCCGGCTCCCAGAACCGGCGCTGGGAGCAGTGGAAGACGTCGGCCCCGGCGTCGGCCAGCGGTTCCAGCCAGGCTTCCATCTCCGCAGGCGTGGCCGCCAATCGGGCGGTGAAGTCCTGCTGCTTCCATTGCGACAGACGGATGATGACGGGATAGTCCTCGCCAACAGCCTTGCGGACGGCCTTGAGGATTTCGGCCGCGAAGCGGGAACGCTCGGGCAGCGTGGCGCCGCCCCAGCGGTCGGTGCGCAGGTTCACGCCGTCCCAGAAGAACTGGTCGATCAGGTAGCCATGGGCGCCGTGCAGCTCGATCGAGTCGAAGCCGAGGGCCTTGGCGTCCGCGGCGGCGCGGGCGAAGGCGTCGATGGCGTCCTGGACGTCGCCGTCGCTCATCGGTTCGCCAAAGGTCTTGCCGGGGCTGGAAAGCCCCGACGGGCTGTCGTACGCGCCGGGTGGAGTCCATTCCGGATCCCGCGTGCGGACCGCGCCGACGTGCCACAGCTGGGGCGCCATGACCCCGCCGGCGGCGTGGACGTCGTCGATCACGGTCTTCCAGGCGGCCAGCTCGGCCTCGCCGTGGAAACGGGGAACATTCTTGTCATTCAGCGACGCGGGACGGGCGACGCCCGTGCCTTCCGATACGATCAGCCCCACGGCGTTGGCGGCGCGACGCTCGTAATAGGCGGCGACGTCAGCGGTGGGCACGCCGTCGGGCGAGAAGGACCGGGTCATGGGAGCCATGACGATGCGGTTGGGCAACGTCATCGACTTGATCTTCAAGGGAGAGAACAGGGCGTCCTGGGACACAGGCGGAGGCTCCGGAAGGCGGATGGGGATCTTTCAGGCGATCTAAACAACTGTTCGGCCGCTGCCCGCACCAGAAATTCTCCAAGGCGATCAAACACTACCCGGTTCGGTGAATTTCGTTCTCGCAGTTGCGAATGCCGGAGTAGAGTTGGCGACTTGGGTTGAGGGACCCAGACGGGGATGATGAACGACGTGCTCAAACCGGCGACAGCTACCTTTCCGGAGGTCCTTCGGGACCGACTGGCCGAAGGTCGTCCGGCGCAGGCCATCCTTGACGCCTGGCCGATGATGGAGCGGGCCCTTCTCCGCGAACCGGAAGCCATGCGGGCCGCCCTTGAGGAATCGGCGCGCTTTGCGCCGAGTGTCGGGTCGGCGACGGTGGCGCCGCGATCAGCACTCGGCTTCGCGGTCCTCGACGGCGACGGCGAGATGCTTCACGCCGATCCCGCCTTCCGCGACTGGTTCGGCAACGGCGTCGAGACCTTGATGATCCGCCGGCTTGTCCGGCTCGCCCGGAAGGACGGGCAGGCTTCCGGGCTGATCGGCGGCGCCGACGGCGCTTCTGTCGCCGCCTGCGCCGGCGTCCGCGAGGTGGCGGCCGGCTGGCCGATGCCGGAGGATTGCCGCGCCGCGCTGGAGGGCCCCGGCCGCCGCATCATCCTGCTTTGCTTCGCGCCGTCGCGGGCCGGCGACCTGTCTGCCCGGGCCACGGCCGCTTTCGGCTTCACGCCTCTGGAGGCGCGACTGGCCGAGGCGCTTCTCGATGCCGCGAACCTCGAAGCCGCCGCCGCGCGCATCGGAGTCGGTCGCGAGACGGCGCGCGAGGCCCTCAAGAAGGCCATGAAGAAGGCCGGAGCCCGCCGGTCGCCAGACCTCATCCGGCGGATGATGGATCTGATGTGCGGCGACCATCCCGAGCCGCCGGACATTGAAGAGGTCCTGGCCTCCAACTTCGGGGCCACCGCCGCCGAGGCCAAGGCGGCCGCGCGTTTCGCCCAAGGCCTCACCGCGCGGGAAGTCGCGGAGGGATTGGGTGTCAAGGAAGCGACCGTCCGGGGCCAGCTCAAGGCGGTCTTCGCCAAGACCGGGGTCAACAAGGCCAAGGACCTGGTTCGCCTCGCCGCCGAGACCAGCACGCTCGCCGCCCTGACCGGAACGGCCGAGACCGTCCTCGAACCCCTCGACCCCAACGGTCGTCTCCGGGTGATCGCCTCGGGCGACCGCCGCATTGCCCTGACCGACTACGGCCCCCGCAGCGGCAAGCCGGTGGTGGTGATGCACGGCGCCGCGACGGGTCGGCGGCTGGCCCCGGTCCTGGTCCGGGCGCTTCAGAAGCACGGCTACCGGCCGATCGTGCCGCAACGTCCCGGCTTCGGCCTGACCGATGTCGCGCGGGGCGAGTATCTCCGCCAGGGGGCGGACGACATGGCCCGGGTCCTGGATGCGCTGAAGATCGAACGCGCCAAACTTCTGGTGCGGGACGCCAGCACCCCCACCGGGCTGCTGTTCGCCGTCGAACATCCCGACCGGATCACGGCCGGCGTCGCGGTCAATCCCAAGTGGCCGGTAAACACGCACGAGCACAGGGTTCGACTGCGCGACAGCATGATGGGCGGCATCGTCCATTCGTTCAAACGCAACCCCCACCTGATCGGTCTGCTGGCCGAGACCCTGCGACGCCAGACCCGCACCGACCTGCTCGAGCTGATCATGCGCAAATCGCTGGCCGCCCTGCCATCGGACGCCGCCACTCTTGAGATGCCGGGTGTGCTGGATGCGCTGGTGCGCGACGCCCAGGGCATGTTCGCGCGCACGAGCGCGGGCTTCGCCTCGGAGCACCGGGCCATCGTCGATGGGTGGCGCGTTCCCGAGGGCGTCGGAGGCGAACGCTGGACGGTCGCGGAGTGCGAATCCCTGGCCCTCAGCGGGGTTGAGGCCGTCTGGGGCGGACTGCCCAACGTTCGCTTCCGCCTGATCCGGGACGCTGGTTTGCTGGTCTACTTCTCCCATCCGCAGGTGATCGCCGACCTCGTCGCCGACGCCTGAATACATCCCCCCTAAAGTGGGGATGTCCGTCTGTCCGACCGGCGGCACCCTGTCCATGAAGGATGGGGAACCGATGAGCATCGTCCGAAAAGCCGTCTACATGCTGGTCTGCCTGGCTTCGCTCGCTCTGGTCATCGCCATGATGGCGACCACCGCGCGGGCCCAGAGCGACCCGTTCGGCTCGCTCTATGCTCCTCCGCCAGGGTCCGGCCCCGCGCCCTCGACCCGGACAGGCGTCACAGGCGTTACCGGCGCGGTCGGCCGCAGCTACGTTGGATCGCAGGAGGCGGGCTTCGCCAGCCTGGGCCAGATCGGGATGCTTCCGCGGGTCGTGCCGGCCCTGCCGCTGCGGCTCAAACCCTGGAACCCGAAGGTCAGCACCAAACGGCCCCGCATCCTGGTGCCCACTTACGCGCTCGCCCTGGTGCGCACAGGCAAGATCAGCGCCTTCGGCGGCGGCGCCGGTTCGCAGATGGCCGGGCGCCGCACCACAATCACCACCGCTTTGGTCGGCGTCGACGAGGATCTGCCGGAACAACTCGCCGAGGAGGCCTACCAGGACCTGCTGTCTCGCCTGACGGCGGCGGGGTTCGAGGTGGTGTCGCCGGAAGAGATCGCGGCCTCGCCCGAGGTCGGGCGCCTCCAGCTCGTCGGCCAACGCACGAAGGGCGTTAACGGCATGAGCGTCTACGGCCCTCGAAGCGCGCCGCTTCGGACCGGACACCCCTACACGAACACCACCCTGTCATCGTCCAGGTCCGCCATGGTGTTCAGTGACATGAGCGCCGAGCTGGACGCCCTCGTCCTGACGCCGCAGCTGGCGCTCGACTACCAGTGGCTAGAGGGCACGGGTCAGCGGACCTATGTCGGCTCGGCGCAGGTCGAGGCAAAGGTCTGGTTCAACGTCCTCAGCGGATCCGGAGCCCACTTCGTCTACGGCCAGCGGAAAGGACTGGGCTCGGGTCCTTACGGGGGGTTCCTGATGGATGGCCACCACGGCTCAGCAGAGCCGTTCGGCATCATGTACGAGGTCGATGACCGATCCGACAGCGTCGCGCTCAGCAACGCCTTCGCCACGGCCGGTCTCGGCTCGCTTTATCGCCAGAGCCAGATCTACGCGGTGGAGGTCTCGCCGGACCGCTATGCCGCGCTGGTGCGCGCCGCGTTCCAGGGCCTGAACATGTCGATTGTCGCCGAGCTCAAGAAGGCTCGCGGCCTGTAGTCCAACGGAGGGAGATTACCATGAAACGCATAACCGCCCTGCTGGCCGCTACGGCCCTGATCGCCTCGCCGGCGCTCGCGCGCCAGCCAGTGTCGAGCGAAGCCCCGCCCGAGGACACTGCGCCGCCGCCCGCCGCCAGCCTCGTCCAGCCGACCGCGCCGGCCGCTGTTGAAGCGCCTCCCGCGGCGCCGGCCCCCGCCCCGGCCGCCACGCTCGATCCATCCATCTATCAGGTGCTGCGCACCGGCGACCGGCAGATGTCCTGCGAGGCTCTGGCCAACGAGGCAAACACCCTCAACGCCGAGCTGATGGCCGAACAACAGGAAGCGGCCAAGAAGTCCAGGAAGGCCAAAACCGGAAAGGGCGTGATGGGCGGCGCTGCGGGCGGGCTCATGGCCGGCGCGGCGCGTTACGGCCTGGCGCGCGGCATGATGGGCGGGGCGCTGAGCCCGCTTGTGGCCCAGGCCGCGGTCGCCGCCACGGACTCGACGGCGGCGGCGGCCGGCGCGGCGATCGCCAACAGCGGCGACGACGGGGGGCCGGCGACGGTGTCACCCAAGCAGCAGCGCATGAACCACCTGCTCAGCCTCTACCGCGAGAAGCAGTGCTGAGGATCGCGGGACACGCACTGAAGTGCGTGTCCCTGCCATTCAGAGTCCGAGCACCAGCTTGGCCATGATGTTGCGCTGGATCTCGTTGGACCCGGCGTAGATAGACGCCTTGCGGTAGTTGAAGTAGCTCGGCGCGGCCGGCGCGGCGTAGTCGGGGCCCGGTCGCGATTCGTTGGTGATCGACCAGGTGTCCTGGATGAACGGCGCGGCGTAGCCGCCGACCGCCTCCAGCGCCAGTTCGGTGATCGCCTGCTGGGCCTCGGAGCCTGCGCATTTGAGCATCGAGGACGCCGGCCCGACGGGCTGGCCAGATCCCATAGCCGAGAAGATGCGCAACTCCGTCGCGTTCAGCGCCTCGATGCGGATCTCCATCTCGGCCAGCTTGCGCTGGAAGTCAGGGTCGCGGATCAGCGGCTCGCCTTGGTCTGACAGCTCGGCGGCGGCGATGGTCCGCACCTTCTTGAGCTGGTTCATCAGCCCCGGCGCGTAGGCGTTGCCGCGCTCGAACTCGAGCAGGTATTTGGCGTAGGTCCAGCCCTTGCCCTCTTCGCCGATCCGGTTGGCGACCGGCACGCGGACGTTGTCGAAAAAGACCTGATTGATCTCCTGTTCGTGGATCGCCGGCCCATCGAGCGTCGGCAGCGGCTTGATCTGGATACCCGGCGTATCCATCCGGAGCAGCAGGAATGAGATGCCGTTCTGCGGCTTGCCGCTGTTGTCTGTGCGGACCAGGCAGAACATCCAGTCGGCCCACTGGGCGTGGGTGGTCCAGATCTTCGAGCCATTCAGCACATAGTCGTCGCCGTCGCGCTCGGCCTTCATCTGAAGACTGGCGAGATCGGAGCCGGAGCCGGGCTCGCTGTAGCCCTGGCACCACCAGATATCGGAGTTGATGATCGGCGGCAGGTGCTGCGCCTTCTGCTCGTCCGTGCCGAAGGCCATTATCACCGGCGCGACCATCTTCAGGCCCATCGGGGACGACGTCGGTACGCCGGCCAGGCTCATCTCCATGTTGAAGATGTAGGCCTGGCTGGGCGTGAAGCCCGTGCCGCCGTACTCGACCGGCCAGTTGGTGGCGGCCCAGCCGCGCGCGGCCAGCTTCTTCTGCCACTTCACCTGGCCGGCCTTGTCCAGATAGCCGTTCTTGGACTGGGACATCTGCCGACGCAGGTCCTCGTCGTAGTTCTCGGCGATCCAGTCGCGGACCTCGCGCTGGAAGGCCTTGTCCTCTTCCGAGAAGGCGAGGTCCACGGCCGTTACTCCACGCCGTCGAGGTATTCGATCTCGGGACGGCCGGCCATGGTCGGGCCCATCGCCGCGCCGGCGGCCTTGAAGTAGTCGGTGCCGCCGTGGGCCTTCAGGGCCTCCTCGGAGGCGTAGACCTCCAGCACCTTGTAGATGCCCGCTTCCGTGCGGCTCTTGGTCAGCTGGTACATCAGGCAGCCGGGCTCGTTGGCCTTCACCTTGGCGGCGAGGTCGAGGAACACCTTCTCGAACTCACTCGCCTTCTCGGGCTGCACCTTTAAAGTCGCCACCACGCCGATCATGTCGCTCTCCCTTTGGCCCGTTTGGCCGAACGCTTGTTTGAACGGCACCATGCGGCGCGGCGCCGATCCGTGCAAGGCCCGGAATGACGCCGGAGGGGATGCAGACGCGGTAGGTCGACCGTCTGACAACATTGTCAGTTGATGATGCTCTCGGTGAGTAACAGGACAGGTGACCGATCCCTATATCGGGAGGCAGTCACAGCCTTCGGAGCCCCATGCCGCATCACACGCCGCTCATCGCCACTATAGTCGCCGGCCTCGTCGTCGCCTTCGCCCTCGGATCGGCTGCACAACGCCTGAAGATTTCGCCGCTCGTGGGTTATCTTCTGGCCGGAGTGCTCGTGGGACCTTTCACCCCCGGCTTTGTCGCGGATGCGGCCCTGGCGCAGGAGCTGGCGGAGATCGGCGTCATCCTGCTGATGTTCGGCGTCGGCCTGCACTTCTCACTGAAGGATCTCCTGGCCGTCCGGCGGATCGCCATTCCCGGCGCCCTGGGCCAGATGGCGGTCGCGACGCTGCTGGGTATGGGGCTGGCCCATTTCCTCGGCTGGACCCTGATCGCCGGCATTGTCTTCGGCCTGGCGCTGTCGGTCGCCTCGACGGTGGTGCTGCTGCGTGCGCTGCAGGAACGCCGACTGGTCCAGATGGACAAGGGCCGCATCGCGGTCGGGTGGCTGATCGTCGAGGACGTGGCCATGGTGCTGGCGCTCGTCCTGCTTCCCGCTCTCGCCGGCAGCCTGAGCGAGGGCGCCGCCAGCGCCTCTCCCGCGGCCTTGCTGCAGCCGCTGGGCATCACCTTGCTGAAAGTGGCGGCATTCGTCGCCTTCATGCTGATTGTCGGTCGCCGGGTCGTGCCCTGGATCCTGCACTGGGTCGTGCACACCGGCTCTCGCGAGCTGTTCCGCCTGGCGGTGCTGGCCATCGCCCTGGGCTTCGCCTTCGGTGCGGCGCTGCTGTTCGGCGTCTCTTTCGCGCTGGGCGCCTTCTTCGCCGGGATGATCCTGGCCGAGAGCGAACTGAGCCAGCGGGCGGCGGAGGAGACCCTGCCTCTGCGGGACGCCTTCGCGGTTCTGTTCTTCGTCTCCGTCGGCATGCTCTTCGACTACCGCGTGCTCATCGAGAACCCGCTGCCGGTGATCGCCGTGGTCGCCATTATCGTGGTGGGCAAGTCGGTCGCCGCCTACCTGATCGTCCGGGCGTTCAGGCACAGTCACAAGACGGCCCTGACCGTCGCCGCGAGTCTGGCCCAGATCGGCGAGTTCTCGTTCATCCTTGCCGGCCTCGGCGTCGGCCTTGACCTGCTCCCTGAAGAGGGCCGCGACCTGATCCTGGCGGGCGCGATCCTGTCGATCATGCTCAACCCGATGATCTTCGCGTTGGTCGTCCCCCGCGAGGGACCCCGAAAGCCGCTACGCCCAGAGCTTCCCGAGCCGACGGATCTGGTCCCCACCACCCTTTCAGATCACACCGTGCTGGTCGGCCTGGGCCGCGTCGGATCAAGAATCGCCGACGGCCTCAAGGCTGCCGGCCGGGCCTTTGTCGTGGTCGAGGACCGTTCCGAAGCCGTGGCGGCGGGCCGGGCCAGGGGCTACGAGGTCATCGACGGCACCGGAATCGATCCTCGCGTCCTGGAGGCCGCCGGCGTCGGGCGGGCCCATAGCCTGCTGGTCGCCATCCCCGACGGCTTCGAGACCGGCGAGATCGTCGAGCAGGGTCGTAAGGCCAGCCGCGGCCTTGAAATCATCGCCCGCGCCCAAAGCGACGATGAGCGCGACTACCTCGGCAAGGCCGGCGCAGACGAAACAGTGCTGGGCGAAGCCGAGATCGCCCGAAGGATGCTGGAGCGGGCGGCGGCTGCGACTCCGTCTCGGCCTGCGATGGTCGAAACGCCGGTTTCGGTTCTGACGCCGGCGTCGGCGCCCGGCCTGTCCACCCGGCCGATCCTTGACGATGTCGAGGCCGCGATGCTGGGCGGGCTTTGCGCGCGAGGACTGCGAGCGGGCGAGGCCATCTCCCGTCGGCAGCTTCACACCGATCCGGCCGTGGAACTCTACGACGACCGACGGCTCGGGGAGGCGGTCGCCTCGCTCGAAGAAAAGGGACTTGTCGTCGATCTGGGCGACGGCCGGCTCGCCATGACCGGCGCCGGCGTGGTCTGGGCCAGGCCGCTGGGCTAGGCTGGGTTAGCGGGGCGCCTAGCGGCGCTCGTTCCAGCCGTAGGCGACCCAGGAGTGGCCGCCGACGTTGCGGGCTTCGATGATGTCGGAATCGTTCGAGGCCCTGGTCCGAACCGAACGGCGAGCGCGATTGGCGAGGACGGCGAGGCCGAGAAGCGCGCTGGACATCAGGGCGATGACGACGACCGTAAGCGTGGCGAACACCGCGAGCACCGCGCCAACTGCCAGCGCCGCGCAGGTGGCCAGTACGCCAGCCACCCAGGCCAGGCCCTTGACCGCTGATCGAGAGCCGCTCCGCCCTGTCGTCTGATTGTCCATGTCGTCCTCGTGGGTCGCATTGGGAGGCGACCTTCAATCCCTATTAAATTGTCCGAACCCTCTGAACGTCAACTGAACACCCGCGTGAAGAGCGAGAGATTCACCATTCGCCCATTCAGGCGGCGCCCTCGAGCGGCATGTCCCGCCGCTCCCGGGTGATGGTGTCGTAGGCGGCGTTTATCGCCGCCGTCTTGGATTCGGCGACCTCGATGAACTCGCTCGGGAGCCCCCGGGAGCGGGCGCGGTCAGGGTGGGCGTCGGACACCCGCGCCCGCCAGGCGGCGCGAACCTCGGCGTCGGTGGCGTCCGGCAGGACGCCCAGGATCACGTAGGGATCGTTGGGACCCGCCCCCATGTGCGTCGCCTTGAGACGCCGGAAGGTCAGGGGCGAGAAGCCGAAAAGACCGCTCACCTGCTCCAGGTAGTCGAGCTCGTCCCGGGTTACAGCGCCGTCCGAGCCGGCGATATGAAACAGCCCGTCGAGCACGTCCTCCAGAATTTGCGGGCAGGCGCGGTAGCGTTTGGCCAGCCGCCGGGCGTAGCTCTCGAACCCGTGGGTCGTCTGACGGGCCAGATCATACAGACGGTGGATGTTGCGCTCCGACCCGGCATCGGGCTGGAAGACGGACGCGAAGGTGTCGAACTCGCCGGACGTTGCCCTGCCGTCGGCCCGGGCGAGCTTGGCGCCCAGGGCCGTGACAGCGGTCGTGAAGGCGGGGTCCTCGCCGGGCAGGCCCGCCGGACAATCCGCGCACTCGGCGTCGTCGACGCCCCTCGCCGCGAGGCTTGCAATGTTTTGCCAGAAGCTCATGGGATAGGCTGAGCTTAGGATTCTGGCGGGCGCATGGCAATCGGTACTGACGCGACGGCAGGCTGGACCTTCTGGATCGACCGCGGCGGCACCTTCACCGACGTCATCGGGCGCGGCCCGGACGGGACCGAGCAGACCCTGAAGCTGCTCTCTGCGTCGCCCTCCTACGCCGACGCGGCCGTGGAGGCGATGCGGCGACTGCTCGCGGTGCGACCGGGCGACCGGTTCCCGGCCGAACGGGTCGCGGCCATCAAGATGGGGACGACAGTCGCCACCAATGCCCTGCTCGAACGCAAGGGCGCCCGGACCCTGTTGGTCGTCACCCGGGGATTCGCCGACTCCATCCTGATCGGCGACCAGTCCCGGCCGGAGCTGTTCGCCCTCGACATCCTCCGACCCGAGCCGCTGTACGCTGGCGTCGTCGAGGCCGACGAGCGGCTGGCCAGCGATGGCGCGGTGGTGACGGCGCTCGACGCTCCCGGGCTGGCCGCCAGGCTGGAGGCGGCGCGCGATGACGGCTTCACCAGCGTCGCCATCGCCTTCCTGCACAGCGATCTGAACCCCGCCCATGAGCTGGCGGCCGGTGAGATCGCCCGGCAGGCCGGGTTCGACTACGTAGCGCTCAGCCACGAGGCCAGCCCCCTGCCCCGGTTCGTGCCGCGCGCCGAGACGGCGGTAGCGGACGCCTACCTGACGCCGGTTCTGCGCGCCTATGTCGAAAAGGTGGCCCAGGCGGTCGAGGGCGCGCCGCTGTGGTTCATGACCTCGGCCGGCCAGCTGGTCCGGGCCGAGGCGTTCCGGGGCAAGGACGCGGTGGTTTCAGGGCCGGCCGGCGGCGTGGTCGGGGTCTCCGGGATCGCGCGGACGGTCGGCGCGGCCGCCGTCCTGGGCTTCGACATGGGCGGAACCTCGACCGACGTGTGCCGCTTCGCCGGGACGCTGGAGCGGCGGGACACCGCCCGCGTCGCCGGAGCGCGGCTGCGCAGCCCCATGCTCGACGTCGAGACCGTGGCCGCCGGCGGCGGCTCGATCCTGACCTACGACGGCTTCCGCGCCCGGGCCGGTCCCGCCAGCGCCGGGGCTGACCCCGGACCGGCCTGTTATGGCCGCGGCGGCCCGGCGACGGTCACGGACGCCAACCTCGTCCTTGGCCGGCTGGCCCCCGCCTGGTTCCCGTCGGTGTTCGGCCCGAACGGCGACGCGCCGCTCGATCCGGCCGCCGCCCGCGCGCGGCTGGCCGAGCTGGCCGAGGCGATGGGACTGACCATCGAAGCCGCCGCCGAGGGCTTCGTCGCCGTCGCCGTCGAACAGATGGCCCAGGCCGTGCGCCGCATCTCCACCGAGCGCGGCTTCGACCCGCGCGACCACGCCCTGGTCAGCTTCGGCGGCGCGGCGGGCCAGGTCTGCTGCCAGGTCGCTGATGCCCTCGGCGTGACCGAGGTGCTGAGCCCCAGGCATGCGTCTTTGCTGTCGGCCTGGGGGATCGGGCAGGCGCGGGTGGGGGCGCTGAAACAGGCGGGGCTGGATCAGTCCCTGGACGACGCGGGGCTGATCGCCGCTGAAGCTCTGGCCGACCGTCTGGCGGACGAGGCCAGTGACGCCCTCGCCGCCCAGGGCTCCGAGGCGGGCGCCGTCGAACGCCGCCTGCTGTTGCGCTACGACGGCGCCGACGCCGCGCTGCCGGTTGCGGTGGGCTCCCTGAGCGGGACGAAGGCAGCGTTCGAGGCGGCCCACCAGCGGCTGTTCGGCTTCATCGAACCCGACCGCACCATCCTGATCGGCAGCGTGGAGGCAGAGGCCAGCGTCTCTTCCTCCGCTCATCCCGGCGAATGCCGGGACCCGGCTCCAAGGGCCCGGAATCAGGGCCAGCATCCCAAGCCGTCTGCCCCTCATCCGGGTCCCGGCATTCGCCGGGATGAGCGAATCATTGTCCAGGCGGATCAGTTGGAGGTCCTCGACGGCCCGGCCCTGATCATCCGAGCCGACACCCAGATCGCCGTCGCGGAGGGCTGGCGCGCGACGGCGGAGGCCGGGCTGATCCGCCTGGTCCGCACCGTCCCGCTGACGGCCCCCGCGATCGCCGCCGACAAGCCCGACCCGGTCACCCTGGAGCTCTTCAACCGCCGCTTCATGGGCGTGGCGGAGGCCATGGGCGCGGCGCTGGAGCGGACCGCCCACTCGGTCAACATCAAGGAGCGGCTGGACTTCTCCTGCGCGCTGTTCGACGCCGACGGTGGGCTGGTCGCCAACGCGCCGCACATGCCGGTCCACCTGGGCAGCATGGGGGCCAGCGTGCGGGCGACCAGGGCGCGGCATCCGGTGCTGAGGCCCGGCGAGGCCTTCGCACTCAACAATCCGTACTTCGGCGGCACCCACCTGCCGGACATCACCGTCGTCATGCCGGTGTTCATGGACGGCGGCGAAGAGCCGGCCTTCTACGTCGCCGCGAGGGGACACCACGCGGATGTCGGCGGCATCCAGCCGGGCTCGATGCCCCCCTTTTCGAAGACGCTCGACGAGGAGGGCGTGCTGCTCGACGCTGTGCCGATCATGCGCGAGGGCCGGTTCCTGGACGCGGAGACCCGCGCGGCGCTGGCTGCGGGCCGGTGGCCGGCTCGGGCGCCGGAGCGCAATCTTGCCGACCTCAAGGCCCAGATCGCCGCCTGTCAGGCCGGCGCGGCGGCCGTCGCCGACATGATCCGCGCCCACGGCCCGCTGACCGTCGCCCGCTACATGACCTTCGTGCAGCGGAACGCCGAGCAGTCGGTGCGCCGGGCGGTCGGGAAGCTCACCGACGGTCAGGCCCGCGTGCCGATGGACGGCGGCGGCGAGGTGGTGGTCACCGTCAAGGTCGACGCGGCCAGGGGCGAAGCCGTTCTCGACTTCACCGGCTCGGCCAACCAGCTGGGCAACAACTTCAACGCCCCGTCGGCCATCGTCGACGCCGCTGCGCTTTATGTGTTCCGCAGCCTGGTCGACGACGACATTCCGCTGAACGCCGGCTGCCTGACGCCGCTGAGGATCATCACCCGCCACGGCTCGATGCTCGATCCCGAGCCGCCGGCCGCGGTGGTGGCGGGCAATGTCGAGACCAGCCAGCATGTCGTCGACGCGCTCTACGCCGCCATCAGGGCCATGGCCAACAGCCAGGGCAGCATGAACAACTTCACCTTCGGCGACGACCAGAAGCAGTATTACGAGACGATCTGCGGCGGAGCCGGGGCGACAGCGACCCGCGCCGGGACCAGCGCGGTCCACAGCCACATGACCAACTCGCGGCTCACCGATCCGGAGATCCTCGAGCGCCGGTTCCCGGTGCGGGTCGAGCATTTCGGGGTCCGCAACGGCTCCGGCGGCGAGGGTCGCCACCGGGGCGGCGACGGGGCCATCCGCCGGATGCGTTTCCTCGCTCCGATGGAAGCGGCCCTGCTTTCGACGCGCAGAAGCCACAGTCCGCAGGGAATCTGCGGCGGTGGAGCCGCGCAGGCGGGGCGTCAGCGTTTGATCGGAGCGGACGGCGGGGTAAAGGAACTTCCCGGCTGCTTCTCGATTACCGTGCGGCCCGGCGACGTCGTCGAGATCGAAACCCCGGGGGGCGGTGGTTTCGGACCCAGCGACCGCGGCGCCTGACGACATCAGTACAGGACCTTTTCTATGGCCCCGATCCTCCTTCTCGCCTTCGCCCTGCTGGCCCAGGACGCGCCGCCGGCCAACACCGACGACGGGCCCGTGGCGACCGCCGCGCCGCGCAAGCAGACCGTTGCCCCGCTGCCCATCCAGGGCGGCCCGGTCTCGGCCCCGAGCGACGACTACGGCTACGTCGGCTGGTGCTTCGGCGCGGTCAGCGGCTATGTCGACCTCTACGACCGCGCCATGCCCGAGGTGATCCGCATCGAACGCGCCTGGCCCACGCCCGGCACCGAGGACAACATCAGGACGGTGTACCCGGCCCAGAAGCGTGACGCGATCGCCAGCCTGGAGCTGTTCCGCCGCGCCATCGAGGCCGCCGAGAAGGCCAGCCCCACCACCATCGCCGCCCAGGGCGCCGCCGCCATCAGAAAGGGCCGCGGCGTCTGGACCGGCGCCGGCAGCGTCCCCAAGGCCCAGCTGGCCCAGTTCTGGATGAGCTGGTCGCCGCCCGCCAAATGCGAGGAGACGGCCCGGGCGCTGGAGGCCCGCTCCCTCCTGTTCGGCCAGGCCCTGACCGCCAACGCCGGCGCCGCCTCGCCGACGCCGCGGGCCGACACGCCGGTCGAGGCCCAGGCCGATCCCTTCGCCATCGTCGAGACCGCCGCCGCCGGCGAGGCAGAGACGCCGGCCCCCATCGATCCGGTCGATCCGGTCGCCGCCGTCGAGACCGCGGGCCTGACCGAGCGCCCGTCGGATCCGGACGAGGCGTCCGCCGTCGGTCTGGCGGAGGCGGAGACGGAGGCCGAGGCCGACGCCGGCGCGCCCTCCGCCATCGACGACCTGCTCCCGGCCCCGGCGGAAGCCGACCCCGTGGCCGAGGCTCCGGTCGCCCCGGTCGCCCCGGTCGCCAAGCCGGCGTCCCCCGCGCCGGCCAAGCCCGCATCGAAGGCCAAGCCCGGCCTGCGCGACACGCTGAAGGGCCTGCGCGGCCCGCAGTAAAACGGCCTTTTCGCCGATGAAGTACAGCCCCGGTTGACGCGGAGGCAGGATTCCCGCTTGCTGTTGGAAAGCGCGGTACGGCGACCTCGGGCATCCCCCGGGCGCTCGTCGTAGACAAGCGCCATCGCGGGAGGACACTGGTCTTGAGTACATCGGCCCCGGCGGCGCCTGAGCGCCTGCGCCTGGACACCAAGTTTTTCTTCGGCATCGGCTCGGCGGCCGAGTCGATCGCGCTGTACTCGGTCAGCGCCTTCGCCATGTTCTACTACAACCAGGTGCTGGGGCTGCCGGCCGAGCTGGCCGGGCTGGCCATTTCCGCCAGCCTGGTGCTGGACGGAATTTCCGACCCGCTGGTCGGCTCGCTGTCGGACCGCACGCGCTCGCGGCTGGGCCGCCGTCACCCCTATATGCTGGCCGCGCCGATCCCGATCGGCCTTTCCCTGATCGCCATCTTCAACCCGCCGGCCGAGATGAGCCAGTGGGCGCTGTTCGCCTGGTTCGCCCTCTCCGTGACCCTGATGCGGCAGTTCATGACCTTCTTCAACACGCCGCACCTGGCGCTCGGCGGCGAGCTGTCGAGCGACTATCTCGAGCGGTCCAAGGTGATGAGCTGGAACAACTTCTTCACCTGGGCCGGGGCGGCGGGCACCGCCTTCTTCGCCCTCAGCTACGTGTTCAAGGCCACGCCCGAATACCCGCGCGGCCTGCTCAATCCCGAGCCCTACGGGCCCTTCGCCTGGGGTCTGGCGGCGGTGGCCATCACCATCCTGTTCGCCTCGGCCTGGTTCACCCGCGACCAGATCCCCCGGCTGCCCAAGCCGGCCGAGAACCTGCCGAAGTTCAGCCCGCTGGAGTTCTTCAACGACATCGCCAAGGTGATGCGCAACTTCAACTATCTGTGGCTGCTGATCGCCTTCTTCTTCCTGTCGATGATGATCGGCATGCGGGCGGGCCTCAACCTCTACATGGGCACCTTCTACTGGCAGCTGACGTCGGAGGAGCTGCGCTGGTTCATCCTGGGCAGCGCCAGCGGCTACATCGCCGGCTTCATCTTCGCCGCCCGCCTGCACCGGCGTTTCGACAAGCGGATGACCATGATCGTCTGGTCGGTGGTCTATTCGATCGCGCCGGCCGTGCCCAACATCCTGGGCCAGCTGGGCGTGCTGGGCGCCCAGACGCCGAACCTGCTGGGCATCCTGGTCGCCTTCTCCGTGGTCAGCTACGCCTCGGCCAGCGTGCTGAGCATCACGGTGATGTCGGCCCTGGCGGACATCGCCGACGAGAACGAGCTGAAGTTCGGCCTGCGGCAGGAGGGCGTGCTCTACGCCACCCGCTCGCTGGCCGCCAAGGTCGACCAGGCCATCGGCGCCCTGGTGGCCGGGCTGGTGCTGCTGTGGATCGCCTTCCCGGCCAAGGCCGTGCCGGGCGAGGTGCCCGCCGGGGTGATCGGCAACCTCGCCCTGTGGGACGGCGTGCTGGCCGCCATCCCCGGCCTGATCGCCGCGGGCTTCTACGCCCGCTACGGCATCACCCGGGCGAAGTACGAGGAGACCAAGGCCCAGATCGCCGCCAAGCGCGCCGCCGCCGGCGAGACGGTGACCCCGCCGCCGCCGCTGGTCGCCCAGATCGAGGGCGTGGTCGACATCGACGCGGCGCCGGGACCGGCCAAGACGTAGGGCGTGGGGGACATGCACTTGCGTGCGTGTCCCCGACACTTCAGCGCGCGCTTCAGCGTTGGCGCGACACTTCAGCGCCCGCTTCACCGTCCCGGCGGTCCCGAGAGTCTCCATCGCGGTTTGTCCGCCCGTTGCGGGCGCCCGGCGGCGGTCGCGATAGGGGGACAGAGCCCCGCCCGCGACGCCGCGCGCCGTCCCGCACGCCGTCGCCGACGCGCGCGGGCGCGGGTCCCCGGCCCCTTGCGGGACAGGGCGCGGCGCGCGCGGCGGGCGTGGGAGACGAGGCGACATCCGCCCAGTGTGCGCCCGGCCGGAGAGGGGGTGGACAGGGCGTCGGCGCGACGGGGGCGCGGATGTCCCGCAAAGGGGTCGAATGTCTCGCTTTGTCTCCAGAGTATAGGTCTCCGGAGTCCCGCTTTCGGGGGCCCTGCGCACGTCCCCCAACGTCTCCAAACTCTCCGTCTCCCCGGCGACCCGAAGGGCGGCGCGCAGCGCCAACGCCGGGGTCCATACGGAGGGAGGGCTCGGGCGGCTTCATGGGTCCCGGCCGGAGTTCATCCTCGGGCGCGCTTCGCGCGACCCGGGGGCCGGGAAGGCGGGGATAGAGGGGCATCGGGGACGGCTTCGCGCGCCCGGCGGTCCTGGCCCTCAGCCCTCGTCCGGCCCGGCGCGTTCGGCGCGGGCGGTCAGCTGGTCGCCCAGGCCTTTGGCGGCCTTGACCGGGGCGATCACGGTCTCGAAGTCGGCCTGCGGATCGATGGCGGCGACCGAGGTCTGGGCCAGGCCGACGGCGGCCTGCGCCAGGTCGTTGGCGGAGAGCAGCGCCTCGACGGTCGCCTCCGCCGCGTCCGGCTCCATGGTCGACAGCGCGGCCGTGCGCGCCACGGCTTCAAAGCCGGCGCGGTCGTTCTCCCAGGCCGTCTTCAGCGCCGGCGCGAAGCCGACGACGATCTCCGGGCGGTGGGCGATGAAATGGTCGAGCAGGGCCGGCAGGGCCGCGTCGACCGGCAGCGCCTCCCGTTCGCCGGTCGAGCGGCGGTAGAGGACCAGGTCGGCGTCCGGCTGGGCGGCCACCGCCCGCCGCCCCTTGGCGTCGATCACACCGGCCAGCTGGAAGGCCCCGCCGACCACAGCGCCCGAGGCATCCTTGCCGCCGTGCACCCAGGCGATGTCGTCTAGCGGGACCAGCTGCATCACCGCGCCGGCCCGCACCAGCAGCCAGGACGGGGTGACGATGATCAGCGGACGGTCACGGCGCAGTAGGGGCGCGGCCGCCTCGCGCTCGAAATCGGCGATGGCGGCCGCCGCGTCGCCCGACCGGGCCAGGTCCCGCCAGGGCCCGCTGCGCTGCGGCGCCAGCAGGCCGACCAGCCCGCGCCAGGTGATCCGCAGGGCCAGCAGCCCGGCCAGCGCCCAGAGGCCGGCGCTGATCCAGCCGGTGACCGGCATGCCCCCGTCCCGGGCGTTGGCCGCCCACAGCGCAAAGGCCGGCGCCCAGCGGCCGTCGTCGCCGCGCCAGGGCGTGAGGACCAGCAGGAACACGCCCCAGAACGGCAGGCTCCACAACAGCACCGCCCGCGACCGCGCCGTCAGCGCCTGGGCGAAGAGTCCGGTCGGGGCGAGCATGGGAATCTCCGCTGGGGTTGCCCCGACCCTAGCGGCTGTGACGCGGCGGGGCATCCCCGGATGGGGGGCGGGGCAACCCGTCCTCCCCGCTCGTGGGGCGCAAGCCATGCGGAGCATGGTGGTGGGGTAGCGCCGCGGCCGGAAGGCTGACGCCGTGCACGGCGCCCAATCCTGAAACGCCGGCGCCGCCCCCTCCGACCTCGCTCCGCGAGGCCACCTCCCCCTCGCTGCGCTCCGGGGAGGACTGTTCTGGGAGGGCCTTCGCGAGAAGGGAGACCGCCGTCGATCTCATGGATGCAAGCGTGCCGCCCGTCCCAGGTCAGTCAAGGACGACGCTCCGCGGCGCCGCGCCGCGGCGGGCCGCAGGCCCGTCCTTGAGTGTCCTGGGACGGGCGGCGATGATCTCGGCATGAGATGAAGGGGTTGGTGGTGGAGAACGAGTGTGTAGTCCCCTTAGCCCCGCACTATCCCGGCCAGGTTTCCACTACCCATTTCGCCATCTCCTCGCTACGTGCCTTTAGTTCAACTGGAGTCCAACTCACGTATTCCCGCGCGAACTTGCGGGCACTCTTGAACATCGAGTCTTCCTCAAACTTCTGCCGCTTGTGCACATAAGCCTTGTTAGAGACGCCGACATTCATCTCAGATGATAGAGGAAGAAGGTTAGCCAGTACGTGCAACCAACGCTTGTGCTCACTTTCGGAAAAAATGCTCTTCCACTCGGAGTTCAGCGTTTGGGGGAGAACATGCTCTATCCAAGGAATATTCTCTGGAGTGTCCCCGCCTAGCGACTTGTCGTACTCGCGGATGACAAAAGGCAAGATCTGCGAACCGTACGCTGCCCGCTCCTTGACCGCTTCTCGCACTTGCTCGTCGCTTGGCCAGGCCACCGTTGTGTGAGCCCTAATCGCCGCCGCAACCGAACTAGTAGTGACGCTCTCCCCGCAATCGGCCCAAAGGCGCTTAAAGACAGCGTGCAATCCGGTCGGTGCAAATCCCGACAACGCACGCCGCACCAAGAAGCCCTCTACAAGCGACGTAATCGCCGTTGCAACCTCTGGGTCCAAGGATCCCTTCCGGGCCTCTTCTGACAGCCTCATGAAGAACGGCAGAATGGATGTGGGGGCCTTCAGCTTGCTAAGTCGGCCGATGGCCGTGGCCAACTTAGGCGGATGCCCCTGATGATTTTGGCCAGTGACGATGCCAAGAAACGCATTCTGATAAACTGAGAGGTCCTTTACGACCTCGACAGGATCAGCAATCGTTTCCCAGCGAGAGCGCAAATAGTCGTAAGCACGCGATTTTGTAAGATTTGGGTTCTCGATTAGGCCAAACGGGAAGAAGTAATCTTCGAAGTAGTTCTTCTGATCATGCTGAAATTTCTGGTAGAATGGCTGCCAGTTGTCCCGATCCACGGCCTCAATGGTAGATGGCTCCCCTCCTGACACCCTTGAGAATATATCGTTCCTTACGAGATCACCGATCGTCATCGGTTCTTGTTGGGAATTCAGGCTGTCAAAAATCTTGGGGCCGTTCGTGGGGTCCCACACGTCGATCTGAACAACACTCATCTTCGATAGTAGCGCATCGTAGATTGAACGAACGCGCTCCACGCCGCCCTCTTTGATTTGCCCATCAAGGAACCGAACGGCCGACTTGTAATTTCTAAGGAGAATACCAGTGGGGCCACTAGTCGTCGGCAGGGGCTGAGGCTTAAACGATCCCAGCTTGCTTAAGAATTCCACATCACTACAAAGGTCTGACATTACAGAATTCATTTGACCACGGTCTTGGCCACACGAGTGTAGTTTAACATTTGAAAATAGCTTTGTGGCCCTGCCTAGGCATATATACTTCTGAAATAGAGAAACAGCTTCATCATATTCCTTCTCCTTGCAAAGGACCTTGATGGAGGCGCATATGTAGAGAAATATTGTTGTCAATCTCTGTTGACCATCAATCAATTCGTATGATGTTGGCTCCGACGGATTACTTTTTCGGCCATGCATAATTATGGCACCAAGAAAATGTGAATCAATTAGTTCGTCAACAATGTCTAATATATTCTCTTCCAGTTTGCGGAGTTTATCCAGCTTCCACTTATAGGGGCGCTGGAAGTACGGAACCTCGTATACCAAATCTCCAGACAGCATGCCGACGATCTCCGATTCATCGGAGCTATTGGTCAACTTAGCCCTGGCAGCAGCCATACAACCGTCCCCCGTCTCGAACAAAATGTGAACAATCATAGATTGCGCCACGTTCGACGCAAAGGATTTTTGCTACCACCTTCGCTCTGGTTGCCCGCAGGTTCCGCAGAGTAGGAATGCAGCCCCCTACGCCGCCACCTCCGCCCGGATCTCCAACCTCAGCCCCGCCGCCGTGGCGACGTTGACCAGGGCGTCCAGCGAGAACTTGCCGAGCTTGCCGCGCAGCAGGTCGTTGAGGCGGGGGCGGGTGATGCCCAGGCGGGCGGCGGCGGCTTCCTGGGGCAGGCCCCAGGACTTCACCTGCCGGGCCAGCACGGCCAGCAGATCGGCGCGGTTCTTCATGTTGGCGGCTTCCGCCGGGGTGTCGGACAGGGCGTCGAACACGTCGTCGAACGTCCGGGTTTCCATCGCTCGCCGCCTTCGCGGTCTATTTCTTCTGCGGCTTGACCGCCGAGCCACCGGTCGGAGGCTTGCCGTGCTGGCTGGTCGAGGGCTGATAACCGCCCTGCACCTTGCCGGGGACATGGCCGCGCTCCGCAAGACGGGGCGTTGCTTCAAAGCGCGCGGCCAGCTCCGGTCGGTAACGGCCGGCGCGCAGCTCGCGCGGGCCTTCCGTGGCCTGGACCGAAGCAAGGCGCAGGGAGTCGTCGATCAAGCCGCTCATGGCCTGGGGCGCGTCAGTCGGCGTTTTGACCTTGATCGACACGGCGGGGTCCCTGCTCATCGACGATGTAATGATACCACACGTCCACGGCGGGCCGATATACGCGCTCGAACAGCGCCAACCCGCGCGCATGGCGGCGTCGGATGTCCGCCTCCGGTATGGCGTGCCCGCCCGCCGCGATCCGATGGGCGACGCGGGCGACCGCGAAGTCCGCCGACCGCGCTTCGAAGTAGTGCAGCGTGATGCGGTAGCCTCGCGCCCGCCAGGCCGGAAACCTCCGCGCATAGCTCTCTGACGACAGGGTGGTTTCGACCACGAAATCCTCGCGCCGTTCCAGCCGGCCCGCGAGACGCCGCAGCAGTTCCCGGCCGGCCGCCATCGGGGAGATCGGCGCACCGTCCTCCCGCTGAATCTCGTCCGCGTTCAGGAACTCAGCGGCTGGAAAGGCTCTTGGGACGAAGTTCATGGCGAACGTCGTCTTCCCGGCCCCGTTTGCGCCGGCGATGAGCACGGCATCCGGCACTCGCCCCGGCTCCTGCCTTATGCTTGCCCCAGATACTTTAACCACCTAAGGACGATTTACAACCCCTACTCCACCTTCACCTCGATCTCGCTCCCGAGTTCGCGGAACTTCTTCGACATCTCGGCCATACCGGCCTCCGCATCCACAGCCCCCGCCCCGCCCAGCGCCGCGTTCGGGGCCATGGCGGCCGCGAACTCGCGCACTTCCTGGCTGATCTTCATCGAGCAGAACTTCGGGCCGCACATGGAGCAGAAGTGCGCCGTCTTGTGCGCTTCCTTCGGCAGGGTCGCGTCGTGGAACTTCCTCGCCGTCTCCGGGTCGAGGCCGAGGTTGAACTGGTCTTCCCAGCGGAACTCGAACCGCGCGCGGCTGACCGCGTCGTCCCTCAACGCCGCCGCCGGGTGGCCCTTGGCCAGGTCGGCGGCGTGGGCGGCCAGCTTGTAGGTGATGACGCCGGTCTTCACGTCGTCGCGGTCGGGCAGGCCCAGGTGCTCCTTGGGCGTGACGTAGCAGAGCATGGCCGTGCCGAACCAGCCGATCATCGCCGCGCCGATGGCGCTGGTGATGTGGTCGTAGCCGGGGGCGATGTCGGTGGTCAGCGGGCCGAGCGTATAGAACGGCGCCTCGTGGCAGTGCTTGAGCTGCTCATCCATGTTGGCCTTGATCTTGTGCATGGCCACGTGGCCGGGGCCCTCGATCATCACCTGGCAGCCGTGGCTCCAGGCGACCTTGGTCAGCTCGCCAAGCGTGCGCAGCTCGGCGAACTGGGCCTCGTCGTTGGCGTCGCGGGTAGACCCCGGCCGGAGACCGTCCCCCAGAGAGAAGCTGACGTCATACTCACGCATAATCTCGCAGATCTCGTCGAAGCGCTCGTAGAGGAAGCTCTCGCGGTGGTGGGCCAGGCACCACTTGGCCATGATCGAGCCGCCCCGGCTGACGATGCCGGTCACGCGCTTGGCGGTCATCGGGATGAACGGCAGGCGGACGCCGGCGTGGATGGTGAAATAGTCCACCCCCTGCTCGGCCTGTTCGATCAGGGTGTCGCGGAACACCTCCCAGGTCAGGTCCTCGGCCACGCCGTTGACCTTTTCCAGCGCCTGGTAGATCGGCACGGTGCCGATGGGCACGGGGCTGTTGCGGATCACCCAGTCGCGGATGTTGTGGATGTTGCGGCCGGTCGACAGGTCCATGACCGTGTCGGCGCCCCAGCGGGTGGCCCAGACCATCTTGTCGACCTCGTCGGCGACGGTGGAGAGGACAGCGCTGTTGCCGATGTTGGCGTTGATCTTGACCAGGAAGTTGCGGCCGATGGCCATCGGCTCCAGCTCGCCGTGGTTGATGTTGGCCGGGATGATGGCCCGGCCACGGGCCACTTCCTGGCGCACGAATTCCGGGGTGACGAAGTCGGGGATGGACGCGCCGAAGTCCTCGCCGTCGCGGACGCAGGGCTGGTTCTGCTCGCGGCGCAGGTTCTCGCGGATGGCGACGTATTCCATCTCCGCGGTGATCTTGCCGGCCCGGGCGTACTCCAGCTGGGTGACCAGACCCCCGGCCCGGGCCTTGAAGATCGGGCGGCGGGCCATGAATTGCGGGGCCAGGTGCTTGCCCTGGGCGAAGCCGTTGTCCTCGGGCCTGACCTCGCGCGGCTCGGCCACTTCCTCCACATCGCCCCGGGCGACGATCCACGGCTCGCGGATGCGGGGCAGGCCCTGCTCGATGTCGATGACCGCGTCCGGGTCGGTGTAGGGGCCCGAGGGGTCGTAGACGGTCAGCGGCGGCTCGTTGGCCGTCGGGTGCAGCTCGACCTCGCGGAACGGCACGCGGATGTCCGGGAACAGCTCGCCCGACGCATAGACCTTGCGGCTGCCCAGACGCGGGCCGACGGCGACGTCATCGGTCTTGGGAGAAACGGGGGCGTGGATGTTCATCGGGCGGCTCCAGAGGTTTGGGCCGCCGACTCCGGGATGGCTTTCCCTCCTCCGTCTCCCCGGCGAAGGCCGGGGCCCATGACAAACCCACGGACGCCGGGTTCGCTTCTGGATCCCGGCCTGCGCCGGGAATACGGACGGAGAATGGCTCCTCTCCCTTCGCCGGCATGACCCGGATCAGGTTCGGCGCGTCACGGCATCAGCCGAATCTCAGCCACTCAAGCGCGGCCCCGCGGAGAACGGGAGGAGACTAGGCCGGGGGCGTGCGGGGGGCAAGCGCGCGCCGCCGCCGTCACTCGACGGAGATCGAGACGTCCGGGACCAGCATGTCGTCCTTACGGCGGTTGACGACGGCGTTGGCGGTCAGGCTCTTGCCGTCGCGGGTCCAGCGTTCGTCGACCGAGTCGTACAGGGGCCGCGTCGTCGTTGCGCGCGCCTCGACGCTGGTGAAGCCGTTCGCCTTGCCCCAGGCGACGGCGACGTCGAGGATGGGCAGTTCCTTACCCTTGGCGCTGCCGACCGGGACGGTGACCGTGCACCGGTCGCCCACCCGGAAGCCGACGTTGACCCGGCCCCAGGCGCCTTCCCGGTAGTAGCCGTTGATGCCGTAGGCTTTCCAGCCGGCCGCTTCGGCGCCGGCCTTGACCCCCGTCACCTCCCCGCTGGCGAAGGGCTTGCAGAAGTAGTCGAGGGCGGCGCGCACCTCCTTGGCGGTGGTCGTGGCCGGGGCGGCCGGAACCGCCGACGGCAGGCAGGCCGCGACGACGGCGGCGATGGCGAGACGCTTGAACATCGGGTTTGTCCTCCAACAAGGATCGGACGATCACCGCTCGCGCCAGGGCCGGCGACCCACGTTGGGGGGTGTCACACCCCCACCCCCGCCTCCCGGAACACCGCCAGCATCGGCGCCAGCCCCTCGCCGAAGCGTTTCCAGCGGCCGACGGAGCCGGCGTGGATCGGGCTGCGGACCTGGACGGCGCTGGCCGTGGCCACCGGGGCGGCGTTCTCGTGGAAGGCCAGGCAGGCGGGGTCCCAGTCGAGGCCGCAGTGGGCCAGCAGGCGGCGGGTCTGGCCCTCCTGGTCGGCGACCAGATCCTCGTAGCGGACGTTGAGGTAGCGGTCGGCGGGCAGGGTCTCGGCCCAGTGGTCGGCCAGAGCCTCGAACCGCGAAACATACCGGGCCGTATTTTCTAGATCCAGCGCGTAGTCGTAGTAGGGGAAGCGCGTGGCGAACAGCTGGCGATAGTTGCTTAAGGCCGCGTCCACCGGATGGCGGCGCAGGCAGATGATCCGGGCGTTCGGCAGCGCCCGCAGGATCAGCCCGGCGTAGACGACGTTGAGCGGCATCTTGTCCAGGCTGCGCGCCGCGCCGGCCAGCGGGGCGACAGCCTCCAGATAGCGCCGTCCCGCGTCGGCCAGATCGACGCCGCCGCCCGTCGCCGCCGCCAGGGTCGACTCGTCCAGAACCAGCTGTGATGACGTGCCGGCCAGCCGCTTGAGGATCAGCGCGAAGTCGGTGCGCTCGCCCACCGAGACCACGCCCGGATGGCTGGACAGGATGCGGTCGACCAGGGTGGTGCCGGTGCGCGGCAGGCCGACGACGAAGATCGGGGCGGCGTCGGCGGTGTCCGGGGCGGCGGGACCGAGTGTGGCGGCGGCGGCTTCGAGCAGGTCGGCGTCGCGGGCCGGGTCGTAGGCCACCTCCCGCAGGCGGGCGCCCTTGGCCCGGGCCAGCCAGGCCAGGGCGGCCGGCGGGTCGCCCGCGTCCTCCGCCAGCCGGGCCAGCGCATGGCCGACGTGCAGGGCGCGGTCCGGGTCGGTGTCCGGGTCGGCGGGGAACAGGGACTCCAGCCGCGCCTCCGCGCCGTCCTCCGCCCGCAGGGCCGACATCTGGGCCAGCGCCCACCAGACGCGGTAGAGGTCAGGCTGCAGCGTCACCGCCGCGCGCAGCGCCTGCTCGGCGCCGGCGAAGTCTCCGGCGAACTGCCGCGCCGTGCCGAGGTTCTGCTGAAAGGACGCGTTGGCCGGCTCCAGGGCGACGGCCCGCTCGAACAGCGGCAGGGCCCGCTCATGCAGGCCCGAGCGGCTGTAGACCACGCCGATGGTGTCCAGCGTCAGGGCGTCGGCGGGATCGAGCACCAGGGCGCGATCGGCGGCGGCGCGGGCCTCGTCCTGGCGGTTGAAGGCGATCAGGCAGCGGCCCAGGTGCGCGTGGTGGCGGGCGACACCCGGCTCCAGCCGCGCGGCCTCGCCGAACAGTTCCGCCGCCCGGGCCAGGTTGCCGTGCTCGGCGGCGATGACGCCGAGCAGGAACAGCGGTCGCGCCGACACGTCGCCGGTCTCCAATGCGCGCAGGCAAAGGGCGTGCGCCTCCCGCCAGGCGCGGCGCGCCATCAGCCGCTCGGCTTCATCCAGACTGTGTCCCGCAGGGCCCATGTTCCCCTTTCGCCCGGATCGTCCGGACGCGGCGCGATTGATGCCGAGCCAACCGCTCCGGCGACCCATGTTGCACAGCGAAGCGCCCGTGGTCGCCCCGTGACGCCGTGTTTTGCGTCAGTTGGGCCCGGTTGCCGCCGACGCGTCGCTGCACGTCTCGACGAAACGACGCCCGGCCCCAGTCTCCTCGCCAGACAGACATCACCTGGGGGTAACCATGTCATTCACACGCGCCGCGCTGTTCGCCTCGATCAGCCTGCTCGCCCTGCCGATCGCCACACCCGTGCTGGCGCAGGACACGACCGTCGACGAGATCATCATCACCGCCACCCGCCGCGACACGACGGTTCAGGACGCGCCGATCAACATCGCCGCGATCGGCGGCGACGCCATCGAGGCGCAGGGCTTCTCGAACCTCGCCGACATCGCCGCCTATGTTCCCGGCATCCACCTGGTCGACCAGGGCGGCCGCGACGGCAACCGGATCATCGTTCGCGGCCTGAACGCGGACCCGATCGGCAGCTCCGAAGGCGTCGGCAACGGCACCGGCGGCATGGTCGCCACCTACCTGGGCGAAGTGCCGATCGTTCTGGATCTGAAGCTCAACGACATGGAGCGGGTCGAAGTCCTGCTCGGCCCGCAGGGCACGCTGTACGGCGCGGGCACCATGGCCGGCGCCGTCCGCTACATTCCGAAGCGTCCGTCCTTCTCCGGGCCCGAGCTGGTCCTGCGCGGCGAAGCCTATGGTTACAAGGAAGCGGACTCGGCCAGTTACGACGTCGGCCTGACCTTCAACATGCCGCTTGGCGACAGCTTCGCGGTGCGCGGCTCGATCGACTACCTCGATGACAGCGGATTCATCGACTACGCCTACGTCGTGCGCGAGATCGGCGTCTCCAACCCCGACGCCCTGGGATCGCCCGCCGCCATCGCCGCCAACACGAAGCGGGTGGAGGACGCCAACACCGAGGAAACCCTGTCGGGCCGCCTGGCCTTCCGCTGGCAGCCGATCGAGGCCGTCGACGCCAACCTGACCTGGTACTTCCAGAACCAGCAGGTCGGCGCGCGTCAGATCAGCAGCGCCAGGGTCAAGACCTCGCCAGCGCCGATCGGCGACTATGAAAGCGCCCTGCGGGTGCTGGAGCCCAATGAGCGGGACAACAACCTCGTGGCGCTGGAAGTGACGGCCGATCTGGGCTTCGCCACCCTGACCTCGGCCACGGGACTGTCGAAGTACAAGGAGACCGGCCAGCGCGACCAGACCGACCTGCTGATCGGCCTGGAGTACAGCTACGAGCTGTTCCCGTCCTTCACGGCCTTCACCCGTGAAGACGTCGACGAAGAGAGCCTGAACCAGGAGATCCGCCTGGTCTCCTCCTCCGACGGCCCCCTCAGCTGGATCGTCGGCGCCTTCTACAACAAGTACGAAGGCAACGCGGAGAGCCGCGAGTTCACGCCGGGCTACGCCGCCTTCAACGGCGGGGTCCGGCCCGACAACCTGGAGTACTACTCGGTCGACCGCGTGAACCTGACCGAACAGGCGATCTTCGGCGAGATCAGCTATCGCTTCACCGACGCCTGGCAGGTGACCCTGGGCGCGCGGAAGTACGCCTATGAACTGAAGACCGCCAGCGCGGTCGACTTCCCGCTCTACAACTCGGTGTTCGGCGGGGCCGGCCCCGACGACATCACCCTGACCTTCGAGGACGGCGGACAGGACGACGACGGCTGGCTGTTCAAGTTCAACACGTCCTACGATCTGACGGACGATGTCCTGATCTATGCGACGATCAGCGAAGGCTACCGGATCGGCAACTCCAACGGCGTGGGACCCTGCCCCAATCCGCTGCCGCCCAACCAGATCGCCTGCGGTCTGCCGAGCGAGATGGCCTACTTCCCGGACAAGACCAAGAACTACGAGCTGGGCATCCATAGCCAATGGCTCGACCGACGGCTGACGATCAACGGCGCGATCTTCCTGGTCGAATGGACCGACCCGCAGGTCGCCTCGGCCACCGAGAACGGCCTGATCCCGATCACCAAGAACGGCGAGGCCGCCGAAAGCGTCGGCGCCGAACTCGACTTCCGGCTCAAGCTCACGCCGGACCTCACGATCCGGGGCAACTACTCCTACGCCAGGGCCGAGTTGACGAAGACGACCCTCAACCTGATCCCGTCGATCAATCCGCCGGGCTTCCAGTCGACGATCAGCTACGAGCACGGCGAGCCGGGCGACCGCCTGCCGGGCGCGCCGGAGAACCAGGGCAGCCTGTACATCGAGTACAGCGCCCCGCCGATCGCCGGCCTGAACGTCGACTTCGCCTATGGTCTGAGCGCCACCGGCGATGTCCTGACCCGAACGGGCGGCAAGGGCGGCGGCCTGACCCTGGAAGGCTACTCGATCCACGACGCGTCGATAAGGGTGTCCAACGACGCATGGGACGCCACCGTCTACGTCAGCAATATCTGGAACACCTACGCCGAGACGGGCGCCCGCAGCACGTCACGGCACAACCAGATCGTGTCGGATATCAACGGCGATCCGGTCTACGCGCGCAGCTTCTACACCTCGGTGCTGCCGCCCAGGGCCGTCGGAGTCCGCTTCACAAGACGGTTTGGCGGGTAGGGCCAAACCTCCATTGGTTTGTCATGGCCCGGCTTGTCCGGGCCACCCACGAACACCAGCGACGAAGATGAGGGCGCGGTCGATCGGTCGCGCCCTCTTCTGCTGCCCCTGCAGTCATGGCTGGCCCGGACAAGCCGGGCCATGACGAGAGAGGATGGACGCGATGCCTACAACGTCCGCGCCGCGAAGGTGTCGCAGCTGTTCGGGTCGCCCGTCTCGTATCCGCGTCGGAACCAGCGCATGCGCTGCTCGGCCGTGCCGTGGGTGAAGGCGTCAGGGACGACGCGGCCCTGGGTGCGGCGCTGGATGGTGTCGTCGCCGACGGCGGCGGCGGCGCCCAGGCCGTCCTCCAGGTCGCCCTGCTCCAGCGCCACCTCGCCGCCGGACAGCGCCGAGGCGCGGGCGGCCCAGACGCCGGCGTAGCAGTCGGCCTGCAGTTCGACGCGGACCTGGCCACCGTCAGCGCCCTGGGCCCCGGCACGCGCCTTGCCCAGCGATCCGGTCAGGTTCTGGACGTGGTGGCCGATCTCGTGGGCGATGACATAGGCGCGGGCGAACTCGCCCTTGGCGCCGAACCGGCTTTCCAGCTCGGTCCAGAAGCCCAGGTCCAGGTACACCTTGCGGTCGCCCGGGCAGTAGAACGGCCCCATGGCGGCCTGGCCCTGGCCGCAGGCGGTCGGTGTGGCCTGGTCGTAGATCACGACGTCCTCGGGCGGGCTGTAGCCCTGGCCCGACTTCGAGAACAGCTCGGTCCAGACCTGGGTCGTGGAGGTCTCGATCACGTCGACGAAGGCCCCGGCCTCGTCCTCCGGGCTGCCCTGCCGGCCGACGACCTGCTCCTGCGGCGCCCCGCCCTGCCCCACGATGCTGAGCATCTGGCCCGGATCGACGTCGAACACGAAGATGCCGACCAGGGCGACGATGATGCCGACAAGGCCGATGCCGCCGACAGCGCCCGTCGGCCCCAGCCCCCGCCGGTCGTCGATGTTGCCGGACCGTTGTCCACCGCGCCAACGCATGGCCAATACCTCTTCAAGGGATGTCGCCCGGCACGCTGGCCCGGAAACCGGGCGGCGTCTAGCGTGGTCTGCCGCCGGTGATCGCGCGGATCCTGGCCGTCGAGCGGGCCATGGCCTCAGCCATCAGCGCGTCCATGCGGGCGGCGTCGTCGGTCAGTTCGGGGACCGGCGCGGACTCCAAGGTGCGAGGCGGCGAAGGCTCGGGCAGGACCGGCAGGCGCCAGGTCATCCCGGTCGCGGAGGGTCCCCCCGCCAGCTCACCGTCCCGCATGGCGCGGATCGTCGCCTCGGTGGGGGCCCGCTGTTCGCGCGCCCGGGTCTCCCGCTCAAGGGCCGCGGCGCGGGCGCGGTCGGCCTCGCGCTCCATCGCCTCGACATTGGCGCGGCGTCGCCAGTCGGGGTCGTGGGGATGGGCAAACACCGGCGCGGCGAGCCCGGTGATCAGGACGGCAAGGAGAACGGCGCGCATGCAAACCCCGACTTCGATAGTGGTCGGGAAGGTCAACGCGCGAAACGGCCTAAGGCTTCGAGACAGTGAACCGCATCAGCTGGCGGCGCGGGGCGTCCCACTCCGGCGCCAGGTCCTGCGCCTTGCGGTAGTCCAGCCATGCGGCCTTCGCGTCATCCAGGGATTCATGAACCAGCGCGCGGTTGTAGTAGGCCTTGGCCGGCTCACCGACGCCCAACGCCAGGCCGCGCTCGATCTCGGCCAGGGCGGCGGCATAGTCGCGATCAGCCATCATCACCACGCCGCGATTGACGTAGGCCTCGCCCAGGGTCGGCTCCAGGTCGGCGGCCCTGTCCAGGTCGACGCGGGCGGCGGCGTAGTCACGGGCGCGGGTCAACATGACGCCGCGGTTGACCAGCGTGCCGGCGCGATCGCGGCGGTCCAGGCGGTCCTCCTGCAGCGCGCGGGTGCAGGTCTCGATCGACTTGCGGTCGAATCGGCCGGCGAAGGCGGCCTTCGAGCAGTCGACGGCGATGTCATTGCCGACGATCATGACCGAGGCGGCGGCCGGAGTCGCCGCGGCAAGGGCCAGACCGGCGGCGGACGCGGCGGCGAGAAGGGCGAGATGGCGCATGACGGCGTCTCCTATTCCCGGGTGACGGTGAAACGGGTCAGCTCGCGGCGCGGCGCCTCCCAATCCGGACGGATCTCCAGCGCCTTCTGGTAGTCGAGCCAGGCGGCCTTCATGTCGTCCAGACCTTCCCAGGCCAGGGCCCGGTTGAAGTAGGCCTTCTCCGGCTCGTCGGCGCCCAGCGCCAGGCCGCGGTCGATCTCGACAACCCCTTCACGGAAGCGCCGCTGGGCGACCAGGGCCGCGCCGCGATTGACGAAGGCCTCGCCCATCGAGGGGTCGAGCCTCGCCGCCGTGTCGAAGTCCTGGCGGGCCTCGGCGTAGTCCTTGCGGCGCAACTGGATGACGCCCCGGTTCACGAAGGTCGCCGCCCGGTCGCGCTTGAGCAACGGCTGGCTCTCCAGCGCCATGTCGCAGAGAGCAAGGGACTGGCGGTCGTCGCGCCCCTCGATCGCGGCCTTCGAACAGGCGTCGGCCATGCCGCCGCCGAGCACGAAGGCAGCCGCCGACGCGGAGCCCGCGGAGAAGGCGATAGCGGTTGAAACAGCAGCGAACGCGAACATGGTCTTGGGGGACATGCAGGTCTCCTCCCAGCGCGATGATAAGCTCGCTAGATAGTACCACGACTTTCGCCGACAAGGACGCCCCTATGAACCTCGCCAGGTTTGCCCGCGCACGCTTCGCCCATCTGCCCACGCCGCTGGAGCCCGCGCCCCGGCTGAGCGCCGAGCTGGGTATCGACCTGTGGATCAAGCGGGACGACTGCACCGGGCTGGCCGGGGGCGGCAACAAGACCCGCAAGCTGGAGTTCCTGCTCGGCGAGGCCCTGGAACAGGGCGCTGACACCCTGATCACCCAGGGCGCGGTGCAGTCCAACCATGTACGCCAGACCGCGGCGGCGGCGGCCAGCTTCGGCATGGCCTGCCGGGTCGTGCTGGAGAACCGCACCGGCAACCAGGCCGAAGACTACCTGTGGTCCGGCAATGTGCTGCTCGACCGGCTGCTGGGCGCGCGCATCCGCACGGTGGAGGCCGGATCGGACATGGCCGCAGAGATGGCGCTGGACGCCGAGGAGATCCGCGCGGCCGGCGGGACGCCCTATGTGATCCCCGGCGGCGGCTCCAACGCGGTCGGGGCGCTGGGCTATGTTGATTGCGCGCTGGAGCTGGCGACCCAGGCCAATGACGAGGGCCTGGTCATCGACCGCATCGTCACCGCCACCGGCAGCGCCGGCACCCACGCCGGCCTGGTCGCCGGGCTGGCGGTCAGCGGCGCCGACATCCCCGTGCTGGGCATCGGCGTCCGCGCCCCGAAGGAGAAGCAGGAGGAGAACGTCTTCAACCTCGCGGTCGAGACCGCTGCCCTGCTGGGCCACCGCGAGCGGGTGTCGCGCGAGATGGTCGTCGCCGACTGCGACTATGTCGGCGCGGGCTACGGCCTGATCGACCAGGGCGTGGCCGACGCCCTGACGCTGGCGGCCCGCACCGAGGGCCTGCTGCTCGACCCGGTCTACACCGGCAAGGCGATGAAGGGCCTGATCGCGCTGGCCCGGCAGGGCGCGTTCGAGGGCCAGACGGTGGTCTTCCTGCACACCGGCGGCGCCCAGGGCCTGTTCGGCTACCAGGGCGAACTGGGCTCGATGCTGTGAAAACCCTCGGCGTCCTCGGCGGCATGGGCCCGGCCGCCACGCTCGACTTCCTGGCCAAACTGCAGGCGGCGACGCCGGCGACGCGGGACCAGGACCACATCCGGGTGCTGGTCGACATCAATCCGCACATCCCCGACCGCAACACCGACAGCGAAGCGGCCGGGCCGGTGCTGGGCGAGATGGCCAGGGGGCTGGCCGGGGCCGCGGCGGAGGTGCTGGCCATCGCCTGCAACACCGCCCACGCCTATGCCGACATCATCCGCGCGGCGTCCGGCCTGCCGCTGATCGACATGATCGACATCGCCTGCGAGGCGGCGCGCGACGCCGGCGCCCGGCGGGTCGGGGTGCTCGGCACGCCAACGGCGGTGGACCTCTACAGCGCGCGGCTGGCCGGGCTGGGGCTGGAGCCGATCGTCCCGGACGCGGCGCAGCAGGCGCGGTTCATGGACCTCGTCTACCGCATCAAGGCCGGCGACCTGGGCCCGGATGTGCGGGAGGGCATGTTGGCCCTCGCCAGGGCGCTGGACGCCGGGGCGGTGATCGCCGGCTGCACCGAGGTCCCGCTGGTGCTCGACCCGGCGAGGCTCAGCGTCCCGCTCCTCGACGCCGGCGCCCTGCTGGCCGAGCGCTGCGTGGCGGTCTGCTCGGCCTGAGGTCTCCTAGATCAACGACTTTGGCTCGTGCTCGCGGTCGCGCGCGGCCAGCCGGAAGCGGATGTCGGCGTGAGCCTGGGCGTCCAGCTTGTGGCCGGCGATGATCCAGGCCCCGAGCAGGCCGAACGCGGCGGGGACCAGGGTGAAGGTGATCTGCAGCATCATCAGCGCGTCCCCCTCGTTCTTCGGACCCAGCGTCGCGTCGAAGCCCGCCGTCGTCAGCAGGATTCCGGCCCCGGCGACGGCGGTGGCCGAGCCGATTTTCACCGAGCCGCTGAGAAGTCCGAACAGCAGGCCGCTGCGATCAACACCGCTCGCCAGGCGCTCCTCGTCGCCGATGTCCGCCATCATCGCCCGCAGCAGGATCGAGCCGGCGGTGAACGGGATGCCGGCCAGGGCCATCACCGCGATACCCCAGACAAGGCCGTCCGGCACGATCAGCACCCCGCCCTGCGCCGCGGCGTAGGCGATACAGGCGATCATCAGCGCCTTGTGCTTGCTCATCCGGTTGGCCAGCCAGGACCAGAGCGGCGCGGCCAGAAGCGCGCTGACGAAATAGATCAGCAGCAGGGCGCCGGCGTCTGACCGGTCATAGCCGCGAATGGCGAAGAAGTAGGTGAAGAACAGGGTCCCCGCCAGGACCGGGCCGGTGCCGATGGCGATGTCGGCCAGCAGCACGCGGACCACCGACGGCCGCTTCAGCAGCGGCAGGTACTGGCGCCAGTGCGGCGGATTGTGGTTGGGCGGCGACGGCGGCTCGCGCATCACCAGCAGCGCGATGGCGATGGACACCGGCAGGGTCAGGACGACGAACCAGCCGATCGCCTTGACGCCCGCCCCGTGGTCCAGGCCGAACAGTCTGGACGCCAGGATCGGCATACTGAGCGCCAGCAGCATTCCGATGACCGTGAAGGCCTGCCACCAGCCGAAGACGCGGGATCGGCCCTTGTAGTCCGGCGCGACGCGGGCCGCCCAGGCAACGTGGGCCATGGACGCCATCGACTGGCCGAGGAACCCCAGGATCAGCCAGCCCAGAATCTGCAGGCCGGTGATCCCCGGACCGGCCATGAACAGCATCCAGATCGCCAGCACCGCCATCGGCAGACCGGCGACGAGCCAGGGCCGGAAGCGTCCGAACCGCGTGTTGGTCTTGTCGATCATGAAGCCGAGCGCCGGGTCGAGCCACAGGTCGAACAGCCGCACTGCCGAGAAGGCGAACCCGATGGCCAGCCAGCTGAGGCCGAGGTCGCGGGTGTAGTAGTCGGGCAGGTAGATGGTCACCGGCATCATCATCGCCGCGACGGGAATGCAGGGCGCGGCGAAGGCGGCCAGCTTCCAGGGTCCGAGCTGCGGCGCGCCATCGGCCCCGGCGCGGCCCACCGCCGTCGCGGTCGGGGCGACCCCGCCGGACTCCACTTCTACTGCCAATCCTGCCTCCCACGGCCTCCCCCCGTTTTCGGGGTGGATGATCATTGATCAGGGGTCAAACATGGTTCGACAAGAGGCCGCGACCAGGATCGCCCTCGCCAGGTGCGAAAATATCTCCGGGACGGGCCGTACACCGGTGCGTCCCGGCCTTCGCCGGGGGCGAGCGCCCCCTACCCCGCCACCCTGTCCATGAACGCAGCCAGTTCGACGTCCAGGTCGGTGACGCCGTCGGCGTCGTGGGTGGCCAGCAACACCTCGACGCGGTTGTAGACGTTGAACCACTCCGGATGGTGGTCCAGCTGGTCGGCCTTCAGGGCCACGCGGGTCATGAAGCCGAAGGCGGCGTTGAAGTCGTCGAACCTGAACGTCTTGGTGATCGCGTCGCGCTCCCCGGGGCCGACCGACCAGCCCTTGAGCCTCGCCGTCGCCGCCGCCGCTCCGATCCGTTCGCGCGCCATGGTCTCGTCCTCCGCTCGTCCTCGCCCGGCTATAGCACGCCCCGGCCGCCGCAAAAGTTCGCCCCGGCCCTGTCGGCGCGCGGCATACTGGATCGTCTTCCAGTGGAACAGGGACCCGCGCCGATGCTCTACGCCATCCTCTGCTACAACGCCGAAGACGTCGTCATGTCCTGGTCGCAGGCGCAGGACGACGCGGTGATGGACCAGCTGGGCGTCGTCCACCAGCGGCTGGAGCGCGAGGGCAAGCTCGGCCCGTCCCTGCGCCTGATGCCGACCACGGCGGCGACGACCCTGCACAAGCAGAAGGACCTGGTCATCGACGGCCCCTATGCCGAGACCAAGGAGCAGCTGCTGGGCCTCTACATCGTCGACATCGCGGGGCTGGACGAGGGCCTGGCCATCGCCCGCGAGCTGGGGAAGGCCAACCCGGGCGGCGCCTATGAACTGCGGCCGCTGCGGCTGTACCTGCCCGGCGTCGACATGCCGGCCACGGAGAGCGCGTGACCGATCTGGCCTGGATCGACGGCGCCATCACCGCCGCCCGCCCGCAGGCGGTCGGAGCGTTGCTGCGCTACTTCCGGGATCTCGACATCGCCGAGGAAGCCTTCCAGGACGCCTGCCTGCGCGCCCTGAAGGCCTGGCCGAAGAACGGGCCGCCGCGCGACCCGGCCGCCTGGCTGATCATGGTCGGCCGCAACGCCGCCATCGACGGGGTGCGCAAGCGCAGCCGCCAGACCGCCCTGCCCCACGATGAGGCGGCGCTGTCGGACCTCGAGGACGCCGAGGCGCCGCTGGTCGAGCGGCTGGACGGCGCCGACTATCGCGACGACGTACTGCGGCTGATGTTCATCTGCTGCCACCCGGAGCTGCCGCAGACCCAGCAGGTCGCGCTGGCGCTGCGGATCGTGTCCGGCCTTTCCGTCCGCCAGATCGCCCGCGCCTTCCTGGTCGGCGAGAGCGCCATGGAGCAGCGGATCACCCGGGCCAAGGCGAAGATCGCCGGCGCCGGCGTGGCCTTCGAGACGCCCGGTCCCGCCGAGCGGGCCGAGCGGCTCGCGGCGGTGGCGGCCATGGTCTACCTGATCTTCAACGAGGGCTATTCGGCCAGCGGTTCCGAGCGCGCGGAGCGGTCGCCGCTGGCGGCCGAGGCCATCCGGCTGGGCCGGCTGCTGCTGCGGCTCTACCAGACCGAGCCGGAGATCATGGGCCTGATGGCGCTGATGCTGCTGCAGCAGTCGCGCAGCGCCGCGCGGTTCGACGCCGACGGCGGCATCATCCTGATGGACGACCAGGACCGCGGGCGCTGGAACGGCGCGATGATCGGCGAGGGACTAGCCCTGATCGACAAGGCCCTGCGCCACCGGCGGACCGGGCCGTACCTCGTTCAGGCCGCCATCGCCGCCCTGCACGCCCGCGCCGCGACGCCGGCCGACACCGACTGGGCGCAGATCGACGCCCTGTATGCGACGCTGGAGCAGCTGCAGCCCTCGCCCGTGGTGACGCTGAACCGGGCGGTGGCGACGTCCAAGGCCCTTGGCCCGGAGGCGGCGCTGGCGATGATCGCGCCGCTGGAAGCGCGGCTGTCAGGCTATTTCAACTACTTCGGGGTCAAGGGCGCCCTGCTGCTACAGCTGGACCGCCGCGCCGAGGCCCGCGAGGCCTTCGACCGCGCCATCGGCCTGGCCAACAGCACGGCCGAGGCGGCCCACATCCGCCAGCACCTCGACCGGCTGGCGGCCGACGCGAAAGCGGCCGGGATCAGTTGAGTTCGCCGGCCTTGCCTTCGGCCCGCTTCGCCATTGTCTTCACATCGCCGCAGACCTTCTCGAGCGGGGCGATGGCCGCCGCAGCGCCGGTCTCGGGAACCGTGATGCTGAACGGACCCGACGATACGGTGATCGGCGTCTTCGCCGCGCGGATGGCCTCGATGCTGTAGAGGGCGCGCGGCTGATCGCCGACCGTGCCGCGCAGACCGCCCTGCACCGTCAGCACGGCGAGGCCGCCGGGCGCCAGCTCGACGCGGTCGAAGCGCACCTTGATCGAAGATTTGCCCTGTACGCGCCCCATGACGCCCAGGCCCGGCTTCAAGCCCCGCGCCGGGCCCTTCACGACCAGCACATAGCGCGGCGAGGGCCGGGCGTAGCAGAACACCTGGATACTGGTCCCGCCGCCGACGCCGATGGCGGCAACCGAGGCGCCATTGGACGTCTGAGGGATCCAGGTCGGGGCGCGGGCCTGTGACGGCGCCGCCATCGCCGACAGCGCCACGACGGCGCTGATCGGCAGAAGACGCTTCACAGCCCGCCCTCGGCGATGCGGAAGACCATGGTGGTAAGGAACTTCGCCTTCGCGGCTGTCGGGGCCTCGCAGGCCAGCGACAGAAGTCCGACCGGCAATTCCACCAGCGCCATCGTCATGTACCGGCCGTTGGCCTGCGTGCCGGTCCAGGCCGCGAGCTTCACGGGAATCCTGCCGTCGTCCCTGAGGGGCAGCACCCCGCTTTCGGTGACGCTGAGCGCCTCCCGCGCCATGCGGTCATACGCTCCGCCCGGGGTCAGGAGCGCGTCGACCCGGAGCTGGAGCTGGTCCAACCGCTCGGGCCGCCGCTGCGCCTCGGGATAGGCGACGGCGACGCAGATCGCCTCGTGTCCTCCGGACGTCATCTTGAAGCTCACAGTGTCGGGCTTGACCGAGCTCATGGTCGCGCCCCTCGGGAGCGTCGCCGCGAACCAGCCTCGCGGCGACAGATAGCTGTAGCCGTAGGCCACATCGCCCGCGATCGGCCTGTAGATGCCTCGTTCCGCCGCCGGGGCGGGCACGATGGCATAGCCTTCGGGAACCTGGGCCGCTGCAGACGCGGCCAGCGTCACGGCGGACGCCATGACCAAGCCTGCAAGGCGCCGGCTAAGGGGCAACGACATGACCGACCTCCACTTCGGCTGACGCAGGACCGCCAGCATCGCATGATGGGTCTGTCGGGAACCCCACATAAGGGGGGTTATCGCGCCACGGGGCGCTCACGATAGGGAAGACGGGGACGCGCGCCGGAACGCACGCCCCCGGTAAGTCCTACCAGCGGTAGCGGGCGCCCAGGGCGACCGTTGTGTCGGTCCAGTCCTCGTTCCAGCGGTAGCCCGCATTCACGAAGGCCGAGAACCGCTCGTCGGCGCCGAAGACGTCGATGCCCGCGCCGACTTCGCCGAAGGCGCCGTCGAACTGGTCGGTCACCAGGACGTCGGGGCCGCCGTTGACGAGGGTGGTTTGCCCCTCGCCGTCGAACTCGTTCCAGGCCCTGCCCAGCACCGTGAACTTCACCTTCATGGTGTCGAACCGGGCGATCGTGCCGAGACGGACGCCGACGTTGGCGCGCAGGCTGGTGGATTCATCGAAGCTGACCACGCCGCCCGGGACGTCCAGGTCGTCGATCGAGGTGCGGACGTAGGCGACGCCGGCCAGCGGCTCGATGAAGGCCGACTCGCCGAGCGGCATACGCCAGCCGCCCTCTATGCGGGCGCCGTAGGCGGTGACGTCCGCGTCGCTGGTCGAGTACATGCCCGGGCCGGCCATCACGGTCGGCATCGAGTAGGTCATGTCCAGCATCAGGGCCGAGAGCGTCGCGTCGATGAACAGGCCGCCGGAGACATAGGTTCCGTAGAGCCCGAAGACGCCGCCTTCCAGAGCAGCCTGGGTGGGCGAAGCGTTGAAGTCGACGTCCGTATCCACGTAGCCGACGCTGCCGCCGAACACCCAGGCGGAGTTGTCGCCGCCGCCGGCGACCAGATCGATGCCGCCGATCAGGGCGACGGTGTTCTGCTCGTAGCCGGTGTCGTAGACGAAGCTTCCGCCCGCGCCGACGTAAGTCTGCTCGAGGTCACGCTCGGCCTGGCCGCCGACGATCCGCATCCAGATGCCCGCGCCGCCCTCGCCCTTGCCTTCCAGGCCATCACGCAGGTCGGCCTGACGGTCGAACCAGACGCCGGTGGCGGTCTGCCAGGCGTTGTTGGCGATCTGGCCGACGCCGACGAACTCGAAGGCCTCGCTGTCGGGCGCGCTGACCAGCGCGATCTGGGCCGAGCCTTGCGGGGCCAGCCGGTAGAAGAACAGGCCCGTGTCGATAGCGCCTTCGCCGCTGCGCAGCGTGTAGCCGGTCGACGTCGGATCAAGGCTGAAGGCGTTGGCCGCGATCGTCCCGCCCGTGGCGTCCACCAGCACGATGCCGGCGTTCATGGCGCCAAAGCCGGTGTTGGTGTTGTTGACCCGCAGCAGGGTGCTGCCCGACACCGCGCCGCCGGGCAGGCTGACGCAGTCGGCGACCGTGGCCGCCGCGCAGTTGGCCTGGGTCGCCGCGCCCAGCGACGCGTCGAGCGCGATGACCGAGCCGCCCGAGCCGATGAAGGCCGTGCCGCCGCCGGTCCCGGTCATGACGAGGCGGTCGTTGGTCTGACCGTCCGTCGTCGTCCCGTTCAGGCTGCCCAGCAGGATCACGCCCGAGTTGTTAAAGCGCTCCAGCCCCGTGAGGGTGAAGGTCGAGGCGCCGGAGGTCTCGCCGACGACGATGCGCCCGGCGTTGGTCAGGACGTCACGCGGCGCGACGCCGGTGTCGGCGCCGAAGTCGAAGGTGGTCGAACCGCTGGTGGCCAGCAGGCCGGTCGCGGTGTTGTTCACCAGGTCATTGCCGGCGCTGAACGTGGTCAGGCCGGTGGTGTGCCAGCCCGTGGCGTTGCTGTTGTTGACCGTGGCGCTGGCCCCGGCGCCGAGTCCGGAGAAGTCCATCCGGCCGTCGAGACGACCGGCATTGTTGACCGTGACGCTGCCGCCGGTTCCGCGGATGGCGAGATCGCCGGCCGAGCCGATGACGGTGGCGTTGGTCGAGCGGACCGTGCCGTTGTTGTTGATCGTCGTGGTTTGCGCCGCCGGGGCGGTCACGTCGATGACGGCGGTGGTTGGACCGGTTCCCAGGCCCTGGACGAGGCCGCCGGCCGCGACGGTGATCGTCCCGCCGTTGGTCCCGCTGGTCTGGATGCCGTTGCCGCCGCCGCGTACGCTGCCGTTCACGTTGACGGTGTAGGCGCCGACGCTGGTCAGGTTGATGCCGTCGGCGGCCGCCTGGACCGTGCCGCCGGTGGTCACCGCCGTGGTCCCGGTCCCCGCGTTGGTCGCGACGACGCCGGAGCCGGCGGTGTAGATCGAGGCGGTGCTGACCGAGATCCGGCCGGCGCTGCCGGCGTTGGTGATCGAGGCCTGGATGCCGTCGCCGCCGATGGCGATTCCGGCGGTGCCGATGGCCGCGTTGCTGATCACGGTGACGTGTCCGTCGGTGACGCCGTCAGCGCCGCCGTCGCCCAGACCCGTGGAGCGGGCCCGGATGCCGACCGTTCCCGCGGTCAGGGTCCTGCCAGCGGTGGTGGTGACCCGGATATTGCCGCGCGCGCTTGAGGCGTCGATGCCGATGGCGGTCGTTGACGCGACATTCCCGGTGGCCGTGACCGAGACGTTGCCCGGTTGCGGCGGCGGACCGAAAGCGATGATCGGCAGGCTGGAGGCGGTGATCGCCGTGCCGTTGGCCGACACCGCGCCGGCGCCTACGGTCACACCGTCGCCGCCGTAGGCCGTGATGCCCTGGCTGCCGGCGCCCGAGGCGACGACGGTCTGGCTGTTGACCACGGCCGTGCCGGAACGGTTGGTGTTCACCAGGATCCCGGTCGAGCCGGCGCCGGTCGTGGACACCGAACCGCTGTTGACGGTGGCGACGCCCAGGGGGCTGTCGGCCTGGATGCCGATCGAGCCGGCGCCCGTCGTGGAGACGCTCGCCGCGGTGATCGTCACGTCAGCGGTGTCGCTCGCGCCGATGATGCCGGCGGCCCCGGCGCCTCGGGTGTTGACCGTCGTGGCGTTGACCGTCACCGCGCCGTTGTTGGTATTGGCCTCAATGCCGCTGGCGTTGTCGCCCATGGTCAGCACGGAGTTTACGGTCACATCGACCGCGCCGTCAGCCGACGAGGCCAGGACGCCGCTGGCGTTGGCTCCGGAGGTGGTGATGGCGTCGAGATCGGCGGTGATGTCGCCGGCGTTGGTGGCCAGCAGGACGCCGAACGCGCCGTCATCGGTGGTGTTGATGGTCACGCCCGTCCCGGCGTTGACGTCGATGGACCCGGTCGGACCGCCCTGGATGACGAACAGGCCGATGTTCAGCGACCCGGAGGTGTCGATATTGACGCCATCCTCGACCGTGATCGTGAAGTCAGTGACCGGAATGTAGGTGATGCCGTTCGGGTAATCGTTGCCGGCCGGCGTGCAGGTCACGTTGGAGCCGACGCCGCACTCGTTGATGGCCAGCGCCACGGTCGGCGTCAGGGCTACGGCGCCCAGCGCCAGCAGGGTCGCGCCGGCGGTGCTCGCCATAAGCGACGTCGTCGTCAGCCAAAGCCGACGTCCGGTAGGTTTCGATGCAGTCAAGACAAGCCCTCCAGCCATGCCGCACGACTGGCGCGCGCGTTGGCAGAACAAGGGGCGACGGAAATGTCGCGCCACTGGCAATGAAGGTCCCGAGAGGGTGAATTGTTCCACCCGAGAGTGCAATTTCTACAATAAATTCCGCAGAAAATACTTTGAGGACAACGCTACATATTCGGCGTGATGGAGTGAATATTTCTGAGCGGGATGAGAATAAAGATCGTCGTATCCGTGTGAAAAGTTCAGCCGGCGCGATTGATCAATGCAGGCGATGAACCCTCCGTCTGCTCGAGTGCGACCGTTTCGACCGGATGACTGGCGATCACCAGCCGCGCGACATCGGCGATCAGGGCGCTGCGTTCGTTGAAGGACCGGCGGGTCGAGCCGATCAGCACGGCGACGGCGTAGACGGTCCCGTCCGGCGCGGTCAGCAGGCCAACGTCGTTGTAGCCGGTGGCCAGTGAGCCGTTGACCTGGCCGGTGCCGGTCTTGTGGCGCAGGGTCCAACCGGGCGCGAGCCCGGCGCGCAGCCTGCTGGACCCGGTGACGGTCTGGCCCATCAGGGTCAGGAGCAGATCCGTCGAGTCCGGCGACAGCAGCTCACCCTGCTTGAGCCGGCCCAGGGTCTCGGCGATGTCCAGCGCGCTGGCCCCGTCCGGCGGGTCAGAGAGGTAGTCGTCGAGCGCCTTCCGACGCTGCTCCGGCGGGAGGGCCTCGCGGTCCTCCCAGAAGGCGCGCTTGAAGCTGTATTCCGGCTTCCAGGTCAGACCGGCGGCGCGGGTCTGCATCTCGCGCTCGCCAGGGCCGAAGCGGATTTCGCCCAGGTTCTTGCCAACCACCGCCATCTGCACCGCGAACGGACCGCCGACCGTCCGCACCAGGGCGTCATTGGCGGCGTTGTCGCTCTGGACGATGGCCCCCTTGAGCAGGGCCGCCACGGTGGTGGTGTAACTGCCCTCCCCCACGCGCTCGCGGATCGGCTGGTGGAAGAGGCTGAGGTCGTCCTTTCTGATCGTCACGGGCGTGGACAGCGACAACGCCCCCCGGTCGACCGCATCGAGCACGGCCAGCGCGACCCACAGCTTGCTGACGCTCTGCTGCGGCTGGACCTGAGCGCCATTGAAATCGACCGCCCAGCCTTCGTCGACGTTGAAGACGGCGATGCCGACGGCGCCGCCGAAGGCGCCGCCGAGCGCCTGCAGCCGCTCATCGAGAATGTGCCGCTGGGTGCGCGGCGCCACGGTGATCTCCGGCGGCGGGCTGAGGTCGCTGTCCCAGACCACCGGCGCGTGCACGGTCGAGCCTGCCGTCAGCGCCAGGGCGCCGGCGGCCAGACGTCCAGCGATCGCGCGGGTCCGGGCCATGGGCTCATTTCACCACCGCTCGCGCCGGCGCGCCACCGGCCACGTGCTTGGGCGGTCAGAGCAGTCCGGCGGCGGGCTTGAACGACCTGATCAGCTGCTCCTGGGCGTCGCGGGCCGTCCGTGCGGTGCATCCGATCAGCAGGGTTCCCGCCGGCGCCGGCAGGACGCCCACGGCGTTGAAGCCGCCGCCGCGCGGCCCGATCCAGACGCCGAGTCTGGGCCCCGGCTTGCCGGCCACGCTCTTCATGACCTCGATCGTGCGGGACTGGATCGAGTCCATCTCGGCGGCGGCATAGGCCTCGAAAGGCGAGCCTGGCGCGATGACCTCGCCTATACGGGCCTGGATCGAGGCCATGGTCATGCCGGGACGGCGTTTGGGATCAATCGCCGCCATGCAGACGTTCGGCGTATCAGCGGCCGTGTAGCCCGGGATCGTGATGCGCCAGACGTTCGGCTTGGGGTGCTCGACGGTCTCAGCGCTGCTCAGGAGAGCGACAAAGAACCCGTGTTCGTCGACCAGCCTCCGCGCGGACCACCCGTAAGGACTGATCTTGCCGCGCTCCTCGGGCGTGAAAGCGTCGAGGGCATAGTCCTCGACATCGCCGCGCGCACCAGCCGATGAGGCAGCCGCCAGGGCGACCGTCATCGCCACGGCGCGAACCGCATTCCTGAGAACATTCATCCAGGGCCCCTCCAAACCACGCGGAGAGATTGGCGCTCGATCACCGCCGCGCCGACCCGCAAAAAGGGGGCTACTCGCTGGCGTCGTTGCGGAAGTAGGGCTCGACGGTTCCCTGCAGCTTGACGGTCATCGGATTGCCGTGGCGGTCCAGGGTCTTGCCGACGGCCAGGCGCACCCAGCCCTCGCTGACGCAGTATTCGTCGACGTTGGTCTTTTCCTCGCCCTTGAACCGGATGCCCACGCCCCGGGCCAGCACGGCCTCGTCGTAGAACGGGCTCTTCGGATTGCTGGCGAGGCGGTCGGGAGGCGTGTCGCTCATGGTGATGTCGGACCCTGGACTGTGGCGCGGGTCATAACGGAGGGGTCAAGACACCCGCCCGATAGCCGCCCGAACTGTTGCTGTTCTCGGGTTGTCTTAAAGTCCCGCCTGCCGGCGTCGGCGATGGCGGCAGACGCGGTCCTTCCCGCTCCTTGCGAAAATGTCCCGCGCCTTCCCGCCAGTCCCTATTTCAACTGCCGATTTGCGGCAAGCTTGGAGCGAGGCTTCACGAGACCATTCTCGACAGGCTCCCCTCCCTCTCAACCCCGCGCGCGGAGCCAGGCGGCCAGGCTGGCCGGCAGCATGACCGCGCTCGAGTAGTGAGCCGGCGGCAGGCGCTCTATATCACTGACGGTCCGGGCCAGACGCGCCCGATCCACATAGCCGTCGAGCTCGCCGGCGTTCGGCAGGCCGGCGAACCAGGGCTCCAGACCGCGCCGGGCCGCCTCCCAGGCGGCATTGACGCCGAAGGGCGATTTCGGCCGCCGCAGGATGTCCTCCGGCAGCAGGCCCTCGCCGAGCCGGCGCAGCACGACCTTGCCGAACTGCCAGGGCGTGGGCGGAAGGCGCATGGCCGCCTCCAGCAACCGAACGTCGAAGAACGGCTGGCGGACCCGCAGCGGCAGGCCGGTCGATTCCGGATGCGAGGCGACGAACATCTCGGTCCAGAAAGCATGGTTGGCCATCCCGCTCCGGGGGTCGGCAAGATAGCTGGCCAGGTTGTCGCGCCAGCGTTCCTCCAGGCGATGCTCCCGGGCGAAGTCCGGGTCGAGCGGGGCGGTGATGGCCGGCGCGGCGCGCAGCGCGACACGCCTCCAGGCTGTCCGCAGCGGTGGGCGGGCGCGGTGGTGGCTCCAGAAGGCCAGCGCCTCGCCCAACAGGCTCCCGTAGCGGCGATCCCGGATTAGCCCGGCCCAGTGGCTGGTCCCGCCCGCGGTTATGGCGTCCCCGCCCATGCCCATCAGAAGGACCCGCGTCCCCTCACGCGACAGCCGGTCGCCGATCAGGTGGAAGGATGAACAGCGTTGCTCCATCCGGGGCTCCGGCGCCAGCCGCCAGGTCCCACCCGGCGGGTCGGTGTAGATTTGCTCCACCGAGATCGAATGGAAGGGTACGCCCAGGTGATGGGCGCAACGCCAGGCCCAGTGGCGCTCGGTATCGGGGGTCAGCCAGTCCCCGCCGAAGGAATAGGCGTCCACGGGCGCCGTTGTGTTCCGCATGGCAAGCGCGGTCAGCAGGGTGGAGTCCATGCCGCCGCTCAAGGTCGTGGCGATGCGGCCGCCCCGGACCCGGTCCCGCACCGCCGCCGTCAGCGCCGCCTCGAAAGCCTCGATGGCCTGCCCGGCGTCCAGATCGTCGGGCCTGGGTTCGGGCACGGACCAGTAACGGCGCTGGCGGATCTCGCCATGGGCGAAGGTCAGGCTGTGGCCGGGCGGCAGGCGGTCGATGTGGCGGTGGAAGCCCTCGCCCCGGCCCAGGCTGTACCCGAACATGAGATAGTCGCCGATGGCGACCGGATTGAGCGACCGGTCGAGGCCCGGATGGGCCAGCAGGGCTGGCACGGCATTGCCGAACAGCAGGGTTTCGCCGGCCCGGGCGAAATAGAAGGGCACGGATCCAAACTGGTCGCGAGCGGCGAACAGCACCCGCCGCTCGCTGTCCCAGATCGCGAACGCGAAATCGCCGATCAGGTGTTCGGGCGCGGCCTCGCCCCAGGCGTGCCAGGCGTGGAGGATGAGGGTGCTGTCGGGCGCGGCGGCGTCGACCGTGCGGCCGGCCTGGCGCAGGCGCTCGATCAACTCCCCGCGGCCGTCGATGCGGGCGTCCGCCACCAGATGGACCAGACCGTCGAAGCTCAGCGGCTGGCGGTCGGCCATCTCCTCCTCGGTGGTGGCCAGCAGGCTGTGGGCCAGAAAGGCAGAGCCGCCCTGCCAACGGTCGTGGCGGTCGGGACCCAGGGGCGCGAGGGCCTCGGCCATTGCATCCAGAACGGGCGGAGCGGGGATCGATCCCGACGGGCCGACGAGGCCGGCGAAGCCGCTCATCGCGTCGCCCGGCAGAGGCGGCGGTGTTGACGGCCCTGGATCATTGCTCCTCCGAACCAACGCTATAGAAAGGGTTTTCGAGGTCGGCAACCGGGCGAGGGGCATGAGGCTGGCAGACACCGCGATGATCACGGCCGTGCTCGACGGATTGAGGCCCGAGCTGGCGGCCGGGACCGCCGACCGGGTCAGCAGGGTCAGAGCCGCGCGCCTGCTCACCAAGCTCGAGCACCCGCTGTCGCCGGCCCAGGCCGATGTGCTGCGGATGCTGGTCGTCGACCCCGCGGTCGATCCCATTCCCGTGGCTCGGGCAGGCTGGGACATGATCGCCGCCGCCGGCCGGCTGCCCGCCGCCGACGAGGCCGGCGCGGCGGCCCTCGAGGCCGATGACCTCGCCCTGGCCCTGCTGACCGAGACCAGCCTCGCCAATCCCCCGGCCGAGAAGGCCCTCCGCGGCGTGCGCCGCTGGCTGCTGCTGTCGGGACGAGCCGGGGATTTCCCGCGGACGACGGCGGCCTTCATCGCCCAGGCGCGCCGCAATGGCGGGGCCTGGCCGTTCGATCACGAGGAGTCGGCTCGCCTGAGCCCGGCCGAGCCCCTGGCCGACGCCTATCGGCCGCCCCGGCCGATCCCGAAGGCCGCGGGCGCCTTCGGCTCGCCGGTCGTGGAGGCGATCGCCGAGCACTATGAGGAATGGCCCTATCCGGTCTGGGAACGGGTCATGGATCCCGGCGACGAGGACCTGGCGAGCCTGCTGGCGTCCCTGGGTCCGGGCGCGCCGACCCTGCCCGAGTCGCCCGAGATCCTGGTGGCCGGCTGCGGCGGCGGGCGGGAGACGATGCTGATCGCCTTGCGAGCTCCCGAGGCCAGGATCACCGCCATCGACCTCAGCAGCGCGTCATTGGCCTATGCCGCCGAGCGCTGCTCGCGGCTGAACAACGTAACCTTTGAACAGCGTGACCTGCACAAGGTCGGGGAGCTGGGCCGGACGTTCGACCTGATCAGCTGTTCGGGCGTCATCCACCACCTGCCCGACCCGGAGGCCGGCTGGCGCACCCTGGTGGAGGTGCTCAAGCCCGGCGGCGTGATCAGCGTCATGGTCTACAGCAAGCTGGCGCGGATGCGGGTCAAGGCGGCGCGCAAGCGGATCGCCGACCTGCTGGACCGGCCGATCGACGGGGATCTGATGCGCGAGGCCCGCGCCCGACTGCTGGCCGATCCGCCCCACCCCCTGGTCTACGCCGACGACTTCGCCTCCCTGGGCGGCCTGCGGGACCTGCTGCTGCACCACCACGAGGATAACTTCGACGTGCCGCGGGTGCGCCGCGGCGTCGAGGCGCTGGGCCTGGAGTTCCTCGGCTTCAACATGCCCGGGAGCGAGCGGCGGGCCCGCTATCGCGCCGAACACCCGCACGATCCCTGGTTCCGCGACTATGACGCCTGGGCGGCGGCCGAGTGGCGCGAGCCCGACCTGTTCGCCGGCATGTACCACTTCTGGTGCCGGAAGCCGGTGTGACGACGGCCCCCTCCGGGTACCGGCCGGAGATCGACGGGCTGAGGGCCATCGCCGTCCTGGCCGTGGTGCTGTTCCACGCGCGGGTTCCCGGCCTCTCCGGCGGCTTCGTCGGGGTGGACGTCTTCTTCGTCATCTCCGGCTATCTGATCGCCGGGCTGATCCAGCGGGAGCAGGCCGAGGGCCGCTTCTCGATCATCGCCTTCTACGAGCGGCGGGTGCGGCGCATCCTGCCAGCCCTGCTGGCCATGCTGGCGGTCAGCGGCGCGGCGGCCCTGATCCTGCTGCCGCAGGACCTGCAGCGTTTCGGCTCCAGCCTGGCGGCGATCACGGTCTTCGCCTCCAATATCCAGTTCGCCCGCTGGAACGACTACTTCGGCTTCGCCACCGGCTCGGCCCCGCTGCTCCACACCTGGTCACTGGCGGTCGAGGAGCAGTTCTACATCGTCTTTCCCGTTCTGCTGGCCGTTGTGGGCCGTTGGGCGGCGCGCCTTCTGGTTCCGCTGTTGGTCCTGATGACGGCGACCTCGTTTGGCTACAGCGCCTGGGCCGCCGAACATGCGCCCAACCTGGCCTTTTACTCGCCCCTGTCGCGGGCCTGGGAGTTCCTGGTCGGCGTGCTTCTGGCGGTCAGCAGCGCCCGGGCGCCCGTGGACCGCCGGATCGGTGACGCCCTCGCCGTAGTCGGGCTGGCCGCCATCACATGGGCCATCTGGCGGCTGACGCCCGCCTCGCCGTTTCCGGGCTTGAACGCCCTGGCGCCCTGCCTGGGAGCGGCCCTGGTCATTCACGGCGCCCGCGCCCCGGGTTCAAGGGTGGCCCGACTGCTCGGCGTCAGGCCGCTCGTGCTCGTCGGCCTGGCATCCTACTCCCTCTACCTCTGGCACTGGCCGATGATCGTGTTCGGCAGCTACTACGTGCTGGACGAAGCCTGGGTGACGCCGGCCAGGATCGTCCTGGCCGGCCTGTCGGTTCCGGTCGCCTTCGCCTCCTGGCGCTGGATCGAGCGACCGTTCCGCGGGCCGGACGCCCTGCTGACGCGGAAGTCCCTGTTCGGCGCGGCCCTGGCGGTCAGCCTGGCGCTCTGTCTGTATGGCGTGGGCCTGCGGCTGTCAGGCGGCCTGCCTGAAAGGTTCGCGCCCGAGACGCTGGCCCTGACCGAGCCCGACTCCAAGGCCGCCTTCCGCTGCGCCGGCCAGCCCCTGGAACGCTACGCCGACACCTGCCTGATCGGCGATCCCTCGAGGCGGCCGAGCTTCGTACTCTGGGGAGATTCCCACGCGGCCATGTATCGCGACGGCCTCGATATGCTGGCGCGGCGGCAGGGGGTGGCCGGCTACGATCTCACCGCCCTGGGCTGCACGCCGCTGATCGGCTTCAGTGAACCCAGCTGGCAGGCCTGCCAGGATCGCAACCGCCGCATCCTCGAGATCATCGCCAGGGAGCGGCCCCGGGCGGTGATTATCGCCGGCAAGTGGGGCCCGACCTTCGGCCCCTTCATCCGCCCGGACTCCCGGGGGGTCTGGGTCCGTCGGACCCGGCACGACCCCCTGTTCACCCAGGCCGAGGCGCGGGCGGCGCTGGACAGGACGGTGGCCGACATTCGCGCCCTCGGCGTCGAGGTCTACTTCGTGGAGGACATCCCGTTCATCCTCGCCGCGGCGCCCGACCGGGCGGCCAGGGCCCGGGCGATCGGCGCGCCGTTCCGGGCCGATATCACGCTGGAGCAATACCGCCAGCAGCTCTCGGCGGCGGCGCCGCTGGCGCGGGCGCTGGAGGCGCGAGGTCTGGTCCGGGTCGTCCGGCCGGGCGGGATCCTCTGCGGGCCACGGACCTGCGGCGCCCTGGCGGCGGGCGAGCCGCTCTACCGCGACGCAGGCCACCTCAACCGCCGGGGCGCGCTCAGGGTCGCGCCGGCGTTCGGGCCGGTCCTGACCGCCGCAGCTTCCGCACCAGCCAGGCCGGTCCCCTGAGCAGGGGGTAGAGGAACCACAGGCCGCGCGGCAGGCCGAGCGCCTGGACCAGCGGCCAGTCGATCAGCCAGACGCCGATCTCCTGGCGGCGGGCGCGCCAGTCCTCGGCCAGGACCAGATGGGACAGCTCGATGGCGCCGGCGCCGAGAGGCGCGGCGCCCGGCTCCCGCGGATCGGCCATAACCCCGAAGGCGAAGTCGGCCAGCCAGCGGATGGCGGGGTCACCACCGAGCCTTGTCCGCAAACCGGCCGACAGCGGACGATCAAAGACGCGTTCGAGCAGCAGCAGGGCCTGACCCGAGGCCCGACCGGCGCCCCGCGCCACCGCGCCATCGTGCAGGGCCTCGACCTCCGTCTCCGACCGGCCGGCCAGCAGGGCGGCGAGGTCGGCCAGCCACTTCATCCGGAACCAGCCGCACAGGGCGCCGTGCAGGCAGAGGTAGGCGTAGAGCGCCGGGCCGTCCGGGACCGGCAGGGCCCCGAGCCCCGGGACGTCCAGCCGCCGCCGGGCGCCCCACAGGTCCAGCCGGGCGGCGCGCACCGGATCCAGCACCGGCCGGAAGTGCAGCTCCAGCGTCAGGTCGCGGCTGGCGTGACGGTAGATGAAGTCCTTGCGCCAGCGCCGCCAGGCGGCCAGCCGGACGTCATCGATGTCCGGCGACGGCTGCAGGCGGCGATAGCCCGCCTGGCGGCAGACCTCGTCGGCCCGGACGAGGTCCTCCTCGGCGACGAGCAGATCGATGTCCCGGCTCTGGCGGAGGGCGAGGTCGCCGTAGACGAGGCCGGCCAGGCCCGCGCCCTTGAGCGCCAGGGTCGCGACCCCGGCGGCCTCCAGCGCCCCGATCATCGTCACGGTCTCACGGGCGAAGACCCGGTTGACCAGGCCATCCTGCGCTGCGCGGCGGGCGAGCGCCTGGCGGAAGGCCTCCGGCGCGGCGATCCCGGCCCGGCTCAGCCCGTCGTGGGCGAAGCCGGCGGCCCGATGACGGTCGACGGCCCGGGCGAAGTCGTCCCAGTCGAGCGCAGGGTCGGCCGCCGCCGACCGCACCGCCGCCAGCCGCCCCGCTTCGGAGGGCCACCGCATGCAGGCGGCCAGCAGGCCCAGCTCGGGCGTCAGCCGACTGGTCCCGGAGGCGCTCAAAACGCCAGCAGCGCGCCCGGCTCACGCGCCGGTGCGCCGACGCGAGGCGGCGGGCGGGTGACGACGCTGAGCAGATGCCCCTCGTGTTCGATCAGGAATCGACGGTCCAGCAGGTCGGCGACCACCTCCGCCGACACCGGATCGACGGCGTCCAGGCGGCGTGGCTTCTCATAGTGGCGCAGCACCGCGTCCGCCTCCGCCGACAGGGGCGTCATCTTCTGCCTGGCGATCCGCCGGGTGTCGGCGACCACTCCCGGCCGGCCCTCCCCAAGCGCCAGGATGGTCAGGATCGGCGGGCGGCGGTCCCCGGCCCACTGCTCATGCCAGTTGTCGTAGGCGGCGTGGAACAGCTCCATGGTCTCGCCGTCGGCGGTAAAGGCCGTCGAGTGCTGTCCAATGAAGTGGTAGGCCAGGTCCATGATCGGCGCGCCCGGCGGGAACAGGGCGGTGAAGCCCTCGTAGGGCAGGTACGAGCCGATCCCGAACGCTTCAGGCGTTCGGTGGTGGGGACTGAAGCGGTCGACGACCACCGGCACGCAGTACTGGGGCGGCCGGAGATGCTCGATGGCCGGGAACAGGCTCGGCGCATAGCTGTAGTCCTCCGGCTCCTCGCCGGGGAAACCGTAGAGAATGTTCCACAGCACGTAGATGCCAAGTGACGTGCAGTCGCGCAGCACGGTCAGGTTCTGCACCGCCGAGACGCCCTTGCGCATGAGCTTGAGCACGTTGCTCGACAGCGACTCGATGCCCGGCTGGATCTGCACCATGCCGGCCCGCCACATGGTCTCGAGCTGGTCGTAGCGCAGATTGGCCTTCACCTCGTAGAACAGCCCCGGTCGCCGCTCCCAGGTCGCCAGCTCGGGCAGTACGGTGTTGAGGTACTCGAGCGGCATTATGTTATCGGTGAAGGCGATGCGCTCGGGGTCCCACCGGTCCATCACATCGCGGATCTCGCCGATCACCCGCTCGGCCGGCTTGGTGCGCATGTCCATGGTGTCGCCGTTGAGGCCGCAGAACACGCAGTGGTGCTTCATCCCCCACCAGCAGCCGCGCGAACTTTCCAGCGGCAGCCCCTCGGGCAGGTCGGCGGGCAGGGTCCCGCGGCTCTGGGCGGCCCGCAGCGCCGCCATGAAGTCAGTGAAGTCCGGGGCCGGCGATACGCCGATGTCCTTGACCGGCTCGCAGAGGATGACCCGCTCGGCCGGTCGCTCGCCGTCGCGGACCAGCCGCTCGCAGAAGTCGGGGAAGGCGATATCGGCCTCCCCTGAGAAGAAGTGATCGACCCACGGGAAGACGTCCGCCATCGCCGCCCCCATCGGCGCGGCGATGTTGGCGCCGCCCATGACGATGCAGATCCCGGGGTCCGCCTGTTTGATCCGCAAGGCCAGGGCCGAGCCGGCCATGATCTGCTCGAACGTCGAGGTAATGGCCACGATCCTGGGCCGTACGGCCATCACCTCGGCGACGAACGCTTCGACGAAGGGCCCGATCTTCGGCGACAGTTCTTCCCACAGCGCCTGGGGACGGGGCGCGAGGGCGGGCAGAGGCGGCAGGGTGGCGAGGATATCGGCCGGCCAGGCGTAGGGACGGAACAGGCGCTCGCCGATGATGCAGTCGAGGTAGTAGCGAGACACGGCCTTGTAGGGCTCGTAGCCAAGCCGCTCGGCCAGCATGACGCTTCCGAACACTGAGCGGACGGACAGGCCGCGGTCACGGCAGGCCGCCGTCAGCAGCGCGGGGCCGAGCAGCGGAATCTTGATCTGGTCGAACGGCGGCACGACCACGCAAAGGTCGATTCCGCTGTCGACGGGCTCGCTCGCCCGGATTCGATCCATAGTTGTCCTGAGGTCTTGTTGCCGCCGTTCGGGAGAGATTATAGCCTTGCGGAGGAGGCGCAATGACCAACCCTGATCCCACCATTCTCGGCGCAAAGCCGACTGTTCCCGACCACGTTCTCTTCCAGGAGGTCGCCGGCAACGCCGCATTGCTCAACCTCGACACCGAGACCTATTTCGGGCTCGACGAAGTGGGCACGGCCATGTGGCAGGCCCTCGAGACCTCCGAAACCATCGGAGCCGCCGCCGAATCCCTGGTCGAGGTCTACGACGCATCGCTCGAAACCCTGCAACTGGATATCGCCCGGCTGGCGCAGGATCTGAGGAGCCATGGTCTCCTCATTATCGGCGACTAGGGAGAGCGCCGATTCGCCGCTGGCTGATCGCCGCGCCGGCCGCCGCGGCCCTCGGGGCCACGGGCGTCCTGATCGCCGTCTTCGGGCTGCGTCGCTCGGCCCGGCTGGTCTGGTGGATGGCCGATCGCCTGCCGCCGCCAGGACCCAATCCGCTGCCGCCCCGCGCCCTCGCCGAGGGACAGGCTCGGGCCATCGCCCGGCTGGCGGAACAGATACCCTTCAAGCCGCAATGCCTGCCCCGCGCGCTGCTGCTTGCCGGCTCGCTGCGGCGGCGGCGGATCGCGGCGGACCTCTGTGTCGGAACCCGGATCGGCGAGGCGTTCGACGCCCATGCCTGGGTGGAGATCGACCGCGCGGCGATCAACGAAGCGCCCGACCTGCCCAACCTCTATCGCTGCCTCTGGCGGCTGCCCACACTCAGCGCAGACGCGGAGCGGGAAGACGGGGCCCGACACGCCAAACGGTTGTGAATCGCTTGCCATTTCAGGACGGTGCGCTAGTCTCAGCCCAAGCCGTCGGGAATTGGCTGTGCAGGAGTAGACTTCATGACCGAGAAAGCAGCCAAGGCAGCTTACAAGGCGCCCACGCTCACCGAGCACGGCACCATCCGCAGCCTGACGCGTACGGCGACCACCAACGGCCCGAACGACGCCAACGGACCCGGCTCCTACACCTCCTAGAGCCACCACCAGAGCGCATGCATCACTACCGGCTGGGCGTCGCGTGCGTCGCCAGTGAAATCGTGCTGTCCGGATTGCCGGAAGCGCGATCAGGCTCAAGCGTTGACATCCGAATCCGCCGCGGGGCGCCGGACGACGGCCCGATCGACTGGCGCGACCACCCGCAGGGCGCGGAGACCACGCCGGCCTGGGCCCAGGTCGACTACTTCCGGTCTGCCGACGGGCGATGGTACCGCATCCGCTACGATTATCGCGGCCACGTCGCCGACTTCGCGATCCGAGACGATGGTCGGACGATCACCGTCGAGACCACCGAAGGTGAGACCGACGCCGAGCTGTCCAACCTGATCGAAGGCCCGATACTCGGCCGGGCCATGCGGCTGGCCGGGCTTCCCTGCATCCACGGCACCGCGCTGGCCTCGGACGGCCGGGCGATCGTGCTGATGGGCGGCTCCGGCGTCGGCAAGTCGAGCCTGGCCTGGGCCCTGGTTCAGCAGGGTTGCGGGCTGGTGACCGACGACATCGTCGGCATCGAACAGGGGCCCGGCGGACTTCTGGTACACCCTGGCCGGGCGCGTCTGCGGATGTGGCCCGACACCGCCCGGCGGCTGGGCCTGGGCGCCACGGCCGACGTCCTCTTCCCGACCGCCACCGAGATGGAAAAGGTGAGCGTGCGCGACCACAGCAGCTTTGAGGACTCGCCTGTCCCGCTGCACGCCGTCTATCGCCTGTTGCCGCGCGACGCGACGCTCGAAGCGCCAGGGATCGAGGAGATGCCCTGGGGCGAACGGCTGGCCGAACTGGGCGCCAATCTGCACGGGGTGCTCGCCCCGGACCGCGAGGGACGCCGTCGCGAGCTGTCGATGCTGGCCGCCGTCGCGGCGGGCGCTCCGGTTCGCTCGCTCACCCTGCCGGACGATCTGGAGGCACTTCCCCGGATGGCCGGTAGCTTGCGCCAGCGGCTGTTCCGGTGACCGGGCTTGCGACCCAGGCCCTGGACCTGGCCATCAGCCGCTTTCCAGCAACGCTGGCCCCGGCCGACGCGCCGGCGATCCTGCGGACGGCCGCGCCACGCCTGGCCTCCGGACCCCAGCTCTACTTCGAATGCCGCCTGGCCGGCGACGCCCGCGCCGTCGATGTTTCGCAGCACTTTTTCGCCGATCGGGGCGATGGACCGAGGCTGCTGGCCCTGGCGCTGCGACAGGTCCAGCGCGGCCAGGGCGAGTCCTGGGCGCGGCTGGCCGACTTCGCCGAAGCGTGGTCCGCCAGTCCGGCGCTGGCGGGCGCGATCCCCGAGATCGGTCTCGAGCACGACCTTGGCGGCGACGGACAATGGGTCGCCGCGCCCGCCGTTTTCGCCGCCTTCCGAGACGACACCCTCACCGACCGGGACGCGGGCGAGCGTTTCGTCGCCACGGTCGCGCCGGCGGCCGCGGAGGGCTGGCGGCGACTGGTTGCTACCATGGAGACGGCGCGGGCTCATGGCCTGGTTCCCGGCCGGATGGCGGGGGTGATGCTGTCACGCGACGCCCAACTGCGCTGCATGCTGCGCGGCCTGACTCCCGCCGCGGTGGGGGCGTTTTTCCGGACGGCGGGATGGTCCGGCGAGCGAGAGCCGCTGCTGACCCTCCTGGCCGAACCGCCTCTGGCGACAGAAGCCACCCGCCTGGTCCTCGGGTTCGGGCCGGACCTCCTCCCTGACTGCGGTCTGGAGGTGATCCATGCCCGGGGCGCGGCGGGTGAAGCCGGTCGCGGCGCCCTGCTCGCCTGGCTGGTCGAGCGTGGCCTTGCTGACAGGGCCCGCGTCCGGTCCGCCGCCGCCTGGGCCGGACGGGTCGCCCCGATGGACACGCAGGCTCCCTGGCCCGCCGCGCTGATCGCCCGCGACCTGACGGCCGCCGACGGCCGACTTGAGTGGTTCGATGCGTTCCTCAGCCATGTGAAGCTCAATTTCATCGGCGGCAGGCTGTCGCCGGCCAAGATCTATCTGGGCCTTTGCCCTATGGGGCGGCTGGAGCAAGCAGACCATGCATGACGTCATCGTCGTCGGCGCCGGACCCGGCGGGGGCCTGGCGGCGCTGAAACTGGTGGAGGCCGGAGCCAGGGTGCTGGTGCTCGAAGGCCGCGCGCTGCCGCGCGACAAGGCCTGCGGGGGCGCCCTGACGCCTGGGCCGGTGCAGGCGGTGATGGACTGGGATTTCAGCGCCATGGTCGAGGCCCGGGTCCCGGCTTCCCGCTGGCAGCAGAACTTCGGCCCGACGGTCGACCGCCTGAGCGACTATGGCGCCTGGATGGTCAAGCGCCGCGACTTCGACCTGCACATCCTGGAGCGGGCCCTCGAGCGCGGCGGAACCGCGATCGACCTGCGCGACGGGTTCCAGGTGGCGGGGGTCGAGGAGACCGACGACGCCGTCACAGTTGTCGGCCGAAACGGCGAGCGTTGCGCCGCCCGTTTCCTGGTCGGCGCCGACGGGGCGGCCGGTCGCGTCGCCGGCTCACTGGGCCTTGGCCGTCGTTCGCGCCCCGGCGTGGCGCTCGACGCCGACGTCGAGGTCAGCCCGGAAGGCTGGGCGGCCGAGGGTGGGCGGATGAGCTTCAACTTCGCCTGCGTTCCCGGCGGCTACGGCTGGATCTTCCCCAAACGCGGCTACCTGTCCTGCGGCGTCGGCTCCTGGTCCGAGCGCGGCGGCATGCCGGGCGCGCTGGACGCCTATCTCGCCAGGGCCCTGCCGGCCGGTTCAATCCGCTCACAGGTCCGGCGCGGCCACCCCATCCCCCTGTACGAGGGACCCGCACGCATCTCCACCCGCCGCGTTTGCCTCGTGGGCGACGCCGCCGGGCTGGTGGACCCGATCCTCGGCGAGGGCATCCGCTTCGCCCTCGCCAGCGGAGCGGTGGCGGCCGGGCACATCGCCGGCCGGCTGGCGGGCGAGGACGACGACGGCCTGGGCTATACACGCCGGGCCCACGCGGCGGTGGGGGTCGAGCTGGACAGGCTGCGACGGTTCATCCTGCCGATCTTTCTTGGTCGGCCGGAGCATTTCTTCAAGACCTTCTTCCTCGGCGCGCAGAGCTATTCGGGTCTGGCCCGCGCCCTGGATGCGACGTTCCCGGTTCAGCCGGACTTCGAGGCCGCCAGCCAGCGCAGCGTCCAGTCCTGACGATAGGCCCGCCGCAGGGCCGCCTCGTCGAAGGCGAAGCCGGCGCACGCGCCGATCACCACCAACCCGCCCAGGTCCTCCGCCTCCCCGAGCGCCTCGACCCGGCGGCGCAGCGACGCGTCGGCGCGCAAGGCGCGGATGAAGCCATGGGCGGCGGCAAGGGTCATGCGGCGATTGTCTCCCTGGTTCGGCCGCCTGATCAGACACGGGGACCCCGGCAAGATCAACGCCCGCTGCTCTAGGCCTCGGGCCAGGGCGCCTGTAGGTTCGGACCACGCCCGATCAGGGCGGCTTGCCACCGCGGGAGACAATGAGGCTGCTTTCCAGGCTTTCGGCGGGACCTTTCGGCGCCTTTGCCCTGGACCTCGTCGGCTACGCCCGCTGGCGTGCGCTCGCGGCGCTGATCCTGGTGATGCTGGGAACAGTTCTGGAAGGCGTCGGCCTGGTGCTGCTGGTCCCCCTGCTGGCCCTGCTGACCGCGACCGGCGGGGGCCAATGGCGCGAGTTGGCCGACCGGGCCCTCGACGCCCTCGGCGCCGACGGCCCGAACGAGCGGCTGGTGGCGCTGCTCGTCGCCTTCGGCCTGCTCATCGTCCTCAGATCCATCGTCCTGGCCGCCCGCGATCGCACTCTTGCGGCCCTGCAGGTCGGTTTCGTCGAGCATCAGCGGCTGATCCTGGTTCGGGCCCTGGCGGGCGCCGAATGGCGCGACGTGGCCGGTCTGCGCCATGCCCGCGTCACCCAGGCCCTCGGAACCGACATCGCCCGAATCGCCGGCGCCGCCCACCTGCTGCCCGCCTGCATCGTCTCCCTGGTCGCCCTGGCGGCCTATGGCGCGCTGGCTCTGCTGGCTTCGCCGGTCCTGGCCGCCGCCGCTTTCGGACTGGTCGCGGCGGGCGCGCTGGCGATCACGCCGGTGATGCGCCGCGCCCGCAGCCTTGGCGGGCGGTTCACCAGCCGGCAGTTGTCGATGATGGACGCCGCCGGCCAGTTCCTCGGAGGGCTGAAACTGGCCATCGCCCAGAATCTCCAGGGCCGCTTCGTCGACGAGTTCGCCCGGTCGACCGCGGACCTGGCTGCGGGCCAGCGCGGCCTTCTGGTCCAGCAGAGCAATCTTCGCCTCGCCACCGGCTCCGTCGCCGCCCTGGGCGGTGTGCTGCTGGTGCTGGCCGGCCTGCGGTTGAAAACTGATCCGGCCCTGCTGATCACCCTGCTGGTGGTTCTTTCCCGGATGGTCGGCCCCATCCTGCAGGTCCAGCAGGCCGTGCAACAGCTGGCCTTCAACCTGCCCGCCTACACGGCCTTGCGGACGCTCCTGAACGACCTGCGCCCGAGCGTTCGTCCGGCCGAGCCATCGACCGAGGCCTTCGACGGCCTGATCGTCCTCGACGGCGTCGCCTACCGCCATCCGGGCGAGACCGAGGCTGGCGTGGGCGGCCTGACCCTGCGGCTGGCGCCGGGCGACATGGTCGGCGTCGCCGGCCCCTCCGGAGCGGGCAAGACCACCTTCGCCGACCTGCTGGCCGGCCTGGTCCAGCCCCAGGCCGGGACGATCACCGTCGGCGGACGCCCCCTGACCGCCGGCTGGCGGGAGCAGGTCGCCTACGTCGCCCAGGACTCCTACCTGTTCAACGAGAGCCTTCGGCGCAACCTCGCCTGGGCGGCTGCCGGAGCCGGCGAGCGCGAGATGTGGGCAGCCCTCGCCGTGGCGGGGGCCGACGACTTCGTGCGCCGGCTGCCGCTGGGCCTCGACGAGGTTGTCGGCGAACGCGGCGTGCGGCTCTCGGGCGGCGAACGACAGAGGGTGGCCCTGGCCCGCGCACTTCTGCGCCGGCCGCGCCTGCTGATCCTCGACGAGGCGACCAACGCCATCGATATCGGGGCCGAAGCCGCCATCCTGGCGGGGATGCGGAGCGAGCTTTCCGGAGCGATCATGGTGATCATCGCCCATCGGCCCGAGAGCCTGGCGGCTTGCGGACGTCTGCTGACCTTCGAGGCCGGTCGTCTGCTCACCGACGGCTGACCGGCCAGCGCCGGGGCGCCAGGCAGGACCGGTGCCCGGACAATCGGAGGTGGTTGTGGGTGCAACACCCCACGCGGGTTGCGCGACGCCCAACGTTCTGCTTATGTTCACCCTCTGCCGCAGGATTTTCATCATGCTGACGCTGTTCCATGCCCCCAGGTCGCGCTCGACGCGGATGATCTGGCTGCTCGAGGAGCTCGGCGCGCCTTTTGAGATCAGGACGGTGAACATCGTGCGGCCGAGCGGCGGCGCGCGGGACCCGGCCAATCCGCACCCGCACGGCCAGGTCCCGGCCCTGGTCGATGACGGGGTGCTGATCACCGAGTCCGTGGCGATCGCCCTCTACCTGACCGACAGGTTCCGCGAACGGCCGATGGGACCGGCGGTCGGCGACCCGTTGCGCGGGCCCTACCTGACCTGGCTGGCCTACTACGCCGGGGTGCTGGAGCCGGTGATCACCGCCCGCTGGAGCGGCAAGGCCGGCGAGGCGGAGAACGCGACCTACGAGATCATGGACGGCCAGCTGAAGGGCGCGCTGGAACGGGGGCCCTGGCTGCTCGGCGACGCCTTCTCGGCGGCCGACATTATGTTTATCAGTCTGCTTCAGTTCGCCCGGCAGATGCTCCCGCCGCACGCCGTCTATGACGACTGGCTGGCGCGCGCCCAGGCCCGTCCCGCCCTGGCGCGGGCGCTATCGAAGGACGACGCATGAGAGCCCTGATCGCCGCCTGCCTGATCGCCGCCGCCGCTCTGCTGGGCGCCGCCCCGGCGCTCGCCCGCCCCGGTCTGCTGGACGCCGTCATCGGCCCGGACGGGGTGACGGTGACCGACGACGACAAGCCGGTGCTGTTCTACCGAACCAAGCCGGCCGACCCGGCCAACGAGCCCGGCCGGCTGAACTACGTCCACCCGCTCTACGCGCCGGACGGCACGATCCTGACGCAGGACCGGCCCGCCGACCACCTGCACCAGCGCGGCCTGTTCTGGAGCTGGCACCAGGTGCGGCTCGGCGACCGGGTCGTGGCCGACGGCTGGTTCATGAAGGGCCTGACCTTCGTGGTGAAGAAGACCGCCTTCTCCACCGACACGACCGGCGCCGGCACGCTGGTGCTGGACGTCGACTGGATTGTCAGCTCGGGCCCCGAGCTGGTCTATGTGGCGCGGGAGACCACCAGGGTGCGGATACAGCCCCTGAAGCGAGGCGCGCGCCGGCTCGACTTCGACACCGTGATCACCGCCAGCGTCGACGGCCTGTCGCTGGGCGGCAGCGATGACGCCAAGGGCTACGGCGGCTTCTCAATGCGGCTGATCGCGCCCGACAGGCTGGTGTTCGCCTCGTCCGGCAAGGGCGTGACACCGGCCGTCGGTCCTGTGTCGGCCGGCAATTCGATGGGCTTCGCCTGGCCGCAGCAGCCGGGGCTGTCGCAGTGGGCCGTGGGCCTGTCCTGCAAGGCGGACGGCAGGCCGATCAGCCAGTGGATCCTGCGCAAGGAACTGTCGATGCAGAACTGCGTCTGGCCCGGCCGCGCCCCGGTGGCCCTGGTCCGCGACCGGCCGCTGCGGCTGGAATCGACGGTGGTCATCAGGCCGGTCCCGGCCCGGGCCGCGAAGAAGTGAGCGAACCGGTCAACCTTAACCGCGTCCGCAAGGCGAAGGCGAAGGCCGACGAAAAGGTTAAGGCCGCGCGGAACCGGGTCGCCTTTGGCCGCCCCGGCGCCGAGAAGGCGCTGTCCGAGGCCCGTCGCGACAAGACCGCGCGCGAGCTGGACGCGAAGAAGCGCGAGCCCTGATGGCCGGCGGACTGAAGAAGCGCTCGGTCAACCTCGCCGGCCACGCCACCTCCCTGGCGCTGGAGCCGGAGTTCTGGGCCGTGCTGGACCGGGCGGCGGCGGCGGATGGCGTCAGCCTGTCGGGCCTGATCGCGCGCATCGACGAAGGGCGCGGGGCGCGGGCGCTGGCCAGCGCGTGCCGGGTGTTCGCGCTACTCAATCCTCCCCCGCAGGGGGAGGGGGACCGCGCGGAGCGCGGTGGAGGGGGCTGACGCCCATAGCTTGCGAGCCGATTTAACTCGTTTTAAAATTGCCCTCTATGGACACACACCCGCGCACGCTCAAGCTTGCCAGGCGTCTCCGGAAGAGCATGACGAAGGCTGAGGTGATCCTCTGGTCCTCGCTGCGCGGCAAACAGCTCAGCGGTCTCAAGTTCCGCCGCCAGCATCCGCTCGGGCCGTACGTCGTCGACTTCTTCTGCGCCTCCCATCGACTGGCCGTCGAAGTTGACGGTGGTGTGCACGACGACGCCGACCGAGCCTATCGAGACGCCGACCGCGACTCCTGGATCCGGGCGCGCGCAATCAGGCTGCTACGCATTCCGAATGACCTGGTGCTCGACAATCTCAGAGCTGCGACGCGGTTGATCGAGCGCGTCGCCCTGCAGCCTGTGGTCTATCCGGAAGCGCGTGGTGACGGGAGCCCCGTCCACCCTGCTCCGCAGGGTCCCCCTCCCCCTGCGGGGGAGGATTGAGCCTACGCGTCGAACTTCCGCGTCAGCGGGCGATCACGGCAGTCTTCGGGGATGCTCAGGTACACCGTCGGCGGCGTGATCTTCAGCCGGGCGCGAGCCGCCTCGAGATTCTCGCCGAACAGGGCGACGTAGTCGACCTCGGGCAGCCAGGCGGCGCGTTTGCCATTGCGGAAGGCCTCCATCACCGCCTTGCGGTAGGGATGGCCGTTGCCGATCTTCTGGTACTGATGCGCCCCGGCGTGGGCGATCAGCGCGAAGCCGAGGCTCTTCGTCTGGCTGTAGGAGAAGGCGACCACGCAGGCCTCGCCCAGGCCGTCGGTGCCGTAGCCGGTCAGTACGTGCCAGACGTCGTGCACGTCGCGCATGCGACGGCCGTACCAGGCCAGCGGATGTTTCGCGTCGATCTCACCCTCGGCGGTCTTGCGGCTTTCCTCGGCCAGCCCCTCGGCCGACAGGCCGCGCGGCGCGATGAAGTTTCGATAGGCCTCGCCCACCGTTCCCGGACCGAAGGTGCTGAGCCAGGCGGTATCCGACAGCCGCTCGCAGAACTCCTCGCGCTCATAGGCGATGCGGCCGCCATGAGCGGTGGAGATCAGCCGGCGATAGCCCCTGACCACCGTATTTCCCGACAGGGCCCGCATGATCTCGAACACCTGTGTGGTGTCTTCCTTGTCGGCGATCAGCCTCTTGAGCGCACGCGCGGCGCGCAGAGGCTGAAGCCGGTGCGACACGGCGCGCGGCGGCGCCGCCTTCACGGAGTCGGACGGCGCGGAATCAAAGGCCATGATAAGCGTTCCTGAGGCGTGCTCGATAAAGATGACGCGAGCGTCATCTTTATGCAAGGCCTTGGGGAACGTCGCTTGGCCAACGTGGCGGAAATGCCGCGGTCAGCGCGGTTGGGGCGGCGTCGGCAGCGGCAGCGGCGCGGGCTGCGGCTCGGGCATCGGCGCCGGTCGGGGCAGGTTCGGCGGCTCGGGAATCCTGATGTCGACAGCGAGGTCCGCCGGAGCCAGCGCGGGAGTCCGCCCCGACCAGACCATCCAGCCGATCCCGATCACCGCGACCACCAGCGCGCCGACGATCAGCGCGACCATGGCCCCGCCCCCGCCGGCGCGCGCGGCCATGACCCTAGTTCCCGGGCGTGGGGATGGCCGGCGCCTCGGGCATCTTCGGCGCCTCGATGTTGACGTCGACCTGCTTGGTCGGCGCGGACTGGCCGGAGTAGACGAACCAGCCGATCACCGCGACGACGACCAGCAGGCCGCCGACGAGGAAGGCCAGCCAGGGCGTGCTGCTGCTGTTTCCGGAACCTTCGGCCATGGGTGGCCTCCTTTGATGGTTGTTGCCGCGGATTAACGGCGGCGGCGACCCGTGGTTCCGGAAAGCGCCGGGCGGCGCTTAAACAGGCGCCGCGCTGTGCTACATATGTTCCGCAATGTCCGACTCCCCCGTTCCCTCCCCCCGCATCAGCGACCTCGCCCGCGCCGACCATGGCCAGCCGGCCTATCTGGACGGCCTCAACGCCGAGCAGCGGGAGGCGGTCGAGGCGACCGAGGGCCCCGTGCTGGTCCTGGCCGGCGCCGGCACCGGCAAGACCCGGGTGCTGACCACCCGTCTGGCCCACATCCTGGCGACGGGGCGGGCCAGGCCGTGGGAGCTGCTGGTCGTCACCTTCACCAACAAGGCGGCGCGCGAGATGCGCGAGCGGATCACCCACATCATCGGCCCACAGGCCGAGGGGCTGCGCTGGCTGGGCACCTTCCACTCGGTCGCCGCCCAGATCCTGCGCCGCCACGCCGAGCTGGTCGGCCTGAAGTCGACCTTCACCATCCTCGATGACGACGACCAGCAGCGGGTGATCAAACAGATCCTCGAGGCCGAGAACATCGACGCCAAACGCTGGCCGCCCAAGCAGCTGGCCGGGCTGATCGACCACTGGAAGAATCGCGGCTGGACGCCCGAGTCCCTGCCCCCGTCGGAAGGCGCCCTGTTCGGGAACAACAAGGGCCAGCGGCTGTACCAGCTCTATCAGGCGCGGCTGCGGGTGCTGAACGCCTGCGACTTCGGCGACCTTCTGCTGCACAATCTGGTCATCTTCCAGAAGCACCCTGACGTGCTGGCCGACTTCCACGGCCGGTTCAAATACGTGCTGGTCGACGAGTACCAGGACACCAACGTCGCCCAGTACCTGTGGCTGCGGCTGCTGGCCCAGTCGCGCCAGAACGTCTGCTGCGTCGGCGACGATGACCAGTCGATCTACGGCTGGCGCGGGGCCGAGGTGGACAACATCCTGCGCTTCGAGCGCGACTTCCCCGGGGCCAAGGTGGTGCGGCTGGAACGCAACTACCGCTCGACCAGCCACATCCTGGCCGCCGCCTCGCACCTGATCGCGGTCAACAAGGGGCGGCTGGGCAAGACCCTGTGGACCGAGAGCAACGGCGGCGAGAAGGTCCGGGTGCGCGGCGTCTGGGACGGCGAGGCCGAAAGCCGCCTCGTCGCCGAGGAGATCGAACGCTGGAAGAAGGGCACGGCCGACAGCGGCCCGCGCCGCTTCAAGGACATCGCCATTCTGGTGCGCGCCAGCTTCCAGATGCGGGCCTTCGAGGAACGGTTCGTGATGCTGCAGATCCCCTACAAGGTGATCGGCGGCCCGCGCTTCTTCGAACGGGCCGAGATTCGTGACGCCCACGCCTATCTGCGGCTGGTGCAGTCGCCGGACGACGATCTGGCCTTCGAGCGGATCGTCAATGTGCCCAAGCGCGGCATCGGCGAGACGACGGTGCAGAAGATCCTGCAGGTGGCCCGCGGCGCCGGCGTCTCGGCCCTGACCGCCGCGCGCGGCATCGTCCAGACCGACGAACTGGCCGCCCGCACCCGCACGGCGCTGGCCAACTTCGTGCGCGACATCGACCGCTGGACCCACCAGATGGCGACCGGCGTCGACCACGCCCGGCTGACCGAGACCATCCTGGACGAGAGCGGCTACACCGACGTCCTGCGGCTGGACAAGGGCCCGACCAGCCAGACCCGGCTGGAGAACCTGAAAGAACTGGTCCAGTCGATGGCCGCCTTCGAGAGCCTGGGCGACTATCTCGAGCATGTTTCGCTGGTCATGGACCTGGACCGCGAGGGCGGCGACGACAGCGTCCAGATCATGACCCTGCACTCGGCCAAGGGGCTGGAGTTCCCGCTGGTCTTCCTGCCCGGCTGGGAGGAAGGCGTCTTCCCCAGCCAGCGCAGCGTCGACGAGAAGGGCGAGAAGGGCCTCGAGGAGGAACGTCGGCTGGCCTATGTCGGCATCACCCGCGCCCGCGAGGAGGCCCGTATCAGCTTCGCCGCCAACCGCCAGGTCTACGGCCGCTGGACCAGCCAGCTGCCCAGCCGCTTCGTCGACGAACTGCCGGTGGAAAGCGTCGAGGCGGCGTCGGAGACCGGCTACTACGGCGGGGGCCCCGGCATGCAGCAGCCGATGACCAGCCGCTGGGACGACGACCGCAGCTTCGGCCAGGGCTATTCCTCGCCGGGCTGGAAACGGGCCCAGGAGCGCGGCTACCACGGCGGCCACGCCGGCCGCACGGCGGTGATTGAGGGCGAAGGCCGCCTGGTCGCCAGTTCCGACAGCTCGGCCGGCAGCGACTACAAGCGCGGCGACCGCGTGTTCCACCAGAAGTTCGGCTACGGGAAAGTGGCCGCGGTCGAGGGCAACAAACTCACCGTCAGCTTCGACAAGGCCGGCGACAAGAAGGTGCTGGACGGGTTCGTGGAGAAGGCTTGAGGGGGCGTCATCGTCGCTCTCCCCCTACCGTCATCGTCGGACTTGTTCCGACGACCCATGAACACGGGCAGGTGCGTGTGGGCGCCGCACCGGCGGTCGCACATCCCCTTCGCGCTCATCACGCATGGGTCGTCGCGACGAGCGCGACGATGACGGAGTGGGTGGCCCCTCGCTTGCTCACTCACCCGGCGACAGAACCGCAATGGGACAGCCGCCGATGCCCGCCAGCCTGCTTTCTCCCCTGACCGCCGACCAGCGCCGGCTCGCCCGGCGTGAGGCGCTCCGCTTCGGACACGCCCTGGCCGACACCGGGCTGTTCGCGGACGAGTCGCTGATCCAGCTGCTCGACCTGCATCCGCGTTCGCGGACCCGCATCCTGACCCGGCGGCCGGACGGCTCGCCGCGCGACGGCTGGATGGCCGGCGCGGCCGACAAGGCCACCGGCGCCCAATTGCTGAAAGCCATCGGCGCAGGCGCCCTGTCGGTCACGCTGGAGGATGTAATGTCCAGCGACCCGGCCTGCCGTCTGGTGTTCGACCAGCTGGCGGCGGAGCTTCATGACGCCACCGGCCTGATGGTGATGGCCGCGCAGGCCTCGATCGTCATCTCGAGCCCGCGGCTGGCCGCGCCGCTGAGCATCGCCCCGCGCGAGGCGGCCGCCCTGACCGTGCGCGGCGGGCAGGTGCTGTACGTTTACCCCGCCGGGCCGCAGGCCGGCCTGCCCTGGACGCCTGCCCGGGAAGACACGGTGACGCCGGTCATCCTGCAGGCCGGACAGGCCGCCTTCTGGCCATCGCAGTCGCCGACCCGGTCGGTGAACGGCGAGGAGATCATCGTCAGTGTGACCTTCACCTTCGAGACGCCGCAGTCGATGCTGGCCGATGTGCTGCGCCGCGCGCTGGGCCAGCCCTCGCCCGCCGCCTGCGCGAAGACCGATCTCACGCCCCGCTTCGACGTCGGCCCAAAGGGGCTGGTCTGGCGCGAGGGCCTGGCCCCGGACTGGGCGCCGGCGCCAAGGAAGGCGGTCCGCCGCCGCACGCCCGCCGCGAAGGCGCTCAAGGCCGCGTGACCCGGCGCGCCCTTCGCGGTAGAGGGGCGCCCATGACCGACGAGAGCTACAACGCCGCCCAGATCATCGCCCGCGGGCCCCGCGCCCTAGCCGAGGCCGCCGCCGAGGCGCTGGACGCCGATCCCATGCTGGAGGGCGCCACCTATTCGATCCTGGAAGAGGACGAAGACCGCGATATCTGGCGCATCGACGCCTTCCCGACCAACCAGGACGAGGAAGACGGCATCCGTGACAGCCTGATCGCCTCGGGCGGCCTGACCGTGGTCGTCGAGCCGCTGGCCGACGCCGACTGGCTGGCCATGGCGCTGAGCGGCCTGCCGCCGGTGCGCGAGGGCCGGTTCTTCGTCTACGGCGTGCACGACAAGGGACAGGTCCCGGCCAGCGCGGTGGCGCTGCGCATCGAGGCGGGCGCCGCCTTCGGCACCGGACACCACGGCACCACGGCCGGCTGCCTGCGCGCCTACCACGATCTGCTCAAGGCTCGCCGGTTCGGCCGGGTGCTGGACGTCGGCTGCGGCACCGGCGTTCTGGCCATCGCGGCGGCGCGCACCGGCTCGGCCAAGGCCGTCGGCACCGACATCGACGCCCCGTCCGTGCGCATCGCCAACGAGAACGCCCGCGAGAACCGCTCGACGGCCCGCTTTGTCCACGCCTCGGGCCTCAACGACCGCGCGGTGCGGCAGGACGCGCCCTATGACCTGGTGTTCGCCAACATCCTGGCCCCGCCGCTGGTGGCGCTGAGCCAGGACATCAAGCGCGCGCTGCGCCCCGGCGGCATCGCCATCCTGTCGGGCCTGTTGCGGACGCAGGAGCGGCGGGTGAAAGCGGCCTACCTGTCCAAGGGCTTCCGCGTCGTGCGTTGCATCCACCGCGACGCCTGGGCGACGCTGGTCCTGCAGCGGGGGTAGGAACCGGCGCCCGTCTCCTCGCGTTGTTGCGGCCAGTCGGCGATATCGCCCCAGGAGCTGCTACCCGTGACCCAGATCGATCCCAACGCCCCGCACCGTCCGTCGCCCGATGTCCATGTAACCGACAATCGCGGCTCCAACTCCACCGCCTGGGTGGTCGCCGCCCTCGTGGCCGTGGTCGCCATCATCGCGGTCGCCTTCATGGTGACCAGCAACCAGAATGACGCCACCGACCCGGACGCCATCGCGGCGGCAGCTGACCAGGGCCGCGCCGAAGGCATGCTGAGCGGCGCCCAGTCATCGCTGGAGAGCGCCCAGGCCGCCGCCGCCTCGGCGGCCAACTCCACCGCCGCCCAGGCCAGCCAGGCCGCGGCTGACGCCCGCTCCGCGGCCGACTCCGCGGCCCGCAGCGCCGACGATGCGGCGAGCCGAGCGGCTGCCAGCGCCGACAGGGCCTCCGACACCATGGGCGAGCCGCAGCCCGCGCCGCAGTAGCCGGACACCGGCCGGAGGGCGCCTGTCGGCGTCCTCCGGAACCGGCGCTTCCAACCGTCGAGACGGTGGCGTCGCCGCGTCGAGACCACTAAGTTCGGCCCCATGCGCCAGACCTTCGATGAATCCACCGACCCGTCCTTCGGCCCCCGGCACGTGCCGTTGATCCGCAAGGCCATGGAGGCCCAGGGCCTCGACGGCTTTCTGATCCCGCACGAGGACGAACATCAGAACGAGTACCTGCCCGAGGCCAACGACCGCCTCGCCTGGGCCACCGGCTTCACCGGCTCGGCCGGGGCGGCGGTGATCCTGAAGGACCGGGCCGCCGTCTTCGTGGACGGCCGCTACACCCTGCAGGTCGGCGAACAGGTCGACGGCGCGGTGTTCGAGATCCGCGACCTGGTCGAGGGCGGCGTGCCCGCCTACCTCGAGACCGCTTCGCGCGGCGCGGTGATCGGCTACGATCCCCGCCTGCACAGCCCTGACGCCCTGCACCACCTCCGCGCGGCCGCCGGGAAAGCCGGGGCGACGCTGAAGGCCGTTGAACCCAACCCGCTGGACGCCGCCTGGGGCCAGGACCGCCCGGCCCAGCCGACCGCACCCATTGTCCCCCATCCGCTGGAATTCGCCGGCGAGGACTCCCCGGCCAAGCGCGAGCGGGTCGGCAAGGCCGTGAAGGACGCCGGCGCCGACGCCGCCGTCATCACCGCCCCGGCCTCCATCGCCTGGCTGTTCAACGTGCGGGGCGGCGACGTCATCCGCTCGCCGCTGCCCATCGGCCAGGCCATCCTGAAGGCCGACGGCACGGCCCGGCTGTTCCTCGACCCGGCCAAGGTGACCGACGAGCTCCCGGCCTGGCTCGGCAACCAGGTGTCGCTGGAAGCGCCCGAGGCGCTGCCCGCCGCCCTCGCCGACCTGAAGGGCCGGAAGGTGCTGGTCGATCCGGCCCAGTCCTCGGCCTGGTACTTCGACACCCTCTCCACTGTCGGCGCCGAGGCGGTGCGCGGCATGGACCCCTGCACCCTGCCCCGCGCCTGCAAGAACGCCGTCGAGATCGAGGGCACGCGCCGGGCCCATATCCGCGACGGCGTCGCGGTGACCCGCTTCCTGCACTGGATCGCCACCGAGGGTCAGGTCAATCCGCCGGACGAGAAGGAAGCTGTCGCGAAGCTGGAGGGTTTCCGCGAGGCGACCGGCCATCTGAAGGACCTGAGCTTCGACACCATCGGGGCCGCCAACGGCCACGGCGCCCTGCCCCACTATCGCCCGACCGACCGCAGCAACGAGCGCTGCGCCCCCGGCTCCCTGCTGCTCGTCGACTCCGGCGGCCAGTATCTGGACGGCACCACCGATATCACCCGCACCGTGGCCATCGGTACGCCCAGCGACGAGATGAAGCAGCGCTACACCCTGGTGCTGAAGGGGCACCTGCATCTGGCCCGCATCCGCTTCCCGGCCGGCACCACCGGCTCGGCCATCGACGCCCTGGCGCGGGCGGCCCTGTGGAACGCCGGCCTCGACTACGACCACGGCACCGGCCACGGCGTCGGCGTCTACCTGGGCGTCCACGAGGGCCCGCAGCGCATCGCCAAGGCGCCCAACACCATCGCCCTGAAGCCGGGCATGATCCTCAGCAACGAGCCGGGCTACTACAAGCCGGGCGAGTACGGCATCCGCATCGAGAACCTGCAGGTCGTCACCGAAGCCGCCGACATTCCCGGCGGCGAGCGACCGATGCTGGGCTTCGAGACCCTGACTTTCGCGCCCATCGACCGCGCCTGCATCGAGGTCGACCTGCTAACCGACGAGGAACGCGTTCAGCTCAACGGCTACCACGCCGAGGTGCTGGAAAAGATCGGCCCACTGGTCGATGACGAGGTCCGTGCGTGGCTGGAGACGGCCTGCGCGCGGGTGTGATGATCGGGGACATGCACTTCAGTGCGTGTCCCCCTCAACCTTCGTCATCGTCGGACTTGTTCCGACGACCCATGCCTGATGAGTCGATCGAGAAGGCGCCGCCAGATCCGCGCCCGTCCTGCTGCCGTTCGTGTTTATGGATCGTCGCGACAAGCGCGACGATGACGCGGCCGGGGACACGCACTGAAGTGCATGTCCCCGGATGACGCCTACTTCGCCCGCTTCCACACCTGCGTCTTGCACAGGGGCGCGACGATGCAGCCCTTCAGTTTCAGCGTGGCGGCATCCACCACCGTGATCGTGCCGGCGTAGGTGGCGCCGTCCTCGGGGTTGTAGAGCTTGCCGCCGCTGAACACGGTCGGGCCGCCGCCGAAGCCTTCGAGGAAGGTCATGCCCTTGAGCTTGCGGCCGCGCTTGGACGTGTCCTTGTTCAGTTCGTCGGTCAGGTGCGGTTCCTGGTCCAGGCGCGGTGAGCTGACCAGCTTGCCGCACAGCGCCGCCCCGCACTTGAAGATCTCCACCTGACCCTTGCTGGGCGTGACCCACCGGCCGACGATGTCGGAGGCGAGAGCGGGGCTCGCGGCGGCGGCGAGCGCGAGGGACAGGGCGGCGATACGGAGCATGGAAAGGACCCGGGGCTTGTCTGGATAACGTTGGCGCCTGAAGCTGTCTCCGAACCGTGACGAAGACAAGGCGGGGGCATCATGTTTGTCGGACACTACGCGGCGGCGCTGGCCGCCAAGGCCATCGAGCCGCGCGCGCCGCTGTGGGCGCTGATCGGCGGGGCCCAGTTGGTCGATATCGGCTTCAGCGGCCTGGTCATGGCCGGGGTCGAGAAGATGAGCTTTGACCCCGCCCTGCCCGGCAGCCCGCTGGTGCTGGAGCACATGCCCTGGACCCACAGCCTGCCGGCGGCGCTGGTCTGGTCGCTCGGGGCGTTGCTGCTGGCCCGACTTGCGAAGCTGCCCTGGGGCGCGGCCGTGGCCATCGGGCTGGTGGTGCTGTCGCACTGGGGCCTCGACTTCCTCGTCCACCGGCCGGACCTCGAGATCTGGCCGGGCGGCGAGAAGGTCGGCCTGGGCTGGTGGAACCATGCCACCGCCGAGAAGACGCTGGAGATGGGGCTGATCGCCCTGGCCGGCGCGGCTTGGCTGTGGCGGCGCGGGCGCAACGACCGCACCGCCTGGCCGGCGCTGCTGTTCCTGCTATTCCTGGTCACACTGCAGATCGTCGGCGAACTGACCGAACCGGCGGGCACGGCCTTCGCCTTCGCGCGGCTGGCGCTGGTGGTCTACCTGCTGGCCATCGGCGCGGCGTGGCTGGCGGATCGGGGGCGGAACCGGGAGCTGGCTTAGGGGGTAAGCGCACTCATTATCACCCCGTCATCCTCGCGCTCGTCGCGAGGACCCATGAACACGAACAGCAGAGAGGATGCGGCATCGCTCGCTGAGCCTCTTCCGGACGCTCACCACGGATGGGTCCTCGCGACGAGCGCGAGGATGACGAGGAGTGGGGATGAGCGGATCAGACAGAGATCAGCGCCAGCCACTCGTCCTCGGTCAGCACCTTCACGCCGTGCTTTTCGGCGTCCTTGAGCTTGGAGCCGGCGCCGGGGCCGGCGACGACCAGGTCGGTCTTCTTCGACACCGAGCCGGCGGTCTTGGCCCCGAGGGCCTCGGCCTGGGCCTTGGCCTCGTCGCGGGTCATCTTCTCCAGGGCGCCGGTGAAGACCACGGTTTTGCCGGCCACGGCGGTGTCGGTCTTGGGCTTGGCCAGCGGGGTGATGGCGTCCAGCTCAGCGACCAGCGCCTCGACGAGCCGCCGGTTGTGGTCCTCGCCGAAGAAGGTAGCGATCGACTGCGCCGCCACAGGCCCCACGCCGTCGATGGCCGACAGGGCCAGGAAGTCCTCGCCCGGCGCGCCCGCGGCGGCGTCCTTCGCGGCGGTCACGAAGGCGTCCCAGGTCTCGAACCGGTCGGTCAGCGCCCGGCGGGCGGGACTGGCCAGAACCCCGGCCAGCGCCTTGTCGATCTTGGCGCCCATCGGAGCGTCGGGCCACGGATCCTCGCCAAGCCTTCTGGCGGCGTCGAGGAAGTCGCTGAGCGCCCTGGGGCCCATGCCGTGCAGCTCGGAGACCTCGACATAGGCCGGGCTCGGCGCCTGTTGCGAGGCGGCGAGCACCGCGCGCTCCAGCTCCGCGAAGCTGTCGAAGGCCCGCGCCAGGTGGGTCGCCGTCGTCTCGCCGATGTCGCGGATGCCCAGAGCAATCAGGAACCGGTCCAGGCTGATGGTCCGCCGCGCCTCGATGCCGGCGACGAGGTTGGTGACCGAGGTCTCGCCATAGCCGTCGCGTTCGCGCAGGGCGGCCAGCTTCGCCTCGTCCTTCGGCAGCCGGAAGATGTCGGCAGGTTCTGTGATCCAGCCCTCGTCGATGAAGGCCTGCAGCTGCTTCTCGCCCAGGCCCTCGATGTCGAAGGCGCGGCGGGAGACGAAGTGCTTCAGGTGCTCGATCTTCTGGAACGGACAGGCCAGCTCGCCGGTGCAGCGCCGGGCCACGGTGGTCGCGCCGCCGGCCGTCGTCTCCTGCACCACCGGCGTCTTCAGCGGGCAGATGCAGACGTGCGGGAAGACGTAGGGCTCGCCCCGGTCGGGGCGGTCGGCGTCCACCGGTCCCAGCACCTGCGGGATGACGTCGCCGGCCCGCTGCAGCATGACCATGTCGCCGATGCGGACATCCTTGCGGGCGATTTCGTCGGCGTTGTGCAGGGTGGCGTTGCGGACCACGACGCCGCCGACCGTCACCGGGTGCAGCCGCGCGACCGGCGTCAGGGTGCCCGTGCGGCCGACCTGGATATCGATGGCCTCCAGCCGGGTCGTCGCCTTCTCGGCCGGGAACTTGTGGGCGATGGCCCAGCGGGGCGAGCGGGAGACGAAGCCCAGCCGCTGCTGCCAGTCCAGCCGGTCGACCTTGTAGACCACGCCGTCGATGTCATAGGGCAGCGTCGAGCGGGCGGCACCGATCTCACGGTAGACGGCCAGCAGGCCCTGGGCGTCCTCGACGCGGCGGGAACGGTCGTTGGTGGAAAAGCCCCAGGCCTTGAGCAGGGCCAGCGCCTCGCTCTGGGTCTGCGCGAACGGCGCGCTGACCTCGCCCCAGGCGTAGGCGAAGAACTTCAGCGGCCGCTTGGCCGTCACCGTCGGATCGATCTGGCGCAAGGAGCCGGCGGCGAAGTTGCGCGGGTTGGCGTAGGTGCGGCTTCCGGCCTCTTCGGCGGCCCTGTTGAAGGCCTCGAACCCGGCCAGCGGGGCATAGACCTCGCCCCGGACCTCGATGACGTCCGGCCAGCCGTCGCCGGCGAGGCGCTCGGGGATATCCTTCAGGGTGCGCAGGTTGGCGGTGATGTCCTCGCCGGTGCGGCCGTCGCCGCGCGTGGCGCCGCGGATCAGCACGCCCTTTTCGTAGCGGATCGAAGCCGACAGGCCGTCGATCTTGGGCTCGGCGGTGAAGGCGACGTGCTCGTCCGGGCCCAGCCGCAGGAAGCGCCGCACCCGGGCGTCGAAGTCGGTCACGTCCTCGTCGGCGAAGGCGTTGTCGAGGCTGAGCATCGGCACGCCGTGCTCGACCGGCCCGAACTGGCTGGAGGCGGCGGCTCCGACCTTCAGCGACGGGCTGTTGTCGCGGATCAGATGTGGGAAGCGGGCCTCGATCTCGAGGTTCCGCCGCTTCATGGCGTCGTACTCGGCGTCGCTGATCACCGGCGCGTCTTCGCGGTGGTAGGCGATGTCGTGCGCCGCCAGCGCGTCGGCGAGGCGCTCCAGCTCCTCGGCGGCCTGGACTTGCGTGAGGTCGGCGGGGGGGATTTCAGCGCTCATGGGGCATCACTGCTTCGATTCCCTGCGTCCTTCGACACGGCCCTTCGGGCCTGCTCAGGATGACGTGGAGATTTTCGCCCACCATACGTCATGGTGAGCAGCGCTGCAGGCGCGTGTCGAACCACGCAACGCGCTAAGCCCCGATCAGCGCCCGCGCCGCCGCGCGCGCCGCATCGGTGATCTCCGCCCCCGCCAGCATCCGCGCGATCTCTTCCTCGCGGGCGTCGGGGGACAGCACCTCGACGGCGGTGCGGGTCATGGCCCCGTCGCCGCCCTTGCTGATGCGCCAGTGGGCGTCGCCCCGGGCCGCGACCTGCGGGCTGTGGGTGACGGCCAGCACCTGGGCGTCGGCGGCCAGGCGGCGCAGGCGCAGGCCGACCGCGTCGGCCACGGCGCCGCCGACCCCCTGGTCGACCTCGTCGAAAATCATCAGCGGCTGGGCGCCCCGGGTGCGGGCGGCCAGCGAGGCCTTCAGCGCCAGCGCGAAACGGGCCAGTTCGCCGCCCGAGGCGATGGTCTCAAGCGGGCCGAACGGCGCGCCCGGGTTGGTGGCGATCTCGAAGGCGACGCGGTCCAGGCCCGACGGGCCGGCGCGGTCCTCGGCCAGTGGCTCGACCACGACGCGGAACTTCGCCTTTTCCAGCTTCAGCGGCGCCAGCTCGCTCTCCACGGCGGCGGAGAGCCGGTCGCCGGCGGCGCGGCGCTCGGCCGACAGCACGGCGGCGCCCTCGAGGTAGGCCTGGCGGGCGACCGCCTCGGCGGCCTCGGCCGCCTTCAGCTGGGCTTCCGAGGATTCGATGTTGCGCAGCCTGGCGCTGAGCTCGGCGCGCACCTGCGGCAGGGATTCGACAGAGACGTTCAGCTTCCGGGCCATGCCGCGCAGCGCGAACAGCCGTTCCTCCGCCTCCTCCAGCCGTTTGGGGTCGACATCGAAGGCCTCGGCGGCGGCGTCGATCGCGGCTTCGGCCTCGCGCACCTGGCTGAGCGCGGCGTCCACAGCCTCGGCGGCGCTCTCCAGGCGCTTCACAGCCGGCCCGTCCAGCGCCGCGCCGGCGTTGATCGCCCGCTCGCGCGCCCGCTCCAGGGCACGGAAGGCCGAGGCGATGTTCTGGCCCAGCCGATTGCCGCCCAGCGCCTCGCGTGCGGAAGAGACTTCGGCCAGCGCCTTTTCGGCGGCGCCGAGGATGGCCCGCTCCTCGGCCAGGGCCGTTTCCTCGCCGCTGCGGGCGTCGAGCCGGTCCAGTTCGCCCAGGCGCAGGGCGATCTCTTCCATGTCCGCGGCGGTGCGGGCCGCCAGGTCGCGCAGGCCGGCGGTCCGCTCGCGCGCGGCGCGCCAGCCGCTCCAGGCGGCGGCCACCTGCCCCAAGGAGACGCCGCCAAAGGCGTCCAGCAGCGACCGGTGGGTGCGGGGATCGAGCAGGCCGACCGTCTCGTGCTGGCCGTGCACCTCAAGCAGCAGGGCGCCGAGCTCCTTCAGCGCGGCGACGCCGGTGGCCTGGTCGTTGACGAAGGCGCGGCTGCGGCCGTCGGCCGAAAGCTGGCGGCGCAGGACGAGATCCTCGTCCCGCTCGTAGGCCAGGCCCTTCTCGTCGAGAACGGCCCAGACGGCGTGATCCGGCGGCAGGGAGAAGATGGCGGTGGCGCTGGCCTGGGTCGCGCCCCGGCGCACCAGGCCCGCCTCGGCGCGCATGCCGGTGGCCAGACCCAGGGCGTCGAGGATGATCGACTTCCCCGCCCCGGTCTCGCCGGTCAGCGCCGTGAGGCCCGAGCCTATGGCGAGGTCCAGGCTCTCGATGAGCACGACATCACGAATGGTCAGCCCGATCAGCATGGCGGGCAGTTTGTTCTAGTATCGTTCTATGTCAACGGCCAAGCATGCGGTCGAGGATGCTCTTTCGACGAGGCTTGGGCGCCGGGATCGCCGAAACGTCCGCTTCGGGCGGCGCGACCCGGGTCGGCTCGGTCGTCCGCACCGCTTCGCCGGGCGGCGGCGGCGCCGGCTTCTTGCCCAGCATACGGTCGAGGTAGCTGACCTTCGCGCCCGGATCGAGCGGCGCGACGGCCGGCTGCAGACCCTTGTCGGTCAGCAGCCTGTAGGCGTCGGCGTACCAGGGATCGCCCGGGAAGTTGTAGCCGAGGACCGCGCCGTTGGCCGTCGCCTCGCCCATCAGGCCCAGCGTCGTATAGCTCTCGACCAGCCGGTACAGCGCCTCGGGCGTGTGGGTGGTTGTCTGGTAGCGATCGATGACCGTCTTGTAGCGGTTGATGGCGGCCAGCGTCTGGCCCTGGCGCATGTAGTAGCGGCCAATGGCCATCTCCTTGCCGGCCAGCTGGTCGTTGACCATGTCGATCTTCAGGCGGGCGTCGGCGGCGTATTCCGTGGTCGGATAACGCGTGACGATGTCGCGAAGCGCGCTGAGCGCCTGCTCCGTCGAGGCCTGGTCGCGGTTCACGTCGACGATCTGCTCGAAGTAGCAAACGGCCTTCAGATAGTAGGCGTACACGACCGACGGATTGCCGGGATACAGCTGGATGAAACGGTTCGCGTCCTCGATGGCCGAACTGTACTGGTTCGCCTGGTAGCGCGCGTAGGCCGCCATCAGGATCGAGCGGCGCGACCATTCCGAATAGGGGTGCTGGCGCTCCACCTCCTGGAAATAGGCCACGGCCTCGGTCCAGCGGCGCTGGTCGAGGCGGTAGGCCCCGGTCGTGTACAGCAGTTCAACCGGGCGTTCCTGATAGGCGAGGCGCGGCGTGGGTTTCCGGTCTCCCGCGCAGGCGGAGAGAGCCAGAGACGCCGTCACGGCCGCGGCGACGGCCACCGTGCGGCCTTGCGTTCTACGAAGCACTTACCCTCACCTCGAACCAGTTCGCGCCCCCGGCGCCTGTTGGCTTCTACACCACAGGAAGGCGGGCGCAAATGCGGCGAAAGCCGATCAAACAGCCTGAGCGAGTTCCGGAGCCAGCGTGCGGACACGCCAGGACTGCGGACGAGCCATCAACGCCCGAACCAGCTGGTTGTTCAGACCGTGTCCGGCGTAAAGGCCTTCGAAGCGGGCGAGCAGCGGAAGACCGGCGACATAGAGGTCGCCAACCGCGTCCAAAGCCTTGTGGCGCACGAATTCATCCGGACGGCGCAGGCCTTCCGGGTTCAGCACGCGGTCGCCGTCCAGGACCACGGCGTTGTCCATCGAGGCGCCGCGGGCCAGACCGGCAGCCCGCAAGGCCTCGACGTCCTTCAGGAAGCCGAACGTGCGGCAATCGGCCAGTTCCTCGCGGAAAGACTGCTCGGTGATTTCCAGATCGACGCGCTGGCGGCCGATCGGGGCCGAGTCGAACGCGATCTCGAACGCGACCTCGAACCGGTCCGACGGCAGCAGAACGGCGCGCTTGTCGCCCTCCACCACCTCGACCGGCTCCAGGACCTCGATGAAGCGACGCGACGCTTCCTGGCGACGGCGGCCGGCGCGGTCGAGAAACTGGATGAACACATCGGCCGAGCCGTCGAGGATCGGCACTTCGGGACCGTCCAGCTCAACAACCACGTTGTCGATGCCCAGGGCGCAGAAGGCGGCCATCAGGTGCTCGATGGTCGAGACGCTGGCGCCGGCGGCATTGTTGATGACGGTGCCCAGCCGGGTCTGGCCGACAGCTTCGGCCGAGACGCGGATGGCGTTGTCGATATCCTTGAGATCGGTGCGCACGAAGGTGACGCCGGCGTCGATGGCGGCCGGACGCACGGCGACACGCACATGGGCGCCGGTATGCACGCCGACGCCCGCGAAGATCACGGGGCCGGCCACAGTGTGCTGATGATACGCCGACAAAGACACGAGCGACCTTTCAAGTCAGGGGGCCGGCGGTCTCCACGACCGCGCAACGCCCCACGTGCCATTTAAGAGTTATGCTGCGGCGCGGCAAAACAATCGCTGTTTCGGATTGTAACGACCAAAAGTCTTTGAAAATACTCGTGAAAAATGAAACCGCCGACCGGACTGTGAAAGTCCGGTCGGCGGCGGGTCGTCAGGATTCAAGCAGGGCGGGAACGGCCGGAGACCGCCTCGCCCGGCAGGCTAGTTGGCGAGCCGGCGCAGGAAGGAGGGGATCTCCAGATCCTCGGCCTCGTCCACCCGCGGCTCCTCGACCGGCTGCGCCGCCGTCGATGTCCGCCCCATGGCTCGCGGCATGCCGCCCTCGAAGCGGGGCTGCTGCTGCTGCGGGCGGCCGCCGAAGAGGCTCAGAAAGCCCTTGCGCTGCTGGCGGCTGTCGGTGAAGGGCGTCTCTGTGTAGAGCGGCGCGTCGAAATCCTCGTCCTCGGCGACGAGCGGATCAACGATGACGGTTCGCTGGGTCGGAGCCTGGATGACCGGCTCGGAGACCGGCGTGGCCGCCACGACGGGTTCGGGCGCCTCGAACGCCAGATCAGCCTGCTGCACATCCAGGGACATGGCGGGCTGGATCAACTGGGGCTGGGGCTCGGGTGTGGCCCAGGACGGCGTGGGGGCCGGCTCGGCCGCGCGAGGCGCTTCATAGGCGGCCGGCTGCGCATACGTCTCGGGCATCGGCGCGGCCGGAGCCTGATCGACGATCAGCGGCTTGGCGGTGGCGTTCACCCGCATCGTGCGCTGCGGCTCGATGGCGGCGATGGAGGCGCCGTCCATGCCGGTGGCGACCACAGACACGCGGATCGAACCTTCCAGCGCCGGATCGAAGGCCGCGCCGAAGATGACATTGGCTTCGGGGTCGACCTGGTCGGTGATGGCGTTGGCCGCTTCGTCGACTTCCAGCAGGGTCATGTCGAGGCCGCCGGTGACGTTGACCAGCACGGCCTTGGCGCCCTTCAGCGAGACTTCGTCGAGCAGCGGGTTCTGGATGGCGTTCTGGGCGGCCATCAGGGCGCGGTCGTCGCCGGAGGCTTCGCCGGTGCCCATCATCGCCTTGCCCATCTCGGTCATCACCGTGCGGACGTCGGCGAAGTCGAGGTTGATCAGACCCGGGAGCACCATCAGGTCGGTGATCGAGCGGACGCCCGAGTGCAGGACCTGGTCGGCCATGCCGAAGGCCTCGGCGAAGGTCGTGCGCTCGTTGGCGACGCGGAACAGGTTCTGGTTGGGGATGACGATCAGGGTGTCGACGTAGCGTTGCAGCTCGGCGATGCCCGCGTCGGCCAGCCGCATGCGGTGACGGCCTTCAAAGTGGAACGGCTTGGTGACCACGCCCACCGTCAGGATGCCGCGCTCGCGCGCGCATTTGGCGATGATCGGCGCGGCGCCGGTGCCGGTGCCGCCGCCCATACCGGCGGTGATGAAGACCATGTGAGCCCCGTCGAGATGCTCGCCGATCTCCGGCGTGCTCTCCTCGGCGGCGCTCATGCCGACTTCCGGGTGCGCCCCGGCGCCGAGCCCCTGGGTGACCTGTACGCCGAGCTGGATGCGGCGCTCGGTCTTGGCGAACTGCAGCTGCTGGGCGTCGGTGTTGGCGACGACGAACTCGACACCCTCGAGGCCAGCCTCGATCATGTTGTTGACCGCGTTGCCGCCGGCGCCGCCGACACCGAAGACAACGATCCTGGGCTTCAGTTCGGTGGTTTGAGGCGCGTACAACTTCATAATGGGACCCCGTGTCCTGGCGTTCTTGCGAACAGTCCGGCGACCCGCGCGCCGGGAATGCCTTACGGCGGGGTTAATGTCGGACCCACATCCTTAATCGGCAGTTAACCGCATAGCGTGAGTCGCCTCGGGATTAAGCCGTCTCCAGAGGAATTTTGTTGTGCGGTAAGGGCTTGCGCGAATCGAACCGAGAAATACGGCTACAGATTGTCGCGCAGCCAGGCCGCGACCTTCGTCACCGCGCCAGCGCCGGGATCCACCGGTTCGCGCCGCTTGCCCGCGCCGGCCAGCACCTTGGCCGAGACCGCTTCGCGGGGACCGAAGGCGGCGCGGTGCAGAACGCCGGCGGCGGCGCAGAAGGCGGGGCCGGTGACGGCGTCAGCCAGATGTGGCACCCGGCGGGGGCGGCCGAGCCGAACCGGGCGGTCGAACACCCGCACGGCGACCTCGCGAACGCCGGCCAGCTGGCTGGCGCCGCCGGTCAGCACGATGCCGGCGCCGGGCTCGATCAGGGCCCCGGCCTCTTTCAGCCGTTCACGCAGGAGCTCGAGCGTCTCCTCAACACGGGGGGCGATGATGCCCTTGAGCAGGGACCTGGGCGCAATCACCGGGCCGGCGCCCGGATCGTCGCCGCGCGGCGGCGCCTCGATCATCTCGCGGTCCTCGTTGGCCGAGGCGATGGCCGAGCCGTGCAGGGTCTTGATCCGCTCGGCCCCGGCGCGGGAGGTGGACAGGCCGCGGGCGATGTCCTGGGTGACGTGCTCGCCGCCGACCGCCAGGCACTCGACGTGGACCAGGCTGCCGCCGCTGAACACCGCCGCGGAGGTCGTGCCGCCGCCCATGTCGATGCAGATGGCGCCCAGATCCATCTCGTCTTCCTCGAGAGCGGCGAGGGCCGAGACGAAGGGCGCGGCGACCACGCCCTCGAACTGCAGGTGGGCCCGCTCGACGCAGTGGCCCAGCGTCTGGAAGATGGTCTCGGCGATGGAGACGACGACCAGGTCGACGCCCAGGCTCTTGCCGAACATCGAGCGCGGGTCGCGCACGCCGCGCTGGCCGTCGACCGACCAGGCGATGGGCAGGATATGCAGCGGCCGGCGGCCGGGCAGCCGGATCTGGGCCAGGGCGGCGGCGAGGGCGCGCGAGCAGTCGTTGTCGGTGATCGGCCGCGCGCCGATCGAGACGCGGGCGCTGACCCGCTGACTCCCCATCTGGCCGCCGGCGGTGGCGATCGTCACGCCCTGGACGCTGACACCGGCTACGGCTTCGGCGCGCTCGACGGCCAGGGCGATGGCCTCGGCCGCCTCGTCCATGCTGGCGATGGAAGCGCCCTTGACGCCGCGCGACTGAACATAGCCGACGCCTGCGGTGGTGAGGGTCCGATCGCCGCGACGCACGCCCTCGGGCTTCATCACGAAGCAGGCGACCTTGGACGCACCCAGATCGACGGCCGCGATCACCGGCTGGCGCGCCAGCGCCGCCTTCAGGCCATCGCGCGCCTGCTTGCGATCATCCGTCCGTGACATCGACCTGAGCACCCCGCCCGCCGCCTTCTATACGCCGGCCGCGACGGGCGGTTGGCCCGGCGCCGGATTTTCCCGTGGTCGCAGGGCGATCAGGCCCGGCTCCCGCAAATCAATTCGCTCGAAGCCCAGCTCGAGGATTCGCTGACGCTGGTCGAGCTGGTCCAGCCGGATCAACGCCGACTCCTCGTCCACCGCCGGCAGCTGGACGAGCCCGCCATCCTTGAGCCGCAGATCCCACCGCCGACCGTCGACGCGCACCAGCGCCTCGAGACGGTCACGCAGGCGCGGACGCGACTGCACCGCCGGCAGGATGGCGGCGGCCGCATCATTGGCGCCCTCCCCCACGATCAGCGGCAGCTGCGGGAAGCGACCGGGGTCGGCTTCCGGGATCGCCCGACCGCCGCCGTCGATGACGAAGGTCCGGCCGCGCGACTGCCAGACCGCCAGGGTCTCGCGTTCCTCGATCGCGATGACCAGGGTGTCGGGCAGCAGGCGCACGACCTGGGCGTTCTTCACCCAACCGACGCCGGCCACGGCCTGGCGAACCTGTTCCAGGTCTACATCGAGGATCGGCTGGCCGAGCGACAGCCCGGTGGCGTCCAGGATGGCCTGCTGCGCCATCGGCGAGGCGCCCTGCACGTGAACCTTGTCGACGCGGAAGCCGAGACCGGCCGTCTGGCCGGCGACGGCCGAGCCGAGGTCCTGGACCAGACGCTCGCCACGATGTCCGGTGGCCAGGGTCACGACGAGACCGATGGTCAGCACGGCGCCGGCGACGCCGAGCGCGATCATGGGCGGCAGCACGCCCTGCGCGGCGCGCAGCTTTGCCGCGGGCCTTGGCGCCGGGGAGGCTTTCCGGGGTCCACCCCTGTTTGCGGGCGCTTTGGCCCGGGGCTTGGCGCTACCGCGCCCCGCCCCCCGCATTGCCGCGGGCATACGCATCCTCCACGATCCAGAGCACTAGTTGGTCAAACGAAGTACCCAGATGCGCCGCCTGTTCTGGAACCAGAGAGGTAGGAGTCATGCCGGGCTGCGTATTGACCTCCAAGAGGACCAGAAGACGCTTAACAGGGTCATAACGAAGGTCGCTTCTGGTCACACCGCGACAACCAAGCGCGGCGTGGGCGAGCTCCGAAAGGCGAAGGGCGCGGTCGAAATCCTCAGGCGGCATGCGGGCCGGCACGACGTGCTCGGAGCCGCCTTCGGCGTACTTGGCGTCGTAGTCGTAGAAGCCGGTGCGCGGGACGATCTCGGTGACCGTCTGGGCCTTGCCGTCCATGACCGCGACCGCCAGCTCCAGACCGGCGATATAGGGCTCGACCATGACCTCCTCGCCGAATGTCCAGGACGGCGCCACGACCTCCTGCGGCGGACTGTTGGCGCCCTCGAACACCAGGAACACCCCGACGGACGAACCCTCGGCGTTGGGCTTCACCACATAGGGCGGGGGCATGACGTGGTCGCGGGCGACGTCGTGGCGGTTGTAGAGCCCGCCGCCCGGCACCGTGACGCCGGCGGCGGCCAGCACGGCCTTGGACTTGGCCTTGTCCATGGCCAGGGCCGAGGCGAGCACGCCGCAGTGGGTGTAGGGGACGCCCAGCGTCTCCAGCACACCCTGCACGCAGCCGTCCTCGCCCCACTCGCCGTGCAGGGCGTTGAAGCAGACGTCGGGCTTGAGCGCGGCGAGCACTTGGGCGAGGTCGCGGCCGGCGTCGACGCGGGTGACCTTGGCGCCCAGGTTCTCGAGCGCGCCGGCGCAGGCGGCCCCGGAGACGAGGCTGACCTCCCGTTCGGAAGACAGGCCGCCCAGCAGCACGGCGACGTGGTGGCCCTGTAGCGGCAGGCTCATTTAGCGTCCTTCAAAGCGCGGAAATCGATGTCGCTGTCGGCGATCATGTAGATGACCGCCGCCCAGGCGGCGACGTTGTGGTCGAGGCTGCGGCGGTCGACCTTGTCGATCGTGTCGTCCTCGGAGTGGTGGAAGTCGAAGTAGCGGCTGGCGTCCTGACGAAGGCTGAACACCGGCACCCCCGCCGCTTGCAGACCGGCGGTGTCCGCGCCGCCGGACCGTGCGGGCTCCGACGAGACGAAGATCTTCAGCGGCGCCAGCAGGCTCGACAGCTGGCCCCGGATCGGATGGCCGGCCGCGCCCTGCGGCAGCATCAGCGCGTAGATGCGGTCGCCGCCCAGATCGCTTTCGCTGGCCACGATCAGGTTGGCCAGCTCGCCGGCGCGCGCCTTTGCGTAGGCCTCGCTGGAGCCGCCGCTCTCCTCCGAGCCCCACATGACCACGCGGATCGTCCGCTTCGGATGGCGCGGCAGGTCGCCGATCAGCCTGGCCGCCGCCGTGGTGATGGCGATGCCGGAGGCGTCGTCGATGGCCCCCGTGCCGACGTCCCAGCTGTCCAGGTGGCCGCCGATGACGATGATCTGCTCGGGCGTCTCGCTGCCGACGATGTCGCCGGCGATGTTCCAGGCGACGTTGTCGGGATTGGTGGTCGAGGCGAGGCTGAGCTTCACCTTCACCGGGCCCCGGGCGGCGAGGCGCTCCAGCAGCTCTGCGTCCGGCACGCCCAGCGCGGCGGCGGGGATCTTCGGCGCGTCTTCGGCGTATCGTAAGGCCCCGGTGTGCGGCAGGCGGGAGTCCGAGGTCGAGATCGAGCGGACGAGGTAGGCCACGGCGCCGCGCCTTGCGGCCTCCGACGGGCCGGACCGCCGGGCGACGCCGGCGGCGCCGTAGCCCGCGCCGTCCTGGGTGCGGGTCATGGCCTGGGTCACCACGGCGATCTTGCCGGTCAGCGAACCGGCCGGCGCGGCCAGAAGGTGGGCATAGGCGCGGAAGACGACGATCTCGGCCTCGATGCCCTTCGCCGGAGTGGGGACCGAGCCGCCCAGGCCCAGGATCGACAGCTTGAACGGATAGGGTGCGACGATCGAGGCCGACTCCGCGCCCCGCGTCCAGGACGGCTTGGCGAATTCCTCGACCGTGATGTTGGTGAAGCCCAGGTCCCTGAACGTCTGCACGCCCCAGTCCTTCGCACGGACCATGGCGGGAGAGCCGACGAGGCGCGGCCCGATGTCGGTGGTCAGGTCTTCGAGCAGGGTCCAGGCAAGGGGATCGGCGAGCGCCCGGTTGCGCAAGGCGGCGGCGGTGTCGATGGGCTCGACCGCTATCGCGGCGGTCGAGAGGGCGAGACTGGCCACAAGGGCGGGCAGGAAGAAACGCATCCTTGGCGGGTGCGATAGCGGAGCCGCCAAGTCAAGCGCGACCGCGCGCCGTTCAGCGTCCGCGCGTCAGGTGGCGGTACTCGACGAGCCGTTCCTTGTCGCGGCGCACCTGCTCGCCGATCGTGTTGTCCAGGTCGAGCGTCGAGTAGCGAATCCACGAGCCGGGATCGAGCTTGTCCTGGACCAGGGTCACCGGCGTGCGCCAGCGGGAGAAGGACGCCCACGACACCGCCACGCCGAGAACCAGGGCAAGGCCCTGGAGCACCCGGAACATCACGCCGCCCTCAGTCGGCGCCGAAAGGCCGATGAGCGACCATAGCCAAAGACCCAGCACCAACAGCGTCAGGAACCCGCCGGCCCAGTCCATCCAGTAGCGTTCGCGGCGCACCCGCCACATCGACACCTGGATGTACTTCTCCAGGTACTCCATCCGCGCGGCGATCCACATCAGGAGCCGGATCAGGAAGGCTGAACGCTTGCCCCAGGCCGGACCGTCGCTCTGGAAGTGGGTCTCGGACTGGTCCGGAAGCGCCCGGATGGTTGTGTAGTCGTTCTGAAGCGTGCGCGTGTACTGCACGATCTCGCGCGACAGCGAATAGGACCGGTTCTCCAGCCCCAGTCGGTACTGGGTGAAGACCAGCGCGTTGACGCCGAAGAACAGGCCGACGATCAGCAGCATGGCCACGCCGATGGCGATGGCCTGCGGCCCGGCCCCGACGATCACGCCCTGCAACAGGACCGAACCCCAGGCCGCCAGCACCCAGAGGCCGGCGAGCGCCAGAACCTGGAGCGTGCGTTTCCCCAGCATGTAGGTCAGTAGCCAGCGAAAGATCAGGCGTCCGTAGGTCGAGACCTCGCGCCGCATCTGCGCATCGTCCGGGAAGCGCTCTTCCACCTGACGTTTGAACAGAACGTGGAAGCGGTCCGGCTTGCGGTTCTGCTCGCCGAACGGAAAGATCTCGAGCGGTGCGTTGTAGTAGAGGTCGATCCGCCGGGAGATCGCGGCCTCGACCGACGCATCGAGCGACAGGAAGTCGGCGCTGGTGAACAGGCGGGCGCTTTCGTCGAGGTCCGGGTCGGTCGCCGACATGGCCTGACGGCCCTCGTGCGCGGGGCGCACCAGATCGGGGTCGGTCGGGTGGTCGTTGTCGTGGCCGGACATGGGTCGAGGACGCCTGAATTAACCGTCGCCTAGGCATACGACACATTCAGGGACACGGCCACGGCGTTCCCGTGTTCGATGAACCGGATCAGGCCGGCTTGCCGATCCGCTTGATTTCCCACTGCAGATCGATGCCTGTTTTGGCCTTCACATCGGCGCGGACGGCCTCGCCCAGGCCCTCGAGGTCGGCGGCGGTCGCCTCGCCCGGGTTGATCATGAAGTTGCTGTGCAGGTCGCTGAACATCGCCCCGCCGCCGGACGCCCTGAACAGCTTGCCGCGCCAGCCGGCCTCGTCGACCAGCTTCCAGGACGAGTGCCCTTCCGGGTTCTTGAAGGTCGAGCCGCCGGTCTTCTCGCGGATCGGCTGGGTGGTCTCGCGGCGGGCGGTGATCTCGTCCATGCGGGCCTTCACGGCCGCCGGATCGTCGGGCGTACCGCGGAACACCGCCTGCACCCAGAACATGCCGTTCTCGGGCACGACGGTGTGGCGATAGGTGAAGCCGAAGTCCTCGTTCTCCCAGACCCGCATCTCGCCGGAACGGTCATAGCCGGAGGCCGAGACCAGCACGTCCTTCGTCTCGCGGCCGTAGCAGCCGGCGTTCATGGTCAGGGCGCCGCCGATCGTGCCCGGGATGCCGACGAAGAACTCGAGGCCCGCCAGACCGCCCTTGGCGGCGGCGCGGGCCACCTGGGCGTCGAGCGCGGCGGGGCCGGCGATGACCAGGTCGCCGTCGACCAGCACCTCGCCCCAGGCCTTGCCGGCGCAGCGGATGACCACGCCCGGCACGCCGCCGTCGCGGATGATGACGTTGGAGCCGACGCCCAGCGCCGTGACCGGCACGCCAGCCGGCAGCTGGCGCAGGAAGTCGGCCAGGTCCTCGGGATCGGCCGGCAGGAACAGCACCTCGGCCGGCCCGCCGACCCGGAACCATGTGAACGGCGCCAGCGGCTCGTCGAACAACAGCTTGCCGCGGACGGCGGGGAGGTTGGCCTTCCAGGTCATTTCGAATGCCCTGCGTGGTTCGACACGCGCTGCGCGCTGCTCACCATGACTTTTGGTGGAGCATCTTCTGAATCAGTCATCCTGAGCAGGCCCGCGGGGCCGTGTCGAAGGACGCACGACCTCACGCCCCCAGCGCCTCAAGCTGACCCGGCAGCGCATAGGACCAGCTGGTCACGTCGCCGGCGCCCAGCAGCACGACCATGTCCCCGGCCTTCGCCTCCTCGGCGATCATCCCGGCCAGCGCCGCCGGGCTCTCCAGCGGCAGGGCGCGGCGGTGGCCGAAGCGGCGCAGGCCCTCGATCAGGCCGTCGCGGTCGATGCCCGGGATCGGCGCCTCGCCGGCCGTGTAGACGTCGGCGACGATGACCACGTCGGCGTCGTTGAAGCAGGAACTGAACTCGGCCATCAGGTCGCGCAGCCGGGTGTAGCGGTGCGGCTGGACCACGGCGATGACCTTGGCGGTCGGCGTCATGGCGCGCGCGGCGGTCAGCACGGCGGCGATCTCCACCGGGTGGTGGGCGTAGTCGTCGATGATCCGCACGCCACCCACGACGCCGGTGGTGGTGAAGCGCCGCTTCACCCCGCCAAAGCCCTTCAGCCCCGCGCGGATGCCGGCCTCGTCGACGCCCAGCTCACGGGCGACGGCGATGGCGGCGCAGGCGTTCATGACGTTGTGCAGCCCGGCCATCGGCAGGGTCAGGCCGTCGTAGCGGATCGGCTCGCCGGCCAGCGGGGTGATCAGCACGTCGAACCGGGCGCCGTCCGGTCCCATGGTGATGTGCTGGGCGCGAACCTCGGCCTGCGGATTGGTGCCGTAGGTGACCAGCCGCCGGTTCTCGATCCGGGCGGCCATGGCCTGGACTTCCGGGTGGTCCACGCAGACCGCGGCGAAGCCATAGAAGGGGATGTTCTCGACGAAGTCCTGGAAGCCCTTCTTCACGGCCTCGAAGTCACCCCAGTGGTCGAGGTGCTCGGCGTCGATGTTGGTGACCACCGCGACGGTGGACTTCAGCTTCAGGAAGGTGCCGTCGCTCTCGTCGGCCTCGACGACGATCCAGTCGCCCTCCCCCACCTTGGCGTTGGTGCCGTAGGCGTTGATGATGCCGCCGTTGACCACGGTGGGATCGAGGCCCCCGGCGTCCAGCAGGGCGGCGATCATCGAGGTGGTGGTGGTCTTGCCATGCGTGCCGCCCACCGCCACGGAGAACTGGAGCCGCATCAGCTCGGCAAGCATCTCGGCGCGGCGGACCAGCGGCAGCCGGCGCTCACGGGCGGCGACCATCTCGGGATTATCGGCCTTCACGGCGGTCGAATAGACCACGGCCGAGGCGTTCTCGACGTTGGCCGCCTGCTGGCCGATGAAGATCCTGGCGCCCAGCTTCTCAAGCCGCTCGGTGTTGGCGCTGGCCTTCAGGTCGCTGCCCTGCACCGTGTAGCCGATGCGGATCATGATCTCGGCGATGCCGCTCATGCCGATGCCGCCGATGCCGATGAAGTGCACGGGACCGAGTTCGAAGGGTACGGGGCGGCGGCGCTGGTTCATGCAAAGCGGCTTAGACGATTTGCGGGGCCGCCGGAATACGGGAGCGTTATGGAGGGATTGCCTCAACAAGCGCATCGACTTGCGCCTGCGGCGATGCCCAGCGTGACGTCAGGGGCTATGCTCCTCCGTCGATCATACTGCGCAGTCGCCAAGCGAGGTGATCAGGCGCCCACGACAACGGCCGCGTTCGTGTGAGGCCGGAAGAGAGGTGGGGCCCGTGACGAAGCTCGGCGGTGCGCACCCTCGCGTGGCCGCCAGCTTCCGGAAATCCCCTCCAGGGACACGCGGCGCAACGGCCGCCGCTACCTTTCGATAGCAGCAAGACCAACACGCCTTGAGATTGTATTAATTATGTGATCTCCCTTTGCGATACCCAGGGAGCTGGCAGGATGAAAAAGGCTATCAAACTGGCGATCGCAGCAACGCTTCTCGCATTGGCGAGCGGGAGTGCAGTTGCTCACCGGGGCAAGCAGTTCGCGGAGCCCGGTTCGCAGCCTGCGCCGGTGGCGAAGATGAGCAAGCTCCCTGCTCGATTTCAGGCGGGAGGGCTGGAATGCAGCGACGCGTTCTTCGCCGCAGGATGCCGCACCAAGCGACATTGCTTGCGCGGGTGTGACGCCATTTTTGAAGTCGAAACCATGATCTGCGCCGCCGTGTCCCCAAACTTCGCAGCTTGTTTCGGCGCGGCCTCCGGCAGATGGAAGGCATGCGTAAACGAGTGCGAAGAAGAGTTCCCGTTCTAAGGCTGCCTGGATGTCTGTCCTCTTTTCATTGAACTTCATCGCCGTCTCCAGGACGGGAGGCAAGCGCGTTCCCTGCCGCATGACTATCGATCAGCCGACGAGGATGGCGCCGCCATTCGCGGCCTACGAGGCAAGGATGGTGCTCGAAGGTCCGGAGGGTTTTTCGCGGACCATGAGAGGCGCGCATCCCTTCCAGGTTCTGGAGTTGGCCCTGTTCGCCATCAGGACGGTCTTGTCCCTGAACGCCCGACGCTGGACCTACGAGAGTCTGGACGGAACTCCTCTGGACTTTTCTTACCAATGGCCGGATTGAGGCTGACGCTGACAGCTCGGTCAGTGCACTCGCAATAGCGCCGCGCTACCCCGCCAGCGCGGTGCGCTCGACCAGATCGGCCAGCTTCTCGGCGGCGTCGGGCCTGGCCACCGACCGGGCGCCCCTGGCCATGTTCTCGAGCCAGGCGGGATCCTTGAGCAGCGCCCTCAGCGCCCCGGACAGGTCATCGACCGTCAGTTCGTCTTCGGACGCCACCGCCGCAGCATCCGCGTCGGCCAGCAGTTTGGCGTTGAAGGTCTGGTGGTCGTCGGCGGCGATCTTCAGCGGGACCAGCAGCGACGGCTTGCCGGCCACCGCCAGTTCGCAGACCGTCGAGGCGCCGGCCCGGCCGATGACCAGGTGCGCGTCGCGGAGCCGACCGGCCATGTCGCGGAAGAAGGGCGCCACCTCGGCCTTGACCAGGGCGTCGGCATAGATGCGCCGGGCGATGTCCATCGACTCCTTGCGGGTCTGCTGCTGCACCGTGATCCGGGCGCGCAGATCCTCGGGCAGGCGCAGGATGGCCTCAGGGACCATTTCCGACAGCAGGCGGGCCCCCTGGCTGCCGCCGGTGACCAGCAGGCGGATGGGCCCGTCCGCCGTCGGCGGTTCATAGGCGACGTCGGCCAGCGCCCGGATGTCGGGGCGCACCGGGTTGCCGACCACATGGGCCCGCGCCTTCACCTTCGGCTTGGCCTTCTCCAGCGTCGGGAAGGCGCAGGCCACTTCCCGGACGCTGCCGGCGAGGAAACGGTTCACACGGCCGAGGACCGCGTTCTGCTCGTGGATCACCGTCGGCCGGCCCTGGCTCAGCGCCGCCAGCAGCGACGGCAGCGAAGGATAGCCGCCGAAGCCGACGACGACGGCCGGGTCCATGCGCTTGAAGAAGCCGCGGGCCTGCATCGTGCCCTGCAGAACGGCGACGCCCGCCTTGACCATCCCCGCCGGATCGCCGGACTTCGCCGTGGCGGCCGAAAGCGTGATGCGCAGGTCGGCCGGGAACTTGTCAGCGTAGAGCGCGCCGCGCTCGTCCGTCGCCAGCAGAATCCGCCACCCACGCGCCGTCAGCGCCTCGGCGAGCGCCTGGGCCGGGAACATATGGCCGCCGGTTCCCCCGGCGGCGACCACTGCAAGTCTGGCTGGCATGGATACTCTCTAGGCGAAGGCGCCGGCGCGAGCGAGGCCTTCATTGGCCGTGTAGGCGCCCGGCCGCTTGCGCGTCAGGCCCAGCGCCATGCCAAGCGTCAGCCCCATGGCCAGCATGGAGGAGCCGCCGTAGCTGATGAACGGCAGCGTCATGCCCTTGGTCGGGATCATGTTGAGGTTCACCGCCACGTTGATCAGGGCCTGCTGGCCGACCAGAACGAACAGTCCGGCTGCAGCCACCTGCTCGAACGGATCCGATAGTCGGAGCGCCCTGTAGAGTCCCCGTATGACCAAAAAGGCGAACAGGCTGATCAGGGCCAGCGAGAAGATCAGGCCGTACTCCTCGGCCAGCACCGAATAGGCGAAATCGGTGTGCATGTCGGGCACGCCGCGTTTCATCACGCCCTCGCCGGGTCCTCGGCCGAACAGGCCGCCGGCGGCGATGGCCTCGGACGCCTGGCTGATCTGGTGCTTGTCGGCCTTGTCGGGGCTCAGGAAGGTGTCGACCCGCGCGTGGACATGCGGGATCAGGAAATAGGTGCTGCCCAGGCCGATGAAGGCGGTGACGCCCAACCCCATGATCCAGCTGATCGGCACCCCCGCCATCCAGAAGGCGGCGCCGAAGGCGACCGTGATCAGTACGGTCTGGCCCACGTCCGGCTGGATCAACAGTAGCGCCACCGCCAGGCCGTACAGACAGAAGGCGATGAACACGCCCGGGACGCCCTCGCCCTTCTGGCCCTCGGCGAACATCCAGGCGACCAGCACGATCAGGGCCGGCTTCATGAACTCCGACGGCTGCAGCGTGAAGCCGGCGATGTTGATCCAGCGGGTCGCGCCCTTGGCCTCGTGCCCCAGGAACGGCAGCGCCGCCATGAGCAGGATGGTCAGGACATAGACGATGAAGGCGGTCCGCCGCACGCCCCGCGCGGTCATCATCGAACTGACCACCAGGATGGCCAGGGCGGCGACGCCGAACACGCTCTGACGGATCGCGAAGTGGAACGAGGCGTCATAGTGCAGGCGGGCGGCGGCGGCCGGGCTGGTGCCGAACGACAGCAAGACGCCCAGGGTGATCAGGATGGCCACCGCGCCCAGCAGCCAATGGTCGGTCGTCCACCACCAGCGGCCGAGCGCCGTGCGGTCGGAACGTGCGAACGGGTGGACGCTGCCGGTCATGCGCGCGCTCCCCTCAGGGCGGGACGGCCAAGGGCTTCGACGGCGGCGCGGAACGCCTCGCCCCGGGCCTCGAAATCGCTGAACTGGTCAAAGGAGGCGCAGGCCGGCGACAGCAGGACGACGGCGTCCTCGCCGCTGGCGTCTGCGTCCGCCCAGGCGGCGGCCACGGCGGCCTCGATCGTGCCGGCCTTCAGACAGTCGGCCTTGCCGTCCAGGGCCCTGGCGAAGTCGTCCTGCGCCTCGCCGACCAGGTAGGCCTTCGCCACGCGCGGAAACAGGTCCTCGAGCGGCGCGATGCCGTCCGACTTCGAGCGTCCCCCGGCGATCCAGTAGACGCGCGGATAGCTGCTCAGCGCCTGGCGCGCGGCGTCTGCGTTGGTCGCCTTGGAGTCGTTGACGAAGCGCACCAGGCCGCGAACGCCGACCGTTTCCATGCGGTGGGCCAGGCCCGGGAAGGTCATCAGCCCCTCCGCGGCGACCTCGGCCGGGATGCCAAGGGCGCGGGCGGCGGCGTAGGCGGCGGCGGCGTTCTGCCAGTTGTGCCGGCCGGGGAGCGAGCGGGCCCGCACCAGATCGGCGACCTCGATCACCCGGTCCCCGGTGGCGTCATAGAGCACGCCCTGGATGGCGTAGACGCCGCGGCCCATCGAGCGGCTGGCGCTGATCGGCCAGATGGTCCGGCGGTTGGCGGCGGTGATCTCGGTGCAGATGCGCTGGCACCAGGCGTCATCGACCCCGATGATGGCGGTGTCGCCCTTGGACTGGTTGAGCAGCACCCGGCGCTTGGCGGCGACATAGCCCTCCATGCCGCCATGGCGATCCAGATGGTCGGGCGAGATGTTCAGCAGCACGGCCGCGTCTGCCTTGAGGCTGCTGGTCAGATCGAGCTGATAGGATGAGGTCTCGAGCACATAGACGGCCCCGCCGTGCATGTCCTCGAGGCCCAGCACGCCGTAGCCGATGTTGCCGCCGACGCGGGTGTCCCGGCCGGCGGCGGCGCACAGGTGAGCCAGCAGGGCCGTAGTGGTCGACTTGCCGTTGGTGCCGGTGATGGCGGCGATCCTGGGCCGCTTGTGCGGCGGCGCGGCGTTGACCGTGCGGGCGAAGAGCTCGATGTCGCCGAGCACCTCGACGCCCGACGCGGCCGCCTTCTCGACCGACCAGTGCGGCCTGGGGTGGGTCAGCGGAATGCCCGGCGACAGCATCAGCGCGGCGATGTCGGACCAGTCGGCGGCCTTCAGGTCCTCGACGGCGAAGCCCTCGGCGGCGGCGGCCTCGCGGCTGGCCGGATTCTCGTCCCAGAGCGCGACCTGCGCCCCGCCGGCCACCAGGGCGCGCGCCGCCGTCAGCCCGGTCCGGCCCAGACCGAGAACGGCGACCTTGCGTCCCTCGAAGCCGCGAACGGGGATCATGACCGGGCCAGCCTCCCTACCTGAGCTTGAGGGTTGCGAGGCCGATGGCGGCCAGGAGCAGGGAAATGATCCAGAAACGGATCACCACGGTGGACTCGGCCCAGCCGAGCTTCTCGAAGTGGTGGTGGATCGGGGCCATCAGGAAGATGCGCTTGCCGGTGCGCTTGAAGTAGAGGACCTGGATCATCACCGACAGCGCCTCGGCCACAAACAGGCCGCCAACGATGGCCAGCACGATCTCGTGCTTGGTGGCCACGGCCACAGCGCCGAGCGCGCCGCCCAGGGCCAGCGAGCCGGTGTCGCCCATGAAGATCTTGGCCGGCGG
>JAUXMY010000041.1 GCA_030683005.1 Caulobacter sp. | reverse complement strand
GCGCCCTTCACCAGCGCCGTGACGGCCTTCCACCTGACCAACCCGATCGCGCGCGCCAGCGTGACGATGGCCGAATGCGCCGCCGTCGCCTCCGGCGCCTTCACCGTCTACCTCGGCAGCCATGGCGACCGCGGCGCGCACAAGGCCGACGTCATCCTGCCGGGCGCCGCCTACACCGAGAAGAACGGCCTCTACGTCAACAGCGAGGGCCGGGTGCAGATGGGCGAGCGGGCCGTGTTCCCCAAGGGCGAGGCCCGCGAGGACTGGGCCATCCTGCGCGCCCTCAGCGACTATCTGGACGCGCGGCTGCCCTATGACAGCCTCGACCAGCTGCGCCTGAAGCTGTTCGCCGACCATCCGACCTTCGGCCAGATCGACTTCGCGCCGGGCTCGGTCCCGACGGCGTTCGACCTGTCGGGCCTGGGCGGAGCCGGCGAGATGGGCGAGGCGCCCTTCACCAGCGCCGTGACGGCCTTCCACCTGACCAACCCGATCGCGCGCGCCAGCGTGACGATGGCCGAATGCGCCGCCGTCGCCTCCGGCGCCGCCAAGATGGCCGCGGAGTAGCCCGGTGACCGAACCCACCTCGCCCTGGCTCTGGTTTGGTCTGGCCCTTGGTCAGATCCTGCTGATCGTCGTCTTCCTGCTGATCTCGATCGCCTTCCTGCTGCTGGCCGACCGCAAGATCTGGGCGGGCGTGCAGATGCGCAAGGGACCCAATGTGGTCGGGCCGTTCGGCCTGCTGCAGTCCTTCGCCGACCTGCTGAAGTTCATCCTCAAGGAGCTGATCATCCCGGCGGGCGCCGACAAGGTCGTCTTCCTGCTGGCGCCGATCATCACCGTCACCCTGGCCCTGGCCGGCTGGGGCGTGATCCCGCTGGCGCCCGGCTGGGTGATCTCCGACATCAATGTCGGCGTCCTCTACCTGCTGGCGATGAGCTCGCTGGGCGTCTACGGCATCATCATGGGCGGCTGGGCCTCGAACTCGAAGTACCCGTTCCTCGGCAGCCTGCGCTCGGCCGCGCAGATGGTGTCCTACGAGGTCTCCATCGGCTTCGTGATCATCACCGTCATCCTGCTGGCCGGGACGATGAACCTGACCGAGCTGGTCGAGAAGCAGTCCGGCTGGTTCTGGAACTGGAACGTGTTCGGCGGCGGCCTCGCCAACCTGCCGGTCGCGCTGGTGATGATCCCGATGATGGTCATCTTCTACATCTCGGCCCTGGCCGAGACCAACCGGCCGCCGTTCGACCTTCCCGAGGCCGAATCCGAGCTCGTGGCCGGCTACCAGGTCGAGTACAGCGCCGCGCCCTACCTGCTGTTCATGCTCGGCGAGTACGTCTCGATCGTGCTGATGTGCGCGATGATCTCCATCCTGTTCTTCGGCGGCTGGAACCCCGGCTTCCCGACGGACTTCATGGCGACCTGGGCTCCCACCCTGCAGAGCTTCGTGCTGCTGCTGGTGTTCAGCGCCAAGGTGGTCTTCTGGTTCTTCATGTTCGCCATGGCCAAGGCCATCGTGCCCCGCTACCGCTACGACCAGCTGATGCGGCTGGGCTGGAAGGTCTTCCTGCCCACCTCACTGGTCGGGGTGTTCCTGGTCGCCGGCTACAAGGTCTTCCAGAAGGTGTACCTGTGATGCGTATCGCCGCGCCGCTTCTGCTCGCGCTGGGCCTCGCTTCGGGGCTGGCCGCCTGCGCCACGACCGAGAGCGGGGTCTCGACCTACACGCTCGGCCGCGGCCTGGTGAACTATGACGCCATGGTCCGGGCCAGGGCCGAATGCGCCAGCGCCGGCGGCGAGGTGCGTCCCAAGGGCGCGCAGGGCGAGGATCCCGCCCAGATGTCCAACTACGTCTGTTCCATCCCCAAGAAGGCGGCCCAACCATGATGCAGCGCATCGGACAGGCCCTGAAGGGCGCGGCGCTCCTCGAGTTCGGCGGCGCCTTCGTGCTGGCCATGCAGTACATGATCGCCCCCAAGAAGACGGTGATCTATCCCAACGAGCGGGGCCCGCAGTCGCCGCGCTTCCGGGGCGAGCACGCCCTGCGCCGCTATCCCTCCGGGGAAGAGCGCTGCATCGCCTGCAAGCTCTGCGAGGCCGTGTGCCCGGCCCAGGCCATCTACATCGAGGCCGAACCGCGCGAGGACGGCAGCCGTCGCACGACGCGCTACGACATCGACATGGTGAAATGCATCTACTGCGGCCTGTGCCAGGAGGCCTGCCCGGTGGACGCCATCGTCGAGGGGCCCAACACCGAGTTCGCGACCGAGACGCGCGAGGAGCTCTACTACGACAAGGAGCGGCTGTTGGATAACGGCGACCGCTGGGAACGCGAAATCGCGAAGAATCTGGAACTGGACGCCGCCTACCGATAAGGGAGGCGCGCGATTCACCGGTCCGTTTGAGAGGGGTAAGGGGCCCACATGGCTCTGCAGGCGATAGCCTTCTATCTGATGGCGACAGTGACGATCCTTGCGGGTCTCGCGGTCGTGTTCGCGCGCAACCCGGTTCACTCCGTGCTGTTCCTGATCACGGCCTTCTTCAGCGCCGCGGGACTGTTCGTGCTGATCGGCGCGGAGTTCCTCGCCATGCTGCTGATCGTCGTCTACGTCGGCGCGGTCGCGGTGCTGTTCCTGTTCGTCGTCATGATGCTCGACGTCGACTTCAGCCAGCTGCGGCAGGGCTTCGCCCGCTACCTGCCCATCGGCCTGCTGGTGGCCGGCATCCTGACCGTCGAGATGGTCATGATCGCGATCAATGTGGCGGTGAACGGCGCGGCGGCGAAGAACGCCACGCCGCAAGCCTCGCTGCCGGACGTCAGCAACACCGAGACCATCGGCCGGGTGCTCTACACCGACTACGTCTATGTCTTCCAGGCGGCCGGCCTGGTGCTGCTGGTGGCCATGATCGGCGCCATCGTCCTGACCCTTCGCCACAAGCCGGGGATCAAGCGCCAGAGCATCCCGGCCCAGAACGCGCGGACCCCCAAAACCGGCATGACCATCGTCGACATCAAACCGGGTGAGGGGATCAGCGAATGATCGGTCTGACGCACTACCTCACCGTCGCGGCCATCCTGTTCACGATCGGCGTCTTCGGCATCTTCGTGAACCGCAAGAACGTCATCGTCATCCTGATGAGCATCGAGCTGATCCTGCTGGCGGTGAACATCAACCTGGTGGCCTTCAGCGCCTTCCTGCACGACGTGGTCGGGCAGATCTTCGCGATGTTCGTGCTGACGGTCGCCGCGGCCGAGGCCGCCGTCGGCCTGGCCATCCTGGTGACCTTCTTCCGCAACCGCGGCGACATCGCCGTGGACGACGCCTCCGTGATGAAGGGCTGACCCGTTGCAACAGCTCGTCACCCTGCTCGTTTTCGCCCCGCTGGTCGGGGCGATCATCGCCGGCCTCTTCGGCCGCCGGATCGGCAACGTCGCCTCCCAGTCGGTGACCACCGGCCTGCTGCTGCTGGCCTGCGGCCTGAGCTGGTACACCTTCGGCCAGTGGACCTGGGGCCATATGGAGCCCTTCACGGTCGCCATCGCGCCGTTCATCAACATCGGCGACTTCCAGTCGGCCTGGTCGATCCGCATCGACGGCCTGTCGGCGGTCATGCTGGTGGTGGTCACCACCGTCTCGGCCCTCGTCCACCTCTACAGCTGGGGGTACATGGCCGAGGACGACAGCAAGCCGCGCTTCTTCGCCTACCTGTCGCTGTTCACCTTCGCCATGCTGGCGCTGGTCACCGCCGCCGACTTCATGCAGCTGTTCTTCGGCTGGGAAGGGGTGGGGCTGGCGTCCTATCTGCTGATCGGTTTCTGGTTCAAGAAGCCGACGGCCAACGCCGCCTCGATCAAGGCCTTCGTCGTCAACCGCGTCGGCGACTTCGGCTTCGCGCTGGGCATCATGACGGTGTTCTGGGCCTTCGGGACCATCCAGTTCGCCGAGCTCTTCCCGCTGATCGCGGACGGCGCCAGCAAGACCTGGACTTTCATTGGCCGGGACTGGCCGCTGGTCGACCTGGCCTGCGTGCTGCTGTTCATCGGCGCCATGGGCAAGTCGGCGCAGTTCTTCCTGCACACCTGGCTGCCGGACGCCATGGAAGGCCCGACCCCGGTCTCGGCCCTGATCCACGCGGCGACCATGGTCACCGCCGGCGTCTACATGGTCTGCCTGCTGTCGCCGATGTTCGAGTATGCGCCGGTCGCCAAGCAGGTGGTGACGCTGATCGGCGCGGTCACCGCGCTGTTCGCCGCCACGGTCGGCCTGGCGCAGAACGACATCAAGCGGGTCATCGCCTATTCGACGTGTTCGCAGCTCGGCTACATGTTCTTCGCCGCCGGTGTGGGCGCCTACGAGGCGGCCATGTTCCACCTGTTCACCCACGCCTTCTTCAAGGCCCTGCTGTTCCTGGGCGCCGGCTCGGTGATCCACGGCATGCACCACGAGCAGGACATGCGGAAGATGGGCGGGCTGTGGAAATACATGCCCTTCACCTATGCGGTGATGACCATCGGCACGATCGCCATCACCGGCGTCGGCATCCCGGGCGTGTTCGGCTTCGCCGGCTTCTACTCCAAGGACACCATCATCGAAGCGGCCTTCGCCGCCGGCCAGACCAGCGGCTACGGCCTGTTCGCCTTCGTGATCGGCATCTTCGCCGCCGGCCTGACCGCCTTCTACAGCTGGCGCCTGGCCTTCATGACCTTCCACGGCACGCCCAAGTGGGGTCACGACGCCGCCCATCACGCGGACGACCACGGTCACGACGCCCATGCCGCGCCTGCCGCGCATGACGATCATGCTCACCACGACAACCACGGCCATGGTCACGACCACAAGCCGCACGAGAGCCCGCTGGTCATGCTGATCCCGCTGGGCGTGCTGGCCATCGGCGCCATCGCCGCCGGCTTCGTGTTCGTCGGCTACTTTGTCGGCCACCACGAGAACGAGTTCTGGCGCGGGGCCATCTTCACCGCCGCCAGCAACCATGTGCTGCACGACGCCCACAACGTCCCGACCTGGGTGAAGTGGTCGCCGCTGGTGGTCTCGACCATCGGCCTGCTGATCGCGGCCTGGGTCTATCTGCTCAACGAGGGCATGGGCGCGCGGCTGGCCGCAAGGCGCGGCCCGCTGTGGACCTTCCTCTACAACAAGTGGTTCTTCGACGAGCTGTACGAGGCCACCTTCGTGCGCGCCGCCCGCTTCCTGGGCGACGTGTTCTGGAAGGTCGGGGACCAGAAGATCATCGACGGCCTGGGACCGGACGGCGTCGCCGCCGTGTCCCGCGCGGTCGGCAAGCGGACGGGCCAACTGCAGACCGGCTACGTCTATCACTATGCGTTCGTGATGCTGCTCGGCGTGGCCGGCCTGCTCTCGTTCGCGCTGTACCAATGGTCTCGGTGAGGGGCGCCTAGATCATGACCGGAATACTCTCCCTCATCACCTTCCTGCCGCTGGCCGGCGTGGCGGCGATCCTGCTGCTGAAGGTCCTCGGCCAGAGCGGCGAGCGCGCCGACAGCGCCACCCGCTGGATCGCGCTGCTCACGACGCTGGCGACCTTCGCGCTGTCCATCCTGCTGACCGTGCGGTTCGACACCACCAACCCGGGCTTCCAGTTCCTGGAGGAGATTCCCTGGTTCGCGGGGCTCAGCTACCGCATGGGCGTGGACGGCATCTCCGTCCTGTTCGTGCTGCTGACCGCGTTCCTGCTGCCGATCTGCATCCTCGCCAGCTGGAAGAGCGTCGACAAGCGCGTCCAGGAATACATGATCGCCTTCCTGGTCCTGGAGACCCTGGTGATCGGCGTGTTCTGCGCGCTGGACCTGATCCTGTTCTACCTGTTCTTCGAGGCCGGCCTGGTCCCGATGTTCCTGATCATCGGCATCTGGGGCGGCAAGAACCGGGTCTACGCGGCCTACAAGTTCTTCCTCTACACCCTGCTCGGATCCGTCCTGATGCTGGCGGCCGTGCTGACCATGATCGGCGTGGCGGGCACCAGCTCGATCCCCGAACTGATGCGGTACGAGTTCGCCGACTGGCTGCAGCCGTGGCTGTGGGTCGCCTTCTTCGCCAGCTTCGCGGTGAAGATGCCCATGTGGCCGGTCCACACCTGGCTGCCCGACGCCCACGTCGAGGCGCCGACCGCGGGCTCTGTCATCCTGGCGGGCATCCTGCTGAAGATGGGCGGCTACGGCTTCATGCGCTTCAGCCTGCCGATGTTCCCGGACGCCAGCACGATGTTCGCGCCGCTGGTCTTCGCGCTCTCGGCCATCGCCATCGTCTACACCTCGCTGGTCGCCTTCCGTCAGACCGACATCAAGAAGCTGATCGCCTACTCCTCGGTCGCCCACATGGGCTTCGTGACCATGGGCATCTTCAGCGGCAACGTGCAGGGCGAGCAGGGCGCCATCTTCCAGATGCTGAGTCACGGGGTCATCTCCGGCGCGCTCTTCCTCTGCGTCGGCGTGGTCTATGACCGCATGCACACCCGCGAGATCGCCTTCTACGGCGGTCTGGTGAACCGCATGCCCTGGTACGCGGCGGTGTTCATGTTGTTCACCATGGGCAACGTCGGCCTGCCGGGCACCAGCGGCTTCGTCGGCGAGATCCTGACCCTGACCGGCGTCTACCAGGCCTCGACCTGGACGGCGTTCGCGGCCACGACCGGCGTGATCCTGTCGGCGGTCTACGCCCTGTCCCTCTATCGCCGCGTCGTGTTCGGCGAGATGACCAATCCGGCCCTGGCCCAGATCAGCGATCTGGACCGCCGCGAGGTGCTGATCTTCGCGCCGCTGATCCTCTCGACCCTGTACCTGGGCCTGCAGCCCGACGTCGTCTTCAACATCACCGGCGCCTCCGTCGAGGCGCTGGTCGGCGCCTGGCGCGCCGCTGTGGCCGGGTGAGCCGCCGATGACCCTCGCATCCTTCTCGCTCGTCTGGCCCGAGGTCATCCTCGCCGTCTCGGCGATGGCCCTGCTGGTGCTGGGCGCCTTCCGGGGCAAGGGCGGCGTCGTGTTCAACGGCCTGGCTGTCCTGGCCCTGCTCGTCGCCGGCGCCTTCGCGATCTTCGGACCGCAGGGCAGGGGCTTCGCCGGCGGCGTCATCGTCGACGACCTGTCGGCCTTCGCCAAGGCGGCCATCTACGGCGCCAGCGCCCTGTCGATCATCCTTAGCGACCGCTGGCTGGCCCGGCGCGGCGAGGACAAGTTCGAACTGCCGGTGCTGATCCTGCTGGCCGCGCTCGGCATGGGCGTCATGGTCTCGGCCGGCGACCTGATCTCGCTCTACATCGGCGTCGAGCTGCACTCGCTCGCGCTCTACGTCCTGGCCGCCTTCCGCCGCGACGACGCCAAATCCTCCGAAGCGGGCCTGAAGTACTTCGTGCTCGGCGCGCTGTCGTCGGGCCTGCTGCTCTACGGCGCCTCGCTGATCTACGGCTTCGCGGGCTCGACCCAGTTCGACGTCATCGCCGCGGCGGTGGACGGCGGCGCGGGGCAGGGCATCCTGTTCGGACTGGTCTTCCTGATCTGCGGCCTGGCCTTCAAGGTCTCGGCCGCGCCGTTCCACATGTGGACGCCGGACGTCTATGAGGGCGCTCCGACCCCGCTGGTCGGCTTCTTCGCCGCCGCGCCCAAGCTGGCCGCCATGGTGCTGCTCGCCCGGGTGCTGCAGGAAGGCTTCGGCGGCGCCGTGGCCCAGTGGCAGCAGGTGGTCCTCGCCATCGCGCTGCTCTCGGTCTTCGTCGGCGCCTTCGCGGGTCTGGCCCAGAAGAACCTCAAGCGCCTGTGGGCCTACAGCTCCATCGCCAACATCGGCTACGCCCTGATCGGCCTGGCAGCGGGCGGCGAGGCGGGCGTGCAGGCCATGCTGATGTTCATGGTCCTCTACATGGTCGACGTCACCGGTTTCTTTGCCTGCATGACCGCGCTGCGGCGCGACGGCCGGCAGATGGAGACGATCGACGACATGGCGGGCCTCTTCAAGGAGAAGCCCGGCATCGCCCTGGCCATGACCGCCTTCTCGCTGTCGGCGCTGGGCCTGCCGCCGCTCGTCGGCTTCTTCGGCAAGTACTACGTCTTCAAGGCGGCGATTGACGCGGGCCTGGCCTGGGCGGCGATCATCGCGCTGGTCGGTTCGGTGGTGGCGGCCTTCTACTACCTGCGCCTGATCAAGGTGATGTGGTTCGACGCCGCCCCGGGGGCTGTCGAGAAGCCCGCCTTCAGCGCCCAGTCGATCGCCATCGCCGCGGCGCTGTTCTCGTTCCCGGTCGGCCTGGTCGCCCTGGCCTGGCTGGACCCGGTCTCGCGGGCGGCCGCGGCCGTCCTCGGCTGACGCGGACCCCGGCCGGTTGACGCCCTTCGAGATCATCGTCTTCGACGAGATCGACTCCACCAACGCCGAGGCGGCGCGGCGCGCGGCGCGGGGCGAGACCTGGCCGGTCTGCCTGGTCGGCCTGCGCCAGACAGCGGGGCGCGGCCGGCGGGGTCGAGCCTGGGAGACAGCCACCGGCAATCTCGCCGCCACCTTCCTCTACAGTACCGACCGGCCGCTGGCGGAGGTGGCCCAGGTCTCCTTCGTCGCCGCCCTCGCCGCCGCGGACGTGATCGACCGCTATGTGCCGCCGTCGCTGGTGTCGCTGAAGTGGCCCAACGATCCGATGGTGGCCGGGGTGAAGGCCGGCGGCATCCTGCTGGAGTCGGGGCAGGTTCCCGGCTGGCCGGCCTGGGTCGCCGTGGGCATCGGCATCAACTTGGCTTATTCTCCCCAGCAGTCCGAGCGACCGGCGACCAACCTCGCCGCCCACCGCACCGGCGGCGCGCCGAACGTGCTGGAGGCGGTCGAACATCTGCGGGACGCCTTCCAGCGCTGGCTGACCACCTGGACCCGCGAGGGTTTCGAGCCGATCGCCCAGGCCTGGACCGCGCGCGCCCACGGCCTGGGCGAGCCCTGCGTGGCGCGACTGGCCGACGAGACGGTCGAGGGTGTCGCCGAGGGGCTTGATCCCGACGGCGCGCTGCGTCTGCGCTTGCCAGACGGAATGCTGCGGCGCATCACGGCCGGCGACGTTTTTTTTGGAGGCGCTTGATGCTGCTGGCGATCGAGCAGGGCAACACCAACACGCTGTTCGCCGTCCATGACGGCACGTCCTGGATCGCCCAGTGGCGCAGCGCCACCGAAAGCACCCGCACGGCCGACGAGTATGCTGTCTGGCTGTCGCAGCTGCTCGAGATGAATGGCCTGAGCCTGCAGATGCTGACCGCCTGCATCATTTCCAGCGTCGTGCCGCAGTCGATCTTCAACCTGCGCAACCTGTCGCGGCGCTACCTGCACGTCGAACCGCTGATTGTCGGCGAGAACGCCGACCTGCGCATTGCCGTGCGGATCGACAAGCCGTCCGAGGCCGGGGCCGACCGGCTGGTCAACGCCATCGGCGCCCACATCGAATACCCCGGCCCGCTGATCGTCATCGACAGCGGCACGGCCACGACCTTCGACATCATCGCGGCCGACGGCGGCTTCGAGGGCGGCATCATCGCGCCCGGCATCAACCTGTCCATGCAGGCGCTGCACGACGCGGCGGCCAAGCTGCCGCGCATCGCCATCCAGCGCCCCGAGCGCAACCGCGTGGTCGGCACCGACACGGTCAGCGCCATGCAGTCCGGCGTCTTCTGGGGCTACATCAGCCTGATCGAGGGGCTGATCAGCAAGATCAAGGCGGAACGGGGCGAGCACCTGACCGTTGTCGCCACCGGCGGCGTCGTCTCGCTGTTCGAGGACGCCACCACCATGATTGACCACTACGATCCCGATCTGACTATCCGCGGTCTGCTCGAGATTCATCGCCGCAACCAGCGGCTGGCGACCTGATGACCCCACATGACAACGACGAACTCGTCTTCCTGCCGCTCGGCGGGTCGAACGAGATCGGGATGAACTTCAATCTCTACGGCTACGGCCCCGAGGACGACCGCAAGTGGATCGTCGTCGACCTGGGCGTGACCTTCGGCGACCAGACCACGCCCGGCGTCGACATCATCCTGCCGGACCCGACGTTCATCGAGGAGTATGCCGACGACATCCTCGGCATCGTGCTGACCCACGCCCACGAGGACCACATCGGCGCCGTCGCCTGGCTGTGGCCGCGCCTGAAGGCCCCGGTCTACGCCACGCCGTTCACCGCCTACCTGCTGCGCGAGAAGCTGCGTGACGCCGACCTGCTGGACGAGGTGGATATCACCGAGGTGCCGCTGAGCGGCAAGTTCAGCCTGGGCCCGTTCGACCTGGAGCTGGTCACCCTGACCCACTCCATCCCCGAGCCCAACGGCCTGGCCATCCGCACGCCGCTGGGCACCATCCTGCACACCGGCGACTGGAAGATCGATCCCGACCCCATGCTGGGCGAGGTCACCGACGTCGAGGCCATCCAGCGCCTCGGCGACGAGGGCGTGCTGGCCATGGTCTGCGACAGCACCAACGTCTTCGTCGACGGCTCGGCCGGCTCGGAAGCCGACGTGCGCGTGGCGATGAACAAGCTGATCGCCGGGCTGAAGGGCAAGGTGGCGGTGGCCTGTTTCGCCTCCAACGTCGCCCGCATGGACACGGTGATCCGCGCCGCCCAGGCCGCAGGCCGCAAGGTGGTGCTGGCCGGCCGCTCGATGCACCGCATGGCCGGCGCCGCCCGCAGTGTCGGGCTGCTGAAGGACATCCAGCCGCTGCTGGACGATCACCTGGCCAAGAACGTGCCCGAGGACCAGATCCTCTACCTCTGCACCGGCAGCCAGGGCGAGCCGCGCGCCGCCCTGGCCCGCATCGCCGAGGGCAACCACCCGCACATCCGCATGTCGCAGGGCGATCATGTGATCTTCTCCTCGCGGGTCATCCCCGGCAACGAGATCCCGATCCGCAACCTGCAGAACAAGCTCGCCGACCGGGGGGTGCGCCTCTACACCGAGCGCGACCACCCCGGTATCCACGTCTCCGGCCACCCGTGCCGCGATGAACTGGCCCAGATGTACGCCTGGGCCCGGCCGCAGATCGCCGTCCCGACCCATGGCGAGCGCCGCCACCTGCTGGAGCACGCCGCCTTCGCCCGCGACCTGCAGGTCCCGCAGACCGTCGCGCCGCGCAACGGCGACATGGTCCGCCTGGCGCCCGGCCGCGCCGAGATCATCGACGAGGTGACCGCTGGCCGTCTCTACATCGACGGCGGCGTGATGACGCCCGAGAACGGCGAGGCGCTGCGCGAGCGCCGCCACGCGGCCTTCAACGGCATGCTGGTCGTCTCGGTGGTGCTGAGCGCCAATGGCAAGATCGTCGCCGGCCCGACGGTGAAGGCCGTCGGTCTGCCCGGCGATGACGAGTACTCGGTCGAGGAAGCCGTCCACGATCTGGGCGAGGATGCCGGCCAGGCGCTCAAGCGCATCCCGGCCGAGGAGCGCAGCCTCGACCAGACCGTCGAGAACGCCCTCAACCGCGCCGTCAAGAAGGCCGCCCACCGCATCTGGGAACGCCGCCCCGTGGTCGAGACCACGGTGCTGCGGATTTGAACTGAGGGTTGAGCGGCGGGCGCCCGCCCGCTAGGCTTCCGGTCGCGTTGGGAGCTGCGGGCATGTCGTCTGATCTGACCGACAGACTGAAGATCGATGACCCTGCCGCCCGCGAACTGCCGGCGATGCGGGCGGCCTGGCCGGCGTGGACGCTGGCGATCCTGGCGCTGCTGACCTTCTTCCTCCAGATCGCCCGTGGTTCCCCGGACGACCTTGATGGCCTGCGCGGTCTGACCCTGTCGGCCGCGAGCCTAGAGCAGGGTCAGTGGTGGACGCTGGCGACACACGCTGTCGTCCAAGCAGGCGCATTTGGCCACATCGCCGCCATTGCCCTGTTCGTCGGCATGGGCCTTTCGACGCTCGCCGCTCGCGACAAGGACTGGATGGGCGGCTGGCGGATGCTCGCGGTCTTCGTCCTGACCAGCGCCGCGGCGGCCCTGGTGCATTTCCTGTCCGGCAGGACCGAGCCATTGACCGGCATGTGGCAGGGCGTCGCCGGGTTGGCCGGGTTCTATCTCGCCTCGGGGCGCTGGCCTCGACCGGTGGCTTCCTGGGACAGCGAGACTGGCAAGGGCGGCCAATGGGAGCGCGCCCGAGGCCTGGTGTGGAACTGGGTCGCTCTTTGCCTAACGGCAGGCAACATGCTCGATGACCATCCCTTTGTCCGCGACAATCCGCTCGCCCTCGCAATCAGCCTTGGCGTTGTCGGGGTGGTGGCGCTTGTGGTCGGCCGCTGGGGCTCCAGTGCGGCGGTGAAGCTGGTGGCGGGGCTGATGCTGTGCGCCTGGATGCTGGTCGGTTCGCTGTTTCTGGTGGCGATGGTGCAGGCCGCGCAGCCCAACTTCTGGATCGCGCCCTTCAGCGCCGTGATGACAGGTGTGGTGCTCGGCGTCATCGAGCGGGGCTGGTCGACCCGGGACGACGACTGAAAGCGACTTGTGCTACTGTCGGTCTGCTCGTCGGTCACTTGGAGCGCCGGGCGTACCTCACCCGTTGACGACGCCACGCCCCTGACCCACTTGAGGGGCATGGACAGCCCACAGCCGCCTTCGGATGATCCGCGCCGCGACCCGCCGAGGCCCTGGGGCGTCGCCGAACCAGCCCTTGCACCCGACCCGGTCCCGGAGGCCGAGCCCGAAGACACCTCGCTCGGCATCAAATGGGCGGAGAACCGCGCTCTGTTCCTCGTGCTGGCGCTGACCGGCGTCGGCTTCCTGATCCAGCTGTGGATGCGCACGCCCGCCGGTCCGGGCTGGGAGGCCGAGTATCTGGGCGTCTTCAGCGGGCAGGCGCTGGCCGAGGGGCGCTGGTGGACGCTGCTGACCGCCATGGTCATGCACGGCGGCTTCCTGCACCTGGCGATGAACCTGTCGGCCCTGCTGCCGTTCGGGATGATCCTGTCCCGCCGTCTGGGGCCAAGTCCGGGCGGCCAGCTCAAGTGGCTGGTCTTCTACATCGGCGCCGGTCTCGCCGGCAGCCTGGCCTGGCTGCTCCTCAGTCCGGCCGGCGGCGCCGTGGTCGGCGCGTCCGGCGCCATCTTCGGCCTGTGGGCGGCGGTGATCCGGTTGCCGCGCGAGGGCGTAGTGCTTCCGTTGCTGTCCATGGACGTCGCGCGCCAGCTGCCGGGACCGATCATCGCCAATGTCATCGTCGCCGTCGCCTTCGGCGTCATGGGCGGGATGGGCGGCGAGGTCGCCGGCATCGCCTGGCAGGCCCACCTGGGCGGCTTCGTCTTTGGTCTGCTGACCATCGGCGTCCTTGTGCCGCGACGGCAGGCGTAGCAAGGGCGGGACAGGCGGTGTAGACCACCGGCGACCGCAAGAGGCATCCGGAGTCCGCACCTATGATCGGCAAGCTCAACCACGTCGGCGTCGCCACCCCTTCGATCGACGAGTCGGTGAAGATGTATCGCGACCTGCTGGGCGCGACCTCTGTGACCGACAAATGGGCGATGCCGGAGCAGGGCGTCTGGGTCTGTTTCGTCAACCTGCCCAACAGCCAGATCGAGCTGATCGAGCCCTACGGTGAGAAGAGCCCGATCCACGGTTTCCTTGCCAAGAATCCCAAGGGCGGCCAGCACCACATCTGCTTCGAGGTCGAGAACATCCACGAGGCGCGCGACGCGCTGGTCGCCAAGGGCGCCACCGTGCTGGGCGAGCCGCGCATCGGCGCCCACGGCACCCTGATCATCTTCGTGCACCCCAAGGACATGGGCGGCATGCTGGTCGAACTTATGGAAACCCCGAAGGACGCACACTGATGGGACTGATGACCGGCATCGCCATCTATCTGACCCTCTGGTGGACGGTGCTGTTCGCCGTCCTGCCGCTGGGCAACCGCACCTATGCGGAGGAGGGGCTGGAGGTGCCGGGCGGCGGTGATCCCGGCGCGCCGGTCAATCCCAACCTCAAGAAGAAGTTCATCACCACCACCTGGGTGTCGGCGGCGCTGTGGCTGATCCTGTTCGGCGTCATCAAGTTCGGCCTGGTGACCCTGCCGCAGATGCCCTCCAGCTCCTGAGTTTCGCCCGCGATTTGGGCGATGGGCGCACGGCGCGTGCGGGAGCGCTCATTCTTTGGGCGAATCCTGCCGCTCCGGGCTCGCCCGGCGGGACGTGGTCGTGGCGGCCCGCGAAGCAGCGCTAGCTTGAGGTCATGGAGGCCGGTTCGCCGGTCTTGCTCCGTGGCGTTTTTCCCCGACGATGACTGAAAGGCCGCCGGCTGGTCCGGCGGCCTTCTTTTCGCCGCCCGCGTTGCCAATGCAGGGCGCCAGCGGCTAAGTCAGCCGCTACCACTCTCCCGGGGATATCCATGCGCCTGTCGCGCTATTTTCTGCCCACGCTCAAGGAAGCGCCGTCCGACGCCCAGATCGTCTCGCACCAGCTGATGCTGCGCGCCGGGATGATCAAGCAGGAGGCCGCCGGCATCTACGCCTGGCTGCCGCTGGGCCTGCGGGTGCTCAAGAAGGTCGAGCAGATCGTGCGCGAGGAGATGGACCGCGCCGGGGCCATCGAGCTGCTCATGCCGACCCTGCAGCTGGCCGACCTGTGGCGCGAGAGCGGCCGCTACGAGGCCTACGGCGACGAGATGCTGCGCATCACCGACCGCCACAAGCGCGACCTGCTCTACGGCCCCACGGCCGAGGAGGTGGTCACCGACATCTTCCGCGCCTCGGTGAAGAGCTACAAGGACCTGCCCAAGAACCTCTACAACATCCAGTGGAAGTTCCGCGACGAGCGCCGTCCGCGCTTCGGCGTCATGCGCGGCCGCGAGTTCCTGATGAAGGACGCCTACAGCTTCGACCTCGACGAGGCCGGGGCCCGGGCGGCCTACAACCGCATGTTCGTCGCCTACCTGAACCTGTTCTCGCGCATGGGGTTGAAGGCCGTGCCGACCCGCGCCGACACCGGCCCGATCGGCGGCGACCTCAGCCACGAGTTCATCGTTCTGGCCGAGACCGGCGAGAGCCAGATCTACTGCCACAAGGACCTGGTCGAGATGGGCGCCCCCGGCCCCGACGTCGACTGGGACGGCGACCTGTCGCCCCTGGTCGAGGCGCGCACCCGCCTCTACGCCGCCGCCGACGAGATGCATGACGAGGCCGCCTACGCCGCCATCCCCGAGGACAAACGCCTGACGGCCCGCGGCATCGAGGTCGGTCACATCTTCTACTTCGGGACCAAATACTCCGACGCCATGAAGGCCAAGGTCTCCGGCCCCGACGGCCAGGACCACGCCGTCCACATGGGCAGCTACGGCGTCGGCGTCTCGCGCCTGCTGGGCGCCATCATCGAAGCCAGCCACGACGAGAACGGCATCATCTGGCCCGAGGCCGTCGCGCCCTTCGATCTGGCGCTGATCAACCTGCGGGTCGGCGACGAAGCCTGCGATGCGGCCTGCGAGAAGACCTACGCGGCCATGCACGCAGCCGGCAAGAGCGTGCTCTACGACGACACCAGCGAACGCCCGGGCGGCAAGTTCGCCACCGCCGACCTGATCGGCCTGCCCTGGCAGATGATCGTCGGCCCCAAATCCATCGCCGAAGGCAATGTCGAGATCCGTAACCGCGCCACCGGCGAAAAGTCGGTGGCGCCGCTCGACGTGGTCCTCGCGCAGCTGACGGGCAAGCCGGGATGAGCAAGGCCCTGGCCTCCGGTGCGGCGCCCTTCGGGCTATGGGAGCGGGCGATCGCCTTCCGCTACCTGCTGGCCGTCCGCAAGAGCGGCGGCGTGGCGCTGGTGACCATCTTCGCCTTTGTCGGCATCGCCATGGCGGTGTTTGCGCTGATCACCGTGATGAGCGTGATGAACGGCTTTCGCTCGGAGCTGCTTGACCGGCTGCTCGGCTTCAACGGCCACGCCTATGTGGCCGGCGGCATCCTGGCCAGTCCCGACCGCGACGCGGCCGTGGAGCGCATCCGCAAGGCGCCGGGCGTGGTGCGCGTCACCCCGATGATCCAGGGGCAGGTGATCGTCATGGGCCCGGCCCAGATCACCGGCGCCATCGTGCGCGGCGTCTCGCCGGCCGACGTGAAGGCCACGACGATCATCTCAAGCAACATCAAGCGCGGCTCGCTCGACGGCTACGGCCAGGGCGAATACGGCGGCGACCTGGTGCTGATCGGCGACCGCATGGCCGCGGCGCTCGGCGTCAGTCCCGGCGATCCGATCACCCTGATTTCGCCGACCGGCGCGACCACGGCCTTTGGCCAGAGCGTCAACCAGAAGGACTACACCGTCGGCGGCGTGTTCTCGGTCGGCATGAGCGAGTTCGACCAGGCCTTCATCTACATGCCGCTTGAGCAGGCCCAGATCTTCTTCGGCCGCGACGGCATGGTCGACAAGATCGAGATCATGCTCAAGAGCGCCGACCAGGCCATCGCCATGAAGCCGGCCCTGGCCCAGGCGGCCGGTCCGGCGGCGATGGTGTTCGACTGGACGCAGGAGAACGAGAGTTTCTTCAACGCCCTGCAGATCGAGCGCTCGGCCATGCGGCTGATCCTGATGATCCTGGTGGCCATCACCACCCTCAACATCATCGCCGGCCTGGTGATGATGGTGCAGAACAAGCGGCGCGACATCGGCATCCTGCGCACCGTCGGCGCCAGCCAGAGCGCCATCATGCGCATCTTTTTCATGGCCGGCTCGCTGATCGGCGTGCTGGGCGCGGCCACGGGTCTGGTGCTGGGCGTGGTCGTCTGCCTGAACATCGAGGCGATCCAGCAGGTGGTCGAGCGGATCACCGGCGCCCAGGTGTTCAACCCGGAAATCTACTTCCTCAGCCATGTGCCGGCCAGGATCGAGTGGAGCGAGGTCGGGCTGGTCACCGGCTGGGCCCTGTTCATGAGCTTCATCGTCACCCTGCTGCCGGCCTGGCTGGCCTCGCGCCTCGATCCCGTGGAGGCGCTTCGCTATGAGTAGCCCGGTGCTCTCCCTGCGCGGCGTCCAGCGCACCTATGTCACCCGCTCGGGTGACCTGCCGGTGCTCAAGGGCGTCGACCTCGACGTCATGCCCGGCGAGATCGTCGGGCTGATCGGCCCCTCGGGCTCGGGCAAGTCCTCGCTCCTGCACGCCGCCGGCCTGCTGGAGCATCCGGACGGCGGGACGGTCAGCGTCGACGGCCAGGACTGCACCAACCTGTCCAGCCGGGCCCGCACGAAAGTGCGTCTGACGACCATCGGCTTCGTCTACCAGTTCCACCACCTGCTGCCGGAGTTCACGGCGCTGGAGAACGTGGCCATGCCGGCGATGATCGCCGGGCGGGGCGGGGCCTATGCCCGCGAGCGGGCCGAGACGCTGCTGACGGGTCTGGGGCTCGGCGAGCGCCTCGACCACCAGCCGGCCCAGCTGTCGGGCGGCGAGCAGCAGCGGGTGGCGATCGCCCGCGCCCTGACCAACGAGCCGCGCCTGCTGCTGGCCGACGAGCCGACCGGCAATCTCGACCCGGAGACGGCCACGGTGGTCTTCCAGCAGCTTTACGAACTGGCCCGCACCACGGGTGTCGCCGCCGTGATCGCCACCCATAATCTCGAGCTCGCCCGCTACATGGACCGCGTCTTCGCCATGAAGGACGGCCATCTCGAAAAGCAGCGCGGCTGACGAAAACCCCAGTCCAGGGAACGCTGGACCACATCACGACGTTCACGGACCATTGATCGCCCCGGTTTCGCCGCTTTCGCAGGCTTTTCAGGGGTTTGCGCATTCATCTTCGACGGGAGTTCAAGTTTGACCCGGCAGTTCGACATCACCGGCCAGTCCGGCGCCCAGTACCGTTACAAGGCGCTGGAGGAGCTTCAGCCGGTGTCGCCGGGCGGAGCCAACTATCTGTTCGTCTCCTGGTCCGACGGCGTCGCGAAGATCATCCACGCCGGTGAGACCGACAGCCTGCACCGCGCGGTGTTCGACACCTGGGAGGAGGCGCGCGCCGAGCATGGCGCCACCCAGATCCTCGCCCGCCTGAACATCACCGGCGCCGTGCGCCGGGCCGAACAGGCCGACATCGTCGCCAGGCATCGGCCGCCGATGAACCCCGCGCCGCCCGCGGCCAAGGCGAAGGCCGCGAAGGCCGGCGACAATCAGCCGGTCGACTCCACACCCTAGGCGGTCTTGAGCGCGGCTCCTGGGGACGGTCCTGTGGACCGTTCCGGGAGAACGCCGATTCACCGGTTGACGAGAACAAATACGCAACATAGAACAAACGGGCAACTTACTTCGGCTTTGTCCTGGGGAGGCCCGAATGGTCCGGATCGCGCGTGAATCGCTGGCTTTGTTCTCCGTCGTCGGCTTCTGCTGGATGATGTGTTCGATCGCCACGTTGGCGGCTTGATGGGGGCGGCCTGACGGCCGGTCTGATTGACCGCGCCGCGGCGCTGAATCGTCGTAGAAGGATGACCTGTCTCTAGGGAGTAGCCGCATGGCCGTCGCCGCCGTCATGGAGAACGGGTTCGTTCACCTGCGGGTCCGCTCGGCCTACTCGCTGCTCGAGGGGGCGATCAAGGCTGAGGTGGTCGGCAAGATGGCCGCCGCCGCCGACATGCCCGCCGTGGCGGTGGCCGACCGCGCCAACCTGTTCGGGGCGCTGGAATTCTCGGTGGCCACAAAGGAGGCGGGAGTCCAGCCGATCGTGGCCTGCGCCCTGCCGGTCACCGGCATTGGCGAGGGGCGGAGCGAGCGCTGGGCCCGGACGCCGGTCATCGTGCTGCTGGCCCAGAACGAGCGCGGCTATCTCAATCTCACCGAGCTGTCGTCGTCGGCCTATCTCGACGTCGATCCGGCCGATGAGCCCTGCGTGCCCTGGTCGAAGGTGATCGAGCATGCCGAGGGGCTGCTGCTGCTGTCGGGCGGGCCGGACGGGCCGATCGATCCGCTGTTCGCCGCCGGCAAGGCGGGGGAGGGCGGCGCGGCCCTGGCCGAGATGCGCCGGGTGTTCGGCGACCGGCTCTATGTGGAGCTGCAGCGCCACGGCCTGCCGGAACAGGCGGCGGCCGAGCCGGGGCTGGTGGCCTGGGCCTATGAGAATGACGTGCCGCTGGTCGCCACCAACGACGTCTTCTTCGGCCAGAGCGACATGTACGAGGCCCATGACGCCTTGCTCTGCATCGCGGACGGGGCCTTCATCGGCCAGGACGAGCGTCGGCGGGTGACCGCCGAGCACTGGTTCAAGCCGGCGGCGGCGATGCGGGCGCTGTTCGCGGACCTGCCGGAGGCCTGCGACAACACCCTCGACATCGCCCGGCGCTGCGCCTTTATGGTCAACAAGCGCGATCCGATCCTGCCGCGCTTTCCCACCACCGAGGGCCGCACGGAGCCCGACGAACTGGCCCACCAGGCCGCTGAGGGCCTGCGCCTGCGGTTGGAGGGGCTCCAGCTCGCGGCCGGGGAGGGTGAATACTGGGCGCGGCTGGAGCGCGAGATTGGCGTCATCCAGCGGATGGGCTTTTCGGGCTACTTCCTGATCGTTTCGGACTTCATCAAATGGGCCAAGGCCCAGGGCATTCCGGTGGGGCCGGGCCGGGGCTCGGGCGCCGGCTCGCTGGTCGCCTGGGCGTTGACCATCACCGATCTGGACCCGCTGCGCTTCGGGCTGCTGTTCGAGCGCTTCCTCAACCCTGAACGGGTCTCCATGCCCGACTTCGACATCGACTTCTGCCAGGAGCGGCGGGAAGAGGTGATCGAGTACGTCCAGGACAAATACGGCAAGGGCCGGGTGGCCCAGATCATCACCTTTGGCACCCTGCAGGCCCGCGCCGTGCTGCGCGACGTTGGCCGGGTGATGCAGCTGCCGCTCGGGCTGGTCGACCGGCTCTGCAAGATGGTGCCGAACAACCCGGCCAATCCCACCACGCTCGCCCAGGCCATCAACATCGAGCCGCGGCTGAAGCAGGCCCGGGACGACGACCCCTCCGTCGCCCAGTGCCTGGAGGTCGCGCTGCGGCTGGAGGGGCTGTACCGCAACGCCTCGACCCACGCCGCCGGGGTGGTGATCGGCGACCGGCCGCTGACCGAGCTGACGCCGCTCTACAAGGATCCGCGCTCGGAGCTGCCGGCCACCCAGTTCAACATGAAGTGGGTCGAGAGCGCCGGTCTGGTGAAGTTCGACTTCCTGGGTCTCAAGACCCTGACCGTGCTCGACCGGGCGGTGAAGCACCTGGCGCGGCGCGGCGCCGACATCGACCTCAGCAAGCTGCCGTTCGACGACGCGGCGTCCTACGAGCTGATGGGCTCGGGCCAGACGGTCGGGGTGTTCCAGCTGGAAAGCCAGGGCATGCGCGACACCCTGCGCAAGATGCGCCCCGGCTCGCTGGAGGAGGTCACCGCCCTGATCTCCCTCTACCGCCCCGGCCCGATGGACAACATCGACGCCTTCGTCGACACCAAGTTCGGCCGCCGGCCGATGGACGTCCTCCACCCCTCGCTGGAGCCGGTGCTGAAGGAGACCTACGGGGTCATCGTCTACCAGGAACAGGTGATGCAGATCGCCCAGATCCTGGCCGGCTACAGCCTGGGCGAAGCCGACCTGCTGCGCCGGGCCATGGGCAAGAAGAAGAAGGAGGAGATGGACCAGCAGAAGGCCCGGTTCGTCTCAGGCGCCTCCGAGCGCGGCGTCGACCCGGCCCAAGCCTCGTCAATCTTCGAACTGGTCGAGAAGTTCGCCGGCTACGGCTTCAACAAGTCGCACGCCGCCGCCTATGCCCTGATCAGCTACCAGACGGCCTGGCTGAAGGCCAATGCGCCGGTCGAGTTCCTCGCCGCCTCGATGAGCCTGGATATCTCCAACACCGACAAGCTGGCGGTGTTCTACCAGGACGCCCGTCGCTTCAAGGTGCCGGTGCTGCCGCCGGACGTGAACCGGTCGGGCGCCGACTTCGATGTGACCGACGGGGCGGTGCTCTATGCCTTGGGCGCGGTGCGTAACGTCGGCTTCGCCGCCATGCAGCATCTGGTGCAGGTGCGCCGAGAGGGCGGGCCGTTCCGCGACCTGTTCGATTTCGTGGAGCGGGTCGACCCGCGTCAGGTCAACAAGCGGGCGCTGGAGAACCTGGCCCGGGCCGGGGCCTTCGACTCCCTGCATCCCAACCGCGCCCAGATCGTCGCCGCCGCCGATGTGCTGATCGCCCACGGCCAGGCGGAGGCCAGCGACCGCAACTCCGACCAGCTCAGCCTGCTGGGCGGCGAGAAGACTGAGAGTTCGCGCCCGCGCCTGCCGCGCACCGAGCCCTGGGACCAGATCCGCCGGCTGGACGAGGAGCTGGCCGCCGTCGGCTTCTACCTGACGGGCCACCCGCTCGAGGACATGGTCGATGTCCTGCGCCGGCGGCGCACGACCATGGTCACCGAGGCCATCATCCAGGCCGAGGCCGGCGCCGAGGCCTTCCGCATGGCCGGCGTCGTGCGCCGTCGCCAGGAGCGGGTGCAGCAGAGCGGCGACCGCTTCGCCTTCGTCTCGCTGTCGGACCCGACCGGCGAATACGAGGTGCTGTTCCCGCCCGAGGCCCTGCGCAAGTGCCGCGACGCGCTCGAGCCGGGCAAGGCGGTGCTGATCAAGGTCCGCGCCAAGTCCCGCGACGGCGAGGTGCGCTTCTTCGGCGACGACGCCGAGCCGCTCGACAAGGCCGTCGAGCACATCGCCGCCAGCCTGCGGGTTCATCTGTCGCCGCAGTCGACCGAGATCGAGGCCCTCAAGAAGCGGCTGGTCGGCGCCGCCGCCCAGCGCGGCGGCGAGGTGGTGCTGGTGGCGGGCCTGGGCGGCGGCCGCGAGGTCGAGCTCAAGCTCCCCGGCTTCTACACGCTGGACGCCTCGCTGCGCGGCGCCCTGAAGACGGCGCCGGGGGTGGCGTACCTGGAAGACGTCTGACGGCCGGTGAAGCCGGACGCGCCACGATCTATCCTCTCCTTATTGGGAGAGGGGGGCCCTGCGGAGCAGGGTGGAGCGGGATGCGTCGCCCTCGAAAATCCCCGCTCATCCTCGCGGAAGCGAGGACCCAGGTTTTGTTGAATGTGCACGCATCCTTGAGGCCTATTCACCGGTTTCCCGGCGAAGGTGTTGTGTCCCGGGAGATTGGGTTGATCGACTCGGTGTAGTGTCTGGCATCGCCTGGCTGGAGGCACGCCGATGCTTGTGAAGCTTCACGCGAACGCCGCGACCACACCCAAGACGCGGGCCTACATC
>JAUXMY010000038.1 GCA_030683005.1 Caulobacter sp. | reverse complement strand
AACCGTGGGGGTAGTGCTTTGAAGTTTTCGACGCAGGCCTGACGCGCTCCGCCGCGGAGAGGCTTCGAGGGCTGAGCGCAATGGGCATTATCCGCCCGCTCGCTTTCGCCTCGCCGGGGCTTCTACCTCCCGGCGCCCTGGGCGTTCCTCACGGCCAGGCCCGGCGGGCGGGGATCAACCGACGATCCCCGGGCCCCGTGGTTCTTCCCCCGGCGAGCCTTTGGAGCAGGCCAGGGTCCACGGGCAAATCCCGCATCTCCGCATCCCATGTCGCCGTATCGGGCCGGATCCGTACGCCCTCCCCCGCGACGGGGACCGGTGAAGGATACGGGCGGTGAAGGGGGTGGGGGATAAAATCATTCTATCCCCCCATCTCCGTCTCCCCGGCGCAGGCCGGGGTCCATACGGGGCAAGGGCTCGGGGCGTGTCATGGATCCCGGCCTGCGCCGGGAAGACGGGGGGATAGAGCCGAACGCGGCGGCCAGTCACCGACCGGCTGCGCATCCCTCACCACCCTGCTCCGCAGGGTCCCCCTCTCCCAACAGGGAGAGGATAGAGGTGCGTAGATCCTGCTCCGCTTCCAGGAGGAAGAAGACAGGCAGGATCCATCGGGAAAGGGTGGGGGATTCTGTTTGCAGGCTCCCCCGGGCCCAGCCAGAGGATCTGAACCCCCTGGGCTTTAGTCTGAGTTCGCTAGAACCGCATTACGCGGCGACGGCGTACTCTTCAGCGAAGTTATCGTTCGCAGTTAGTTTAGCGGCCCGATACGGTGAGCCACGCCGAGACAAAGAATACGTCTTTACACGTCTGTCGATGCTGATCGGCCCCATGCTCTTCGTGATAACTCGAAGGAGATTGGTGGAGCCGCCGGGAATCGCACCCGGGTCCAGTCCGTTTATTACACGCTCGTTTATGCCCATAGTCCGGGCAAGCCCGAACAGTTCCAATATAGGGACGATTGGTCGGCGGGGGAAGAACCCCGGCGGCGATTCAGGGCGTGGGGAGCGGATCGGTCGGCGGAGCGGGCGAGGGGATCTCGTCGGGGGGAACCGCCACGGCCGGCGCCTGCGGCCGGTCCCCCGGCGCCGGCTTCAGCCGGCCGCCGCGGGCCAGCAGGTCCTTCCAGGCCTTGCGCGCCGCGGCCTGGTCGGCGCCACGCGGAAAGATGACGTCGAAGCGCGGCTCCAGCCCGAGCGCGGCGCCCAGCGCCGCCTCCAGGGCCGGCGCGATCGAACCGGTTTCCTCGTCCAGGCAGGCCCGGCGCAGGTGGCGGCTGGCGCCCGGGGTGACCAGCGTCACGTCCCAGGACACGCCGTCGACACAGACCGGCGCCGCCCCGCCGCCCGATTCCTCGGTGACCACGAAGCGCGGCGCCTGCCACATCGGATCATCGAGCAGGGCCCGCACGGCATCGGCCTTTTCCCGCGACAGGGGCTCGTCGAAGGCGATGCGGCGGCTGATCGCCGGCTCGCAGCAGCCAAGGCCCGCCCGGGCCTGCACGAAGGCCTTGCCGTCCCGGCGCAGGGTGACGCGGATCACCGCCTGCCGCACGCCCCGGGCGGGACGGGCCCAGACTTCCAGCACCGCCTCGCCGCGGCGGACCAGTTGACCCTGGAGCGGCGGCAGGCCCCAGAGGCGGTACATCAGCGGGTCGACGCCGTTGTCGATGGGGGGAGAGGTTTCGCCACGGCCGGCGCGACGCCCGCCCAGCGGGTCGGCGGCCTCCGGCGGCGCAGGCCATTGTTCCTCCCACCAGGCCTTCGGGTCCGGCTCGGGGAGGATATCGGGCGCCGGCGGCGGAGCGGCCAGCAGACTCAGGGCGATCAGTACGGCGGTCGGCAGGTGCGGGTCTCCCCTACATGCCCTCGGCGCCCCGCTCGATGGAGAGGACGCCGGTGCGGGACAGTTCCACAAGGCCGAGCGGCCGCATCAGTTCCACGAAACTGTCGATCTTGCTTGGCGCGCCGGTGATCTCGAACACGAAGCTCTCGGACGTGGTGTCGATGACCTTGGCCCGGAAGATGTCCGAGACGCGCAGCGCCTCGACCCGGTCGGTCCCCGTGCCGCGCACCTTGACCAGGGCCAGTTCGCGCTCGATGCCGTTGGGGTCGCGGGTGACGTCGTGCACGCGGCGGACGCTGACCACCTTCGACAGCTGGGCCTCGATCTGCTCGAGCACATGCGGCGCGCCGCGGGTGACGATGGTGATGCGGCTGGTGTGGGCCCGGCGGTCGGTCTCGGCCACGGTCAGGCTGTCGATGTTGTAGCCCCGGGCGGCGAACAGCCCGACCACGCGGTGCAGCACGCCCGCCTCGTTGTCGACGAGCAGCGCGAAGGTGGCGAGGTTCTCGGCCTCGTCCGCATGGGACATGTCATAGGCGGAGGCGGGATTGGGGAGCGTGGTCATCAGGCGCGGCGTTTCCGGGGTTTGGCGTCGGTGTCCGCGATGTGCTGACGGAGGACGTTGTTGATGTCGTCTTCAGGCGTGTCCGAATGCCGTGCGAACCAAGCGAAAAGCCTGGCCTCGACCGCTATGGGAAGAACCAGCGCTTCGCCCTGGTTCGGCCGCCGTGCGTACTTCCAGATCGCATCGTCGGCCTCGGGGATGTCGGACAAGTCGATATCCTCGTCCGGCATCTCACCGATCTGGGCCAACCGGGCGAGCTGCTCGGGATCATAGGTTTGCTTGGGCATATTCTTTGCGCTCCCGAGGAGTCGCTCTTCTGGCGCTGATGATCCGCACCCGTTCTTCGTCAAGCGGGCCGCGATAGACAAAAACGACGAACAGGATTGTCACAAGACCGACCGCCCCAATGGCGCGCCATCGCTGTTCGCCGTCGATGACGCCGCCATCATACACAACGAGTCCGGGATCGTCCCAAACCCGCTTCGCCTCGTCGAACGCGATCCCATGCTTGGCAAGGTTTGATCGCGCCTTTTCCGGATCCCATTCAAATCCCGACATGCGTGTTGCATGTCAAATACTATCGTATAGATTGTCAATGACGCCTACACCAGTCGCCGCCCCGCCTCGTCGATGACCTTGCCGATGTCGTCGCCGCCTTCGGGCAGGATCATCTCGTTGTGGGCCTTGCCCGAGGGGATCATCGGCAGGCAGTTCTCCAGCTTCTCGACCCGGCAGTCGAACATCACCGGGTGCGGGCTGTCGATCATCTCGAGGATCTTCGCGTCCAGCTCGGCCGGGTCGCTGCAGCGGATGCCAACGGCGCCATAGGCCTCGGCCAGCTTGACGAAGTCGGGCAGGCTCTCGGAGTAGGACTGGCTGTAGCGCTCGCCGTGCAGCAGCTGCTGCCACTGGCGGACCATGCCCATCCACTCGTTGTTGAGGATGAAGATCTTGATCGGCAGGCCGTACTGCACGGCCGTCGACAGCTCCTGGATGCACATCTGGATCGAGGCTTCGCCGGCGATGTCGATGACCAGGCTGCCCGGGTGGGCCAGCTGCACGCCGACGGCGGCGGGCATGCCGTAGCCCATGGTGCCAAGGCCCCCGGAGGTCATCCAGCGGTTGGGCTCCTGGAAGCGATAGAACTGGGCCGCCCACATCTGGTGCTGGCCGACCTCGGTGGTGATGTAGGTGTCGCGGGTCTTGGTCAGCTCGTAGAGCCGCTCTATGGCCTGCTGCGGCTTGATGGCCGTGGTCGAGGGCGTGTAGCGCAGGCACTGGACGGCCCGCCAGGCGTCGATCTGCCGCCACCAGTCGTCCAGGGCGGAGCGGTTGGCTTCCAGACCCTCCGCCTTCCAGGCCTCGATCATGTCGTCCAGCACGCTGCGCGCGTCGCCGATGATGCCGATGTCGACGCGGACGTTCTTGTTGATCGAGGAGGCGTCGATATCGATGTGGATCTTCTTGCTGTTCGGCGAGAAGGCGTCCAGCCGGCCGGTGACGCGATCGTCGAAGCGGGCGCCGACGCAGATCATCACGTCGCAGTCGTGCATGGCGTGGTTGGCCTCGAAGGTGCCGTGCATGCCCAGCATGCCCAGCCAGGCCGGATCCGCCGCCGGAAAGGCGCCCAGGCCCATCAGGGTCGAGGTCACCGGCGCTCCGGTCATGGCCGCGAAGGCGCGCAGGGCGGCGCTGGCCGCCGGGCCGGCGTTGATCACGCCGCCGCCGGTGTAGAAGACCGGCCGCCTGGCCTTGGCGATCAGGCGAACGGCCTCGGCGATCTTGCCCGCGTCGCCCCTGGTGCGCGGCGCGTAGCCGTGGCTGAAGCTGACCTCGTCGGGCGTCTGGTAGATCGCCGTGCTGAACTGGACGTCCTTGGGGATGTCGATCAGCACCGGGCCGGGACGGCCGGTGGTGGCGATGTGGAACGCCTCGTGAATGATGCGCGGCAGGTCGGCGACGTCCTTCACCAGGTAGTTGTGCTTGGTGCAGGCGCGGGTGATGCCGACGGTGTCGGCCTCCTGGAAGGCGTCGGTGCCGATCAGGTGGGTTGGGACCTGGCCGGTGAACACGACCATCGGGATGCTGTCCATCAGCGCGTCGACGATGCCGGTGATGGCGTTGGTCGCCCCGGGGCCGGAGGTGACCAGCACCACGCCCGGCTTGCCGGTCGAGCGGGCGTAGCCCTCGGCGGCGTGGGTCGCGCCCTGCTCGTGACGGACCAGGATGTGCTGCAGGCGCGGACCGTACGTCTCGTTGTCGTTGAACAACGCGTCATAGATCGGCAGCACCGCGCCGCCCGGGTAGCCGAACAGGGTGTCGACGCCCTGGTCGACGAGCGCCTGGACCACGATCTCGGCGCCGGTCATTTCGCGGGCGGCGGTCGGGGTAAAGGCCTTTGTGGTGGTCTGGGCGGTCATGACGGCGTCTCGGTTCGGAAAAGGGCAATAAAAAAGGCCCGCTGGAGGGGCCTGGGCATACGCGACCGGCGACAGCGCGACCGGGAGGTCACGCCGTGTCGGTCGCTAGGTAAGTACGATGATGGTCTTGGTGGCCGCGCTGCGCACGATGATTGCTCCAAATCGTCTCTGGAGCCAATGCCACGCTAGCGAAGGCCGGTCAAGGCCGGGCCGAGCGCAAGGAATTGCCTCCACGCCGCATCCGCGTCGGTGTCGGTGATGCGGGGCCAGTCCGGCGTCTGGTTGCGGAGCCAGGTCAGCTGCCGCTTGGCGTAGCGGCGGGTTTCCCGGCGGGCGGTCTCGGCCGCTTCCGCAAGGGACGTTTCGCCGCGCAGGTGAGCGGACAGTTCGCGCACCCCGACGGCCTTCATCACCGGCAGCTCCGGGTCCAGGTCGCGGGCGATCAGGGCCTGGACTTCCTCCAGCGCGCCATCGGCCAGCATGGCGTCGAAGCGGGCGTCGCAGCGGGCGTAGAGCGCTTCGCGCTCCGGTTCGATGACCACCGCCCGCCAGGCGTCGGCGGGCAGGGCGGGGGAGGTCTGCGCCTGCCAGGCGGTCAGCGGCTTGCCGGTCGCCTCCAGCACCTCCATGGCCCGGGACAGCCGCATGCGGTCGCCCGGCGCGATGCGGGTCTCCGCCACCGGGTCGAACGAGGCCAGCAACTCGCGGAACCGCGCCTCGCCGAGATCGTCAAAGGTCTTGCCGACTCCCGTCCGCACGGCGGCTGGCGTCGGCGGGATGTCGGCCAGACCTTCGGTCAGGGCCTTGAAGTAGAGGCCGGTGCCGCCGACCACGACCGGCGTGCGGCCGCGGCCCCGGATGTCGTCCAGTAGCGGGCTCGCCGCGCGGGCCCAGCGGCCGACCGACCAGCCGTCGGCGCCGTCGACATCGCCGAACAGGTGGTGCGGAACGCCGGCCATCTCCGTCTCGGTCGGGCGGGCGCTGAGCGCGCGCAGGTCCGCGTAGAGTTGCAGCGCGTCGGCGTTGACGATCTCGCCACCCACGGCCCGGGCCACGCGCAACGCCAGGGCGGACTTGCCGCTGGCGGTCGGGCCGTGGATGAGCAGGACAGGGGGCATTGGGGTTGGCTTACGTGATGTGTGCCGTCTCCGCCACTGATGCGCATTGCGTGGTTCGCGACGCTCGCTTGAGGCTCGCTCCTCACCATGACGAAGGTGGTTGAAGCGTCTCTGAGTTCGTCATCCTGAGGAGCGATCCCTCAGGATCGCGTCGCGAAGGACGCACGGTGTTCTCCGCTTCCGGTTCCCATTCCTCCGAAACCACGCTAACCGCAGCCGCATGTCCCTCGCCGTCACCCTCGTCGCCGCCGACGCCGCCACCCTTCCGGCCGCCATCGAGGTGGCGGAGATAGCGATCGCCCGGATGGGCCTGGCCACCGGCGCGCCGGACCTGCTGGGCCCCGACGCGGCTGACCTGACGGTGGCGAGCGACCTGCGCGAGCTGGTGCGCGAGCGGCTGGAGGCGGCGTTGGCCGACCGGGCCGTCGACGTCTGCGTCCAGCCGTCCGAAGGCCGTCGCAAGCGCCTGCTGATCGCCGACATGGACTCCACCATCATCGGCTGCGAGTGCATCGACGAACTGGCCGACTTCGCCGGGGTGAAGGACCAGGTCGCCGAGATCACCGAACGGGCCATGCGCGGCGAGCTGGCCTTCGAGGGCGCGCTGCGCGAGCGGGTGGCGATGCTCAAGGGGCTGGGGCTGGACAAGCTGCAGGCCTGTTTCGACGATCGCGTCCGGCTCAACCCCGGCGCCGAGACGCTGGTGAAGACCATGGCCGCCCATGGCGCGCGCTGCGTGCTGGTCAGCGGCGGCTTCACCTTCTTCACCAGCCGGGTGATGGCGGCGGCGGGATTCCACGCCAACCGGGCCAACACCCTGATCGACGACGGCGCGGCCCTGACCGGCCTGGTCGGCGAGCCGATCCTGGGCCGTGAGGCCAAGCTGACGGCGCTGCGGGAAGAGACGGCGGCGCTGGGCCTGACGCCGGCCGACGCGCTGGCCGTGGGCGATGGCGCCAACGATCTGGCGATGATCGAGGTCGCCGGCATGGGCGTCGCCTACCGCGCCAAGCCGGTGGTGGCGGCCAAGGCCCATGCCCGGGTCGACCACGCCGACCTGACGGCGCTGCTGTATTTCCAAGGCTATCGCGCGGAAGACTTCGCGTAGGCCGGGGACATGTACCGTCTTCGGTACGTGTCCCCATCAGCTTGAAGCGGCAGGGGACACGCACTGGAGTGCATGTCCCCGTATCGGCTACTGCCCGGTCGGGCCGTTGCTGAAGTAGCGGAAGAAGGCGCTGTCGGGTGACAGGACCAGGGTCGTGTCCGTGCCGAGCGACGCGTCATAGGCCTGCAGCGAGCGGTAGTAGGCCGCGAAGGACGGGTCCTTGCCGAAGCTGGCGGCGAAGATCTTCGCCCGTTCGGCGTCGGCCTCACCCCGGATGGTCTCGGCTTCCTGGGTGGCGGTGGCGACGATCTCGCGCTGGCGCTGGGCGCCCTCGGCGCGGATGCGGGCGGCCTCCTGCTGGCGGGCCGTCTTCATGCGGTCGAAGACGGCTTCCTGGTTGGCCTCGGGCAGATCGGCGCTGCGGATGCGCACGTCGATCACCTGCAGGCCCAGACGCGAGCGGGTGGTGCGATCCGACAGATTCTCGCGCACCTGGCCGGTCAGCAGCGCGCGGCGCTTGGAAATGATGTCCTCCGAGCTGGCCGAGCCGAGCACCTGGCGCAGCGAGGCGTTGATCACCGAGTTGAGGCGATCCTTGGCGACGCGGTCGTCGCCCAGGCCCGTGTAGAAGCGCACCGGATCGTTGATGCGGTAGCGCACGAAGGCGTCGACCATCAGGCGTTCCTGGTTGGCCGTCAGGATTTCCTGACGGTTGACCTGGATGGCCTGGTTGCGCTTGTCGAACAGCAGGCGGCTCTCGAGGAACGGCACCTTGACCTTCAGGCCGGGCCCGTCGTCGGGACTGGCGTTGACGGTGCGAACCACCTCGCCGAGGCGGATGACCAGCGCCTGATGCGTCTGGTTGACGATGTAGAAGGTCTGGCTGAGCACGATCAGCAGGACCGCGGCGACTACGCCGAGGAGGGTGAGGCGCTGGTTGGTCATTGGGTGCCTCCCGAGACGCGCTGGGGCAGGGCCGGAGTCGCGGTGGTGGTGGTGGTCGGCTGCGGCGTCGCCCGTGGACGGAAGACGTCCGGCGGCAGGATGATCGGGGCGCTGGCCCCCTTGCTGTCGATGATGACCTTGTTGGTCTTGGTCAGCACGCGTTCCATGGTTTCGATATAGAGGCGGTCTCGGGTCACGCCCGGAGCCAGCCTGTACTGCTCATAGACCTGGTTGAAGCGCGCCGCTTCACCGGCGGCTTCGCGCACGACCTGGGCGCGGTAGCCGATCGCCTGGTTGCGGACCTGGGCGGCGGTGCCTCGGGCCTGGTTGGCCAGCGACTCTGCGTTCTGGCTGGCGTTGTTCACGTCCCGGAACGCGTCGACGACTTCCTTGGGCGGGTTGGCGTCGCTGATCTGCACGCCGTCGATGATAATACCGGCGCCGTAGCCGTCGAGGATGCGCTGCATCAGGGCCGCGACCTCGATCTGGATCTGTCCGCGGCTGCGGCTGATGATGGCGTCAAGCTCGCTGCGGCCGACCACCTCGCGCATGGCGCTCTCGGCCACCGCCGACAGGGTCGCCTCCGGATCGGTGATGTTGAACAGGTAGCGACCGGGGCTGGAGACCCGCCAGGTCACCGAGAAGCTCAGGTCGACGATGTTCTCGTCGCCGGTCAGCATCAGGGTGTCGGCGTCGCCCGTGGCGGCCCCGACGGCCTGGGTGCGCAGGGTGGTGACGTCCAGCTTCCGGGCATTCTCGATCAGCGGCAGGTGGTAGCCGATGCCGGGGCTGTAGCTGCGGGTCCAGGCGCCGAAGGTGGTCACGACCGCTTCTTCGCGAGGACCGACCACGATCACACCGGCCAGCACGTAGAGAACCGCGACCGCGCCGCCGGCCAGCGGGGCGTACTTGCGCAGCGGAATCTGGCCGCCGCCGCCACCGCGCATCAGGCCGGCGATAAAGGCCTCTATCCGCCGCTGGATATCGCCGAGGTCTGGCGGTGTTCCGCCCGGTCCGCGACCGGGTCCGCCCGGGCCGCCAGGCCCGCGTCCGCCGGATCCCGGCCGTTGAGGTTCGTCCTTGCCCCCGGGAGGCGGGGGCGAGCCCCAGGGTCCGGGGTTGGCGTTGTCATTCCATGGCATCTGTGTTGCGTCGCTTTTCCGTCGTGTGTCGGCGGGCTTGCAAGCCGGCGCGGTCATGCGGATATGTGACGCCCCGCCCTCCAAGGCAAGACGAACCCGACATGACAAGCTTTCACACTTCCGCGGATCGCGACGCAGCCCTGCGCGCGCTGGACGCCGTCATCGACCCGCGAACGGGGCAGGGGCTGGCCACGGCGGGCCTCGTGCAGGGTCTGGTGATCCGCGAAGGCCGGGCCGGATTCATGCTGGAGGTCCCGGCCGCCGACGCGGCCGCCTACGCCCCGGTCCGCGCGGAAGCCGAGGCGGTGCTGGCCGGCCTGCCGGGCGTGGAGCGGGCCCAGGTGGTGCTGACCGCGTCGGCGCCCGAGGGCGTCACCCGCCAGCGCAAGGGGGCGCGGGTCTCCGAGGATCCCAAGGCGGCCCTCAAGCCCCGCAAGGAAGTCACCCGGCCAGCGCATGTGAAGCGGGTCATCGCCGTGGCCAGCGGCAAGGGCGGGGTCGGCAAGTCCACCGTCTCGGTCAACCTGGCCTGCGCCTTCGCCGGTCTGGGCCTGCGGGTCGGGCTGCTGGACGCCGATGTCTACGGCCCCTCCGCGCCCCGGATGATGGGCGTCGACGGCGAGCCGGTGTTCGTCGACGGCAAGCTGCAGCCCCTGACCGCCCACGGCGTGGTGCTGATGTCGATCGGCTTCCTGGTCGACGAGGGCGCGCCGATGATCTGGCGCGGGCCGATGGCCTCGTCCGCCGTGCGCCAGATGGTCAACGACGTGCGCTGGGGCACGGAGGCGGAACCGCTCGACCTGCTGGTCATCGACATGCCGCCGGGCACCGGCGACATCCACCTGACCCTGATGGAGAACTTCGCCGTCGACGGGGTGGTGATCGTCTCGACGCCGCAGGAGATCGCGCTGATCGACGCCCGCCGAGCCGCCGCCATGTTCCGCAAGACCGGGGCGACGATCCTGGGCGTCATCGAGAACATGGCCTTCTTCGCCGACCCCTCGACCGGCCGGCCGATCCCGATCTTCGGAACCGGCGGGGCGAAGGCCGAGGCGGCGATCCTGGGCGTGCCGGTGCTGGCCGAGATCCCCATCGAGATCGCGCTGCGCCAGTCCGGCGACGACGGAAAGCCGCTGGTGGCGACCGGGTCGGACAGCGCCGCGGCGAAGGCGTTCCGCGCCGCGGCGAAGGCGCTGAGCTAGCTCGATCTTGAACCGCTCATCCCGGCGAATGTGTTGTGTCCCGGGAGATTGGGTTGATCGACTCGGTGTAGTGTCTGGCATCGCCTGGCTGGAGGCACGCCGATGCTTGTGAAGCTTCACGCGAACGCCGCGACCACACCCAAGACGCGGGCCTACATCCAGGGCAGCGCG
>JAUXMY010000037.1:0-227500 GCA_030683005.1 Caulobacter sp. | reverse complement strand
AGCCTTGCGCGCCCCCTCCCCGCCCTGCGATGACGCCGGGAAGGAGGCGCGAGCAAGGATGCTGTCGCACAAGGCCCGCTATGCACTGCGTGCGCTCGTCGAGCTGGCGCGCAAGGACGGATCGCAGATGACCGCCTCGGATCTGTCGGTGGCGGCCGACGCGCCGCGCAAGTTCCTCGAGGCCATCCTTCTCGAGATGTCGCGGCGCGGCCTGGTCCGCAGTCGCCGGGGCAAGTTTGGGGGCTATGCGCTTGCGCGGCCGGCCGACTCCATCACCTTCGCGGAAGTCATTCGTGTAATCGACGGACCGCTGGCCCTCGCGCCCTGCGTGAGTCGCACGGCGTTCCGGAAGTGTGATGATTGCCCGGATCTGGCCACCTGCTCCCTTCGCGAGGCGCTTCTCAGGGCCAGGGATGCCACTTCAGATGTGCTCGACAGGTACAGCTTGGCTGATGCGGCCCGCGCGGGCGCTGCCGAGGTTCCGCCTGAGAGACCAATTCAGCCTGCGGCGATATAGGCTTTCAGTCCGTTGGCCTCGGCCTCGACCTCGTCGATCTTGTGCTTCACCAGGTCACCGATCGAAACGATTCCGGCGAGCCGCCCGTCCCTCAGCACCGGCAAATGCCGAATCCGTCGATCAGTCATGCGCGAGAGCAGCGAGTCGACGGTTTCATCAGGCGTGGCGAAGACGACGTCGCGGGTCATGCAGATGCTTACAGGTTTGCCCAGCGCGCCCGCGCCGTTCTCCGCGACCATTCTGACGATATCCCGTTCGGAGACGATGCCGACGACGCTTTCGCCTTCCACGACGATCATCGCCCCGACCTTGCGTGAATGAAGCAGAGCCGCCACCGCGCCGACGGTCTCGCCGGGGCCGGCCGTGAACACAAGATCGCCCTTGCCTTTCAGGATCTGTGAAACGAGCACGCTCTCTTCCTCCCTCACTTATCCTCTTTTGCGGAAGCGTCTCGCAATACGCGCCGGGAATCAATGCGCGGCGGGTCACGTCATCGTTGACTCCACCCCGCAGGGTCTGCCCGTCATGCGGGAGAAGTCGACAGAATCGCCCTCCCCGAGGGCCGCCCCGACCGAAGAGCCGGGCCCGCCGAAGCCGTCATTCCTTAACCAAATTGCGAGAGGTTCAGCGTCAGGATGCTCAATGTCCTGTTTTGGCACGGCCGTTGCCTGCCGCCAGGCGAGCCAGTTTGTCCGTATGGAGTTCCGCCATGGTCGCGACCCTTCTCAGAACGACCGCCGTCGCCCTTGTCGCAGCCCTGGCCCTGACGCCTGCCGTCCAAGCGCAGACGATGACCACCAGCTCCGCCGCGATGAACGCCGGATACGGTCGGGCCTCCGGGCAGGAGAACCGCCTTACCGACTTCGGCGGCCGTGACGCAAACGGCAATCGTCTGATCGTCGACGGTGTGATCCAGACGGGGGAGGATCAGAGTGTCTTCGCCCGCGCCGGTGGCGGCGGCGTCTCGGGCAGCATGTCGGGCGTCGGCGCGCTGGGCGGATCATCGACGGCGATCGGCAACAACCTCGTGGTCGTGACCCAGGGCAGCTGGAACACGGTCATCGTCAATTCCAGCCAGACCAACAACGGCAACGTCACCGCGGGCTCGAGCTCAAGCGGCGGCGTCGGGGGCAACTGATGACGATCCTGTCCGGGACCAAGGCCGGCGCCGCCCTTTCCGCCTGCGCACTCGCCCTGTCGGCCTGCGCGACTCCGGTCGCCGGCCCAAGCGGACTGTACGCCAAGCCCATCGGCACAGCGCCGGTCACCTCAAACCCCACCCCCTATTCCCTGGCCCTGGTCTGCATCGGCCAGTACGCGCGTCAGTATAATCTGCGGGCTCCGCGGATCGCGATCGGCCGCATCGGCGACTACACCGGCAAGGAAGAGGCGGACGGCTCAGGTCGCAAGCTGACCCAGGGCGCCTCGCTGATGGCTATGAGCGCCTTCGCCAAGGCCGGCATGCCCATGGTCGAGCGGTTCGACACCTCGGTGACCGAGCTGGAGCTGAAGTACACGAACAACAAGCTCATCGGCGACGGGCCCACGCCCACCGCGGAAGGCCCGTCCGAGCCGCGCAAGATCTACTCGGGCCAGATGCCGGGGTCCGACTTCCACGTCGTGGGCGGCATAACCGAGCTGAACTACAACATCCGTTCGACCGGCATGGACGCCGCGGGCGGCGACACCGCCTCCGATGGCCTGAAGGGCAGCTTCCGCAACCGCGTGTTCGTGATGAACATCGCCATGGACCTGCGGCTGGTGAACAGTCGCACGCTCGAGGTGGTCGATGTCATCTCCTACCAGAAGCAGATCGTCGGCCGCGAGATCGGCATCGGCCTGTTCGACTTCCTGAACGGCAACGTCTTCGACATCTCGGCCGGTTCCGGTGCGCTGGAGCCCCTTCAGCTGGGCGTACGCGCTCTGGTGGAGCGGGCGGTCGTGGAAATGTCCGCCAACCTTTACGGCATGCCGGGCCCGCAATCCTGCCTGACCAGCGACCCGCTGGGCGGCGGCACGTTCGGCGTCACCGGCGGCTTTACACCCGCGTACAACAACCTGGGGACCAACAATGCCTCGACCCGCGAAGAGCCGTCTCGCTGGAGCGATCGCCGTGATCCCGATGCTGGTGGTCTGCGCGGCCGGTACTAGCCACGCCCAGGACGCCACCGTTCTCAACAACCAGATACAGCTGGGAGACATCTTCTCGAGCCAGACCCTGAACGTGGTCGAGGTCGAGGAGGGCGTCAGCGCGGAGACCACCGCGACCGGCAACAGCATGCTGGCCGGCGCCGAGGGCGTCGACATGGCCATCACCTCGAACCAGACCATGGCCGCCTCGGCCCGGGCGGTCACGACCGTCAACGTGTCAGACGGCATGGGCGAAGCCTCCCAGATCAACACCAGCGCAACGGGCAACAGCGCCGACGCCTCGGTCACCCAGTCGACGATGACCGGCGTGCTGTCCCAGATCGCGACCTTCTCGCCGGATGTGACCGCGCAAGGTTATGTGGAGGCCGAGACGGCCTCCGCGGGCGACCTGGGCGTCGCCACGACGGCGATGTCGAACACCGCCTCCCTCGGCCTGACGAATGGAGCCGCCGGCGTGCGCGTCAACCAGACCAGCGCAGCGCACGTCCTGGCCGACGGCGGCGCGGTCGTTCAGTACGTGTCGGGGACCGCAGATGTGTCAGGCGTCGCCGCCGGCAACAACGTCGGCCTGGTCGGCACGGAAAGCTCCGCCGCCCGCATCGCGGTGAGCCAGAGCAACACCGGCGACCTCGTGCAGGCCAGCCAGTTCACCGCCTACGGCAACGCCCAGACCGCCTCCACCAGCGCCACGGCCGGCGGCAACATTGTCGGCGCGGTGAATGAGGGCCCCCTGCTGGACGTGGCCGCCAACCAGTACAATGAGGCCTACGTCCGGGCCCAGGCCGAGGGGAGCGCCTGGCAGTTCGGGGCCGGCTACGCAACGGCCTACGCCGTCGGCAACTCCACCCTGGCCGGCAACACGGGCGAGGCGGTCGTTCTGGACAACATCCAGCTCAATACAGGCGGCGGCGTCGAGGCGATCGCCAGCTTCTCGGGCCAGGAAGGCTATGACGGCTACAGCCGCGCCACAGCGGTCGGCAACGACGCCACCGCCTACAGCTGCTCCAGCTGCACGGGATCGATGAGCGTCGGCAACGCCCAGACCAACAGCGCGGACGTGGGAGCGACCTCCGCGACGTCGGTGAACGGCGCCGGGCGTCTGATCAACAGCACCTCGACGGCGATCGGCAACAACGCCAGCTTCTACGTCACCCGACCGGGCAACTAGGTCAGCAGACCGCGGGCGAGGCCGCACGCGGCGCAGGCGACGATGACCAGCACCACGTTTGCCCTGAACCGCATCAGGAAGACGCCCGCCGCGACAGCAAGTATGGCTGTCAGCGCGTCGAAGGACGTCAGGTCCGGCAGCGTCAACCGGGATCCCCATGGCGTCGCCAGCGACCCGACCCGGGCGAAAAGCACATGGATCGCGAACCACAGCGCCAGACTGGCGATGACGCCCAGCACAGCCGCCATGACCGCCGCCAGTACGCCTCGCGCCGCCCGGCTGCTGCGCAGGAGTTCCGAATAGGGCGCGCCCGCGAAGATGAACAGAAAACTTGGCGCAAACGTCTGCCACAGCGCCATCCCGGCTCCGGCAACCGCCCAGCCCGGGCTGCCGCCCCGCCCCCAGCCAGCCATGAAGCCCACGAACTGGTTGACCAGAACCAGCGGCCCCGGGGTTGTCTCCGCCAGTCCCAGCCCGTCGACCATCTGCCGGGCCTCAAGCCAGCCGTGGGTCTCGACCGCCTGCTGCTGCAGCCAGGCGAGCAGCGCGTAGGCCCCGCCGAAGCTGGTTACGGCCAGCGTGGCGAAAACACCCCCCACCTGCGTCAACCAATGCCCGCGCCCCAGGATGGCCGCGGACGCGGCCAGGGGGGCCAGCCAGATAACGGTCCAGATCGCTACGGTGATAGCGAGGTCCCGCTTCCGCGGCCTTGCAGCGACAGAACCGGTGTCGGCCCCTACGCTTCCCGGTCGGCGCGTCAGGCCCAGGATCGCCGCCGCCAGAATCACCAACGGGAAGGGGACGCCGAACAGGGCCAGTGCAGCGAAAGCCCCAGCGGCGATCAGCAGGTCAGCGCGCCCCTTGAGAACCCGCCTGCCCACTCGCGCGAGCGCCTCCACCACCAGGGCGAGAACGGCGGCCTTGACCCCCGTCAGCGCCGCAGCGACCAGCGGCGCCTCGCCATGCGCCGCGTAAAGCCAGGATAGCGCCAGGATGACGACCGCACCGGGAAGAACGAACATCAGGCCAGCGATCAGCCCGCCAGCGACGCCCCTCAGGCTCCATCCGACATACGTGGCCAGCTGCTGGGCCTCCGGGCCGGGCAACAGGGTACAAAAGCCGAGCGCATGGAGGTAGCGGGCCTCATCGATCCACCGCTTCTCATTGACGAACAGGCGGTGCATCAACGCGATCTGCCCGGCTGGACCACCGAAGCCCAGGCAGCCAATCCTGAGCGAAGTGAGGAGAAGGTCTCGCAGGGACGGTCTCGCGAGCGCCGCCGGTGGCGTTGAGTCCATCCGCGCCTCCAAACATGGAAACTCAGACGGTGCTTGGGGCGAGGCCTGTCCGGGGGACCGTTTCACCCCAATGATGAACGCTACCAGCGCGCCATGGCCGTGACAACGTGGGGACTCCGCTCGAGTGGTCCGTTTCGGCCGCGCCCAAATAGCGGCCTTGCCTTCGCCACGGGGCCCGGCGAATGTGACGCTCAACGCTCTTGAAGAGTTTGCGAGACCCATCTCCACATGATCCGTTTCACCCGGCCGGCGCTCGCCGCCGTGATGGTCCTGTCCCTCGCCGCCTGCGCGGGTTTCAAGGATCGACTTCCCGATCTTCCCCGCCTGCCCTCGTTCGCCGGAGAGAAAGTCGTCCCGGCCCCTGCGGCGGCTGCGCCGCTTGCTCCAGACGCCTGGCCGCAGGCGACCTCCGACGTCGAGGCCGATCCCAGTGTTCGCTTCGGCGCGCTGCCGAACGGCATGCGCTATGCACTGGTCAAGAACGCCACGCCGCCAGGGCAGGCCTCCTTCCGCCTGCGCTTCGACGCTGGCTCCCTGATGGAAACCGAGAACCAGCTCGGCCTCGCCCACTTCCTCGAGCACATGGCCTTCAACGGGTCGAAGGGCATTCCCGAGGGCGAGATGGTGAAGATGCTGGAGCGTCAGGGCCTGGCCTTCGGCGCCGATACCAACGCCTCCACTGACTTCCAGGAGACGATCTACAAGCTCGATCTGCCCCAGACCGACGACGCCACCGTGGATCTGTCCTTCAAGGTGCTGCGTGAGACCGCCAGCGAACTGCTCATCGACGCCGGTGCAGTGGATCGAGAGCGGGGCGTGGTGTTGTCGGAAGAGCGCAACCGCGACAGCCCCGGCTGGCGGGTGTTCAAGTCACGCCTGCGCTTCATCCTCAAGGGCCAGCGTCCGCCGGAGCGACTTCCGATCGGCACGGTCGAGGTGCTCAAGAGCGCGCCACGTTCGGAACTCGAAGCCTTCTACAACGCCTACTACCGTCCCGAGCGGGCCACCTTCGTCGCCGTTGGTGATTTCGATCTCGACGCCATGGAGGGCCGGATCAGGACCACCTTCGGTGACTGGAAGAACTCGCATCCCGATGGCGCCGACCCTGTGATGGGCCCGGTGGCGAAGCGTGATCTCGAAACGATGATCGTCGTCGAGTCCGGCTCGTCGACGACGCTGCAGATCGGCTGGACGAAAGCCCCGAACCTGTCGCCTGACTCGATCGCCAAACGCCGCCAGCAGTGGACCGAGCAGCTTGGCTTCGCGGTGCTGAACCGCCGCCTTGAAGCGATTGCGCGTGGCGGCGAAGCCCCCTTTCTCAGCGCGGGCGCCTTCTCGGGAAACCAGGTGAAGTCCGCCCGCGTGACCACGCTGGCCGTCACGGCGCGTCCCGCCGCCTGGAAGGAGGCCCTGACCGCTGTCGAGCAGGAGCAACGCCGCGCTGTTCTGTTCGGGGTGCGTCAGGATGAGCTCGACCGTGAGATCGAAGAGTACCGTCAGGCCCTGAAGACCCGCGCCGCGGCGGCCGCTACCCGCCGTACGCCGGCCCTGGCCAACGAACTGGTGGGAACTCTCGCTGACCGGGACGTGATCACCAGTCCTGCCCAGGATCTGGCCCTGTTCGAGGCGGTCGTGAAGGACCTGAAGGCGGCGGCCGTGTCGGAAGCGTTGAAAGCGACCTTCTCAGGCGGCGGACCCCTGGTCTTCGTCGCGACCCCGACCCCGATCGAAGGCGGCGAGCGAGCCGTGGCCCAGGCCTTCGAAGCCTCGCGCAAACTGGCCGTGAGCGCGCCAGGCGCCCCGCGGCAGATGACCTGGCCCTACCAGACGTTCGGGGCGATCGGCCAGGTGGCTGAACAACGCGACGTCGTGGATCTCGATACGGTCTTCGTCCGGTTCGAAAACGGCGTCCGACTGACCGTAAAGCCGACGAAGTTCCGGGATGACCAGGTGCTGGTGAAGGTGCGGATCGGAGAGGGTCTGCTGGCCCAACCCGGTGACCGGCAGTCGCTGTACTGGGCCGGGTCGGCCGTAGTCGAAGGCGGCCTCGCGAGGATCAGCGCCGAAGATATGGAGCGGGTGCTCGCGTCGCGCGTCTACAGCGCACGCTTCGGCATCGAGGATGACGCCTACGTTCTGTCCGGCAACACGCGCCCCGAAGATGTCCCGGTGCAGATGCAGGTTCTGGCTGCCTACGCCAGCGAACCGGGATGGCGACCGGAAGCTTTCCAGCGGGCCCGCACCTACGCCGGGACCCTGTCCGAGCAGTGGCAGGCGACCGACAACGGCGTGTTCAGTCGCGACCTCGCGGGTCTGCTGCATAACGGCGACCGCCGCTGGACCTGGCCGACGGCGGCGGACATCGTCGCCGGCCGCCCGGAGGACCTCGAGAGCGCGTTCGCAAAGTCACTGACGACTGGCTCGATCGAAGTCGTCGTGGTCGGCGACATAACTGTCGAGAAGGCCATCGAGGCTGTGGCGGCCACTTTCGGGGCCCTGCCCCCGCGTCCTGATCAGCGCATCGCGCCGTCTGGCTCGGTCGGCTTCCCGCCACCGGTTTCGGCGCCCGTGATCCTGACCCACAAAGGCCGGGACGACCAGTCCATCGCCTACATCGCCTGGCGTACCGATGACTTCTACGCCGATGTTCAACAGGCCCGGAACGTCGCGTTGCTCGGAGACGTGATCGACCTGCGCCTCACCGAGGAACTGCGCGAGAATCAGGGCGCGACCTACTCGCCGTCGGTCGCCTGGAACGCCAGCGACGTCTGGACCGGCTGGGGCTATCTGTCGGCGCGGGTGGAGATCCCGCCGGCGCTGATCGACGGCTTCTATCGCGACGTGAACAAGATCGCCGCCGACCTTCGCGACAGCCCGCCGACCGACGACGAAATGGATCGGGCTCGCAAGCCCAGGCTGGAACGGCTCATCAAGGCGCGCGAAACCAACGCGTACTGGCTGGAGGAACTGGCCGGCGCCCAGACCGACCCGCGGCGCCTGGCGGCGACCCGGTCCGTGCTGGCCGCCTACGAGCGGATCACGCCCCAGGACCTGCAGGCGGCCGCCCGCCGCTACCTGACCCCGGACAGGGCCTGGATGCTGGTTGTGCGTCCGGAGAGCAGGCCCGTTCAGGCGGCGATGCAATGAACCGGTGGCCGTTGATCGCGGCAGCGGCGCTGGCGGCGGCGACGCCGGCGCTCGCGCAGGAGGCGCCCGAGCGAGAGCTGCGGATGCTGGGCCGCTGCGCCCTGGCGACGAGCGTCTACCGCTCGTTGATGCCGCCTACCCCGGCGCCTGTGGTCGTCACCGATGACGACAAGGCGCTCTATGAGCGGATGAAGCAGGTCGATCCGCTGTTGCGGGCCCGGGCCGACAAGGTGGCCGCGTCGGTTGACCCGGCCGTCGGCCAGACCATCGGCGAGGAGCTCAAGGCCCAGTACCGGGCCCAGATGGCCCCGCCCGACGGCCCCCGCAAGACCCCGCGCGAGGCGCTGGACCTCTATGCGCCGATCCTGGAGGCCTGCATCGTCCGGGCGGACATGCTGCCCAGGGACTAACGCCTAGTAGACGACCCCGCCGACGCCGCCATCCAGGCTCATGCTGAAGCTGGAGGCCGTCGACTCGGTGACCACTTCCTCGCGGTAGGCGGTGTACTTTTCGACCGTCACGATGGTCAGCACCTTCACGCCCGCTCCGAAGCGGCGGAGCAGGCTGCGTTCGTTGCAGTCCCGGGCCGGGGCCTGGGGACGGCAGACCAGCTGGCCGCCCTCGGCGGCGGTCCCGCGGGTGCGATAGAGGGCCTCGCCCTTGGCGCAGATCATCGTCTGGCCGCCATCGAACGAGATCCGTTCGGCGAACTCGGCGATGGTGATCTGCATGCGCGTGCCGGCGAGGCAGCGGTAGAGCTCGCCCTCGTAGCCGTCCTGGATATCCCGGTCGGGGAATACCTGGGCGGCGGCATGGGGCACGTCGCGATCGTCGAGGCAGAAGGCCCGGATCACCACGCGGCGCGTCTTGGTGCGGGTGGCCTCGTAGGCGACCTGACGGGTGCGGCGCAGGCCCTGGACGTCGAGCCCCTGGATCATGCCGGTGGCGCTGGGCGGGGCGTAGTAGCCTCCGCCTCCGCCGCCCCCGCCGTAGTAGGCGGTCGCGCCGGCCCCGGCGCCGCTCACGGCGACGGCGACGGCGCTGCTGTTGACGATGACATTGGTGCGATTGCCGCCGGTGCAGCAGCCCGGAGGACTGGGCGGCCGGGGCGGCGGCGCCGGCGGCGTGCAGCAGGGCGGCGGCGCGGGCGGGTGGCAGCACGGCGGCGGCGGGGGCGGTGCGCAGCATTGCGCCGCGGCGTCCTGCCCGGGCATCGCCGAGGAGGCCAGCCACAGCACCAGGCCACCGGCCAGTCCGAGCCACCAGTTTCGAGGCGCCATGATCCAAATCCTCAACAAAATCCGCACGCGCCCACATGCAAGAAGCACGCCGAGGCGGGCTGCCAGCGTCCCGAAAGGGGACATTGCGGACCTGGCCCGAACCTTCCCTGCAACCCCCATGCGACCGACGGGGGTCGCGCCACGGACGGCAGGACCATGGTCCATCCCAACACGGAACGATTGACGGAGTATTGGCGGTCCCGCCGCGGCGAGGCCGGGCTGCCCGCCCGCGCCGACATCGACCCGATGGCGTTCCACCAGCTGCTGCCCCAGACCTTCATCGTCGGGCGCACGCCCCAGGGTCAGTATCCGTTCCGGCTGGTCGGCGGCATGATCGCTGATCTTTGCCAGAGCGACCTGCGCGGTCGGTGCCTGCTGGAGCTCTGGCGGACAAGCGACCGCTGGCAGCTGAAGTCGGCGCTGGAGTTCGCCCGCCGCCGTCCCGAGCCGGTGATCGTCAACGCCGACGCCCTGGCCGACGGCGTCCCGCCGCTGGGCATGGAGATCCTGTTCGCCCCGCTGGCCGGCCCGACCGGCGAGGTCGACCGGTTCCTCGGCCACATGCAGCCCGCCGCGCCGCTGATGCGCCTGATGGGCCGCCCGGCCCGGGCGCTGGCCATCGCCGCCATCGCCCGCTCCGACGACGGCGCCGAGGCCCCGTCGCTGAAGCTGGCCGCCGTCGACGGCCGGCGGATCGCCTGACGCCGTCGCGGGACGCTCAAGCGGCCACTTAAGTGTCTCCAGTGTCTTGCCGCGCTCATCACCGCGCTTCAAGTTACGGCTGATCCCTCCGCGATGGGGGGATGGATGCGGGCTCAAGGGGCTCTCCGCGCCGCGCGGCCTCACAGGCGGCCGTCCCCACATGGGGACATCATCGCCTTGCGGCGCTTGCCCTGACGGCGATCCGGCGATGGGGTTTCGGCCCTGCATGCCAGCAGTATGGCGCCGGTGGAGTCGGCGTGGACAAGCGGCGCGCGGGTCGCGAGCGGCAATGTCCCGCCAAGGGGCGAAATGTCTCCATTTGTCTCCAGAGTATATGTCTCCGGAGTCTCGCTTTTCGGGGGCAAGGCTGCCCCTGCTTACGCGTCATGGCCCGACTTGTTCGGGCCCCCCATGAACGCGGCCGGTTTCCGGATGGCCCATGGCGCTGCGGACGAATGGCCAGAGTCATCACGCTTGGGTGGCCCGAACAAGTCGGGCCATGACGGGTTTGGTGGGTTAAGGCGCCAAGCCCCCTACGCGCTCGCCGCGTCCAGCCGCGCCATCTGCCCGGCGTCCAGCGTCAGGCGGGCCGCGCCCATGAGCTCGTGCAACTGCTCAAGGCTGGTGGCGCTGGCGATCGGCGCCGCCACCGCCGGCCGCGCCATCACCCAGGCCAGGGCGACCTGGGCCGGCGTGGCGCCCAGCTCGGCGGAAACCGCGTCCAGCGCCGCCAGGACCTTCTGACCGCGCTCGCTTTCCAGATGCTTCTTCGCGCCCGCGCCGCGCGGGCTCTTCCCCAGGTCGGCCGCCGACCGGTACTTGCCGGTCAGGAAGCCGCTGGCCAGGCCGTAGTAGCTGATGATCGCCACATCCTGGTCGACGCAGAGCTGCTGCAACGGGCCCTCGATGGCCCGGTCCACCAGATTGTAGGCCGGCTGCAGCGTATCGTAGCGCGGCAGGCCCTGGTCGGCGGCGATCTTCAGCGCCGACCCCAGCCGCGCGGCGTCAAAGTTGCTGGCGCCGATGGCCCGCACCTTCCCGGCCTTCACCAGCCGGGCGAAGGCTTCGGCGGTCTCGTCCTGCGGCGTGTCGGCATCGTCGCGGTGCGACTGGTAGAGGTCGATGTGGTCGGTCTGCAGCCGCTTCAGCGACCCCTCGCAGGCCGCCACGATATTGGCCGCCGACAGGCCCGGCTGGGCCGGCCACATGCCGACCTTGGTGGCGAGCATCACGTCGTCGCGCCTGCCACGGGCCTTCAGCCAGGTCCCGATCACGGTCTCCGACTCGCCGCCCTTGTGGCCGGGGACCCAGCCGGAATAGACGTCGGCCGTATCGATGGCGTTGAAGCCGCCGGCCACGAAGGCGTCCAGGATGGCGTGGGACGTCTTCTCATCCGCCGTCCAGCCGAACACGTTGCCGCCCAGCATGAGCGGGGCGACGGAGAGGCCGCTGCGGCCGAGGGGGCGGTGGTTCATTGGAGGCTCCAATTCGATGCCGTGCGTCCTTCGACACGCCCGCTGCGCGGGCTGCTCAGGATGACTAACTCTATCAAGTCATGGTGAGCAGCGCTCGAAGAGCGCGTGTCGAACCACGCAACGCCTCTAAGCCGCCTTCACCGCCTCGCCGTCGAACACCGGGGCGTCCTGCGGGGCCAGGTAGGGCTTGCCGCGCAGCAGGTCGCTGATCTTCTCGGCGATCATCATGGTCGGGGCGTTGGTGTTGCCGCCGATCAGGGTGGGCATGACCGAGGCGTCGACGACGCGAAGGCCCTCGATGCCCTGGACCCTCAGGTCGCCGTCGACCACGGCCATCGCGTCGCCCGCCACGCCCATGCGGCAGGTGCCGACCGGGTGATAGATCGTCTCGGCATTGGCGCGGATCCAGGCGTCGATCTCGGCGTCGGTCTTCACGTCCTTGCCGGGCGAGTACTCGCTGGAGCGGTAGGGATCGAGCGCCGACTGGCTGGCCACGTCGCGGGCGATCCGGACGCCTTCGCGGACCGCGCGGCGGTCCTCGTCGGTGGCCAGGTAGTTGGCGAAGATCGTGGGATCATCGGTCGGATCGGCCGAGCGTAGCCCGGTGCGGCCGCGGCTCTCCGGCCGCAGCTGGCAGACGTGGAAGGTGAAGCCGTCCTTGCCGACGCTGACCTTGCCGTGATCCTGCATGATGGCCAGCACGGTGTGGAACTGCAGGTCGGGGCGGTCCAGATCGGGCCGCGAGCGCAGGAAGGCGCCCGATTCCAGCATCTGCTGGCGACCGCTGCCCTGCTTGAAGAGCAGGTAGTTGAGGCCGGTGGCCAGGGTCTTGAGGCCTTTGGTCATCGAATAGGCGGTGATCGGCTGCGGGCATTCCCAGGACAGGCAGACGTCCAGGTGGTCCTGCAGGTTGGCGCCGACGCCCTTCAGCTCATGCTGCACCTTGATGCCGTGCGGCGTCAGGTCGTCCGGCGCGCCGATGCCCGACAGCTGCAGGATCTGCGGCGACTGCACGGCGCCGGCGCTGACCAGCACCTCACCGTCGGCATGGGCGGTCTTCACCTCGGTCCCGACGATGTATTCGACGCCGATGGCCTTGCTGTTCTGCAGCAGGATGCGGCTGGTCCGGGCGCCGGTGACGCAGGTCAGGTTCGGACGCTTCAGGGCCGGATAGAGGTAGGCCTTGGCCGCGCTCCAGCGCTCGCCGTCCTTGACGGTCAGCTGGTAGGGGCCCCAACCTTCCTGCTGGAAGCCGTTGAAATCCTTGGTGGTCAGGTATCCGGCCTGGGCGCCCGCGTCGATGGCGGCCTTGTAGATCGGGTTGGGGGTCGAGGCGTGGCTGACGTGCAGCGGGCCGTCGCCGCCGTGCCAGGGATCGGCCCCGGTATCGAGGCCTTCCGACCGCTTGAAGTAGGGCAGCACGTCGGCGTAGCCCCATCCGGCCAGCCCCATCTGCCGCCACTGGTCATAGTCGCGGGCGTGGCCGCGGATGTAGATCATGCCGTTGATCGAGGACGAACCGCCCCAGCCCTTGCCGCGCGGCCACCAGAGCTTGCGGTCGTTGAGGTGCGGCTCCTCCTCGGTCCAGAAGCCCCAGTTGTAGTCGCCCTTGGCCTTGATCAGGCTGCCGACCCCGGCCGGCATCTTCACCAGGATGGACTTGTCCTTGCCGCCGGCTTCCAGCAGCAGGACCTTCGTCGTCCCGTCCTCGGTCAGGCGGTTGGCGAGCACGCAGCCGGCCGAGCCGGCGCCGATGATGATGTAGTCGTAGCGGTCGGCCACAGCCGTCTCCCCGGTAGATTATCGTTGTTAAGGGAACAGTGACGCCGGCGTCAGGTTTGGGCAAGAGCCCAAAAGCAGTGTCATCCCGGACGGCCCGCAGTGACGATCCGGGACCTGGCGCCGCAGCGCACGATCTGCTGGGTCCCGGTGCTCCGGCCAGGATGACAGCGGTGGGGGAGCATGAGAGGTTTGGGCATGTTCGACCGACGCCAGATCGTCATCGGCGGGGCGCTGGCCGCCGCCATCCCGGGAGCCGCCATGGCCGAGGTCGAGGACAAGTACGGCCTGCTGGGCAAGCTGATCGCCGCGCCCGGCAAGCGCGACGCGTTGATCGGGTATCTGGGCGAAGGCGCGGGCCAGATGCCGGGCAACATCCTCTATGTGCTCTCCACCTCCCCCACCGAGCCGGACGCGGTGTGGATCTACGAGGTCTGGGAGACAAAGCAGCACCACGCCGACTCGCTGAAGCTGCCGTCCGTCCAGGCCGCCATCGCCAGGGCGCGGCCGATCATCGCCGGCTTTGGTCCCGAGCGGGTCGAAATGACGCCGGTGGGCGGGGTCGGCCTGGGCTAAACCCCCAGCGCCGCGGCCAGGTCGCGGATCATCCGGGCGCTCTTGTCGGACGTCGAGACAAAGCGCTTCGGCTCGGACTGATCCTCGAAGGTTATGCGCTCGCCGTCCATCTGCAGCATGGCCAGGTTGAAGTACCAGCGGCCCTTGATCGGACCCCAAAGGACCTCGATCTGCTCCTGGACCCGCTTGAGGTCATCCTCGCTGACCTCCAGGGCGACGCCGCCGGTCTCGAGATCGGTGAGCTTCACGGTCATGTCAGTTCGCCTCGAGCCGGGCCGCGAGCGTGCGCAGCATGTCCGCCCCCCTGGGGGTCAGTGAGATAATTCGCAGATCCTCTGTCCTGTCGTCGAACACGAACGACTCATCGCCAAAGCCCAGATCGCCGGCCGACACCCAGGGCCGCCGGATGCCGCCCCAGATCTCGTTGATCAGGCCGCGAAGGGTGTCGAGCTCCGCCGGCGTGAACGCCAGGGCGGTGTCGCCGGACTCGGTTTGGGAAAGACTGAAGGCCATGACCGTTTGTGACCGGGCGGAGACCTCCGCGTCAACGGCGCAGCGAGCGCGGGCGGGTGTCGGGACGGGGGCGGCGCGCCGCTCTCGCGGGTCGCGTTCGCGCTCCCGCCCGGAAACCCGGCTGGACCTGCGGTCCCTGCAGGCTAGGATTGCAGCGGAATAGTCTCCAGGAGAACCCCGCCATGCGCCGCGCCGCGGTTTCCGGGCCGACAGCCTTGGTCCTGTTGCTGGTTTCGGGCGCCGCCGCCCCGGCTGAGTCGCCGCGCCAGTTCGACTATGTCTGCGAGGCGACCCTGACCATCACCGCCCAGGTGATCGGAACCCGTCCGCCGCCCCGCAAGGTGACCCGGCGCTACTCAGTTGACCTGGATCGCAACCTCTGGTGCTGGAACGATGACGCCTGCCAGGACACCGCAGGGCCGATCGCCCGGGTGACCGACGACGAGATCGTCTTCCTCGACTCACCCGAGCGGCAGTTCACGATCCGGCGCCGCGACGGGAAGCTCGCCTTCACGGTTCCAGCCCTGCAGACGACTAGGGGGACCTGCCGTCTGGAGACCTTTACGCCGATCACCGGCTCCGGGGCCGATAGTCCGCATCCTTGACTTTGCCTTGCTGCACTGCCACATGAGCCTCCTGCGCAGCGATCTCGCCGCGCCATCGGCCCTGCCCGGCCGCGTAAGGCGCCATCTCGGCGCCCCCCGGGCCTTCCGCCGACCGACCCCATAGCGACGCCATTACGCGGGGCGTCTCCCAACGAGACCCCGCTTCCGACCGCCGGCCCGCAAGGCCGCGCGGACCTGGTCGCATACGAAAGAGACCTATGTCCAACTTCGCTTCGCTTGGCCTCGCCAAGCCGCTGCTCACGGCGCTCGCCGCCGAGGGCTACACCACCCCCACCCCCATCCAGGCCCAGGCCATCCCGCTGGTCATGGAAGGCAAGGATCTGCTCGGCATCGCCCAGACGGGCACCGGCAAGACCGCCGCCTTCGCCCTGCCGATCCTGCACCGCCTGGCCGCCGACAAGAAGCCGGCCCCGCGCCGCGGCTGCCGCTGCCTGGTCCTGTCGCCCACCCGTGAACTGGCCACCCAGATCGCCGACAGCTTCCGCGCCTACGGCTCGGGCATGGGCCTGTCGGTCGCCGTCGTGTTCGGCGGCGTCAAGTATGGCCCGCAGGTCCGCGCCCTGGCCGCCGGCGTCGACATCCTGGTCGCCACGCCGGGCCGCCTGATCGACCACATCAACGAGAAGGTCGCCAACCTGGCCGAGGTCGAGGTCTTCGTGCTCGACGAGGCCGACCAGATGCTCGACATGGGCTTCGTGGTGCCGATCCGCCGCATCGTGAAGGGCCTGCCGCAGAAGCGTCAGAACCTGTTCTTCTCCGCCACCATGCCTTCGGAGATCGAGAAGCTGGCCGGCGAACTGCTGAAGTCGCCGTCCAAGGTGTCGGTGACGCCGCAGGCCACGACCGTCGAGAAGATCGACCAGAAGGTCCTGTTCATCGAGACCGCCCGCAAGCGCGCCCTGCTCGCCGAGCTGTTTGATGACACCGCCTTCAAGCGCGTGCTGGTCTTCACCCGCACCAAGCGCGGCGCCGACCGCGTCGCCAAGGGCCTGAGCGCCATCGGCATCGAGGCCGCCTCGATCCACGGCGACAAGAGCCAGGGCCAGCGCGAGCGGGCGCTGGCCTCCTTCAAGGCCGGCGAGACCCGCGCCCTGGTGGCCACCGACATCGCCGCCCGCGGCATCGACGTCGACGGCATCAGCCACGTCATCCAGTACGAGCTGCCCAATGTACCGGAAGCCTATGTCCACCGGATCGGCCGTACGGCCCGGGCCGGCGCCGGCGGCTCGGCCATCTCGCTGGTCGCCGACGACGAGCGCAACCTGCTGCGCGACATCCAGAAGGTGACCCGTCAGACGGTCCCGGCCTGGGATCGCCGCAACGACAAGGTGCTGGGCCAGGCCCAGGCGGCCATGCAGGCCATCGAGCCCGAGAAGCCGCATCGCGATCCGCGCGCGGCCAACGGCCGGGGCGCCGGCGGCGGCCGCAACGGCCAGCAGAACCGCAACGCCAAGCCCCAGGCCCTCGACGCCAGCGGCAAGGCCCAGCCCGAGCGCGGCCAGCGCGCCCGTCACCGTCCGGCCGGCTACGACCCCCTGGCGGCCGTCACCAGCCTGATCGGCGCCGCCGGCGAGGCCGCGCCCAAGCGCAAGAAGACCCGCAGCCGCAACCGCGGCAAGGGCGGCGGACAAGGCCAGGGCGCCAGCGCGGCCGGCTGATTCCCGCTGTTGACGGAAATCAACGCGGCAGGCCTCCCAGGCGCAGATAGTACTCGGATCGGAGGGGCGAGACGCCCCCGACGTCCGAGGACAACGCCATGAAAAAGCTGCTCGCCGCTGCGGCGGCCCTGTCGATGCTGATCGCCCCGATGGCTTCGGCCCAGCCGCCCGGCTCGCCGCCCCCCGACGGCAGCCGGTTCGGCCAGCGTCCCGGAGATTCTGTCGACTCCCGCTACCGGCCGCGATGGTCGGCCGGCGACCGCCTGCCGCCGCAGTACCGGCAGCGGCAGCACTATGTCGAGGACTGGCAGAAGCGCGGCCTGCGGCGTCCGCCCAAGGGCTATCGATGGATCCGCTACAACGACACCAACTATTTTCTGGTGGCGCTGGCCACCGGCCTGATCGCGCAAACCGTCTACCGAGACGAACGCGACCAGAGCTGGGACCGGCGCTATTCGCAGCGCTACACCTACCAGGACGACATCTACTACCGGGAGTGCCGCAAGTCTCCGGACCCGGCCGGCGTCCTCATCGGCGCCCTGATCGGCGGCCTGATCGGCGACGCCATCGGCGATGACCGGGGAAGCGGCGGCGCCATTCTCGGCGTGATCCTTGGCGGGGCCATGGGCGCGGCCCTGACGCAGGATCTCGACTGCGAAGACCGCAGCTACGCCTACCGGTCCTACTATGACGGCTTCAATTCGGGACGGCCGGGCAGCATCCATCGCTGGCGCAACCCGCGCAACGGTCGCTACGGGCAGGTGCGCATCGACGGCTACTACAACGACGCCGGCGGCTTCCGCTGCACCAACTTCACCCAGACCATCTACATCGACGGTCGGCCGCGCCTCGGCCGGGGCCGGGCCTGCCGCCAGCCGGACGGGTCCTGGGCGATCGTGAACTAGCCTTCGCGGCGGCGGTCCTCAAAGCCGGGAGATCATGCTTCAGAAGACATGATCTCCCGGCATATCGCCGTCCTACCGGCCCTTCCACTGCGGCGCGCGCTTCTGCGCGAACGCCATCGGGCCTTCACGGAAGTCCTCGGACTGGAACAGCGCCGCGACGGCCGGCATCCTGAACTGGCCGCCGATGGCGTCGGCGAGCGGCATCTCCAGGCCCTGCAACACCGCCTGCTTGGAGGCGCGAATCGACATCGGGCTGCATTCGCCGATCAGGCCCGCCCACTTCTTGGCTTCGGTCATCAGGTCGGCGGCCGGAACCACCGCGTTGACGAAGCCCAGCTCCTTGCCCTCGGCGGCGCTGACGCGGCGGGCGGTGAGGATCATGCCCATCGCCTGCTTCAGGCCGATCTGGCGCGGCAGGCGATGCAGGCCGCCGGCCAGGGCGGCGAGGCCGACCTTCGGCTCCGGCAGCGCGAACACCGCGCCCTCGGCGGCGATGATCAGGTCGCAGGCCAGCGCAATCTCGAAGCCGCCGCCCATGGCCACGCCGTTGACCGCGGCGATCAACGGCTTGTCGAGGTCAAAGCGACTGGTCAGCCCCGCGAATCCCGACGGCGGGCTGCCCATCTTGCCGCCCATGGCCTGGTGCTTGAGGTCGTTGCCGGCCGAGAAGGCCCGCTCACCCGCGCCGGTGACGATGCCCACCCACTGGTCAGGGTCGGCGGCGAAGGCGTTGAACGCCTCGTCCAGCTCGAAGTGCATCGGCGAATGGAGGGCGTTCATCACCTCCGGCCGGTTCAGGGTGAAGATGGTGACCGGCCCCTCGCGGTCGACCGTGATGAATTCGTAGGCCATTGGCGACGTCTCCTCTGTTTGGAACAGGGGAAGCGCCCTTCCCCTCCGTCCGTCAACGCCGTGCGTCCTTCGCGACGCTCGCCAGGAGCTCGCTCCTCAGGATGACGGGTTCTGTGGAACGCAAACCACCTTCGTCATGCTGAGGAGCGGCGAAGCCGCGTCGCGAAGCACGCAACGCACCGCCTACCCCACCACCGTCATCTCGCGCCGGTACCGCTTCCAGTTCTCGACATAGTGCATCGCCGAGCCGATCAGGGCGGCGGCCTGGGCCTCGCCGAGCTCGCGGACCACCTTGCCGGGGGCGCCCATGACCAGGCTGTTGTCGGGGATCTCCTTGCCCTCGGGAATCAGCGCCCCGGCCCCGATCAGGCAGCCGCGACCGATCCTGGCCCCGTTGAGCACGATCGAGCCGATGCCGATCAGACTGCCGTCGCCGATGGTGCAGCCGTGAAGCATAACCATGTGACCAACCGTGACGTTCGCGCCGATCAGCAGCGGACTGCCGTGGTCGGCGTGAAGCACAGATCCGTCCTGGATGTTGCTGTTCTCGCCGACGGTAATGGTGTCGGTGTCGCCTCTAGCCGTGGCGCCCCACCAGATGCTGGCGTTCTTCTTCAGAATCACGTTTCCCATCACGGCCGCGGTCGGAGCGATCCAGTATTCGTCTTCTGAAGGCAACGTGGGGCTTAAGGCGCCCAAAGCATATACAGTCATACCCTCGCCTCGTATATTTGTCGTGACGGCTTGATTAACCACTCAGAAACCAAGTTAGCATCAATCTTGTCAGGCGATTCGAGCGGGTCTCGGCCCTCTCAAATCCAGCACGGACGACTTTCCGTCCGTGGTCTCCTGACGACGGAGAACCGGGTGTCGCGTTTGGTGTCCAGACGTCCAGGGGCGTCTTCAGTCCCGCGCAGTGCAAGCGAGCCTCCCGGCCGCTCGCGTCTCATCCGCTCCGCTTTCCTGTCCCAAGGGCGCGCCGTTCCGGCGACGCCCTTTTTTCATGCCCCAATGGAGGCTTCACGATGACCAAGCGAGCCCTGAAGCGGACCGTGCGCGAAGGCGCGTTCGACCACGCCCAGTTCCAGGATGACGGCGGCAAGGTGCGCCGCCTGCCTGTCGGGAACGGCTGGTCTCCGCTCGGCCGGGATGAGGATCGCGAGCAGGGGTATCTCAAGACAATAAAACCAAAGTCCGAGGGCCAGGCCGAGCTGATCAAGGCCATCGACGCCAAGAACCTGGTCATGGCGCTCGGCCCGGCAGGGACCGGCAAGACCTATCTGGCCATCGCCAAGGCGGTCGAGGCGCTGGAGGCCGGCAAGGTGGCCAAGATCGTGCTCAGCCGCCCGGCGGTCGAGGCCGGCGAATCGATCGGCTATCTGCCCGGCGACATGGAGGACAAGCTCGCGCCCTACCTGCGCCCCCTCTACGACGCCCTGTCGGACCGCCTGTCCATGAAGCGGGTGCGGGCCCTGATCGCCGAGGGGGCCATCGAGATCGCGCCCGTCGGCTATATGCGCGGCCGCACGCTCAACAACGCCTTCGTAGTCATCGACGAGGCCCAGAACTGCACCTACGGCCAGCTGAAGATGCTGCTGACTCGGCTGGGCTGGCATTCGACCATGGTGGTGACGGGCGACCCGAACCAGTCGGACCTGCTGACCGGGCTTTCCGGCCTGGGCGACGTGGCCGACCGCTTCGAGGCGGTGCCCAACATCGCCGTCGTCCGCCTGGCCGACGTCGATATCGTCCGCCATCCGCTGGTCGCGGAGATGCTGGGGGTTCTGTAGCAACTCTTCCCCCTTCCTCCTCAATGGAGGAAGGGCGGGGATGGTGGCGTGTGCACCGAGGCGCTGGAAGGGCGCTGATCGGCTCAGAGCCACGCCGAGCCCACCACTTGCGGGCAGCGGCCACACCACCACCCAACCCTCCTCCATCAAGGAGGAGGGCTTCAGGAAGGCGCCAACCACCCGCGGTACAGCACGATCATGCCGGTCAGCGGGTGGCCGATCTCGACGTCGAAGTGAAAGCGGCCGTCCATGATCGCCTCGTGGGCGGCCGTTGTCGGTGAGAGCCACAGCGGCAGCGGGATTCCCAGGACGCTGAAGCGGCGGATCACCAGGCTCATGCGACCCGCATGGGTCGTGGGCGCCATGGCGACGGTCAGCGAGCCGAAGCGTTCCACGACCAGCCGCACCGATCGGCCCTGACCGGGCTCCTGCAGGCTGGAGAACGACTTGCCGCCAAAGGTGCGGGTCCAGAGTTCGGCGTTCCCCCGCCGCTCGAAGCGCACGGTGACCGGCACGTCGTCGCCGGCCGCGGGAAAGCCCATCGCCGCGCCGACGAGTCGCGCGAGCAACCCCTTGCCGCGCTTGACCATGGCCCGCCCTTCGACCGTCAGCGTCCCGGCGCGCAGGTCGTGCACCGCCCGCCAGGCGTCCGGCATGGCGTCCCAGGCGCCGGCCATCACCTGGCGATAGACCGGTTCGGAGGCGGCAATCTCCTCGCGGACGCCGGAGCGGATGGCCCGGCGGGCGAACGTGGCTTCGAAGTCGCCCAGATCAAGGTCCGCGACGGAGGCGCGGGCGCCGGGGACTGGGCGCTGGCCATCGAGCATCTTCCGGATCAATGCCTCGGCGGCCATGGACGGGATGAACGGTCCGTCGTCGCCCTCGGCGACCAGATGCCAGGACCGGCGGACCGGACGGCGCTCCGCGTCCTCGCCCACGGCGACCACGAACATGCCGCCGCGATGCTCGCCCCAGCGCAGACGGTTGATCGTCCAGTGGAATACCGAGGCCAGCGGACGCAGCGTCGGAATCAGCCGCCAGCGCACCAGCAGGGCCAGGCCGTTCAGCATCCGCTGCAGGATCTCCGGCGTCGTTCCGGCCCCGAACCAGACGTCGCGCAGGCCGGGCAGCATGGCGGGCAGCAGCCGCAGGTCCGGCGTATCGACCAGCGAGAAGCGCAGGTTGCGCAGCGGCGTCGCGCCCGGCGGGGCGATGGTGACGCGCCGGGTTTCGACCAGCGCCGCCGCCTGCGCCGGGCGCCCGCCCCGCACCAGCGTCACCGGCTTGCCCGCATAGCCGGCGATGCCCTGCACCACGCTCAGCCCCATGCCCGACCACGGCGTCGGCGCGATGCCCGCCGACACCGAACGCACGGCCGACCAGCCCTCCGCCAGCCGCCGGACCGCCGCCGTGCTGAGGGCGGGACAGGTGCTGACGCCGGAGCGCACGAAGACGCCCACCGCCTTTGCACGCTCGTCCAGCACCGCGATCCCGGCCACGAAGTCGGCGGCGTCGGCCAGGTCGATGTAGGGGACACGGGCGGCGATACAGGCCTGCGCCACGCGGTAGGGCTCGCGCCCATAGGCCTGGAACGGCCCGCTGGCGTCGACGACGAGGTCGGCGGCGGCTTCGGCCAGCTGGGCCGGAAGGTCTCCATCCCGGTCGAACCGGAAGGGGACCAGCGTCGATTCGCTCCGGAGCTTTGCGCAAAGGGCTCGCGCCTTCGCCTCAGACCGTCCGGCCAGCAACAGCGTCAGACGCGGCTCATCCGCCAGCAGTCGCGCCAGACGGCCGCCGAACGTGCCGTAGCCGCCGATGATGAGGATTCTCATCCCGGCTTCGTGCTCGATGTCCGGGCCCCATCGGTCGGGCAGGTCGTGCGGATCGATGCAATCGTGGTTCGGACGAGTTCAAGCTTCTCCGCCGCCGCCGCGCTATCCGCCAGGGGCATCAGAAAGGACATTTCCCCCGGAAGTCTTTGTTTGCCGTCCTCGACGGTACAGCCGAAGTCCGGCCAACACCCCATCAGCGCGTTCAGATCATCGCTCACGTAGACAAGGCCGCCGTCGTCCGCCGCGTAAGCCTCGAAGCGCTCTACATCCCATTCGGGCAAGCGCGGTGAGGGCTTCGCCCCACTCGGCTCTCCCCATTCATCCAAGGATCCCCGCGTGAACAGGCCGGAATCTCCCTCCTCTCCCATCCCGACAAGTAGACGGTATCGAGGGAACCAGAGCATCTTGGTGCGACCCGGGACGCCGAACATCACGCTGGTCGCCGTTGTTGCCGACGACACGCGCCAGCCCTTCGGCAAAAGACCGAGATCAAGACAGTACCCGGCGTCGACCATAACTGGCGAAGGCGCGTCCTTCGGCTCGATCCAGTGTTGCCGAGGCGGCTTGGTCCACACGGCCGGCGTCAACACGAGGCAGATGAGGACCGCTGTCGCGCGCCAAGCCGTGATCATTTGATCTCAGCCCCTCTGGCTGCCTAGCCGGAACTGGACTTCAGGGAGTCTACTCCAGGTCTTCCGCCAGGATGGCCATTTCGAACAGGAAGGAGCCGGGCTCGTCCTCGTCTTCGTAGATGACGCCGATGAACTCGCTCTTCAGCTCGACCTCGGCCGAATCCTTCTGCTTGCGGGCCTTCACCGCGAAGTGCGGGTTGCCGAAGGTGCGCTTCAGATGCGCTTCGATCTGCTTGATATGCTTTTCGTCCACGGCGTGGCTCCTGGTCACTGGGGCGCCGGGGCGCTTTGCGCGCGAACCTACTGCGCTTGCCCCGGGAGGCAAGACAAAAGCCGCGTGAACAGCTTCGAGTTGGAAGGGTCAATCGCCTGTTCGTCATGGCCCGGCCTGTCCGGGCCACCCATGAACACGAGCCGACGGAACGAAGGGCGCGGGGACCATCCGCGCCCTTCTGCTTTAGCTCACCACGCATGGGTGGCCCGAACGAGTCGGGCCATGACGGGTGAACTAGATGACGTAGTCGTAGACCGCTTCAGCCAGGGTGTGGTCCATCGTGCGGGCCGGCTCCTCGCAGGTCGGGCAGTTGACCAGCCGCGCGGGGACGCCGGCCGCCGTGCAATGGGCCGGGACGGGCTTGAGCACCACCGAGCCCGACGCGATCTTGGCGTAGTCGCCGATCTCGATGTTGCCGAGCACCTTGGCGCCGGCGCCCAGCAGGACGCCCCTGCCGATCTTGGGGTGGCGGTCGCCGCGCTCGGCGCCGGTGCCGCCCAGGGTGACGCCGTGCAGCATGGAGACGTCGTCGCCGACCACAGCGGTCTCGCCGATGACGATGCCGGTGCCGTGGTCGAGGAAGACGCCCGAGCCGATGCGGGCGTTCGGATGGATGTCGACCTGGTAGACCTCGCTGCCCCGGCTTTGCAGGTAGAAGGCCAGGGTGTCGCGGCTGTGGGTCCAGAGCCAGTGCGCCACGCGGTGGTTCTGCAGCGCCAGGAAGCCCTTGAAGAACAGGAACGGCTGGACATAGCCCTTGCAGGCAGGGTCGCGCTCGAACACGGCCCGCAGATCGGCCTCGGCGGCGGCGATCAGCGACGGGTCGGCCTCGTAGGCCTCCTCGGCGATCTCGCGGGCGCTCATGGCCCGCAGCTCCTGGTCGGCGATCTTGCGGGCGAACTGGTAGGACAAGGCCTCCGCCATGCTGTCGTGGGACAGGATCACCGCGTTGAGCAGGCTGGCCAGCGTCGGCTCGTCGCGCGCGGCGCGTTCGGCTTCATTTCGCAGGCCGGCCCAGACGGGCGGGGCGCCGGCGGTGACCACTTCGAACTGTCTGGGCATGTCCGCCCTCCCGGTTTACGCGCGGGACCTGTAGCACAGCTCGCCCGCATCGCAGAAATTCGCCCTGTCACCCGATATGGGGACCATAACGCGGGTCGCCAAGGGGTCGGTTGCCGGGGCCGGTTATCCGCCATAGGTGTTGATCATGCGCGCCCTTCAAGTTCTCGCCGTCATCCTCGCCCTCTCCACCCCCAGCGCGGTGCTGGCCCGGGACGACCGCCCCATGAGCCGTGAAGGACTTGTCGCCGCCATCAAGTCGGACCGGGCCTGGTGCGCGGGCTGGCGCGAGACCGACCAGAGCTGCGAGGAGATCGTCTTCCTCGAAGCCGTCGGCGACGCCGTCAGCCAGACCCGCCGCTACCGGATCTACGAAGGGGCCGACTTCGAGATGGTGGTGCGCAACGCCGCGAAGATCGACGCCGGCAAGCTGTGCTGGACCTATCGCTTCGCGGAGATGGAGGTCGCCTTCCTGGAAGCCGGCGTCCGCGCCGCCCCGGAGCAGGCCGCCGCCATGACGGTGGTCCTGCGCGAAACCATGGCCGATCTGGAGGGCAAGGTCGCGTGCGAGGCCTTTTCACGCGACGACGCGACCGGCGAGATCGCGGCCGCCGCGACCCTCGACGGCGAGCGCGCGCCCGAGTTCGACAGCCGTTTCCGGCTGCTGGCCCCCGACACCCGCGTCAAGCTGCGCGGCGTGTTCGAGGACAAGCCCGAACCGACCACGACCTGAACTGGAGGGCCGCATGACCAACCGTGTTCCGCGGATTCCCACGTTCGGCGAGGCCCTGCCGCTGGCGGCGGCGCCGGAGGTGCTGGCCTTCCTGGCCCGCCGCCGGTCGGCGTCGGCGCTCGGCCTTCGCGCGCCGGGGCCGACGGCCGCTGAACTCGCCGACCTGCTGCGGATCGCCGCCCGGGTTCCCGACCACGGCAAGCTGGCGCCCTGGCGCTTCGTGATCCTGGAGGGGGCGGGCAAGGACGCCTATGCCGCGCGGCTCGAGGCCCTGGCGGTGACGCGGCCGGACGCCGCCAAGCTGGTCGCCAAGCTGGGCAAGCTGCGCACCCCGCCGCTCGGCGTGGCGGTCATCTCGCGCACCACGGCCGGCGACATTCCGGAATGGGAACAGCTTCTGTCGGCCGGCGCCGTCTGCACCACCCTGACCTACGCCGCCCTGGCCATGGGCTATGGCGCCAACTGGATCACCGACTGGTACGCCTATGACGCCGATGCCCGGGCCGTACTCGGTCTGGCGGAGACTGAACAGGTGGCCGGCTTCGTGTTCATGGGCACGGCGGCCGAGGCGCCGCAGGAGCGGGTCCGCCCGGACGTGGCGACGCTGACGACGCGGTTCGAGGGCTAACCCCGCCCGCGATAGGGCGCGACGCCCTGGTCGGGCAGCCACAGGCCCTGCGGCGGCGGGCCGCTCTGCCAGAAGACGTCGATCGGGATGCCGCCGCGCGGATACCAGTAGCCGCCGATCCGCAGCCACTTCGGCGCCGCCACCTCGACGATCCGTCGGCCGATGGCCACCGTGCAGTCCTCGTGGAAGGCGCCGTGGTTGCGGAAGGCGCCCAGATAGAGCTTCAGCGACTTGGACTCGATCAGCCAGTCGCCCGGCGCGTAGTCGATGACCAGATGGGCAAAGTCCGGCTGGCCGGTGACCGGGCACAGCGAGGTGAACTCCGGGGCCGTGAAGCGGGCGAGGTACAGGGTGTCGGCCTGCGGGTTGGGCACGCGCTCGAGGACGGCGTCCTCGGGACGGGCCGGCGCGTCGACGATACGGCCCAGCTGGGTGAGATGATCGGTCATGGCGGCGATTTAGTCCCCCCTCCCCCGCGCGACAAGCGCGTCCGCGCCGGTGTAGGGAGAAGCAAAGCAAGGGAGAGAGACATGTCAGGCAAGGATTTCGACGGCTTCGTGGTGGTGGTCACCGGCGGATCGACGGGCCTGGGGCGGGCGATCGCGGTCGAGACCGCCAGCCGCGGCGCGGCGGTGGTGGTGATCAACTACGCCTCCAGCCAGGCCGAGGCCGAGGAAACCGGCCGCCTGTGCGAGGCGCAGGGCGCCAGGGCCGTGCTGGTGCAGGGCGACGTGGGCGAGGACGCCGACTGCCGGAAGATCGCCGCCGCCGCCGAGCCGTTCGGCCGCATCGACGCGCTGTTCAACAACGCCGGCGTGACCAAGTTCGCGCCCAACCACGGCGACCTGGACGCCGTCGACGCCGAGGACTTTCTGCGCCTCTACAGGGTCAATGTCGTCGGCGCCTTCCAGATGGTCCGCGCGGCCCGGACGCTGCTCGAGGCGGCGCCGCAGCCGGGCGCGGTGGTCAACACCGCCTCGATCGCCGGGGTGACCGGCATCGGCTCGTCGGTGCCCTACGCCGCCTCCAAGGGGGCGATGAACACCATGACCCTGTCGCTGGCCCGCGGGCTGGCGCCGAACATCCGGGTCAACGCCATCTGCCCGGGCTTCATCGACACGCCGTGGTTCGGCAAGGCGATGGCCGACGACACCGTATCTCGCATGCGCGAAGGCGTGATCCGGTCGACTCCCCTGAAAGCCGCCTCGACGGCCGAGGACATCGCCGGCGCCGCGGTGTTCCTGGCCTCGCCCGCCTCCCGTCACGTGACAGGCGAAACCCTGCTGGTGGACGCCGGAACGCACCTGGGCTTCGCCACGATGTCGATGCGCTGAACGCGCGATTGCGGTGCAGGAATCTTCGGGCCCGGAGGTTCCGCACCGCAGCATTCCCTGACGAAAAGGAGCCGCCGAGCGCCCATTATGTGGGCAATCGGACCGCGCGGCGCCCAGGTTTCGCCCACGATTGTTCGTCAGCGACGTCAGGAACACTCGGCCGTTAGGGCGTTTCGGGGCCTTAACCCAATGTTGGACTCGCTCGACGTCGCAGGACGGGGGCGACGCTGGCGCGGCCTCGATCCGTCCGGCGCTAACAACAAGGGGATAGCGATGAAAGCACTTAAACTGGCCATCTGCGCCGCCGCGGCGTCTCTCGCACTCGGTGGAGCGGCCTACGCCCAGGAGGTTTCCTTCAACGTCGGCGTGGCCTCGGACTATGTGTACCGCGGCGTGTCGCAGACCGACGAAAGCCCGCAGATCTTCGGCGGCGTCGATTTCAGCAGCGGCATCTTCTACGCCGGCGCCTGGGCGTCCAACGTCGACTTCTATGACAGCACCGACGCGGAAGTGGATTTCTACGCCGGCATCAAGCCGACCGCCGGCGCGGTGTCCTTCGACCTCGGCGCCATCTACTACGGCTACCTGAACGAGCCGAGCGGCGCGGACTACGCCTTCTGGGAATTCAAGGCGGCCGCCTCGGTCCCGGCCGGCCCGGCCACGCTCGGCGCCGCCGTCTTCTACTCGCCTGAGTTCTTCGGCGGCATCGGCTCGGCCGTTTACTACGAAGTCAACGCCAGCGTTTCCCCGGCCGAGAAGTGGTCGCTCGGCGCCGCTATCGGCAACCAGAGCTTCGACGCCGGCGGCGACTACACCACCTGGAACGTCGGCGTCGGCTACGCCTTCACCGACAACCTTTCGGCCGACCTGCGCTACCATGACAACGACATCGGCTGCGGCACGATCTGCGACAGCCGCGTGACCCTGTCCCTGAAGGCGACCCTGCCCTAGAGCGCGATGCGGTCAGACGGAACCGTCCGACCGTTGAATCGCGCCCTGGAAGCAAAAGCCCAGAGCCTGATTCAGGGTTCAGATGATTCCGTCTGAACCTATCAGGCTCCAGGCGCGGCGCGACCTTCAAGCTTTGGAGCCCGTCGCGATCTTCGCGGCGGGCTTCCTGCTGTCCGGAGCGCGTTCGCCGTCGATGCTGCATCGACTGCAGGCGGCCAGGGCGCGCCCTCCCCTCCCGCAACCGAGCGCAGCAGTCCTGCGCCGCGACGACCTGGTAGGGACGGTGGGACTCGAACCCACACTCCTCGCGGATGCGGATTTTAAGTCCGCTGCGTCTACCATTCCGCCACGTCCCCAGGCCGGTCCGGCTTATCGGGTTTCGCGGACAATTGGAAACCGGCGCCGGACAGCCTCTAGCCGCCGGCGTCAGCCGTCGCCCTACTCGCCGAATACCGGGCCCGGGGCCTGCGGGCCCGAACGGCGGCTCTCGTCCAGCGAACGCGACGCAGCGTCCTTCAGTTGCTGACGCTCGGCGACGGTCAGGCAGACCTTCTCCGGCCGATTGCTGCCGACCACGTGCTCGCGGGTGCAGACCATGCGGTTGGGATCGTCCTTGGCCAGCTTCGCCGGCTTGGCGGGCTTGGCGGTCGGCGCCGGGGCAGGCGCGGGCGCGGGCGCATCGGCGGCGATCGCCACACCGGACGCAGCCAGACCGGCGGAGAGGACGAGGGAGAGCATTACGCGACGCATGCGGCTTCCTTTCAGGGGGCCGAAACCAGAGGTTGCTCCCTGTGAAGCGGTCGCATCACACGCTGTCAAGGTGCGTTACGTTCGCGATGCCCGCCGCGCGGAGCGCCGCCTCGAGTTCGACCAGGGTCGCGGCCAGTTCGTCCGCGTCCCGCCCGCGCACCACCAGGTTGGAGCCGTAGCCCTCGTTGGAGAAGAACGGGTAGCTGCCCAGGGACAGGGTCGGATGGGCCTTGGCCACCGCGGCCAGCGGCTCGGCGATGACGCCCTCGCCGGAGCCGTCGACCCGCACCGTGCGCGAGATCGTCACCGCGCCGCCCTTCAGCCGGGGGCCGACGTCCTCGAGCATGCCGCGCATGATCGACGGCACCCCGGCCAGCACGAAGACGTTGCCGATCTGGAAGCCGGGCGGCCCCTGCACCGGGTTCTTCACCAGGCTGCCGCCTTCTGGCACCCGCGCCATGCGGCGGCGCGCTTCGTTGAGTTCGCCCTGCCAGCGGGCCGTCATCATGGCGATGATCTCGGGGTGTTCGTAAAGCGGCACGCCGAACGCCTTGGCCACGCAGTCGGCGGTGATGTCGTCGTGGGTCGGGCCGATGCCGCCGGTGGTGATCAGATAGTCGTAGCGCGCGCGCAGGTGGTTCACCGTCGCGACGATCTCGTCCTCGACGTCGCCAACCACCCGGGCCTCGGCCACATCGATCCCGTGAACGCCCAGATAGCGGGCGATGGCGTTGAGGTTGGTGTCCTGGGTCCGCCCGGACAGGATCTCGTCGCCGATGATCAGGACGGCCGCGGTGACGCGATCTTGGCTCATGGGTAGCTCCATCTGCCCCGCGCCTGCGGCGGCCCGGGTGTTTTAGCGAAGGGCGCGGCGCTGTCAGGACAAAAAAGCCCGGGCCGTCTTCGCGGAGATCAGCGGAGACGGTAAGTCCGGGGCATGCAGTTTCCCGCCCCGCTCAGCCACGGCGTCCTGGTCAGCCGCTACAAGCGGTTCTTCGCCGATGTTACGCTCGACAGCGGCGAGGAGATCACCGCCCACTGCCCAAATCCCGGCGCCATGCTCGGCCTGAACATGCCGGGCCTCGGCGTCTGGCTGTCGCGGTCGGACGATCCGAAGCGCAAGCTGGCCTGGACGCTGGAGATGGTCGAAGACGGCGGCGGGCTGGCCGGCGTCAACACCATGCTGCCCAACCGCCTCGTCGCCGAGGCGCTGGCCGCCGACGCCATTCCCGAGCTGACCGGCTACGCCGTCCATCGGCGCGAGGTGAAGTACGGCCAGGCCAGCCGCGTCGACTTCCTGCTGGAGCGGGGAACCGGCGAGCGCTGCTGGCTGGAGGTGAAGAACTGTCACCTGTCGCGCACCCCGCCGCTGGCCGAGTTCCCCGACTGCGTGGCGGCGCGGTCGACGAAGCATCTGGGCGAGCTGGAGGCGATGGTCCGGGCCGGTGACCGGGCGGTGGCGCTGTTCGTGGTCCAGCGCACCGACTGCGACGCCTTCAGCGCCTGCCATGAGCTGGATCCGGCCTTCGCGAGCGCGCTGGAGCGGGCGGCGGACGCGGGGGTGGAGGTTCTGGTCTACGGGTGCGAGATGAACCCGGCCGCGATCCGCGTGGCGAGGAAGCTGGCGTGGAGACGCGCGCGATGACCGACGGCTGGGACGAGTCCGCGCAGGCATGGATCGCCAGCCAGGGCGACGAAGGCGACTTCGGCCGCCGGTACGTGCTCGACGGGCCGATGACGGCGCGGGTCGCGGCGCTGGGGACGCCGCTCAGGGCGCTCGATGTTGGCTGCGGCGAGGGGCGGTTCTGCCGCATCCTGCAGGGACTCGGGGTCGCGACCGTCGGCGTCGATCCTACGGTGGCGCTGATCGAACGGGCCCGCGCGCTCGACCCCGGCGGCGACTACCGCGTCGGCCGGGCCGAGGCGCTGGACGTCGCGGACGGCGAATTCGACCTGGTGGTCAGCTATCTGAGCCTCATCGACATCCCCGATATCCGCGCGGCCATTCCGGAGATGGCGCGGGTGCTGAAGCCCGGCGGGACGCTGCTGATCGCCAACTCGACGAGCTTCAACACCGCCGGCCTCGGCGAGGGGCTGGGCAAGTCGTATGACGTCAGCGGCCGCTTCCGCTACGCGATCGACGCCTATCTCGAGGAGCGGGCCTACTGGACGGCCTGGAAGGGCATCCGGATCATCAACCACCACCGGCCGCTGGAGACCTACATGTCCCTGCTGCTCGGCGCCGGCCTGACCCTGACCTGGTTCGCCGAGCCCGCCCCGACCGGCGGCAACCCGGCCACGGTCGACCGCTACCGTCGCGCGCCGTGGTTCCACGTGATGGCGTGGCGGAAGGGCTGAGGGGTGGAGTTCTTGTCCTCAGCTCATTGGTCATGGCCCGACTTGTTCGGGCCACCCATGAACACCGTGTTGGCCGTGCGTCCTTCGACACGCCGCTTCGCGGCTGCTCAGGATGACGTGTCCGGAAGGCAATTCACCCACGTCATGCTGAGCCGCGCTCGAAGAGCGCGTGTCGAAGCACGCAACCAGCCTTCCCACGCACCACGCATGGGTGGCCCGAACAAGTCGGACCATGACGGAGGATGGAGGTGGCGACGCCGCTCCCCGTTGAACTTCCGTGCTATAGACGCGACATAAATGCTTCGCCCGCCCTCTCCGGCGGGTCGAGAAGGACGAGTTGATGAGCACGATGGACAGCGTCTCGGACGCGGAATACCGCACCGGGGCGATCCGGATTCACGGGGCCGAGGGCTTCGAAGGCATGCGCAAGGCCGGCCGGCTGGCCGCCGAGTGCCTCGACATGCTGATCCCGCATGTCGTGCCCGGCGTGTCCACCGAGCATCTGGACCGGCTGGCCCGCGAGTTCGTGCTCGACCACGGCGCCCTGCCCGCCTGCCTTGGCTACAAGGGCTACATGCACACTGTGTGCATCTCGACCAACCATGTGGTCTGCCACGGCATTCCCAGTGAGCGACCGCTGCGCGAGGGCGACATCGCCAACATCGACGTCACCGTCATCGTCGACGGCTGGCACGGCGACACCAGCCGCATGTACGGCGTGGGCGAGGTCTCGCCCCGCGCCCGGCGACTGGTCGACGTGACCTACGAGGGCATGGCGCGCGGTCTGGCGGCCATCAAGCCGGGGAACACCTTCGGCGACATCGGCCACGCCATCCAGAAGTACGTCGAGGCCCAGCGTTGCAGCGTCGTGCGCGACTTCTGCGGCCACGGCCTGGGCAAGGTGTTCCATGACAGCCCCAACGTCCTGCACTTCGGCCGCCCCGGCGAGGGCCCGGTGCTGAAGGAAGGCATGTTCTTCACCGTCGAGCCGATGGTGAACCTGGGCAAGCCGCAGGTGAAGGTGCTGAGCGACGGCTGGACGGCCGTGACCCGCGACAAGTCCCTGTCGGCCCAGTGCGAACACAGCTGCGGCGTGACGGCCGACGGGGTGGAGCTGTTCACGGCCTCGCCGGCGGGGCTGTTCCAGCCGGCGATCGCGGGCAGCTGATCAGCCCTGCGTGCTTCGCGACGCGCTGCGCGCTCCTCAGCATGACGAAGGTTGGCGGGCTCCACTGAGTTCGTCATCCTGCGGAGCGCGCGCTTCGCGAGCGTCGCGAACCACGCATTGCGCAACCCCCGCGCGCGAGCCATCATGACGCCCGCAATGGGCATCTGCGGGCCGCCATGCCGGATCAATCTCCCCAACCCCACCAGCTCGGCCATCGCGAGCGCCTGCGCGAGCGGGCGCTGAAGAGCCTGGACGCGGTGCCGGACTATGAGCTGCTGGAGCTGTTCCTGTTCCGCACCTTCCCGCGCGGCGACATCAAGCCGGTCGCCAAGGCGCTGCTGACGCGGTTCGGGTCTCTGGGCGCGATCACCACTGCCTCGGTCGAGGACCTCCGCACCGTGCCCGGCGTCGGGGAACAGGCGGCGCTGGACCTGAAGCTGCTGGGCGAGGTGACGCTGCGGATCGGGCGCGAGACCATCCGCAAGCGCACGGTGATCGGCTCCTGGAGCGCGCTGCTGGCCTATGTGAAGGTCGCCCTGGCCAACGAGCCGCGCGAGCAGTTCCGGGTGCTGTTCCTCGACAACAAGAACCAGCTGATCCTCGACGAGATCCAGAACCGCGGCACGGTCGACCACGCGCCGGTCTACGCCCGCGAGGTGATGCGCCGGGCCCTGGAGCTGTCGGCCAGCTCGGTGATCCTGGTCCACAACCACCCCAGCGGCGACCCCACGCCCAGCGGCGCCGACATCACCATGACCCGCGAGGTCGTCGACGCCGGCCGGGCGCTGAAGATCTCTGTCCACGACCATCTGGTCGTCGGCCGCGAGGGCGTGGCCAGCTTCAAGGCCCTGGGGCTGTTTCGATGAGCGAAAGGCGTTTACAATCAAATCCAATCATCATGATTGGAAATGCCATGACCAGCCGCGTCCTGACCGCTCACGTTCCGACCGAACTCGCGGACAAGGTCGATGAAGCCGCTGCCCGTCTTGACCGGTCGCGGGCCTGGATCGTCAAACAGGCGCTGGCCGCCTGGCTCGACCGGGAAGAGCGCCGCCATCAGATGACGCTAGAAGCGCTGGCGCAGGTCGATGCCGGCGAGACCATCGACCATGATGTCGTGATGGAATGGGCCAACCGGTTCATCGCCAGGCAGGGTGAGCCACAGCCCGGATGAAGGTGCGCTGGACACGCGACGGATTTGCCGATCTTGAGCGCGTCGGTGCGTTTCTTGAGTCACGCAGTTCCGCCGTGGCCGGTCGGACCATTGAACAGCTGGTCAGGACGCCGTCCCGCCTGTCGGAACACCCCCGGATGGGGATGCGCCTCGAAGCCTATCTGCCACGCGAGGTCCGACGCCTGATCGTCGGAGATTACGAGGTTCGCTACGAGATCGCGTACGACGTCGTCAGCATCCTGCGGATTCACCACGTCCTGGAGGATCGATAGGTCCTGACTTTCACGCCCCCGCCGCCCGCCGCTTCCGCGCCCACTCCCACACCCGCCAGCCCAGCAGCGCCGCGACGATGGCGCCGTAGATCAGCGGCGGCTGATGATCGGCCTTCACGAGCATGTAGTAGTGGACGACGCCCAGGGGCACGATCAGGTAGGTCAGCCGGTGCAGCTTGCGCCAGCGGACCGGCCCCAGCTTGCGCAGCGCCCAATTGGTCGAGGTCACCGCCAGCGGGACCAGCAGCGCGAAGGCGGCCATGCCGACAGTGATGAACGGCCGCTTGAGGATGTCCTTGCCGATCGCGGTCCAGTCGAACCACTGGTCGGTGACCACGTAGTTGGTCAGGTGCAGCAGGACGTACGCGAACGCGAACAGCCCCACGGTGCGGCGGAAGCGGATCAACCGCGGCTGCCGCAGCAGCCTTGCGGCCGGCGTGATCGCCAGACCGATGATCAGCAGCCGCAGTCCCCAGACGCCCAGCTCGCGAATCAGCCTGTCGATGGGGTTGGCGCCCAGATCGTTGCTGAACCCGCGCCAGGCCAGCCACAGGAGCGGCGCCAGGCACGCCAGCCAGACGAGGCCGTAGACGACGCGATCCAGCGCCTTGCGATCCATCAGAAGTTCTTCTTGAGATCCAGGCCGCGATACATGCCGGCCACCTGCTCGCCGTAGCCGTTGAACATCAGGGTCTCTCGCCGACGGAACTCGCCGATCCGCCGCTCCGTGGCCTGGGACCAGCGCGGGTGGTCGACGGCCGGATTGACGTTGGAGTAGAAGCCGTACTCCCGGGGCGCGCTGTCGTTCCAGGCGGTGCGCGGCTGGGCCTCAACAAAGCTGATGCGGACCACGCTCTTGATGCTCTTGAAGCCGTACTTCCACGGCACGACCAGCCGCATCGGGGCGCCGTTCTGGTTGGGCAGGCTCTCGCCATAGAGGCCGACGGCCATGATGGTCAGCGGATTCATCGCCTCGTCGAGGCGCAGGCCCTCGCGGTAGGGCCAGTCGAGCACCGGGCGGCGCTGGCCGGGCATCTCGGAGGGACGGTGGAGGGTTTCGAAGGCGACGAACCTCGCCTTGCTGGTCGGCTCGTACTTCTTCAGAAGGTCGGCGAGCGGCACGCCCAGCCAGGGGATGACCATAGACCAGCCCTCGACGCACCGCAGGCGGTAGATGCGCTGCTGCAGCGGGTTTCCGCGAAGGAAATCCCCGATGTCGTAGGTCCCCGGCTTGTTGCAGTGGCCGTCGATCTTCACCGTCCAGGGCGAGGTCGTCAGCGACCCGGCGTTGCGGGCCGGGTCCTCCTTGTCGAGACCGAACTCGTAGAAGTTGTTGTAGCCGGTGATGTCGGCGCGACCGGTGGGAGTCTCGGTGGTCGAATAGGGACTGGCCACGCCCTTAAGGCCGGTCGCCGCCTGGGCGTTCGCCGCCACGCCGCCGGCCATGGCGAGGCCGCCGCCGATCAGGCCGCTCATGAAATCCCGGCGCCGCAGATAGACGTCCCTGGGGGTGACGTCGTTCTCGGTCAGGTCGCCACCGTGCCGGATCAGCATGTTCGTCTCCATCAGGCCCCGTCGGGGCTACGCCACCCGGGCGACTGTGGATCACGAGGTCAGGATCACAGACCAGTCAATTGGCCGGCGCCGGGATGTGATCGTCAGGCCGCCGCCTCCCACTCGAGGAACTCCGGCGTCGACAGCAGCGCGTCGCGATAGCCTGCGGCCCTGCCGTCCGAATCGCCAAACGCGGACAGGTCGACGCCGTAGGTGCGGAACCGGGTCGCCACCGGCGTGTAGAAGGCGTCCGCGATGGTCCAGTGACCAAACAGGAACGGACCGCCCGACCGGGCGAGGCATTCGGTCCAGACGCTGACGATCCGCCGGACGTTGGCCTGCACCCCCGCCGACAGCTGCGCCGTCGTCACCAGGCCCAGGTCCATCGGACACTCCCGGCGCAGGTCGCCAAAGCCGCTGTGCATCTCGGCCGTCACCGACCGGGCGAGCGCGCGCTCGGCGCCGTCTTCGGGCCACAGCTTCGCCTGCGGGAAGCGCTCAGCCAGGTACTCGCAGATGGCCAGCGAATCCCAGATCACCAGCCCGTCCGCCTTCAGCACCGGCACCAGGCCGGACGGCGAGTGTTTCAGGATTTCCGCGGTCGAGGTCTCGACCTCGCGGAGCTGCACCAGCGTCTCGGTGAACGGCGCGCCGGTGCGCTTCAGGGCCAGCCACGGGCGCAGCGACCAGGTGGACCACTTCTTGGTGCCGACGACGATTTCCACCCGCTACTCCCCGGTATGATGTGACGCCCTGTTGACGCCTCCCCCTAACCTGCACGTAAGGTGCGGCCAACAAATAGAACAAGTGTTTGAGGAAACGCCCATGACCGACGCCGCAGCTCCGGCGCCGACCCAGTCCGAGCTGGCCGCATCCGCGGACGACGGTCCCGGTATCGAGCCCCTCAGCACAGGCTTCCGGCGCTACGCGCTGTGGACCCTGATGATCATCTACACGCTGAACTTCCTCGACCGGCAGATCGTCAACATCCTGGCGGAGCCGATCAAGAAGGACCTGCACCTGGCCGACTGGCAGCTGGGCATGATGACCGGCCTGGCCTTCGCGCTGTTCTACACGGTCCTGGGCATCCCGATCGCCCGTAAGGCCGAGACCTCCAACCGCCCGATGATCATCGGCACCGCCCTGGCTCTGTGGAGCGGCTTCACGGTGCTCTGCGGCTTCGCCCAGAACTTCTGGCAGCTGGTTCTGGCGCGGATCGGGGTCGGAATCGGCGAAGCCGGCTGCACGCCGCCGGCCCACTCGCTGATCACGGACTACGTGCCCAAGGACAAGCGCGCTTCCGCCATCGCCTTCTATTCCATCGGCACGCCGCTCGGCAGCCTGATCGGCATGGCCATGGGCGGACTGATCGCCGACGCTTACGGCTGGCGGATCGCCTTCATGGTGGCCGGCGCGCCGGGCATCCTCTTCGCCTTTCTGACCTTCTTCACCCTGCCCGAGCCGCGCAAGAAGCTGACCGCGATCATGGCCGCCAAGGCCACCGCCACCATCCCGCTTCGCGAGGCGATGAAGGTCCTGTTCTCCAAGAAGACCTTCTGGCTGATCGCCTTCGCCGCCGCCATCAAGGCCTTCATCGGCTACGGCCACGCCCCGTTCACCGCCAGCTTCTTCTTCCGCAGCCACGCGGGCCAGATCGCCGACCTGTCGGCCTGGATCACCAGCATCACCGGCTTCTCCATCGGCCCGATCGGCACCGTCGGCGTGGCGCTCAGCGTGGTCAGCGGCACGGCCGGGGTGCTGGGCGTCTGGTTGGGCGGCGTCATCGCCGACAAGCTGGGGGCCAGGGACCTGCGGGCTTATGTGGTCGTTCCGGCCATCGCCTCGCTGATCACCATCCCGATCTACATCACGGCGGTCTCGGTCCCCAGCGCCACCGTGGCGCTGATCCTGCTGGCCCTGCCGGCTATCATCGGCTCGCTCTGGTACGGCCCGGTCTACGCCACCGCCCAGAGCATCGTGGCTCCGCAGATGCGGGCGACCTGCGCGGCGGTCCTGCTGTTCATCATCAACCTGGTCGGGCTGGGCCTCGGCCCGCTGTTCGTCGGCATCCTCAGCGACCTCTGGGCCGGCGGCATCCTGCAGCAGTCCGCCCTGACCGCAGCCGACTGCGGCAAGGCCATGCTGGACATCAACAAGGCCGCCTGCGGCGTGGCCCAGGCCGAAGGCCTGCGCTGGGCCCTGATTGTCTCGATGGGCTTCAATGTGTTGGCCTTCGCCCTCTTCTGGATGGCCCGCAAGACCATCCGCGAGGAAATGGTCAGCTGATCGAGCCCGGCTTCAGCCCAGGGGGGAAGGATACGCCTGATGACCGACGCCACCGTGAAAGACGCGGAACCGACGCCTGAAGTCCAGCCGGCCAGCCCCGGCTACCGCTCCTACGCCCTGTGGCTGCTGCTGGGGATCTACACCCTCAACTTCCTCGATCGGCAGGTGGTCAACATCCTGGCCGAACCGATCAAGCAGGACCTGGGCCTGAAGGACTGGCAGCTGGGCGCCCTCACGGGCCTCGCCTTCGCGGTGTTCTACACCTTCCTGGGCATCCCGATCGCGCGGCTGGCCGAGAAGGGCAACCGCCCGATGATCATCGCCGTCGCCCTGGCGGTGTGGAGCGCGTTCACGGTGGTCTGCGGTCTGGCGCAGAACTTCCTCCACCTGTTGCTGGCCCGGATCGGCGTCGGAGTCGGGGAAGCGGGCTGCAGCCCGCCGTCCCACTCGCTGATCACCGACTACACGCCCAAGGAAAAGCGCGCCTCGGCCCTGGCCTTCTACTCCATGGGCATTCCGCTGGGATCCCTGGTCGGCATGGCGCTGGGGGGCCTGGTGGCCGACGCGCACGGCTGGCGGGTGGCCTTCTTCGTCGCCGGCGCGCCGGGCCTGCTGCTGGCGGCGGTGGCCGCCCTGACCCTGAAGGAGCCGCGCAAGCTCCTCGCTGCGGCCGCCCAGGCCAAGGCGGCCGAGGATTCGCCGACCTTCAAGGACGCCATGAAGGAACTGGGGACCAAGCGGTCGTTCTGGCTGATCGCCTTCGCCGGCTCGCTGATCGCCTTTGTCGGCTACGGCCACCTGGCCTTCTACGGCTCGTTCTTCTTCCGGAACCACGGCCCGCAGCTGGCCGAACTGGCGGCGGCGTCCGGCGGCCTCGGCCCTGCCGGGTTCGTCGGGACGGCGCTGGGTCTGATCATCGGCGTGTTCGGGGCGGCCGGAACCTTCCTCGGCGGGCAGATCGCCGACCGCGCGGCCCGCAAGGACATCCGCGCCTATGTCTCCGTGCCGGCCGTCGCGGCCCTGGCCGGCATCCCCTTCTTCATCGGCGCCATGATGACCGGCAACGCGGCGCTGGCCCTGGGTCTGCTGGCCATTCCGACCCTGCTCAACTCGCTCTGGTACGGCCCGGTCTTCGCCGCCGTCCAGAGCCTGGTCCAGCCCCGCACACGCGCCACTGCGGCAGCTGTGCTGCTGTTCGTGGTCAATCTGGTCGGCCTTGGCCTTGGCCCGCTATGCGTGGGCCTGCTGAGCGACAGCCTGGCGGTCAGCATGGGCGAGGCCGAGGGGGTGCGCTGGGCGCTGATCCTCTCCGGCGTGGTCGGCCTTGTGGCGGCCCTGCTGTTCTGGCTCGCCCGCAGGACTATCCGCGAGGAAATCGTCAGCTAGCGAGCCATTCGCCGCTGGCGCCCCGCGCCGGCGGCGTCCTACTTTGCGCCCCGACCATCGGGGGAAGGACCAACTCATGACCGATTCCACGGCGCCCGCCGCCGCGCCCCATCCGGGGTACGGGACCAAGCCGTATCGCGCCTACGTCCTTGCCGCGCTGCTGATCGTCTACACCTTCAACTTCATCGACCGGGTGGTGGTGTCCATCATCCAGGAACCGATCAAGCTGGAGTTCGGGCTGACCGACTTCCAGCTCGGCCTGCTCGGCGGGCCTGCCTTCGCGGTGCTCTACACCCTTCTGGGCATTCCGATCGCGCGTCTCGCCGAGAAGAAGAACCGGATGACGATCCTGTCCATCTGCGTGGGGCTGTGGAGTCTGGCGACCGCCCTGTGCGGCTTCGCCAACTCCTTCGCCACCCTGCTGGCGGCGCGCGTGGGCGTGAGCATCGGCGAGGCCGGCTGCACCCCCCCGGCCCAGTCGGTGATCAGCGACTACTTCCCGGCCGACAAGCGGGCCACGGCGATCTCCATCTATGCCCTGGGCGTGCCGGTCGGCTCGATGCTGGCGGCCATCGGCGGCGGCTACATCGCCAACTACCTCGGCTGGCGCGAGGCCTTCTGGATCCTCGGCTTCCCGGGCCTGCTGCTGGCCATCCTCGTCAAGCTGACGGTCAAGGAACCGCCCCGTTCGGGCGTGGTCGAAGGGGTCGAGACACCCACCTTCCTCGAGGCCTTCGCCGTCCTGTCGAAGAAGGCCACCTTCTGGCACGTGTCGCTGGGCTCGGCCGTCGCCTCGTTCGTCGGCTACGGCGTCGGCCAGTACCTGAACTCGTTCCTGATCCGCACCCACGACCTGAACATCCTGCAGGCGTCGCAACTGACCGGCGTCGTTCTCGGCATGGCGGCGGCCTTCGGCACCTTCTTCGCAGGCTGGCTGGCCGACAAGGTGGTCAAGCGGCACCCCAATGCGTTGGCCTGGCTGCCGGCGCTCGGCTTCTTCGTCGCCACGCCCTTCTACCTGGTGGGCTACATGTCGCCGAGCCTGTGGGTCGGCGTGCCGTTCCTGGTCGTCGGGGCGATCACCCACTACTTCTACCTGGGCTGCATGTACGCCTCGATCCAGGGCGTCGCGCCGCCGCGCATGCGGGCCACGGCGACCGCCGTGCTGCTCTTCATCGTCAACATCCTGGGCTATGGCCTGGGCCCGCCCGTTATCGGCGCCCTGAGCGACTTCCTGGCCAACACCAGCCTGCAGCAGTTCGCGCTGACCACCGCCGACTGCGGCCGCGGCATCCTTGAGGCCAACAAGGCCAACTGCGCCGTCGGCCAGGAGTTCGGCCTGCGCTGGGCGATCTTCATCGGCCTGTTCGGCTACCTCTGGGCCGGGGCGCACTTCCTCTTCGCCTGGAAGACGCTCCGCAAGGACTGGGTCGGCTGACCCTCTGACGGTTGACAGGATCATGCGCGGGTATCACTAGCCCGCGCATGATCCCTCGCTACGCACGCCCCGAAGCCGTCGCCATCTGGTCGAACGAGACCAAGTACAAGATCTGGTTCGAGATCGAGGCCCACGCCGCCGACGCCATGGCGGAGCTGGGCGTGATCCCGAAGCTGGCCGCCAAGGCCATCTGGGACGGCGGCCGCGACACCGTCTGGGACAGCGACCGCATCGACGAGATCGAGCGCACCACCAAGCACGACGTCATCGCCTTCCTGACCCATGTCTCCGAAATCGTGGGTGCAGAAGCCCGCTTCCTGCACCAGGGCATGACCAGCAGCGACGTGCTGGACACCTGCCTCTCGGTGCAGATGGCCCGCGTCACCGATCTTCTGATGGAAGACGTCGACCTGGTGCTGGCCGCACTCAAGCGCCGGGCCTTCGAGCACAAGCTCACGCCCTGCACCGGCCGCAGCCACGGCATCCATGCCGAGCCGACCACCTTCGGCCTCAAACTGGCCGGCCACTACGCCGAGTTCATGCGGGCCAAGGAGCGGCTGGCCATGGCCCGGTTCGAGATCGCCACCTGCGCCATCTCCGGCGCCGTCGGCACCTTCGCCAACGTCGACCCGAGGGTCGAGGAACACGTCGCGAAGAAGATGGGTCTGGCCGTCGAGCCGGTCTCGACCCAGGTCATCCCGCGTGACCGCCACGCCGCCTGGTTCGCCGCCCTGGCCGTGGTCGCCTCCTCGATCGAGCGTCTCGCCGTCGAGATCCGCCACCTGCAGCGGACCGAGGTCCTGGAGGCCGAGGAGCCCTTCGACCCGGGCCAGAAGGGCAGCTCGGCGATGCCGCACAAGCGCAACCCGATCCTGACCGAGAACCTGACGGGTTTGGCCCGACTGGTCCGCTCGGCGGTGGTGCCGGCGCTCGAGAATGTCGCCCTCTGGCACGAGCGCGACATCAGCCACTCCTCGGTCGAGCGCGGCATCGCGCCGGACGCCTCCATCCACCTCGACTTCGCGCTGCGCCGCCTGGCCGGCGTGGTCGAGCGGCTGGTGATCTATCCGGAGAACATGCTGAACAACCTCGACCGCCTCGGCGGCCTGGTCCACAGCCAGCGGGTGATGCTGGCCCTGACCCACAAGGACGTCAGTCGCGAGGAGGCCTACGCGGCCGTGCAGTCCAACGCGATGAAGGTGTGGCGGGGCGAGGGGAAGTTCATCGACTTCCTGAAGGCCGACCCGTTCGTCAGCGCCCACATGACCGTGGCCGAGCTCGAGGACCTGTTCGACAACGGCTACCACTTCAAGCATGTCGACACGATCTTCGCCCGGGTGTTCGGGGAACAGGCCAACGCGTAAGCGCAGCTTCCCGCCGGTCGTCGCGGCCGACACCCGGCTGCTGGTCCTGGGCAGCCTGCCGGGCGAGGCCTCGCTCGCGGCCGGCCGCTACTACGCCCATCCGCAGAACGCCTTCTGGCGACTTATGGGCGAGGTCGTCGGCGAGGACCTGGCGTCACGGGATTACGAAGATCGGTTGGCGGTCCTGCTGCGCCAACGCGTCGGCCTGTGGGACGTGGTCGGCGAAGCCACACGGCCGGGCAGCCTGGACACGGCGATTCGCGATGCGGTCCACAACGACCTTGCGGCGCTGGTCGAGACCCTGCCGGACCTGCGCGCCGTCGCCTTCAACGGCGGCAGGGCGGCGAAGGCGGGGAGAAGGCTGCTGTCGGGGGGCGAGCGCCGCCTGACGCTGTACAGTCTGCCGTCGTCCAGCCCGGCATTGACGCTGCCGTTCAGGGCGAAGGCCGACGCATGGGGCGTCCTGCGCGAGGCGCTGGCGCCCGGGGCCTGAACCGGCGGGCCGCGCCGCGGCCCGACCGGAGGAGACGCCTAGGACCCGGTCTTGATCTGCTCGCGGGCCTGGGCCAGCAGCTCGTCCATCTTCATGCGCACGTCGCTCTCGCGCATCTCGACGCCCGAGCCCTTCAGGTCCTCGAACACCTTGCGCAGCACATCGTCGTCGCCCGGCTGTTCAAAGTCGGACTTCACGACGGCGCGGACGTACTCTTCCGCGGACTCTAGGCCCATCAGGCCCGCCGCCCACTCACCCAGCAAACGGTTGCGGCGCGCCGCAGCCTTGAATTCCTGCTCGGCGTCGAGGGCGAACTTCTTCTCAAAGCCCTTCTCGCGGTCGTCGAACGTGCTCATGTAAACTCCGGTAGGTGACGGGCGCCCTGATATCCCCTTGCGGACCGCACCGCAATCGCGCGTGGCGTCGCATCCAAACATCGCCGCCGCCGGTTGCGGCGCCGGTTTGCGCGAACGCCCCTGTTCAGGTAGGTTCGCCGGGACTTTCAGCAACAGCGGCTCCGAGTCGTTCAGGCGCGCGCAGGCTTCTTGGCCCGCGCGCGATTTTCGTTCCCGGACCGGCTGCAGCGACCCCCATGGGGAAGACCCACGACCATGACGACCCGCCGCAAGAAGATCTACGAAGGCAAGGCCAAGATCCTCTACGAGGGCCCAGAGCCCGGCACGCTGATCCAGTACTTCAAGGACGACGCCACCGCCTTCAACGCCCAGAAGAAGGCCGTTCTCGAGGGCAAGGGCGTGATCAACAACCGCATCAGCGAGTTCGTGATGCTGCGGCTGGGCGCGATCGGGGTGCACAATCACTTCATCCGTCGCCTGAACCTGCGCGAGCAGCTGATCAAGGAAGTGGAAATCGTCCCGCTGGAGGTGATCTGCCGCAACATCGCCGCCGGCAGCCTGTCGACCCGCCTCGGCCTCGAGGAAGGCACGCCCCTTCCCCGCTCGATCATCGAGTTCTGCTACAAGGACGACAAGCTGGGCGACCCGCTGGTCACCGAGGAGCACATCACCGCGTTCAACTGGGCCTCGACCCAGGAGATCGACGACATCATGGCCATGACCCTGCGCATCAACGACTTCCTGACCGGGATGTTCGGCGCGGTCGGCATCACCCTCGTCGATTTCAAGGTCGAGTTCGGCCGTGTCTGGGAGGGTGACTTCGCCCGCATCATCCTGGCCGACGAGATCAGCCCCGACAGCTGCCGCCTGTGGGACAGCGCGACCAACGAGAAGCTGGACAAGGACCGCTTCCGCCGCGACCTGGGGGACGTCATAGAGAGTTACACCGAGGTGGCCCGCCGCCTCGGCATCATGAAGGAAATGCCGACCGTCATCCGCGGCGGCCTGCACTAGACCCGAGCAGACGAGTTCACGCCCCGATGAAAGCCACCGTCCACGTCTTCCTCAAGCCCGGAGTCCTCGACGTCCAGGGCAAGGCCGTCGAAAACGCCCTGCACGGCCTGGGTTGGGCCGATGTGAAGGACGTCCGCGTCGGCCGGGTGATCACCTTCGACGTCGGCGGGACCGACAAGGCCGCCGTCGAGGCCGAGGTGAAGGCCATGTGCGACAAGCTGCTCGCCAACACGGTCATCGAAAGCTACCGGATCGAGGTCGGCTGACATGAAAGCCGCCGTCATCGTCTTCCCCGGATCCAACTGTGACCGGGACTGCGCCGTCGCCGTCGAGCGCTCGACCGGCGCCAAGGTCGAGATGGTCTGGCACAAGGACACGGCCTTGCCGGACGGGCTGGACCTGATCGTGCTGCCGGGCGGCTTCTCCTACGGCGACTACCTGCGCTGCGGCGCCATGGCGGCGCTGTCGCCGGTGATGAAGGAAGTCATCGCGGCGGCGAACCGGGGCGTGGCCACGGTCGGCATCTGCAACGGCTTCCAGATCCTGTGCGAGGCGGGTCTGCTGCCCGGCGCCCTGCTGCGCAACGAGGGCCTCAAGTACGTCTGCAAGCCGATCGCGCTGGAAGTCACCAACGCCCAGACTCGCTTCACGGCCGGCTATCAGGGCCGTCGCGAAGTGATGATGACCATCGGCAACGGCGAGGGCAACTTCTTCGCCGACGCCGAGACCCTGGCCCGCATCGAGGGCGAGGGCCAGGTGGTGTTCCGCTATGTCGAGAATCCCAACGGCTCTGTGGCCGACATCGCCGGCATCATCAACGACGGCGGCAACGTGCTGGGCATGATGCCCCACCCCGACCGCGCCTTCGAGGCCGACCTCGGCTCTGCCGACGGCGCCATCCTCTTCCAGAGCGCGCTGGCCAGCGCCTGATCCCGCCCCATTCGGCGGCGAGGCTTCAGACAGTCGAAAGGGCCGGGGCTTACGCCGCCGGCCCTTTCTTCGGGGGAGGTCTCCGGACGGAGCCCGTCACCCCATACGACGCGACCGGCTAGCGGTCGCGGCGCTGACCTTCTTCGCCTTCACGGCCCGCTTGACCGGCCTTGTCGGCCTGATCGGGAGCCGGCGCGTTCTTGTCGCGCTCGCCGCCCTGCTGCTGCTGCTGATCCGGAGCCGGGCGCTGCGGATTGTTGGGCTGCTGCTGCGGAGCGTTCTGGTTCGGGGTCTGGTTGTTCTGGTCAGCCATGGTTGTCTCCCTTTACGCGCACCGCCGGGGTTTGGGGGGAACGTGGCGGCGCAGGAGGAGAACGGCGGCGAGAGCAGGCTGTTCCGGGACCCGGCATCACGCCTGCGAGAGCGCCACGGCGGCTTCCCGACGCTCAGCCCGCCCGGGTGATGGCCGCGATCGGCACCGTCGGGTCGAGCATCTGCCCCTGCATGCCGAACTCGGCGCCCTTGGTCGGGGAGATCGGCGACTGGTGCAGCCGCTGGACCACGTCCAGACCCTCCACGACCTGACCGAAGACGGCGTAGCCGGCGTTGTCGCCCGGCTGGCCGGGCGCGGCGTCGAGGCCGTTGGACATGTCGCCAAGGCAGATGAAGAACTCGCAGGTCGCCGAGCCCGGCGCCTCGCGGGCCAGGGAGATGGCCCCGTTCTTGTGCGACAGGCCGGTCTGGTTGGTCGGCTCGTGCGCGATCGGCGGCAGCATCTTCTTGCCGCGCCCGTTCAGCCCGCCCTGCAGCAGGCCGATGTTCGGCATCCCCGCGAAGCGGATCGCCCGGTAGAAGTGCGCGCCCTCCAGCCGGCTTTCCTCGACATAGCGCAGGAAGCTGCCGGCGGTGATCGGGGCCTTGGCGGTGTTGAGTTCGACGACAAAGGCGCCCTGCGGCGTGTCAAAGCGGATGCGGGGGCCAGGCGCGGGCGGAGCGGGGGCATCAGGGGTCTGTCCGAATGCCGAAGCGCCGACGCCGGCCAGCGAAAGGCCCGCGAGCCCGCCCAGAACCTGTCTGCGATGCTTTTTCATGTGACGAAGACTGCCTCGCCTGTCCTGACATTTCGAGCGGAATCCGCTAACAGCCCGTCATGACCGCCTCCCCCGCGAAGACCATGGCCGAAACGGCCGTCGAGTTCGGCCTCAAGCCGGACGAATACGCCGTCATCCTCAAGCGCCTGAACCGCGAGCCCAATCTCGTGGAACTGGGCGTGTTCTCGGTGATGTGGAGCGAGCACTGCTCGTACAAATCCAGTCGCAAGCACCTGGGCAAGTTCCCGACCACGGGGCCGCGGGTGATCTGCGGTCCGGGCGAGAACGCCGGCGTCATAGACATCGACGATGGCCAGGCCTGCATCTTCAAGATGGAGAGCCACAACCACCCCTCCTACATCGAGCCCTATCAGGGCGCGGCGACGGGCGTGGGCGGCATCATGCGCGATGTCTTCACCATGGGCGCGCGGCCGGTGGCCCTGCTGAACGCCCTGCGCTTCGGCGACCCGAGCCACCCCAAGACCAAACGCCTCGTCAGTGGCGTGGTGGCCGGCATCGCCGGCTACGGCAACTGCGTCGGCGTGCCCACCGTCGCCGGCGAGACCAACTTCCACCGCGGCTATGACGGCAACATCCTCGTCAACGCTATGTGCGTGGGTCTGGCCGACGCCGACAAGATTTTCTACTCGGCCGCGCCGGGCGCGGGCCTGGCGGTGGTCTACTTCGGCTCCAAGACCGGCCGCGACGGCATCCACGGCGCGACCATGGCCAGCGCCGAGTTCGACGAGGACAGCGACGAGAAGCGCCCCACCGTCCAGGTCGGCGATCCGTTCGCCGAGAAGCTGCTGATCGAGGCGACCCTGGAGCTGATGAAGACCGGCGCCGTGGCGGCGATCCAGGACATGGGCGCCGCCGGCCTCACCTCCTCCTCGGTCGAGATGGCCGGCAAGGGCGAGGTCGGCATCGAGCTGGACCTCGACATGGTGCCCCAGCGCGAAGAGGGCATGACCGCCTACGAGATGATGCTGTCGGAGAGCCAGGAGCGGATGCTGGCCATCCTCAAGCCCGGCCGCGAGCACGAAGGCCACGCCATCTTCGAGAAGTGGGGCCTGGACGCCGCCGTCATCGGCTGGACCACCGACACCGGCCACATCGTGCTGAAACACAAGGGCGAGGTGGTCTGCGACATCCCGTTGGCTCCGCTGTCCGAAGACGCCCCGCTCTATGACCGTCCCTGGACCGAGCCGGTGCTGCACCCGCGTCTCGACCCCGGCCAGGTGCCGGCCCCGACCGACTGGGAAGCCGCCGTGCTCACGGTCATCGGCTGCCCGGACATGGCCTCCAAGCGCTGGCTCTGGGAACAGTACGATCGCCACGTCATGGCCGACACGCTGGAGGACAGCGCCACCGGCGCCGACGCCGGCATCGTCCGGGTCCACGGCACCCGCAAGGCGCTGGCCGTGACCAGCGACTGCACCCCGCGCTATGTGCTGAACGACCCCTATGAGGGCGGCAAGCAAGCCGTGGCCGAGGCCTGGCGCAACCTGACCGCCGTCGGCGCCGAGCCGATCGCCATCACCGACAACCTCAACTTCGGCAATCCGGAGCGGCCCGAGATCATGGGCCAGATCGTCCGGGCCATCGACGGCATGGCCGAGGCGTGCCGCGCGCTGGACTTCCCGGTCGTGAGCGGCAACGTCAGCCTCTACAACGAGACCAACGGCGCGGCCATTCCGCCGACCCCCACCGTCGGCGGCGTCGGCCTGCTGACCGAGTACAGCCGTCGGGCGGACTTCGCCGGCATGAAGGCGGGCGACACGCTGGTGCTGATCGGCTCCAACGCCGGCGAGCTCGGCGCCTCGATCTATCTGCGCGAGGTGCTCGGTCGCGAGGACGGCGCGCCGCCGCCCGTCGACCTGGCGCTCGAACGGGCGACTGGCGACTTCGTGCGCGGGCTGATCCAGTCCGGGCAGGCGAAGGTCGTGCACGACCTGTCGGACGGCGGCCTGATCGTCGCCGCGGCGGACATGGCTCTGGCCAGCAACGTCGGTGTCACGCTCGACGCCACCAGCCCCGGCAACGCCCACCCCTTCCTGTTTGGCGAGGACCAGGCCCGCTACCTGATCGCCACCGACGCGCCTGAAACCCTGCTGCAGGCGGCCGCCGACGCCGGCCTTCACGCCAGCGTCGTCGGTCGGGCCGGCGGCGATGCCTTCGCCTCGACGGACCTGTTCAGCATCCCGCTGGCGAAGCTGCGGGCTGCTCACGAGGACTGGATGCCGGGGTATATGGGCTGACAGTCTCCCTCCCCTTCATGGGGAGGGTGGGTCGGCGAGCGCAGCGAGACGAGACGGGTGGGGCAAGCAGCGATCCTCACCTGACATCGAAGGTGGCCCACACTTGCCCCACCCTGACCTGCTTCGCAGGTCTGTCCCTCCCCACAAGGGGGAGGGAGGCTAGCGGTTCAGGACTTCCTCGAACCGCTCGAGCGCGAACTTCGCGAAGACCATCATGTTGCCGGCGCGGTCACTGTCGCCCGTCTCCAGCGTGAACGACGCCTCGGTCGGCCCGACGATGCCGACGCAGGTGTGCCCGGCCGCGTCGCCGTAGGGGTTACCTTCCGGCCCCGCCGCGCCGGTTTCGCACAGGCCCCAGGTTCCGCGCAGCTTCTCGCGGATGACGCCCGCCATGAACAGCGCATAGGGCTCGGTCGAGGAGCGGATCCCCTTGGGCATCGTCTCACGGGTGATGCCCAGCAGGCCGCGCGCAACGTTGGGCGTGTAGGTGATCGACGAGCCCTGGTACCAGACGCTGGCCTTGGGCACCGCCAGCAGGGCCGCCGAGACCAGCCCGCCGGACGACGATTCCGACACCGCGACGCTCTCGCCGCGCTCGACAAGCCGGGCGGCGATGCGTTCGGCAATGGGAATAAGGGTCTGCATGGGGGCGCCTCCGGGGTCCTGTCTGACTTTTGTTGCCGTTTGGCGGCCTCGTCCAGCATCCAGAGCCGGCGCCGCTGCGTAGACACCGCACGACCCTGAAAGTTTTGTCCGGTGAGTTCGCATGTCCACGCGCCGAAGCCTCGCTTTGATCAGCGGCCTCCTGTTGACCGGATTGTCAGCCTGCGCCACCGCGCCCAAGCCCGACGCGGGCTATCTCAGCCGCTATGACAACCTCGGGGGCCGAGGCGACGGCCTTCGCGCCAGTGTGCGCCAATGGTCAGACGCCGAGGCGCTGAAGACGGTCTCGTCGGTGCGCCTGCAGCCGACGGCGTTTCTCGAGGACGCGGACGCCTCCCGGGCCCTGACGCCCGCCGAACAACGCGGCCTCCTGCGCGAGATCGATGCGCAGCTGTGCTTCGAGCTGTCGGAGCGCTTCGCCATCGCCGGTCCGGGCGCCGCCGCGGATGCCGAGGTGCGGTCGGCGGTGACATGGTTCCTGCCTACCGGGCGGGCCGCGTCGGCGGCCTCGGCCGCGGCGGCCTTCTTCATTCCCGGGCCCATTGATCTGCGCGCGCCCGGCACGCTGGGGGCGCTCGGCGCCGAGGCGGAAATGACCACGACCGACGGACGACAGATCGCGGCGATCGCCTGGGCGCGTCAGGCCAACGCCATCGGAACGGACGCGCCGTCTTTGATGAAAGCCGGTGACGCCCTTCAGTTCGCAGAGCCTTTCGCCGACGACGCCGCAAGGGTGATGACGCCGACCCCCGCGCCGGACATCGCCCGGTTCGAGTCCGGACAGGACCCCTGCCGCGCCTACGGCCCGCGTATCCGGGCCGGCTCGTTCGTCACCAAGGTCATCACCAACCTCTACGTCCCCCAGTCCACGGAGGGACCGGCGGAGCCGGCTGGCGCGGCGGAAGCGCCCTAACGGGCCGGGATGGTGTCGAGCTGCTCGTCGAACAGGCGGGCCGCGGCGATGACCGTCTCGACCGCCTTGCGAAAGAAGGCCTGGGGCACAGTGGCGAAGTCGTCGGTCGGCTTGTGGTACTCGGGATGGTCCTCGACGCCGAAGTAGACCCAGGGAATGCCCGCCCTGGCGAAGACGCCGTGGTCCGACTGGTAGGTCCAGTTGTCGAAGCTGTCGTCGGGCCCGGTGTCGTGGCCGAGCTTGAGGCTCACCGGCGCGGTCGGGACGAGCGCCTCCAACCGGGCCCTGACCCAGGGGTTGGGCGAGCCGCCGGCGGCGTAGAGCTCGCCCCTGGCGTTCTTGGCCAGCATGTCGAAGTTGATGTTCAGCGCAATATCGCCAGCCGGAACCGGCGGCGTTTCGAGGAAGGCCCGCGCGCCCCGCAGACCGCCCTCCTCCGCGTCCAGCGCCACGATCAGCACCGTGTGCTTCGGCGGCGACGCCCTGAAGGCCTCGGCCACGGCGAGCAGGCCGGCCACGCCCGAGGCGTTGTCGTCGGCGCCGTTGTAGATCTGGCCGTCGTGAATGCCGAGGTGGTCGTAGTGGGCGGTGATCACCATCACCTTGCCGTCTGGCGTGGAGCCCTCGATACGGGCGATCAGGTTTACGCCGTTCGTCTCGGAGCCGTCCCTGCGCTTGATGACGAACGGCTGCTCGACGGGAGCCAGACCGATGTCGCGCAGGCGGCCGAGGATGTAGGCCCGCGCTTTCTCCCCGCCGGGTGAGCCGACCAGCCGGCCTTCCATGTCGTCGGCCGACAGGATGCGGACGTCCTCAAGGGCCCGGTCGCCGGGCGCGGCGGCGACAGGAGACGCCAGTAGCGCAATGGCGGACAGGGCGAGCAGGAAACGGCGCATGGGCCCTCCGGAAACGTGTCCCTGCTGAGTGCCCGCGGCAAGGCCGGCGCGCAAGCCGGCTCTTCGGCCCCACTATAGCCCGTACCGCTTTTTCGACTTCCCTTTTTCCCGCCTGCCCGCGCATCATGCCGGCAACGAGAAAAGAACGGGAGCGAGACATGGACGCGCAGTCGCAGTGGACGGGGCTGGACGCCGACCGCCTGGAACGGATTACGGGCCACATCGAACGGAATTACATCGCCACCGGCAAGATCGCCGGCTGCCAGGTGCAGGTCACCCGGCATGGCCACACCGCCTATGCCCGCAGCTTCGGCCATCGCGACCGCGAACGCTCCACGCCCTGGAGCGACGACACCATCGTCCGCATCTATTCGATGACCAAGCCGATCACCTCGGTGGCGCTGATGACCCTGTTCGAACAGGGCCGGTTCCAGCTGGATGATCCGGTCAGCCGCTTCGTGCCGGAGTGGAAGAAGCACCGCGTCTGGGTGTCGGGCGAGGGCGCCAACATGGTCACCGAGGCGCCGAACCGGCCGGTCACGTTCCGCGACATGCTCTGCCACACCGGCGGTCTGACCTACGGCTCGATGCTGGCCCACCTGACCGGCCTGCCGATCGAGCATCCGGTCGACAAGGCCTATGACGAGATCGGTGTGCGCCGGGGCGAGGGCGAAACGCTGGACGACTTCCTGGCCAAGCTCGGCGAGATCCCGCTGCGCTACCAGCCGGGCGAGCGCTGGATGTACAGCCTGGCCACCGACGTCTGCGGCGCCCTGGTCGAGCGGGTGAGCGGCGTGCCGTTCGACCAGTATCTGCGCGAGGTGATCTTCGAGCCCCTGGGCATGAACGACACCGCCTTCCATGTGCCGGCCGCCAAGACCGACCGCTTCGCCGCCAACTACAGTCGCATGCCCGACAAGAGCTTGCGGCTGTCGGATGACCCGACGAAGAGTCCCTACCTGCGCGATCCGACCTTCAAGTCGGGCGGCGGCGGGCTGGTCGGCACCATGGCCGACTATGTCCGCTTCGCCGAGATGCTGTGCCGGGGCGGCGAGCTGGACGGCGCCCGGATCCTGGGGCCTCGCACCCTGGACCTGATGACCCACAACCACCTGAAGGGCGGCGTCGACCTGACCGAGATGGCCATCGGCAGCTTCTCGGAGACGGCCAACGCCGGCATCGGCTTTGGCCTGGGCTTCGCCATGACCATCGACCAGACCGCGACCGGCGGCCTGTCCAGCGGCGACTACTACTGGGGCGGCGCGGCCTCGACCATCTTCTGGGTCGACCCGGTCGAGGACCTGACCGTGGTGTTCATGACCCAGCTGATGCCGTCGGCCAGTTTCGATTTCCGGGGGCAGCTGAAAAGCCTGGTCTACTCGGCGATCGTGGACTGAGGGCTCAGCGGCCGGCGTCGCGGATCCAGCGGGCGTCCTTCAGGGGTTCGGTGAGGGCGCGGCTGGCCGCGACGGCGTAGCGCAGAGCGGCCTCATCGGCGGGAAGGCAGCCGCCCCCCTCCATTGTCAGACCCGGAAACGGAGCCTTGGTGACGAGGTCGGACACCGTCTCCTCCCCGTCCGTCGATCCTGGCTGTGATGGCCCGCAAAGCGCGGGCCAGTACCGGTAGTGAATGATCCGCCCCCGGCCGTCGAGCTCGACCGGCTCGATCCCGGCATAGAAGTTGACCTGCACGCCGTCGGCGTCGGTGACGGTCAGTTGCCAGACGCGCGGCGTCCCGGAGGCCAGCAGGGCGGTCACGCGGCCATCGTCGTCGGACGCCTTTCCGCCATCCGGAAAGGACAGCTCCCCGTCGCGGTAGATCATCCAATCGGCGCAGTCGGGCCAGCGGAGAAGCGGCTTTCGCGTATCGACCTTGCAATCGGCGCTGTCGGCCAGCCACAGGCCGTTGCGAAGATCCGGCTCCGCGGCGTCCCCGGCGTCGAACATCGGCGTGGGGGTCACCACCATGTTGCAGCCGCCGAGCAGGGTCAGGGCGGCCAGAAGGAAGACGATGCTGCGAGCCATGGCCCACTCCGGAGAGGCGATCACGCGTCCGTGAACACTGCGCCCGAACCGGTCTCCCGGCAAGGCGCGGGTTGCGCCTCAGCCGTTGTTAAGCTTTCTCGGCCATTGAATGTCTTCAGTCCCGTGGAGAAGCCACACCGTGCCGATGCCCGCCACCGATCTCGAAAGCCGCCTGCGCGCAGCGTTTCCGGGCTCCGAGATCGTGATCACGGACCTCGCCGGCGACGGCGACCATTACAAGGCGCGCATCGTCTCGCCCGCGTTCAGGGGCCTGACCCGCGTGCGCCAGCACCAGCTGGTGAACAAGGCGCTGGCCGATGTTCTGGGCGGCGCGCTGCATGCCCTGGCGCTCGAAACCGCAGCGCCGGCGGACTGAATCCCACATGCGCTATCGCTCCTTCGGCAGATCCGGCCAGGTCGTTTCGGCAGTTTCGGTGCTCCTGGACGGGCAAACCCGTCGCTCGGCCAAGGAGTGGCGCAACCTCGTCCGCCTGTCGCTGGACTGCGGCGTCAATGGCTTCGAGATCGCCGGCGACAGCCCGTCGGTCCTCGAAGGCGCCGCCGAGGGTCTGTCGGAGGTCGAGCGCGAGCTGTTGTTCGTCACCTGGCGCCCGGCCGCCTTCACCGCCGCTCCGGCCAACACGGTCGAGGCCTTCGTGGCCCGGCTCGGCCTGGAATACCTCGACCTGATCGCCTTCGACGGGCCGCCGCCGTCCCTGGACGGACTGCGCGGTACGCGGCGGGTGCGCGCCTATGGCCTGGCCGGCCAGGACGCCGAGAGCGACCTGCTGCTGTCCGGCGGCGCCTTCGACGCCCTGGCGGCCCCCTACAGCCCTGCCTCGGGCTGGAAGGAGCGCAACCGCATCAAGGCCGCCGCCGCGCAGGACATGGCGGTGGTCGCCCACTCGATCTGTCCCGAGCATATCCTTCCCAAGCCGGAAGGCCTGCTGAAGAAGTCGCTGTTCCGCGACCGGGCCAACCCGCTGGCCGGGGTCGGCGGCTATCGCTTCCTCGACAACACGCCGGGCTGGACCGCCGAGGAGCTTTGCCTGGCCTACGTCCTCACCGAGCCGTCCGTGACCACCGTCCGTTTCGAGGTCGACCGGCCCGAGCGCCTCGAGCGCCTGGCCGGGATCGCCGAGAAGGATCTGCCCACCGGCGTGGCGGCGCAGATCGAGATGGCGCGGTTCTCCGTCACATCGCCTTGACCCGGACCGCCCGCATCCCTAGCTGATAGGCTTGTTCCCAAAGGCCCAGAGGCTCCTGCCGTGACCGACGCCGCCGTCGCCAACCCCGCCCATGACTGGATCGCCAACACCCTGGCGACCAACCCGGTAGTCCTGTTCATGAAGGGCGAGCCCGAGCAGCCCCGCTGCGGCTTTTCCGCCCAGGTGGTGCAGATCCTCGACCACCTCGGCGTCGACTTCGTCGGCGTCGACGTGCTGCAGAGCGAAGCGCTGCGCGACGGCATCAAGAGCTTCAGCGACTGGCCGACCATTCCGCAGCTCTATGTGAAGGGCGAGTTCGTCGGCGGCTGCGACATCGTCCGCGAGATGTTCCAGGCCAGCGAGCTGAAGCCGTTCCTCGAAGAACAGGGCGTCCTGCAGGCCTGAGCCTCCAGGGCCAAGGCATGAGCAGGCTTCTCGAACCGCCTGAAGGCCGGCAGGTCTTCACGCGAACCTTCACGCCCGTCTCCGGCGACATCGACGCCAATGGCCATGTGAACAACGTGGTCTACCTGGGCTGGGTGCAGGACATCGCCATCGCCCACTGGGACTCCCGCGCGCCGGACGAAGAGCGCGGCAAGTGGGCCTGGGTGGTCGTGCGCCACGAGATCGACTACCGCCGCGCGCTGATGCCCGGCGAGACCGCCACCGGGCGCACATGGGTCGGGACGCGGCGCGGCCCGCGCTTTGACCGCTTCGTCCGCATCGACGGTCCAGACGGCGAGATGTGCGCCCAGACCCGGTCGGAATGGGTCCTCGTCGACGCCGCCACCCGACGTCCCGCCCGGGTGCCCGCGTGGATGGAAGAGATGTTCTCCTGATCTGCCCTCCCCGTACGGCCTTCGGCCTAGCGGGGAGGATTGCTCAAGGGGTTCACCACCGCCACCGCGGCGCCCTTCGGCAATCCCAGCTCCGCGAGCCCGAACGTGAGATCGATCGGGCGGGCGACGGCCTTGCAGGCGTCGATCTTCTTCCTGCCGAACGCCACAGCATAGCGGTTGGCCTTGCGCTCGACGAACCAGGCGAAGTCGGCCTTCGTCGTGCAGCCGTTGGACATCACCCGGATGGTCAGGCTGCCCTCGGCGACGCTGGCGGCGATCAGCGGCTCCAGCTCCACCATCCCGGCATCGGGGGAGGAATAGACCGCCTTCGTGGCGCATCCGGCCAGCAGCAAGGCGGTTCCGGCGATAAGCAGGATGCGACGGTTCATTCCCCGGAGAATGACCTCGAACGCGGACTTGTCCAGCCGCTCGCCGCAACGGGCATGAAGCCGATGTAATTGGGCGACCGGCGTTCAGGCTGATAGCAAGCGCCGCCTTTTGTGGAGACCGCCATGCGCCGCGCCGCCGCCCTCGCCTGCTTTGCCGTCCTTCTCGCGCCGGTCCCGGCCTCCCCCCAGGAAACGGCCTATGACGCCGGGGGCTGGCGGGCGGACGCGGCGCAGGTTCGCGAGGCCTTCACCAGCCGCTACGCCAACCTCGAATGGGCGCAGACCGTCCGCGAAGCCGAGCTTGGACGCGTCTTCGATGCGGCGGACAAGCGGCTGGCCGGCTTTACCAGCGACGCCCAGGCGCGCGACCTTTTCGACGGTCTGGCGAAGTACCTGGCCGACGGCCACGTCCGCTTCGACTGGCCCGCTCCACCGGCGCCCGCCCCTGCCGCGAGCGGGACGAGCCCGGCGAAGCCCGCCTCGCCCTGCGCTTCGCTGAGCCCCCGCCGCGTGCGGGTCGGCGAGACCGTGGCGGCGAGCCTGCCCGGCTATCAGCCGCTGACGACGACCGGGTCAGCCGTGTTCCCGGCCGGACTGCTGACCATCGACGGTCGCAGGGTCGGGGTGATCCGGATCGCCGAGTTCGGGCCCGGCATTGCGCCGCAGTACTGCGAGGAAGCGGTGGCCGCCGGGATTACGGAGGGTCTCTACGACGTCGTCCACGGCCGCATGACGGGCGACTTCGCCGACCAGCTTCGGGCGCTCAAGGCCGCCGGAGCGGACGCCCTGATGGTCGACCTGACCGGCAACGGCGGCGGCTCCGACTGGGCCGAGGCCCTGGTGCGGATGGTCAGCGGCAAGCGGCTGGTCTCCACGCGGCTCGACGTCGTGCGCGGCGCTCACTGGACCGCCACCTTCGATCGCGACATCGCCCGGCTCGAGACCGAGCTTAAGACCGCGAAGGGACCTGACCGCGTGTTGCTCAAGGACCTGCTCGACCAGGTGAAGGCGCGCCGCGCCGAGACGGCGGCGGCCTGTGACGCCTCGCCGATGCTGAGGGGCGAGACACCGGCCTGCACGATCCTGACCCGGGGCTTCTACAGCGGCGGTCTGCTGGCCTCGGCCGACCGGGCCGCGCTTGAGGGCAAGCCGTGGGCAGGCTTCGTGTTCAACGCCATGTACTACCCCTACGAGGAAGGCGTCTGGTCCGGCCCGTTGCTGGTGGCGGTCGACAACCGCACCGCCTCGGCCGCCGAACAGTTTACCGCCGTGCTGCAGGACAACGCCGCCGCCGTCGTGGTCGGCGACCCGACCGCCGGGGCCGGCTGCGGCTACACCTGGGGCGGAACGCCGGTGACCCTGAACCACAGCCGGGGCGTCCTGCGCCTTCCCGACTGCGCTCGCATCCGCGCGAACGGCGAGAACGAGGTTGTGGGGATCAGCCCCGATGTGCTGACAGGCTTCCACGTCGGCGATGGCCCGAAGGCCCGGGCGCAGCGGCTGGCGGCGGTCCTGCCGGCGGCCCTCGCCAGAGCCGGCCGATAGCAAAAGGGCCCGGAGATCGCTCTCCGGGCCCTTCGCGTTGGTTTCGAGGTCGGCGGCGTCTTACGACGCGTAGAATTCGACCACGAGGTTCGGCTCCATCTTCACCGGGTACGGCACTTCGGCCAGTTCCGGCGCGCGGACGAACGTGGCCGACATGGCCCGGGCGTCAACGGTGATGTAGTCGGGGGTGTCGCGCTCGCCGGAGCTCAGGGCTTCAAGCACCAGAGCCATGTTGCGCGACTTTTCGCGGACGCTGATCACGTCGCCGGCCTTCACGCGGTAGGAGGCGATGTTGACGCGCTTGCCGTTCACCAGCACGTGGCCGTGGTTGACGAACTGGCGGGCCGCAAAGACGGTCGGCACGAACTTGGAGCGGTAGACCACCGCGTCCAGACGGGCTTCCAGCAGGCCGATCAGGTTTTCCGAGGTGTTGCCCTTGCGGCGCGCGGCCTCGGTGTAGGTGCGGGCGAACTGCTTTTCGGTCAGGTTGCCGTAGTAGCCCTTCAGCTTCTGCTTGGCGCGCAGCTGGAGGCCGAAATCGGAAATCTTCTGCTTGCGGCGCTGGCCGTGCTGGCCGGGACCGTAGGAGCGGGAATTCACCGGGGACTTCGGACGACCCCAGATGTTTTCGCCCATCCGGCGGTCGATCTTGTACTTGGCGCTATGGCGCTTGGACATAGTGTCTCTTTCACATCGACGCGGGCCGGCTCCTCCAGGATGGAGGTGCGATCTCAACGGCGGCTACGCATCACCCGTCATGTATTTCCGCGCCGACGGCGAACCGGCGGCGTTTGGAAGGCGCGCTTATGATGGAGGGGGGACGGAGAGTCAACTTTGGGGGCCGTAAGCCGGTCAAAACTCTCCACTGACCACCGGCACGAGTCCGCCTATAGCTTCCCCTTGTTCAACCTCCTCGAACCCCCGCAGGGCCGATGGCATTTGAAACACCCGCCGGCGGGCGCGCCGTCGCCATCGTGGGCGGCGGGTTCAGCGGCACGCTGCTGGCGCTGAAGCTCGCCGCCGCCAGGCCGGACTGGCGCGTCACCGTGATCGAGCCGTCGAGCCGGCCCGGACGCGGCCTGGCCTACGGCGCCTGCGCGCCGTCGCACCTGCTGAACGTGCCGGTCTCGCGGCTGGAGACCGGCCTCTCCCCCCGGTTCGACGCCTGGCTGGAGGCGCGCGGCGGGATGGAGGCGGCGCTGGCCGAGAGCGGCGGCGACCTGCACGCCGCATTCGCCTCGCGCGAGGCCATGGGCGACTACCTCTCCGAGCGGCTGGAGGCGGCGCGTCGGAGCGGGGCCGTGACCGTCCTGCGCGGCGAGGCCGTGCGGCTGCTGGACGGCGCCCGGCGCGGACTGATGCTGCGCGACGGCCGGGCGGTGGAGGCAGACACCGTGGTGCTGGCCACCGGCAACCTGCCGCCGCGCCCGCCGCTGCCGGCCGGCCACTGGCTGGCCGACGATGGGGCCTTTGTGACCGATCCCTGGTCGCGGGAGGCGCTGGAGGACCTCGACCCTGACGCGCCGGTGCTGCTGCTGGGCGCGGGCCTGACCATGGTCGACATCGCGCTGAGCCTGGCCGAGCGCGGCCATCGCGGGCCGATGCTGGCCGTCTCCCGCCGGGGCCTGCTGCCGGGCGCCCACCGCTATGGCGGACACTGGGAGCCATTTCTGGCGCCGATGCTCCCGGCCGGCCCGTTGGCGCTGACCCGGGCCATCCGGGCGGAGGTCCGCCGCGCCGAGGCGCAGGGCCAGCCCTGGCAGCGGGTCATCGACGCCGTCCGCCCCGTCATCGGCCGCATCTGGGCCGGCTGGACACCGGCCGAGCGTGGGCAGTTCCTGCGTCACCTGAGGCCGCGCTGGGACGTCCATCGCCACCGCATGGCGCCGCGCATCGCCGCCGGGATCGAGGCCCTGCTGGCCAGCGGCGGCCTGACGACCCGCGCCGGCCGCCTGCGCGACTGGCGTCGAGACGGCGGCCTGATCGAGGCTGACCTGCATCCGCGCGGCGGCGGACCGGCCCAGACCGTGAGGGCCGCCCGCATTCTCAACTGCACCGGCCCGCGCAGCGACCTGCAGGGACTGGAGGAGCCTCTGTTCGCCGATCTGGCCCGTCGGGGCCTGATCGCGCCGGATGCGCTGGGTCTGGGTCTGGAGACGCAGGACTGCGCGGTTCTGACGGCGCGAGGCGAGGCTTCGACCTGGCTCTACGCCGTCGGCCCGCTGACCCGCCCGGCCTGGTGGGAGATCACCGCCGTCCCCGAGATCAGCGCCCAGGTCGACGGCCTCGTCCACGCCCTGGCCCGGGACGCCGCCGAGGTCCCGGCGCTGGCGGACGTGTTCGTGGACATGGGGGCGGGAATCTAGGGCGGGCGCCGCACAAACCCTGCTCCGTCATGGCCCGACTCGTTCGGGCCACCCATGAATACCGGCGGCGGGGAGTGGCGCGCGGGAGGTCACAGACAGCCTGTCAGGCTCACCACGCATGGGTGGCCCGAACAAGTCGGGCCATGACGATGATGGGGAGCGCAGCCTTCTTTCAAACTACCGCCGCAGCTTCGCCGCGTGCCAGGCCAGGTGGTCGGCGATGAAGCTGGCGATGAAGAAGTAGCTGTGGTCATAGCCGGGCTGGCGGCGGACGGTCAGCTTCTGGCCCGCCTTCGCGGCAGCCGCTTCCAGCAGTTCGGGCTTGAGCTGGTTTTCGAGGAAGCCATCGGCCAGCCCCTGCTCGACGAGGATCTCGTCGAAGCGCCCCCGGGCCAAACCGGCCTCGATCAGAAGCGCCGCGTCATGCTCGCGCCACTGGCTCTCATCCGCGCCCAGATAGCCAGCGAAAGCCTTGCGGCCCCAGTCGCAGCGGGTCGGCGAGCAGATCGGCGAGAAGGCCGAGACGCTGCGGAACAGGTCCGGATGGCGCAGGGCCAGCGTCAGGGCGCCGTGGCCGCCCATGGAATGGCCGCTGATCCCGCGCCTGGCCGCGTCGACCGGGAAGTTGGCGCCAACCACGTCCAGCAGGTCGCGGACGACCCAGGTCTCCATGGAGAAATGCGGCGCCCAGGGCTTCCGGGTCGCGTCGACATAAAATCCGGCGCCCTGGCCCATGTCGTAAGCCTCGTCATCGGCCACCCCCTCGCCGCGCGGGCTGGTGTCCGGCGCCAGGATGGCCAGGCCCAGGTCCGACGCCGGACCATAGGCGCCGGCCTTGGTCGTGAAGTTGTCCTCGGTGCAGGTCAGGCCCGACAGCCAGACGACCAGCGGAAACGGCCCCTCCCCGTCCGGCAGGAACAGCGAGAACCGCATCGGCGTGCCCGTCGCGGCGCTGTCGTGCCGGCAGATGCGCAGGGTCCCGCCGAAGGTGCGGTGGGTGGAGAGGATTTCGATGGAGGGCATGGGGTCAGTCTAGCCTGTTGAGCCGAGTTGACGATCCTCCCCAGCTTGCCGGGGAGGATTGCCGAAGTCAGAACACCACCACCGACCGTATGCTCTCGCCCGCGTGCATCAGGTCGAAGGCCTTGTTGATGTCTTCGAGGCCGAAGGTGTGGGTGATCATCGGGTCGATCTCGATCTTGCCGTCCATGTACCAGTCGACGATCTTCGGGGTGTCGGTGCGGCCGCGGGCGCCGCCGAAGGCCGTGCCGCGCCAGACGCGGCCGGTGACCAGCTGGAACGGGCGGGTAGCGATCTCCTTCCCGGCCTCGGCCACGCCGATAATGATGCTCTCGCCCCAGCCGCGATGGCAGGCCTCCAGCGCCTGGCGCATCACCGTGACGTTGCCGGTGGCGTCGAAGGTATAGTCCGCGCCGCCGTCGGTCAGGGCGACCAGGTGCGGGACGATGTCGCCCTCGATGGCCTTCGGATTGACGAAGTGGGTCATGCCGAAGCGGCGGCCCCAGTCTTCGCGCGCCGGGTTGATGTCGACGCCGATGATCATGCCGGCGCCGACCATCTTCAGGCCCTGGATGACGTTCAGCCCGATGCCGCCCAGGCCGAAAACGATGCAGTTGGCCCCCGGCTCGACCTTGGCGGTGTTGGTCACCGCGCCGACGCCCGTGGTCACGCCGCAGCCGATATAGCAGGCCTTGTCGAACGGGGCGTCCTTGCGGATCTTCGCCAGCGCGATCTCGGGCAGCACCGTGTGGTTGGCGAAGGTCGAGCAGCCCATGTAGTGGGCGATCGGCTGGCCCTTGTACGAAAACCGGCTCGTGCCGTCCGGCATCTGGCCCTTGCCCTGGGTGGCGCGGATGGCGGTGCAGAGGTTGGTCTTGCGGCTGAGGCAGCTTTTGCACTGCCGGCATTCGGGCGTGTAGAGCGGGATCACGTGATCGCCCGGGACCACGCTGGTCACCCCGGCCCCGACCTCCAGCACCACGCCGGCCCCCTCGTGGCCGAGGATCGAGGGGAAGATGCCCTCGCTGTCGAGACCGTCCAGCGTATAGGCGTCGGTGTGGCAGATGCCCGTCGCCTTGATCTCCACAAGCACCTCGCCGGCGCGCGGCCCCTCAAGGTCGACCTCGACGATCTCCAGCGGCTGTTTGGCGGCGAACGCAACGGCGGCGCGGGTCTTCATCGGACGACTCCTGTGATGGGCGCGGCGACTATAGCGAGTCCCGGCGGCGCGTCATGGGGGTGGGGACATGCACTTCAGTGCGTGTCCCTGGCAGCTTTCGCGCCCTGCGTCCTTCGCGACGCGGCTGCGCCGCTCCTCAGGATGACGAAGGGGAGTGGGCTGCCCTACAGAGCTCGTCAGGGTGAGGAGCGCGAAGCGCGTCGCGAACCCCGCACGGCGTCGCCGCGGAGGATAGAAGGTCTTAAACCTCGACCACCGCCGGAACCCGATACCGGCCATCGAGCAACTCCGGCTTCGGCAGATATCCCCGCATGAACAGCGCGAACGGCCCCGCCGGCGCGGGCAGCCAGTTGCTCTCGCGGTCGGGGTGCGGCGCCTCGTGGCCGATCCACAGGTCGAGCGAGCCGTCGGCGTTCCACTTCAGGCCCGGCGTGCGGTCGCCGATGGCGTAGCGGCCCAGCGGATTGTCGGTGAAGTAGAACTGCCCCTCGGGCGTGATCTCGTACATCGACAGCGACCAGAAGCTGTTCACCGGGATCTGGCGGTCGGCGGGCAGGTGCAGGCGCCAGTTGCGCGTCCCGTCGAAGGCCCCGCCGCCGCCCGGCGCCCCGGCCCGCAGGTAGGTGGCCTCGGCCAATGGCAGCGCCGCCAGCCCGCCCAGGGCGACCACGGCGCGGAAGTGATAGTCCTGTCCGAAATCGCCGAGCTTGCTGGCCGGATAGGCCCAACCCTCGATGAAATTGGACCCCGACAGGCCCCCGCCGCCGCGCGCCGCCTTGCGGGCCTCCTCGACGCCGGCCTCGATCTGCGCCGCCTCCTCGGCGCTGAAGCGGGCGGGATCGAACGCCCCCTCGCCCAGCCCCATCGGCGCGATCCGCTTCAGCACAGCGCCGTCGGTGGCCGGCGGCGGGTTGAGCGCCATCAGGGCGTCGGCGCTGGCGAAATACTCCGCCCAGCCGTCGCGGCGCTTGGCGTACTGCGGCGCCGGCGTCGCCTGCGGTCCCTGGGCCGAGAAACCGCCCTGGATCACCGCGGCGGCCTCCAGGTCGTGCGGACCGTCGACGAGGATGCGGGCCAGGGCCCAGACGTGGCGGGTCGGGGCGCGGACGACGTTGCGCCCCTCCGCCGCCTCGGTCGGTCCGACCAGGGTGTAGACGCCGCCGTCGTTGCCCGTGGTGCGGGTGCCCAGCACCGCGAAGCTGTTGGACCAGGCGTCCATCAGCTGCAGCGAGACGTAGCGGTCGCCCGACGGCGGGATGGTCAGGGTCACCGGCCCGCCCGTCAGGTCGATCTGGCAGGTGGCGTAGAGGGTGTCGTTGTTGGGCGTGGTCACCGCCCGGGCCTTGTGGTCGGCCAGCCGGCGCATCATGCCGAAGCTGTTCAGCGGGGTGCCGACCGCCTGACCGACGCTGCGGATCGCGGCGATCTCGATCAGCGGCAGGGTGTAGAGCCAGGCCTCGCGGGCCGCGGCGCGCAGATCGGTCATGGTCAGGCCTTCTCGATAGCGGGCAGGCGCCAGCGGCCGTCGAGCACCTCGGCCCTCGGAAGATACAGGCGCATGGTCAGGCTGAACGGCCCGGCCTTCGGAGCCGGCAGCCAGTTGGCGGAGCGATCGCCGCCCGGGTCCGAACGGGCGATCCAGACGTCCAGGGAGCCGTCGGCGTTGCGCCTTGGCCCCCGCGTGCGGTCGCCGATCGTGTAGCGGTTCAACGGATTGTCGGTGAAGAACTGCTGCCCGTCGGGCATCACCTCGTACATCGACAGCGACCAGAAGGCGTCCAGCGGCAGACTGGCCGGCAGGGTCAGGCGCCAGGCCGCGTCGCTGGTGAACAGGCCATCGCTCTCGCCCTCCGCCCGCATGTACATCGCCTCCGCCACCGGCAGGGCGCCCAGGCCCAGCAGGGCCACGACAGCGCGGTACAGATAGTCCTGGTCGTAGTCGCCCAGGTTGGCGCGGGTGTAGCTCCAGCCGCCGACATAGGTCTGACGCGCCTTGGCCAGACGGGCGATCGTCGCGGCCTGGGCGGCGCCGGCCTGGGCCTCGGCGCTGTCCGACCTGAGGGTCTCGAAGCGACTCAGGATGCGCCGGTCCGTGGCGGGCGGCGGGTCGGACTCGAGCAGGCGGCGCATGCTTGCGAAATACTCCGCCGCCGACGCGGTTCGCTCGGCATAGGCCGGTGTCGGATCGGCCGCCGGACCGCTGAGCGTGAAGCGGTCCTGGATGGCGTGCGTTACCGGCAGGTCCGGGCCGCCATCGGTCAACAGGCGCAGCAGCAGCCAGGCGTGGGGGGTGGCCGAGCGCACCACGCCCGGACCGCTGCCCGGCTGGCCCGGCCCGACGATGGTGAAGGTCCCGCCGCCGGCCCCGACGGTTCGGGTCCCGAGCACGGCGTTGTTGTTGGTGTACATGTCCATCAGCGCGGCCGACCAGTAGCGGTCGACGGCCGGCACGGAGAGGGTCACCGGCCCCTTGGTCAGATCCAGCCAGCCGAACGAATAGAGCGTATCGTTGTTGGGGGTCGTCACCGACCGGAAGCTGTGGTCGGCCAGAACACGGGTGTGGGTGAACCGGTTGATCTTTGCCCCGGCCTCGAGGTGCCGGGCGCGGGTCGTGGCCATCTCGATCAGCGGCAGGCCGTAAAGCCACAGGTCCCGGGCGTCGGTCGTTTCATCCGCCCGCGCCTCGCCGGGTCGGAAGGCCAGACCCGTGACGCCCAGAGCGGAAATCGCCGCGAACAGTTCCCGCCGGTTCATCGTGACCTCCCCGGGGATTCTAAATGTTACCCCTTGGTCTCATTCTTAGCGGCCGCCTTCTGCCGCGCAAGCTTTTCCAGCACCCGGCCGCGCCCCTTCGACAGGGCGGTGACCACGCCGCGCCAGGTGCGGACCTCCTGGTCGGTCAGGCGGGCGCGGCCCAGCGCGACGCGCAGGTTGCGAACCATCGACGGCCGCTTCTCAGGCGGATGGAAGAAGCCGGCGTCGTCCAGCTCCGACTCCAGCTGTTCGTAGAGGCCGACGACGGTTTCCATGTCCGCCGGCTCGTCGATGTTCAGGGCGAAGGCCTCGCGCGGGCGATCGGCGACGCCCATCCGCCACTCATAGGCGTTCAACGCCACGGCCTGGGCCAGGTTCAGCGACCGGAACCGCTCGTCCACGGGGATGGTTACGATGCCATGGCAAAGCGCGATGTCACCGGTCTCCAGTCCCGCGCGCTCGCCGCCGAACAGCAGGCCGACGCGATGGCCGCGCGCGACGGCGGCGTGGAGCTCTGCTGTCGCCTCGCGGGGGGTCAGCACCGGCAGCTGGGTTTCCCTCGGCCGGGCGGTGGTGGCGTAAACCAGCCGCAGGTCGGCGACCGCGGCTTCAAGCCGCTGGTAGACCTTGGCCCCGTCCAGCGGCCAGTCGGCGCCCGAGGCGCTGGCCCAGGCCCGCTCCTGGGGCCAGCCGTCGCGCGGCCGCACAAGGCGAAGCTCGGCCAGGCCGAAGTTGGCCATGACGCGGGCGACGGCCCCGATGTTCTCGGCCAGTTGCGGCTCGTTGAGGATGACGACGGGAGGAGCGTTCTGCATGGGCGCTTGATAAGCCTTTCCCCTGCCGGCGGGAAAGGGCGCTATGAAGGCGGCATGCGTCGTAGAGCCCTGCTTGCCGTCCTCGGGGTCTCCCCGCTCGTCTCCCTCGCCGCCTGCGCCGAGGACAGCCCGGGGGTTCTGGCGAAGACGCCGGTCATCGACGCGGCGATCCTCGACGCCGAGATCGCGGCCATCGCCGAACGCGCCCAGCCCGGCGAGCTTGAGGTCGCCGTCCAGAACCTTGAGGGCGGAGAGATGTGGGCCTGGAACGGGTCCCGGCGCTTCCCGATGCAGAGCGTGTTCAAGGCCCCGCTCGGCGCCGCCGCCCTGGCCGAGGTCGACGCCGGCCGCCTGCGCCTGGACGAGCCGGTCACCCTGGCGGAGAAGGACATCTCCCCGCCGCTCAGCGCCATCGGCGCGGCCTGGCCAGGCGTGGCGACCTGGACCGTCGGCGAGCTGCTGGTGGCCACCGTCGGCCAGAGCGACAACACCGCCGCCGACGTGCTGATGAAGCGGATCGGCGGACCCGGCGCCGTGACCGCCTGGCTGCGCGGCAAGGGCGTCAACGACATTCGCGTCGATCGCTACGAGCGGGAGCTGCAGGTCGAGGCCAGCGGCATGGACTCCTTCCGCATCGCCTGGAAGGACTGGCCGGCTTTCAAGGCGGCGCGCGACGCGCTGCCGGAGGCGCGGCGCCGCGAAGCGCTGCAGCGGTACCTCTCCGATCCGCGCGACACGACGACGGCCACCGGCATGCTGAACTTCCTCGGCAAGCTGTCGAAGGGCGAACTGCTGGGGCCCCGCTCGACCATCCGGTTGCTACGGATCATGACCGAGAGCACCACCGGGGCGAACCGGCTCAAGGCCGGCCTGCCGCCTGGCGCCACCCTGGCCCACAAGACCGGGACCTCGGCGACGGACCTGGGCGTCACCGCCGTGACCAACGACGTCGGGCTGCTGACCCTCAAGGACGGCCGGCGCTACTCGGTGGCGGTGTTCCTCGCCGCCTCGCCGCAGGACCAGACCGCGCGGGAGGGCGCCATCGCCGACGTCATGCGGGCGATCGCCAGGGCGGTGCGCTAGCCATTGACCACCGAGGCGTCCGGAGCCTCGATCTCGACCGCGGCGGCAAGGGCGGCGACCAGCTGGGCCGGGCGCAGGGGTTTGGCGATGTGCAGGTCGGCGCCGGCGGCATGGGCAGCCTCGACATGCTCATCCATGGCGTTGGCGGTCAGCATGATGATCAGCGCCCGGGGCCGGCCTTCGGCGGCCTCGCGCTCGCGGATGGCCCGTGTGGCGGTCAGCCCGTCCATGACCGGCATCTGCATGTCCATCAGCACCGCGTCGAAGCGGTTTTCGCTCCAGGCCCCCACTGCCTCCTCGCCGTTGCCGACGATGGTCAGGTCGATGCCGAACGGATCGAGGATGATCTGTACGACCTTCTGGTTGGTCGGATGGTCCTCGGCCATCAGGACCTTCATGCCCTTGAGGACCTGGACATCCACCGCCGGCGCGGCCCGCTCCTCGCGCGGCGCGAGGGCGCGGGGCAGCGGCAGCCGCACGGTGAACTGCGCCCCCTCGCCCGGGCTGCCGGCGGCCTCGATCTCGCCGCCCATCATCGTGGTCAGGGCGGCGCAGATCGACAGGCCAAGGCCCGTGCCGCCGAAGCGGCGGGTGATCGAGTCATCGGCCTGTTCGAAGCGCCGGAACAGGCGTTCGCGAACGGACCCGTCAAAGCCCACGCCGGTGTCGGCGACAACGAAGCAGATCTGCTCCCCGTCGCGGTCGACCATCAGGGTGACGCCGCCACGCTCGGTGAACTTCACCGCGTTGGCCAGCAGGTTGGACAGGATCTGGGCGATCCGGCCGCTGTCGCCCAGCCAGACGCCCTTCGCCGGCTCGGCGACGGTCCAGGTCAGGGTGAGACCCTTGGCCTCGGCGGCGGCGCGATGCAGGTCGGCCATGGCCGCCACCGTCGCGGTCAGGTCGAACGGCGTGGGGGACAGACGGAACTGGCCGGCCTCGATCTTGGAGACGTCCAGGATATCGCTGAGCACCTGTTCCAGCAGGCGGCCGGAGGACGAGACCAGGTTGGCCAGCTCCCGGCGGCGGGCCTGGTCGTCGGTGTCTGCCAGCTGGTCGGTCAGGGCGATCACCCCGTTGAGCGGCGTGCGCAGCTCGTGGCTCATGTTGGCCAGAAAGGTCGACTTGGCCTTGTTGGCCCGTTCCAGCTCGGCCGTGCGGACGGCCACCCGATCCTCGAGCGATCGCAGCAGCTCGTCGTTCCGGCGGCGCTGGCCCTGGAGCATGCGGGCCAGGGACCCGATCTCGTCGCGGCGTTGTTCCACCGCGTCCGCCGCAACCTCTCCGTCGCCTGCGTGCACCTGCGTGAGGGTCTCGAGCGGCGCGACCACTTCGCGGCGGACGAGGCGATAGAGCAGCACGGCCTGGACAATGATCCCGAGCAGGCCGAACAGCAGCACCCAGGACGCTGTCCGCGCCGCCGACCAGGCGATGTCCGAGGTCGGCATGGTCATGACGAAGTACCAGTCCGGCTCCTTCAGGTGACCGAAGGCGATGACCTTGCCGTCGCGCTCGAACGCGCCCGCTGAGCCGCCGCTGCGGCGAATGTCGCGCACCAGGCCGGGGACGTCGCGTCGGGCTTCCTGGGCGGCGAGCTCCCTGGGCGAGACCACGCCCCGCGTGCCCATGCCGGGGGCGGCGATCAGTTCACCGTCGCCGGAAACGATGACATTCTCACTGCCCGGGATGGCGTCCTCGACGGCCTCCATCAGGTAGCTGTCCAGGGTGATCGTCGTGCCCCACGACGCCACATGTCGACCATTGAGGTCGATCGGCGACATGCAGCCGGTGGTCAGGGCCTTGCCGCTCGGATCGCTGAGCAGCTTGCGCAGCTTGGTGCAACGCATGACCCGGGCGGGGTTGGCCCCCGGCTGCATGATCTGCGCCATTTCCTCGTGCTGGAAGGCGAAGTCCGCCGGCGCGTCGCGGCGATAGTATTCCAGCCGGTCGTCACGATCGGGCCCGAACATGACCAGCCGGTTGTCGGTCGTGTACATGTAGAAGTTGTCGTAGCGCGACCGCTGCGCCTCGCCGACCATCGCCGCCACCTGGAGCGTGGCGACCAGGAAGGCCTTCTCGTCGCGGGTGACAGCCGCCCCGTTGGCGATGAAGGCGCCCATCCCGTAGGTGTAGCCGCCGTCCGGGCCAAGGCGGCCATCGAACAGCGCCGGCGCCGAACGCCGCGTGCCGTCCGCCTGCAGCGGGAACAACTGCTCGAAGCGGGTGTCGAGCCCGGGGCCCTTGACCCGGTCGATCCGCCGCATCAGCGCGTCGGTGGCGTCGGCGTGAACCTTGACCAGGTCCGAGAACAGCCGGTCCTCCGCCGCGGTCCGCTCCCGCACATAGATCTGCAGGCTGGCCACCTGCCGTTCCATCGAGGACCGCTGGACGAAGGCGAACGTCGCCGCCGAAGCCAGGCCCGTCACCACGATCGACAGCACCACCACGATGGCCAGCAGCTTGCGCGCCAGCGGTTTCTCGACGGACGTCATGGTGCGGGCGGCCCTCCCCTTGCCCGACAGGCTTAGCCCTGATCCCTGAACAGGCCGTTGACCCGGCGAATGGATTCCCGTCTGCGACAATCGGTCTTCTCGCTGCGGCCCGCAGCGGCTATAGCCGACCCGCCCCCGCGCGCCCCGTACGGCCCTGTGCGCCGTACGCCCGAGCGCGCCCCAACGGAGACTTCGCCCCCATGGCCAAGATCAAGGTCGCCAATCCCGTCGTCGACATGGACGGCGACGAGATGACCCGCATCATCTGGAAGCTCATCAAGGACAAGCTGATCTTCCCCTATCTCGACCTCGAGCTCGACTACTACGACCTGTCGGTCGAGAACCGCGACGCCACCAACGACCAGGTGACCATCGACGCGGCCGAGGCCACCAAGAAGCACGGCGTCGCCGTCAAGTGCGCGACCATCACGCCGGACGAGCAGCGGGTCGAGGAGTTCGGCCTCAAGAAGATGTGGAAGTCGCCCAACGGCACCATCCGCAACATCCTGGGCGGCGTGATCTTCCGCGAGCCGATCATCTGCCAGAACGTGCCCCGTCTGGTTCCCGGCTGGACCCAGCCGATCATCGTCGGCCGCCACGCCTTCGGCGACCAGTACAAGGCCACCGACTTCCTGTTCCCGGGCAAGGGCAAGCTGTCGATCAAGTTCGTCGGCGAGGACGGCAAGGTCATCGAGCACGAGATCTTCGACGCCCCGTCGGCCGGGGTGGCCATGGGCATGTACAATCTCGACGACTCGATCCGCGATTTCGCCCGCGCCTCGTTCGCCTATGGCCTGAGCCGCAAGTACCCGGTCTATCTCTCCACGAAGAACACCATCCTCAAGGCCTATGACGGGCGCTTCAAGGACATCTTCCAGGAGATCTTCGACGCCGAATACGCCGCGCAGTTCAAGGAGCTGGGCCTGACCTACGAGCACCGGCTGATCGACGACATGGTCGCCTCGGCGCTGAAGTGGTCGGGCGGCTACGTCTGGGCCTGCAAGAACTACGACGGCGACGTGCAGTCCGACATTGTCGCCCAGGGCTTCGGCTCGCTGGGCCTGATGACCTCGGTGCTGCTGACCCCGGACGGCAAGATCGTCGAGGCCGAGGCCGCCCACGGCACCGTCACCCGCCACTACCGCCAGCACCAGAAGGGCCAGTCGACCTCGACCAACTCGATCGCCTCGATCTTCGCCTGGACCCGGGGCCTGGCCCACCGCGCCAAGCTGGACGACAACGCCGATCTGATGAAATTCTCCCTGACCCTGGAGAAGGTCTGCGTCGACACCGTCGAGGCCGGCTTCATGACCAAGGACCTGGCGTTGCTGGTCGGCGACCAGCAGGGCTGGCTGACCACCGAGGGCTTCCTCGACAAGGTCGACGAGAACCTGAAGATCGCCATGGGCGTTTAAGGCGTCGGGGACATGTTCCGCGCAGCGGTACGTGTCCCCTGCAGCTTGCAAACCTTTGGAGACACGCACTGAAGTGCATGTCCCCGATTTGAGAGAGGGCGGATCATGAGCAGCAGCATCAGGGTCCGCCCTCTTTCCGTTGCGGACCGGCCCGCCTGGGACGGGCTGTGGGCCGGCTACCTGGCCTTCTACGAGAGCGCCCTCGACCCGACGGTCAGCCAGACGACCTGGGCCCGGTTGCTCGATGCGGCCTTCCCGATCCACGGCCTGGTTGCCGTCGATGAGGCCGACGCGCCGGTGGGCCTCACCCACTACGTGCTGCACCCGGCCACCTGGGCGGTCGGCCCCTACTGCTACCTCGAGGACCTGTTCGTCGACCCCGACGCCCGGGCCGGCGGCGTCGGCCGGGCGCTGATCGAGGCGGTCTACGCGGCGGCGGACGCCGCCGGCGCGGCGAGGGTCTACTGGCTGACCCACGAGACCAACGCCGGCGCCCGGGTGCTCTACGACCGCGTGGCGAAGGCCAGCGGGTTCATCCAGTACAGGCGGTAGACCGGGGACATGTTCCGGCAAAGCCGGTACGTGTCCCCCCGAGACCAGCAGGACGAGGTGCGTTCGGCCAGCCGGCAGCCTCTACCGATTGCCCCACGACGCCCTTCATCTCATGGCGAGACGATCGCCGGTCGATCCGGGTTGCTCAAGGACGGGCCTGCTGCCCGCCGCGCTGCGGCCGCGCGAAGCGCGGTCCTTGACCAACCCGGCTCGGCCGGCACGCTGACCTCCATGAGATCGAAGGATTGCCCTCTTCTCCCTTTGCCGAAGAAGGCGGCGTAGGGCGCGGCGCTCACATGCAGAGGGTCGGGCGTCAGGCAGTAGGCCCACACCGCTGCCCGCGCCGCCGCGAAGGCCTCCGCCGTCAGGGTCTGCCAGGAGAGATAGTCGCCCTCGCCAAAGAAGGTCACCTGCCGGCGGTTGCCGCGCTGGGCCAGGTGGTGCGGCGCGCCGGGCACGACCAGCCGCGCCATCCTGCCCCTCGGTTCAACCTGCATTCGAAACGGGCCATTTGTTCCCGCTATGTTCCGGTTGAGCCTAGCGATTTCGCACGCGAGGCTGACTGAAGCGACGGGCGTGGATGGGGCAAGAACGAGTGTGTCTCCCCGCTTCCGATCATCAGGTGGGGGGTAAATAGTTGCTAAGAATCTTGATGAGAGGCGGTTTCGTGGTGCTCTTGGCCGGATGTCAGCCTTTCCACGTGAACGCGGAAACTTCTGCAGCTGCTCCGCAATCAGCGTGTCCGCCAATCCAGGGTTTATCAGGCAAACTTCCCGGGGATATATTTGGTAACCGCAAGGACGCCGAAAAGGTCGCGGACATTCTTCTAAACAAACTCTATTCCAAGTCTGAACTTCGCCGCTTCGACGATTTGGATATTCAGGATGAAGGAGTCAATTGGCGGTTTCGCCAAACCCTGCCCAAGGGTGTATATGGTGGGGGAGCGTCATTTTCTGTGAGCAAATGCACAGGTGAAGTAAGCAATATTGATTTTGAGGAGTAGATTAAGACTGATGACGTCTTTCTGCCCGTCAACCGAATCTGTTACTAACACCCATGCTCGCGAAATAGGACGATGATCCGAATATCGATGGCTTTTGCAGTGTTGTTTTCCAGCTTTTCGTCGACTGGGCTCCCCTTGTCTGATCTTGAAGTGTTGGACATCTGCGATCTTGCAGGGAATCTGGAGTCGTATAAGGGGAAGGCCGTTCGGGTGACCGGAGTTCTGTTCACGGACTGGAGAGAGTCCTCAGGCTTGGTCTCACCTCAATGCCCGAACGTAATGGTAGCGTTCTCGCCAACATCCCCGGCGTCGCCGAGCATAGATAACGCCTGGGATGAGATGCTGGCCAAACGCTTCCGACCGGACGTCGCGATCGAAGTTGAGGCTCTCGGCGTCGTTCAACGATCCTAGGGCCGTGTGCCCTTTGGCCTGGATCTTGCCGAGTTCCGGCGGATTCGGACCATCGCCACGCCAGCGGGAATAGAGCGGTACTCTGCGGTCTGGTGACTCCGTTCGAATGAAAGGGCTCGGTACGACAGGTTAAGTCGCCCCCGCCGGGCAGCACCCTCACCACTTCACCTACCGCTCCAGAATGCGAGACTCCCGAGACATATACTCCGGAGACAAAGCGGGACATTTCGCCCCTTTCGGAGACATCGGCCGACGCGGCGCGCCGCTGATTTATCCCCCTCGCCCCGGTCAGGCGTAGACTCCCCTGATGACGCCTTCCCGCCCCGCCTCGATGGGCCATCGCCCCCGTGAACCGGCTGTCGCCGGCCCGCGTGCCGACGTCGTCTATCCCCCTGACGGGGACGCCGGCCTCGTCGACAAGGACGCTCGCACCGGTGACGAAGGCTCCGGAGACAACCTGATCGCGAAAAAAGTTGCCCTCGGCGAAAGAGAACATATTGCGAACAGGAACAAACCGTGCACATCATGCCTGCGTTCGGCGAGGGCCGCTTCCGCAATCCGGCGGAGGCACGCGGGCGGGACCAGAATCGGAATAAGGATGCGCACTCCCATGAACCAGGCGGCTTTGAGACTCGTGACACGCGACGAAGGTGACAAGCAGCGCGCTCTTGAAGCGGCGCTCTCCCAGATTGACCGCGCCTTCGGCAAGGGCTCGGTGATGCGGCTCGGCTCCAAGAGCAAGATCGAGGTCGAGGCGATCTCGACCGGCTCGCTGGGCCTGGACATCGCGCTGGGCATCGGCGGCCTGCCCAAGGGGCGGATCGTCGAGATCTACGGCCCGGAAAGCTCGGGCAAGACGACCCTGGCCCTGCATGTGGTGGCCGAGGTCCAGAAGGCCGGCGGCACCGCCGCCTTCGTCGACGCCGAACATGCGCTGGATCCGCAGTACGCCCGCAAGCTGGGCGTCAACCTGGACGAGCTGCTGGTCTCGCAGCCGGACACCGGCGAGCAGGCGCTGGAGATCACCGACACCCTGGTGCGCTCCAACGCCGTCGACATCATCGTCATCGACTCCGTGGCGGCCCTGACGCCGCGCGCCGAGATCGAGGGCGAGATGGGCGACAGCCTCCCCGGCCTGCAGGCCCGTCTGATGAGCCAGGCGCTGCGCAAGCTGACCGCCTCGATCTCCAAGGCCGGCACCCTGGTGATCTTCATCAACCAGATCCGCATGAAGATCGGCGTGATGTACGGCAGCCCGGAGACCACCACCGGCGGCAACGCGCTGAAGTTCTACGCCTCGGTCCGCCTCGACATCCGCCGCACAGGCTCGATCAAGGTCCGCGACGAGATCCTCGGCAACAACGTCCGGGTGAAGGTGGTCAAGAACAAGGTCGCCCCGCCGTTCCGCGAGGTCGAGTTCGACATCATGTACGGCGAGGGCATCTCCAAGCTGGGCGAGATCATCGACCTGGGCGTCAAGGCCGGGGTCATCGACAAGGCCGGCTCCTGGTTCTCCTACGGCGACCAGCGCATCGGCCAGGGCCGCGACAACGTCCGCGAGTTCCTGAAGGGTAACCCGGACATCGCCGGCAGCATCGAAAAGGCCGTCCGCGCCAAGTCCGAGAAGATCGAGGAGGAGCTGCTGGTCGGCGGCCCCGAGGGCGACGAAGCCGAAGAGGGCGAACCCTAGCCCCGGTCGGGGACAGGGTCCTGACCGGGACATGATCCGCGCAGCGGTTCGTGTCCCCGGCCTTCGACCCCCGCCCCTTCCACAAGGACCCCGTCGGGACGTCGCCTCGCGCCGGCCCACCCGCCCAAGACGCCGGCGCGAACCCCGCACGGCGACCCGACGGCAAGGACGCCTCTGCTCCCCACGGAGCGGGGCGTCCTTTCTTCGTTGGCGGCCGCGCTTCCGGCGGCCACGGGGCCTGAGCCGACCGGCCGGCGCGCCGCCGCACCCGGCGTCCCGCCCGGCGCCTCGCCTGCCCGGCGAGCCTTTTCCTTTGGGATTTGCCCGCCGCGCGGCTATGGAACCGGCCTTGCGAGTGTTAACCGGCCCAGGGCCTTGCGCCCGGCCCAGACAGCGACAACCTGACCGGACCATGAAGAGCCTCAACGATATCCGCAGCGCGTTCCTCGACTACTTCGGCAGCCACGGCCACACCGTGACGGCCTCGGCCCCGCTGGTGCCGCAGAACGACCCGACGCTGCTGTTCGTCAACGCCGGCATGGTGCCGTTCAAGAACGCCTTCACCGGCGCCGAGACCCCGGCCTCGCCGCGCGCCGTCTCGTCTCAGAAGTGCGTCCGCGCCGGCGGCAAGCACAACGACCTGGACAATGTCGGCTACACCGCCCGCCACCACACCTTCTTCGAGATGCTGGGCAACTTCAGCTTCGGGGACTACTTCAAGGAACAGGCGATCGAGCACGCCTGGACCTTGCTGACCCGCGACTTCGGCCTGCCGAAGGACAGGCTGCTGGTCACCGTCTATCACACCGACGACGAGGCCGCCGCGCTGTGGACGAAGATCGCGGGGCTGCCTGACGACCGCATCATCCGCATCGCCACCAGCGACAACTTCTGGTCGATGGGCGACACCGGCCCCTGCGGCCCCTGCTCCGAGATCTTTTTCGACCACGGCCCCCACATCGCCGGCGGCCCTCCGGGCAGCCCGGATGAGGACGGCGACCGGTTCATCGAGATCTGGAACCTGGTCTTCATGCAGTTCGAGCAGCACGCCGACGGCTCGCGCACCAGCCTGCCCAAGCCCTCGATCGACACCGGCATGGGGCTGGAGCGCATCGCCGCCGTCATGCAGGGCGTGCACGACAACTACGATGTCGACCTGTTCCGCACCCTGATCGCCGCCAGCGAGGCCGAGACCGGCGTCAAGGCCGTCGGCGACCGGGCGCCGTCGCACCGGGTCATCGCCGACCACCTGCGCACCTCGTCCTTCCTGATCGCCGACGGCGTGACGCCCAGCAACGAGGGCCGCGGCTATGTGCTGCGCCGGATTATGCGCCGGGCCATGCGCCACGCCCATCTGCTGGGCGCGGCCGATCCCTTGATGCACCGGCTGGTCCCGACCCTGGTCGGCGAGATGGGCGGCGCCTATCCGGAGCTGCGCCGGGCCCAGGCGACCATCGTCGAGACCCTTCGCCAGGAGGAGGAACGCTTCCGCACCACGCTGGGCCGCGGCATGGGCCTGCTCGACGAAGCCACCGAGGGCCTGTCGGCCGGCGCGGTGCTGAGCGGCGACGTCGCCTTCAAACTCTACGACACCTACGGCTTCCCGCTCGACCTGACCCAGGACGCGGTGCGGGCCAGAGGGCTGACCGTCGACACCGACGGCTTCGACGCGGCCATGGACAGGCAGCGCGAGATGGCGCGCGCCAACTGGTCGGGCTCGGGCCAGCAGGCCTCGGCCACCGCCTGGTTCCCGGTCCGCGAGCGGGTCGGCGCCACCACCTTCACCGGCTACGACGCCGTCGACGCCGCCGGCGCCCTGGTCGCCCTGCTGGTCGAGGGCGCCGAGGCGTCGTCGGCCACGGCCGGCCAGACCGTCCAGGCAGTGTTCGACGTCACCCCCTTCTACGCCGAGAGCGGCGGCCAGGCGGGCGACACCGGCGTCGTCGAATGGGACGGCGGCTCGGCCAGGGTGCTCGACACCCAGAAGCAGGCCGGCGACCTCGTCGTCCATACGCTGGAGATCCTCTCCGGGTCGCTCAAGGTCGGCGACCGCGCCGCCCTGCACGTCGATCCCGACAAGCGCCTCACGACCCGCTCCAACCACTCGGCCGCCCACCTGGTGCACGCCGCCCTGCATCATGTGCTGGGCGCCCACGTCGCCCAGAAAGGCCAGATGGTCGATGGCGAGCGCATGCGCTTTGACTTCAGCCACGGCGGGCCGCTGACCGCCGACGAGCTCGAGCGCATCGAGGCCGAGGTGAACGCGGTGATCCGCCAGAACCTGCCGGCCGAGACGAGGCTGATGAAGCCGCAGGAGGCCATCGAGGCCGGGGCCGTGGCGTTGTTTGGCGAAAAGTACGGCGAAGAGGTCCGCGTCCTGACGCTCGGCCGGTCGCTGACCGACGAGGGCAAGGCCTATTCGGTCGAACTGTGCGGCGGCACCCATGTCGGCCGCACCGGCGACATCGCCCTGTTCAAGATCGTGTCCGAGAGCGGCATCGCCGCCGGTATCCGCCGCATCGAGGCCCTGACCGGCGAGGCGGCCCGCCGCTTCCTGCTCGACCAGGCCGGCGTGGCCCGTGAGCTGGCGGATCGCTTCAAGGTCCCGGTGGCCGAGGTCGCCGCCCGCGTCGAGGCGCTCGACGCCCAGCGCCGGACGCTCGAGAAGCAGCTGGCCGAGGCGAAAAAGGCCCTCGCCCTCGGCGGCGGCGCGGCCCAGGCCGGCCCCGAGGACGTCGGCGGCGTGGCCTTCATCGGCCGGGTCATGGACGGCGTCGGCGGCAAGGATCTGCGCGGCCTGATCGAGGAATTCCGCAAACAGGCCGGCGTCGTCGCCCTGGTCGGAACCTCCGAGGGCAAGGCCGCCGTCGCCGTGGCCGTCGCGCCCGACCTGACCAGCCGCTTCAGCGCCGCCGAGCTGGCCAGGGCCGCCGTGATCGCCATGGGCGGCCAGGGCGCCGGCGGCAAGCCGGACTTCGCCCAGGGCGGCGCGCCCGACGACAGCAAGGCCGCCGAGGGCGTGGCCGCTGTGAAGGCGGCGCTGGCCGGCTGACGACCGCAGGCCTGCCGTCTCCGTTGGACGGTCACCCGTCCGGCCGGTGCTCCCCCGCCAGCATCTTTTCGTAGCCGTTGATCATCTCCGCCTGGTCGGGGACCACCAGCCTCAGCACCGCCACCGAAAAGCTGCCGGGCGCCGATCCCGCCGCGGTGACTACCCCGCCATCACTCACGGCTCTGGGCGAATCCACATAGCGCGACGCGCCGCTGTAGCCTTCGGCGTTCGCCTTCACGAAGTCGAGACTGTTGCTGGTGTGGGCCCGGCTATCGAGGAGCCCGGCCCGGGCCGCGGCCAGGGTCCCGGCGCAGATGGCGCCGAGCGGCTTGTCGGCCGCACTGACCCGCCGCAGCAGGCCGACGACTTCGGGGTTGGCCTCCCGGGACCAGCGTTCGCTGCCGATCACCAGCAACAGATCGAGGGCGTCGGGAGACACGTCAGCGAAGGCCATATCCGCCGCGGCCCGGACACCGCCGATCGAGGTCGCCTCGACCCCGTCCGGCGTCGCAATCTGGATGGTGAAGTCGAAATACTCGCGCAACGCCGCCAGAACAAAGCCGGCCTCCCAGTCGGCCCAGCCGTGATGGAACAGGGCAATGCAGCGCTTCATGGCGGGCTCCCGAGGTTGGTTTTCGTCGACCGGACATAGCCGGGATCCGCGCCGAAACCCGTCAGCAGCAGGCTCCTCATCTCCACTATCGTCAGATGACCCACCTCGGCGCGGACGGGGGGCTGAAGATCACACCGGCCGGTAGAAGGCCGAGAGCTTGTTGCCGGTCGGATCGCGCACATAGGCCAGGTAGTAGCCCTCGCCATAGGTCTCACGCGGCCCCGGCGGTCCCTCGCAGGAGCCGCCGCTCGCCAGAGCCGCCGCATGAAAGGCGTCAACCTGGGCCGGACTCTCGGCATGCAGTCCGACCATGATGCCGTTGCCGGGCCGCGCGGGCTGCTCGTTGAACGGCGCGCAGATCAGGATGACGCCGTGATCGTCCCCTTCCGGTCCGTAGCCCGCCCAGGTCCCCTGCTGCCAGACGCGCTGATTGCCCAGCGCCCCGAGCACGGCGTCGTAGAAGGCGGTGGCCTGATCGATGTCGTTCGCGCCGATGGTGATGTAGCTGACCATGGCCTTCATACGGATGTCTCCTGCCTGGCGGTGCAGACGATCGCCAGCTTGTTGCCGGTCGGGTCCCGCAGATAGGCGGCGTACCAGTCGGGCGTGTACTGCGGTCGCGGACCCGGCGCGCCTTCGTCGGTCGCCCCGGCCGCCATGGCGGCGGCGTGGAAGGCGTCGACTTCCGCACGGGTGTCGGCGCCGAAGGCCAGCATCGTTCCATTGCCGAACGAGGCCTCGCCCCCGTCAAAAGGGCTGCAAAGCCAGACCGTCTGTCCACCGCCGTCGCCGCCGGGGCCATAGCCGGCGAAGGCGCCGTGCACCGCGAACCGGGACCAGCCGATGGCGGCCAGCACACGGTCATAGAACGCCAGGCCGGAGTCGAAATCCTTGGCGCCCAAGGTGATGTAGCTGATGCCGACCGCCATTCTCGCCTCCTGTTCCCGGAGACCGACGCTATGTCATTTACTGGAACAAAGCAAGAACATCAGTGCGGATTGGCCCGACGCGACGAAACTGAGCCGGAGCCCTAGCGTTCGTCCTGGGGCAACTGAATGTGCGTCAGCTTCCAGGTGAACAGCGCCCGGCGTTCGAAGGTGAACACCGTCTGTTTCTCGGGCTGGCCGGGGCGCTTGATGGCGATTCGGGTGCGATCCGCGCCGAAATAGGCATAGGTCGGGTGCGGGCCGTTGATCACCTTTTCGACGCGGTCGCTGAAGGTCGGCTTCACCCGGGCGACGCCCGGCGCCTCGCCGGGACGATAGCCGCGGCTGAGCGCCGACAGGCCTTCCAGCGTCAGGTAGCGATCAACCTTGGGCGGCGGTGGAGCCATCGGCTCGATCGCCTTCTTCAGGGCGCCGAGGGGGTCGGTCCAGATGGAGGGCGCCTCGGCGGTGACCGGCGCCTGCGGAACCAGCTGACTGGACAGGCTCTTGCGCACGGCCGGGAAGTCGACGAGGTCGGCGGTGGCCTGGATGTCCTCGGCGGCGGTCGCGTCCTGCAGGGCGCGGAACGCCAGCCAGGGCGCAGCGGCGAAAGCCAGGGCGAAGGCCAGGACGGAAACCAGGAAGATCTTGAAGAGGTCGAGGCGCATCGGACCGGCCCGTTAACGGTGTGAAGACATCAAGACCGGAAGGCATCACCGGGTGCAAGGCTTCTCGCGTCGTGGGCGCATCGGGTCCTTTACCCGAATTGTCGCGGCGTCCTGACGCAGGGCCGGGAAACTCCGCCTTAAGCGCGACCGGCGACAGTGCCGACTCCCCAGGGAGAACTGTCTTGACCATCGATCCCCGCCGACTTCTGGGTCTGGCCTTCGCGAGCGCCGACCTGCTTGTCGAGATCGGCGCCGACGAGCGCGTCTCCCTGATGCTCGGCGCGGGACAGTCAGTGCTCGGCGCGGGCGTCGGCGACCCGGTCGGCAAGGACTGGCGCGCGCTGATTCACGACGACGACCAGGCGCTGGTAGAGGCGATGATCATCTGTGTCGCCGACGGCGTCCGCAGGGCTTATGCGCCGGTGCGTCTGTCCGGCGCCGACCGCGCCGTCTCGCTGAGCGCCCGCGGGATGCCGCAGAACGAGGGCCGCGTCTCCTGCGCGCTCACCGCCTGTCCGATGCCGCCCGTGCCCGCCACGGTAGACGGTCTGCATTGCCGCCAGGACTTCGAACAGCTTGCCAGGGACCTGACCGAGGCCGCCCGCGCGACCGGCGTCCAGCTCGAGCTGGCCATGATCGATCTGGCCGGCCTCGACGCCGCTGATCCGGAACTCGCCCGTCGCGCCGCCGGGGCGCTGCGGCTGGAGTCCGAGGGCGGGACCGCCGCCGCCCGTCTTTCGCAGGATCGCTTCGCCTTGCTGCGCCGGCAGGGCGAGGACGCGCAGTCGCTGGTTCGCCGGCTGACCCGCGCGATCGTTCGCGACGGCGACAAGGGCGAAATCGGCGTGGCCGCCCACACCGTGACGCTCGACGGAGCCTCCCCTACCCGCCTTGGCCGGGCGCTCAGCCTGGCTCTGGACGACTTCATGGCCGAGGGGCTGAAGGACACCGCGCCGGGCTCGCTGGCCGAGGCGATGAACCGCTCGGTCCGTCGCACCCTGGCCCGGGCCGGCGAACTCGGGGCGGCGGTGAGCCAGCGACGCTTCACCCTGGCCTTCCAGCCCGTGGTGTCCCTCGCCGACGGCGCCCTGCACCACCACGAGGTGCTGGTCCGTTTCGAGAACGCCCACAGTCCGTTCGCGCTGGTTCGCATGGCCGAGGAGTTCGACCTGATCGAAGAGCTCGACCAGGCCGTCGTCGAGCAGACCGTCCGTCGCCTCAAGGCCGACCGCGGCGGCGCGGAGCGTCTGGCGGTGAATGTTTCCGGCATGACCATCACCAGCCCCCGGTTCGTGACCGAGGTCGAGACCCTGATCCGCAAGGACGATCGCTTGCGCGGAAGACTGTTGTTCGAGATCACCGAGAGCGCCGCCATCGACGACCTGTCGCTGGCCGACCGGCACATCCAGCGCCTGCGCGCGCTGGGATCGATGGTCTGCCTCGACGACTTCGGCGCCGGGGCCGCGTCGCTGGCCTACCTGCAACGGCTGTCGGTCGACATCGTCAAGATCGACGGCCGCTATGTCCGCGAACTGGTGGCCGGCGGCCGCGACGCCGCCGTCGTCTCGCATGTGGTCAACCTCTGCCGCGACCTGGATGTGCGGACAGTCGCGGAGATGGTCGAAACCCCGGAGGTCGAGGCCGCCGTCCGCGCCGCAGGGGTCGACTTCGGCCAGGGCTGGTTCTACGGCCGTCCGGCGGACCGGCCCGAGGCGGCCGCGCCCCGCGCCGCGCCCGCCCTTTCAATGATCTCGCCGGTGGCCGCGCGGCGAACCGGAACCCGCGACGGCTGGCAGTAGGGCGCTACTGGCACTGGGCATAGTCCCCCGCCTTGCAGGCCGCGACCCTGGCGCGCCAGGCCGCCATCTCGGCGTCGTAACGGGCCCGGGCGGCCGCATCCTCCCGCTTCAGGCGCTCCACCTCCGCCTGCTGACGAGCCAGGGCGTCGCGATACTCGCGCTGGCGACGCTCGTCGGCGGCCTTTGTCTCGGCGTTGCGGCGCTTGATCGCCGCGTCCCGCTCGGCGACCTCGCGGTTGAGGCGAGCAGTCCGCTCCGCCTCGGCGGCCGCTTCCCGCGCCCTGGCGGCGGCGGCCTCTTCGCGGGCCTGGGCGGCGCGCTCGGCGGCGGCGTTGGCCTCGGGCGGCGCCGCGTTCGGCCACCAATCGGTAAACACCACGTCGTTCCCGTTGCGCCGTGCGTCGGCGGCCAGATTGTTCATCCGCATCTCAGCCTCCTGCCGGCCAAAGAACCGCAGGCATTGCGCTGACGCACCGCCCCGGCTGGAGTATCGGGCGCTGACGAAGCTTTGGAACTGGGGCTGAAAACCGATGGTCGGGCCATCCGCCCCCATCGACCAGACGCGCGAGAAATAGTGTGTGCGCCGGGTCCCGTTGTCGACTTCCCGGGTCGCCCAGCAGTAGGCGTGGGGACCAGCAGAGGAGGCCGAACCCTTTGCGGCGGTGGCGGCGACTGGTTCGACAACAATGGAGCCATGGCTGTCAAGCGCTTCACTCCACCCCCAGTACTTCTTGCAATTCCCAGCCTCTACCGAAACCGACCGGACGGCGAAACCCGCTCGCTCAGCCAAGGCTCGCGCCCATTTCTCTTCGTCGGCGCAGGACGTTCCGGCGCGGCTCTTGGGAATGTTCTGCCAGTTCACCTTCCATTCTCCGACCGTCCCGGTTTTCGGCGGCCAGAAGGTAACACTCGCCCACGGGCGGGAGCCGGACGGGGAATTCACCGCGTAGACGGCGGGTCCCCACGCATCAACCACGAACGGAGTCCCGCCGAGGTTGATGTCACTCCCGCGTGGTTGCTGCGCCAGCGCCACCAACGCCACCAGCGTGAAGCCGGCCAAGGAAGTTCCGGCCAAGATCCGCCTAAACATAAGTCCCCCGCCTACTCATCCCTGACTGCAGTCCCTGAGCGCATCGGCGCCCACATTGCCGGACACGATACGGGCGCCCTGGGCCCTTACCTGCCCCTGACGACAGGTCTCCGCCGCCTTGCAGGCGCTGTCGCGGCTTGAGCCGTTGGCCGACCAGTGGCCCAACTTCGCGCCCAGCGCATCGGCGGCGAAGCTCCGGAGCGCGCCCGTCGCCGTTGCGGGACAGGCGAGATCTTCCGCCCGCAGGGGACCGGCGTCGCGAGCCCGGGACGCCGGCGAGTCGTCTCCGACAGCCGCAGATCAGCCAAGGCCGCTGGGGCGCCGCCGGAACCGACGAACAGCACCGCGAGCGTCGCCGCCGACAGACCTGCCTTCCCTGACCGGACATCAGTCTCGAGCCGCTACGCGAACATTGTTCCACGAACCGATGAATAGCTGATGGGACGGGCCGCGCAATCCCCGTTTGGAAGCAGCCCGCCGCGCCCTGACGCCGTCTACCTCGCGCTCGCGATGTAGCCGTCGATGACGGTCTCCAGCACCGTCAGCGGCACCCCGCCCGACAGCAGGCCCACGTCGTGGAACTTGCGGATGTCGAACTTGCGGCCCAGCGCCTTGCGGGCCTTGGCGCGCAGGCGCATCCACTCGATCTTGCCGACCATGTAGCTGCAGGCCTGACCCGGCCAGACGACGTAGCGTTCGATCTCGGTGATCGCCGCGGTCTCCTTGTCGCCGATGGTGTCGACATAATACTTCACCGCCTGCTCGCGGCTCCACTTCCTGTCGTGCATGCCGCTGTCGACCACCAGGCGGACGGCCCGGAACATGGCGTCGTGGACCATGCCGATCTGGCCCTCGACGTCGTCCTCGTACATGCCCATCTCGACCGCCAGTTCCTCGGCGTAGAGCGCCCAGCCCTCGCTGTAGCCGGAGAAGCCGATCATCTTGCGGATCAGCGGCAGATCGCCGGCCTCGTTGTTCAGCGCCAGCTGCAGGTGATGGCCCGGAATGGCTTCGTGGAAGGTCAGGGTCGGCAGGGTGAAACGCGGCTGCTCGGCGCTGTCCCGCAGATTGATCCAGTAGATGCCCGGACGCGAGCCATCGAGCGTCGGGGAGTTGTAGTAGCCGCCTGGCGCGCCGGCCTCGATGGCCTTGGGCACGCGGCGGATCTCCAGCGGGGCCTGCGGGATCTGGCCAAAGTACTTCGGCAGCTTCGGCATGATCTCGGCGACCTTCCTGTTCAGGTCCTTGATCAGCTCGACCTTGCCCTCGTCGGTGTTGGGGTAGTGCTGCCGGGGATCGGCGTACATCTGGCGGAAGCGCTCGCCGACAGTGCCGGTGGTGTAGCCGGCCTTGCGCATCAGCTTGTCGGCCTGGGCGCCCAGGCTAGCGACCATATCCAGACCGGTCTGGTGAACCTCGGCCGGGGTGATTTTCGAGGTCGTATAGCTCTCCAGCGCGGTGCGGTAGTACTCCTCGCCCTTGGGCAGACGCCAGACGCCGGCGTCGTGCACGGCCCTGGCGCGCCACTCGGTCAGCAACGCGGCCTGACGTTCAAGCGCGGGGCGGACCTTCTCGGCGTAGAGTTTGGCGGCCTCGCCGGCGTAGTCGCCCTCGATGCCCTTTTCCTTCGTCCGCCGGGCGATGGACGTCACCAGAGGCGCGGCCTCCGGCGCCGCCTCCAGCATGCCCCTGAACTGGACCAGAGCCCTGTCGATGACAAAGTCGGCCGGGATGACGCCCAGGCTGGCGTCGCGACGACCGACCTCGACCTCTTGGTCGAGCACGCGGCCGAACGCTTCCATCCGCGCCATGTAGGCGTCGGCGTCGGCGCGGGTCTCGATGACGTGCTGGCTGTCGAGGAAGTCGGGCAGCTGCTGGTAGGCGCCGGTCAGCTGGCTGATGACGTAGGGCGCGCCGCCATAGGCGCCGTTGTACTCGAACCTGCGGGTGAAGGCGTCGCCGATGGCGAGGATGAACGCGACCGTGTCGTGGTTCACCGCATCCAGCCCGGCGAGCTTGCTGCGATCGATCTTGCGCAGGTCGGCCAGGGCCTGGGCGCCCTGCTCGCCGTTTTCCTTGAGCGCGGTCAGCGAGAAATCCGACAGCGCCGACCTGGTCCAGGCCCGCTCGCCCTTGTCGACGCCCAGGCTCGTCGCCGTCTCGGGCGAGCGGCGCAGCTGGCGGTCGACCAGAAGCTCGAACAGGGCGTTCTGCCTTGCGACCTCGGCCGGGTCGCTGCTCAGCGCGGCGGCGAAGGCGCCCCTTGGCGCCGAAGCGGCGGCCATGGCGGCGGCGGCGGAAGCGGCGAACAGGAATTCGCGACGGTTTTGCATGGGGAAGCCCTCCCGGAGATGGTGTTTGGGCAAAGGCGTAGGACGACCGGGCCCTGGCGCGCAGTTAATTCCTCGTAACCCCCGGCCCGGGTCGCGGAAAGCGCGCACGAAAAACCCCGGCGCGAGAGGATCGCGCCGGGGTCGATATTCGGTCGTTCCGGTCCGGAGACCGGCCGGTGGCTGTGGCTAGAGCACCCAGCCGCCGTCGGTGTCGCCACCGCCGGTGTAGAGGTTGCCGGTCGTGCCCGTGACGTCGCCGTTGATCGCGATCAGGAAGTCGGCCACGCCATCACCGTTCACGTCCAGGGCGATGGTGGTCACCCCGGCCGCGAACGTCGCCGTCGCCTGGCCGGCCACGTTGCTGAACGCGCTGACGAAGGCGAAAGCCTGGTTGCCGGCCACGCCGGTGTTGGCGTCGATCGCCGACAGGTCGATGATGTCGCCCTGGGCGAAGGACAGGTCGAGGATCGAGTCCTGCTGCGCCGCGCCGACGACGACATCGGCGTTGCTGAACACGAAGCGGTCGGCGCCGAGTTGGCCAATCAGGGTGTCGGAACCGGCGCCGCCGACGAGGATGTCGTCCTGCAGACCGCCGTCGAGGATGTCGTCGCCGTCACCGCCGTAGAGCGTATCGGCGCCCGAACCGCCCTCGAGCGTGTCGTTGCCGCCGAGGCCGTAGAGGATGTCCGCGCCGGCGAAGCCTTGAAGCAGGTTGGCGGAGGAATTGCCGGTGATGATATTGTCCCAGCCATTGCCGATGCCGTTGATCGCCCCGCCACTGTCGACCAGCGTGAGGTTCTCGATCGAGGCGGCCAGGGTGTAGGTCACGGACGCGATCACCAGGTCGATGCCGTTGGATCCGGCCTCGCTGGTCACATCGCCGACATTGTCGACGATGTAGGTGTCATTGCCGTTGCCGCCGAACATGGTGTCGGCGCCCGTCCCGCCATCGAGGTAGTCGTCGCCGACGCCGCCGTTCAGGCTGTCCGCACCTGTGCCGCCATAGAGGAAATCGTCGCCCAGACCGCCATTGAGGGTATCCGCGTCGGCGCCGCCGTAGAGGGTGTCATTGCCGATGCCGCCGTTGAGCAGATCCATACCGGCCTGGCCATAAAGGACATCATCGCCCTCGTCGCCATTCAGGACGTCATCGCCCACGCCGCCGTCCAGGAGGTCATTGCCGTCGCCGCCGTTGAGCACGTCCTGGCCGGCTTGACCGTAGAGCGTGTCATTGCCGGCGTCGCCGTTCAGGATGTCGTCCTGCAGTCCGCCGTCGAGCAGGTCGTTGCCGTCGCCGCCGTTAAGCGTGTCGTTGCCCGACCCGCCCATCAGGATGTCGTTGCCGCCCATGCCGAACAGCGTGTCTTCGCCGGCGAAACCCTCGAGCGTGTTCGCCGAGTTGTTGCCGATGATGACGTTGTTCCAGCCGTTGCCGTAGCCGTTGATGGCCCCGCCGCTGCCGAACAGGGTCAGATTCTCGATGGAAGCGCCGAGGGTCCAGGTCACGTAGGACAGCACGGTGTCGATGCCGTTCGTGCCGGTCTCGCTGGTCACATCGAGGACGTTGTCGACGACGTAGGTGTCGTTGCCGTTGCCGCCGATCATGGTGTCGGCGCCGAGGCCGCCGTCGAGGTAATCGTCACCCGTACCGCCGTCGAGGAGATCATCGCCGGATCCGCCAACGATCGTATCGTCGCCGCCCATGCCCAGAAGCGTGTCAGCGCCGGTGGCGCCCTGAATGATGTTGGCGAAGCTGTTGCCGGTGATGGAATTGGACGTACCATTCCCGTACCCGTTGATCGCACCGCCGGCTTCGAGCAGCACCAGGTTCTCCACGCTGGTGGGCAGGGTGAAGCTGACGGTCGAGAAGACCGTGTCGATGCCTGAGGAGCCGGCTTCGCTGACCACGTCGAGAAGGCTGTCGACGTAGTAGGTGTCGTTGCCGTTGCCGCCGGACATGGTGTCGTTGCCGGTTCCGCCGTCGAGGATATCGTTGCCGGCGCCGCCGATCAGCGTATCGTCGCCGCCAAGGCCGCTGATGGTGTCATTGCCGCCCAGACCATCGATGAGGTCGTCCGCGCCGGTGCCCGGAAGAACGTCGTCCCCGGCCGTGCCCGTGATGTTCGCCATTACTCGTATCCCCATGAATTCACTGTCTTCGGACGCGTCCCACACGCGCCCCGGCTCAAAGGGTCGAACTTCATTCGACTGCCCGGACCTCGGTCCGGGCAAAACCTTCTCGCATCAGGCGGGAGTTCTAGGCCCGTGGGACATTCTGGGAACTGCAATAATTAACTCGCCTTAACCTTTATTCGGCCTAGGTTGTTCAATCGCGTGCATGGGCTGACGCGTGAATCGAATGGCGGCGCTGTGGACCGACTGGATAGTCTGATCGAAAGTCGCTTTGCGATGTCGCCTGTAGAGCAACTGGCGGCCTTCCTGAATCAGGCCTGGCCCTATCCGGACCTCTGGCGCGACCCGGCCTTTGCGGCCGCGGCGCCGAAGCTTCTTGACGCCTGGCAGCCCAGACCCGGCCTGGCCGGGGAAGCCTGCAGGCTGCTGCGCGACATGGGGCGGTTCGCCGCCTGCGCCTGGTCGCTGCAGCTGGAAGCCACGCCAGGCGGACTGACCGTCTCCCGCATGAGCGACGCGCTGCTGGCGGCGACCGTCTCCGGGCCGGGGCGCGCGCGCGCATTGCTGCTCTACCTGCAGTTCATCGGCTACATCGAGCCGGCGATGGAGGCCAAGCCGCGCGAGCTCCGCTTTCGCACGACACCCCGTCTGCGCTCGGCGCTCAAGGAGCGGGTGGCGGTGGAGCTTGAGGCGCGCGCCGCCCTCGACCCGGCGATCAACGCCGTCCTGGTGCGCCTGGACGAGACGTTCGTCGATCTGCTGGTGACCATCGGCGCGGTCAATCAGGTCCAGCTTCGCCTGCGACGACCACGCCCGAGCCCGCTGGATCTGTTCTCGCAACGGTATGCCGGGATGAACATCCTGGCCGACATCCTGCTGGCGGGAAGGCCGGAGGATCCCTTCGCCGTCGGCCGCCGGTTGCCGATCTCGGTTTCCGACATCGCGCGCAACTGCGGCACATCGCGGATGCAGGTCGCGGCCGTGCTGAAGGGCGCGCGGGCGACCGGGCTTCTGGTCGCGCGACCGGACGGCGGCGAACAGGCGAGTGAAACCCTGCTGAACGAGGTCAGGGCCCTGCTCTCCGGAACGACGGAGCTTCTTGCAGGGGCCTGCAGGATCGTCCTTTGCCAGCCGCTTCTGCGAGGCGCCTGACCTGGAGGCTTTCCGGTTGAGGCGAAATCTGCCCGGCCGGGTCGAACGAGCCCGGAAACCCGGCGTGCAGAGCGCGTTCAGGCGGCGGCGGAGGACTGCAGCTGCTGCTTGACCCGCTCGGCCAGGGTCTTGATGTCGAGGGGTTTGGGCAGGAACGACACGCCGGTCTCGCCCTCGAGCAGGTCGGAGAACTCCGCCTCGGCGTAGCCGCTGATGAACATCACCGGCGCATCGCCCAGGTGATGGCGCGCCTTCTTGAGCAGCGTGGGACCGTCCATGCCGGGCATCATGACGTCGCTGATCAACAGGTCGATCTTGCCCGCGTACTGCTCGCAGAGGACCAGCGCCTCCTCCCCGTCACCCGCCTCGAGGACTTCGTAGCCGCGTTTGCGCAGCAGGCTGGCGGCGATGCCGCGCACCGACTCCTCGTCCTCGACAAACAGGATGCGGCCGACGCCGGAGAGGTCGCGCGCGGCGCGCGGCCTGGCCAGCGTGGCCACCGGCGCCACGGGCGCCCGCACGGCCGAGGCGGCCTGCACCGGCAGGAAGATGCGGAAGGTGGCGCCTTCGCCCGGCGGGCTCTCGACGTGAATCCAGCCGTCCGACTGCTTGACGATGCCGTAGACCTGCGCGAGGCCAAGGCCCGTCCCCTCGCCCACCGGCTTGGTGGTGAAGAACGGGTCGAAGATCTTGCTCAGCACCTCGGCGGGGATGCCCGGGCCGTCGTCGCGGACCTCGATCATCGCCATGTCGCCCACGGGCGGGCCGGCATAGCCGTGGACCGCGGCCTCGGCGTTGGTCACACGCGCCGTCCGAAGGCGGATCTTGCCGCCGCCCTTGGCCGTGATCAGCGCGTCCTGGGCGTTGAGGGTCAGATTCATGACCGCGATCTCGAGCTGGCCCTTGTCGACCTTCACCAGCGGCAGGTTGCGGCCGTAGTCGGTCTCCAGCCTGACGTTCTCGCGCAGCAGACGGCGCAGAAGCACCTCGAAGTCGCTGATCGTCTCGCCCAGGTCGAGGATCTCGCGCTGCAGGGTCTCCTGGCGGCTGTAGGTCTTCAGTTTGCGGACCAGGTCGGCGGCGCGGGCGGCGGTGCCCTTGATCGACGACAGGTCGCCGTAGCTGGGATCGCCCAGCGGATGGCGCTCCAGAAGCTCGTCGAGGCGGAGCTGGATGGCGGTCAGCAGGTTGTTGAAGTCGTGGGCGATGCCGGCGGCGAGCTGGCCGATGGCCTGCATCTTCTGGCTCTGGGCCAGTTGCAGCTCGATCTGCTTCTGCTCGGTGACGTCCACGAGATAGGCCGTCAGCCGGTCGTCGACGCGCGCCAGGTAGAGGTGGGCGATGCGCGACGGGTCGTGAGCCAGCCGGACCTCGATCGGTCCCGACCGCCCCTCCGCCGCCCCGAGGCCGGCGTCGATGCGGGACGCCGGATCGATCAGGTCGCCGAAGGTCGCGCCGGCGACGGCCTTGTCCGAGGTCATCTCGGCCAGGGCGGGGTTGGCCTCGACGATGCGGGCGCCAAAGACCTCCTCGCCCTCGAGCATGGCCGCGCCGAACGGCGAGGCGGCGGCCAGGGGATCCAGCCCCATCGGGCCGCGCGACCGGGGCGGGGCGACCGCCACGGCAGGAATGGCGAGCGCCGCTTCGGCGGCGGTCAGGCGCAGCGGCTCATGACCGGCGGTATCGAGCCTGAGCAGGAAGCGCCCCGAGCCCAGCGGCGCGACGGTCACCGGCCACTCCTCAAGCGCCACCTTCATCGAGGCCCGGGCGATTTCGCCCTTGCGGGCCTTGGCGAGCGCGGCGAAGAGGCCCGGCGCGACGTGAGCGTTGCGAGGCAGTCGACGCATGCCGCCAAATGCGGCGCGCCAGGGGGTGTTTGCCGCCAGCAGGCGTCCGTCGGCGCCGGCGACCGCCGCCGCCTCCGGCAACGCCTCGATGAAGGACTCGGCATTCTCCTCCTCGATCTCGACCGGCGCGACCGCGCCGCGGAACGCCATCAGCCCGAGCAGCGCGACGCCGGCCAGACCCAGGAGGAGGAGGAGGCCGGCCAGGGTGTCGGGTCCGGCGCGCCAGGCCGGCGCGCTGCCAAAGGCGATGGCGAGCAGAAACAGTCCTCCCGCCGCCCAGACGAGCGGGTCGAAACGCCGCTCAGGCGGCTCGGTGGACGCAGGTTCCGCCATCAGCTCAGCCGGGTTCCCGGACGAATCACGCATGGATGGTACTCGCTAAAGCGGTCTGGCGCGCGGGGCGTCCGCGCGGCGCTGGGCGGCGCTCATGACAAAGCCGATGATCCTGGCCACCGCCTCGAAATGAGCCTCGGGAATCTGCTGGTCGACATCAACCGCCGCGTACAGCGCGCGCGCCAGCGGCGCGTCCTCGATCACGGCCACGCCGCTGTCCTCGGCCAGGGCGCGGATGCGCAGGGCGAGGTCGTCCATGCCCTTGGCGACGCACTCCGGGGCGGCGGTCTGGCCGGCCTCGTACCGCAGCGCCACGGCGTAGTGGGTCGGGTTCATGATCACGACTGTGGCGTTGGGAACGTTCTGCATCATCCGGCGACGTGACCGATCGGCCCGGATCTGCCGCTGCTTGGCCTTCACGTGCGGATCGCCGTCCGACTGCTTGTACTCGTCCTTCAGCTCCGTGCGGGACATGCGCATGCGCTGGGTGAAGCGGTTTCGCTGCCAGAACCAGTCCAATCCCGCCGTCAGGGCCAGGAAGGTCATGACGGAATAGAACAGCGCGCGGGTCAGATCGGCGCTGAGCGGCAGCATGGCGGCCGGCTCCATCGCTGCGAGGGCGCTGAGATCGGCCGCCCGGGGCCTGAGCACCAGCCAGGCGACCCATCCGGTGACGACGATCTTCAGAACCGACTTCAGGAACTGCACCAGTCCCTCGATGCCGAAGATGCGCTTGAAGCCCTCAAGCGGCGAGATCTTCTTGGCTGTCGGTTTGAGCTTCTCGCCAGTGAACATGAAGCCGGTCTGCATCAGGTAGCCAACGGCGCCGGCGAACCCGGCGCCGGCCAGCACCGTGATCGTCAGCGGCGCAGCGGCCAGGCCGGCCTGGGCGGCGACCTGCATGGCGCCGGCGCCGGACAGCTCGATCTCGTCGGGATGCGCCACGAACGGCATCAGGTGCATCGCCATGTCGCGCAGGAACCAGCCGCCGCCGATGGCCATCACCCCGAACGCGCCGGCCAGCGAGGCCAGTTGCGGGATATCCATCGACTTGGCGACATCACCCTTTTTGCGCGCGTCGGCGAGTTTCTTGGGTGTCGGCTCTTCTGTCTTGGCTGCGGATTCGTCGGCCATCTAGCTGAAGGCCCCCAGAACGTCGCGGAAGCGGTCCGTCCAGACCATGCCGATGGTCCCGAGGCTGAGGGCGAAGATCGACAGGCCGAAGATCACCGCCAGCGGGGAGGCGACGAAGAAGATCTGGAACTGCGGCATCACCCGTCCGACCAGGCCGGTGGCGATGTTGAAAACGATCGAAAAGACGATCACCGGCGCCGCCAGCTGAATCCCGAGGGCGAAGGAGCCGGCAAAAGTCTGGACCGCCAGGGTGGCGGCGTCTCCGACCGGCGGGGTGCGGCTGAAAGGGAACAGGTCGAAGGAGTTGACCATGGCCGCGAAGAACAGGTGATGCAGGTCGGTGGTCATCACCAGGGTGACGCCGATCAGGTTCAGGAAGGTCGACAGCGTCGCGCTCGGCTGGGCCTGGCTGGGGCTGGCGGTCTGGGCGAAGCCGAGCGTGATCTGGATGGCCACCACCTCGCCGGCGACGGTCAGGGCGCTGAGCGTCATGCGCAGGATGGCGCCGATCATCAGGCCGATCAGCGTCTCGCGGATCACCTCGGCGGCGACCCCGCTGACGGCGGCCGGCACGACCACCTGGGGCGCGACCAGCGGCGTCAGGATCAGCGACATCAGCAGGGCGAAGGACAGCCGGATGCGCGGCGGCACGCTGGCGTCGCCGAGGCCCGGCACCAGCATGACCATGGCCCCGACCCGCGCGAACACGAGGCCGGCGGCATAGACCTGGGATGCGGTGGCGTAGGCCTCCACCCTGCCCTCACATCGCCGAGATGCGGGCGGCGATCTGGTTCATGAAGCCGCCCATCAGCGCGCCCATGAGCGGCAGGAAGACCAGCAGGGCGATGAAGATGGCGACGATCTTCGGAGCATAGACGAGCGTCGCTTCCTGGATCTGGGTCAACGCCTGGACCAGGCCGATGCCGACGCCGACGACCAGGCCGACGATCAGGACCGGAGCCGCCAGCTGCAACGTCAGCCAGATGGCGTCACGGCTGATGTCGAGCACTTCGGCGCCGTTCATGGGAAAGCCTCACGGGGAATCGCGGAGAACACCCTGCTAACTCGCCCGAACATGGTTAATGCCGGTTTACGAACCGCCCGTCCGAGGCAAGTCTGGCGCATGATCGATCCCGCCCTGCTCCATCTGATCGACGCGCTGGCGGCCGGCCGCGAGGGACCGGTGCTGATCGGGATCGCCGGGGCGCAGGGGTCTGGAAAGACCACCCTGGCCAGGGCCGCCGCAGCGCGGGCGGACGGCGTGGCCCTGTCGCTGGACGATGTCTACCTGGCCCGTGCGGAGCGGGCGCGGCTGGCCGCCTCGACCCACCCGTTGCTGGCGGTGAGAGGGCCGCCAGGGACGCACGACCTGGAGCTCGCCGACGCCATGCTGGACGACCTGCTCGCCGGACGCCCCGCCCTGCTGCCCCGGTTCGACAAGCTGGCTGATGATCGCGCCGAACCGGAGAGGTTCGCGGGCGGCGCGCGAGTGGTGCTGATGGACGGCTGGTGCCTGGGGGCGACGCCGCAGGCTGACGCCGCACTGGCGCGCCCCGTCAATGCGCTGGAGCGGGAGCAGGATCCGGACAGGATTTGGCGCGGTTGGGTCAATGCGGCGCTGGCCAGTCGCTACCAGCGGTTCTTCGGGCGGTTCGACGCCATCGTGCATCTGGCGGCGCCGGACTTCGACACCGTCCTCGACTGGCGCTGCGAACAGGAGGCCGGCCTGATGGGCCTGGCGCCCGGCGACCTGCCGGCGGAGCGTCGCGAGGCCATCGCGGAGTTCATCCAGCACTTCGAGCGGATCACCCGGCACATGCTGGCCGGGGGCGTGGCGGCGACCGTGACGGTGCGCCTGGACGCCGGGCGTCGCGTCGTCGGCTTCGAGCCGGCATGACAGAGGGGGCGGCTCGCGCCGCCCCCTCCTCAACTGTGCGGGCGTTCGCCGGTCCTAGTACCGGCGGTCGCCGTAGCCGTAGCCGTAGCGCTGATCGTCGCGCATCTCGGCTCGCATGCGGCGCTCGAGACGGTTGAGGCGGTCGTCCAGGATGGCGACTTCCCGCGGGTTCAAACCATGCGACGCGCGAAACAGGCGCTCAAGCCGGCGAATCTCGCGAAGCTCGTAGCGCAGCGACTCGGCCTCGCGGCGGGTCAGACGCCCGGTCTCGATGCCGCGATCGAGGCGGTGCCGAAGCGCCTGCTGACGGGCGTTGATGTCGCGTGCGTCGGTCCGACGATCGTAGCGATCATAGCGATCGTAGCCGCCCGTGCTGTAGCCGACTTCGTAGCCGCCCCGCGGGCCGCCGTAGGGCTGGGCGGCAGCCGCGCCGGCTCCGGCCAGAGTGACGATGGCGAGGGTCGCGACGAGGATCTTCTTCATGGTCTTCACTCCTTCGGGGCCGGCCCGACCCGGGGATTCCGGGGGAGCGGGGCTGTCGAAGTCGAGGATGCGTTGGCCAGCCTGAGCCGAACCTGATCGCGTCGTTGTCAGGCGTTCAGGTTCGCCCGGCCGCGCTGCGGCCAGAGACGAAGGCGTCTAGATCGGCATCCTCATGATCTCCTGGTAGGCGGAGATCACCTGGTCACGGACAGCCATGACGGTCTCGAGGCTGGCCTCGGCCGACGAGATGGCCGTGACGACGTCGATCAGTTCGGCCTTGCCTGCCACCTGGTTGGCGATCTGAACCTCGGCGGTCTTGGAGGCCTGCATGGCGTCGGACATCACCGACTTGAGCAGGTCGCCGAAGTCCTGGGCGCCGGAGGGCGCGGCGGCGCCCAGCCCGGCGGTAGCGCCGCCCTGGGTGGCGGCATAGGCCTTGGCGGCGGCGAGCGGCGTCATCATCGCGGCGGGACCCTATCGCTTGAGCAGTTCGAGGGTGCGCATCTCCATGGAGCGCGCGGTCTCGATGACATTGAGGTTGGCCTCGTAGGCGCGCTGCGCCTCCTTCATGTCGAGCGCCTCGATCAGCGAGTCGACATTGGGCAGCGCCACATAGCCCTCGGCGTTGGCCGCCGGATGGCCGGGGTCGTAGGTGGTGCGAAAGGCCTTGCGGTCAGCCTCGACCCGACTCATGCGCACGCCTTCGCCCCCGCCAACGGCCTTGGGTTCGAAGATCGGCACCTGTCGCCGGTAGGGATCGCCCCCCGCGACGCGCGACGTCGAATTGGCGTTGGCCAGGTTCTCGGCGATGATCCGCATCCGCGCCTGCTGGGCGCGCATGCCCGACGCCGCGACCATCATGGCGGTGTCGGCCTGGGATTTGATCTCGGCCATTCAGCGTTCTCCTACCGGCCCGGGGGCCGCGCGGCCATGCGAAGCAGGGCCATGGATTTCTGGTAGAAGCCGATGGCGGCGTCATACTGCATCCGCGCCTCCGACATCTTGATCATCTGGTCCTCGAGAACCACCGAGTTGCCGTCCAGCGTGGTCTCGGTGTCCGCGCCCTTGACCACCTTGAAGGCGCCGGCGGACATGCCGGGACGCCTGGCGCTGCCGCCGGGCATATGTCCGGCGCTGGTCTGGGCAGGCTGCATGGCGGCGCCGAGCTGCTGCGTCTGGAGCTGGGCGGCGAACTTGAAGGCCTTCAGGTCGCGCGGCGCATAGCCGGGTGTATCGGTGTTGGCCACGTTCTGGGCGATGACCCGCTGCCGCTCGCCCAGATAGCCGAGCCGCTGGCGAAGCATCGCGAACAGAGGAATCTGGGACGTATCCATCACCGGTCATCGTGAACAAACAGGGTTAATCGCGCCTTAAGGGTTGCGGGGCGAGAAGCGTCGGGATCGTTTTTCCGGTGCGCTTTCCATGGACCTCGCCGCGGGCGCCTTTCGCGCCGTCTTCGCCCTGCTGGTCACGCTAGGTCTGATCGGGCTGGCGGCGGTGGCGTTGCGGCGGTTCGGCCCCGACGCGCTGGCGCGCTTCCAGCCGGCCCGAAAGCAACGGCGGCTCGTTCTTGTCGAAAGCCTGATGCTCGACCCTGCCCGCCGGCTGGTTCTGGTCAGCCTCGATGGCGAGGAAAAGCTGGTGCTGCTCGGCGAGGGCCGGCTGCTGGACACCCCGAAGAAGCCCCCTGCCCCGCGCCGCAAGACTCCGGAGATCGCCGCCTGATGCGCGCCGCCGCCAAACTCTGGACCAGTCTCTTCGACGTCCGCCGCGAGGACCTGAAGAAGGCGCTGCTGATCTCGCTGGTCGCCTTCGTCGCCAGCCTGATCATCCCCGCCGTCGCCCTGGCCCAGGCGGTGAACATCGACCTCGGCACCGGGGCCGGCCTGACCGAGCGCGTCGTGCAGCTGATCGGCCTGCTGACCGTGCTGTCTCTGGCGCCCTCCATCGTTATCATGACCACCAGCTTCGTGCGTATCGTGGTGGTGCTGAGCCTGCTGCGCACGGCGCTGGGCCTGCAGCAGAGCCCGCCCAACGCGGTGATCATCAGCCTGTCGCTATTCCTGACCGCCATCGTCATGGGTCCGACGCTCCAGCGCTCCTACGACGAGGGCGTCAAGCCGCTGCTGGACCAGCAGGTCGAACTGACCGAGGCGTTCGAGGCGGCCGGGGATCCGGTGAAGGCCTTCATGCTCAGCCAGGTCGACCGGGAAGACCTCGCCCTCTTCGTGCGGCTGTCGAAGATCGAGCGGCCGGCGACGATCCAGGACACGCCGATCCGCGTGGTGACGCCCGCCTTCATGATCAGCGAGCTGAAGCGCGCCTTCGAGATCGGCTTCCTGCTGTTCGTGCCCTTCCTGGTCATCGACCTGGTGGTGGCCAGCGTCCTGATGAGCATGGGTATGATGATGCTGCCGCCGGTGGTGGTCAGCCTGCCGTTCAAGCTGATCTTCTTCGTGCTGGTCGACGGCTGGCGGCTGGTGGCCGGGAGCCTGGTGGAGAGCTTCCAGCGGGGCGGGGGCGGGTAGCGCGCCACATTGATGGCCCGGACAAACCGCGCCAGGGCAGAGACTTACGGACAGGCCCGGGCCTAGCCCCGGGATGCGCCAGGCGCCGGGACGGCCGCCGTGCTGGCGGGCGCTGGTCCGGTCGGTGAGGGGCTGTCGCGGAACTTCTGCTTCATGCGGGCCACCCAGCCGGAGAAGCCTTCGTTGTCGGCCACGGCGCGGCTGAAGTCGTTGGTGGTCAGGCTGCCGCCGTCGGCAGCGGCGAAGGCAACGCGCAAGGCTTCCGGGTTACGGCTCTGTTCGACGAAGCCGTCGAAACGCTCCCGCAGGCGTCCCAGCGCCGCCTCGTCGCCGGCCAGGCTGTAGGCGACGCCGGCGCGCAGCAACCGGCCCTCCTCGTCAGGACGCAGGGGCAGCGGCGACTTCCAGCGGTCGCCGAGGCCCGCCTCGAACAGCGCGCCGGCGACGGCCCAGTTCCGGCCCTTCCAGGCGATCTCGGCCTTCACTTCGCGGGACTCGGGCGTGTTGTCCTGTTCGAGGATCTCCTCGGCCGCGTCCAGCCGCCCCAGCGCCATCAGCGACCGGGCTGTGATGACCCGCCGCTCGACGTTCAGAGCCTGCGGCAAGGTGGTGATGCGCGAGTTGTTGATCGCCGCCAGCGCCTGCTCGGGCTTGCGGTCCATCAGCTGGATCAGCGCCAGGTCGGTGGCGACCTGGGCGCGCGGTACGCCGTCGAGGCGGTTGTCGACCTGCCACTGCAGCAGCCGCGCGGCGTTGCTGAGCAGATCGACGTCCACCAGCCGGCGGGCCATCTTGCGGACCATCAGGTCGCCGTCGGCGCCGATCGGCGTCAACTCCTGGAAGTCCTGGAACAGCGCCAGCGCCTGGATCGGCTCCAGGCCGTCGGCCAGGCCATCCAGGAAGAGCGAACGGAACGCCGAGGCGAGGTCCTCCTGCAGGGCCACGGCCTGGGGCAGGTCCGGAAGCCGTGTCCCGGCCGAGCGCAGGGCCTCCAGAGCTTCGCGGTATCGGCCCTGACCGAGGTAGAGCTGACCCAGCGTGCGGATGGTCTCCAGCTCGGTCGACCCGCCGCGCCAGCGATAGCGCAGGCCGTCATAGGCGTCGGCGGCCTGGACAGGGGTGATCATGCCCAGCTCAAGCTTCAGCGCCGTCGCGCGCAGCAGCGCCGGCGTGGCCAGTTGGTCGAGCGGCGCCGTGGCGATGGCCGTGTAGAGCCCCAGGGCGGCCTTCTTCGCCCCGCGCTGCTCGAACATCTTCGCCTGCACCAGCCGGATGGCCAGCTGCTCGGCGGAGGGGAGCGTCTCCTTCAGCGCCTCGTCGATACGACGCTGACAGGCGGCGATATCGCCGAGCTCCAGCGCGGCCTCGGCGTCGGCGCGCAGGAACCGCGCCTTCCAGACCGGCGAGAACTGGCCGATGGCGATGGCGCCCTGCTGGAACTTGGCGCGGGCGTCCGACCACTGACCGTTGCGGGCGGCGAGGTAGCCGCGCCAGACCGCGGCGGACGGATCGTCGCCAAGAACCGGGCTGGCGAAGTCGGTCTCGGCTTCCTTGTCGCGACCGGCCATGACGCGGGCGATGCCGCGCAGCCCCCTGAACTCGGCTTCGCCGGCGATGGTCCCACGCTCGCGGGCGGTGGCGTTCAGTACGCCGATAGCCTCGTGGGCGAGTTCGGCGCCGATCAGGAAACGGGCCAGCGCCATCCGCGCCTCGGTCGAGGCGTCCTTGCCCTTGGCGCCCTCTTCGGCGGCGGCCTCGGTCAGGGCGGCGTAGCGCGGCATGAAGCCCCCCGGACCGGTCCTGGCCCAGGTGTCGTCGATCAGGCCGGGCATGCCGGCGGCCTTGGGCGCGCCGTCGCCGGCCTCCGCCAGACGCGCCGTGGCCGAAGCCGGTGAGAGGGCGAGGCCCGATGGCCGGCCGATGCGGACCAGATCCCCCTCGGCCAGCACCCGCAGGTCGGTGGCGTAGGGCTCTACGGCCAGGCCATGGAAGGTCGGCAGCAGGGCCATCTCGACGAAATCGCGCCGCGTGGTCAGCCCCTTGGCGGGCCCCAGCGCGGTGACGATGGCGATCCTGTCGCCGACCGCCGGATCGTTGAGCCAGATCGGCGCAGTCGCGCCGGCGACGACGGCGGTCAGCGCCGCTTCCGCCGCCTCGCTGTCGCGCTGGACGGTGATCTTGCCGGGCTCGTCGCGGGGTCCCGGGCCCATCCGCAACGTCCAGCTGGCGCCCTCGCCAACGACGGCGACTTCCAGAGTGCGCGGCGCGACCATTCGAATGGCGGAATAGTCCCGCCCCTTGAACGCCTGGATCTTCGAGTACTGCGAAACGCCGCGCGGAAGCCTGGCGATGTCGAGCGTCGCGGGCGCGTCGAAGACGATCCAGATCGCCTCGCCGCGCCGGAACACGGCCGCGCCCGCCGGGTTCGCCCAGTCAAAGCGCAGGCTGACCTGCGGACCGGCGATCTCGGCGACGGCCCGGACAACGCCGCCTGCCGGAACCGGATTGGCGCGCGGCGCGCGCGGGGCCGGCTCGGGCGGCGGCGTCGGAGCGACTTCCGCGACCTTCGCGGCCTCGGGTGCGGCGGGCCGGGCGAACAGATTGACGTAGATGGCCCCGTCGGCCGAGCCGACCTTGGCGTCGGCGTCATCGGCCAGCAGAAGGTCGATCTCCAGCCCGCCGCCGGTCTGGCGGGCCTGGGCGCCCTTCAGCCACTTCGGCGGCATGATCCGCAGGGTCGACAGGTCAGGCTTGGCGTCGCGGCTGAAGCGGAGCGTCAGGGTCTGGCCGTCACGGCGCTGGGAGACCCGCGCGCCGCCGGCCCAGCGGAACTCGATCCGCGTGAAATCCCTGGCCTGCGCGGTCCGCACCTCCAGCGGCGAAGCGGCCGCGAAGGCCAGCGTCGGCACGGTCGCCGGCGCGGCGACCGAGACAATGCAGGCCGCCGCAACGCCTGAGCGCAGGATGGCGCGGAAGCTCGCCACCTACCCCGCCTTGGCCGCCGGGGCGGCCGCGGGCGGTGTCGCCGCAGGCGCCGGAGCGGGCGCGGGCGCGGCGGCCTGGGGCCGCGGCGCGGCGGCGACAGTCGGAGCCTCGGGCGCCACGGCGGCGCGGGCGCTGGCCAGCGTCTTGTTGCCGGTGAACCGCTTGGCGAGGTTTTCGGTCAGGGTCTTGGACTCCGCGGGCGACATCTGGGCCAGGATGGCGGCCAGGGTCCGCTCCTTCATCTTGGCGGCGATGGGCAGGCGCACGGACTCATCGAGCTGGTTGAAGCGGGCGGCGGCGTCCTTGGCCTTCATGGCGGAGAAGACGGCGACCAGGCGGCCGACCTCGGCCTCCTGCTCGGCGTCTGCCTGGCCGAGCAGCGCCTGCACATCGCCCTTGAGCGCGGCGAGCGCCTTTACGCGCGCGTCGAGCTTGGCCTCGGCGGCCGCGATCAGCTGCAGCTGGGTGTCGATGCCCTGCTCACGCTCGTCGAGCTGGCCGCGCCGCTCACCGAGGTTCTGCAGGATACGCAACTCGGCAGGCGAAAGGTTGGCCTGGCGCGCCAGTTCGGCGGCGGTCGGGGCGCAGACGGCGGCCGGCTTGGCGGCGGCGACCTTCTCGGCGGCCGTTTCCTGCGGCTTGGCGCCGGCCAGCTCCTCGGCGAAGGCCTGGGCGCCGCTCAGCATGTCGGGCAGCGTGCGGGCGCCCGACAGGAAGTTGACGGCCAGCACGCCGGCGACCGCGACACCGGCCAGCGGCAGGATGCGGGGCATGGACTTCATCGGCGGCCTCCGGAGATCGCGCGAAGCCGGCCGGCTTCGGGATCGGGATCGAACAGGTCATCGTCGACCCGCGCTTTCGAGCGCGGGGTGACAGCGGGTTCGGGTCGCGTGAACACCATCCGCTCGCGCACGGGCGCGGGCGCCGGCTGGACGACCCGCTCGACATCATCGGCGATACGGGTTGAGGAAGCGGTAACTCCCTGATCAAGGCGCGCGGCCAGGGCCTTGGCCGTTTCGATGCGCCCGGCCAGACTGTCGGCGGCCTCATCGGTGGCGGCGCGCAGGTCGGCCAGCCCCTGTTCGGCCCGGGCGGCGGCGGCGTCCAGATCGGCGACCGCGCGGGCAAAGCCGTCATGGCTGTCGCGCAGCGCCTTGAGCCGGCGTTCCAGACGCCAGCCGAACGCCAGCGCCGCGACAAGCAGCACAACCAGCAGCAGGTTCAGTCCGATGACGGCGAAGCTCATTTCAGCCTCTTCTGGACGGCCTTCTTCGCGGCGGGCGAAAGCGGGGCCTCACACCGGATGGCGATAGAATGATTCCGCCGCCCCATGCGGCCCCGGGTCAGCGGGATGGTGCCGGCCCGCAACTCGACAAGGCTGTCGGGCGTGGCGTTCAGCGTGATGGTGTCGCCGACCTTGAGGTTCAGGACCTTGGACAGCCCGACCTGCTGCTCGTCGAGCACGGCGCGGACCTCCATCTGCGTGGTCCACAGCTCGGTGGCCAGGTGGCCTTCCCAGATGTTGTCGCGGCCGAACTTCTCGCCCATGAACTGCTGCAGCAGCATCTTCCGGATGGGCTCGAGCGTGGCGTAGGGGAGCAGCAGCTCGATGCGGCCGCCGCGGTCTTCCATGTCAATGCGCAGCTTGACCAGGATGGCGGCGTTGGCCGGCCGCGCGATGGCGGCGAAGCGCGGGTTGGTCTCCAGGCGGTCCAGGGTGAAGCTGACCGGCGTCAGCGGCTCGAACGCGGCCTGGGCGTCCTGCAGCACGACCTCGACCATCCGCTGCACCAGCACCCGCTCGATGGTGGTGTAGGGCCGGCCCTCGATCCGCATCGCCGCCGTGCCGCGACGCCCGCCGAGCAGCACGTCGACGATCGAGTAGATCAGATTGGAGTCGACAGTCAGCAGGCCGTAGTTGTCGAGCTCCTCGGCCCGGAACACCGACAGGATGGCCGGCAGCGGGATGGAGTTCAGGTAGTCGCCGAAGCGGATCGAGGAAATGTTGTCGAGACTGACCTCGACGTTGTCGCTGGTGAAGTTGCGCAGACTCGTGGTCATCAGCCGGACCAACCGGTCGAAGACGATCTCGAGCATCGGCAGGCGCTCGTAGGACACCAGCGCCGAATTGATGATCGCGCGAATGCCGTTGCGGTCGGCGGCGTCGTCCTCGCTGAGGTCGAAGCCCAGCAGGCTGTCGATCTCGTCCTGGTTCAGGATGCGCTCGGCGCCCAGCAGACCATCGGCGCCGCCGTCGCCCCAGTCGGGACCGCCGGTCCCGGCGTCGCCTTCGCCGTTCTCCTGGGCCCACTGGGCCATAGCCGCCTGGTCGTCGGTGTCCTGGGTCATGCCATACGCGCCGCCAGCCCCCTTTCGGGCGCTAGTTGATCAGCATCTCCTCGATCAGGACGGCCTTCACCTTGGTGGGGGCGACGACCAGGTTCACGCGACGCAGGATTTCCAGTCGCAGCTGGTAGCTGCCCTGGCTGCCGGTCAGGTCTTCCGGGCGCAGTTCGCGCAGGAAGGTCTGGAACATGTCCTGCATCCGGGGAATGTTCGGATTGAGCACCTCCACAGCCTCGGCGTCGGCAAGCTCGAAGGTCAGCTTCAGCTTGAGGAAGGTCGGACGCCCGTCGGCGGTTTGCATGTTCACGACGATGTCCGGCATCGTGTAGAAGATGACGCCGTCGGGCCCTTCGCGGACAACCGCGGCGCCGGCCTCGCCACCCTTGGCGCCGTGCGAGTCCTTCTTGGGCTTCTTGGCCTTCTTTTCCGGCTTGGCGCCGTGCTCGCCGGCCGCCTCGGGCTTGGGCTTCATCAGGAAAAAGGCTCCGGCCCCGCCGCCGCCCAGCACCAGGACGGCCGCCACGCCGGCGATGATCACCAGCTTAAGCGGCAGCTTCTTCCTGGCCGGCGCTTCGCCTTCCGCGCCTTCGGGGGCGTCGGCGTCCACGGCCTCCTCGCCCTCTTTGCCCTTGTCTGCGGCCACGCGCGCGACTCCTTGGAATCTGTACCCCTCCCTCATGCGTTCACGTTGGTTAAGGATCAGTTCCAAACGTGGTTAACGCGGCGAGGTGCGGCGATGCGCGCAGCGGCCGGATCGCGTGATCCGGGCGCGCCGAAGCAGCCACCATCCCGCCGGCTCGGCCGGGCCGATTTCCCTTGCCGGCAAGGCTTTGCGGTCGATCAGCCACCCCCTTCCAGCCAGGGCCGGGACCATCGTCTCGCCAGGGCGCGAACAGCAGAGTCCGCCCCGGCAGCTTTGACCGGGCGGTCGTCGTTAACCGTCTTGCTTTCTGATTTTATTGGGCTTTTCGGCTGGCCCGGACCTTGCATAGCGGTGACCTGACGCAGATTGCCGTCGCCGCAGCAGAGGAGGCCCGCCATGGACAACACGATGTACCTCGCCCTGTCGCGCCAGATGACCCTGCGGCGCGAGATGGACATCATCGCCAACAACATCGCCAACGCCGACACGACCGGCTTCAAGGTCGAGAAGGCGATGGTGAGAACCGATCCGGCCGACCGCGCCCGGATGGTCGATGGGCCCAGGTCGCTGAAGTTCGTCATCGACGACGGCATCATCCGTGACTTCACCCAGGGCGCCCTTCGCAGGACCGGCGGCGCCTTCGACCTGGCCATCGAGGGTCAGGGGTTCTTCAAGGTCGAGACCGACGCCGGCGAACGGTTTACCCGCGACGGCCGCTTCACCCTCGGCGCCGACGGTCGGCTGACCACCCAGGCCGGCGACGCCGTACTCGGCGCGGGCGGGCAGATCGTGGTCAATCCCGAGGAGGGCGAGGTGTCGATCTCGGCCGATGGCGTGGTCAGCCAGAACGGCGAACAGATCGGCAAGATCGACGTGTTCGCCTTCGACGACCTGTCGAGCCTGGCCAAGGACGGCGACAACCTACTGCGCAACACCTCCAACATCGACCCCCAGGTCTCCAACGCCGCCAGCGTGCGCCAGGGGATGCTGGAGGGCAGCAACGTCAACCCGATCATGCAGATCACCCGGATGATCGAGGTCAGCCGGGCCTACGAGAGCATGGTCCGGACCATTGAAGGATCTTCCGAACTGTCCCGCCGCTCGGTCGAGCGGCTCGGGCGGGTCGCGTAAGGGAGCTTAGAAACCGATGCAGGCGCTACGCACCGCGGCTACGGGCATGTCGGCCCAGCAGCTGAACGTCGAGGTCATCTCGAACAACATCGCCAACATGAACACCGTTGGCTTCAAGCGTCAGCGGGCGGAGTTCCAGGACCTGCTCTACCAGACGATCGAGCGGGCCGGGGCGCAGTCTTCGGACCAGGGCACGGTGGTTCCGACCGGCGTCCAGATCGGCGGCGGCGTGAAGGCCGGCAGCACCTACCGGATCACCACCCAAGGCCTCCTCACCCCGACCAGCAACCGCTACGACCTGGCCATCGAGGGCCGCGGCTTCCTGCAGGTGCTGATGCCGTCGGGCGAGACCGCCTACACCCGGGCAGGCAACCTGTCAGTCAACGACCAGGGCCAGCTCGTCACCGACGACGGCTACCAGATCCAGCCGTCGATCACGATCCCGCAGGACGCCGTCGACGTCTCGATCTCCAAGACCGGGCAGGTCCAGGTGATCAAGGCCGACTCGCCGACGCCGGAGGTGGCCGGCACGATCGAGCTGGCGGCCTTTGTGAACGAGGCGGGCCTCGAGGCCATCGGCGACAACCTCTACATGGAAAGCGGCGCCTCGGGTCCCGCGACCACGGGCACGCCGGGCTCGGTCGGCTTTGGCCAGATCATGCAGGGCTACATCGAAGCCTCGAACGTCGACGCCGTCAGCGAGATCACAGCCCTGATCGTGGCCCAGCGCGCCTACGAGATGAACTCCAAGGTGATCAGCACCGCCGACGAGATGCTGCAGGCTGCCAACCAGGTGAAGGCATAATCTGATGCGCGCCGCCCTCCTCCTGTCGCTCTGCGCCGCGCTCGCCGCCTCGCCGGCCCTGGCCGGTCCGGTGACCCTGAAGGCCGACGTCGCCGACTCCGACGGCCGCGTGACCCTGGGCGACCTGTTCGACGGCGCGGGCGCCGCGGGCGACTACGTCATCGCCAACCGGACGGGCCCCACCGTCGTGCTCGACGCCGCCGCTGTCCAGGGGTTCGCCCGCCGCGCGGGCCTGGACTGGAGCAACCCCAACGGCCTGCGCCGGATTGTCGTCCGCGGCGGCGCGGCGGCGAGCGCCCCGGCCGGGCGCGGCAACGTCGAGGTCCTGACCTGGGCCCGCAGCCTGAACGCCGGCGAGATCGTCCAGCCGCAGGATCTGATGTGGGGCAAGGCTGTCGGCGCACCGTCGGACGCGCCGCGCGACGCCGACGCAGTCATCGGCATGGCCGCCCGCCGGCCGCTGCGTGAAGGGGCCACCGTCTCGCAGCGCGACGTCACCGCCCAGCAGGTCATTCGGGCTGGCGAGATGGTGCAGATCACCTGGTCCAGCGGCGGCATCACCCTGTCCCTCCAGGGCAAGGCCATGTCGGCCGCCGCCGTCGGCCAGACCTTTAACGTCCAGAATCCCGCCTCGAAGAAACTGATCGAGGCGGTCGCGACCGCGCCCGGCCAGGCCGTCACCGGCCCCGAGGCGCAGCGGCTGAAAGCCGCCGGATCTGCCCAGTACGCAGCCCGCTAAAGGATCGTCCCCATGCGTTTCGCCGTCCTCGCCGCCCTCGCCTTCGCCCCGCTCGCCGCCTGCTCGACCGTCGCGGAGACGGTGCGCGGTCCGCAGCTTACGCCCGTCGGCTACCCAGCCGCCCTGATCCCTCAGGAGCAGGTCATCCTGCCGATGGCCCAGCAGCCCCAGCCGGCCAACGCCAACTCCCTGTGGAAGGTCGGCGCCCGCACCTTCTTCGGCGACCAGCGCGCCGCGCGCGTCGGCGACATCCTGACCGTGCAGATCGACATCGACGACTCGGCCCGCACCCAGAACTCGACCACCACATCACGCACCTCAGGCCAGACCCTGGGTTTCCCGCACCTGTTCGGACTGGAAAGCTCGCTGGGGAAGATCCTGCCCGGCGGCTTTGACCCCTCCGCAGCCATCGAGACCGGCTCCACCAGCAACAAGGCCGGGGCCGGCGCAGTGACGCGGTCGGAGAAGATCAGCCTGACCATCGCGGCGGTGGTCACCGGCGTGCTGCCCAACGGCAACATGGTCATCCAGGGCACCCAGGAGGTTCTGACCAACGGCGAGCTTCGCCGGTTGACCGTGTCGGGCATCGTGCGGCCCGAGGACATCTCCGCCGCCAACACCATCCGCCACACGCAGATCGCCGAGGCCCGCATCGCCTACGGCGGCCGGGGCGACATCAGCCGGGTCCAGAAGACCCCGGCCGGCCAGGGCCTGGTCGAGGCCTTCTCCCCGTTCTGATCCTGTTCTGAACCTTAACGCGGCATCGTGCGTTCCCCATCCGAAGGGAGCGCGCCATGTCTCGCATTCTGGCCGTCGTTGGAATCATCGGAGCCGTCGCGCTCGGAAGCTGCGTCAGTCAGCGCGCCGCGCTGAACGACGGCTTTGTCTGGAGCTATCAGAACCACGAGGGCGAAGGGCCCAAGCTGGCCTACGGGGCCCCGATGTCCGACAACGTCGTGCTGATGATGACCTGCGACGCCGGCGACGGCCGCGCGCGGCTCTCGCTGCTCGGCGGATCGCCCGAAGCGGGGCTGGTCCTGGCCTCGGGTCGCGAGTCCACCCGCTTTGGCGGAGAAGCTGTCGCCTCACCCGGCGCCGGGCACCTTATCGAGACCACCGCGCCGTTGGACGCCACGCCCCTGGCTCGCTTTCAGCGCACCGGCGACCTGACCCTCGTCAACCGCGGCCGCCCGGTGCGGATCGACGCCCAGGGCAGCGAACGCGCCGACGTGAAGCGTTTCTTCAAGGCCTGCGGGCGCACCGCCTAGGCGCGCCGGCCCGCCGTACTGACATTATCCAGCCCCAGCGCCGACAGCGCGCCGGCGACGATGCCGTCGGCGTCGAGGCCGGCCTGGGCGTACATCACGTCCGGCTTGTCCTGGTCCTGGAAGACATCCGGCAGCACGAGCGTGCGGATCTTCAGGCCACGGTCCAGCGCGCCATGCTCCGCCAGGGCCTGGAGCACGAAGGCGCCGAAGCCGCCCATGGCCCCCTCCTCGACCGTCACGATCGCCTCATGCTCCCGCGCCAGACGCAGGATCAGGTCGATGTCGAGCGGCTTGGCGAAGCGCGCGTCGGCCACCGTGGCCGACAGGCCGCGGGCCGCCAGCAGGTCGGCGGCCTTGAGACTTTCGCCCAGACGCGTCCCGAACGAGATGATGGCGACGCTGGTCCCCTCGCGGACGATGCGGCCCTTGCCGATCTCCAGCGGTTCGTTGACGGCCGGCATCTCCAGGCCGAGGCCCTCGCCGCGCGGATAGCGGAAGGCGCTGGGCCTGTCGTCGATGGCGGCGGCGGTGGCGACCATCCGGGCCAGCTCGACCTCGTCGGCGGCGGCCATCAGGATCATGCCCGGCAGGGCGCCCATGAAGCCGACATCAAAGCTGCCGGCGTGGGTCGGACCATCGGCCCCGACCAGACCGGCTCGGTCAATGGCGAACCTCACCGGCAGGCGCTGGATGGCGACATCGTGGACGACCTGATCGTAGCCGCGCTGCAGGAAGGTCGAATAGATGGCGCAGAACGGCTTCATGCCATCGGCGGCGAGGCCGGCGGCGAAGGTCACCGCGTGCTGCTCGGCGATGCCGACATCGAACGTGCGCTTCGGGAAGGCCTTCTCGAAGATATCCAGCCCGGTGCCGGACGGCATGGCGGCGGTGACCGCAATGATGCGGTCGTCCTTCTCCGCCTCCTTGACCAGCGCCTGGGCGAAGACCTTGGTGTAGCTGGGCGGGCCGGCGGCGGCCTTGGCCTGTTCGCCGGTGACGACGTTGAACTTGACCACGCCGTGGTACTTGTCGGCGGCGTTCTCGGCCGGGGCGTAGCCCTTGCCCTTCTGGGTCACGACATGGACCAGTACGGGCCGGTCGATTTCCCGGGCGTTCTTCAGCACCGGCACCAGGGCGCCCAGGTCATGACCGTCGATCGGGCCGATGTAGTGGAAGCCCAGCTCCTCGAAGAAGGTGCCGCCGGTGACCATGCCGCGGGTGTATTCCTCGGCCTTGCGGGCGGCTTCCTGCAGGGGCTTTGGCAGGGCGTGGGCGACCTTCTTGCCGAGGTTGCGCAGCGACTGGTAGCCGCCGCCGGAAACGACCCGCGCCAGATAGGCGCTCATGCTGCCGACCGGCGGGGCGATCGACATGTCGTTGTCGTTCAGAACGACGATCAGCTGCTTGTGGGCCTCGGCGTTGTTCATGGCCTCGTAAGCCATGCCGGCGCTCATCGAGCCATCGCCGATCACGGCGACAACCTTGTTGTCCTCGCCCTTGGCGTTGCGCGCGGCGCAGAACCCCAGGGCCGCCGAGATCGAGGTCGCCGCGTGGGCCGCGCCGAACGCGTCGTACTCGCTCTCGGCCCGCTTGGTGAAGCCGGACAGGCCACCGCCCTGGCGCAGGGTCTTCATGCGGTCGCGGCGGCCGGTCAGGATCTTGTGCGGATAGGCCTGGTGGCCGACGTCCCAGATCAGGATGTCGCGCGGCGTGTCGAACACATGGTGCAGGGCGACGGTCAGCTCGACCACGCCCAGGCCCGCGCCCAGATGCCCGCCGGTGACGGACACCGACTCGATGGTCTCGGCCCGCACCTCCTGGGCCAGCTGCTTCAGCTCGGCGAGGGAGAAGTCGCGGGTGTCGGCGGGCGACAAAACCTTGTCGAGCAGCGGCGTGGGGTCAGGCATGAAATTTCCGTGGATTCACTTAATGCCGCAACAACAGCGCGGTTACGAGCGCCGGTCCAGTACGAAATCGACCGAAAGGCGTAAGGTTTCAGCGCGTTTTCCGAACGGATCCAGGTGAGACCGGGTTTGATCCGCCAGCAGACCGACCCGTTCCCTGGCCGCGTCGATGCCCAGAAGCGTGACGTAGTTGGCCTTGCCTCGCGCCTCGTCCTTGCCGGCGGCCTTGCCCAGCTCCTCGGCGTCGCCCTCGGCGTCAAGCAGGTCGTCGACAATCTGGTAGGCCAGTCCCAGGTCCTGGGCGAAGGCCATCAGGGCGTGGCGCTCGGCATCCTGGGCGTGGGCCATGGTCAGCGCGATCTCGAAGGCATGAGCGATCAGGGCGCCGGTCTTGAGCCGCTGCATGCGGGCCACAGCGCCCAGGTCGTCGCGCACGCCCAGCAGGTCGATCATCTGGCCGCCGCACATGCCTTGCGCGCCCGAGGCGATGGCCAGCTTGCGGATCAGCTCGGTGCGGACGTTGGCGTCCGGGTGGGTGTCGGGATGGGCCAGGATCTCGAAGGCTGCCGCCTGCAGCGCGTCGCCGGCCAGGATGGCGGTCGCCTCGTCGTACTGGCGGTGCACCGTGGGACGGCCACGGCGCATGTCGTCGTCGTCCATGGCCGGCAGGTCGTCGTGGACCAGGCTGTAGGCGTGGATACACTCCAGCGCGCAGGCGGCCCGCAGCACCGGCCGCTCGGGCAGGTCGAACATCTTGCCGGTCTCGATGGCGAAGAACGGGCGCAGGCGCTTGCCCGGACCGAGCGCGGCATAGCGCATCGCCTCGGTCAGCCGGCTCTCGGGGCCCTCCCCACGCGGCAGCAGGGCGTCCAGCGCCACGGTGACGATATCGGCGGCTTCAACGATCCGGCGGGAGAGCGGCATCAGAACAGCTTGCCCCCGTTCGGCACGTCACGGTCGACCCCGACCAGCACCACGGCGCCGTCTTCATCGGGAAAGCCCAGACAAAGCACTTCCGACATCATCGGACCGATCTGGCGTGGCGGGAAATTGACCACCGCCGCGACCCTGCGGCCGGGCAGCTCCTCAAGGCTGTAGTGCCGGGTGATCTGGGCCGAGGACCGCTTCACGCCGATGTCCGGGCCGAAGTCGACTGTGAGCCGGAACGCGGGCTTCCGAGCCTCTGGAAACGGCTCGGCCTTAAGCACCGTGCCGACCCGTATATCCACCCGCTCGAAGTCGTCGAACGAGATCTGCTGACGCGCCGCCCCGGTCACGAGAACTCGGCGGGCTCGACGCCGGAGGCGGCGCCCTGGCTGAGCACGACCTTCTCGACGCGGAGCCGCGCCTGCTCCAGCCGCGCCTCGCAATGGGCCTTCAGCGCCGCGCCCCGTTCATAGATCGAGATCGACTCCTCCAGCGGCGCCGAGCCGGACTCCAGCCGCTGGACGATCTTCTCCAGTTCCGCGAGCGCTTCCTCGAAGCTCATCGCGGCGATAGCCGGGTGTAGGGCGGGCGCGTCGGTCATTTCGTGTTCCAGGAGAGTGGCGACCACCCTAAGCGCGCGGCCCGACGTGAGCAATCAGGGGATTCTGCGTCACGGTTAAGGCCGCTCGAACCGTCGCGCCTTCCAGTAGGAGAACCCCTGATCGAGCGTGCAGCGCCAGCCCTGCCGCCGAAGCGCCTCGCCGATCATGCCGTTGAAGAAGCCGTGGGCGACCAGCAGCACGTCCTGGCCGTCACGCGCCAGCGCGATGAGCATGGCCGCGGCCTGGTCCGCGCGCTGCTCGGCCTGGGCCCGGGTTTCCTGGCCTTCGTGGTGATTGAAGAACCACCACCAGACCCGCGAAATGAACCCCCAGACGCGCGGCGACAGCCGGATCCAGCCCGGCCAGCGCGGGGGCGGCAGCGGCGCCTCGACGAACAGCGGATCCCGGGCATAGGCCCTGCCGTCGCAGACCGCGCCGGCGGTCTCGATGGCGCGCGGACGGATGGAGGAGATCGTCACGCCGGCGCCACGGGCGGTGGCCAGCAGGCAATCGGGTGGCGTCTGGCCGGGGAGCAGGCCGCGGGTCTCGTAGCGCGCCCACCAGTCGACGTACTCCCGGGCCGAAAGGCGGACCCGCCGGCTGATGTCGGGCTCGCCGTGACGCACGAGCGTCACCCGGCCCATGCGCGCGGCATCGGTGGACGGTCCGGCCACGGCGGTGGTGATCGCCTCGGTCATGTTCCCCCGGACAGGATGGTGACGCGCCGCCAGAACGGCGACCTGTCACGGCTCCTGCAACGCCAGCACATGCGCCCGGGCCGACTGGCCGAGCGCCTCCAAGTCGTAGCCACCCTCCAGCGAGGAGACAACCCGGCCCCTGGCGCGCTGGTTGGCCACAGAGACAATGGCGCGGGTGGCCCAGGCGAAGTCCTCGGCCTCCAGCTGCTGGCTGGCCAGCGGGTCGCGGGCGTGGGCGTCGAAGCCGGCGGAGATGATGATCAGGTCCGGCGCGAAGGCGTCGACGCTTTCCATCAGCCGGTCGAAGACCTTGCGCCACTTCTCGCGCGGCGAGTTGGGCCCGACGACGCCGTTGACGATGTTGCCGACGCCGGTCTCCGAAGGATCGCCGCTGCCCGGATAGAGCGGCCGCTGGTGGATCGAGGCAAGGAACAGGGTCGGATCGGTCTCGAACGCCGCCTGGGTGCCGTTGCCGTGGTGGACGTCGAAGTCGACCACGGCGATGCGGCCCAGTCCCGCCGCCTGGGCCGCCCGGGCGGCGACGGCGACATTGCCGAACATGCAAAAGCCCATGGCCGCTTCCGGCTCGGCATGGTGGCCGGGCGGCCGCACGGCGCAGAAGGCCCGGTCAACGCCGCCGGCCGCCACGTCGCGCACCGCCTGGGTCACCGCGCCGGCCGCGCGAAGCGCGGCCTGCAGGCTGCCCGGGCCCATGAAGGTGTCGGGGTCCAGCTTCACCACGCCCGGCGCCCGGCCGGCGTCATAGATCGACTGCAGGAAGGCTTCGGGATGCACGCGCAGCAGGTCGCCGTGCTGCGCCAGCGGCGCCTCGCGGGAGTCGAGATCGAGGTTGGTCGTATCGTTCAGCGCATCGATCACGGCGCCCAGCCGCTCCGGCCGCTCGGCGTGCGCGGCGCCGGGGCGGTGATCGAACATGGCCGCATGGGTGTAGAGGGCGATGGTCATGGCCTCACTCTACCCAACTCCGTGTCCCCGTCGACCCGAAGGGCGGCGCGGAGCGCCAAAGCCGGGGTCCATCGAGCATTTGAGCCGGGAAGACGGTTTGGGGTAGATCGGCGCCCATGATGACTCTGACCATCCGCCGCGCCACGCCCGCCGATGCAGAGGTCCTCAGCCGCATTGCGGCCGAGACCTTCACCGAGACCTTCGGCCACACCTATCCGCCGAAGGATCTGGCGGCCTTCCTGGCCAGCGCCTATGACTTGGAGAAGACCCGCAGCGATCTCGCCGACCCGGACAAGGCCGCCTGGCTGGTCGAGGCCGAGGGTCGCGTGGTCGGCCATGCGCTGGCCGGGCCCTGCGACCTGCCGCACGAGGCGGTCACCCCGGCCTGCGGCGAGCTGAAGCGGCTCTATGTGCTGAAGGCGTTCCAAGGCGGGGGGACGGGCTCGCGGCTGCTGGCCGAGACCCTGACCTGGCTGGAGCGCGACGGCCCGCGCCGGCTGTGGATCGGGGTGTGGTCGGAGAACTTCGGGGCGCAGCGGCTCTATGAGCGGATGGGCTTCGAGAAGGTCGGCGAATACGACTTCATCGTCGGCGAGACGCGCGACCGGGAGTTCATCCTGCGGCGGGGGTGAGGCCTTGCGGGCTTCGACACGCGCCGGTCCAAGCTGGACAAGCCGCCCTTCGCCCCCCATCCTCTGTCAAACAACCGTTCGACACAGAGACCGCCCATGTTCATGCGCTTCTTCACCGAGCTCCGCGAGGCCAAGGTGCCCGTGTCGCTGAAGGAGTACCTCATGCTGATGGAGGCGCTCGACAAGGACGTCATCGATCGGTCGGTGGAGGACTTCTACTTCCTGTCGCGCGCTGCGCTGGTGAAGGACGAGAAGAACCTCGACAAGTTCGACCGCGTGTTCGGCCATGTCTTCAAGGGTCTGGAATCGCTGGGAGAGGACGTCACCAGCGACATCCCGGCCGAGTGGCTGAAGCTGCTGACCGAGAAGTTCCTGACCGACGAGGAGAAGGCGGCGATCGAGGCCATGGGCGGCTTCGACGAACTGATGAAGACGCTGCAGGAGCGGCTCGCCGAGCAGAAGAAGCGCCACGAGGGCGGCAACAAGATGATCGGCACCGGCGGCACCAGCCCCTACGGCGCCAACGGCTACAATCCCGAAGGCGTGCGCATCGGCCAGGACAAGGGCCGCCACGGCAAGGCCGTGAAGGTCTGGGACAAGCGCGAGTACAAGAACCTCGACGACAGCGTCGAACTGGGCACCCGCAACATCAAGGTCGCCCTGCGCCGGCTGCGCAAGTTCGCCCGCGAGGGCGCGCCGGACGAGCTTGACCTCGACGGGACCATCAAGGGCACGTCGCAGAAGGGCTACCTCGACATCCAGATGCGCGCCGAGCGCCGCAACAAGATCAAGGTGCTGATCTTCTTCGACATCGGCGGCTCGATGGACAGCCACATCAAGCTCTGCGAGGAGCTGTTCAGCGCCGCCCGGACCGAGTTCAAGAACCTCGAGTTTTTCTACTTCCACAACTGCCTCTACGAGAGCGTGTGGAAGGACAACCGCCGCCGCCAGACCGAGAAGCAGAACACCTGGGACGTGCTCCACAAGTTCCCGGCCGACTACAAGGTGATCTTCGTCGGCGACGCCACCATGAGCCCCTACGAGATCACCTATCCGGGCGGCAGCGTGGAGCACTGGAACGAGGAGCCGGGCGCCATCTGGATGGACAGGGTGACCCAGATCTACCACAGCGCCGTCTGGCTCAATCCGACCGCCGAGCGCCACTGGGACTACACCCAGTCGATCCAGGTGATGAAGCAGCTGATGGGCGACCGCATGTACCCGCTGACCATCGACGGCCTCGACAAGGCCATGCGCGAGCTCGTCCGTGGCCACTGACGACGCTTCGGCGGGCAACGCCGACCAGATCGCCTACTGGAACGCCCAGGCCGGCGAGACCTGGGCGGCGCAGCAGGACAGGCTCGACCGCCAGATCGCCCCGCTGGGTCATGCCGCCATCGACGCCCTGGCGCCGCGGCCGGGCGAGCGGTTGATCGACATCGGCTGCGGCTGCGGCCAGACGACGCTGGAGCTGGCCGGCGAGGTGGGAGCGGCCGGCTCGGTGCTGGGCGTCGACATCTCCCGGCCGATGCTGGAGGTCGCCCGCCGCCGCGCCGAAGGCATGGCCAACGTCGAGTTTCTCGAGGCCGACGCCCAGACCTACGCCTTCGAGGCCGGGGCGGTTGACGGCGTCTTCTCCCGCTTCGGCGTCATGTTCTTCGCCGACCCGACGGCGGCCTTCGCCAACATCCGCAAGGCGCTCAAGCCCGGCGGGCGGCTGGCCTTCGTCTGCTGGCGGCCGCTGGGCTTCAACGACTGGATGCGCGTGCCGATGGCCGCGGCGCTGGCCCATGTGCCGCCCCTGCCCCCGCCCGCCGACCCGCATGCGCCCGGCCCCTTCGCCTTCAGCGATCCGGAGCGGGTGCGCACCATCCTGGCCGGCGCCGGGTTCACCGGCGTCGACATCGCGCCCTATGACGCGTTCGTCGGCGGCCACCCGCTCGACGAGGCCGTGGCCCTGGCCATGAAGGTCGGACCGCTGGGCATGCTGCTGCGCGAGAACCCCGACAAGCGCGAGGTCATCATCGCCGCCGTCCGCGAGGCGCTGGCCCCGCATGCGGGGCATGACGGCGTCATGCTGCCCGCTGCCGTCTGGATCGTCACCGCCAACGCCTGATCTTCAGCCGTCATGGCCCGGCTCGTCCGGGCCACCCATGCGTGGTGAGCCACCATGCGTCGTGCGTGCTTCGACACGCGCTCTTAGAGCGCTGCTCAGCATGACTATGAAGGTTAGCCTTCCAACCCAGTCATCCTGAGCAGCCGCGCAGCGGCGTGTCGAAGGACGCACCGCCTAGGCAGCGTTCATGGATGGCCCGAACAAGTCGGGCCATGACGGATTGGGGAAGGGCTTGCGCTTCCAGCGACTGAGCGGCTCAGATGCGGTTCGAAACGAGGAACCGCGCCATGCCCCGCAAGCCGAACATCATCGTCATCATGGCCGACGACCTCGGCTACGGCGATCTCGGCTGCGACGGCGGGACCATCATCCGCACGCCCAACCTCGACCGCATGGCGGCGGAGGGGACGCGGTTCACCGACTTCTACGCCAGCGCCAACCTCTGCACCCCGTCGCGCGCCGGGCTGCTGACCGGCCGCTATCCGGTGCGGATGAACCTGGCCCACGAGGTGATCCAGTCGCCGGAGGATCGCGGCCTGCCGCTGTCCGAGCTGACCATCCCCAAGGCGCTGAAGCCGGCCGGCTACGCCAGCGCCCTGATCGGCAAGTGGCACCTGGGTCATCGGGGCCAGTACTGGCCGCCGAACGTCCACGGCTTCGACGTCTTCAAGGGCCTTCCCTACAGCCACGACATGCAGCCGCTGGCCTGGTTCGAAAAGGACGGCGATGCGCCGCTGACCGAGAGCCCGGTCGACTTCCCGAAGCTGACCCAGACCTTCTTCCGCGAGACCGTGGCCTTTGCCGAGGCCAACCGCGACAAGCCCTTCTTCGTGCTGCTGGCCCTGACCGCGCCGCATGTGCCGCTGGTCCGCAACGACGACGCGGCCTGGGACTCGCCGGCAGGCGCCTATGGCGACGTCGTCGAAGAGATCGATCGAAACGTCGGGCTGCTGCTCGACCAGCTGAAGGCGCTGGGGCTCGAGGACGACACCCTGGTCATCTTCACCTCCGACAACGGACCCTGGTTCGAGGGCTCCTCGGGCCCGTTCCGCGAGCGCAAGGGCCAGTCCGGCTTCGACGGCGGCTACCGCGTGCCCTTCATCCTGCGCCAGCCGGGGACAGTGCCGGCCGGCGTGGTGACGGACGCCATCGCCAGCAACCTGGACCTGCTGCCGACCTTCGCGCGGCTGGCGGGCGCGGACCTGCCGCCGGACCTGGAGCTGGACGGCAAGGACATCGGCCCGGTGATCTTCGACGGCGCGGCCACGCCGCATGAGCAGATCCTGCTGTTCGACAACACCAGGGTCGCGGCGATCCGCACCCAGGCCTGGAAGCTGGTCACCCGCGCCCACTACCGCAGCCTTCAGATCAACCTCGGCCGCTTCAACTATCCGCTGCTGTTCGACATCGTCCGCGACCCCGGCGAGAACTACAGCGTCGCCTCGCTGCACCCGGACGTGGTCGAGGATCTGAAGGCCCGCCACAAGGCGGCGCGGGAGAAGTACGAGCCGATGGTCGACCTGTTTCCGCCCTGGGTCAGGCCGCCGATCGCCGACTGGCATCCGGACTGAAACAGCATCGCAATGCAGCATAGCCGGGGTCTATCCGAACAGGCGTTTATTGACGCTTGCGTACAGATTGAACGCCCGTAAAGCTGCCCCTCACGGAACGGAAGGGCAGCACCTTGAGTCTCACCGACGATCCCGGCGCGGAGTCGCAGACTCCGGAGGCCGAGGCCGCCACCAAGCAGCTGGTGTTCAACGCCGCCGAGCGGCTGTTCGCGCTGCATGGCTTCCAGAACGTGTCGGTGCGCGACATCACCGCCGAGGCGGGCGTCAACCTGGCCAGCGTTAACTACCACTTCGGGTCCAAGGACTCGCTGCTGTTCGAGATCTTCCGCCGCCGCACCCAGGAGCTCAACCGTGAGCGGGCCAGGATGCTGCACGAGGCCAGCGACCGCAACGCCGGCAAGCCGCCGGTGCGTGAGATCCTGACCGCCCTGTTCGCGCCGCCCCTGCGGTGGCTGGACCCGTCCAACGACCGGCGCATTTCGCTGCAGTTCCTGATCCGCGCGCGCAGCGAGGGCACGGCCGAGATCCGCGAGGTGCTGGGCCGCGACGTGTCCCACCTCAAGCGCTTCGCCGACGCCCTGCTGGCCGCCCGGCCGGACCTGCCGCCGGAGGAGGTCTACTGGCGGCTGCACTTCGTGCTCGGCATGATCCACCAGAACCGCTTCATGGAACTGGACCGCCTGCACGTCCTGTCCGAGGGCGCCACCCGCGAGGGCGAGGTCGACGCCTTGCTGGAGCGGATGCTGGACTTCGCCGAGGCGGGATTCTCGCGGTAGCGGGGGACATGTTCCGGCGATAGCCAGTACGTGCGCCGGGACGCGGAAGGAGATCCGGATGTCGAACAGCCAGGATGGCAGCCGCTTCTGGGATCGCATCGCCCGCAAGTATGCGACGGACAAGATCGCCGACGAGGCGGGCTATGAACGCACGCTGGCGCGGTGTCTTGACTACCTCAAGCCCACCGACAACGCGCTCGAGTTCGCCTGTGGCACCGGCTCGACCGCACTTCGGCTGGCCCCGTCCGTAGGCTCATTCACCGCCTCGGACATCTCCGGCGAGATGATTGCGATCGCGCGGGAGAAGCAGGCCACGGCCGGTGCGGTGAATGGCGCCGGAACGCTTACCTTCGTCCAGTCCGCATTGGAGACCCTGACCTATCCTGACGAAAGCTTCGACGTGGTCATGGGGTTCAGCGCCGTCCATCTGGTCCCTGATCTGGGGGATGGACTGGCCCAGGTTCATCGCCTTCTGAAGCCCGGCGGCCTGTTCATTTCCAAGACTCCATGCCTCGGAGACATGAACCCGCTGATCCTGGCCGTCCTGCCCATCATGCGCCTTCTCGGCAAGGCGCCGCACGTGCTGATCTTCACTTCCGGGGAGCTGCAGGCGGCCATCGCCGCGGCGGGATTCGACATCGTCGAAGTTGAGCATCACGCTTCCAAGGGCAAGGACACCCGCCCCTTCATTGTGGCCAGGCGGCTCTAGAACGGCCCTCAGATCAGCCCCAGCGCCCTGGCCCGCATCGCCGCCTCGGTGCGATTGGCCGCGCCGACCGAGCCGATGGCGTTGGTGACGTGGGTCTTCACCGTCGCCGGCGACACACCCAGGACGCGGGCGATCTCCTTGTTGGACAGGCCACGGGCGATCAGGGTCAGCACCTGCTTCTGGCGGTCGGTCACCACGCGGGAGCCGGGCTCGGGCGAAGGCGAGGCGGCGGGAGCGGCCGGACGGGCGCCGGCCAGTTCCGCCACCCGGGGCGGCAGATAGCGCCCGCCCGCCAGGACCAGCGCGATCGCCGCGAGGATGACCTCGCCGGAGGATGTCTTCTGGACGAAGCCGTGAACCCCCCGGTCCAGCAGCTCCAGCAGCACCCCGTCGTCATGCGAGCCGGTGACCACCAGCAGCCGCGTTTGTGGCGCGATTTCGAGCACGCCCGCGACCCCCTCGACCGGCCCCGCGCCCGGCATCATGAGATCGACGAGGCAAAGGTCAGGACCGGACCGGGCCAGCGCCCAGGCCGCGTTGAAGTCGGCGGCCTGGGTTACCTGAGCGTCAGGCCAGCGCCCGGCGACAGCCGCCGCCAGCGCTTCCCTGACCAGCTCGTGGTCGTCACAGATCAGGCAGCTTCGCATGGGCGCCGCCCTCCCCGTCCGACGGCGGCTTCGGCGGATCGGGCGACAGCCTGCGCCCGCGCAAGATCCAGCACGAAACAGGCGCCGTCCGTCCAGCGCGGGTCCAGCGTCAGCTCGCCGCCCATCGCCCGGGCGAACCGCCGCGAGGTCGAAAGCCCGAGGCCGAAGTTCGCGCGCCCGGCCCCGGAAGCCGCGAACGCCCCGAACAGCGTCGCGGCCTTCGTCGGCGCGATGCCGCGACCGTTGTCGACGACGTAGATCCGCACCCGCTCGCCCTTTCGCCGGGCGCCGATCAGCAATCGCGTCGCGCCGGCGTGGGTGCAGGCGTTGGTGACCAGATTGCCGAGGATGCGCTTCGCGAGCCCGGGATCAATCAGCGCCGCCAGCCCGGTCTGGGCAACCCGGATCGTCAGACCCGCCGCATTGGCCACGGCCTCCTGTTCGAGGGCCATGTCCTGGAGGATGGGGCCGATGGCGTGGCTGGCCACCGTCGGCTTGGCCGCGCCGCTCTCCAGCCGCAGGTGCTCGAGCATTTCCTGGAGCAGGGACTGGGTTGAGGCGAAGGCGCGGCGGGCGCCGCGGATGGCGCGATCCCGGGCCTCGGCGCTTTTCGTGTCGATCGCCTGGTCGAAGAACAGCCGCGCCGCCTGGACGGGCTGCTGCAGGTCGTGGGAGGCGGCGGCGAGGAAGCGGGTGATCGCGTCGCGCTGGTCGGCGACTTCCGTGAGGGCTTCGTTGAGCGCCCGTCCGGCGCGCTCGGCCTCCAGCCTGGCCTGTATCGCCTCGGCGAGCGCGCGGTGGATCACCCGCCTCATGGCCAGGACGCTGACGGTGAAGACCACAAGGAACGCGGCGAGCGCGGTGCTGTACGGCGCGGGGTGGGTCAGCACGAACAGGGTGAGCGAACCAAAGACCGCCAGCGTCGCCAGAACCGAGACCCGGGTGGCGCGGTTCTCGGCGAGCATCTGGATGGGGATGAACCAGACGTACATCACCAGCATGAGGGCGAAGAGCTCCGGCCCTGCGGCGGGAAGAAACAGCCAGACGCTGGCGGCGATCAGCAGGTTCGCGGCAATGGCCACGGCCTTGAAAACCGGAATCCAGACCCTGAGGATCTCCTGGTCGCCGGGATCGCGCGTCATGGCCATCGCCATGGCTCCGCACCAGACCAGCAGGACCAGCCCGAAGGCGCCGGACCAGAGCCCGAGGGCGACGGGGTGGACGTCTCCGGCGAAGACCACCGTGATGTAGGCGATCACCGAGGCCAGCAGCAGGACCCCGATCCAGGCCGTTACCCGCCCGGCTCGCAACTCGTCGATGAGCGCCAAGGGGTCGATCCTGTTGCCCGCGACCGGCATCTTCACGCTAAGCCTGCACTGCGCATTCACCCAAGCGGCTCGGCCAACCGGCCGATGCCGACCCCCAACCCCTACAGTAGTTTCGACCTCTAGCAAGCGCCGGCTCGTCGTCGGCGAGCAGCGACGACCTCGCACGTTCGCGCCGCACCGGCCGTGTCGGGTCTCAGTCGAGTGGCGGCGCGAGGGGAACGATGAAAAAGCTAATTCTCATGGCGGGGGCGGCGAGCGCCCTGATCGCCGCGCCGGCGCTGGCCGAGGACCGCGGCGCCTACGTCAGCGTGTCGGCGGGCATCGCGTCGGTCAAGGACACCGACATCCGCTACTATGACGTCGGCGGCACCTTCGGCGGCGGCGGCGCCACCGATTCCGTGCAGACGTCGGTGGAACTGAAGGACTCGACGACCTTCGGCGGCGCCGTCGGCTACGATTTCGGCTCCATCCGCGCGGAGGTCGAGATCGGCTACAACCGCAACGATCTGGAAGCCATCACCATCAAGTCGGTCAATGGCGCGCCCGTTACCCTGACCCCGGCTGAGGCCGCAGATGTCTGCCTGTATCTGGAGGTTAGCGGCTGCAGCGCGTCCGGCAACCGGATCGCCTTCAGCGACGGAGGCCAGGTGCGCCAGCTCGGCGCCATGGCCAACCTGTGGTTCGAGCGCCCCGTCACCAGCAAGCTCACGCCCTACGTGGGCGGCGGCGCGGGCCTCATGGGCTTCGAGGCCGGCGGCGACGGCGACGTCACCTTCGCCTGGCAGCTGGGCGCCGGCGTCGCGTTTCAGGCCAGCCCGAACATGGCGATCACGGCCGATTATCGCTACCGCTCGGCGGACGGCAAGGACATCGCCTACGATTCCGCCTCGGGCTTCGAGGTCGGCAAGATCAAGACCAGCACCGTCTCGGTCGGCCTGCGTTTCACCTTCTGATATCCTGGCCGCGCGGACGCCCGTCCGCGCGGCCGGACTCTAACCGCCCCGCTTCATCGTCTCGCGGGCGATGACGATCTGCTGGACCTGGCTGGTGCCTTCGTAGATGCGGAAGATGCGGACGTCGCGGTACAGGCGTTCGATGCCGTAGTCGGCGACATAGCCGGCGCCGCCGAAGATCTGCACGGCCTTGTCGGCGACGCGACCGACCATTTCCGAGGCGAAGTATTTGGCGGCGGCGGCTTCCAGCACGATGTTCTGGCCGGCGTCGCGCTTGCGGGCGCCTTCCATAACCAGGGCGCGGGCGGCCATGGCCTCGGTCTTCATGTCGGCGATCATGCCCTGGATGAGCTGGAACTGGGACAGCGCCTGGCCGAACTGCCTGCGCTCGCCGGCGTAGGCGACGCTGTCGGCGATCAGCCGTTCGGCAACCCCGACACAGAGGGCGGCGATGTGCAGGCGGCCCTTGTCGAGCACCTGCATGGCCACCTTGAAGCCCTCGCCCTCGCCGCCCAGCCGGTTCCAGGCCGGGACGCGGACGTTGTCGAAGGTGATGTCGTGGATCTGGGCGCCGTGCTGGCCCATCTTCTTCTCGGGCTTGCCGACGGTGATGCCGGGCAGGTCGGACGGCACCACGAAGGCGGAGACGCCGCCGCCGCCCTTCACGTCCGGGTTGGTGCGGGCCATCACCGTGAAAAGGCCCGCCTTGCCGGCATTGGTGATGTAGCGCTTGGAGCCGTTGAGAACGTAGCTGTCGCCATCCAGCGTGGCGCGGGTCTGCACCGCGGCGCTGTCGGAGCCGGCTTCCGGCTCGGTCAGGGCGAAGGACGTCACCGTCTCGCCCGAGGCGATGCCGGGCAACCATTTGGCCTTCTGCTCGTCGGTGCCGAACATCACCAGCCCCTGGCTGCCGATACCGACGTTGGTGCCGATCTCCGAACGGAAGGCCGGACTGGCGCGGCCCAGCTCGAACACCACCAGGCATTCATCTTCCATCGAGAGATCGAGGCCGCCGTATTCCTCGGGGATGGAGATGCCGAACAGGCCCAGATCGCGCATCTGCTGGATGACGGCCTCTGGCACCTGGTCGTCGGCGGCCACCTGGGCTTCCAGCGGCCGGAGCTGCTCGCTCACGAACCGCCGAAGCGTGTCGATGAACTGATCCCGGGTTTCGGCGTCGAGAGCCATGGCAGCGCGTCCCCTTCAAACGATTGTTGGGGAGATGCAGTAAGGGAGGAGTCGCGGAAGGGGAAGCCACCTAAGGGACAGACACCTGGGGTGTCTGTCCCTACCCCGTGTTCCGTAGCCCCGCCGCCACGCCGGCCACGGTCAGCTGGATGGCCAGGCGCAGCTGCTCGTCCTGGTCGCCTTGCCGGCGGCGCGACAGCAGTTCGAGCTGCAGGTGGTTGAGCGGGTCGACGGCGGCGGCGGCCAGTTCAACGGATTCGGCGAGGTCCGGCCGGTCGTCGAGCAGCTTGCCGCCGCCGCGGATCGACAGGGCCAGGTCGATGGCGCGGTCGTGCTCGCGGCGGATGGTGTCCATGATCGCGTCGGCGCCGGGCACGCCCGCGGCCAGTTTCGCGTAGCGCGCCGCGATGGCCATGTCGCTCTGGGCCAGGGCCAGCTCCATGTTCGACAGCAGGGCGGCGAAGAAGTCGTACTCGTCGCTGAGGTCGGCGAGCTGCGGCACGGTCAGGCCGGCGCGCTCGACGCCGCCGGCGAAGCCGTACCAGCCCGGCAGCATGAACCGGGCCTGTGACCAGCTGAACACCCAGGGGATGGCCCGCAGGTCCTCGATCCGGCGACTGGCGGTGCGCGAGGCGGGCCGGCTGCCGATGTTGAGCTGGACGATCTCGCCGATGGGGGTGGCGGACCAGAAGAAGTCGGTGAAGCCCGGGGTCTCGTAGACCAGCGCGCGATAGGCGGCGAACGAACCGGCGGCCAGGGCGTCCATGGCCGTCTTCGAGGCGTCGGACGGCTCGGGGTCAGGCGCCTGGCGGGTGGCGGTCAGCACAGCGGCGGCCAGGCTTTCGAGGTTGCGGCGGGCGGTCACCTGGTCGCCGTAGCGGCGGGCGATCATCTCGCCCTGCTCGGTCATCCGCAGGCGGCCCTGGACCGTGCCCGGCGGCTGGGCCAGCACGGCCTCGGCGGCGGGCCCCCCGCCCCGGCCGACCGAACCGCCCCGGCCGTGGAAGATGCGCAGGCCGACGCCCAGCCGGTCGCACTCGGCCGCCAGGGCCGAGGCGGCCCGGGCGACGCCCCGGCGGGAGGCGACATAGCCGCCGTCCTTGTTGGAGTCCGAATAGCCGACCATCACTTCCTGCACCGGCGTCTCGCCTAGGATCGAGCGGGTGAGCGGCAGCTCCAGCCAGCGGCGCAGGATGGCCGGGCCGTGGTCGAGGTCCTCGATGGTCTCGAACAACGGCGAGATCCGCACCGCCGCGCGCGGCTGGGCGCCGCCCCAGGCCAGACCCGACTGGGCCAGCAGGACCAGCGGCTCGAGGATGTCCGACAGGGTCGCTGTCTTGGACACGACGTAGCCGCCGATAACCTCCTGGCCATAGTGCTTCACCGCCTCGGCGGCCGCGTCGATGGTGGCCAGCTCCCGCGTGGTCTCCTCGCTGTAGTCGGCGAAGGGCGAGCGCAGCGGCCGCTGGTGGGTCATCTCGGCCAGCAGGAAGGCGACCTTGGCCTCCTCGTCGAGCGCAAGATAGTCGATGTCCTGGCCCGAGCGCTGGATCAGCTCCGCGACGACCCGCTCGTGGACATCGGCGTTCTGGCGCATGTCGATGGCCATCAGGTGGAAGCCGCAGGCGCGGGCCAGCTCCAGCAGGGTGGTCATCCGGCTGCCGACCAGCCGAGCGCCGCCGTGGGCCGCGAGCGAGGACCGCACGGTCTCAAGGTCGGCGACGAACTCGGCCGGGCTGTCGTAGGCGCCTTCCGTGGACGGACCCAGCGCATAGGAGACCGGCTGACCCGCCAGCTTCTGCGAGGTGGCCGACAGCCGGTCGAAGATGAACTCAAGGGCCAGGCGATAGGGCTCGTCGGCCCGGTGCGGCGACTGGTCGTCGGAGGAGCGGGCCAGGACCAGCAGCGCCTCGGAGGCGCCGGTGTAGACGTCGGAGATGGCCAGGTCGCCCCAGAGCTTGCGCACCTCGCCGGCGTAGAAATCGAGGACGACCCGCGCCTGGGACTTGAGCGCCAGCCTGAGGGTGTCGCCGGTGACGCCCGGGTGGCCGTCGCGGTCGCCGCCCAGCCAGCTGCCCATGCGCAGGATCGGCGGCACGTCGGCGCCGTTGGCCACGCCCTCGGTCCAGCTTTCGTAGAGGTCGACCATGGCCGGCAGGATCGAGGTGCGGACGATCGACAGCGCGTTGCGGATCTCGTCGGCGACGGTGATCTTCACCGGCCGGTGCAGGCGCGTGCGCCAGAGCAGCGCGATCTCGCGGAACAGGCCCTCGCGGATGCGGGCGTCGAGATCGGGCGGCAGGCCGTGGCGGCGCAGGGCCATCAGGCGCGAGATCTCGGCCTCGCGGTCGACCAGCGCCCGGCGCCGGACCTCGGTCGGATGGGCGGTCAGTACGGGCACGATGTCGAGCGCGTCCAGAGCGTCGGGGCCAAGACCGAGCGCCTCCAGGGCGCCGGCAAGGGTGCGCGCGGCGCCGGCGCGACTCTCGGCCTCGGCGTCGCGACGGCGGCCGGCGACGTCCTCGCCGATGTTGGCCAGCATCGAGTGGCAGGTGAAGGCCCGCGCCAGCAGCATGGCCTCGTCGGCCTTCACGGCGCTGAACAGGAAGTCCAGGTGCGGGCGGGAGTCATCCTTGGACGCCGCCCGGCGCGCGGCGGCGACCAGATCGCCCGCCTCCTCGCCGTCCAGATAGCGGATCGCCTCGTCGAGCAGCGAGTCCATCAGCCTGACGTTGGCGCGGACGTGACGGCTCGTCTGGCCGGAGCCGGAGCCGGGTATGCGTAGGGAGAGCGGGTTGGCCATGACCGACTTCTAGATCATGGCCGGCCGCCGGTATAGCGGCGCGACACCGGTGTCACAGCCTCGTGGGCAAGTTATCCCAGATCACCTGCGGCGGCGTCGAGGAGGAGCCATGCGCGGCCGCCGTCGGAGGCCAGCAGCGTCCCCACCAGCAAGCCGCTGCGATCACGCTCGGCCGCTTCCTCGATCATGGCGCCGAAGCGTTGCAGGAAGCGGTCGCTCTGGCCGCGCATGGCGGCGTCGGAGAACAGACGGCGGACCAGGCGGCGGATCGCGGCGGGCGCCAGGCGGCGGACGATCTCCCGGGCGCCCTGGACGTCGCGGGTCTGGACCGCCATAGCGATCTCGTCGATCCGGCCGCGCGGCAGCAGGGCGGCGGGGTCGATGCCCATGCCGGCGATCTCGGCCGCCATGCGTTCGGCCAGGGACTCGGAGTCGCTCTCGTCGCCGTCGATCGAGGTCAGCAGGTCACGCCAGCTCCAGGGGCCGTCGGCCACCTCTCCGGCCGGCGCGGTTGCGGGGCCGCGTCCGCCGGCGGTGTCGAATACGCTGCGGAATTCCTCGTCGGTCGCCGTCGGCGTCAGCTTGAGACGGGTGGCGCGCGGCTCCTCGGCCGCGGGCCGCTCGGTGAGGGGGGGCGGCGCAGCGCGGGAAGCCCGCGGGCCGGCGGACAAGGCCGGTGCGGCCGAGCTGGCGGCGCCGGCGACCACGCCCATCACCTTCACGGCCTCGCTGAGCATGTCGTAGTTCCGCCGCACACGCTCCTGGAAGGCGGCGTCGATGGTCTGGGTCTCATCGGCGGCGCGGCGCGCGGAGGCCATCAGGTCTTCCATGCTCTGCTCGACCGAGACGCGCACCTCCTCGACCCGGCCCATGGCCATCTCCGGCAGCTGGGCCGCACGACGGTCGACCTCGTCCAGCAGCCGTTCGAGGTCGGCCAGGGCTCCGCGGGCCACCTGCGCCCCCTGCTCCAGGCGCTGGGCGGTGGCGGCCCCGGCCTGTTCGACCATCTGGGCCGACTGTTCGATCAGGTCGCGGGCGTCCTTGAGGCGCGACTCGAAGATGCCGTCGGCCTTCTGGTGCGCGGCGAAGGCGGCTTCACTGAGCTGGTCCACGCGGGCCTGGGCGGCCCCGGCATGGGACTCCGCGGCCTGACGGGCTTCGTCGGCGGCCTGGGCCAGACGGTCGATCGACACCTGCAGGTCGGAGGTCAGCATCGCCCGTTCGCGGGCCGCGGCCTCTCCGACCTTGCCGACCACGTCGGCGGCCTCCGCACCCAGGGCCTCGCGCTCGGCCTTGGCCTGCTCGGTCAGCTGGGTGAAACGTTCGGCGGCTTCGTGGATCAGCGAGCGCAGCGCATCGGCGCCCCTGGTCGCATGCTCGCCGACATTGGCTGCGCCTTCCGCCGCCTGGACCATGAACTCGGCCAGCTGGGCCGAGCGGCTCTCGGCCATGGCGGCGAAGTCTTCCTGGTCCGAACGCAGGGCGTGGGCGACGGTGACCAGCGCGGCGCGCTGCTGGGTCAGACCCTCTTCCACCGTGCGCATCTGGTCACCGACGCCGACGCCGGCGGTCTCCAGGCGGGCGACCTGGCGGGCGAGATCCTCGCCGGCCACGCGGGCGGCGTCACTGGCTTCCCCGGCCGCGGCGGCGAGATCGGCTGCGCGGGCGGCCAGGGCGGCCTCGGCCTCGCGCAGCTGGGTCTCGGCGAGATCGGAGGCCTCGGCGACCATCCGCGCCTGCTGGGTGATGGAGTCGGCCACGGCGGTTGAGCGCGCGTCGAGCTGGCCGCTGAGCTCGCTCAGCTGTTCGCGCTCGGAGCCGAGCGTGAGCGAGAGGTCGGCGGCGGTGCGGGCCGCGATCGCGGCCGCTTCGGTGAGGCGTTCAGTCTCCTCGGCCAGGGCCTGACGGAGGGCCAGCATGGTCTCGCGGGCCTCGTGCGCGGCGCCGGCGGCGCTGTCGATCTGCAGCCGCACCGACTCAACGGCCGAGCCGGTCTCGATCGCCGCCATGGCGGCGGGCGCCAGCATGCGTTGCGACAGGTCCTGCATGCGCCGGACCTCGTTGGCCAGCTTCTGGCCCTGACGCACGAAATAGGCGGCGACCAGCACCAGCGCGGCGGGCCCGACGGCCAGGATGCCGAACAGAGCCAGCGCCACCGGATCATTGTCCAGCGGCGCGACGCGGACGCGCCAACCCAGGGCGAACGCCACCGGCGCGGCGGCCCAAAGGGCGCAAACGAACAGGGCCACAACCCAGACCGGCCAGCCGGAGGGCTCCTTGGCCAGGCGCTGGGTCGAGCCGATCACGGTCGGCGTCAGGGGAGGCTCAGCGTACGGCTCGGTCGGGCGGGCCGGCGGCGGCGAGGTCGACTCGGGCGAGGCCATCTCCACGGCGGGCGCGCTGACGATGTCCAGCTCCGCCTCGGGCGGAGCCTCGGGCGCGCTTTCGCCGCCGTGCGTTTCCAGCCTCGGCTCGGGCGTCGTCCCGTCGCTTTCGGTCAGCCGCGAAAAGTCGAAGGGGGCGCTGGTCTTCCTGGACGTCATACGCGGAGTGAATCCTGCCCGGGACCGAAGCGAATGTTCCATGCGCGCGGCGCCAGCCCCATCGCCTCGCGTACGAGGTGAAACCTAACGGCGAAACTCGCGCGCGCAAAGGGGCTTGAAAGGTTTCGTTAACGTGCGGGAGCGGACGAAGCGACGCCGGCGCGTCAGACGGCGTGCCGCGCGTCCTTTCGGGCGGCCGCGGCGGCCTCCGGACAAGGGATCGCGGCGGGCGTCCTGGCCTGGGCCGAAGGGTCGCGCTCGGCGACGCGTTCGACGGTCGGGACGGGGTCGCGCGACAGATCCACCTGAACGCCGAACTGCGTCAGCACAGCGGCGGCGATCCAGACCGCGACGGCCATCAGGAACTCGGCGATGATCTGCAACGGGTCCTCCCCCCCGTAGTCGAACGCCGCGTTTATGCCCTCGCCGAACGGCGTTCGCAATCAGGCGGCGAATGAAGTTTTGGTCATGTTCAGCCCGTCGTTCGGGCTCCACGCGCCAGGCGGACGGCGAAAGCCAGGCCAACCGCCGCCAGCGCGGCCATGGCCAGATAGCCGCGTGGGCCGACGGCGTCGTAGAGCGGACCGCTCGCCAGGGTCGACAGGCCGATGAACAGGCCGCCGGCCAGAGACGAACTGATGGTCTGGGCGGCGGAAGCGCTGTGGGCCGGCGCCGTCCGCTCGATCAGCTGCAGACTGGCCATGAACACCGCCGCGAAGCTGAGCGCGTGCAGCGCCTGCAGCGGGAACAACAGCCAGGGCTCCGGCGAGAAGGCCAGCGCGGTCCACCGCACCACCGCCGCCAGACCGCCGATGATCACAAGTCGCTCCGGTCCCACCCTGCGTCGCCAGGGTTCGAGAAACCACATGAAGGCGACTTCCATCGCCACGCCGGTCGCCCAGAGCAGGCCGATGGTCGCCTTGGGCAGCCCCTGCGCCGTCCAGAGCAGCGAGGAGAAGGCGTAGTAGAAGGCGTGGGTCGCCTGGATCAGGCCCGTGGCGACGATCGCCAGGAGGAAGCCCCGGTTTCGCAGCAGGTCGGACATGCCGCGCCAGCGCGCGCCGCGGCCGGGCCGCTCGCCGCCCTCATGGACGGGGTCGGCGGGCAGCAGGAACCGTCCCGCCAGGCCGACGCCCAGCGCCGCGAGCGTCGTCCAGACCAGGATCAGATCCGGTTTCACCCAGGCGAGCATGGCGCCCATGCCGATGTTGGCGGCGACGAAGGCTACCGACCCCAGCCCGCGGGCATGGCCGTAGTTGAAGCCTTCAGCCCTCGCCCGCCGCAGCGACAGCACATCGGCCAGGGGCGATGTCATCGCCAGGAAGGAGGTGGCGGCCAGCCAGCACAGCAACCAGGGTACGAAGCCGTGCGTCAGTCCGATCAGCCCGTAACTCAGGCCCGACGCCACGCCGAACAGGATGATCGGGGTCCGCCGCAGGACGAAACCGTCGGCCCAGATCGCCAACCCCGGCGCGATCACGATCCGCGCCAGCATCGGCGCGGCCAGGATCAGACCGATCTGCGCGCCGGTCAGGCCCTGCGCCTCGAACCAGAGCGGCATGTACGGCAGGCTGACGCCGGTGCCGACAAACACCGCGCAGTAGAACAGGCCGAGTTGAAGGGCGCGAGGCATGGCCTGCGCTAGCAGAGTCGGGCGCCGCCGACATGTCCCGATTTTGCGGCGGCCACGCCAGGGTCAACCGTCAGGGCTCAGGCCACGGGCACGTCCGGCGCGAGGCCCGTGGTCCGATACTTCACGCCATCCGGCGAAATGACCCCGCCGGAGATGATGAACTGCGTGGCCTCATTGATCGTCCAGTCCAGCCAGACCAGCCTGTCGACCGGCACGATCTCCACGTAGCCGGAAGTCGGATTGGGCGTGGTCGGCACATAGACAACCGCCAGCTCCTCGCCCGTATCGAGCGCGCGAAACCGCTTCGTGACCAACCCGACGGCGCGCATCTCCGGGGACGGGAACTCGATCAGAACGACGTTCTGGGCCCCGTCGGACGTCGTCTGGAAACTGGCGATCAGCTGCCGGGCCGACCCGTAGACCGTGTTGCCGACCGGAATGCGGGCGATGAAGGATTCGATCATCTGGCCCACCACCCGGCCCGCAACGCCCCTGGCCATCAGGCCGATCATCACGAGCGCGGCCAGGGCCACGATAATGTTCAGGCTCGTGGCGACAAACGGCTGGCGCAGGAAGCCCTCGAGGGCCGGGATCATGGCGATGAGGGCGGCGGTCACCGGCGCGGTGATGAGGCCGCCCGCAAAGGCCGCCATCTGGAGCACCAGCCAGAGCACCCAAAGGGTCAGGGCCAGCGGCGCCGCGGCGACGGCGCCCACGATGATCGCCTCTCCGCCCTTGGTGGCCCAGCCCCTCACGCGAGCTCGCGTGCGCCGCAGTTCCTCCGGAGTAAGCGCCCAACGCGTCAACTTGGTCTCCCTGTCCCTGGCGTCGGATGTCCGAGTGTTCGCAGACTCTACCATCCCCACCGCAAGGGCGGGTGAACAATGGACGCTCGACCTTCCGGCAAATGTGAGGCCGGCGCTTGATCAGGAGTCGAACGGTCTTCAGCTCGCCGGCATCGGCGGCAGGTCGAGACGCCGCGCGTCGGCCATCTTCACGTAAAGGGCGCGGATCTGCGTATCGAGCGCGGCGTCACGGGCGGTTTCGACCGCGATGTGCAGGTCGATCAACGCCGTGCGCAGCGCCGCGTTGGCCCGGTCCATGGCCGCCAGCGACAGGTCAGCGTCGACCCCGGCGGCCGCTTCCGCGAAGTGTTCGCCGTAACGGCCGGCCGACTCCGCCAATAGAGCCCGGATGGCGGTGTTCTCCCAGGCGCGCGCCTCGATGCCGCGCTCGGCCTCCTGGGCGCAGAGCAGGGAGATCATGCCGGTGACGCCGATCCTGGCCTGCATGAAGTCGCCCGCCGACTCGGCGGGCGGCGGATCCAGCATGGCCAGGAAGTTGCCCGTCAGCAGTTCGGGGACGGTCGGGGTCATGACAGCGCCTCCAGGGCGGCGAGCCGGTCGGCCAGGATCACGTCCTGACGACGGGCGGTGTACCAGCCGGACAGGGCGAGCACCGGGTCCTTGAACCCGCCGGCGCGGTATTCCTTGGCGGCCGAGGTCCAGATGGCCTGGCCCTTCACCGACGCGAACAGCTCCCACCAGGCGAAGGCGACGGGATCGACCGTCAGGCCGCTGGCCTGCTCCCAGATGGCGATGGCCTGCGCCCGCGGGACCATGCCCGAGACGCGGTCGGTCTCGCCGTAGCACCACAGCGGCTCCATGGCCCAGCCGAGATCTTCCAACGGATCGCCGATGTGGGCCATCTCCCAGTCGAGCAGGGCGATGATCTTGCCGGCTCCATCGTGCATGAAGTTGCCGGTCCGGTAGTCGCCGTGGACGACGGACAGCTTCTGCGCCGGCGGCGGCGGATTGGCGCGCAGGCGGCGGATACAGGCGCGGACGATCGGCTGGGGATGCTGTTCGTCCTCGTTGATCACGCCTTCCCAGTAGTCGAGCTCCTTCTTCCAGCAGCCGTCCAGGGCCGGGATCGGCGCGACGTCCGCGATCGGCAGCGTCGCCGGGGCGGCGGCGGCGATGGCGCCCAGGTGGCTGTAGAACTGCTGGCCGATCGCTTCGGCGTGCTCGCCATAGGGCGGCAGGGTGAACGGGCTCTGGGCCTTGCCGCCGTCGATGCGGCCCATGATGAAGAAGGGGCGTTCGAGCTCGGCCCCCTCCTCTTCCAGAGCCACGGCCTCAGGCACCGGCAACCCGCTGCCGAAGAAGGAGCGGAAGGCCAGGAACTCCAGCCGCCGGTCGGTGTCGATCAGACTGCCGACCGGGTCCCGGCGCAGGATCAGGCGTTTGAGCTCACCACCGACCTCGACATCGAAGCGGTAGGTCTCGCGACTGGCCCCGCCCGGGATGCGCGACAGGTCGGTCACCACCGCCTGCGCGCCGAGCGTTCGCGTCAGATAGGCCTCGAGCTGTGTCTGCAGGCTCACTCGGCGAAATCCAGGATCGCCTTGAAGCCCGACGGCGCGTGCGGGCCCATGACCAGCTGCTCCAGCACGCCCCGCCCCTTGCGCACCTTGCCGGCGGCGTCGGTGAAGGTGACATAGGACAGGGCCTGGACGTGCAGGTTGAAGGGCAGCTGCGGATTGACCTCCGCCAGCACGATGTCCTCGCGCTCGACGGTCAGTTCGCCATGCAGCAGGCCGTGGCTCCATTTGGGGTGGGTGTAGCCCAGGCCCATCATCTGGAACTCGTAGATGGGGTCGAACTCCACCGTGCCGGCCGGCTTTCCGAAGTCGTCGGTCAACTTGATGACCGCCGACTGGGCGTGGCGGGTGCCCTGCTTCCAGCGCACGTCGGCCTCGCCGTTCATGTGCTCAAAGTCGTCCTCGCCGTCGCCATCCTTGCACCAGACGGCGCGGGTGTTCCAGGCGCGGCCGACGCCGTCCTCGTTGCTGTGGAAGAAGAAGCTGCCGTCCTCGAAGCTGCTGGGCGACCACAGCCAGTAGAACTGCGGCGGCTGCTGGGGGACGATGTCCTGGCTGTCGCGCGCCCCGACCGGGCGCACGCCCCAGGAGCGGTCGCGGGTGCCGACGAAGCCGTCGATGGAGCGCCGCTCGCCGTCCAGCTCGATCCAGCCGGTGTAGCGGCCGTTCTGGGTCAGGCGGGTGTAGTCCATGAAGGTCCGCGTGCCCTGGCGGCGGACGAATCGCGGCTCCTCGATCGGGAAGGCGCGGCCGTCGAAGATCACTTCGCCCTTCAGCCCGTGCTCGGGCGAGTCGACGGTGACCTTGAGCTTCTGCAGCGGCTCGAGAATCTCGATCTTCACCGGCCCGACTGTCAGGTCCATGCGATCGCCCAGCCACCGGCTGGCGTGTAGCGCGACCTCGACCCCGTTGCGGACCACCACGAAGGAGGCGTCGGCGACGTTCAGGTGCGGATAGACGCCAAAGGCCACGGCGAAGAAGTCATCGCCCTCGGCCGGGTGGTAGCCGTTGAAGAAATAGCGGTCATAGAAATTCCGGTCCGTGCCCGAATAGGCGATCGGCTCGGCGGTCTGGTGGATGGGGAAATCGTCGCCCTTGGTAAGCGCCATGCTGGTTCCTCCCGTATCGCCGACGCTTCTCACGCGAGCGTTTCAAGCCTACAGGCCGCTAAAGTGAACGATGACAACCTGACAAGGCAACCGTGACGGAGGGGAAGCGTGATCTGGAACCGGCGAACCTGGATGACCCTGGGCGCGATCAGCGGCTTTCTGGCGGTCGCCATCGGCGCCTTCGCGGCCCACGGGATCACTGATCCGCAGGCGAAGGAATGGCTGACGACCGGGGCCAGCTACCAGTTCATGCACACCATGGCGATCCTGGCCTGCGCGACCTTCATGAACGTCGGGGCCCGGCAGGCGCGGCATGCGCCGGCGCTGTTCCTGGCCGGGATCGTGCTGTTCTCGGGATCGCTCTACGCCATGGCGCTGGGCGCGCCGCGCTGGCTGGGCGCGGTGACGCCGGTCGGCGGCCTGCTGTTCCTGGCCGGCTGGGCGGTGATGGCCTGGTCGGCGCGGAAGGTTGATCAGATCGAGGGCTGACCGGCTTTCGGCAGCGCGAGGAACCACAGCGCCCCGGCCGAACCGAGCAGGCAGGCCAGCATGACGCCCGCCATCGGCAGCGCCGTTCCGTTGTGCAGCGCGCCGCCCGCCCAGGAGGCCAGCGCTCCGGCCCCGAACGACAGGCCGCCCATCAGGGCCGAGATCGAGCCGGCGCGGCGCGGGTCGACGCTGAGCGCCCCGGCCATGGTGTTGCCGGCCATCAGGCCGTAGCTGGCCAGGCAGCAGAACAGCAGCGGCAGCACCGTCCACTGTCCGCCAATGCCGGTGGCGGCGGCGAGGGTCAGGATGAGGCCAAAGGCGATGGCCATCAGGCTGGCCTTGCGCAGGACGTCATCGGGCGACAGCCGCCGCAGCAGCATGCGGTTGACCTGGCTGGCCCCGATCACCCCGACGGCGTTGACCCCGAAGATCCAGCCGAAGGCCTGGGGCGTGTGGCCATAGATGCTGATGACCAGCTCCGAGGAGCTGGAAATGTAGGTGAACAGCACCGCGCCGTTCAGCGCCCCGCCCAGGGCGTAGCCGAGCAGGCGGCGCTCGCGCAGCAGGGCGGCGAAGGCCCGGGCCGGGCTTTCGGACCGCGCCTGGGCGGCGGTCTCGTCCGAGCGCGACTCCTTGAGCCGCAGGAACACGGCCGCCCCGCAGGCCAGGCCGAACAGCGCCAGGATCCAGAAGATCATCCGCCAGTCGGCGACCAGCAGCACCCAGCTGCCCAGCGCCGGCGCGACGATCGGCGCGATGCCCATGACCAGGGTCAGCAGCGACAGCACCCGGGCCGTCTCGGTGTGGTTGAACTGGTCGCGGACCACGGCGCGGGCCACCACGGCGCCGGCGCAGCCGCCGAGGGCCTGGACGAATCGGGCCAGCTGCAGCCCCTCGATCGAGGTGGTCAGGGCGCACCAGACCGAGGCGACGACATAGACCGCGATGCCGACCAGGATCGGCGCCCGCCGCCCGAAGCGGTCTGACGCGGGGCCGTAGAGGAACTGGCCGATGGCCATGCCGAGCAGGAAGGTCGACAGCGTCAGCTGGGTGGCTTCCTGCGTCGTCCCCATGGAGGTCCGGATTTCGGGGAAGGCGCCCAGGTACATGTCGATCGACATCGGCGCGAACGCCGTCAGGGCGCCCAGCAGGATGACCAGCCCCCAGGGCGTGGCGGGCGGACGGGCCGCGATGTCGGAAGGCTGGCTCAAGGTGGGGTGTGTTTAGAGCGCTCCGCGCTATGGGGAAAGCGCCTCCCTCTTGCCTTCCCCGGCGACCACCGTTCACCGTGCGACGAAACACGCAGGGGAACGTCGATGTCCGCCATCCAGACCATGATGCCGCCCGTCCGGTATGCCGACATCAACGGCATCCGCATGGCCTATTACGAGGCCGGGCCGGAAGGACAGGGCGTGCCGCTGGTCTTCTGCCACGGCTTTCCGGAACTGGCCTTCTCCTGGCGCCACCAGATCAAGGCGATGTCGGAGGCGGGCCGCTGGGTGATCGCGCCCGACCAGCGCGGCTACGGCCTGACCGACGCCCCGGCCGAGGTGGAGAGCTATGCGCTGGAAAACCTCTGCGCCGACCTGGTCGCGCTGCTCGATCTCAAGGGCATCAAGAAGGCGATTTTCGTCGGTCACGACTGGGGCGGCTTCGTCGTCTGGTACATGGCCATCCGCCATCCCGACCGCGTCGCTGGCGTGATCGGCATGAACACGCCGTTCAACGAGCGCGCGCCGCTGGACCCGATCGAGATCATGCGCAGCCGACTGGGCGAGCGGATGTACATCGTCCACTTCCAGACGCCGGGCGAGGCCGACGCCGTGCTTGACCGCGACGTGCGCAAGACCATGAACCTGTTCATGAAACGGCCGCTGGACATACCGGGCGCGCCGCCGGAGGCCGGCGCCGGCTTCGCCACGGAGCGCAAGCCGGGCGATCCCAGCCTGTTTGCGCTGGTCGATATGCTGCAGGTCTATGACCCCGCCGGCGACCCGCGCCCGCCGCTGCTCACCGACGAGGAGTTCGAGGCCTTCGTCGAGACCTTCGAGCGCACCGGCTTCACCGGCGGCATCAACTGGTACCGCAACTTCACCCGCAACTGGCATGCGTCGAAGGACCTGGAGCACCGCGTCCATCAACCCAGCCTGATGATCATGGCCGAGAAGGACGCCGTCCTGCCGCCCTCGGCCGCCGACGGCATGGAGGCGCTGATCCCGGACCTGGAGAAGCAGCTGGTCCTTGGCTCCGGCCACTGGACCCAGCAGGAGGAGCCCGAGCAGGTGAACCGGCTGATGCTCGACTGGCTGGACCGGCGGTTTCCGCTGTAAGGCCTTGCGTCCTTCGACACGCCGCTGCGCGGCTGCTCAGGATGACGTGGTCAGAAGGCTATCCACCTACGTAATGCTGAGCAGCGCCGAAGGCGCGTGTCGAAGCACGCAATGAGCCTTGGCCCCGCCATTCCGAACGCTTTGTCATTGGCCCCCGCCCCGCCGCGGCGGTAGAACGAAGCCATGGACCGTTCAGCCTATGCGCCCGCCGTCGGACAGACCTCAGCACGCCGGGGCCTGTATCCGGAAATCGACCCCTACAACTTCGGCTGGCTGGCCACCGGCGGGCCGCACGAGATCTATTACGAGGAGTGCGGCGCCCCGAAGGGCAAGGTCGCCCTGGTGCTGCACGGCGGCCCCGGCGGGGCGGTCAATCCGACCATGCGGCGGTTCTTCGACCACGACAAATGGCGGACCGTGCTGTTCGACCAGCGCGGCTGCGGCAAGAGCCGGCCCAACGCCAGCCTCGAGGACAACACCACCTGGTCGCTGATCGAGGACATCGAGCGCCTGCGCAAACACCTGGGCGTGGAGACCTGGACCGTTTTCGGCGGCAGCTGGGGATCGACCCTGGCCCTGGCCTACGCCATCACCCATCCCGAGCGGGTGTCCGGCCTGGTGCTGCGCGGCATCTTCCTGCTCACCCAGCGCGAGCTGAAATGGTTCTACCAGGACGGCGCCAGCTATCTGTTCCCTGACGCCTGGGAGCGGTTCAAGGCGCCGATCCCGGCCGGCGAGCGCAGCGACATGATCGCCGCCTACCATCGCCGCCTGACCCACACCGACCGCAAGGTCCAGGCCGAGGCCGCCGCCGCCTGGAGCCAGTGGGAGGGCGACACCATCTCGATCCGCGGTCCCGAGGCGCGACCGCCGAAGTTCAACGAGGTCGATTTCGCCATCGCCTTCGCCCGCATCGAGTGCCACTTCTTCGCCAACCGCGGCTTCTTCGACGAGGACGGCTGGCTGCTGAAGAACGTGAACAAGATCCGCAAGATACCGGGCTGGATCGTGCAGGGCCGCTTCGACGTGGTCACGCCGCCGGAGACCGCCTGGGCGCTGCACAAGGCCTGGCCCGAGGCTCAGTTCGACATCGTCTGGGACGCCGGTCACGCCTCGACCGAGCCGGGAATCATCGACGGCCTCATCCGGGCGACGGACGCCGCCGCGCGGCTGTAGCAGCAACGGCGAGAAGTTTTCCCAATGCGTCATGGCCCGACTTGTTCGGGTCACCCATGAACACGGCGCTCAAGTCAGTGGAGGCGGGGCACTCGCCACCCGATCTGCCGACTCATCAGGCATGGCTGGCCCGAACAAGTCGGGCCATGACGAACTCCGGGCAATGACCGAGACGCCCGCCACCCCTACGCCTTCACCACCGCCTCATAAGCCTCATGCGCCGCCTTCCGCGCCGCGGCCAGGCGCGTCCGCAGGCCTTTCAGGTCGCGGGCGCCGCCCGCTCGCGCCAGCAGCGCCTGCAGGGCCTTCGGCTCCTGGGCCGGATCGGCGCGGTCGTCGAGCGCCAGCTTCAGCAGCTGGGCCAGATCCTGCTGCAGTCGCCAGGCGGAGGCGAGTTGCTCCAGCACGACTGCCGGCGCCAGGCCGGCCGCGCCGATAGCGGCCAGGGCGTCGCCCGTGTTGTGGGCCAGCGGACCGCCCCCGGCGGCATGGATGATCTGCAGGAACTGGGCGGCGAACTCGATGTCGACAAGGCCGCCTGGCGACAGCTTCAGGTCCCAGTCGCCGGACGGCGGGCGTTCGCGGGCCATCAGCGCCCGCATCTCGCGGACATCGGCCGCTGTGGCGCCCCTGTCGCGCGGACGGCGCAGGGCGCGCTCGACGGCCGCCTCGGCCTCCGTGGCGAACAGCTCCGAGGATGACCAGACGACCCGCGCCCGGGTCAGGGCCAGCATCTCCCAGGTCTCGGCCTCCCGGTCGTAATAGGCGTCGAACGCCCGCATCGAGACGGCGACAGGTCCCTTGCTGCCGGTCGGGCGCAGCTGCATGTCGACCTCGTAAAGGCCGCCCTCCCCGGTCGGCGCCGACAGGGCCGCGATCAGCCGCTGGGTGAAGCGGGCATAGAAGGTGTCGGCGCTCCAGCTCTTGATCGTCGACGTCCCGGCCGGATCCTTCGCCAGGTACAGGGTCATCAGGTCGAGGTCGGAGCGGGCGGTCATTTCGCGGCCGCCGCACTTGCCCAGCGCCACGACCGCCACCTCGCCGTCGAAGGCGCCGCCCTGGCGCACGGTCTCGGCCAGCGCCGCGCCGGCCAGCTCCCGGATGCAGATGTCGGCCAGGTCGGCGAAGGCCGCACCGGCGGCCTGGGCGCTGGCCGTACCGCTCATCACCTGGACGCCGATGCGGAAGGCCTGTTCGCGGTGAACCCGTCGCGCCGCGTCCATGGCCTCCTCGAAGCCGTCGGCCTGATCGAAGGCGTAACGAAGGGCCATCTCGCCCTGCTGGCTCTCGACCGGGTCGAAGAAGGCCGGATCGAGCAGGGCGTCCAGCGCCGCCGGGCGCCGGGCCAGGGTCTGGGCCAGCTGCGGCGCGAAGGCCATGACCTGGACGACCAGCTCGAACAGCCGGGGCTGGGCCAGGAACAGCGACTGCACCTGCACGCCCGACGACAGGGCCCCGAAGAAGTCCGCGAACCGGTTGAAGGCCGCGTCGGGCGCGCCGGTGGCCTGGGCGGCGTCGAGCAGCCGGGGGGCCATGCGGGTGAACAGCTCGCGCCCGCGCTCGGTTCGCGTCGCGCCGATGCGGCCGTGGTGCCAGCCCCTGATGGTTTGCGATACCTGCGCCGGGTTGGAGAACCCCATCCGCTTGAGCGTGTTCAGGGTCTCGGGGTCGTCCTCGACGCCGGTGAAGACCAGGCTGCCGAAGCGGGACGACAGCTCCTCCTCGCCCTTGAACAGCTCGCCGTAGCGGGCGTTCACCGCTCTGAGCATCTTGCCGACCAGTGCATCAAAGGCACGCAGGTTGTCGTGGCCCCACAGGGCCGCCACCCGCTTCCGCTCGGCGTCGGACTCCGGGAGTTTGTGGGTCTGGTCGTCGCCCAGCATCTGAGCCCGATGCTCAAGCGCGCGCAGATCGACATAGGTCCGCGCCAGCTCCTCGGCCGCGTCCGGCGCCACATGGCCGGCGGCGGACAGAGCCTGCAGCGCCTCCAGCGTGCGGTTGGAGCGCAGCTCGGGATGCCGGCCTCCGAGGATCAGCTGCTGGGTCTGGACGAAGAACTCGATCTCGCGGATGCCGCCCCGGCCGAGCTTGAGGTCGGCGCCCTTGGCGGTCATCCGTTCATCGACCTTGAAGGCGTGGATCTGTCGCTTGATCGAATGGATGTCGGAGATGGCGCCCCAGTCGAGGTTTCGCCGCCAGATGAAGGGCTGCAGCTCTTCCAGGAAGGCCTCGCCCGCCGGGATGTCGCCCGCCGCGGCCCGGGCCTTGATGAAGGCCGCCCGTTCCCAGTTCTGGCCGACGGACTCGTAATAGGTGAAGGCCGCCATCGCCGGGATCGCCGGCGGCGTCGATGACGGATCGGGCCGCAGCCGCAGGTCGACGCGGAAGACATAGCCGTCCGCCGTCCGGTCCTGCATGGCGCGGGCCACACCCTGGGCGATGCGCACCGCTTCGTCGCCTGGCTCCACCCCCTCGGCCAGCGGCAGACGCTCGGGCTCGTAGAAGAAGGTGATGTCGATGTCGCTGGAGTAGTTGAGCTCGAAGGCGCCGTGCTTGCCCATGGCGATGATCATCAGCCCCGGGATCGGACCGGCCGGGCCGTCGGGAACGGCGACCAGCCGCCCGCGTCCGATCTCGTCGCGCGCCACCAGCGCGACCGCCGCGTGCAGGGCGGCGTCGGCGAAACGGGCCAGGGCGCCGGTGACCTGGTCCAGGTCCCAGACGCCGCCCAGGTCGGCCAGCGCGGTCAGCAGGTGCAGATCGGCCTTCAGCTCCCGCAGGCGCTTGCGGCCCTCGTCGCTGTCCGGCTCGGCCCCGACCGCCTCGGCGTCGGCGAGGATGCCGGCCAGGCGGACAGCGGGATCGCTCTCCAGCGATTGCAGCAGCGCCCTGGGCCGCCGTCGCGCGAGGCCGGCCAGATAGGGTGAGGCCCCGAATACCGGCGCCAGCGCCGGCCACGCGGCCTCGAGCACGGGGGTGCCGCCCGTCTTCTCGGTCAGGATATCCCGCGTGCGCTCGGCGGCCTTGGCGTCGATGACGGGGCCGCAGGGCGTCAGGCGTTTGGCGAGGGTGGTCACGTGAGCTTGCGAGCGATGGCCGCCTTCAACGCCTGGTCTATCCGCGTCTGCCATCCCGGACCTGACGCCCTGAAATGATCGAGCACCTCGGCGCTAAGGCGCAGGGAGATCGGCCGCTTTGTAGGGGCTTTCTGCGGTCCCCGCCGCGTGTTCGGGAACTGCCTGAGCGCCGCTGGCGGAAGATCTGCCGGCGCCTTCGCGCGCGCGAAATCCTCGTCCGTCCATTCCGGGTTGTCCGTGTCGAACACGACAGTCGGCTCAGGTTTGCGCGACATGGCGCCTGTACTCCTTGGCATGAGCGCGTCGCAGGCTGATCACCCGCACATCGTCCGCCCGCATCGTGAACACCAGACACGACGGCTGGTCGTCCAGCAATCCAAACGCGCGGAAGCGAGTCTCGCCGTAGTCCTTGCGGTCATCGATCACAAAGGCCTCGATCTGAAAGTCCGAAGCGCGGGCGAGTGAGAGCCCGTGAGTCGCAAGATTGGCATCATCCTTGTCAGGATCGAAGACGAACGCCATTTTGTATATACATTATGTTGCGAGAGTCGAGTCTATTCAACTCTAGGCAGCACCAGCGCCACGCGCAATCCCGGCCCCGAGCCGTTGTACTCGCCCGGCCCTTCGTCCAGCTCCAGCCGGCCGCCGTGAGCCTCGGCCACGGCCGCGACCAGGGACAGGCCAAGGCCGCTGCCCGGTTCGCTGCGGCTGTTCTCCAGCCGCACGAAGCGCTGGACGACGCGGGCGCGATGTTCCTCCGGGACGCCCGGCCCGGTGTCGGTGACCGAAAACTCGATCTCGCCCGACGAGCGGCGGCGGACGCGCAGCATCACCGCGCCGCCCGGCGGCGTGTACTTGATGGCGTTGTCGATGATGTTGGTCAGGGCCTGGGTCAGGATCGGCCGCGCCGCCTTGACCGTAAGCTGCGGCGTCAGTTCGGCCTTGAAGTCGAGACCCTTGTCCTCGCACAGCGGCTCGTAGAGCTCGGCGATGTCGGCGGCCAGTTGGCCGGGATCGAAACAGGTCTGGTCGGGCGCCTGGCCGGCCGCCTGCAGCCGGGCGATGGCCAGCACGGCGTTGAAGGTGCTGAGAACGCCGTCGGCGTCGTCGAGCGCCTGGACCAGCGCCTGCTTGGGGTCGCCCTTGCCCGCCTCGACCTCGATCAGGGCCGACTCCATACGGGCCCGCAGCCGGGTCAGGGGGGAGCGCAGGTCGTGGGCGATGGCGTCGCCGGCATGGCGCAGGCCGCCCATCGAGCGCTCCAGCCGGTCGAGCATCTCGTTCAGGCCCTCGGCCAGCTCGTCATACTCATCCTGGACCCCCCGGATCCGGGCCCGGGCCTTGAGGTCCCCGCCGCGAACGGCCGCCACGGTGTCTGTGAGACCCGCCATCTGCTGGCTGACATTGCGGCTGACGATCGCCCCGCCGGCCAGCCCCAGCACGATGACCAGGGCGCCCGCGCCCCACAGGGCGTTGACGATGCCGCTGACGAAGCTCCGGGATTCGCCGACGTCTGCGCCGACGAACAGGGTCTCGCCGCCCTCGAGTCTCTCCTGCAACCCGCGCGCCGGCCGTTTGATCTCGCCGCCGTCCATGTCGATGTCGGTGACCGAGAAGCTGGCCCAGGTCTCGCCGGGTCCCGGCTCGTCGACGGGCGACTCGGCGATCGAGCCGGTCATCCGCTTGCCGTCCTTGTCGAGCAGCAGGTAGAGGAACGGCCGTTCGCCGCTGGCCCGCTCGATCAGCGCCTGGTTCAACGCCTCCGCCCCGCCGCGCCGGTATACCGCTTCCAGCGAGTTCATCTCGCGGGTGATCTCGGCGTCGGCCCGGCGGGTCACCTCCCCGGCCGTGGCGAACCAAGCGTAGAACAGGAAGGCCGCCGCCGACATGGCGAACACCGCCAGGAACAGCAGCGTCATCCGGAAGGTGGTGGTGCGGAAGATGCGCGGCAGGCGCATGGGCGGCTGATCCTAGAGCACGATGAGATCAGGCGAAATTGCCTGATCTCTGAATCGTGCTCGTCGATTCAAAGAGTTAGAGCGGGTTGCGGGCGGAAAACCGGTATCCACTTTTCCTCAACCCGCTCTAGGGGTCGAGCCGGTAGCCGGCGCCGCGCACGGTCTGCAGCATCTGGCGCTCGAAGCCTTTGTCGATTTTCGAGCGAAGCCGCGAGATGTGGACGTCGATGACGTTTGTCTGTGGGTCGAAGTGATACTCCCAGACCTTCTCGAGCAGCATGGTGCGGGTCACCGACTGGCCGGCGTGGCGCATCATGAATTCCAGCAGCTGGAATTCGCGCGGCTGCAGGTCGATCTCGGTCTCGCCCCGGTGCACTGTCCGGGCGATGAGGTTCATCTCCAGGTCGCCGACCTTCAGGGTCGTCGCGACGGCGCCGGTCTCGCGGCGGCGGGACAGGGCCTCGACCCGGGCGATCAGCTCGGCGAAGGCGTAGGGCTTGACCAGATAGTCGTCGGCGCCAGCCTTCAGTCCGTCGACACGGTCACCGACCTCGCCCATCGCCGACAGGAAGAGCACCGGCGTGGCGTCGCCCTCGCGGCGCAGGGTCTCGACCACCTGCACGCCATTCATCTTGGGCATCATCCGGTCGACGATCAGCACATCGAAATCGCGCTTCTGGGCGGCGGCCAGTCCCAGCTCGCCGTCGGCGGCATGGGTGCAGTCATAACCGTTGTCGCTCAGGCCGCGGACCATGGCCTCAGCCGCCTCGACGTCGTCTTCGATGATCAGGATACGCATCTGGGCCCCTCCGACAGTCATCAGCGGCCAGCGACGATTCGGCGCCGGCCGCTGCTACTCTAGCTTGATCCGCGACCCGCAACAGGGTCGCCGATCATCTGCTCCGCCGGTCCGTCAGAGCGGACCTGAACGGCCTACTCGACCTTCACCGGCACGACACCGGTCTGCCCTCGACGATTGGCGAAGCCCAGCAGGACCGTCGGCCGGCCGGCCTTCTTCGCCGCCTCGACGGCCGCGGTCAGGTCGGCCGCCGTCGAGACCGGCTTCAGGTTCACCGACGTAATGACGATGCCCTGGGCAAGGCCCTTGTCGGCGGCGTCTGAGTCGCCGCGGACGGACTCGACAACGACGCCCTTCACATCGGCGGCGATGCTGTAGCGGGTGCGGGCGGCGGCATCGAGCGGGATGAGGGCCATGCCGAGCACATTGACCCGCGCCGGCGCGGCCTTCTGTGGCTTGGAATCCTTGCCTTCAACCTCGTCGTCGCCGCTGCCGCCGGTCACGTCGGCGAGCTGCTGGTTGGAGGGTCGCACACCGGAGCGGATGTCGATGAAACGCTTCTTGCCGCCACGAATGATCTCCAGCCGGAGGTTCTCCCCCGCACCGACCCTGGCGACCTGCCGGGTGAGGGCCGTGGAGGAGTCGATGGCGACGCCGTTGACCGACAGCACGATGTCATCGCGCAGCAAGCCGGCCTTGTCGGCCGGGCCGCCCGGCGTGACCTGGGCCACAACGGCGCCCTTGGTGCCCTTCAGATCGAGCGCGTCGGCCATCTCGGGCGTGAAGTTCTGGATCTGGGCGCCGATGTAGCCGCGCACGACCTTGCCGTTGGCGATCAGCTGCTTGGTGATGCCGTCAGCCGTGTCCGCGGGGATGGCGAAGCCGATGCCGACAGAGCCGCCCGTCGGCGAGAAGATGGCGCTGTTGACGCCGATCACCCGGCCGAACAGGTCAAACGTCGGGCCGCCGGAGTTGCCGCGGTTGATGGGGGCGTCGATCTGGAGGTAGTCGACGAACTGCGAGGAGTCGTCGTTCAGGTTCCGACCGTATGCGGAGACGATGCCGGCCGTGGCGGTGCCGCCCAGGCCGAAGGGATTGCCCACCGCGATGACCCAGTCGCCGACACGCGGCTTGGCGGCGGTCTCGAAGCTGACGAAGGTGAACCCGGTCCCCTGGACCTTGATCACTGCCAGGTCGGTGTTCTCGTCGAGGCCCACGACGGTGGCCTTCAGCTCACGACCGTCCTTGAGCGTGACGGTGATCTCGTCGGCGCCCGACACCACATGGTTGTTGGTGACGATGAAGCCGTCGGCGCTGATGAAGAAGCCCGAGCCGGACGACTGCTGGCGTGGACGCACGCCCTCGCCGCCCTCTTCACTCCCGCCGCCGCGTTCGCCGCCCGGGGGGGTGTTGCGGTCCTCGTTCCGTCCCGGAGGCCCGAAATTGAAGGGCAGCCCCGGGAAGCGCAGCGACCGGGCGTCGACCCGCGTGCTGACGTCGATGGAGACCACCGCCGGCGACACCCGCTCGAAGATGTCGGCGAACGACATCGGGGCGCCGGGGGGCGGCGCGAACATCATCGGTCCGGTCGAGGCGGTCTTGATCACCGCCGGCGGCGGGGCAGCGTCGGCGGGAGACATGCGCAGGCCAACGCCCGCCAGGGCTGCCGCGGCCACGCCCGCGCCGGCTACGGCGCCAACAAAAAACCCGGTCTTCTTCGCGACCATCTGTGTTCCGTTCCTGTCCCCGACGAAGCGGGTTCTGAGATATGGTGGTTCGATGCCAAAGAGCCTCGTGGCCCTCAAGTTATCTTTCCGTCATTCACCGTGGCGTTTCTAGGGCGCGCCGGTGCGACGGGATCAAGCGTCGCGGTCTTCGAGCAGCCGCGCAAGGCGCGCTTCCTCGTCCACGGTCAGACCTTCAGATAGGTCACGGCGCCGGACGCGCAACACCAGGAAGGCGAGACCCGCCAGCAGCGCCGCGAACGGCCCCAGCCACAGCGCGGCGTTGCCAAGGCTGAAGGCCGGCTTCAACAACACATACTCGCCGTAGCGGTCGGTCAGGAAGGCCTTCACCTGGGCCTCGTCCCGACCGGCCGCCACCTGCTCGCGCACGACGCGGCGAAGGTCGCGGGCCAGCTCGGCGTCTGAGTCGTTGATCGACTCGTTCTGGCAAACCAGGCAGCGAACCTCCTGGAAGATGGCCCGCGCCGCCGCCTCCTGGGCCGGATCGGGCAGCCGCTCGGACGGGTCGGACGCGGCGGCCATGCACAGCACGGCGGCGACGACGACGACCAGAGCGCGCCTCATGCCGCCTTCCTCCCCGCGGCCAGGCGAAGCCGGCGATCCGACAGCGAGACCAGTCCGCCCGCCGCCATCAGCAGCGGACCCAGGAAGATGAGCTGCACCCAGGGATTGAAATAGCCGCGCACCAGCCAGGCCGGGCGCCCCCCCTCGCCTGCCCGACGCTCGCCAAGGACGATGTAGACCTGATCCAGGCCGCGGTTGCACAGCGCCACTTCGGTCGTGGTCTGCTTGCCGGTGGGATAGAAGCGCCGCTCGGGCCTCGCGGTGCAGACCTCCCGACCACCGCGGCTGACGGTGATCACCCCGCGCTCGGCGATGTAGTTGGGCCCCTCGCCGGTCCGGACGCTGTCCAGCCTGAGGCTGTAGGCGCCGACTTCGATCCGGCCGCCCAGCGACAGCGCCTCGGCAGCCTCGATCTTCCAGGCGCTCTCGAACACCGCGCCCAGGGTGAAGACGCCCAGGCCAAGGTGCGCCAGGGTCATACCCCAGGCGCCGCGTGGAAGGCCGACCAGCCGCCGCCAGACCTCGGCCGCCGGCGCGCGGAAGGCCCGCGTTCGCTCGGCAACCTCGGTCAGGGCGCCGAAGATCAGCCAGAAACCGAGCGCCACGCCGCCGGCCGCCAGCGCCTTGCGAGGGCTGACGAGCGCGAAGGTCGCCAGGCCGAAGATGATCGCGGCGGCGGCGGCCAGCATCAGTCGCTGGCCGGCCGCCGTCAGATCGCCGCGCTTCCAGGCGGTCAGTGGCCCGAACGGCAGGATCAGGAAGGCCACGGCCATCAGGGGCGTGAAGGTCAGGTTGAAGTAGGGCGGGCCGACCGAGACGGCGTCGCCGTCCATCGCCTCCCGGATCAGGGGGTAGAGCGTTCCCAGCAGGACCGTGGCCGTGGCGGCGGTCAGGATGATGTTGTTGAGCACGATCAGGCTCTCGCGGCTGGCCGGTGCGAACAGCCCCCCCGGCTGCAGCGCCGGCGCCCGCCAGGCGAACAGCGCAAACCCCGCGCCGGACGCGACGCCGAGAATGGCCAGCAGCAGCGCCCCTCTGGTGGGGTCCACGGCGAAGGCGTGAACGCTCGTCAGCACGCCCGAGCGCACCAGGAAGGCGCCGAGCATCGAGAAGGTGAAGGCTGCAAGCGCCAGGAACAGCGTCCAGCCGGACAGCGCGCCGCGCTTTTCGGTGACGACGGCGGAGTGCAACAGCGCCGTCGCGATCAGCCACGGCATGAAGGAGGCGTTCTCGACCGGATCCCAGAACCACCAGCCGCCCCAACCGAGCTCGTAGTAGGCCCAGTAGGATCCCAGCATGATGCCCACGGTCAGCATGCTCCAGGCCGCCAGCGTCCAGGGCCGCACCCAGCGCGCCCACGCCGCGTCGATCCTGCCGCCTATCAAGGCGGCGACGGCGAAGGAGAACACCACCGAAAAGCCCACGTAGCCGAGGTAGAGGAAGGGCGGGTGGAAGACGAGCGCCGGATCCTGCAGCAGCGGGTTCAGCGACCGGCCCTCGATCGGCGGATCGATCAGGCGGGCCAGCGGGTTTGAGGCGAACACCGTGTAGGCCAGGAACAGGACGCCCAACGCGCCCTGCACCCCGATCACCCGGCTGCGCAACGCCAGCGGCAGGTCGCGGCCAAATCCGGCCACCGCGGCGCCGTAGCCGGTCAGCGCCATGCACCACAGGAGCATGGAGCCCTCGTGATTGCCCCAGGCGCCGGCCACCTTGTAGAGCATCGGCTTGGCGGTGTTGGAGTTGGCCGCGACGTTGGCGACCGAGAAGTCGGACGTCACGAACGCGACCAGCAGGGCTGCGAACGCGGCGGCCACGCACAGGAAAGCGCCCAGCGAGGCGCCGTTGGCCGCGCCCGCCAGGGCCGGCCGGCGCGCGCCGAACAGGCCCAGCAGAGTCTGGACCACCGACAGGGCCAGAGCCAGTGTCAGGGCGAAGGCCCCCAGTTCAGCGGTCATTGGCGCCCTTCGCTCCGTCTCCGCGCCACTCGCCCTGCTCCTTGATGGCGTCGGCCACTTCACGCGGCATGTACTGCTCGTCGTGCTTGGCCAGCACCCGTCGGGCGACGAACAGGCCGGAAGCGTCGAACGCGCCCTCGGCCACGATCCCCTGCCCCTCGCGGAACAGATCCGGCAGGTCGCCCTGGTAGCTGATCTTCGCCGAAGCGGTGTTGTCGGTGACCGAGAACTCGACCCGGCCGTCCGGGAACTTGCGAACGCTGCCCGCCTCGACGAGGCCGCCCAGCTGGACGGCGCGTCCGGGCGCGACCTTGGCTTCCTGCGCCTGGGCCGGCGTATAGAAGAGCGAGATGGAGTCTCGCAGGCCCCACATGGTCAGGCCGACGGCCAGGACCAGCACGGGCGCGATGGCCAGCAGGATGGTCAGCCGCCGGCGGGCGGTGCGGGATTTGGGCCAGAAGCTCATCGCGGAGCCTCCGCCGCCTGGTCGAGCGCCTGAAGCACCTGCGGATTGTCCTTGAAGAGGCCACGCGCCCGGTCGCGGGCGGCGTCACGTTTGCCGGTCTCGCCGAGCACGGTCCAGGCGCGGACCAGCCGCACCCAGCCTTCGGGATCGTTGGGCTCGGTCTCGAGCCGGGCTGCGAGACCATCGACCATGCCGCGGATCGCCGCATCATCCGGCACGCCGGGCTGCGGCTGCGGAGCCTGCGTGGTCGCCGGCAAGGCTCCGGCCTTCTCGACGGCCGCGATCTCGGCGGTCAGAGCGGCGCGAACGGCCTGTTCGGAGGGACGCGCCGACGGCAGGTCCGCCAGCAAGGCCCGCCAACCGGACAGGCCCTCGGCCACCCGGCCGTCCTGGATCTCGGCTCGCGACAGGAAGTAGCGCGCGCTAACATTGGTCGCGTCGCGCTCCAGAGCCTCGCTGAAGGCCGCGCGGGCGTCGCCGTCGACCCGCCCCTCGGCCTGGACCACGAAGGATTCGCCCAGCAGCGCCCACAGGTCCGCCCGCTCGGGCGCGATGCGGACAGCGCGTCGCAGGGCTGTGCCCGCGGCGATGGCGTCACCCTGTCCGAGCTCGACGGACGCCAGCTTGTAGTAGGCCTCTGCGTCGTTCGGCCGCTCGAGGGTGATCGCGCGCAGGATGGCGGCGAGCCGGGGCATGTCGAGGTTTTCGAGATCTCCCGACCGCCACTCCGCCAGACGGGCGGAGAACGGCTGGTTCTTCTGATCCGGAGCGCCGACGACGAGATAGGCTCCCAGGGCCAGCAGCGGCGCGACCAGGGCGGCCGCCAGGGCGAGCCGCCGACCGGCCGCGCTCTCCGGCGCGGCGACGGCGTCGGCAGCCGCCAGCAGCCGTCGACCGGCCTCCGCACGGGCCGAGCGGACCTCGCTCTCGGGCAGCAGTCCCCGGGCGGCAAGGTCGTCGATTTCATCGAGCTGACGACGATGGACGGCGAGCGTCGGGTCATCGTCCCCGGCGCGCACCGACTCGGCGCGCGAGCCGTTGAGCATCAGCCAGCCCACGGCCGCTGAAAGGGCCGCCGCCGCGATCCAGAATGCGAACATAACGGGGTGTTAGCGGATCGCGTCCGCGATAGCGAGAGGGTCAGGCGGCTGCGGCGCGACGACGCACCACGCCGCCGGCCTTGCGATCCCGCACCAGACTCATCAGCTGCGCAGCGACGTCGAGATACTCGTGGGCGCGATGGAGGTCGATGGCGTCGCCGAGGCGGATCTGTTCGAGCACGTCCTCGACATAGCGATCAATCCGGGCGCCGACGGTCTCGTGCACCTTGCCCCGGACGCCGGCGAAGCCGCCCTCGTTGGCGCAGCCGCGCACCGCCTCGGAAAAGGTCAGCAGACCGGCCGCCAACCGAAGGGCGCCGTCGTCGGGCGGTTCGTCCAGCTTGGGCACGATGGACACGAGGCGGGCGGAATAGCGCAGCTTCTGCATCGGCAAGGCCAGGCCAACCGCCTCCTCGATCTCGAAGAGCCGTTGCTCGACTGTCGAGGCCAGAGCCTGCTTGAGCTTGACCACCCGCTGGCCCCAGGGACCATCCCGATAGAGCTGAACCGACTGGTCCAGTTCGGTGATGGTTTCGACCGCTTCCTGGACAGCTTGCGCCGCCTTCTCGGCCGCGCCGACGCCCATGCCCGGACGCAGGCTCTTCACCAGGCTCACCTGAACGTCGATGGTGTTGATCGCCCGGTCGCCGAACGCTGCAAGCTCGGACGCGGCAAGGTAGCGCTCGCCCGGGTGGTCCATGATGGCGGAGACCACGCGGAGGATCTGGCACGGATGCTTCAGATGGGCGGCGAGCATCTCGAACATCAGGGGGCCGCCGCCGTCGCCGGCCGCGCCTGAGTCCCTGTAGGCGATGCGGGCGCCGGCGCGGCGCTCGTCGGTCATCCGCTGCAGCCAGTCGGTGAGCTTCAGCAGCGGCGGCCGGACGATAGGCGCCAGGTCGAGCGCCAGGATCAGCGTCTGCGTCGAGCCCCGACAGTCGGCCTCGAGCATGGACATCACGGCCAGGTACTCGGGCTTCTCGGCGGCGCGCAGCCCGCCGGCGGCATGGCTGCACAGCACATCGAAGATCTGCGGCGAGGGCTCGTCGGGATCAATGTAGTAGCAAGCGTCCTGGGCCTGTTTCACCCAGTCCGGCTTGTCGATCTGCAACGCCTGCCAGAGCAGGGACAACGCCGGTACGGGAAACGACGGCCGGCCGTCGGCGTGCCTGGCCCGGAACAGCCCCTTCACGGGCGCCAGGACATGGGCGCGCACCGACCGCATCGCCACTTCGGTCTCGATCATGGCGCCGATGGCGGCCAGCGAGCCGCTCGACCCCTCCTTGCAGACCGCGCGCTCAAGACCACGCACCACGTCATCGGGCGACGCGGCGAGAAGTCCTTTCAGCATTGCGATCTTGTCGGGCGACAAGGCAGCCCTCGGTGGTCGTGAGAAGCCGTTCGCTTCCAGTCAAACCTTGCGCTGAACTGGGTTAACGACGGCTGAAACGGCGCTTTCTCAGGTTTCCGCACGCGGCAGGGTGATCTCGACCTTCAGGCCGCCCATCGGGGAGTCGCCGAGGGTCAGGGCGCCGCCGTAGGCGCGGGCCAGTTCGTCGACGATCGCCAGACCCAGGCCGGAACCCGGCGCGGTCTCGTCCAGACGGGCCCCGCGCTTGAGGGCGTCCTCCCGCCGGTCAGCCGGAAGGCCGGGCCCGTCGTCCTCGACGGTGACGGTCATCACCCCGGCTCCGAACGGCCCTGCTTTCACCCGCACCTTGCCGCGGCACCACTTGCCGGCGTTCTCGATAACGTTGCCGATGATCTCCATCAGGTCCTGCTTCTCGCCCCGGAAGCAGAGGTCATCGGGACAGCGCCAGTCGATCTCCACGCCCTTCTCCTGGAAGATCCGCTCCAGGGTCACGGCCAGTTCGTCGATGACCGGCTCCACCAGGGTGCGCTCGCCGTGCGATTGCGACCGCGCAGCGGCGCGGGCGCGGCGCAGGTGGTGCTCGACGTGACCGCGCATGGCGTCGGCCTGGCGGGTGACGACGTCGGCCAGCTGGCCCGGCTGCTGGACCGCCTCGGTCAGCATCACCGAGATCGGCGTCTTGAGCGCGTGCGCGAGGTTGCCGACGTGGGTGCGCTGGCGCTCGACCACGTCCTGATTGTGCGCCACCAGCGCGTTCAGCTCCGTGGCCAGGGGATTGAGTTCGCTGGGATATTCGCCCTCGATCCGCTCGATCTTGCCCTTGCGGACATCGGCGACCTCGCGGCGCAACCGGAACAGCGGCTGCAGGCCGATTCGCACCTGCAGGAAGACGCCGGCCAGGATGCCGCCGCCCAGGACGATCAGCGCACCGGCGGTCAGCAGCGCGAACCGCTGGGCCTCGCGGTCGACGGGCGAGCGGTCCTCGGCGGCCATGATGATGACCGGCGCCGCGCGGTCGCCGATGGTCACCTGCATGGCGCTGGCCCGCAACGGCTGCTCCAGCGGCCCCTCGGTCTCATAGAAAATTTGCTGTCCGGGACTGGCCGCCACCTGGGCCACGACCGCCTCGGGGATCTTCAGGTCCCGGTCGAACAGCGACCGCGACCGGACGATCAGACGCACCTTGCCCGACGGCGCATGCTCGGCCAGCTGCCAGTAGCGGCCGGAATAGACCCGCAGGGCGCGGGTGTCGGTCAGCGGCGGCGCGATGACCTTGCCGTCCTCGATGCTGATGCCGGCGTTCAGTCCCTGGGTGAGGTCGACCAGACCGAGGTCGAACCGACGCAACGCCGCCTGCTGGAAGAAGGCGGTCAGGGCCACGCCGGTGACGATCAGGACGAGGACGCTCCAGCCCGCCGCCAGCAGAACCAGCCGCCCGACCAGCGAGCTGCGGCTCAGATCGGGCAGGCGCGGTCGCTTCACTCGGTCGCCTCACCCTCGAGCGGGGTCAGGCGGTAGCCGAGACCGCGCACGGTCTCGATGCGATCAGGGCCGATCTTCTTGCGCACCCGGCCGATGAACACCTCGATGGTGTTGGAGTCGCGGTCGAAGTCCTGGTCGTAAAGGTGCTCGACCAGCTCGGTCCGGCTGATGACCCGGCCCTGGTGCATGATCATGTAGTGCAGCAGCCGGTACTCGAGCGAGGTCAGGCGCAGGGGCTCGCCGTTGACGCTGGCCCGGGCCGAGCGCGGGTCGAGACGCAGGCCGCCACAGGCGAGATTGGGCGTGGCATGGCCGGCCGAGCGGCGCAGCAGCGCGCGCAGACGGGCCAACAGCTCCTCGGTGTGGAATGGCTTGGTCAGGTAGTCGTCGGCCCCGGCGTCGAAGCCGGCGACCTTCTGGCTCCAGTTGTCGCGGGCAGTGAGGATCAACACCGGCATGGCGATGTTCTCGCGCCGCCACCGCTCGAGCACCGACACCCCGTCGATCTTGGGCAGGCCCAGGTCGAGGATCACCGCGTCATAGGGCTCGGCCTCGCCCAGGTAGTGGGCCTCCTCGCCGTCGGCGGCGTGGTCCACGGCATAGCCGGCGTCGCCGAGCGCCAGCTTGAGCTGACGCGACAGGTCCGGATCGTCCTCGACCAGCAGGATGCGCATGGGGCCCCTAGTTCCTTCCGATGATCTGGCCGGTCGTGGCGTCGACGATGAAGTCGATGCGGCGGCCGTCGTTGGTCTGCCAGCGGACCCGGTAGATCGGCCGCCCGCCCCGGTCTTCCAGGCCGGCGTCGAGCAGCTGACCGGGGTTGGAGCGGGCGATGTTGCGGATCACGGTCTCCAGCGACACCAGCCGCCCGCCGCGCACGCCGTCGCGGGCCTCGCTCTCGCGCGGGCTCCAGCCGTCGCCAAGGGAGTTGCCGCCCCGACCGGGCGGCCGGGACCGCTCGCTGTCGTCGCCGCGCCCCGGCGGCCGGCCGCGCGAGGACGGCCCGTCGTCGCGCTGATCGCGCAGCGCCTCGCGGCAGGCCTGGCCGATCACCCCGCCGGGGCAGTCGGAAGGCCGTCCACGGCTCTGCGCCTCGGCGACGGCGGGGACGCCGGCGCTGATCAGGGCAGCTGCGAAGAGGGCGACAAAACGGTTCATGCCCGACGGTTTAGAGCGCCAACGCTGAATGCCGGCTGAATGGGGGATTTATGGAGGCCCCGCGAGAACCTGTCACCCGTGGAGGACCGTCTATCGCTTGCGAGGCGAGTAGGGCCGCTCCTTGCGCCACTGTTCGGCGAACTTTTCGAGCGCCGGGTCGGTCATTTCGGGCAGGGTGACGATCAGGCGCGCCACCAGGTCGCCGCGCTGGCCCTTGGGGTTGACGAAGCCCCGGCCCTTGAGCCGCAGCAACGCCCCGCTGTTTGCGCCCTTGGGCACCGAGACGTTGACGGGACCATCGGGCGTCGGTGCCTCGACCTTGCCGCCCAGAACGGCGTCGGGGACGGACACGGGCAGGTCCATGTGCAGGGCGTCGCCCTCGCGGCGGTAGATCGGGTGCGGCTTGAAGCCGATCTCGATCAGGGCGTCGCCGGGACCGGCCCGGCCGGGGGACCCCTGCCCTTTCAGGCGGAGCGTCTGGCCCTCCTGGGCGCCCTTGGGGATGTTCACTTCCAGCGTGCGGCCGTCGGAGAAGGCGATGCGCTTCTTGCCGCCGCGAATGGCCTCTTCGATATCGATGTCGAGATGGGCGCGCAGGTCGGCGCCCTTGCCGCCGCCGCCGAAGCCGCCGAAGCCGCCCCGCCCGCCGCGACCGAAGGCCTCTCCGAGAATGTCGTTGATGTCGACGCCTTCGAAGCCGGGGCTGCCGGGTCCGGGCCGGTAGCGGCCGCCGGAGGCGCCGCCCGGGCCGAACGGACTGCCGCCGCCGAAGCCGGGGTGTTGCTCATGGCCGTCGGCGTCCATCTCGCCACGGTCGAACTTCTTGCGCTTGTCGGGGTCGCCGATGATGTCGAAGGCGCCGGACACGCGCTTGAACCGCTCCTCGGCGCTGGCGTCGCCGGGATTCGCGTCGGGGTGGAACTGCTTGGCGAGCTTGCGGAAAGCTTTTCGGATTTCGTCCGAACTCGCCGTCCGCGGTACACCGAGTTCAAGATACGGGTCGCGCGCCAAAGGCCCCTCGCAGCGGATTCTTCGCCGCATGAAATAGAGCGTCCGGGCGCGGGATGCTACAGGCTGCGGGTGGTTGTCGCGCCCGGACCGCAGACCGCCGACAATTGCGCCACACAAATGGTCACCAGACCGGGGACGCCGCCTGGAAAGTCCGTCGTCTGCATCGCCGGGCTCCAGACGAAGGCCGGCGCGGCGGTCTCGGCGACCCGCACGACGCCGCCCTCCTCATCGAGAATCTCCAGCCGGTAGCCCTCTCGCTCCTCGGAGAGCGGCGGATCGCCGTCCAGCGGATCGCCGCCCAGGCGCGCGCGGCGAATCCAGCTGAACAGGATGTCGCCGCCCGCCAGAGCGCTCCGCCGCAGATGGCAGGGACTCCAGGGGCGGTCGGCGATTCCGCGCCAGACGGCCTCGACCTCGCTCATCGCCTCTCCGCCCGGCGGGCCACCGGCCGGCGCCGCGCGCCAGATCATCGGCAGGCCGCGCTCCGAAAGCGCCACCTCGGCCCGCGCCAGCCCCTCGCCCAGCAGGACGACGGGCGCGCCGGCCGGGGTCAGCGCCGCCATGGCCGGGTCGCTGCCGGCCTGGCCGCGCAGCAGGCCTGACAGGGTCCAGACTTCGGGCGCCACGGGCTCGGCGGTCAGGAACTGGATGATCTCCCATTCGCCGCCCGCGCCGCGCACCGCCAGCGCGTTGGCGCCGGCCAGCACGGCCGCCGGCGGACGGCTCTCCAGCGTCGCGCCCTCGAGACGAATGGTCAGCCGACCGGCATGGTCCAGACGATGAAGCGGTCCGGCCGCCAGATCCTCCAGCGTCTCCCCGATCGCCGCGGGCTGATGGACCCTGCCGCGAACGCTCAGCGCGTCCACAGAGGCGCCGGCATGGAAGTCGAGATCGCGCCAGGGCTCTACGGCGGCGGCGACCAGCGGCCGGTTGTCGCTCTCCGCGCCTGGCAGCGCCGGCAGATCGAGCACATGCAGCACGGGCGGCGCCGCAGGCTCGACCGGCGGCGGCGGCGTCCAGCGGTCGTCGACGCCGTCACCCGCCGCGACGGGCTCGGCGAGGGCCAGGGCGGCCCGCGGCTGTTCGTCGAGGTCGACCCGTTCGACGCGCCAGGTCCGCTCATCGCCGGGCAGACAGACCCTGTCGCCGGGTTCGACCCGCAGGGCGTCGAGCGGCGACAGGCAGATCTCGCACGTCTCAACGGCCGCGCCGGCCCGCGCCAGCAGGCGGCGGCCGATCCCCTCGGCCCGGGCCGGGGTCAGCACCATCGGCAGGTCGGCCTGGGCGACATCGCCGGCGCCGGCCGGGTCGCGGCGCACCGTGGCGCCACCGACCTGGTAGTCGGCTGTCTCATCGATGAAACGCAGACGCACGGCGTCGCTGGGCGCCTCGAGGGTGCGGGCGGTCCGTTGCGCCCCCCGGTCGTCCGGCAGGGCCAGGCTCTCGTCGGCGAAGGTCATCGCCACGGGGCCGTCGCGGGCGACAAGGGTCACCCGGCCGTCGCGCTCCGCCAGGTCGAAGGCGAAGGCCCCGGCCAGCGGCTCCAGCGCGTCCCGCAGCCGCGAGGGGTGATCGACGACATAGCCGGTGACCACGCCGCCGACGTCGCCCGGATCAATCTCGACCCCGGCGCGCAGGCCGAGCTCGACCACCAGGTCAGCCAGCGGCGCGGCGCCGAGCCGACCGTTCAGCCAGTGACCGAGCGCCCAGTTCGGGCTGTCCGCCCAGACATTGGCGCGGGCCGGAAAGTCCGGGAACGGCCGCGCGTCCCAGCACCAGGCGCTCATCGCCGCGATCATCGGCCCGCCGTAGAGCGGCGAGACCGGATTGGCGGCCGGATCATCGAAGTGGCCGAGCACCGCCTCGAGAGTCCGGCGCTGGGCATGATCGTCCCGCAGGCCGGTGGAGAACGGCGGCAGCGCGCTCTCGGTGCTCCTGGGGTCGATGAACAGGTTGGGGGCGTTGGCGCACTTGTCGACGGCCGGACAGCCGAACTCGATCAGGCGGATCGGCTTGGAGACGGGGACCCAGGCGGTCGGCGTCGCATCGCGGACGCCGCCGGGACGATCGTGATGCGCGTGGCTCCACCAGCCGACCAGGTCCTTGGGCCGGAACACCCAGGGCTCGCCGTATGCTCCGTCGGTGATCGGCGTGCGCAGGCCCGCCTCGCGGTCCTCCGGCGTGGCGTAGAACCAGTCGAAGCCCTCGCCGCCGGCCACTTCAATCGCATCGAAGTCCGGCTCGCCCCGCCAGTCGGCCAGCGGCGGATAGAAGTCGATCCCCACGAAGTCGATATCGTCGTCGGCCCACAGCGGGTCGAGGTGGAAGGCGACGTCGCCGGCGCCGCCCGCCGGCTGGTGGCCGAAGTGCTCCGTCCAGTCGGCGGCATAGCCGATGGCGGTCCCCGGCCCGAGGATGGCGCGACAGTCGGCGGCCAGCGCGCGCAGGGCCTCGACGGCCGGATAGCCGCCGGCCCCGTCGCGAATGGTGGTGATCCTGCGCAGCTCCGATCCGATGAGGAATCCGTCGACGCCGCCGGCCAGCTGGGCCAGCCGCGCCTGGTGCAGCACCATGCGCCGAAGGCCCCAGTCCGCGCAGTCGTGGTCGATGTGGTCGCCGTCGATGACGATGTCCGATGGCGCCGCCGAACCGAAAAGCGGGGGAATGTCAGCGGCTTCACCACTGATCCTGCCGCGCCACGGGAAGCCGTCGCAGTCCATCAGGATGAAGGGGCAGAGCGTGACCTTCAGCCCCCGCGCCTTCAGTTCGGCGATGGCCTGCACGACGCTGGCGTCGGCCGGCGTGCCGCCGTAGGCGGGCGCGCCGTCAATCCGACTGACCAGATGCGCCGAGCCCCGACCCACGCCGCCGGCCCGCCAGGTCATGGTCAGCGTCGACTTGGACGCCTGCTCCACCCCCGGCCGGAACGTGCAGGCGCCGGCGTCCAGGCTGGTCCCGAACCAGGCGACGACGAGGGTGACCTCTTCGAGATTCGGCAGCTGCGCCTGCAACTGGTCCAGCGAGACCAGGATGTCAGGGCGGCCCTCGACATTGTTGATGTTCTCGGCGCTCAACCGGGTCAGGCCGTCTCGACGCAGGATGGTCTTTGTCGCATAGGCGAACTCGCCGGCGCCGGGGATCAGGCAGACGCTGGTGAGCCGGTCCTCAAGGGCCAGTCCGCTCCCGCGCGGCCGGCGGAACACCTCGAACGACAGCTGCGGCAGGCGGTTGCCGAACGGCTCGAGCGGCAGGTCCTCGAAGACGACATAGGCGCAACCGCGATAGGCCGGAGCGGCGCCCTCGACAGCCTCGATCAGCGGATCGGGGGTCTGGTCCGGGGTCCCGGGGTGCAGGCGCATGGCGACGCCGGTCAGGTCCATGGACTTGCCATCGGCCCAGACCCGGCCGACGCCGTCGATCGGGCCCTCGCAAAGGGCGACCGCGAACGACAGGCTGTAGTGATACTCGACGGTCTTTGGGCCACCCTTGCCGCCGCCGGCCTGGCGTTCGACGCGCTTTTCCCGGAAGCGGGCGGCCCAGATGACATGACCCGGGAGGCGAGCGCGGCCGAACACGGCTGGAACCGGCGCGCCCTCGGCGGCGGACATGACGTGCAGATCCTGCAGGCGCGGCCCCGTCTGGCGCGGCGCCTGCAGCGAAGCGATGGCGTACTGATCGATCGCCCGGCCGACCATGCCGCCCAGCGCGGTCAGGACATTGCTGCCCAGGGCCCGGCCAATGCCGGTGAGGATCAGTTGCGCCATGGCGTTTCGTCGCTCGTGTTCGGGAAGGCGAAGGCCGCCGCCAGCCGGCGTCGCCACCACGGGCCCAGCCAGCTTTCGACGACCGCCCGCCCCCAGTAGGCGTGGATGATGCGCGGCTCGGGATCGCCCGGCCGGCGCTCCGAAACGATCGCGCAGTGCTTGACGCAGGCGCCCGGACTCATGCGGAACAGCAGCACGTCGCCCGGCCGGAACGCGCCCGGCGGGGCGGGAACCAGGTGGCGGCCGGCGGCGGCCAGCAGCGTCTCGGCCGCCCCGGCCTCGGCCCAGTCCGGACGGTAGGGCGGCGCGATCTCCGGCTCCTCGCCATAGAGCTCGCGCCAGACTCCGCGCACCAGGCCGAGGCAGTCGCAGCCGACGCCCTTCACGGACGCCTGATGGCGATAGGGCGTGCCCAGCCAGTCGCGGGCGGCGGCGACGATCCGCGCCCTATCCACGACGGCTGCTCCCGTCGTGGCGCTCGCCCTTGGCGGGCCAGCGGCTGAGGAAGTCGTTGCCGGGAATGGATGGAAAGCCCCGGAAGTTGAGGATGTTGTCGAAGCGCGACGAGCAGGTCTCGACGCGCTTGTCGCAGCCGGAGGCGACGTCGGGATGCTCCGCCGCCACGCCACAGCGCTCGTCGCCCAGGTTGGCGTCGCACAGCCGGCCGTAGCTTCGGCCTGCCATCCGCTCAAGCTGGGCGAGCGGGCCCTCGAGCTCGGCGGTGAAGGCCTCGCCGTCGCGCCGCACGCGGCTGATCCGGGCGGTCCACAGCGAGATGAAGAGGTCCGGGGCCGACCAGTCGACCCGTCGGCATTCCACGACGGCGCCGTCATAGAGACCGGCGGCCAGATCGTCCGGATCCAGTCCCTCGGCGGCGAACGCCCCGGCCGCGACCATCGCCCCGGCCTCGCCGGCGCCCAGTCCAGAACCCGCCACGCCGCCGGTCCAGCCGGCGCCGGCCAGGCACAACAGACCGTCGTGAGACAGGTCGCGGTCGTGGTCGGTGAAGCCGCTGACGGTCCCGTCAACGCGGGTCAGTCGCCAGACATGGCACAGGGTCGCGGCGCCGGACTCGATCCGGGCCGCCAGCTCGGCGGGGACGGTTCTCATGGTCAGACCCTGATCTCGATGAGCGGCGCGGCGACCACCCGCCCGGCCTCGAAGCTCTCGAGGCTGACGTCGATGCGGTCGGTGTCGAAGCGCACCGGCGTGTCGAAGGCGAAGCCGGCGGTGATCACGGCGTCCTCGGGCGCCGCCGCGGCGAGGGTCACGATGCCGGTCGCGGCATCGACCGCGAAGGCCTCCGTCTCGACGCCGGCGACGGCGACGCGCACGGTGTCCTCCACCGGCTTGCGGATCGGTCGCTCGACGTCGCCGTACCGCTTGATGAGCTGGAATGAGACGCGGTCTCCGTCCCCGACGCCAAGCATCTGATCCAGGGGCGAAATCGCCGCCGACGGCGCGCCGGACCTGAAGTCGGCGAAGTCCTTGAACCGGAAGCCGTGCAGCCGCCCGCGACGGGCCTCGAAGAAGGCGACCAGCACGGCGACCTCGTCCAGCGACCGCACGCCGGCGCCGATCAGATAGCGGCGACGGCCGTGGGCCCAGGGCGTGGCGCGGCGCTCGTATCCGCTGGCCAGGGTGACGACCTCGGTGCGGCGCTCGACCCCGCCGGTGGAGCCGAACGCCAGCCGCGCGGGCAGGCGAACTTCGTGGAAGGGCATGAACGATCCGTATGTTGACGTCGCCCGCCGACCCGTGTGACCTCGCGTCACTGGGGAAAACGGGGGCTGCGATGGACTGGACGAAACTGTTCTTCTCGCCGGACGGCCGCATCGGCCGTCAGGCCTTCTGGATCGGCTGGCTGGTGCTGATCGGTGTGAACTTCCTGCTGTTCTGGGTGCCGTTCCTGTCGCTGGTGACGATCTACTGCTGGATCTGCGTCTGTTCGAAACGGTTTCACGACATGGGCAGGTCCGGCTGGCTGGCCGCCATCCCGGTGACCCTGAGCATCGTCATGCCGATCGGCGCGGTCCTCGCCATCGCCGGGGCGGCGGTCGCCGCGTCCATCTCCGGTGCGAGTGATGGGACGGTCATCGCCGCCGTGCTGAGCGCGGTCGCCGGATCGGCGCTGCTGTTGCTCGGCGCCCTCGTCATCGGGATCGGCTTCCTGATCTGGCAGGGCGTGGCCCTGGGGGACGAGGGCCCGAACCGCTACGGCCCCGCGCCGTCGCCCTCGCTCTGATCACAGCCGCCGGGCGCCCAGGCTGACGGCCCGCGCCAGGGCCTGGGCGATCTGAGCTTCGGACCGCAGCAGCGACGGCGCGCCGCCCTCGCCCTGCACCGTCACATTGACGGTCAGGCCGCCGGCGGCCGGCTCTACAGAGCCCGCCGAGGCCGGGCGGAACACCTCTGGCCCGCGCTCGCCGACCAGATAGGCGCCGCCGGACGTCACCGGTCCGCCGCCCGCCCGCGCGCCGCCGAAACCGCCGCCAAGCGCCGCGGTCAGCGCCTGGGCCAGGCCGCCGCCGCTCCCGCCACGCGAGGCGGCGCTGATCGCCGCCAGCACCGCCTGGGCCAGTTCGGCCAGCGATATCTCGCCGTCGGCCGCCGCCCGGCCCAGCGACCGGGCCAGACTCTCGCCCGCCCGCGCGAAGGCCTCGTCGATGGAGGCGGCGGCCCGGGCGGCGGGCTCCTTGAGCGCCTCAAGCGCAGCGGCCGCCTCGGCCGTCTGGCGGGGCAGGCCGGCAAGGCCGTCTTCGTCGAAGGTCATGGGATCATCCATCCGGCCAGGCGCGGACCAGAGCCTCCAGCGCCGCGCGGTTGAGGGTGTCGGCGGGTTCGTCGACAAGGGCTCGCCACTCGACGAGCGACAGCCGCCAGAAGGCCTCCGGCGCGACGCCGAAGCGCAGGGCGGCCAGCCGAAGCAGGCCCGGCCAGGGGGTCATCGCGCCGCCGCGGAGAAGGCCGCCGCCACCGCCTGCGCCGCCTCACGAAAGTCGATGGCGGACACATCCACGGCCGCCTCGCCGCCGCCGCGCAGCAGGGCGCCCAGCACAAAGGCCAGGTCCCGCGCCGACAGGGTCCGCAAGCGTTCGGCCAGGGCCGCGAAGCCGTCGACCTCGAACGCTGTCTCCAGCTCCGCCAGCGCGCCCAGCGTCAGGCACAGCCGGCGGGGCGTCCCGGCCAGGGTGACGACCACCTCGCCCCGCGCGGCGTTGGCGCCGGTCACGCCAGCGCCTCGAAGGCGATCTCGCCGGCCGAGGCCAGGGTCAGGGCCCAGGTGGCCTCGCCCTCGTGCTCGCCGGCGTACTCCAGCGCCGCGACCAGGAACGGGCCCTGCAGCTGGCCGAAGTCGGGGATGATCAGCCGCCAGGTGCGGGCCGACTGGGCGAAGAAAGCCTCGCGGATCATCGCGTCGCTGGCGGCGTCCCTGAAGATGCCGGCCCCGCTGACGCTGGCCTGTTTCACCCCGGCCCCGGCCAGCAGTTCGCGCCAGCGGCCGGCGCTGTCGCCGTCGGTGGCGTCGACCGTCCGGGCGTTGAGCGAGAGGGTCCGCGCCCGCAGGCCGGCGACGGTGACGAAGCCCTCCGGCGCCTCCCCGTCGCCGATCTTGAGCAGGATGTCTTTTCCGCGTTGGGCGGTCATGGGGTTGTCTCCTCTTCCTCACAGGCCTCGGTCACCGCCCGGATCCGCAGCACGCCGTAGAGCGGCCGCCAGCCAAGGGCGCGGAAGACGTCGGCATAGGTGACGCGCAGATTGACCAGCCGGTGGCCATCGAGCGTCAGGGCCGCGCCGTGCAGGGCCGTGCGCAGGGCGGCGATCACCGCCTTGACCTCCTCGGCGCCGTCGAAGCGCGAGACGCAGGTCAGGGTCAGCAGATGCTCGATCCCCTCTCCGTCCAGCCCGCCCCACGGCCGGGTCTCGGCGCGGCCGAGCGCGACATAGGGACAGACCGGCGTCTGCGGCGGCTCGTCATGGACGCGGGCCGGGTCGCCCAGCAGGGCCTTCACCGCCGCATCGGCGCGCAGATGGTCGAGCAGCGCCTTGTGCAGCGCCAGGTCGGGGCTCATGGCCAGGCTCTTTCCAGCTTGAGGATCATGCGGCCGGGACGGGGCCGGCCGGGCTGCACCGCGACGATCCGCCAGGGCTCGCCCCCGGCCTTCAGCCGCATGCCGCGGGCGGCGACGCCGGCGCGGGCCTCGGCCTCGGCGGTCTCGGTCAGGATCGGTCGCCGGGCGTCATCTCCGGCCTCGCGGTGGCCGGCGGGTCGCAGATCGACCCAGACGGCGGCGACCTCGGTCCAGGTCCGCGACCGGCCGCCGAACACGGTCTCGGCCTCGGCGTGGGTTTCCAGCACCGCCAGGGTGCGCAGGGCTGCGATGCTCACAGCCGGGCGCTCCGGTACGGGGCCAGCCACGGCTCGACCAGCGCGGCGGGCGCCTCGCCCTCGCGATGCTCATGGCCGTGGGCGACCAGCATCAGGACGGCCAGCCGCAGCGGCGACGGCGCCGGATCGGTCAGGACCATACCGATCGCCAGCTCGACGCGCTCGGTCGCCGCCTCGATCAGCAGCTGGATCAGCGCGTCCTCGGCGCCGTCGGTGACGCGCAGAAACGCCTTGGCCTCGGCCAGGGTGATGGGGGGCATGGGGGATTTCTCTCGGTGATCCTCCCCGGCTCCGCCGGGGAGGGGGACCACGCGAAGCGTGGTGGAGGGGAGTCGGTGCACGGACTCGTTCCACGGCTCGGAAGGGGCGGCCCTGTCGCGAGGCGTCTCCCCTCCACCGCCGTTCCGGCGGTCCCCCTCCCCAGCAAGCTGGGGAGGATTGTCCTACGAGGCCGCGAACTTCATCAGCTTGATGGCGTCGAAGTTCTGCACCCCGCCGCCGACGCGTTTGGTGGTGTAGAACAGCACATAGGGCTTGGCGCTGTAGGGGTCGCGCAACACGCGGACCCCGGCCCGGTCGACGATCAGATAGCCCTTGGCGAAGTCGCCGAAGGCCAGGGCGAAGGCGCCGGCCCCGACGTCGGGCATGGTCTCGATCTCGGTGACCGGATAGCCCAGCAGCGTGGCCGGAGCCCCCGGCGCCGTGGCCGGCGACCAGATGTAGTTGCCGTCGGCGTCCTTGAACTTGCGGATCTGGGCCGCCGTGCGCCGGTTGAGCACGAACCGCCCGTTGGCGCGGTACTGGGCCCTGGGCGCATAGATCAGGTCGATGATGCGGTCGACCGGCTCGGTGGCGTGGAAGCCGGCGGCCGCGCCCGAGAGCACGAAGCCGATCTCGCCCCAGGCCTGCGAGGCGTCGGCGACCTTGGTGTAGCTCAGGAAGCCCTTGGGCTTGTTGGTCCCATTGCCGTTGACGAAGGCGTCGGTCTCCTGGGCCGCGAAGGCGTCCTCGCACTCGGCGGCCAGCCATTCGTCGAGGTTGACGAAGGCGTCGTCGAGCAGGGCCTGGGTCGCCGCCGGGCTGGCGTAGAGATCGGCCGCCGGGAACTCCAGCAGCGCCAGCACGGGCGGATCGGTCTCCGGACGGGCGTCGGTCTCGGCCACCCAGCCGCTCTCGATGCCCGCCGTCGAGACCGGCTTGCGGAACACGCCGGCGCCGATGGTGCGCACCGTGGCGATGTCGCGCATCGGCGAGGACATCTGCAGCCGCCGCTCGATCATCCGCTCGGTCTCGGGCGGGGCGACATAGCCGCCGGCCGTGGGGACGCCCTCGCTCAGGCCCTTGGCCTCGAGGATCATCGCCGAGCTCTGGCCGGTCTTGAGATAGCCGTCCCAGGCCTGCTTGCGCTCGTCGGCGACGACGACGCGGCCGCCTTCGCCGACGCCCAGCGCCGGACGCCGGCCGTCGGTCAGGGCCCGGTCGAGCCGCCCCTGCGCCGCCTGCAGCGTGGCGTCGATCCGCGCCACCTTCTCCTCCAGCAGGGCGTCGCCCCGCTTGGTTTCGAGCGCGTTCAGCCGCTCGTCGTTGGCGGCCTTGAAGGCCTCGAACGCGGCCATGACTTCATGCATGGCGGCGCGCGCGGCGGGATCCGCCGCCGCGTGTTTGGTCTCTTTCATGGGGTCTCCTGGATTTCCTTCCCCCCCTTGCGGGAGAAGGTGTCAGTCCCGGAACTGATCCGGGGCTGACGGATGAGGGGTCGCGCCACCGCGGCTGACCCAGGCATGCAGAGGAGGCGACGCCCCCTCATCCGGCCGCTCACGCGGCCACCTTCTCCCGAGGGAGAAGGGAAAAGGTGTCGATCCGCGCCCCGGGCAGCATCGGGAAGGTGACGATCGACACCTCCCACAGGTCCACCTCGGTGAGCACCCGCAGCCGGCCGCTGTCGTCGGGCCGGGCCCTGGTGGTCTTGAAGCCGATGGACAGGCCGTCCATGGCCCCGGCCCGGACCAGGGCCGCGCACATCCGGCCCTCCGGCGTGACATCGAAAATACGACCTCGTACAAAAAGTCCGCGCGCATCCTCGACGACCTCGTCCCAGACCCCGACGGGCCGGTCGGCGTCGTGCTGGCACAGCATCTTGACCCCGCCCACGCCTCGCACCGCGAGCGAGGCGCCGAACGCCCCCACCGCGGTCACATCGTCGTTGAGGTCGCGCGTCCAGAACAGCGAGGCGTAGCCGCTGATTTCGGTATCCATCACAGCTCTCCGCTCTCCAGTCGTCGTTCGAGCCGCTCCAGCGTCAGGCGCAGGCCGGCGATCTGTTCCTCGACCCGGGCCAGCCGCTCCGCGGTCGGACCCTGGCTCTCGACCCGGCGCTCCAGCTCGTCGATCCGCGCCGAGGCCCGCCCGGCCCACAAGAGGCCGCCCGCCGCCTGGATGGCGAGGGTGACGATGACCGCCAGCGTCACCTGCCGGTCGAGGCGGAAGCGGGGGGTGGTCATGGGGTTCTCTTGGAGTTGCCTGGACGGGAGCTTTGCGTGGTTCGCGACGCACGCTGCGCGCGCTCCTCACCATGACGAGCCTGTTTGGGTTCCACTGACGTCGTCATCCTGAGGAGCGAGCCTCAAGCGAGCGTCGCGAAGGACGCAGTGTCTCTCAGCCCTCCAGCCCCGCCAGCCGCCGCCGCTCCTCCGGCGTCAGGAAGCTCGCCGCGTCCAGCCGGGCCCACAGCGCGTCACGCTCGGCGCTCAGCGCCGGAACCCCGTCCAGGTCACAGGCGATCCTCACCCCCGGATGCCGCGCCGCCAGCCAGCCGGTCAGGGCCCGGGCGGCGCGCTCGGCCAGCGGCACGACGGTGTGTCGCCAGAAGGCGCCGTTGGCCTCGCGGTAGTTGGCGTAGGTGTTGTCGCCCGGGATGCCGAGCAGCTGCGGCGGCACGCCGAAGGCGAGCGCGATCTCGCGGGCGGCGGCGTGCTTGCCGGCGATGAAGTCCATCTCGGCGGGCGACAGCGACATCGGCTTCCAGTCAAGCCCGCCCTCCAGCAACATCGGCCGGCCGGCGGCGCCCGGCCCGGCGCGAGCCTCCAGCTCGGCCTTGAGGCTGTCGAACTGCTCGGCGGTCAGCCGGTCGCCGGCGTCGGGGTTGGAATAGACCAGCGCCCCGCTCGGCCGGGCGGCGTTGTCGAGCAGCGCCTTGTTCCAGGCGCCGCTGGCGTTGTGGACATCGATGGCGAAGGCCGCCGCCTCCAGCGGGCTGGCGCCGTAGTGGTCGTCGGCCGGGTTGAACAGCTTCAGATGCAGCAGCGGCAGCCAGCCGTCGGCCTCGCGCCCGATGCGCACGCTGCGCCCGGCCACGCCGTATTCATACGCCGCCGGCCAGCCCTGGGCGCCGGGGATCACCTTCAGCCGGTCGGGGCGCAGGGCCCAGAGCTCTCCCGGTCCCTCCCCCGCCGCCTCGAGATAGCCGTTGCCGCTGACCTGCAGGGCGCCGAAGAAGGTCTCCAGCAGATCGGGCCCGCCCTGTTCGGGATTGGGCCGGTCGAGCAGCGCCCGCAGCGGATGGTCGTCGGCCCGCTTGCCGCCGGCGAAGACGGTCAGCGGCACCGACGCCGCCGCCTCGGCGATCATCCGCACGCAGCGATAGGCCACCGGGTTCTTCGCGAAGCCCTCGCGGGCCAGGCTCTCGTAGTCGCGCGGCGTCCAGACCGGCCGGCCATGGCTGGTGAAGGCTACCAGCGCCGCCGTCCGCGACGCCTTGGCCTCCGGCGCCGCACGGGCGCGAAGGCGGGGGAAAAGGGACATGAGTTTCAACCTGATGTTGTGCAATCACAAAGGTTCGTCATCCTGAGGAGCCCTCCAAAGGAGGGCGTCGCGAAGGACGCACGAGGGATGTGCAATGGCGGCCTGGGCCGACATGCTGCGGTGCTCGGACGGCTCGTTCTACGTCGGCTGCACCACGGATCTCGATCAGCGCATTGCGCAGCACCGCGCCGGGACGTTCGGCGGCTACACGTCTACGCGCCTGCCGATCGAGGTCGTCTGGTGCGAGGAATTTCCGTTCGTGCACGAGGCCATTGAGGCGGAGCGCCACCTCAAGGGCTGGAGCCGCGCCAAGAAGGAGGCGCTGGTGATGGGCGATCCGACGCGGTTGAAGGCGCTCGCGTCACGAAGCCGGTCACCGCGGAAGCAGCATGACCGGCTGCATCCGGCGCTTCGCTATCCCGATCCCGAAGACGACCCTGATTGAGGCCTTGCGTCCTTCGCGACGCTCGCCAAAGAGCTCGCTCCTCAGGATGACGAAGGTGGATGGAGCCCCCTGACTTCGTCATCCTGAGGAGCCCTTCGCAGGAGGGCGTCGCGAAGGACGCACGGCTACAGCACCCGGGTCCTGCCCTTCCCGGCCGCACATCGGATTAAGGCCTTGCGTCCTTCGCGACGCTCGCCCGAGAGCTCGCTCCTCAGGATGACGAACTCAGTGGGGGCCAACAAACTTCGTCATGCTGAGGAGCGGCGAAGCCGCGTCGCGAAGCACGCACCTACAACACCCTCACCCTCGGCTCCCGCCCCGTCCGGCCCAGCATCAGGTCGGTCAACGCCCAGACCAGGGCGTCGGCGCGGTCGGGGCTCTCACGGCTGCCGCAGCCCAGGGCCATCAGTTCCTCTTCAAGCGCCGGGAAGGCGCCGCAGTGGATGACGCGGCCCTGTTCGTAGAGGGCCGCCACCGGTTCGGCGCGGGCGCGCTTGCTGTAGCGGGCGTGGACCATGCGCACCGGGCAGGGCGGGTCGGCCCCGGCCAGCACGCTTCGCACCATGTCGCCGCCCTGGTTGCCCTCGGCGACGATGGCGCAGGCTCCGACCTCGCGGGCCAGGTCGACGGCGCGCAGGGCCCAGGCGCGCGGCGTCAGGCCCTGAACCGTCTCGTCGGCCAGCACGAAGGCGCGGTCGCCGAGGCGGCCGGCCGCGACGATGCCGCAGGCGTCGCCGCCCGCCGTGGCCGGCGGATCGACCGCCACGACCACGCGGTCGAATCCCGGCGGCCGGGCGCCCCGGCATCGCGCCAGGTCCTCGGCCCGCCACAGGGCGCCCTCGCCCTCGACGATCAGGCCGTCCAGCTCCTGCGCCGCCAGTCGCGTGCCGCCGTAGAGGCCCTCCAGATGGGTCAGGAAACCGGGCGACAGGTTGTGGGCGTTGGTCACGGTGGGCAGGCGGGACTCGACCATCCGGGGCTCCTTCAACAGGGCGCGAAGCGCGGCGATCGGCCGGGGCGTGGTGCTGACCAGCAGCCGGGGATCCTCGCCCAGCCGCAGGCCGAGGCGTAGCATCGCCAGGGTCTCGCCCGGCGAGGGCCAGGCGCAGAACTCGTCGGCCCAGGCGACCTCGAACTGAGGGCCGCGCAGGCTGTCGGGGTTCTCGGCGGAGAAGCAATAGGCCAGCGCACGGTTCGGCCAGATGATGCGGCGGCGCGCCTTCTCGTAGCGGGGCCGGAAGTTGTCGGGCGACAGCGCCCGGATGCCGGACGGGCCCTCGATCATCACCTCGCGGATCTGGTCGAAACTGGCCCCGACCAGCGCGATGCGCCGGCCGTCGAGCGCCTGCTCCACGGTCCAGCCGGCGCCGAGCCAGGTCTTGCCGGATCCGCGTCCGCCCAGCGCCAGCCAGGTCGACCAGTCGGGCCGTGGCTCACGCTGCGCGGGGTTGGCGTTCGTGCGCCAGCTCCGTTGCGCGATCTCCAGTTCCGCCCGTGTCAGCCGCGAGCGCCGCTCGTTCTCGCTCCAGGTCTTGATCCATTCGAGCCAATCCCGCGTCCAGAAGCCGGTGCTTTCTTTCCACGGTTTCAGGATCGTGTCGGAGTCGCATGCCATCCTCATTGTCTTCCTGCGGTCCCGCCGCCTCGCGCGTCATCCCGGCGAGCTGGACCGCCAGCTTCATCGCCCGGTAGAGCCCGGCAACGACTCGGACGCGCCGCTCGATGACGATCTCGGTCTCCGGCGGCGGCAAGCCGTCATAGGCTGCCTCCAGCGCCTCGATGCGGCGCAGCTGCCGCTCCAGGAACCCCTCAAGCATCGCGGCCCCTCCGGGATTTGTCGGTGATGCCCAAACCATACGGGACCACCGCGCCGGGCGGATCGAATGCGCGAGAAAGATGCAAGCCTTTGAAACGGCAGCGCTTTGACTCGGATAGCGGGAGGACAGAGCACGCTCTATCCCCCTATCCGCCGGCCCGAGCGGTCAGTAGGGGATGACTTCGCCGGCCGGAATCTGCGGCGCCGGGCGGCGCGGCGCGGGCGGCGCAGCCGGATCGGGACGGCCGGACTCGCCCGGAACGCCCGGAACGCCAGGGACGCCGGGGACGCCGGGCGCGCCCGGAGTCGGGGCCTGGAGTGGAACCCCCGGCACGTCGCCCGCCTGGCCCTCCAGCGAGTCGGCCGCCCGGCCAAAGTCGTTGGCCAGCTCGCCGTAGAACGGGTTGCGGGGGTCTTCCTCGGTTTCCGGCACCGGGTCGGGCAGCAGCCAGTCGAAGTCGCGGGACGGCTTGCCGACGTGGGCCTCCAGCATGAACCGCCGCCAGATGGTCGACGGGATGCCCCCGCCGGCCACCCGGTTCATCGGCTTGTCGTCGTCGTTGCCGACCCAGACGCCGGCGATGTAGTCGGGCGTGAAGCCGACGAACCAGGCGTCGCGCCAGTTCTGGCTGGTGCCGGTCTTGCCCGCCGCCGGACGCCCGAAGGCGGCCCGCGTGCCGGTGCCGCGCTCCAGCACGCCCTTCATCATCTTCACCATCATCGAGGCGTTGGCGATGTCGTAGACCGGCGATCCGGCCGTCTCCGAGTGGGTGAACAGCGGCTCGCCGCTGACCGTGGTGATGCTCTCGATGATGTAGGCCGGCCGGCGCTGACCGCCGAGCTGGAACACCTGGAAGCCGCCGACCAGCTCGAGCAGGGTGACCTCCTTGGCGCCCAGGGTCACAGCCAGGTCCGGGCGGGCCGGAATGCTGGTCAGACCGAAGCGCCGCGACAGCTCGCCGATGCCGTCGACGCCGATCTCCTGGCCCAGCTTGACGGCGACGGTGTTGATCGACTTGGCCAGGGCGTCGGCGATGGTCACCGTCCCGGCATAGCCGCCGCCGTAGTTGCCGGGCTCCCAGTCGCCCAGCTTCACGGGCCCGTCGATACGGGTGTCGGTGGGCAGCACGCCCCGCTCGACGGCGGCGGCGTAGACGAAGGGCTTGAAGGTCGAGCCGGGCTGGCGCCGGGCCTGGGTGGCGCGGTTGAACGGGGTCTCGTCGAAGTCGGTCCCGCCGACCATGGCGCGGATGGCGCCGTCGGGGGTCATGGCCAGCAGGGCGGCCTGTTGGGCGCCGGCCTTGGCGCCATCGGTGCGCAGGGCCTCGCGAACGAATCTGGAGCCCGCCGCCTGCAGCCGCGAGTCGATGGTCAGCCGCACGATCAGGTCAGGGCTGTTCTCGCCGGCCACCTTGACCGCCTCGGTGGTGGCGTAGTCGAGGATGTAGCCGAGGTCGCCCTCGTCCTGCACCGCGCCGGGGGCCAGCACAGGCGTGTTTTCCAGCGCCGCCTCGTACTGCTCGCGGGTGATCCAGCGCTCTTCGAGCATGTTGCCCAGGATGAGCCGCTGGCGCTTGAGCGCCTCGCCCATGTTCCTGGTCAGCGCCAGGCGCGACGGCGCCTTGGGCAGCGAGGCCAGCAACGCCGACTCGGCCAGGGTCATCTGCGCGGCCGGCTTGCCGAAATAGGCGCGGGAGGCGCCGTCGATGCCGTAGGTGTTGGCCCCGAAGAAGATGCGGTTGAGGTAGAGTTCCAGCACCTCGTCCTTGGTCAGGATCTTCTGCAGACGGGTGGCCATGACCGCCTCGTGCAGCTTGCGCTTCATGGTCTGGTCCGGAGTCAGGAACAGGCCCTTGGCGATCTGCTGGGTGATTGTCGAGCCGCCCTGCACGATCCGTCCGGCCCGCCAGTTGACCCAGGCGGCGCGCGCGATGCCGTGGAAGTCGAGGGCGCCGTGTTTGTAGAAGCGCTTGTCCTCGGCCGCCAGGAAGGCCTGCGGCACGTGTTCGGGCAGCTGATCAAGGGTGATCCGCTCGCCATAGCGCGGACCGCGCACGGCGATCTGTTTGCCGTCCATGTCCTGGAAGCGGATCCCGGGCGCCCGGTTGATCGCGAACAGCGCCTCGCGCGCCGGCAGCGGCGGGACGTCGGTCAGGTACTTGCGCCAGATGTAGACGCTGCCGGCCGCGGCGGTCGCCGCTCCGATCAGGAACAGCACCAGCAGGGTCAGCCAGACCCAGCGCAGCTTCGGCGACAGGGTCCATTCGTACAGCGACTGCCAGCGGAAGCCCTCGCCCGGGTCGCGGGGCGGTTTGGGGGGCCGGGGCGGCTTTTCCGACCTGGGTTTCGTAGCCCGGCCGAAGACCTTGGGCGCTGCGACCCGGGGCGGCCTGGGCTCCTTCGGAGCCTTTGGCGCCTTCCCGGGCCTGGCCGGTTTGCCCGCCCTCTGCGCCTCGGACGCGGCTTCAGGCTCCGGCGTCTCGTCGGACCCGGCGTTGAAACGGTACGGCGGAAGGGACCAGTCGTCGCTCAAAATGATCCAGACGCGGCTTGGGTTACGGCTACAACGGGTTTAGGACGCAAGGGTCATGCCGTGCAAACCCTTCTGGGAGACAAAGCCTCTCCGCGAGATGAGTCCCGCCGAGTGGGAGAGCCTATGCGACGGCTGCGGCCTGTGCTGCCTGGTTCGCTTCGAGGATGAAGACAGCGGCGAGGTCATCCCAACCAGCGTGCATTGCAAGCTGTTCGACGGCGACCTGTGCCGCTGCACCGACTACGCCAATCGCAAGACGCACGTCCCCGACTGTATCAAACTGACCCCGGGCAACATCGAGAGCCTGCAGTGGATGCCGGCCAGCTGCGCCTATCGCCGGCTGAACGAGGGCAAGACCCTGCCCGCCTGGCACCCGCTGATCACCGGCGATCCGGACAGCACCCACAAGGCCGGCGTCTCGATCCGGGGCAAGACCATCAACGAGGACACCCTCGCCGAGCCCGAGGACGCGCTCGACTTCATGGCCTGGGAGCTGAACCTGGACCGGGGCGAGGAGCCCTACGAGCCGTAGGCCTCACTTGCGCCCAATGACGATCCACTTGTCGGCGTGGACCTCGGCGGCGCCATTGCTGTGGGTTTCGGCGTCGTAGCTGAACACCGCCAGCTGGTCGGCGTCGATCTGGGCCTCGGTGAAGCCCTGATCACGCAGCACGGCCCTCGCCTGGACGGCCTGGGCGGGCGTGTCGCAAACGAACAGGCTGGATTTACTGGCCATCTGACGTCCCCTCCTCAGGGTTGTTCGGCGTTGAGCGCGGCGTCGAGCCGCTTGGCGACCGGCAGGTTCAACTCAAGCAGGGTGTTCAGTTCGCCGCGCGTCCTGGCCCGGCTCAGGGTGTCCTGGTTGGCCCCCGAAAGCGCTGGTTCAGTCCGCTCGACGAGCGCCTTGAGCGCCGCGCTGTCGACGGCCTCGATCGGGGCGACGCGGTCCAGGATGCGCCGTACCCTCGCGATCTGTTCGCGTTGGGCCGCTTCGCCGAGGTCGACGTTCTTGGCATAGGCTTCGGGACTGAGGGCCTCTCTCAGGGAGTCGGCGGCGACGCTGGTGAACACACTCCGGACCTCACCCCGCTTGGCCAGCACCTCGGCGGCCTGCCCGGTGGCGAAGAACTGCTTCATCCTGAACTTGGTCCCGCCGGCTTCGCCGGTGGCGGCGACGCCGCTGTCGTACGAGCCGAGCACGGAGGCGTAGACGTCGGTTTGCGCATCGCCCGTGCCGGTCGTCGCCAGCGGAATCAGGGAGACTTCCTTGCGCCGAAAGCCGAACAGGAAGCTGTCGGGGATCGGCGAGGCCTCGCCAAAGCCGATCTTGAAGCCGGTGGTGGTGCTCGTGCCGAAGAAGGCCATGCGCCGCCCGCCGGTCAGGGTCGCCGGCCCGGCGGCGTCACGGCCCACCGCCGTCGTGGCCGCCGCGCCGGTGGCGTAGATCTGCTTCACCTCAGGCTTGAACAGACCGCCATCGCTGTCGATCATCGCCACCACCTCCGGCATGCCGCCGTTGTCGTAGCGGGGGCCGATGAACCCCTCGGTGCGGTCATAGGCCAGGCTGGCCGTGGGCGGCTTGCTGTCGACATTGATGCCCAGCGACGAGCTGGTCACGAAGAGCACCCGGTCGCTCTGGGCGCAGCCTCCGGCCAGCAGCAACACCGCGAGGGCCGGCAGGATCAGCGGTCTGGTCATGGCTTGTCCTCTTCCAGGGGCTCCGCGCCGCAAGGCCCGGGGCGGTCGATGTCCACGCAACTGTTCGGCGGCAGGGTCAGCCGGGCGTCCCGGTTGTAGCCCACCGCGACCCCCGGATCCGAGCCGCCCAGCCGCAGGCCCAGGCCGAGGCTGGTGCTGGTCGTCAGGGCCGGCCGGTCCGCCGGATCGCGGTCATCGAGCACGATGACCACAAGACCGAACACATGACGCGCGCCCGGCGCACCGTCTGCTCCCGTCGCGCTGTAGGTCACGCAGCCGCCCAGCGGGGCGGCCAGCGCCAGCACGGCCAGAAGTCCGGAGGCCGAACGGGCGACCTTCATCCGAGACGGCCCACACGCATCCCAGTAGGGCAAAATTTCATAGCTCCCGCCACGGTTGATAGTTCAGGAACCGCCGTTCTCTGTCAAGCCGCCGGGATCGCCCTTCCCCCCGTGGCGGAAAAGGGGGATAGACGCGCCTCTCTCCCATCCCGTCGCAGCGCAGCACCCCTCCCCCCATGGCCGCCCCGATCCTCGCCCTGAAAGACGTCCGGCTCGCCGACGGCGCCACCATGCTGTTCGACGGCGTGGACCTGGCCATTGAGCCGGGGGTCAAGGCCTCGCTGGTCGGGCGCAACGGGGCCGGCAAGTCGACGCTGATGCGGATCCTGACCGGGGCCATCGAGGCCGACGCCGGCGACCGCTTCATGACGCCCGGCGCCCGGATCGTTGTCGTGCCGCAGGAGCCGGTGATCGTCGGCGACACCCTGCTGGACCACGTCGAGGCCGGCGGCGCGACCCACTACGAGGCCGAGGCCGAACTGATGGCCTTCGGGCTGGACCCGACCAAGTCGACCAAGGGCCTCAGCGGCGGCGAGATCCGCCGCGTGGCCCTGGCCCGCGCCTTCGCCGAGCAGCCGGACGTGCTGCTGCTGGACGAGCCGACCAACCACCTCGACATCTTCGCCATCCAGACCCTGGAGGACAAGCTGTCGTCCTGCCGGGCCGCCGCCCTGATCGTCAGCCACGACCGCGCCTTCCTGGGCCGGGTCACCCGGCGCTGCTTCTGGCTGGAAAGCCGCAAGGTCCGCCGGCTGGACAAGGGCTTCGAGTTTTTCGACGAATGGTCCGAGCAGATGCTCGAGGCCGAGGCCGACGAGTTCCGCCGCCTGAACAAGGCCATCGAGCGCGAGCAGCACTGGATGGCCCGCGGCGTCACCGGCCGCCGGGCCCGCAACGAAGGCCGCCGCCGCCGGCTGGTCGCCATGCGCGAGCAGAAGGCCACGGTTCTGAAGGAGGCTCGGGGCAGCCTGAGCATGGGCCTGGCCGCGGGCGACACCTCCGGCAAGCGCGTCGCAGAGGCCAAGGGCCTGGCCAAGGCCTTCGGCGAGCGGGTCATCGTCAGCGGCTTTTCGACCCGTATCCAGCGCGGCGACCGCGTCGCCCTGGTCGGCCCTAACGGGGCCGGCAAGACCACCCTGGTCAAGCTGCTGCTCGGCGACCTGAAACCCGACGCCGGCGAGGTGAAGCTGGGGACCGGGCTGGAGATCGCCTACATCGACCAGGCGCGCGGCGACCTGAAGGAGGGCCAGACCCTCTGGGACGTCCTGACCGACGGCGGCGGCGACCAGATCATGGTGCGCGGCATGCCCCGCCACGTGGCCGGCTACGCCAAGGAATTCCTGTTCCAGGACAAGCAGCTGCGTCAGCCGGTCTCCAGCCTGTCGGGCGGCGAGCGCAACCGGCTGCTGCTGGCCCGGGCGTTGGCCCGGCCGGCCAACCTGCTGGTGCTGGACGAACCGACCAACGACCTCGACATGGAGACGCTGGACCTGCTCGAGGATCTGCTGGCCGACTTCGACGGCACCCTGATCCTGGTCAGCCACGACCGCGACTTCATCGACCGTCTGGCCACCTCGACCATCGCCCTGGACGGCCGGGGCAAGGTGGTCGAGACGCCCGGCGGCTGGACCGACTTCATGGGCCAGAACCCGGGCTTCTTCGAGGACCGCAATCCCGGCGGCGCCAAGGCTGTCCAGACGCCCCGCGGCGAGACGAAGAAGGCGGTCAAGCTCAGCTACAAGGACCAGCGGCGGCTCGAGGAGCTGGAAGCCCTGATCGCCAGCCTGCCCGGCCAGATCGCCAGGCTGGACGCCGAGCTCGCCGACCCCAACCTCTACGCCCGCGACCGGGCCCGCTTCGACCGCACCATGAACGCCGCCGACAAGGCCCGCGCAGACCTCGCGGCGGCCGAAGAGGAATGGCTGATGCTGGAAGAGAAGCGGGAGGCCTTGGGTGCCTGAAGCTGGAGCAGTCAGCGCGGGAGTGTTGCTCAGAGGCTTCGCCCGCCTGTGGGGGAGCAAGAACTACCCGCCGGATTCTGTACGCCCGGACGATCTAGCCCATGCAGAGGACGCCGTTGGCCGCCGCCTGCCGGATAGCTATCGGGCCGCGGTTCTCGAAGTCGGTCTTCCCAGACTCACGATCGCCCTGCTGCACAGCATCGTGGAGCAGGATATTGATCTTGCCGACATCAGCGGGTTTCTCTCACCGACTGAGATCGTGGAAAGTACGGTCGATTGGCGGGAACTAGGTCTGCCGGACCATCTCATCGCCTTTGCCACGGACTGCACAGGTAATCTCTTCGCATTCGATCTCGATGGCTCGATCTGGATTTTCGACCATGACTACGGGACAATCGACCGTCTGGCGGACAGCTTCGAAGACTGGCTCGGCGACTATTGCCTGATCCCCTACATCTCGCCAGACGACGAGACGTAGGTCACTTCCGCAGGCGTCTCACCGACTGCCTTCGCGCTGCCTCACCGCCGCTGAGGCGGAGGCTGGAGCTTGAGAAGCGCGCGAGGCGCCTGAGGCCTCAGAAGGCCGCCATCGGGGCCAGGGCGGCGACGGCCAGTCCGAACGGCGCCAGCGCGGCCAGGGCCATGGCGTTGCGGCCGATCCACCACAGGCTCCAGCCGACCAGCGGGCCGATCACCAGGATGGCGTAGGTCACGAAGAAGATGGTCATGTCGCGACCGCTGACCTCGCCCGCGGCGCCCTGGGCCAGCACCACGATGGCGGCCGGCAGGCAGCTGTAGAGCATGGCAACCGCGATCAGCACCGCCGCGAACAGCGCGCAGGCCGTGAACTCGCGCAGCGACACCGGCGGCGGCTCGCGATGACGGGTGGGTCGGTTCTGGCTCATCGTGCGGCGAACTCCCGGTCGGCTCCGGTATAGCGGCGGTGGGAGGCAAGGGAAGAGCCGCCTCTCGGCCCTAGATCGTCTTCCCAAGCGACCCAAGCCAGTCCAGCACCGCAGGCGCCGCCTTCAGGGCGGAACCGCCGTGGTCGACGGGGCCCAGGTCGATGGCCTGCGCATCGGCGCCCCGGGCCTGGAACATGCCCGCCGTGACCGTCGACTCGCGCGGCGACACGTCGATGTCGCCTGCGCCATGGAAGAGGCGCACCGGCGCGCGCGGCGTGAAGTGGCTGACCTCGTTGGCCGCCATCGCCTCCAGGAACCAGTGCGGCCTGTCGTGGTCGAAGGCGTCGAGAAAGCCCGGGTCGAACAGCGCCCTGGGGTCCTTGGGCAGGGTGGCGATGATTTCGTCCGGCGTGTGAGGCTGGTCGTAGAGCTTGCGGGTCAGGGCCGCCATGGGCCCGGTCATCACCGTTTCCAGCGGATGTCCGTAGCGCGCGCCCATCCCCCGGGCCAGGTAGGCCAGGTACAGGGACGCCTGCGCCGCCTGCCCCTTCAGGGCCTCCCCGAAGCTGATGGTCCGCAGGTTGAAGGCGCCGGCCACCGCCGCCGACCCCAGCACCTGGCGATCGGCGGCTTCAAGCGTCTGCTGGACGGCCAGGGTGGCGTGGCCGCCTTGGGAGAACCCGGCCAGGAAGGGCGGCGAGTCAGGCACGCCGGGCAGGCGCCGGGCCACGTCGATAAGGTCGATGACCGCCCGGGCCGTGTCGTCGACGGCGTAGTAGGTGTGGGTCAGCGGCGAGATCCCCAGGCCGATATAGTCCGCCGCGACGGTCGCATAGCCGTTGCCGGCGAACAGGATCGCCGCCGCCATGCCCTCTGACGCCAGGGTGGACGGCACGTCCTGGCGCGAGGTTGTCGTGCCGTGCTGCCAACTGGCCAGGCCCCGCGCCGGGACGCCGCGCGGCAGGGCCAGCAGCCCGCTCAGCCGGATCGGCGCGCCGGCCGAGTCCCGGGAGCCATAGACGACCTGGTAGCAGTCGACGGCGTGGCGAGCCGGGACTCCCTTCACGCCGACCAGTGCCAGAAGCGCCCGGCTTTGAAGGGGAAAATAGCCGCCAATCGGCGTCAGGGTCACGCCTTCGGGCACGGCCGGCGGCGGCGGCGACCGTCCGCATCCCGCCAGCGTCAGCCCGGCGACCGCGCCGCCAAGGAACGTCCTGCGTATCATCGCAGCTCCCCGGTTCGATGGGCGGGGCAGCAGATCAGTCCCGCGACGCGCGGTCAATGGGCGGTCGGGCCCTGAGGCGTCCGATGCGCGCCGGTGACGGTCGCCGGCGACTGCCGCGTCAGACCAAGGCCTACTCCGCCGCCGGGCTCGGCTTCACCAACAGACCCTCGATGGGCTGCACGACGCCGTTGCTCACCAGGCTTTCCCTTCCCGTCAGGCGCGCGCTGGCGCCGTCGGGAGCCGTGGCGACGAGATCCTGGCCGTTGCGCGTGAACGTCAGCATCCCCCCGCCCATGGTGCGCATCTGCACGCCCTTGCCCGCGGCCCCGTCGACAGCCGCGGCGATGTCGGCGCGTGTGATGGCTCCGGGCAGGATGTGGGCGCGCATGAGGGCCGCCCCCTCGGCCTTCATCGCCGGATCGGTGAGATCCCCGCCCGCCGGGCCGGTCAAGGCCGAGTCCGGAGGAGCGAGCACGGTGTAGGGGCCTACCCCCTCAAGCGCGGCTTCCAGGCCCGAGTTGGCGAGCACCTTCGCCAGGCCACCATACGCGCGGTCGGCCTGGAACGTCGCCGCCAGCGTCTTGTTCGACACCTCGGCCGGCGCGCCGGCGGCGGACTTCTCCGCTCCGGCCTTGCCTGCCCGGTCCCCGCAGCCCGCGAGCGCGACCACGGCGAGGGCCGCCAGCGTGCAGCGCGTCAGGGTTCGCATCGTCATGATCCCGCTCATAGGGCTTTGGCCAGCAGCGGGACGATCGCCGCGATCAGCTGCGTCTTCGGATCCACCTGGTAGATCGCGCCGTCGTTGTAGCGGTAGGCGGCCGTGGGGGTGTCGACGTACTGGTTCCGATAGGCGTAGGGCACGTTGTAGACATCGTAGCCGCTGGGCATCCGCTGCCCCACGGTCGCCGATTGGCCGGTCACCAGCGCGACCACCTGCTGGATTGTCGAGGTGTTGCGATCGACGCCGTAGATCGCGCCGTCCGCGTACCGGTAATCATAGGACGGGCTCAGCCCGTAGTAGTCGACCTGCTGGCGTGGCGCGGGATCATAGCGGTACTGCGTCGGCCAGAGCTGCCCCGCCGAAAGCGCGCCGCCAAGCGCCGGCATATAGCCGAGCAGCGCGCCTTGCCGGTCGTAGCGGTACTGATAGCCGTCATCATAGCGATGCACGTAGCCGACGCGGGGATCGCCCCAGCGGTAGTCATAGCGGTGCTGCACCTTCTTCGCCTGACCGGGCGGCAGGCAGCCGTTGTTCTTCTTGGCCAGGCCCGGGGGGCAACCCCGCATCACGCCGTAGTCCCGGTAAGGGACGGATACGACGGCCTGCTGGCCGCGGTCACGGCTCACAACGACCGGGCCGTCGCGCCGGTCTTGGCCGCCATTCCCGTCGCGGTCGCGTCCGGGCCTGTCGTCTTGGACGACCCGCTGATCCGGGCGCTGGCCCCTGTCGCCGGGGCCCACGTCCTTGTCCTTGCCGCCACCCTTGCCCGGATGGGCTTTGGAGCCTTGCTCTTGTTGACCTCCGCCGTCCTTGCCCTTGCCCGGCTTGTCCCCGCCTTGACCCTGCGCAAGAGCGGGCTGGACGCTGAGCGTGAGCATCAGGGCGGTTGAGAGACTGAGCAACTTGATCATGGGTTCGTTCTTTCGTGGCGGGGCCACAACGTCTGAAACCCGACAGGGTTGCCTGGCGCCGCGCGCGTCATGGCCGGGCGCTGAATCCGGCGCCGACGCCGCACGCCCTGCCCCGACCAAAGAAAAAGGCGGGGTCTTGCGACCCCGCCTCCCAGGCAGTCCTGTCCGGTGGCGACTTAGGCCGCCTTGCCGAAGGACAGGGTCTCGTAGCGGCGCAGGTGATGGTCGACCGAGCCGAACAGGCCCTCGATCATCGTGGCGCGCTTGAAGTAGTGGCCGATGGCCAGTTCGTCGGTCATGCCCATGCCGCCGTGGATCTGGATGGCGTTCTGGCCGACGAACTTGCAGGCCTTGCCGATCTGCACCTTGGCGGCGGAGACGGCTTTGGCGCGCTCGGCGTCGTCGGTGACCTTGATGGTGGCCATGTAGGTCATCGAGACCGACTGCTCGACGTTCATGAACATGTCGACCATGCGGTGCTGCAGCACCTGGAAGTTGGCGATGGCGGTGCCGAACTGCTTGCGCTGCTTGGCGTACTCGAGCGTGCCGGTATGCAGCTGGCGCATGGCGCCGACGGCCTCGGCGCACAGGGCGGCGGTGGCTTCGTCGATGACCTTGTTGACCAGCGGCAGGGCGGCGCCCTCCTGGCCGATCAGGGCGTCGGCGCCGACCGAGACGTTCTCGAAATAGACTTCCGAGGCGCGCTGGCCGTCGACGGTGGGGTAGTCGCGGGTGGTTACGCCCTTGGCGTTCTTCTCGACGATGAACACCGAGACGCCGCTCTCCTCGCGCTGGCCGCCGCCGGTGCGGGCGGTGACGATCAGGTGCGTGGCCCAGGGGGCGCCGACGACCACGGCCTTGTGGCCGTTGATCACGTAGCCGGCGCCGTCCTTCTTGGCCGTGGTCTTCAGGTCGTGCCAGGTGTAGCGGGCCTGCGGCTCGGCGTAGGCGAAGGCGAAGATGGTCTCGCCGCCGATGATGCCGCCGATCAGGTCGGCCGCGCCGGCGTGGCCGCTGTGCTTCAGGAAGCCGCCGCCGATCACCACGGTGCCGAGGTAGGGCTCGACGACCAGCGCCTTGCCGAACTCTTCCATGACGATCATGTTTTCGATGGCGTCGCCGCCAAGGCCGCCCAGCTCTTCCGAGAACGGCGCGCCCAGGATGCCCAGCTCGTTGGCGAAGGCCGACCAGACGGCCGGATCACGGCCGGCGTCCGACGAGATCGCCTTGCGGCGCTTGTCGAAGTCGTAGTTGTCCTGGAGGTAGCTGGCGACCGTGTCGCGCAGCATCGACTGTTCTTCGGTGAAGTTGAAATCCATCCTGGCGGTCCTCGTCTTTCAACCCCTCTAGGGGGGCGTTGGGTCGTTGTGCGTCCTTCGACACGGCCGCTTCGCGACCTGCTCAGGATGACTAATTCAGAAGCGCTCCCACCTTTGTCATCCTGAGCAGCGCCCGCAAGGGCGCGTTTCGAAGGACGCGGGGCGGGAGCGCCTTTTCCGTGACTAGAGGCCCAGCACCATCTTGGCGATGATGTTGCGCTGGATCTCGTTGGACCCGCCGTAGATCGAGGTCTTGCGGGTGTTGAAGTAGGCGCCGGCGCGGCCCACGGCGTAGTCGGGGCCGATGCGGGCGTTGTCGCCGGCGTCGCGCAGGTAGGGCGAGCTGTAGTGGCCGGAGGCTTCCAGCGCCAGCTCGGTCAGCCGCTGCTGGATCTCGGTGCCCTTGATCTTGAGCAGCGAGGATTCCGGGCCGGGGCCCTTGCCGGAGGCTTCGCCGGCCAGGGTGCGCAGTTCGGTGAACTCCAGCGCCGTCAGGTCGATCTCCAGCTCGGCGACCTTGCGCTTGAAGGACGCGTCCTGGATCAGCGGCGTGCCGTCGTCATTCAGTTCAACGGCGGCCATCTCGCGAATCTTCTCGACGCCGCGCTTGGAACGGGCGACGCCGGCGATGCCGCTGCGCTCGTGGGCGAGCAGGAACTTGGCGCAGGTCCAGCCCTTGTTCTCCTCGAATACGCGGTTCTCGACCGGCACCTTGACGTTCTCGAGCCAGACCTCATTGACCTCGTGGCCGCCTTCGAGGGTCGTGATGCGGCGGACCTCGATGCCCGGGCTCTTCATGTCGATGAGCAGGAAGGAGATGCCCTCCTGGATCTTGGCGGTCGGGTCCGTGCGGACCAGGAAGAAGCCCCAGTCGGCGTGCTGGGCCAGGGTGGTCCAGGTCTTCTGGCCGTTGACCAGGTAGTATTCCTTGCCGTCGTCGCCGGTGAAGCGCTCGGCCTTCGTCTTGAGACTGGCCAGGTCGGAGCCGGCGCCCGGCTCGCTGTAGCCCTGGCACCACCATTCCTCGCCGTTGTAGATCTTCGGCAGGAAGCGTTCCTTCTGCTCGGGCGTGCCGAAGGTGTAGATCACCGGGGCGACCATCACGACGCCGAACGGCAGCACCGGCAGCGCGTCGGCGCGGGCCAGTTCCTCGGACCAGATGTACTTCTGGGTCGATGTCCAGTTGGTGCCGCCCAGGGCTTCCGGCCACGACGGCGCGACCCAGCCCTTCCTGGCCAGGACCTTGTGCCAGGACAGGTAGTCTTCCTTGGTCAGGTCGTCCCCGTCGTCCTGCTTGCCCCGCAGCTGTTCGGGGTAGTTCTGCTCGATGAAGGCGCGGACCTCCGCGCGGAACGCGTTGTCTTCGGCGGAGAATTCGAGGTTCATGTAGGGCTCCCGGCGCGGCCTCTGAAGGGGCCGTTCAAAGTCGGCGCGACCATAGCGACCGAACAGTTGTTTGGAAAGATGACGCGAGCGTCAACGTAAAGCTGTCAGCCTCACCGGCAAGGGTTCCGGGCAAAAAAAGGACGCCCCGTCCCGGGGGACGAGGCGTCAAGGCTACTGGGTGCTCGATCAGTAGTGAGGGTGGCGGGTCAGGCGACCAGGGCCGCGCAAACCCCGGCCAGTTCGGCCGCGATCTCGGCCTTGCCGCCTTCGCGGGCGGAACGCACCTGGCGGGCGGCGTCGTTGCGGGCGTTCAGCGCCTTGTCGAGGACGAAGTCGGCGCGGCCGCGCTTGTTGGCCTTGATGACGGCGTTGAACTTGTCAGCGTCCGCACCGGCCAGGCCGGCGCATCGGTAGGCCTTGATGAGCTGCGAGTCGCTGAGGCGACCCTCGGCGGCGAAGGCGGCGGTGGCGGCGGTGGCGGCGGTGGCGGTGAGGCCGGAAACGGCGGTCGCGGCGATAATGGCGGCAGTGATGATACGCATGGGGGTCGCTCCATCTCCCTGATTGGTGCGAGATCAGAATGCTGCATGCGACCTGTATTCACAAATTAAATACCTGACAGACTCTAATAATTACATAGCGTTCATATCTTACAGAACTGTAATGGTCATGGGGAAACCATGACGAAAACATGACCTTCCGGTAAGGCTTGAAACGTCGGCCGCGGGTCGCGATGCTGAAACGATGACCAGCCCCGCCGCGACCGGTGAGACGACCCCGCGCCTGGACGCGGCGGCCCTGAACGATTTCCTGGCGCGCGCCTTTCCGGAGGCCGACCCGGCGGCGATGCCCCGGGTCACGACCGTGGCCCCCGGGCGGGTCGAACTGGTCCAGGCCATGGCCAGCCGCAACCTGCGGCCCGGCGGCGTGATTTCGGGCCCGACGCTGATGACCATGGCCGACACCGCCGCCTATGCGCTGGTGCTGGCCCACATCGGCGAGGTGGCCATGGCCGTGACCACCAGCCTGACCATCCACTTCCTGAGGCCCTGCGCGCCGGGCGACCTGCACGCCGAGGCGACGATGCTGCGACTCGGCCGCCGGATCGGAACCTGCGATGTGCTGATGTGGACCGAGGGCCGAGAGCGCGCCGCCGCCAAGGCCACGGTCGCCTACGCCATCCCGGACGGAGCCTCGCGTTGACCCTGCCCGCCGCGCCGCCGAAGGCCATCGCCACGCCCTGCATCAAGGTCTGTATCGTCGATGCCGAGAGCAGCCTGTGCCTTGGCTGCTACCGCACCCTGATGGAGATCGCCGGCTGGGCCCGCCTGCCCGAGGATGAGCGCGCGCGGCTGATGGCGGAGCTGCCGGAACGGCGCTCGAGGATCCGGCCGGAGAAGCTCGGGCTGGCGTAGTGCGTCCTTCGTGACGCTCGCCAAAGAGCTCGCTCCTCAGGATGACGAACGTTGGTGAGCTCCACTGAGATCGTCATGGTGAGGAGCCGGCCCTCGGGCCGGCGTCGCGAACCACGCAATGACACTCGCCCCACCCAACCCTTACCCCCATTCACGCGTTGCAAACCCCGCCGCGCCTACTGTGTGCGTCGAAGGGGCGCCTGGCGCCCTCCGGCAAAGCCAGAAGGCGGAGTGTCTGTCATGATCAGGGTGCTGGCGATCGGCTGTATCGCGGCGTTGTCGGCCATCGGGGCCGCCCGCACGATCGCCAGCCTGGATAACGGCGCCCAGGCGGCCACGCCGGTGCTGCTGGCCGAGGCGGCGATCAGCGCTCCGACGCCCGTGGCGAGGACCGCCCAGGTCACCAAGAGCGCCGACGGCCATTACTGGGCCGAGGCCATGGTCGACGGCAAGGCGGTCCGCTTCCTGGTCGACACCGGCGCCACCGCCGTGGCCCTGACCGCCGACGACGCCCGGCGCCTGGGCTACAACCCGGCCGGGCTCGACTACCGCCATGAGGTCATTACCGCCGAGGGCAGGGTAAAGGCTGCCGCCGTGCAGCTGCGCTCGATCTCCATCGCCGGAGCGCGGGTGGACAATGTCGACGCCCTGATCCTTGAGCGCGGCCTGCACACCTCTCTGCTCGGCATGAGCTACCTGGGCAAGCTGCAGTCCTTCGAGGCGACGCGGACGTCGCTGATCCTGAAGCCCTAAGCCGCGTCCCGCTTGCGCTCGAACGCCTCGCGCACCGCGCCCAACGCCGCGTCGACGACCTCCAGCCCGGCCCCCGGCCTGTTGCCCTCGACCGTCAGCACGCGTCGCCAGATCCGGCCGCCCGGCATGGCGTGGAACAGGCCCAGCATGTGTCGGGTCATCGCGGCCAGCCGCCAGCCCTCGGCAAGGCGCGCCGACAGGTACGGCTTGTAGGCCTCCACCGCCGTGAACGGATCGACGTCGGCCACCGTCTCACCGAACAGGCGGCGGTCGACCTGCCCCAGCAGGCCGGGCTCGTGATAGGCCGCGCGGCCGAGCATGACGCCGTCGACGCCGTCGGCGATGTGCGCCTGCGCCGCGTCCAGGTCCGGCACGCCGCCGTTGAGGATGATGGTCAGCGCGGGCCGTTCGCGCTTGAGGCGGTGGACCAGCGGATAGTCGAGCGGCGGGATGTCGCGGTTCTCCTTGGGCGACAGCCCCTGCAGCCAGGCCTTGCGGGCATGGACGATGAAGGTGCTCACCCCGACCTTCGCCGACAGGTCGACCAGCTCGAACAGGCTCTGCTCCGGGTCCTGATCATCGACCCCGATGCGGCATTTGACGGTCACCGGAACCTTCACCGCGTCGATCATCGCCGCCATGCCGTCGGCGACCAGCGCCGGCTCGCGCATCAGGCAGGCGCCGAAGCGGCCGCTCTGCACCCGGTCCGACGGGCAGCCGACATTCAGGTTGATCTCGTCGTAGCCCAGATCCTCGCCGATCTTCGCCGATGCGGCCAGGTCCGCCGGCTCCGACCCGCCCAGCTGCAGCGCCACCGGATGCTCGACCGCGTCAAAGCCCAGCAGCCGCTCCCGGTCGCCGTGGATCACCGCGCCGGTCGTGACCATCTCCGTATAGAGCAGCGCCCGGCGCGTCAGGACGCGGTGGAACGCCCGACAGTGCCGGTCGGTCCAGTCCATCATCGGCGCGACCGAAAGGGTGTGAGGCGGGCGGGTCATGTCGGGCCCGCCCTTACAGAAAAAACCCCGCCGGGGACAGTCGGCGCCGCCGCGGAGCCTCTCTGACGGGCTCAACGCAGCCAAAGTCGCGCCCCGGCGTTCCGCCCCCGAACGTCGGGGAGCGCCATGACACTGCAGCAGGGGCTGGCCTTCGGGCTTGTGGGACTGACCATCGTCGCCTTCATCTGGGGACGGTTCCGCTATGACCTCGTCGCGGTCACCGCCTTGCTGGCCGGCCTGGCGATCGGCGTGATTCCGGCCGAGGCGGCGTTCGACGGCTTCCGCAACGATGTCACGGTGATCATCGCCTGCGCGCTGATCGTCAGCGCCGCCTTCGCGCGGTCGGGCATCGTGGAGCTGGCGCTGCGCCGCATCCTGCCGCTGCTGAAGACCGAGCGAAGCCAGGTCCCGGTGCTGACCGCCGTGGTCACCCTGCTGTCGATGGCGACCAAGAATGTCGGCGCCCTGGCCATCATGCTGCCGGTCGCCCAGCAGGTGGCGCGCAAGACCGGCACGGCGCCGTCGCGGCTGCTGATGCCGATGGCGTTCGGGGCGATGATCGGCGGGCTGGTCACCCTGGTCGGCACGGCGCCCAACATCATCGTCTCGGAAGTGCGCCAGCAGATCGTCGGTGAGCCGTTCGCGATGTACGATTTCGCCCCCGTCGGGCTGGTGATCACCGGGCTGTCGCTGGTCTTTCTGGCCTTCGGCTACCGGCTGCTGCCGAAGGACCGGTCCGGAACCCTGAACCTGGACGCCGCCATGTCGGCCAAGCTGTACCTGACCGAGGCCGAGGTCCCGCCAACCTGGAGCTTCGAGAAGATGCGGCTCGGCCGGCTGATGGAGATGGCCGAGGGCGGGGCCGTGGTGATGGGCATGCTGCGGAACGGGCGACGGCGGCCCTCGCCCCACCCCAATACCGTGGTCCGGCCCGGGGACATCCTGCTGCTGGAAGGCGAGCAGCAGGCGCTCGACGCCTTCGTGCTGCGCGCCAGGCTGTCCCTGACCCGCAAGGACCACCCGGTGACCATGGAGGAGCCGACCGAGGAGGTCCGCGCCGTCGAGGCGGTGGTCGGACCGGACTCGCCGCTGATCGGCCGTTCGGCCCAGGGCGCCCAGATCCATACCGAACAGGGCGTCAACCTGCTGGGCGTCAGCCGGGCCGGCTATCGGATGACCCACCACCTGCGCAGCCTGCGTTTCCGGGCCGGCGACATCCTGTTGTTGCAGGGCGGCGAGCGGAACATCCCCGCCGCGCTGCAGGCCCTGGGCTGCCTGCCGCTGATCGAGCGGAACGTGCGGCTGGGCGGCCCGCGCCGGCTTTTCGCGCCCGCCGTCGTGCTGGCCCTGGCCATGGTGCTGGTCGCGTTCCAGCTGGTTCCCGTGGCCGTCGCCTTCTTCGGGGCGGCGGTGATCATCGTGCTGATCGGCGGCCTGCGAATGCGCGAGGCCTACGGCGCGCTGGATGGAGCGCTGCTGGTGCTGATCGCCGCCCTGATCCCGGTCAGCGACGCCATCCAGCGGACCGGCGGCTCGGATCTGATCGCCGGCTGGCTGTCGGGCGCGTTCGGCGACCTGCCGGGCATCGTCGCCATCGGCGGGGTCATGCTGGCGGCGATGATCGTGACGCCGTTCCTGAACAACGCCGCCACCGTGCTGATCATGGCCCCGATCGGCGCCACCCTGGCCGGCAAGCTGGGCTTTCGGCCCGACGCCTTCCTGATGGCGGTGGCGGTGGGCGCGGCCTGCGACTTCCTCACCCCCATCGGCCACCAGTGCAATACGATGGTCATGTCCCCCGGCGGCTATCGATTCGGCGACTACCCAAGGCTGGGCGCGCCGCTCAGCCTGATGGTGCTGCTGGTCGGCCCGCCGCTGATCGCCTACGTCTGGCCGCTGTCCTGACTTGGCGTTTGATCCGAACCCGTATCAAATACGGCGGGGTATCGAACGGGGCGGGACAATGGCGGCAGGCAAGGGCGCGCCCAAGGGCGACAAGCGGCAGCGCACGCGCGCGGCGCTGATCGAGGCGGCCGCCGGCGTCATCGCCGAGAAAGGCTTCGACCGCGCCTCGCTCGACGAGATCTGCGCCCGGGCCGGCATGACCCGCGGCGCCTTCCACGGCAACTTCAGGAGTCGCGAGGAGCTGTTCCTGGCCGTGGTCGACAGCCAGCTGCGGCCGGTCAGCGCCGACTTCCGCCCTGGCGAGTCCTTCCGCACCCAGATGCGGATTCTCGGCCTGGCCGTGGCGGCGGAAGCCCGGCGGCGCGCGCCGATGGCGGCCGGGGCGGCGGCCTTCCAGCTCTATCTGCTGACCAATCCGCAGGCGAGGGCCCGCACCGCGACCCAGCAGGCGTCGGCCTATCAGGCCATGGCCGAGGGCTTCACCCGCATCCTGCCGCCCGGCGAGCTGCCGATGCCGGCGGGGCAGTTCGTGATCATGCTCGATGCGCTGATCACCGGCCTGATGTTCGTCAGCTACCAGTCGCCGGACCTGCTCAAGGACGAGGACTTCGTCGCCGCCTTCGAAGCGCTGGCCGGCCCGGCGCCCAGGCCCGCGCCCTGGAGCGGCGGCAAGGCCTTCACCCTGCTGCGCTGAGAGGGACTTGACCGGAGCCGGACGAAGACGTTCAGACGCTGCACGCAGACGCAGCCTGGCGTCGCCGCGGCGGTCGCGGAACGGTCAAGGCTTGAGGGGGCGCGGGAATGGAGCTGGCGGATCTGCTGCTCGCCGCCTGCATCATGCTGGGCGCGATGCTCTACACCTCGGTGGGCCACGGGGGAGCGTCAGCCTATCTGGCGCTGATGGCGCTGTTCGGCGTTTCGGCCGCCACCATGCGTCCGACCGCCCTGGTGCTGAACATCCTGGTCGCCGGCTTCGCCTCGTTTCGCTATGTGCGCGCCGGCATGTTCCGCTGGCGGACGCTGTGGCCCTTCCTGGCCGGCGCCCTGCCCTTTGCCTTCATCGGCGGCGGCATCCAGTTGCCGGGCGAGTTCTACAAGCCTGTGGTGGGCGCCGTGCTCTGGCTCTCGGCGGCCAGACTCCTCTGGCCCGGGGAGATCAGGGCCTTGCGGGCGCCCGACGACCCGCCGGTGCACTGGGGTGTTCTTTCGGGCGCAGGGATCGGCCTGCTGGCAGGCCTGACCGGGACGGGCGGGGGCATCTTCCTGTCGCCGCTGATCCTGTTTCTGGGCTGGTCCAGCCCCAGGGTCGCGTCCGGCGTCGCCGCGACATTCATTCTCTGCGTCTCCATCGCCGGCCTGGCGGGCAACATCGCCGTGGTTCAGTCGCTGCCGTCCAGCCTGCCCCTGTTCGCCGCCAGCGCCATGGCCGGAGCGCTGATCGGGACAACGCTCGGGATCCGCCTCAACACGACCCTGATCCTCAAGACGCTCGGCCTGGTGCTGGTCATCGCCGGGTTCAAGCTGATGGGGTTCTTCTGATCCCGGCGAACGGGCGCGCGGCGCGGGCGACGCCGCCCCGAGATTGACACCCGCGTTCGGCGAGCGTACCTCCGGCGCTCCACCGGTCCGATCGGACCTGTCTTCGCGAGCTCGATTCATGACCGTCGCCACCTTCATTGACTGCCGGACGCTTCCGTCCGCCGTTGATGGCGGTCGTTGCGCCGACTCTGCTCGCGAGGAACAAGCCGCCTAGAACCGTCCACGGATTTCCAGGCCTTCCGACCCTCCCGAGCCCGCTGCTCCGGAGGGTTTTTCATTTCCGCCTCCCCGCATCGGGCCCGGACACACGAAAGTCCGATCGATGATCGACGAGATGAACACTTCCGCCGCGGTCCGCGCGGCCCCCGCTCCCGAGACCAGTCGCAGCGCGCGCCGCGACCGTTTCGTCGTGGAGGCGCGCGAACTGCTGGTCCTGGCCGGACCGCTGATCGTCACCCAGCTGGCCCAGATGGCGATCCTCGCCACCGACACCGTGCTTCTGGGCCGGCTGTCGACCGAGGCCCTGGCGGCCTCGCTGATCGGCAACACGGTCTATTACTTCTGCTGGCTGGTCGGCAGCGGACCGGCCTCGGCGGTCTCGCCCATGGTCGCCCAGATGATCGGCGCCCGGCCGAAGGAAAAGGCCGGCGTGCGTCACGTGGTCCGAATGGGCCTGTGGAGCGCCATCCTGCTGTCGATCCCGCTGATGCCGATCCTGCTGTCCAGCCGCTGGATTCTCGACGGCCTGGGGCAGAATCCGGTGCTGGCCACGGGCGCCGGGCAGTTCACGGCCATGCTCTGCATCGGCCTGCCCTTCTCGTTCGGCTTCCAGGTGCTGCGCAACTTTGCCACGGCGATGAACCGTCCCAACGCGGCGCTGTGGGTGATGCTGTCGGCGATCCTGTTCAACCTGGTCGCGGCCTGGGCGCTGATCTTCGGCGAGCTCGGCCTGCCGAGGCTCGGTCTGGTCGGGGCCGGACTGGCGACGTCGCTGTCGGCGATCTGGTCCTTCCTGGCCATGCTGGTCGTGGTGCGGATGACGCCGACGCTGCGGGCCTTCCGCATCCTGCGCCGCTTCCGGCGGCCGGTGATGCGCAAGCTGCGCGAGATCATGATGCTGGGCATCCCGATCGGGGTCACCATCCTGTTCGAGGCGATGCTGTTCAACGCCATGACCCTTGTGGTCGGCACCTTCGGCGCGGCGCCGCTCGCCGCGCACGGCGTGGCGCTGAACTTCGCCTCGGTGACCTTCATGATCCCCCTGGGCGTGGCCATGGCCGCGACCGTGCGGGTCGGTCGGTTCGCCGGACGGGGCGATCGCGAGGGCGCGCGGCGAGCGGGCTTCACGGCCATGGTCGTCGGCGCCGGGCTGATCAGCCTGTTCGGGGTGCTGATGTTCCTGAACGGCGAGTGGATCGCCGGCCTCTACATCGCCGGCCGGGACGCGCAGAGCCTGCAGGTCATCGCGCTGGCGGCCCTGTTCCTGAAGGTGGCGGCGGCGTTCCAGCTGGTCGACGCCCTGCAGGTGGTCGGCGCCATGGCGCTGCGGGGCCTCAAGGACGCCCGCATGCCGATGCTGCTGGCCGGCGGCGCCTACTGGCTGGCCGGGGCGCCGGTCTGCATCCTGCTGGGCGTCCACTTCAGGATGGAGGGCCTGGGCGTCTGGATCGGCCTGGCCTTCGGGCTGGCCGTGGCGGCGGCGGCGATGTGCCTGCGCTTCCACCTGCTCACACGCCGGACCCTGCCTCTGTAGCGTCGTTGTCCCCCTGGCCGTCCATCCAGGGGGACAGCATCCGGGCCAGGGCGTCGAGGCAGGCCTCTATCTCGACGCCCTCCTCCTTGCGGGCCAGGGCGAAGATCACCTCGTTCAGCGCCCCCATGACCAGGACCGACAACGGCCGCGCCGCCTCGGCCGAGAGGTTGTCGCGGCCGGCCAGGTTGCGCAGTCCGCGGGCGACCGTGGCGAGGCCAAGCTGGGCGTCGACCTTGCGCCATTCGGCGTCGCCCAGCACGGTCGGCCCGTCGACGAGCACCACCCGCTGGTAGTCCGGCCGGGTCCCGAACTGCATCGAGGCCCGGCAACCGGCGAGGAAGGCGTCTATCGGCGCCCCATCACGCGACGCGGCGCGGACATGGGCGTCCAGTTCGCCCTCCAGCGTGACGAACACCTCGCGGAACAGCGCCGCCTTGGTCCGGAAGTGATGAAACAGCGCGCCCTCGCTGACCCCGGCGTCGCGGGCGATGCGGGCGGTCGAGGCGCCGGCGTAACCGTCCACGGCGAAAGCCGCGCGGGCGGCGGCGGCGATGGCCTCGCGCGTGCGGGCGGCGTCCGTGGCGGATCGTCGCGGCATGGCGAACTCCTTGACGCTGGACAGCGTCGACACAGGCCCGCTATTTACCGAGGAACACTATGTAAGCGCAACCGGGCCTCAAGGGGATGTGAACCGGACGTTCCCGGGAGCCCGTCCCCGCCCGCACCAAGGACCGGAGCCGATGGCCCGCACCCGCCAGTACCTGTGTCTGTTCTACGGCCTGGTGGCGACGATCGCGCTCATCGCGATCTCGATCGAGAGTCTAGGTCATTTCCGATCGGCGGAAAGTCTCGCGGAGATCGGCGCCGCGGCGATCCGGTTCCTGACCGACACCCAGGTCAACCCCGCGACGCGGATCGTGACCATCGACCTGCTGCTGCTGTCGCTGGCGGCGATGACCTTCATGGTCCTGGAGGCCCGCCGGCTCGGCATCCGCTTCGTCTGGGCCTACATCCTGCTCGGCTTCGCGCTGGCGATCAGCGTCACCTTCCCGCTGTTCATGATCGCCCGCGAGCGCCACCTGGCCTGGCAGGAGGGTGGCGAGTCCGCGCCGCTGGCCGCTGCGGACGGTCTGGCCATCGCGGCGCTGGCGGCGACGGTCGTGGTCCTGAGCGGCTGCGTCATCGGCGGCTGACGCCGATGAACGGCAGGTGACCAGACCGGTTCAGGTTGGGCTCAACGAGCGAGGCTCATAACACCTCCAACGACGGCGTTACCGGATTGTCCGGTGGGGCCGCCGCCCAGGAGAGCCTCCCATGAAGAAGCTTCTGACCGCGGCCATCGCCCTCAGCGTTCTGGCCGGCGCCGGCGCCGCCAGCGCCCAGTCCTACGGCTACCCCCGTGACCGCGACGATCGCGGCCAGCCCCGCGCCGAGCAGCGCTATGACCGTGGCGACGTTCGCCGGGATGATCGCCGCGACGTTCGCGACGACCGTCGGGACTATCGCGACGACCGTCGGGGCGACCGCCGGGACGCGCGCTCGGATCGCCGCGAGAACCGCTACGAACGTCGCGCCGAGCGTCGCTACGATGGCGGACGCTACTACCATCCGCGCGGCTACCAGGCTCGTGACTGGCGCCGGGGCGAGCGTCTGCCGGCCGCCTACCGTGGCCGCGCCTACGCCGTCGACTACCGGGCCTATCGCCTGTCGGCTCCGCCCCGCGGCTACGAATACCGTCGCGTCGGCGATGACGTGGTCCTGACCGCGATCACCACCGGCATCATCGTCTCGGTCCTTTTCGGCCTGTTCAACTAGCCCCCCCGAACCACACAGGCCGTCAGGCGCGCCCCCGGAGACTCCCGCTCCGGGGGCGTTGCCGTGTCTGCGGCAGGCCGCACCAGTTTGCTGCAGCGCTTGAAACTCCGAGGAGCCGTGCGGACCGCGAGATTCCGAGGTCCGCCGCGAGCAGCGGGCAAGACTGCCTGACCAAAGCGCAACACGCGTCAGAGATGCGGCGAGACGTGCGGAACCCAACTGGCCAGAACCGGGCCTCTCTCCGAAGGCCTGCCTAGTCGCCGCGGTAGCGCCACAGAGTCATAACGACAGCCTTGCCCGCCCGGCGGCGCTCGCCCAGGTGGTCATTAAGTGCAGAAGCAGCTTCGCCGGCGCTGTCATAGGGGCCCATGCAGACCGCGCCGGACATCACCTGCGAGTCGTACCGGCCCGTGATGAAGCTGTTGAAGGCGTTCTCGATGCCTACAGCATAGGTTCCCCGATCGACCCGGAAGGCTTCGGAGAAGTAGACGGTCTCGCCGTAAGGCGGCTTGCCCACATAGCAGTAGCGATAGTCGGCCAGGCCGTATTGCACGCGCGCCAGCAATGAAGGCTTTGCGCCCGCTGAAGCGCCCCAAGCCATTGCCGTGACAACGGCGCAGATCGCCACGATGGCTTGTCGCATGGGAAATGCCTTCTTAGGAGATTGCGGTCAGAAGCCGGTGCTGCTCTTGGGGCGGCATGCCTCGACGATCACCTTCAGCGCCTTGGTGAGCCGCATTTCGAGGTCCTCAGAGCCCGGATTGATGGAGACGCCGGAGATGGATGTGACGACACCCATTCTTTCTTCGGTGGTCGCCGCGAGCACCTTGATGTGTGAGCGGGAAGGGTCGGAGAAGAAGGGCGACACATCGACCGCCTTCGTCCAATCAACAACGAGACTGTTGTCGCTGGGCCGGCCAAACCAGTCGCCCACATAGGTGATCCGCGAGGTGCAGCGGCCCCCGCCGACATCCTTTACCAGGTACCCGTCGCTGACCATGGTGTCCGTCGCCCGCATAAGATGAACGCGTGAAACGCCGTTCAGCAGGACCTCTTTAAGGAAGGCTTTCGCGTTCGTCAGCGTGGGTCCGCTCAGCGGCGGGAGCTTGCTGGGGTCCGATGCATCATGCACCACCTGTCGGCCGGAGTCGCCGGCCGCCATCTTGACCATCGCCGCCTCGGCCTCGGCCTTCGTCTGGTAGTGCAGGCAATAGCTGTGAGCATCGCCAGAGAAAACGTACTTGCTTCCGACGCGTTCAAGATAAGCAGGTTCAAAATCTCCGGCCTGCTCCGGCACGGCATAGTAGACAAGCGAGTAAACGCTCAGCTTGCTGTGGTCCGTAATATTGCAGAAACCGTACAGCCTATCATCTGCGATCGCAGGCGAAGATACGAAGATCGAACATAACAGACCCGCAAGGATCAAACCAATTCTACGCATCCACTGTTGCTCCCCCAGCCCCTGACCACCTAGCTTGGTTTCCAGGCCGCGTCCATACTGAGACTGCGCAAGCCGAAGGTCACCTAATCCTCCAGGCTCAGCAGGGTCGCGTTACCGCCGGCCGAGGTGGTGTCCACCGACACCGTCCGCTCCACCGCGAACCGGGCCAGGTAGTGGGGGCCGCCGGCCTTGGGGCCGGTGCCGCTGAGGCCTTCGCCGCCGAACGGCTGCACCCCGACCACGGCGCCGATCATCGAGCGGTTGACGTAGAGGTTGCCCACCTTCGCCTTGCCGCGAACGATGTCGGCCGCCTCGCCGATGCGGCTGTGCAGGCCCATGGTCAGGCCGTAGCCGGAGGCGTTGATCCGGTCGACCAGCTGGCCGAGCTCCCCGGCCTTCCAGGTCGTCACATGCAGCACCGGGCCGAACACCTCGCGGGTCAGGTCCTCCGGCGCGTCCAGCCGGATGATGGTCGGGGCGACGAAGGTCCCGTTCGCGCAGGCGGCCGGCAGCGGGATCTGGTGCAGGACCTGCGCGCGGTGGGCCTCGATGTGGGCGTTCAGACCGTCCCGCGCGGCGGCGTCGATCACCGGGCCGATGTCGGTGGCGATGTCGGCCGGATCGCCCAGGGTCAGTTCGGCCATCGCGCCCTTGAGCATCTCCAGCACCTTGTCGGCGATATCCTCCTGCAGGCAGAGCAGCCGCAGGGCCGAGCAGCGCTGGCCGGCGCTCTGGAAGGCGGAGATGACCACGTCATTGACCACCTGCTCGGGCAGGGCGGTGGAGTCGACGATCATGGCGTTGAGGCCGCCGGTCTCGGCGATCAGCGGCACGAGCGGGCGGGCCTCGTCCTCCAGCAGGGTGCGGGCGATGCGGCGCGCGGTGCCGGTCGAGCCGGTGAAGACCACGCCCATCACCCGGACGTCGGCGGTCAGGGCCTGACCGACCTCGGGGCCGCCGGGGACCATGGCCAGCACGCCCGCGGGCAGGCCGGCCTCGAGCAGCAGCCGGGCGGCCGCGTCGGCGACCAGCGGCGTCTGCGGGGCCGGCTTGGCGACCACGGCGTTGCCGGCCACCAGGGCGGCGGTCACCTGGCCCAGGAAGATGGCCAGCGGGAAGTTCCACGGGCTGATGGCGGCGATGACGCCCCGCCCGGCCATGTGCAGCTCGTTGCGCTCGCCGGTCGGTCCGGGCAGGGCGACGGGCACGAAGGTCTCGCGGGCCCGGGCGGCGTAGTAGCGGCAGAAGTCGACCGCCTCGCGCACCTCGGCCAGGGCGTCGGGGATCGACTTGCCGGCCTCGCGCACGCACAGCGCCATCAGCCGCACATGGTCACGCTCCATCAGCTCGGCCATGCGGTCGAGCACCGCGGCGCGCTGGACCACCGGCGTGGCGGCCCAGGCGCCCTGGGCGGCATGGGCCAGGGCGATGGCGCGGTCGACGTCGGCGACGGAGGCCTCGACCACATGGCCGACCACGCGGCGCGTGTCGGCCGGATCGGTCACCGGCCGGCCGGTCCCGGTCGCGGCCTTGCCGCCGATCAGCGGGGCGGCCTTGTGCGCCTTGCTCCAGACCCTGGCCATGCCGGCGGTCAGGGCGTCGATGACGGCGCGGTCGGTCAGGTCGAGGCCGGCGGAATTGACGCGTTCGGGGGCGTAGAGGGCCATGGGGGACGGGATCCTGCTGTGCGGCTGGAGGCCGGCGGCCTCGACGAGGGCGACGGGGTCGGCGAGCAGCTCGTCGTCGGAGACGGTCTCGTCGGCGATCTGGTGGACGAAGCTGGTGTTGGCCCCGTTCTCGAGCAGGCGGCGCACGAGATAGGCCAGCAGGTCGCGATAGCCGCCGACCGGCGCATAGACCCGCGCCGCCACGCCCTGCTGCGCGATCAGCCGCTCATAGAGGCCCGCGCCCATGCCGTGCAGGCGCTGGAACTCGAAGTCCCGCCGCTCGCCCGCCCAGTCCAGGATGGTGGCCACGGTCAGGGCGTTGTGGGTGGCGAAGGCCGGATAGATGCCGGGCGAGGCCAGCATGGCCCTGGCGCAGGCCAGGAACGACACGTCGGTCGCCGCCTTGCGGGTGAAGACCGGATAGTCGGCCAGGCCGCGTTCCTGGCCGCGCTTGATCTCGCTGTCCCAGTAGGCGCCCTTGACCAGCCGCACGGTGATGCGCCGGCCGGTAGCCAGGCCCAGTTCATTGACCCAGGCGATCACCGCCGGGGCCCGGCGCTGATAGGCCTGCACCGCCATGCCGAGGCCATCCCAGCCCGTGAGGTCCGGGTCGGCGGCGACGGCGGCGATGATGTCCAGACTCATCTCCAGCCGCTCTGCCTCCTCGGCGTCGATGGTCAGGCCGATGCCGTGCAGTTTCGCCAGCCGCGCCAGCCGCAGCGTGCGCTCGATCAGCTCGGGCACGGCGCGGGCGTCCCTGGCCGTCTCGTAGCGCGGGTGGATGGCCGACAACTTGACCGAGATGCTGTCGCGGGCGTGCATGTCGCCCTTCCCGCCTTCGCTGGCGCCGATCACCTCGATGGCGTCGACATAGGCCTTCAGGTAGCGGTCAGCGTCGGCGGCGGTCTTCGCCGCCTCGCCCAGCATGTCGAAGCTGTGCCGGAAGAGGGCCGAGCCGCGGCGGTCGGCGCGCTTCAGCGCCTCCTCGATGGTGCGGCCCAGCACGAAGGCCTCGCCCATCATCTGCATGGCCGTGGCCACGGCCTTGAGGATGGCCGGTTCGCCCAGCCGCCCGACCAGCTTCTTCAGGGCGCCGGCCTCGTCGTCCATCAGCCCGCGCGCCAGGATCAGGCCGAGGGTGGCGGAATTGACCAGCACCGAGTCCGAGGCCCCGCGGTGGGCGCTCCAGTCGGCGCGGCCCAGCTTGTCGCGCACCAGGTCGGCGGCGGTCAGCGGGTCGGGAACGCGCAGATAGGCCTCGGCCAACGACAGCAGGGCCACGCCCTCGTCGGTGGTCAGGCTGTATTCCTGCAGGAACTGCTCGACCCAGCCCTCGGTCCCGGCCTTGCGCAGGTCGGCCAGCAGCAGCTTCGCCTGCCGCTCAACGCGCCCGCGCGTGGCGGCGTCGAGCCGGGCGTCCGGGATCAGGGCGGCCAGCCGCTGCGGCTCGGGCGCGCGGTACAGCGGCGCGATGGCGGCGCGGGCCGCGACGAGGGGCGAGGGCTTGCGCATGGGGGCGGCGACCGTATTGGCGGATGGGGCTGAAGATACGCCGGTTATGCCCGCAGCCGTGCCAAATGTGGTTGGTATCTTCGCGCGTCGGCCGTACCTTTCCACGCATGAGCCCGCATCCGCCGAACAATCTTCATACGCTGGACGAGACCGACCGCCGCATCCTGCGCGTGCTGCAGGCCGACGGCCGCATCACCAACCAGGACCTGGCCGCCGCCGTGGGCCTCTCCCCCGCCGCCTGCCACGACCGCTTCCGCCGTCTGCGCGAGCGCGGCTTCATCACCGGCTTCGCCGCCCTGCTCGACCCGGAGAAGATCGACCGCGCCCTGATGATCTTCGTCGAGATCCAGCTGGACCGCACCACGGGGGAAACCTTCGACAAGTTCGCCGCCACGGTGCGGAGGACCCCGGAGATCCTGGAGTGCCACATGGTCGCCGGCGGCTTCGACTACCTGATCAAGGCGCGGGTGTCGGACATGGCCGCGTACCGCGCGTTCCTCGGCGAGACGCTGGTGAATTTGCCGGGGGTCCGGGAGACGCGGACCTATGCGGTGCTGGAGGAGGTGAAGAATACGGTGGTGATGGGGGTGTGAGGCGAAAGCACTTGACCCATGTTAAGATTTAACGCCTCATATGAGGACGGAAAAATTAACAAGGTGAGTCGGTGACCGTTCTCGCGCATGAGCTTGAAGTTGTCTCTCGTCTGGAAGCGCTTGGTCTTTCCAAGGCAGAGCTCCTGGACATCGTGCGTGCCGCAGTCGGCGCGCGACGCACGTCGACCGGATTTCATCCGGCCAGTGCTGGCGGCTTGCTTTCTTGGATCGCAGGCACGGCCCATCTTCGCCGACTGTACGTTCCGCAAGGCTGGGAAATCTGCCGCCGGGAGAACATCGAGTCGATCTTCAATCCCGTTGCCCAGATCAAGGTGATCTTTCAGAACGCGGACCACGCGGGTGATCCCATCGGCGATCCCCTCGCTACCTCGAAAAAGGGCGCCGGGTCGGCGCGCGCGGTCGAGTCCGGCCAGTACGAACTCTTCCCTTCGATCCGAGAACAGGAACTCGCGGAGATCAATGCGCCGACATGGTGCCTCTTCGTCTACGCGGAAGGGAAGGACGTTCGAGCCGAGCTGTCGTGCCCGCGCGCCATAGTTGATGAACAGTACAACGGATTTCACGAGCGGATTTTGCTCGTCCAGAAGGGCGAATGGGAGACTCCAGATCCGCTCGCTGACGAAGTGCCGCCTATCGAGTTCGAGGCACCCGTTTCGCGTAAGACCTGACTAAGACGATGTTCAATCATCGACGCCTTTTGCTCGCCCGACGGCGACGAAAAATGACCGCTCGAGCATTGGCCAGCGCTGTCGGAGTTTCGCCTGTCACCATTTCGCGGTTGGAGAACAGCGCAAACGACCCAGAAGAGGCCACACTCCACGCTCTTGCACGGGCCTTGGACTACCCCGTCGAGTTCTTTTCGGGTCCAGATTTCGACGAACTGCCCGCCGAGGCCGCAAGCTTCCGTAGTCTAAGCGCGATGACCGCCAGGGAACGCGATGCTGCCTTGGCGGCAGGGTCGATTGCGTACCTATTCGGAGATTGGGTAGCCGAGCGATTCAACCTTCCGCAAGTCGATGTGCCGGTGTTGGGCGCTGACGCAGCACCAGAGGCCGCTGCGCATTTCGTTCGCGCACATTGGGGCCTCGGCCAGCAGCCCGTGACCAGCATGGTTGGGTTGCTTGAGGCGAAAGGCGTCCGCGTCTTTTCACTTAACGAAGATACGCAGAACGTCGATGCATTTTCGTGCTGGCGCAACGATCAGCCGTACGTCTTCTTGAACACGTTCAAATCAACCGAGCGGAGCCGCTTCGACGCAGCCCATGAACTTGGGCATTTGGTGATGCATAGACACGGAACGCCGCAAGATAGCCGGGAGGCCGAAAGCGAGGCGGATCAATTCGCCTCTCATTTCCTGATGCCCCACGACGACATGGCGAGTCGGATTCGATTCGTCGCCGGACTGGACGAACTCATTCACGCAAAGCGCCGCTGGGGAGTGTCGGTCGCCGCCCTAAACTACCGACTCCATAAGATGGGTGTGATTAGCGACTGGCAGAACCGCACCTTCAATATTGAGATTTCGACGCGTGGATTTAGGAGAACAGAACCCGAAGGACTGCCACCGGAGGGCTCTTTGGTTTGGCCTCAGATACTTGCTGCACTTTGGGGCGAACGGCTGACGCGCGATCATGTCGCGAGCGCTCTCTCCCTGCCTGAGGAGGAGCTTTCCGGCCTTCTCTTCCAGCATCACCTAGTTCGGCCGGACCGTGACCTTCGCGCAAAGCTGCATCTGGTGACGCCAGAGCAATCTAGCGAATAGAGCGTCAACAACTCCCCCTCAATCTCATGCCGGGCCTTCGCCGGACGGGTCAGGTCGGTCAAGGACGGGCCTGCGGCCCGCCGCGGCGCGGCAGCGCGAAGCGCTGTCCTTGACGGACCTGGCCCGTCCGGCACGCTGGCGGCCATGAGATCGACGGGGCGGTCCCTTCCTGAAGGAAGGGAGCGGTGACGACCGACCTTCGGGACAGACACCTCGGTGTCTGTCCCTGACCGGCCCCTTTCTCCGGGATGAGTGGACACGGGGGCCGGCGGCGGCGCTGCCCCCTCCACCGCTCTCCGAGCGGTCCCCCTCCCCGCGAGCGGGGAGGATTGGCGCGTGGGGCTCACGCCCGGCTGGTCAGGGCGGCGGCGGCGATCAGGGCGGCGATCAGGACCGCCGAGCCGATGCGGAAGTCCCGGATGCACCGGCTGAGCCCCGGGTCGTCCAGGGCGCGATGGGCGTCGCTCCAGATGAAGCGGATCATGGCGAGCAGGTCGCCGCGCCGGCTCAGCGTCGCCCACAGGGCGCCGTGCCGCGCCGACAGCGCCCGGTGAACCCGCGAGGCCAGCCAGAAGAGCGGCGAGACGATGATCATGAGCAGGAGGGTGCGGGCGATGTCGTCCATGCGGCGTCGGGCTCCGTGCGAAGCCGCCCGCTATGCACGGTGGGACCGTGCGCTATCTATGCGTGTTAGTCAAGGGATACTCGCGCCTAGACTTCCGGCGTCGCCGCTACCCCTCCACCATGCTCCGCATGGTGCCCCTCCCCGGCAAGCCGGGGAGGATTGGCGCGCGCTACTCCGCGTCCAGGCTCTTCATCCAGGCGATGATGTCGGCGATCTGGTCGGGGGCGTATTCGTATTCGGGCATGGCCGGGTGGCCCGAGAGGATGCCTTCGGCCAGGGCCTCCTCGAGGGCTTCCAGCGGGTACTTCTCGTGCAGGGTGCGGAACGGCGGGGCGGGGCCGAAGTCGCTGTCTCCGACGGCCTCGATGGCGTGGCAGGCGGCGCAGTCGCGGGCCACCAGGGCGTGGCCGCGCTCGGCCGAGGGGACGACGGCGGGCGCCGGGGCGGGCGGGGCGTCCGGCGCGGCGGCCGCCGGCGCCTGCCGGGTCATGCCCATGGCGGCGATCGCGGCGAGGACGGGCAGCATGAGGAGCGGGTTGGAGAGACGCATGACTGAACTCCGGGCGTTGCCGGGAATCATGCGCGCTGCCGGGCTGGCGGGGAAGCGGAACCGCTACCCAAAGCGGGTTTGGGGGCGGTTGGCGCCCCCCCTACTTCCCCCAGTCGCGCACGAAGCTGTCCAGCAGCCGCACGCCGAAGCCGGCCGAGCCGGCCGGTTTCCAGTCGCCGGCCGCGCTCCAGCCGACGCCGGCCATGTCGATGTGGGCCCAGGGGATGTCGCGGCTGATGAACTCGCCGACGAACCAGGCCCCGGTGCCGGCCCCGGGGCCGTCGCCGCTGTTCTTGATATCGGCGATGGTCGAGCTGGTGTCCTTGGCATAGCTGGGGTGCAGCGGCAGGCGCCACAGCGCCTCGCCGGTCGCTTCCCCGGCGGCGGTCAGCTTGCCGGCCAGGGCGTCGTGGCGGGTGAACAGGCCGGCGTAGTCGTCGCCCAGCGCCCCGCCCACCGCGCCGGTCAGGGTGGCGATGTCGACGACCACGGCGGGCCCCAGGTTGCGCTCGGACCAGACCAGGGCGTCGGCCAGCACCAGCCGCCCCTCGGCGTCGGTGTTGATCACCTCGATGGTCTTGCCGTTCATGGCGGTCAGCACGTCGCCGGGGCGGATGGCCGCGCCGTCGGGCATGTTCTCGGCCACGGCGGCGACGGCCACGACGTCAACCGGGGCGGCCGACTTCGACAGCGACAGCACCGCGCCGACCACGGCGGCGGCGCCGGACATGTCCATCTTCATGTTGCCCATGCCGGAGCCCGGCTTGATGGAGATGCCGCCGCTGTCGAAGGTGATGCCCTTGCCGACCAGCACCACCGGCCCGCCGGCCGGGGCGCCGGCCCCCCTGTAGCGGACGACCAGCAGCCGGGGCGGACGGGCCGAGCCGGCTCCGACCCCGACCAGGGCGCCCATGCCCAGCCTCTGCATGGCCGGAACATCCAGCACCTCGATGCTGACGCCGGGCGCGCCGGCGAAGGCGGCGCGGGCGCGCTCGACAAAGGCTTCGGGATAGACGGTGTTGCCCGGCTCGTTGGAGACATCGCGCGCCCACTGCATCGCCTCGACCAGCGGCAGACCGCGGGTCCTGTAGAGGGCGGCGGCCGCCTGGGCCGCGTCGGCGACGAGGGTGACCGGGGCCGGCGTCGTCGCCTTGCGGTCGGTGCTGTAGAGGTCCGAGCGGTACTCGCCCAGGCCAAAGCCCGCAGCCAGTTCGGCCACGGCCGCGGCGTCCATGTCCGGGGCCAGGACGGTGACCGTCCCCGTCTCCCCGGCCAGGGCCCGGCCGGCTACGGCGCCGGCCATCTGCACGTCATTGGCAGAGGGCGTCTCGCCCAGGCCGAGCAGGACGATCTGGTCGAAGTCGCCGATGCCGCGCAGGGTCAGGGTCTTGCGGCTGCCATACTTGAACCCGGCCGAGGTCGCGGCCCGGGCGATGGCGGCGCGCTGCTCGGGCGGCAGGCTGGCGGCCCGGGCGGCGGCCTGTTCGGCGCCGGAGGCCGGGATGACCAGCAGCCCGCCGGGCGCGGGGGCGGCGGCGGCGAAGCTGACCGGGCGGCGCTGGGTGGCGGCCACCCTTGCGGGGGACGGCTTGGCGGCGGCGGGGACGGCGGCGGGCGCGGCCAGGGCGGCGGGGGCGGCGGCAGTCGAGAGCAGGGCCAGCACGGCGAGGCCGGCGGCGCTGGAGCAGATCGGGGTCAAGGCAGGCTCCGGATTGGGACGGTTTGACCGCACTATCCGGCCTCCCCGCCGCTGCGGACAAGGGCTCGAGACTGTTCATTGCCGGAATTTAACCCGCGGCGGGTCAGGCCCGGAGCCAGGCGAACGTCCGGGCGATGAAGGCCGCGCCGTCCGTCGTCACCGGCTCGCCATGCGCCATCAGCACCTTCTCCGCCGGCCAGTCGCCGATGCGGTCGAGCGCCTGGCGGGCGGCGCGGCGGTCGATGAAGGCGGTGCGGAACTTGTTCGGGACCTGAGGCTCCGGCCCCGTCATCCGGTCCAGCCGGGCGACCAGCGCCCGCCAGCCGCTGAACCAGCCCGGCCGGAACTGCTGGATCAGATCGGTGAACAGCGCCGTGCGGCCGGCGCGGTGGAAGAAGACCACCTCGGTGGTGATCAGGTTGCCGCGAACCACGACCTGATCAAGCTGGCCGGCCCAGTCCGGATGCGGCGCGTCGGTCAGGTCGGCGTCGAAGGCCAGGTCCCCGCGCCGCTCGCGCAGCCCGGGCGCCGCGTGCAGCAAGGCTTGCGGAAACGCCGCCTTCCACGGGGCCAGATGGAGATGGTGCAGCGAATTGGGCGCCACCAGATGGCGCACCGGGCCCAGCGCCGTCACCGCGTCGCGCAGACCGTCCGTCATCTCCGTCGGCGACCACAGCAGCAGCCCGCCGTTCGCCAGCCGGATGACCGCCATCCGCGTCGGATACCGGAACCCGGCCACGTCGGCGACGCCGCCGTCAGCGATCCAGAGCTCGGTGGCGAAGGGCTGCAGCATGGAACCAGACTGCCCGCCGCCGGCGGTTCGGTCCAGCCAGGCCATCGCATCTGGACATCGCTCACATCGGCGCCATGCTCTGTCGACAACAAGGAAACGCCCCATGCTCCGACCTTCCGCCGCCGCGCTCGCCGCGCTGACGCTCGCCGCCTGCAACGGCGCCGCCGAGCTGCCGGCCGAGGCGACCTATGGTCCCTCGCCCACCCTGACCGCGCCAGACCCCAACGGGCCGATCCCGACCCTGAACCCGGCCAGGGCGGTCGGCTGGCCGGCCGGCGGCAAGCCCGTGGCCCCGGCCGGGATGACCGTCACCCGCTTCGCCGAGGGGCTGGACCACCCGCGCTGGCTCTATGAGCTGCCCAACGGCGACGTGCTGGTCGCCGAGAGCAACAGCCCGCCGCGCGAGGAAAAGGGCCTGACCGCCTGGGTGGCGAAGATGATGATGAAGCGGGCCGGGGCCGGCGTGCCCAGCGCCAACCGCGTCACCCTGCTGCGCGACGCCGACGGCGACGGCGTGGCCGAGGTGAAGACCCCGCTGCTGACGGGCCTGAACTCGCCGTTCGGCATGGCCCTGGTCGGGGAGTGGCTCTATGTGGCCAACACCGACGCCCTGCTGCGCTGGCGCTATGTCCCCGGCGGCCCGGCGCCCACCGGCCCGGGAGAGAAGGTCGTCGACCTGCCGGCCGATCCGCCCAACGGCCACTGGACCAAGGGCCTGCTGGCCAGCCCGGACGGGAGCAAGCTCTACATCTCCGTCGGCTCCCATTCCAACCTGGCCGAGGGCGGCATCGAGAAGGAAGTGAACCGGGCCGGCATCCTCGAGCTCGACCTCGCCACCGGCGCCATGCGGCAGTTCGCCAGCGGCCTTCGCAACCCGGTCGGCATGGACTGGGAGCCGGTCAGCGGCGCGCTGTGGACCGCCGTCAACGAACGCGACATGCTCGGCCACGACCTGGTGCCCGACTACATGACCAGCGTGAAGGACGGCGGCTTCTACGGCTGGCCTTACAGCTACTTCGGTCAGAACGTCGATGAGCGGATGCAGCCGCAGAATCCGGACCTGGTGGCGAAGGCGATCGTGCCCGACTACGCGCTGGGCGCCCACACCGCCTCGCTGGGCCTGACCTTCTATCCGGCCGGCGGATCGCTGGGCGAGGCTTACGCGGGCGGGGCCTTTGTCGGCCAGCACGGCTCCTGGAACCGCAAGCCGGTCAGCGGCTACAAGGTGGTCTTCGTGCCCTTCGCCGCCGGCAAGCCGAGCGGCAAGGCCCAGGACTTCCTCACCGGCTTCCTCGACGCCAAGGGCCAGGCGCTCGGCCGCCCCGTCGGCGTGATCCCCGACCGCAAGGGGGCGCTGCTGGTGGCTGATGATGTGGGGAATATTGTTTGGCGGGTGGCGAAGTAGCGGCGGGAGGGCCTTGCGTGGTTCGCGACGCCGGCCCAAGAGCCGGCTCCTCACCATGACGAAGGTGGGTAGCGTTCCACTGAGCTCGTCATCCTGAGGAGCGAGCTCTCGGGCGAGCGTCGCGAAGGACGCATCAACGAAAACGCCCCCTCCGTTGCCGGAGAGGGCGCTTCTTCGTTCAAACCGTCTAAACGCCCTACAGCGCTTCGACGATGGTCACGTTGGCCAGGCCGCCGCCTTCGCACATGGTCTGCAGGCCGTAGCGCTTGCCGTTCTTGCGCAGGGCGTGGATCAGGGTGGTCATCAGCTTGGTGCCCGAGCCGCCCAGCGGGTGGCCCAGCGCGATGGCGCCGCCGTTGACGTTGAGCTTGGACGGGTCGGCGTCGTTGCCCTGCAGCCAGGCCAGCGGCACCGGGGCGAAGGCTTCGTTCACTTCGTACAGGTCGATCTCGTTGATCGACATGCCGGCGCGCTTGAGGGCCTTCTGGGTGGCGAACACCGGCTCCTCCAGCATGACGACGGGGTCGCCGGCGGTGACGGTCATGTGGTGGATGCGGGCCAGCGGGGCGACGCCCAGGGCCTTGAGGCCACGCTCGTTGACCACCATCACGCCCGAGGCGCCGTCGCAGATCTGGCTGGAGGTCGCTGCGGTGACCGCGCCGCCCTCGACCAGCAGCTTCACGCCGCGGATGCCCTCGAGGCTGGCCTCGAAGCGGATGCCCTCGTCGATCGTGTGGATCTCCTTGGTGCCGTCGGCCAGGGTGATCTCGACCGCGACGATCTCGTCGTCGAAGGCGCCGGCCTTGGTGGCGGCGATGGCCTTCTGGTGGCTGGAGAAGCCGAACTCGTCGAGCATATCCTTGGTGAAGCCGTACTTCTTGGCGATCATCTCGGCGCCGGCGAACTGGCTGAACTGGATGCCGGGGTAACGCGCCTGGATCTGCGGGCTCATGTAGGTGCCCATGCCGGCCTTGGCGGCCAGGACCGAGGGGCTGCCCATCGGCACGCGGCTCATGCTCTCGACGCCGGCGGCGATGACCACGTCCATCTGGCCGCTCATCACCGTGGCGGCGGCGAAGTGCAGCGCCTGCTGCGAGGACCCGCACTGGCGGTCGACCGTGGTGGCCGGAACGCTCTCCGGCAGGCCCGAGGCCAGCACGGCGTTGCGGGCGATGTTGACGGCCTGTTCGCCGCCCTGGCCCACGCAGCCCATGATGACGTCCTCAATCAGGGCCGGGTCGGCCTTGGTCTGGGCGACCAGCGACTTGAGCACTTCACCGGCCAGGTCGGCGGGGTGCCATCCGGCCAGACGGCTGCCCTTGCGGCCACCGGCGGTGCGTCCCGCCGCTACGATATAGGCTTCGCCCATGGGGTCTCTCCCTGAGAGGTTCTCGTTTACGTTCGCGGCAATCTACTCAAACGAACGTGCGCGTCGAGTATGACGTGGCGTCAGGCCATAGTCTCCCTTCCTCCTCGATGGAGGAAGGGCCGGGGATGGTGGTGGGCGCGAAGCGCTTGCCGAAGAGCCCCGGAGGCTCCGTGCCCAATGAGCCCAGCGCTTCAACTCAGCAACCACACCACCACCCCTGCCCTCCTCCATCGAGGAGGAGGGGTTCAGTGGGCTACAGCGCCCGGCCGCCGGCCGGCGTCGCATGGCCGACCTCGTCGGTGGGGGCGTCAGTGTGGACCCGGCGGTAGCCGCCGCGCAGATAGACCAGCGGCTCGTGGTCGGCGTCGTGGAAGACCCGCAGGATGCGGCCGACGAACACCCGGTGATCGCCGGCCTCGAAGCTGTGGTGCGTCTCGCACTCGAAGTTGGCCATGCAGCCGGTCAGCACGGGCGCGCCGCTGTCCCAGCGCTCGACGGCCAGGCCCTCGAAGCGGTCGCCGTCCTTGCGGGTGAACTGCCGGGCCACCGCCTGCTGGTCGGCGTGCAGCACATTGACCACGAAGGCGCCGGTCGCCTGCAGCGCCGGCAGGCAGGAGGCGTTGAGCCCGATGGAGACCAGCGCCAGCGGCGGATCCAGCGAGATGGAGGTGAAGCTGTTGGCGGTGAAGCCGACCGGCCGCTCGCCGTCCAGGGTGGTCACCACCGTCACTCCGGTCGTGAAGCAGCCGAAGGCGTCGCGCAGCGCGCGGGCGTCGCCGGCCGGATCGCCGCCGGGAACGAAGGTGTGCTGACCGCTCATGTCCCCCTATCTGGATCGCGAGGGGGTCGGGGGCAAGCGCTCAGGCCGCGCGGCCGTAGAAGTTCAGCCGGAACGGCCCCCACCAGAAGGTCTTTCCCAGCCCGCGGGCGGCGAGATCGAGGGCGGCGGCGCGGTCGGGCCGGCGCAACGCCCACTTGGCCAGGGCGATCGGCCCGAAGACGGCGGTCTGGGCGAGCCCGACCAGCATCCATTTGACGACGCCCGGAATGTCGCGGGGCGTCGCCGACCAGCAGTGCTCGGTCGGGCCCTGACCGTAGCCGAACGCCCGCGCCAGCGTGTAGCGCAGGGTCAGCCTGGCCGGGACCGGATCCTCCCAGACCCAGGCCTTCGGGGCCCAGGCGAAGCGCGCGCCGCCGGCCTGCAGGTTGCCAAACAGCAGGTCGTCCTCGCCGCCGATCTGGTTGCGCTCGACCGCGAACGGTTGCTCGGCCGGCAGGGCGGCGCGAAGGATCAGGCTGTTGCCGCAGCCGTAGAAGTGATCGATCAGCCCCTCGGCGCTGTCGTCCAGCCGCGAGAAGAAGCGTTCGAAATAGGCGCGGTGCTCGGTGACGGAGTCCGGCGCGCGGGCGTGGACAGGGCCGAAGACGACGTCGGCGCCGGTGGCGGCCTGCACGGCCAGCAGCGCGGCCAGCCACCCCTCCGGCGCCTCCTGGTCGTCGTCGAGGAAGGCGATCAGCCCGCCCCGGGCCACGGTCAGGGCGGTGTTGCGGACGTTGGCGACGCCGGCGGCCGGCTCATGGACGTAGATCACCGGGAACGGGGCCGTCGTCGCCGCCGCCTCGACCGCCGCGCGGGCCGAGGGGACCTGATCGTTGTCGGCGACGACAAGCTCCACCGTCGCCGGGTCAACGCCTGTCTGCGCCAGCGCCGACGCCATGGCCACGGCCAGCCCGGCGGGCCGGCGCTGCGTGGGGATGACGATGGAGACGGCGGGGATCATGGCGGCGGAGTTTGCATGGGAAGCGCATAGGGACGGTTAACCGGCACAACGTCACTGCGTCCTTCGCGACGCCGCTTCGCGGCTCCTCAGGATGACGAGGGGGAGTGGGCTGCACAGAGCCTCGTCATCCAACAAAGTTCGTCATGGTGAGGAGCGAGCCCTTCGCGAGCGTCGCGAACCACGCAACGCCCCTCAGCCGAACGTCGCCGCCAGGATCTTCTCGAGCCACCGTGCATCGACTTCGTCAAACGCGGCCGGCTGGTCGCTGTCCACGTCCAGCACCGCGATCAGCGCCCCGTCCGGACCGAACACCGGGACCACGACCTCGCTCGCCGAGCGGCTGTCGCAGGCGATGTGGCCGGGGAAGGCGTGGACGTCGGGGACCAGCTGGGTCTCACGCGTCGCCGCCGCCGCGCCGCAGACGCCGCGGCCAAACGCGATGCGCAGGCAGCCGAGCGTGCCATGGTAGGGACCGACGACCAACTCGTCGCCCTTCGCCGGATCGACGACATAGAAGCCGGTCCAGAAGTAGTGGTCGAAGCTGGCCGCCAGCATCGAGGCCACCGTCGCCATCCGCGCGGTCAGGTTCGGCTCGCCGTCCAGCACAGAGGCGATCTCGGCCGCGACCTCCGCATAGCGGGCCTCGCGGTCGGCGGAGAGGGTCAGGTCATTGAAGGCTTCGGCCATGGTGAGGGCGATATAGGCCGCCCGGCGCGGCCCTGCTAGCGTCGCGGCGAATCTCCGAGCGGAGCGCGCGCATGGCCTTCTGGCTGCTGAAATCGGAACCCGACGTCTTCGGCTGGGACGACCTGGTCGCTGCCGGCGAGACGGGCGAGCCCTGGACCGGGGTGCGCAACCACACCGCCAAACTCAACCTGATGGCCATGAAGGTCGGCGACCGCTGCTTCTTCTACCATTCGCAGGCCGGCAAGGAGATCGTCGGCATCGCCGAGGTGATCCGCGAACACTACCCCGATCCGACCGACGAGAGCGCCCGGTTCGTCTGCGTTGACGTCAGGGCGGTGGCGTCCCTGCCCCGCCCGTTCACCCTGGCCCAGGCCAAGGCGGACCCGGTCCTGGCCGCCATGTCGCTGGTTACCTCGTTCCGCCTGTCGGTGCAGCCGGTGACGGACGCGGAGTGGGGCCACATCTGCAAGGCTTCGGGACTGTAGGGGGCGCGCTCCATCCGCGCCGTCATGGCCCGACGTGTTCGGGCCACCCATGCGTGGTGAGCCCGCCGACGCCCGTCCAGCAAGCGCGAGAGGGGCCCATCAATCCACCGGCTTCGAATCCGTCCACCAGAGGATGGACACGGCCTTGCCGTCCTTGGAGGTCGAGCAGGCGTAGCGGGTCGAGCGCCAGTCGCGGCAGGCCTCGACGACCACGCCGGTGAAGGCGATGCGGCCGACGCCGTCGCCGTAGCGTTCGACCAGCCGGCGCAGCCTGTCGTCCTTGACCAGGGTGTAGAGGCAGGTCTCCGGTTGGTCGCAGTCGACGATCAGATAGTCGCCCAGCTCGTTGATGTACTCGCCGACGAAGGCCCGCGGGTCCTCGCGGGCCAGGCCGGCCGAGGGCGCGGCGATCATCGCGGCGCAAAGGATCGCCGACGGGATGATCCTTCGCATGTCAGCTCCCGAGACCGTGGCTCCAGGCCGGAATTACCACCGCGCGGGCCCGGCGAGGTCAAGTCCGCCGGCGACGGCGAAGACCTCCTCCGCGATCGCCGAGGAGGTCCTGCCCGTACCTACTTCACCAGCTCGAAGGTGGCCGAGACGTCGATGCGGACCTTCATCTCGCCGGCCTCGACCGGGGTCGACTCGGCCTTGTCCATGCGGGCCATGGCGTAGACCGGCATGGGCGGCGGGGCGCTGTAGCCGCCCCCTTCGCTGAAGGTCACCAGCCGGGCGACGCGATAGCCCATGGCCCTGGCGTAGAGCTCGGCGCGGGCCTGCAGCGCCTTGGCGGCCTCGAGCCGCGCCGCGTCCTCGGCCGCCGAGGCGTCCTGCAGGCCGAAGCTGATGCCGCCGATGTTGGTGGCGCCGGCATTGACCGTGGCGTCGACAGCCTGGCCCAGCTTGCCCAGGTCACGGACCACGACGGTGACGGTGTTGGACGCCTGGTAGCCGGACAGCCGCGGCGGCTGGTTCTCGACATAGACGTACTGCGGATTGAGGTTCAGCCCGCTGGTCTGGATGTCGCGGTCGCCGATGCCGCCCTTCTTCAGGGCCGCGATGACCTGGTTCATCTTCACCGCGTTCAGGCGCATGGCCTCGGCGGCGGTCGGCGCCTCGGTGGTTACGCCCAGGCTGATGGTCGCCTGGTCGGGACGCTGGCGGACCTCGCCATAAGCCGACAGGTTCAGCGTCGTGGCGCGGAACATGGTGTCGGCGGCGCTCGTCGAGACGGTCTGGGCGGAGGCTGCGCCGGCGATTCCGACGGTCCCCGCGACGAGCAGGGCCGAAACAGCGGCGGCGCGGAAGAGGGCTTTCATGACGTGTTCTCCAGTGCGGGGCCCGGAGGTCCCCGTCGCATTCTCTGTGGCCAACCCTACATGAACCGCAGCTTTAAGGCGCGTTGGCGGCGGGTCAGGGAGAGCGGAGAGTGGTAGGCCCGGAGGAAACTAGCGATAGTCCCAGTAAGTCCTACGACGCAAGAAGTTGCATTAAAATTCAACATATTAAGCTACTTGAGACGCACTGGGACTAACAGTTAGTCCCAGTGCATCCCAGCTTCCCGTTGGTACGCTGGTTGGTATCGGACGTGGAATGATCGTCTCAGTTTGAAATCCACCGCCGTTGGCAAGCATGGCGTCCGGCGCCGGTCGGGCTTATCATCCTGCCCATGCTGATCTTCACCTTCTCCGACCAGAACGGCAACGTTCTCCACGTCAGCCGCCAACAGCCGACTAGCGATTGCGGCGGCGGGTGTTGCTTCGACAAAGCGGTTGCCGATTTCCGCACGCTGTATCCCAGATATGTCCCCGGCGGGATGGGCGTCGTGATCACGACGAAGGGCGTCTAATGCCTAAAGGCCCCCAAGCATAGAAGTGCCCCGGAGACGTCATCGGCGCCGCCATCATGGTCGAAGATCGCCACGGGCGAGGTCGAGGACGAGCGCCTTGAGCGCTTGGCTAAAGCGGCCAAGCTTTCAAAGCCAAACGGGCCAGAATTTTCTGACGCTCGGCAATCTGAGCCGGGCCCCAGTCGGAAACCGACGCAATCTGGTCGGTGAGGACGTAGGGCGAGTCCTTGAATGCGGCGGCCTTTGTCGCGAAGTCTGCACTTCGTAGGTCAGAGTTGTTCTTGGCTTGTAGCAGGGCCAAGTTTCCAAGCCTTCGAACGTTCAGGCGGTGCGTCTCTTCGTCGTAGCTGGGCCAGTTCCCCTCCGGCTTCAATGGCAACACATGTTCTAGGTTGATGGTGTTGCGGTCGTTGTTCGGGATGAACCACGGTTCCGCTTCGTCCTTTGCGGCCATCTCCAGGCTCCGCAAATAGTAGCGCGCCAGCTTTGTCGAGGAGACGGTGGCAACTTCAAAGGCAGATTGGAATTTTTGATCAGTGGGAATGTTCCCCGCGAGTCTAGCCTTGAGCTCTGCCGCCGTCCCGATCGCCTCAGTCATGACCTCGTGCGCCGCCCCAGCGAAGGGGAGCTCAACTGAGCCGCTTCGCGTCGACGACGCGATCACGAGCCGCACGGCCCATGATACGAGCCGCTTGTAGGCGACATCGGCCTCCCGGACGGCGAACTTCGTCGCCACTGCCAACATAAGCGGCCGCAGGGGACGAATATCGAGCAGGTTCAAGACCTCAATCGAGCGTCGGGTGGTGTCGGCGTAGCCGTTCCACTTCTCGTGCTCTGGATTGAAGATCGCAGTGTAGTTTTGAGACAGGCTTTCGAGGCTGGTGAGGAAGGTGATTGCTTGTTGTTCGCCCTTGGCTTGGGCCTGCACCGCTTCGTAGACCTCCGATTCACGGAGATAGCCGCGTAGCGCGATCAGGGCGTGCCTGAGGAATGTGACCGTAACGTCTTCGTCGTCGAGGGTTTCGAGCGTGCCTTTCATGAGCGCCCACTTTTGCTGTGCCTCGTGGATGCGCTTGTCGGCCTTGCCGAAGAGATAGTTCTTCACAAGGTCGGCTTGGGAGGTCTTCAGGCCGCGGTCGTTTAGCGTCTCGAACATCTTGTAAGCGTTCGCGTCACTGGGAACCCGAAGCAGGACGGCAAGAGCACCGGTCTCAATGAAGGTGACCCAGCGATTGAGAACATCGCCTTCGTCTTGAGCCGCCACAGTGGAAACGATGCGCCTAACGTGCGCCCGCGCTTCCGTGAAGGCCTGCGCTAGCCGTTCGTGAGACGCTCGGGTCGATCCCACCGCTTCGGAGTTCAGAATGCGGGCGCGAAAGAACTCGTTGTCATCCAGATTCAGGCGCAGCTTTGGAATCCGCTCGCGCCTGGTGCGGTCGATCCCGGTCAGAAAGCCGTTCTCGATATCCTCAGCGATTACCGGCTCCGTCGTCTTCAAGTGATCTCGGATCGCAGCGAGCAGGATAGCTGTGGTGGCGAGCCGCTGTTGCCCATCGATCACCTCCAGGGCACCCAACGCTCGGGGAACCGTAACGATAGTTCCTAGGAAGTAGGAAGGATCGTTGTCGTTGATCGCCTTGGCAAAATCTTGAAAGAGGTTCTGAACCTCGCGCTCACCCCAAGCATACTCGCGCTGGTTCGCGGGGACGATGAGCTGATACTGGCGAAGGATTCCACCGAGCCCCAGCTGGTCGAATCCGATCTGATTGTGCGCCTCACTCATCGCCGGCGCCCATGCGGAATTGACGAACGAACGGGATTGGCCGCCCAGCCGACTCTAGCTCTCGAATGGCCGCCAACCGAAGACGCTCTCTCACCCAGGAAGATAGGGGAATTCCCGCCATCTCGGCGGCCTCGCTAAAGCCCGCCTTCTCCTGCTCGGTGAGGCGAATTTGGAGGTTCTGTGATTTTGCGTTCATGGCGACGCTTGTAATGCATTTAGCAGGCTGATTGCAAGATATTCCCTCAATGTAATGCAATTTGCATTACATCCTCTCTCACGAACAAGCTGCCCCTCGCAAGGCGCGTCTAAATCCTCTCGATGCAGGTTGACGGCATGTCGATGCGCTCGATCAGCCGGCTGGCTGACGTATCGATCAACACGATGACCAAGTTGCTGGCTGATGCGGCCGAGAACTGCCTCGCAGTTCTGATCGGCTTCAAAATGGCTGCTCTTGCGGCGAGATCCACGTTCGAGCGCGCCGGCATAGATCAGCCACTAAAGGGCGGGGATGCGATATTATGCTTGGGTTGTATTTCGGATTAATCGTTCAATACTAGAGAAATCGACTGTTGGTATCGCCGTTGGTATCGAAACCCAAAAACCTCAATAAATACAATGCACTTCGGTAGGCCCGGAGGGACTCGAACCCCCAACCAGACCGTTATGAGCGGTCGGCTCTAACCATTGAGCTACGGGCCCCCGGAGCGCCCCCGCCGGTTAGCACGGGGCGGAGCGGACCAAAAGGCGGGCGGCGCCTACAGTCCACCCTTCACCAGCGCCGCTTCCAGCCGGATGGCGATCTCGCGGCCGGGGAGGACGGTGGGGCCGACCATCAGGGCGGCGTAGGCGAGGTCGCCGGACGTCGAACCGGCAGACTTCGGGGCCGGACCGGTCGCCCAGGCCACGCGGTCGACGCCGCCCGGACCGCCGTCGCAGCTGATCGTGCGCACATCGCCGGCGGCGGCCAGCTTGCCCAGCGCCTCGGCGGTGAGGGTCGCGGCCGGATCGGTGCAGGCCGGCAGCAGGCGGTTGCAGGCGCCATAGCCGCCATAGCGGTAGACGACCTTCGCCGAGCCCTTCTCGACCAGCAGCACACAGGTGTTGGGGTCGCCTACGGCGGCGCCGACCGCGGCGTCGAGCTCGTGGACGTCGGAGCCCTTCGGGGCCTGGTTGCAGGCAGCCAGCAGGGCGAGGGCGGAAAGGCTGATCAGGAGGGCGCGGGTCATCGGGCGAGCATGCCCCTCATGCCCGCCGTACTCAACCGTTCAACAGCGAAAGTCAGGCCGCGCGCTTGGGCTCGTTGGCGTCGTCCAGCAGGACCACGGCCGGGTTGTAGTTGCGCGCTTCCTCGGCCGGCATCTGGCAATAGGTCACCACGATGACCTTGTCGCCCTTCTGCACCAGACGGGCGGCGGCGCCGTTGACGCCGATCACCTTCGACCCGCGCGGGGCCTCGATGGCGTAGGTGGTGAAGCGGGCGCCATTGGTGATGTTCAGCACATCGACCTGCTCGTGCGGCAGGATCCCGGACGCGTCGAGCAGATCGCGGTCGATGGCGATCGAGCCTTCGTAGTCGAGATCGGCCTGTGTCACCGTGGCGCGGTGCAGCTTGGCCTTCATCATGGTCAGCAGCATCGGGTTACTACCTTCGATCGTCGGAGTGATCGCGGCGCCGCACAAACAAAGGCCGCCCTTGGGAGGCAGCGCATATAGCCTCTCCGAGACGACGTTTCAATTGCACTGCAACATGCGGCGGCGTCAGTTTTGACTCGGGCCATCTTTACGCGCGCGTCAACCTGCTGGAATCATTGGCAAAGGCGTCGCGATGCCGCACATCATATTTCGCCGTTATCGCGCCGGGCCCGGGGAAACAGATCTCATGCGTCTCTTTATGTTCATCGCCCTGCTGGTCTGGCTGCCGCTGGCCGCCCATGCCCAGTCGCCGGGAGACGAGCCGGAAGTCTATGTGGCGAGCGTCTACGACCGCCTCGCCAACCATCGCCCCTGGGATACGCCCGATAACCTCTACAGCCCGCGCCTCGCCGGCCTGTGGGAGGACATGCGCCGCGACGCCGGCGACGAGGTGGGACGGGTGAACTTCGACTTCTGGGTCAACGCCCAGGACTCCGAGCTGTCGGACTTCTCGTTCGGCGGCGAGCCGGTGATCGGCAATCCCGACCGGCGCATCGTCATCGCCCGGTTCCGCAACCTCGACCGCGACGAGGTCATCGCCTTCTACTGGGAGCGGATCGACGGCCGCTGGCGGCTGGACGATGTCCAGTCGCTGGGCGCCGATCCCTGGACCCTGTCGGTGCTCCTCAAGTACGGCTGGGTAGGGGAAGACTAGCGGCGATCCTCCCCCACTAGGGGGAGGGGGACCGCCCGGAGGGCGGTGGAGAGGGATGCGCCGCCGATAGCCGGTCGGGCGTGGTGTTCGACGTCGGTGGACTCCCGGAAAGCGCTTCGACGTCCGCGCTTCCCGCTCCACCAGCCTCCGGCTGGTCCCCCTCTCCCACTTGGGAGAGGATTACCGTTGCTACCCCTCGACCCGCCACGGCGGAAAACGCCGGGTCTTCGGGGCGCTGTAGAGGCAGATGACGTTGCCGGACGGGTCGCGCAGATAAGCCTCGCGCCACAGCCATGTCTGGTCGACGGGATCGCTGTCGAAGACCAGCCCCTGCCATTTCAGGCGCGCCACCGTGGCGTCCAGGTCGTCCTCCTCGAAGTAGATCGTCGTCTGGCTGACGCCGCTCGCCGTCGGGTCGACATGCAGCGAAAAGGTCGCCGGCTCGCCGCCGTCGGCGTCGGGGCACTCGAAGCGCACATAGTGGTCGGAGCGGACGATCAGCTTCAGGCCCAGGGCCTGGTAGAAGGCCGTCGAGGCGGCGAGATCGCGGGCGGAGGCGGTGACCTGGTTCAGACGCATGACCCTAGGTAGGCGCCGCCCGGGCGCTCGCTAGAGGGCGCTCTTGAGGAAATCGGTCATCTCGGCCAGCAACGGCGCCTTGCCGCGCAGCGGCCGGGACAGGGCCAGCACCGTGTCGGCGTGGTTCAGCCCGGCGTAGTGGCGCTCCTCGACCCGCACGCCCGCCTCGCGCAGGGCGGCGGCAAGCTTGCGGGTGTTGCGCGGGCGGACCGTGGTGTCGGCGTCGCCGGTGGCCAGGAAGGCGGCCGGAGCGCCCGGCGCGGCGAACCGGGTCGGCTGGGTGGCCTCAAGGTCGGCCGCCTCGCCGAAGGTGCGGCGGGTTACCGGCCCGTCCAGCGGCAGGAAGTCGTAGGGCCCCGACAGGCCGGCGAAGGCGCGGACGGGACTGCCCGCCACCCCGGCCTTGCCGAGCCAGCGCCGGTCCAGCGCCAGCATGGCGGCGTTGTAGGCGCCGGCCGAATGGCCGACCAGCACCAGCCGGGACGGGTCGCCCCCGTGGCGGGCGATGTTGTCGACGGTCCAGCGGGCGGCGGCGGCGCAGTCCTCGACGAAGTCCGGAAAGCGCACCTGCGGGAACAGGCGGTAGTCCGGCACGACCGTCACGAAGCCCTGGGCGGCCAGGGCCCGGCCAACCCAGCCGTAGTCCTCGCGCCGGCCGGAATCCCAGGACCCGCCGTAGAAGAACAGGGCCGCCGGCGCCGTGCCGCTGACCGGCGGGGCGTAGACGTCCAGCCGCCGCCTCTCGCCCTCGCCATAGGCGATGCCGCGGGCCTCCCGGCGGGCGGGGTCCTTGGGCGTCAGGGTGGCGAAAAGGCTGAGCGGCGAGCAGGCCGAAGCCAGGCTCGCCGCCAGCGCGGTCATCCGATCCGTCGCGTCATCATTCCCGCCAAGCTAGGCCGGACCGCGCCGGGCGCAACCCCGGCGGCGGCGCTGCCCCCCCCTCACCGCCCCTCGACCAGCTTGCCGATGGCGTCGAGGTAGGCGGCGAAGGCCTTACGCCCGGCGTCAGTCAGGGTCAGGGTCGTCAACGGCTTGCGGTTGACGAAGGCCTTCTCGGCCCGGACGAAGCCGGCGTCCTCGAGCTTGCGCAGGTGGGCCGAGAGGTTGCCGTCGGTCGCCTGGAGCCGGGTTTTGAGGGTGTTGAAGTCGGCCGATCCCGCGCCGGACAGGTAGGCCATGACGCCCAGTCTGACCCTTCCGTGGATCACCTCGTCGATGTGGTCGATGTCGAAACCTTCCATGATGCGGCGACCCTTCAGACGATGTCCGTGGGTTCCTGACGCATCAGGATGAGGCCGGGGAGCACCGCCAGAAGCAGCAGGCCGGCGGCGTAGCCGAGCATCAGCCAGGACGTGCCGCTCAGGGCCCCCATCAGAACCGCGCCCGCAAACGAGCCCAGGGCTGTCAGCTTGATCCAGCCCGCGCCGCTGAGCACGCCGGCCACGAACCAGGCGGCCCCGTACAGCGCGAAGATGAGCACCGGGAACACGTCCATGACCTGCCAGTTTCCGCTGGTCAGGCCGATGGCGGTCATCCCCAGCCAGGCCGCGAAGATGGCGAAACCGACGCCCGACCAGGCCGCGCCGGTCGCCTTGTTGACCCCGGCGTTGAAGCCGGGCTGCGAGCGGGCGCGACGCAGGATCAGGGTCATGGCGACGCCGAACAGCGCCGCCGCGCCCAGCCAGTTGACCATGAAGAACCAGGGCGAAACCTGCAGCACGCCGCTGTCGATCATCCAGTGCCCGACCGACCCCAGGCCGAAGATCAGCCCCGCCGACACCATGACCCGTCCGAACAGCAGCGGCGTGCTGCTGCCCTCGCGGGCCAGGGCCGTCATGAAGGCGATGTCGTCCTTGAGGTTCTGCATCTTGTCGTCGGTCATCGCGGGGCCCTCCCGGCCTGCTGGTTCCTGTTGATCCGCTTCTATGCAATTAACTTTGGATTGTAAAGTGCTTTTCCGTAGACGTCCCCAAGGGCGCCGGCGCGGGATGACCGTCACAGAGCCTGATGGGTTCATTTGAACCCTGAATCAGGCTCTGAACTTTTGAGTCTGGGGCACGATTCAACGGTCGGACGGCTCCGTCTGACCGCATCGTGCCCCAGGGAGCCCCGCCATGTCCGACACGCCGATTCTGCACCACTTCGACGCCTCGCCCTTCTCGGAGAAGGTGCGACTGCTGTTCGGGCTGAAGGGCCTGACCTGGAACTCGGTCGAGATCCCCAGCCTGATGCCCAAGCCGGACTATCTGCCGCTGACCGGCGGCTATCGCCGCACGCCGAGCCTGCAGATCGGCGCCGACGTCTATTGCGACACCCAGGTGATCATCGCCGAGATCGAGCGCCGCTGGCCGGCGCCGGCGGCGGTGCGCGGCGGCCTCGACTGGGCGATCAACCTCTGGGCCGATCGGCTGTTCTTCCAGGCCACGGTGCCGATCATCTTCGGGGTGCTGGGCGATCATGTGCCCGCCGACTTCATCAAGGACCGCGAGGCGATGTCCGGCCGGCCGTTCGACGTCGCGGCCATGAAGGCCGCCGGCGGCCCGCTGAAGGGCCAGTGGCGCGCCCACGCCGGCTGGATCGAGGACCAGCTGGCCGCCTCGGGCGGGGGCTGGCTGAACGGCGACACCGCCGGCCTGGCGGACCTCGCCGCCTGGATGAACGTCTGGTTTCTGGAGAACGCCCTGCCGGGCGCCTCGGCCCCGCTGACCGCCGGCTTCGTCCACTTCGGCGACTGGTCGGCCCGGGTCCGCGCCATCGGCCACGGCAGTCGCGTGACGATGCCGGCCGCGCAGGCCCTGGCGCTGGCAAAGGCCTCAACGCCGGCCACCGCGCCGGCGCATGACAGCGCCGACCCGCTGGGCCTGAGCCCCGGCGCCGCCGTGGTGGTCATGGCCGATGACTACGGCCGCGATCCGGTCAGCGGACTCCTGGTCGCCGCCAACCGCGAGCGGGTGGTGCTGGCCCGCGACCACGAGGCGGTCGGGACCGTGCATGTGCACTTCCCCCGGGCCGGCTACATCGTCGTGCCGGGGTAGCTGGCCTTGCGGGCTCCGAAACGCGCTACGCACTGCTCAGTATGACCTGGGGGGTTAGCTTTCTGACCACGTCATCCTGAGCAGCCGCGAAGCGGCGTGTCGAAGGACGCAGGGTCTGTCAGCTCACAGCCCGCGGAAGACGACCCCGACGGTCAGCACCGCGAAGGCGGCGGTCAGGGTTTCGACGACATGGCCGCTGACCCAGGGAATGGCGACGCCGCCGAAGTGGGCGATCAGTGCGGCGAGCGCCAGCACCACGGCGATGACGAACACGGGCACGGTCGGGGCGGTCAGCTGAAAGGCGGCACGGGCGGCCATGGCGGTCTCCTCGAGACACGCCCGGGAAGTTCAGGCGCCGATCACCATGCGCCCCTGCCGGGGACGTGGCAATCGGGGCTTCCGCAGGGTGAGGCCGGGTCCCTTTTTTCCATCGCGAGGGCGCGCAACCATCTCGCCGTCAGTGCGTTTTCCGGCCTTCAAGGGTCCAAGCGCAGGGGGGCGGGGTGACACCTCTTCAACCGCTATTCGCTATCGCCGCCGCCGCATGCGCCCTGGTTTCGCCCGCCGCCGCGAGCGCCCTGGTCGACGACGCCGCCTCCGCCGCCGAGGCGGATCTGCAGAGACTTTCGCTCGAGGAGCTGGCGCAGGTCCGGGTGACGTCGGTGTCCCGCCGCCCGGAGGCGCTGGCCGAGGCGCCGGCCAGCATCTTCGTCATCGACGCCGAGGACATCCGCCGCTCGGGCGCGGCCAGCCTGCCGGAGCTGTTGCGGCTGGCGCCCAACCTCAATGTCCAGCGGGTCAACGCGGTCGACTACGCGATCAGCGCCCGCGGGTTCAACGGGTTCGAGCCGTCCAACAAGCTGCTGGTCCTCGTTGATGGCCGCAGCATCTACTCGACCCTCAGCTCGGGCGTGTTCTGGGACGCGCGCGAGATCATGCTCGGCGACATCAAGCGCATCGAGGTGATCAGCGGCCCGGGCGGCACCCTGTACGGCGCCAACGCCGTCAACGGCGTCATCAACATCACCACCCGCGGCGCCCAGGGCACGGTCGGCACGGCGCTGAACCTGGGCGTCGGCTCCGAGGACAACACCCTCACCCTGCGCCACGGCGGGTTGCTCGGCTCGGCGGCCGCCTGGCGCCTCTATGTGCAGGGCACGCAGCGCGACGACAGCTTCCGGGCGGACGGCAGCGACGCGACGGACGCGGCCGAGGGGCTGCGGGCCGGCGGGCGCCTGGACTGGGCCGTGGGCGTCAGCCAGTTGACCCTGCAGGGCGACGTCTACGCCAGCCGGGTAGCCGTCAACGAGGACTTTTGCGGCCTCTCCACCCGGGTGAGCGGCGGCAATGTGCTGGGCCGCTGGACCCGTCCGCTGGCCGCCGGCGAGCTGCAGATCCAGGGCTACTACGACCGGTTCGAGCGCGATGAGGGCGTCACCCTCGAGACCAGCGACACCTGGGATATCGCCGTGCAGCATTCGGTGGGACTGGGCCGCCACCATATCGTCTGGGGCGGCGGCTACCGCAGCGTGGCCTCCGAGTTCGTACCGGCGCCCGGCGGAGCCTTCCTCGACCCGCAAAAGCAGACCCTGACGCTGGCCAACGCCTTCGTCACCGACCGGATCGCGCTCGGGTCGGGAGTCAGCCTGACCCTCGGCGCCAAGATCGAGGACAACAGCTTCACGGGCGGAGAATTCCTGCCCAGCGTCCGCTTGGCCTGGAAGCGGCCGGGCGGCGACCTTGTCTGGGGCGCGATCAGCCGGGCCAGCCGCACCCCCAACCGCATCGAACGCGGCCTGACGCTGCCCGGCTTCCTGGAACCCGGCGACTTCCGGTCCGAGTCCCTGACCGCCTGGGAGATCGGCTACCGCGCCAGTCCGACGCCGAACGTCCTGTTCTCGATCTCCGCCTTCTACAATCAGTACGACGACCTTCGGACCGTTTCGCTGGATCCGGTGACCTTTCTGCCCTTCCGGTTCACCAACCACGGCGAGGGCGAGACCTGGGGGCTCGAGGCCTGGGCCAGCGTCGACGTCAACGACCGCTGGCGGATCAGCGCCGGGGCCAGCACCCTGGAGAAGGACTTCCAGCTCAGCGGCGGCAACGACATCACCGGCCTGGCCTCGACCGGCGACGACCCCGGCTACCAGGTCTCGCTGCTGTCGCAGGCCGACCTTTCCCCTGATCTGGAGCTGGACGTCCGCCTGCGCGCCGTCGACGCGCTGGCCACGACCGACAGCTGGGTCGACGCCGATATCCGCCTGGGCTGGCGGCCCAACGACATCGTGGAGCTGGCCGTGTCGGGCAAGAACCTGCTCAGCGAGCGGCGGTTCGAGACCGGCGATCCCGCCCGGCGGCGCGCGTTCGGCCGCAGCGTCTACGTCACCCTGCGGACGGCCTTCTGAATGCGGACACCGGAACGCCCGTTTCTGGTCGCCGCCATCGTCCTGGGGGTCCTGGCCGGACCCTCGGCGGGCCCGGCCGGTGCGGGCGATGACCTGGAGTACGGGGTGAAGGCGGTCTACCTGGTGCGGTTCGCGGCCTTCGTGGAGTGGCCCGCCGCCGCCCGCCGCGGCGCTGACGCGCCGGTCGGCCTCTGCGTCATCGGCCAGGATCCGTTCGGCCCCAGGCTCGACGCCGCCGCCAGGGGCCAGCGGGCCCACGGCCGCCCGCTGGTCGTGCGGCGGCTCGCCGGCCCCGCCCCGCTCGACGCCTGCGACATCGTCTATGTCGGCCGGGGCGCCGAGCCGATGCTGCGCGAGGCCGGAGACCCGAGCGGCCGACTGATCGTCACCGACGCCGCCGCCTCCTCGCGTCGCGGCATGATCCATTTCGTGGTCGCCGAGGGGCGCGTGCGGTTCCACATCGACCTGCGCGCCGCCAGCGGGGCCGGACTGACGATCAGCTCGCGGCTGCTGAACCTCGCCCTCAGCGTCCAGAGGCGCTGAGATGACGTGGCTCGAGCAGCTCAGGAACAGCCGCTTCCCGATCCTGGCGATCAGCGTCCTGCTCGTCCTGCTGGTCGCCGGACTGCTGATCTCGGTGGCCAGCGAGCGGGCGATCCGCGAGCAGATGGCGCGCGAGGCCGGGGCCCAGGCCGACCTGCTGGCCTCGGCCGTCTCCGGCGCCCTGGCGTTCGGAGACCGGGCCGCCGCCCAGGATTATGTCGACGCCGTCCAGGTCAATCCCAACGTGCTGGCCGCCGCGGTCTACGACGAGCGCAACCGGCTGGTGGCCAGCTTCGCCCGCCCGGGCCAGGACATCCCGGCCGTCGCCAGGCCCAGGGACCACGCCACCACCCTGTTCCGCGACGGCCGGCTGATCGTGGTGCGGCCGGTCGAACAGGGCGGCCAGCGCCTGGGCACCGCGCGCCTGCGCCTGATGGACGACCCGCCCATGCAGCGCTTCATGCGCTACGCCAGCCTGATCCTGGTGCTGGCGCTCGGCGCGCTGGCGGTGGGCATCCTGGCGGTGGCGCAGACCGCGCTGATGCGGGCCAACCGCGAGCTGGCGGACCAGGCCCAGGCGCTGCGCGACCAGATCCGCGACCGCGAGAAGGCCGAGGAGGCGCTGCGCCAGAGCCAGAAGATGGAGGCCATCGGCCGCCTCACCGGCGGCATCGCCCACGACTTCAACAACCTGCTGATGGTCGCCTCCAGCGGCATCGAGCTGCTCGAACGCACGACCGACCCGGAGCGGCGGCGCAAGCTGAGCGAGGGCGTGCGGCAGGCGGTGGCGCGCGGCGCGGCCCTGACCTCGCAGCTGCTGGCCTTCTCCCGCCAGGCCCCGATGAAGTCGGCGGTGCTCGACCTGCGCGGCCAGATTGAGGGCCTGCGCTTCATGCTCGAGCGCTCCCTGCGCGAGGACATCGCCCTGGTCATCGACATCCCGGGCGACCTGTGGCCGGTCGAGGCCGACGCCGGCGAGCTGGAGCTGGCGCTGCTCAACCTGGCGATCAACGCCCGGGACGCCATGCCGGAGGGCGGGACCTTCACCCTCTCCGCCCGAAACCTCGCCGGCTCGGCCGAGACCCCCGACGCCGTCCGCCTGGAGATCACCGACACCGGCGTGGGCATTCCCGAGGCCACCCTGTCGCGGGTGTTCGAGCCCTTCTTCACCACCAAGGAGGTCGGCCGCGGCACGGGCCTTGGCCTGTCACAGGTCTACGGCTTCGCCCGTTCCTCCGGCGGCAGCGTCGAGGTCCGCTCGCAGCCCGGGGCCGGCACGACCTTCGCCATCACCCTGCCGCGCACGCGCAAGGCGCCGCCGCCGGCCCCGGCCCCGTCCGCCGGGGCGTCCGACCGCGAGTCCGGGGGCGCCGCCGTCCGCCGGGTGCTGCTGGTCGAGGACGACGACGGCGTCGCCGACAGCGTCGGCCAGATGCTGGAGCGCCTGGGCCTCGACCACGTCCGGGCCGAGACCGCCCCCGCCGCCCTGGCCCTGTTCGAGGCCGATCCGGCCTTCGACCTGGTGGTGTCCGACATGGTGATGCCCGGCGGCATGGACGGCCTGACCCTGGCCCGCACCCTGCACGACCGCGCCCCGACCCTCCCCATCCTGCTGACCACCGGCTACAGCGCCGCCGCCGCCGCCGCCGGCAGCGAGTTCCCGCTGCTGCTCAAGCCCTACCGGCTGGAGGATCTGGACCAGGCGCTGAGGACGGTGGCGGCGGGGCGAGGAGCGTGACGCCTGCGACAACCACAACAGGGGCGAAACAACCCATACTGGTGTAAGGTCCGACCCTTGGGCTTCGGAGGGGCAATGAACAACGCGCGGCGCAGAACGATTGCGATCTACGGTGTCGCGCTCGTGCTGCCGCTGCTGCTGTTCGTCGCCCTGCAGGCGGCCTTCTCGATGCAGACCCTGCGCAGCCAGATCGAGGCGGACGCCCTCGAGCGGGCAAGGGCGGTCAACGCCGCCGTCGACGCCGAACTGCGCGCGGAGTTGAGCGCCCTGGAGGTTCTGTCGACCTCCGAGCTGATCGTCTCCCGCGACTGGCCGCGCGCCAGGGCCCGGGTCGCCGACGTGCAGCGCGCACGGCCGGCCTGGCGCGACGTGACCCTCACCGATGTCGCCGCGCGGCGGGAAATCTGGGCGACGACCTCCGCGTCCGACAGCGGCTCGATCCGGCCGTGGGTCGCCGCCTATCTGGGAGACGGGGCCGCCACGGCCCGGTTCGGCGGCGTGGTCAGGGCGGGCGACGGCTGCCCCTGCGTGACGGTCCACGTCCCGATGATCGAGGCCGGCGCGCCACGCCATCTGCTGTCGTTGCGGCTGGCGCCGGCGGCCTTCCAGGACATCCTGCTCAGCCACGCGCCGGCCGGCAGCACCTCCGCGCTCGTCGATCGCGACGGGATCTTCATCGGCCGGACGCTGGACTACCACGAGAAGCTCGGCACGCCGGCCACGCGCTATGTGCGGGACGCGATCGCCCGCGGCGACAGGGGCCTGTACGAGGGCGTCACCTATGAGGGCCTCAGGAACTACACCGCCTTCGAGACCTCGCGCCTGACCGGGTGGTCGACCCATGTCGCGGTGAAGGCCGACCTGCTGTCGGGGCCTCGTCTGGGCTCCATCCTGCTGACCGGCCTGGCCGGCCTGACGGCCCTGCTGATGGCCTTCGTCATCGCGGCCTACGCCTACCGGCAATCGCGGCTCCGTCGCGACGAGGAGGCGCGCATCGCGCAATCGGAAAAGCTCGCCGCGCTCGGCCGGCTGGCCGCCGGCGTCGCGCATGACTTCAACAACCTGCTGATGGTGATCGACAGCAACCTGCGCAAGATCGCCACCCGGTCGGACGATCCCGCCCTGCGCCGCCCGATCGACAACGCCCTGCTGGCCAGCGAGCGCGGCGCGCTTCTGATCCGCGAGTTGATGACCTTCACCCGCTCGCAGCCGCTTGATCTGGCCCCGGTCGACCTCGCCGTCCTGGTCGGGACGCTCGACGGCATGCTGCGCCAGTCGGTCGGCGAGGCCGTGAACGTCACGATCGATATCGCGCCGGACGCGCGGTGGGTGACCTCGAACGGATCCCAGATGGAGATGGCGCTCCTGAACCTGGCCGTGAACGCCAAGGACGCGATGCCGGACGGCGGCCGCCTCACGATCCGGTCGCGGCGATCGCGGGAGGCGCGCGCGTTCATCGACCTTGAGGTGACCGATACCGGCGAAGGCATGCCCAGGGAGGTGCTCGACCGCGCCATGGAGCCCTTCTTCACGACCAAGCCGCCCGGTAAGGGAACCGGCCTCGGCCTCGCCCAGGTTTTCGGAACGGTCAGTCAATCCGGCGGTTCGGTGGAAATCCGCAGCACGCCGGGCGCCGGCACGACGATCCTCCTGCGCCTCCAGGCCACCGCCCCCGAGACGGCGCCGGCGGGAGAGGTGGACGCCCCTACGCTGCCCGCCGCCTGAGCGCCGGGAGACGCAAGCCGTCCGCCGGCTTGCCCCCTACCCGCGAAGCGGCCGATAGTCTCCGGCGCCCCGGGGATTCCATGACGCCTGCCGAATTCATCAAGAAATGGTCCGACAGCCGGCTGCGCGAGCGGCAGGCCAGCCAGGAGCATTTCCTCGACCTGTGCCGGCTCCTCGAAGAGCCGACCCCGGCCGAGGCCGACCCGCTGGGCGACACCTACTGCTTCGAGCGCGGCGCGGCCAAGACCGGCGGCGGCGACGGCTGGGCCGACGTCTGGCGCAAGGGCTGTTTCGGCTGGGAGTACAAGGGCAAGCACAAGGACCTGGGCGCCGCCGAGCGCCAGCTGCTGACCTACAGCCGCGACCTGCAGAACCCGCCCTACCATGTCGTGTCCGACATGGAGCGGATCATCATCAACACCGCCTGGACCAACGCGGTCAGCCGGCGGATCGAGCTTTCCCTCGACGACCTGCACGAGCCGGAAAACCTCGCCATCCTCAAGGCGGTGTTCCAGGGCTCCGACAGCCTGAAACCGAAGATCAGCCCGCAGGAACTGACCGCCAAGGTCGCCCAGCGGTTCGGCACGCTTGGCCGCCGGCTGCAGGAGCGCGGCCACGATCCGCGCGACGTCGCCCATTTCCTCAACCGCATCGTCTTCTGCATGTTCGCCGAGGACGCCGGCCTGCTGCCGCCCGAGCTGTTCAGCCGGCTGATGCGCTCGGTCCAGGTCCGCCCCCCGGCCGAGGCCGCCGCCGCCTTCGACAGCCTGTTCGGCATGATGGCCCGGGGCGGCATGTTCGGCGCCGACGTCATCCGCTGGTTCAACGGCGGCCTGTTCGACGACAAGCCGGCCCTGCCGCTGGAGCGACCGGACCTGAAGGAGATCGCCGACACCGCCGCCGAGCACAACTGGTCGGAGATCGACCCCTCCGTCTTCGGCAACATGTTCGAGGAGGCGCTGAAGGCGACCCGCGAGCGCGCCGCCCTGGGCGCCCACTACACCGACCGCGAGAAGATCCTGAAGATCGTCGATCCGGTCATCGTCCGTCCGCTGACGGCGGAGTGGGAAGCGGCGCTGGCCGACATCCTCGCCGCCCTGGACGACCGCGATGCGGCCGAGGCCGAGCGCAAGGCCGTGCTCGACAAGGCCGCCGACGCCATGAAGGCCGACCCGGTGGCCGCCAAGGCGGGCGAGGCGGGGCGGCGCAAGGCCATCGGCGCCGCCGAGAAGAAGCGAAGCGCCGCCGTCGGCCGGGCCAACGACATCCTCGAGACCTTCCTGTCCCGGCTGGCCGCCTACCGCGTGCTCGACCCGGCCTGCGGCAGCGGCAACTTCCTCTATGTCGCCCTGCACGCGCTGAAGGACCTGGAGCGGCGGGCGCTGGTCGACGCCGAGCGGGCCGGGCTGGTTGTCCCGGCCCCGCGCGTGGGCCTGGCCTGCGTGCGCGGCATCGAGATCGAGGACTACGCCGCCGAACTGGCCCGCGTCACCCTGTGGATCGGCGACCTGCAGTGGAACGCCCGCAACAACTACACGGGCCTGTCAGAACCGATCCTCTCCAGCCTCGACCAGATCGAGAACCGCGACGCCCTGCTGAACGCGGACGGGACCGAAGCGGTCTGGCCGGAGGCCGACGCAATCATTGGGAACCCGCCGTTTCTGGGCGACAAGAAGATGGTCGCCGACCTCGGCGAAACCTACGTCGAGACGCTTCGCGCGGCCTATAGGGGCCGTGTGCCCGGCGGCGCGGACTTCGTCTGTTACTGGGTGGAGAAGGCTTGGCGAGTTGTTGGCGGTTCGATCCCGGGGGCGGGATCGAACCGCCGCGCGGGGTTTGTGACGACGAACTCCATTCGTGGCGGCGCTAGCCGCAAAGTGCTCGAACCCATCGCCGATGCAGATGCCATCATGGATGCTTGGGCGGACGAACCGTGGGCGCTGGACGGCGCAGCGGTCCGGGTGTCGATGGTATCGTTCGGGGAAGGATTCCAGAGCCGCAGGCTAGAGGGGGTGAGCGCAGATCAAATCAACCCTGACCTCACTGGCGCGGCTAACGATCTGACCAAGGCCTGCAAACTAACGGAAAACCAAAAAGTCGCGTTCATCGGCACCCAGAAGGGCGGCGACTTCAACGTCGCGGGAACTGTCGCTCGTCAATGGCTATCGGCGCCGCAGAACGTGAATGGAAGGCCGAATTCAGACGTGGTTCGCCCTTGGCGAAATGGCTCTCATTTGACTCGGCGTTGGGATGACGAGTGGATTGTCTTCTTCCCGCCGGGGACGACCGAGGGCGATGCGGCGCAATATGAGGCACCGTTCACGCATGTTGTGAAAGCCGTGCGTCCCGCTCGCGAAGGGCTTCGGAGAGACAACCACCGCCTGAACTGGTGGCTTCACGCTGAAGCGCGTCCCGGCATGCTAAATGCCCTACGCGGGCTGGGGCGCTTCGCCGCCACGCCTCGAGTGGCGAAACACCGATTCTTCACGTGGCTGGACCGAGTGACAATTCCAGATAGTCGCCTACTTGTCTTGGCGACCGAAAGTGATGTGCAGTTCGGTGTCGTCTCCTCGCATCTCCATGAACTTTGGAGCCTTCGGATGGCGTCCTGGCACGGCGTCGGAAATGACCCCACCTACAATGCGGAATCTTGCTTCGAGACCTTCCCCTTCCCCGAAGGGCTGACGCCCAACATCCCGGCCGCCGACTATGCCGACGACCCGCGCGCGCAAGCCATCGCGGAGGCGGCTGCGGAGCTGAACCGGCTGCGCGAGGCCTGGCTCAATCCGCCGGACCTGGTGCGGATCGAGCCGGAGGTCGTGCCCGGCTATCCCGACCGGGTGCTGCCCCGCGACGAGGCGGCGGCGGCGGTGCTGAAGAAGCGCACCCTGACCAACCTCTACAATGACCGTCCGGCCTGGCTGGCCATGGCCCACGAGCGCCTCGACGCCGCCGTCGCCGCCGCCTACGGCTGGCCCGCCGACCTGTCGGACGAAGCGGTGCTGGAGCGCCTGTTCGCGCTGAACCAGGAGCGGGCGGCGGCGGGGCGGTGACAAGAAGCCCTCCTCCTCCCCGGGTCGGCCCTGCCGGCCCGCCCGAGGGCAGGCTTAGGAGGGTTGGGTGGTGGTGTGGCCGTTGCGTTGAAGCGAAGGGCTCGACCTGGCGCCGGCGCCAAACAGCGCTCTCCCCGCACCGCCAGAGTTACCCCACCATCCCCTTCATCTCATGGCGAGAGGATCGCCGGGCGGTCCAGGTCACTCAAGGGTGGCCCTGCGGGCCATCGCTTCGCGACGCGCAGCGCCCTTGACTGGCCTGGACCGTCCGGCAGGCTGGCCTGCATGAGATCGAAGGCGGGGTCCCTTCTCTGACGAGAAGCTCTCCCGCTGCGGGGTGAGGGGGCTGCCGACTGCGACCACCTTCCCCCTCCAGGGGGAAGGTAGAAGAGGGAGGGTTGGCGCCCGGGGGTACGCCACCTTCCCCGCGAAGCCCCGGCGAGCCGGCGCTGGCTTACGAATTGGCTCGGGCGCCGGGGGTCATGTAGCACGGATGCCCCGCCCTTCCCCCCCTCCAGGGGGAAGGGGGACGGGTCGCCTCCCCGAAAAGCGAGACTCCGGAGACATATACTCCCGGGACAAGGCGGGACATTCGGCCCTTTTCGCTACCGCCGGCGGCGAGGCGGGGCGGTCTGGCGGGGGCCAGGGGGCGCGCTCCGAGGGCCGTCGACGGGCCGGCGCGATCTGGCGGATTTGGCCAGACTTCGCGGAACTTCGCGGCTTTCTCGCTGGGTTTTCACGGGTTCTCGCCGGTTATCCCCCTCCCCCGCCACGGGCGCATACTGACGGGGTCGGCCCGGGTCACGGGCCGGTCGGCGGACGCCCGGGGCGGCCTTTGAACGGGAAGGAGGACTCTCTGCCCTTCGGCGATCGCCGGGGGACCGGCCCTGCGGGGTTCGCGACGCGCCTTGCGGCGCTCCTCACCCTGACGAAGGGGGGGTGTCGTTCCCCGGAGGTCGTCATCCTGAGGAGCGATCCCCTGAGGATCGCGTCGCGAAGGACGCACCGCGCGTCGGCGGCCCTCAGATTCTGAACCCGCCGGCGTTGATCTTTTCGAACCCGGCCTTGGTGACCTTGGTGAAAGCCTTCCTGACCGGGTTGCGGAAATAGACCGGGTCCTTGACCTTGCCGGGGTCGTAGCCGTCGGCGACCTGGTCGACCTTGCGGTACTTGAAGGTGCCGGTGGTCTCGATCTGGCGCTGCAGGCGGATGAACAGCGGCTGGGCGTAGGAGGGCAGAACGGCCTCGACGTGGGTGTGGAAGGCGGCCAGGTCGAAGGCCTCGTCGACGGTCAGGGAGGCCATGCCGGCGCGGCCGTCGTGGCCGGGCACGGCGACGCCGTAGACGTTGGCCTCCAGCACGCCGGGGGCCTCGGACAGGCGGTCGGCGACCTCGCCGGTGGAGACGTTCTCGCCCTTCCAGCGGAAGGTGTCGCCGATGCGGTCGATGAAGTAGAAATAGCCCTCGGCGTCCTGGCGCATCAGGTCGCCGGTGCGGAACCAGGCGTCGCCCTTCTCGAAGACGTCGCGCAGGATCTTCTTCTCGGTGGCCGCCTTGTCGGCGTAGCCGGTGAAGCTGGTGCGGGAGTCGCTGGCGTCGATGCGGCCGATGCACTCGCCGACCTGGTCGGGGCCGCACTCGATGCACAGGCCGTTCGCGCCGCGGATCGGGGTCTCGGTCTCGATGTCGAACTGGACCAGGCGGGCGTTGAAGCGCTTGCGAATGTACTTGGGCACCCGGCCGATGGCCCCGGCCTTGCCGTCGAAGTTGAACATCGACACGTTGCCTTCGGTCGCGCCGTAGAACTCGAGCACATTGGGGATGGCGAAGCGCTCGGTCATCTGCTCCCAGACGTCGCCGCGCAGGCCGTTGCCGAAGGCCTGGCGCAGCTTGTGGGAGCGCTCCAGCGGATCGGGCGGGCCGTTGACCAGGTAGCGGCACAGCTCGCCGATGTAGACGAACATGGTGCAGTTCTCGGTGTGGATGTCCTCCCAGAAGTGGGTGGTGGAGTACTTCTTGCGCAGCACGATGGAGCCGCCGGTCAGCAGGCCGGCGCCCATGGCGCAGAGGCCGCCGGTGGCATGGTAGAGCGGCAGGACCTGGTAGATGCGGTCGTTCTCGGTCGCGCCGGTCGAGCCGGCGAAGCCGCGCATGTAGAGCTGGGCGCGCATGTGGGTGATGCGGGCGGCCTTGGGCAGGCCCGTGGTGCCGCTGGTGTAGATCCACAGGGCGGTGTCGCTGGCCCGCAGCTCGTCGCGGGCGGTCAGCCGGTCGGGGCGCAGGTTGCTGCAGCTCTTCAGCGCGGCGGTCAGGTCGCGGCGGTCGCCGCTGACCGGGCCCAGCGTCCACTGGGCGACATGCTTGCCCAGCTGGCCGCGCACGGCCTCGAACGCCGGGCTGGTCTCGGCGTCGACCAGGCAGTGCAGCGCGCCGGAGATGTTCAGGCAGTGGACCAGGGCCGCGCCGGTCAGGTTGTTGTTGATCAGGGCGGTGGCCACCCCGACCTTGGTCAGGCCGTACCAGATCGGCAGGTAGTCCATGCGATTGGGCATGAACAGCGCCACGGTCTGGCCGCGGGTGATGCCCTGCTCCTTGGCCCAGTGGGCGTAGCGGTTGGCCAGGGCGTCCATCTCGCCATAGGTGAGGGTCTTGCCCTCGAAGGTGATGGCCGGCCGCTCACGGTGCTTGTCGACCGCCGCTTCCAGATCGTCGCAGATCAGGTTGCGACTGTCAGGGGCGATCGACTTGACCCACTTCAACGTCCGTTGAAGCCCCTTGAAGAACCGGACCTCCCGCGCGATCCGCGTCCTGAGTTTCATCTGTCACCTTTCAACGCCGCCGGACCAAGGTTCGCCCGCAAGGCGAATCCCGGTCAAGGCGAGGCTAGAGCCCAGGCGTTGCGACGCAATGAATGTTGCTCAAACACCGCACTCCGGGCGCGGCGGGTGATGGCGTCATTGCGGCCAATGCACGGCGATATTTTGTCAGACCTGTTCTTGCTGATCGGTGTGTATGACAAGTCGACGACTTGCCGAACAGGCCAACGCTCCCGTTTACGAAAACAACCTCATGAAATGATCGGGCGTTGCACTCCCGGCGGGGCGAACGGTTGCATCGAATTGGAACCTAGAGCGACGATGCTCGTTGATCTGGCGAGCCAACAAATTGGAAGGGTCAAGCAATGACCTTGGATCGTGAAGCCGCCCGCGCCCTGTTCGGCGAAGCCCCCGCCGCGACCGCCGGCGACGGCACCCCCTACGCCGCCCAGGCGCAAGCCGCTCCGTTCGCCAGCGCCGGCGCCGCAGCCTCCGGGCGTGTGAGCGGCCGCAAGGGCCGCCAGGGCGTCGACTGGCGCCTCGTCGCGCCGGTCGGCGTGGCCGTGGTCTGTATCGCCGCCATCGCGATGTTCGCAATTTCGCGCAGCGATCAGGCCGTCGAGGGCAACACCGTCGCTGCGACCGAACTCGTCGCCCCGCCGGCCGCGCCCGCGCCGATGCCGATGGAGACCGCCGCCGTCCCGCCGCCCGCCGCGGCGACCCCCGAGCCGGTC
>JAUXMY010000018.1 GCA_030683005.1 Caulobacter sp. | reverse complement strand
GATCGAGCGGGTGATCGCCTGGCGGATCCACCAGGTGGCGTAGGTCGAGAACTTGTAGCCGCGGCGGTACTCGAACTTGTCGACCGCCTTCATCAGGCCGATGTTGCCTTCCTGGATCAGGTCCAGGAACTGCAGGCCGCGGTTGGTGTATTTCTTGGCGATGGAGATCACGAGGCGCAGGTTGGCCTCGACCATTTCCTTCTTGGCCTGACGGGCCTCGCGCTCGCCCTTCTGCACGGTCTGGACAATGCGGCGGTAGTCGTCGATCGGCACGCCGGTCTCGGTGGCAAGGGCGGCGACTTCCTGGCGGATGTCGCGGATCGAGGTGTGGTCGTTTTCGCTGAACTTGGTCCAGCGCACGCCCAGGGCCTTGACCTTCTCCGACCAGTTGGGATCGAGCTCGGAGCCGAAGTAGGCCTTGAGGAACTCGGTGCGGCTGATGCCGTAGCTGTCGGCCAGACGCAGCAGCCGGCCTTCCAGAGCGATCAGGCGGCGGTTGATGGCGTAGAGCTGGTCGACCAGCGCCTCGATGCGGTTGTTGTTCAGCTTCAGCGTCTTGAGGCGGGTGACGATGGCGCTGGAGGCGGCGGTGTAGGCCTTGCGGTCCTCGTCCTTGAGGTCGCCGCCCTTCAGCCGGCGCTCGACCAGCTTTTCCTGCAGGCGGCGGAAGGCGTCGAACTCGGCGGCGATGGCGTCCAGCGTCTCCATGACGCTTTCGCGCAGCTCGCCTTCCATGGCGCTGACCGTGGGGCCGGCGCCGTCGTCGAAGTCATCGTCGTCCTCTTCGCCCTCGGGCTTTTCCTCGCCCTCGACCGCTTCCTTGGGCTCGGCGGGTTCGGCGTCCTCGGTCGGCACCACCACGGGCGCGGCGGGGAACATGACGCCGTAGGTGCCTTCCAGGTCGATGACCTCGCGCAGCAGGATGCGGCCGGTGCCCAGTTCCTCGCGCCAGACCATGATGGCCTCGAAGGTCAGGGCGCTTTCGCACAGACCCCGGATCATGGTGTCGCGGCCGGCCTCGATGCGCTTGGCGATGGCGATCTCGCCCTCGCGGCTGAGCAGTTCGACGCTGCCCATCTCGCGCAGGTACATGCGGACGGGGTCGTCGGTGCGGTCGTAGGTGGACTTGGTCTCCGCCTCGGTGACGATGGCCTGTTCGCCGGCCGCGACGACCTCGCCGCCCTCGCCCTCGACCGCGTCTTCCTCCGCCTCGACGACGTTGACGCCCATCTCGCTGAGCATGGCCAGCGTGTCCTCGATCGCCTCGGAGGTCACTTCCTCCGACGGCAGGACCTTGTTCAGCTCGTCCATCGTGACGTAGCCGCGGGCCTTGGCCTGCTTGATGAACTTCTTGACCCCGGCGTCGGTGAGGTCGAGGAGCGGGCCGTCCTTCTCCGGAGCTTCGGGGGCTTCGGCCTGCTCGTTGGTCGTCGTGCTCATTGCGTTCTCCGGCGAACCGCCTCTGGGAAGGTGGAACGCTTCAAAATTCTTTTCGGACGCTGACGCGCCTTAGGGAGAGGTTTCGCCGTCCGTCCACAGGCTTCCCGAGCGGATCGCGCGCCTCAGCGTGTCCCGTTCGGCCTTCAGGCGCTCCAGCGCCGCCATGTCTGAACGGCCCCCAAGGCTTGCCTTGGCGGACGTAAGGGCGGTCTCAAGCGCAGCCAATCGGTTCAGGGCCTCAAAAGCTAGCGTCCACTGGGACCTGGCGGCGGCGAGGGTGACATCCTGTTTCAGGAAGGGCGCGCCTGCCATTGCAGCGGCCCGGTCGATGTCAGTCAGCAGCCCGGCAAATCCACGATCCCGCAGATGGCGTGCGAGAGACGCAGAGTCAAGGTGATCGGCGTCAAGTCGCAACCGAATGAACTCCCTCGCCAATTCGGAAAGGGCGAGATCTCCGAAGCCGGAGCGCTCGAGCTGCTCGAAGTGATCATCGAGCCGGTGGGGGTCCTCCAGCGCCGCCTTGGCCAGGGCCGCGGCCATCGGATCGAGCGAAACAGCCAGCTTGCGCGCCGCCGCCTTGCCCTCCGGCGTGGGGAAGGCGTCGAAGTGCAGGACCTCGCCGCGCCGCCCCCGCGCCCGGGGCGTGAACGGCGCCCGGGGCGCGGCCTGGCCGCCGGAACCGGGCCGGGCGAACAGCGTATCGAGCCGGCCCAGAAGCTCCTCGCGATAGGCCTGGGCCAGGTCCTTGTCGGCGATGCTGGCGGCCCGCTCGCGCAGCCGGGCCTTGAGGCCCGCCTTGCGCTCGGGGGTTTCCAGCGGCTCCTGGTCCCGCTCGCGGACGAACAGGGCGTCAACGAAGGGCGTGGTCTCGGCCAGCTGGGCCTTCAAGGCGGTCGGCCCCTGCTCGCGCAGGACGTCGTCAGGGTCCTTGCCGCCGGTGACGATGGCGAACCTGAAGCTCTTGCCCGGCTTGAGCAACGGCAGGGCGCGATCGATGACCCGGCTGGCGGCCCTCTGTCCCGCCCCGTCGCCGTCGAAGCACAGGGTCGGCTCCGGGTGCAGGCGCCAGAGGACCTCCATCTGGTCCTCGGTCAGGGCGGTGCCCAGCGGGGCGACGGCGGCGACGCCGGCGCGCTGGCAGGCGATGGCGTCCATGTAGCCCTCGACCACGACCAGGGCTGTGTCGTCGCCGCCGGCATGCAGCAGTTTGCGCGCCTCGGGCAGGCCGTAGAGCAGCCGGCCCTTGGAGAACAGGCTGGTCTCGGGACCGTTCAGGTACTTGGCCCGGGCCTCCGGATCCATGGCCCGGCCGCCGAAGCTGACGATCCGGCCGCGGGCGTCGGCGATCGGGAAGATGATGCGGTCGCGGAAGCGGTCGTAGGGGGCGGCACCGCCCTCCTCCGGCGCGATCAGCAGGCCAGCGTCGATCAGCTCGGCCGGCCGGGCGCCCTTGGCGATCAGATAGTCCTTCAGCGCCGTGCGGCTGGCCGGAGAAAAGCCGATGCGGAAGCGCTTCCACTCCGTCTCCGGCAGGCCCCGGCGCAGCAGGTAGTCCCGCGCCGCCTTGCCCGACGGCCGGTGCAGCTCGCCCTCGAACCACTGCGCGGCCAGTTCGACCCAGTCGGCCAGGCCCTGGCGCTTTTTCTCCTGCTCGGCCGCCTGCGGGTCGGGGGCCGGCATCGGCATCCCCGCCTCGCCCGCCAGCCGCTCGACCGCCTCCATGAAGGTCAGCCGCTCGGTCTCCTGCAGGAAGCTGATCAGGTCGCCGTGCTTGCCGCTGGAGAAGTCGTGGAAGAAGCCCTTGTCGTCGTTGACGAAGAAGCTGGGCGACCGCTCCTTGGTGAACGGCGACAGGCCGACGAACTCGCGGCCCTGGCGCTTCAGCTTCACGGTCTTGCCGATCACGTCCGACAGTCGGACGCGCGACTTGATCTCCTCCAGGAAGCGGTCGTCGAAGCGCATGGGCTGTCATAGCGCGGCAAGGGAACGAAGGCGACGGCTCAGCCGCCGTGCGTCCTTCGCGACGCCGCTTCGCGGCTCCTCAGGATGACGAAGGGGAGTGGGCTGCCACAAAGTTCGTCATGGTGAGGAGCGAGCGCTTCGCGACCCCGGACTTGATCCGGGGACACCACGCAAGGCCGTCAGCCCCTCACATGCCCCAGCTTGTCCGGGTTCCTCATGATGTAGATCGCGCTCAGCAGGCCGTCGGCGTCGGCCTCGAAGGCGATGGTCTGCAGGCCGTCGGCGAGGTCCATGATCACGCCGGGCGCGCCGTTGATCCTCGCCGGGCGCATGGCCATGGCCTTCGCGAACCCGCCCCGCGAGGCCAGGCCGCGCAACAGCAGCATGACGTCGTCGCGGCCGACCATCGGCCGCAGCGCCGCGGGCCGCTTGCCGCCGCCGTCGGAGATCAGCACCGCGTCCCGGGCCAGCAGGCCGGCGAGGGCCGACATGTCGTTGGCCGCGGCGGCCTTCATGAAGGCGGCGGCCAGCTGCAGCGTCTTCTCCGGGGACACCGCGAATCGTGGACGGGCGTCACGGACATGGGCGCGGGCCCGGCTGGCCAGCTGGCGCACCGCCGCCTCGCCCCGGCCCAGCGCGGCGCCGACGGCGGCGTAGTCCTGATCGAAGACGTCGTGCAGCAGGAACACCGCCCGCTCCAGCGGCGACAGCCGCTCCAGCGCCAGCAGGAAGGCGACCGAGACATCCTCCGCCCGCTCGACCGGGTCGTCGGTGATCTCCTCGATCAGCGGCTCGGGCAGCCAGGGGCCGACGTAGGTTTCGCGGCGGGCGCGGGCCGACTTCATCCGGTCCAGGCACAGGCGGGTGACGGTCTGGAGCAGCCAGGCCTGCGGGTTTTCCGCCGCGGCCCCGGCCCGGTCCCAGCGCAGCCAGGCGTCCTGCACCGCGTCCTCCGCCTCGGCCACCGAGCCCAGCATGCGATAGGCCAGCCGCTCAAGGCGGGGGCGCTCGGCTTCGAAGGTCCGGGTGGCGGGGTTCATACCGCGACAGGCTCCGACAGGCGGAAGGGGGCGGAGACGCCGGCGACCACCACCTTCGTGCAGGCGCGACCGTGGCCCAACGCATACTTCACCGTGGGATACATCTGGCCGGTCGTCAGGGCGAGGGCCAGGTCGACGACGGCCGCCTCGCCCCAGCGGCGGGCGATCTCCGCCCGGCATTCGTCGGCGTCCAGCAGGTTGCGGTCGAGCACGGCGCGGGCGAAGTCGTAGGCCAGGGCCGCCGCCTCGCCCATGGCCAGCCGGTCGCCGGCCAGGATGCCGCGCAGGACCTCCGGCGCCACCCCCCCGGCCGTGGCCATGTCGACGCTGATCTGGGTGCAGGGTCCGCAGTCGCCGGCCAGGGTTCCCACCAGGCCGGCGGCGATCCGCGCCTCAGCCGGCGCGGCCCTGCCGTGGCCGAGCGAGGCGACCAGGCCAAAGCGGATGAAGGTCCAGGGCCCGCCCTTGTCGAGCAGATCGCGCATGTAGCCGGCGCCGTAGTTCCAGGTCTTCTCGAAGCCGTCGATCTGGCGACGGAGCAGGGCTTTCAGCATATCAGGCCTCCTTTGGGGGACGGTTGGCCCAGGCGATCCAGGCCGTGATCAGGGCGGGCAGGAAGACGCCGGGAAAGTCGCGGACCAGGTCGCGCCAGACACTGCCGCCGCAGCTGGCGTCGCCGACGTGGATGGTCGCGTGCAGGCTGAGGAACGCCGCCGCGCAGACCAGCGCCGGCCAGCCCTGCGTCGGCCGCCAGGCGAACCAGCCCAGGCCCAGGGTCACGACCAGGTAGGCCATGCCGATGTCTCGCACGAAATGGACGTTGAACGGCCCGGTCAGCGGCACGCCCGGCACGGCGTCGTACCAGCCCAGCGGGCGCGCCAGCATGACCAGCGCATTGACCGCCAGCCCTCCGCCCAGCAGCGCCGCGATCCAGCGATAGATCATGGGAGTCTCCTTGTTCGTGATGGAGACGAGGGAGATGGTTCCGCTGTGACATCCATTGAGATCGTCATCCTCGGGCTCGTCCCGAGGACCCCTCGCCAAGCTTTATCGTGAGAGCGTGATCGCACTCGCACCTGCGAGCCGAAGCAGGGGTCCTCGCCACAGGGGCGAGGATGACGGAGATGGTTGACCTGCCGCGAATGATCGGACGAACTCGACCCATGCAGCTGACCCTTCCCGCCACCCTCTATCGCGACCCGGCCGTGTTCCAGTGCGAGCGCCAGGGCGTGTTCGCGGCCGGCTGGCAGTTCCTGGGTCATGAAAGCGAAGCGGCGGCTGAAGGCGACTACCTGGCGGGTGACATCGCCGGCTGGCCGATGCTGGCGGTGCGCGGCAGGGACAGCGTGCTGCGCGGATTCCACAACGTCTGCCGCCACCGGGCCGGGCCGCTGGTCGAGGCTGGCCGGGGCAGTTGCGGCGGCGAGCTGACCTGCCGCTACCACGGCTGGCGCTACGCGCTGGACGGCCGGCTGCGCAGCGCGGTCGACTTCGGCGGCGCCGAGGGGTTCGACCCGCGCGACTTCGGCCTGCACCCGGTGCGGCTGGCGGTCTGGCGCGGCTTCGTCTTCGTCAACATCGACGGCCAGGCCGGTCCGCTGGAGGACCTGGTCGCGCCGCTCGGCCGGCTGATGGACGAACGCGGGGTCACGGTCGGCCCGGCGACGCTGCGCCGCAGCCACGACCTGGCCTGCAACTGGAAGACCTACGTCGAGAACTATCTGGAGGGGTACCACATCGACGTGGTCCATCCGGGCCTGGCGGCCGAGGTCGATACGGCTTCGTATAAAGTTCGCATGGACGGCGCCGTGGCCGTGCATGAGGTCGCGACCAGCAGCGGCGTCAACGACGGCCTCTGGGCCTGGCTGTGGCCGAACCTGGCCTTCAACGTCTATCGCTACGGCCTGATGGTCGAGCACATGCAGCCGGTGGGCCATGATCGCACGCGGCTGGACTACCTCTACTTCTACGACCCGGAGACGGCCGACATGGACGCTGTGCTGGCCGCCTCCGATACGCTGACCCTCGAGGACAAGGTGATCTGCGAGGCCGTGCAGAAGAACCTCGACGCCGGGGTCTATGACCAGGGCGTCCTGTCGCCCCGGCACGAGGCCGGGGTGGGCTGGTTCCAGAACCGGGTTGCGGCGGCGATCGGGTAGCGGACCGCTTCCGCGCCTTCCCTCCCTCCGTCATCCTCGCGCTCGTCGCGGGGACCCACGAACACGGGCAGTCGCGGCGAGCCTTCGTCTGTCGCCAAGCCACTCTTCGCGCTCATCAGGCATGGGTCCTCGCGACGAGCGCGAGGATGACGGGTGCATTGACTCCGCCCCCAAATCCGCAGCCCAATGTTCGCCGAACGCGGGGGCGGGCGGTTGAGCAACGAACGGGGTGTCGGCCCGCTGGCGGCGACGGTGCTGGTGGCGGGTAACATGATCGGGTCCGGCGTCTTCCTGCTGCCGGCCTCGCTGGCGGCGACCGGCTCCTCGACGCTCATCTCCTGGATCATCAGTTCGGCGGGCGCCCTGGCGCTGGCCGGCGTCTTCGCGGCGCTGGCCACCCTCCGGCCGACGCAGGACGCCATCGTCGACTATCCGGCCAGGGGCCTGCATCCCTTCTTCGGCTTCGCCAACTGGTGGCTCTATCTGCTGGCCTGCTGGATCGGGGTGCCGGCGGTGGCGCTGGCGGCGACCGGCTACCTCGCCTACTTCCTGCCGGCCCTGGCCCAGCCCCTCGCCGGCGCCTGGACGACGATCGCGATCGTCTGGCTGCTGACCGTGGCCAACATCTTCGGCGCGAAGCTGGTCACCCGGCTGAGCGGGCTGACGCTGCTGATCGGGCTGGCGCCTATCGCCGTGGCGACCGTGCTGGGGCTGGCGGCTTTCGACAGCGACATCTTCGCCGCCGGCTGGAACGTCAGCGGCAAGCCCCTCTCCGTCGCCGTCGGGCAGTCGCTGGCCCCGATCTTCTGGGCTTTCCTCGGCATCGAGAGCGCCAGCTTCGCGGCCGCCGTGGTCCGCGATCCGGAGAAGAACGTGGCGCGAGCCTCGCTGGGCGGCGTGGCGCTGGCCGCCGTGATCTACATCGCCGCGTCGGTGGCGCTGCTCGGCGCGATCCCGACCGACATCCTGGCGAAGTCGACCGCGCCGTTCGCCGACGCCATCCGCATCCTGTGGGGTCCAGCCGCGGCCAGCGTGATCGCGGTCTGCGCCCTGCTCAAGACCATGGGCACTGTCGGCGGCTGGATGCTGGTCACCGCCGAGGTCTCGCGCAGCGGCGCGGCGGCGGGTTACCTGCCCCGCATCCTGTCGCAGGGCGACGCCACCCGGGCGCCGGTGCGCGACCTGCTGCTCGCCGCCGTCCTGATGTCAGGCGTGCTGCTGGCCAGCGTCTCGCCGACGCTGGGCAAGCAGTTCGGCGTGCTGATCAACATCACCGTCAACTTCTCGATGATCATCTATGCCCTCTGCGCGCTGTCGCTGGTCCGTATCGCCCGGGCGGTCGAGCACCGCGCCCGGCGCTGGATGCTGCGGCTGCTCGGCCTCGGCGCGGCGGCCTTCTCGGTCGCCGTCATCGCGCTGTCGGACCCGCTGATGCTGCCGCCGACCCTGTGGTTCGTCGCCGCGACCGCGCCGCTGTACGGGTTGGTGCTGCTGGCGCGGCGGGGGAAGCGTTAGGGCTATGCGTGGTTCGCGACGCTCGCTTGAGGCTCGCTCCTCACCATGACGAAGGTGGGTAGCGCTTCACAAACTTCGTCATCCTGAGGAGCCCGAAGGGCGTCGCGAAGGACGCAAGGCCTACCAGCCCCACTCCTTCGCGCTCGCCCGACACCCGCCGTCAGGCCAGCCCTTCCAGGCCCGGCCGCGGACCACGCGGCCCGTCGCCTGGCCGGTCGGCTCGCCGTTCTTCAGGGCGACGCCGCCGTTGACCAGCACCCAGCTGACGCCGGTCGCGAACTGTTTGGGGCTCTGGTAGGTGGCCGGATCGCTGACGCTGGCCGGGTCGAAGATCACCACGTCGGCGTAGTAGCCGGGCTTCAGCGTCCCGCGCTCGCGCAGACCAAGGTTATGGGCCGGCAGGCTGGTCATCCGGCGGATGGCCTCGGGCAGGGTGATGACCTTCTCCTCGCGCACATACTTGCCCAGCAGCCGCGCGAAGTTGCCGTAGGCGCGCGGGTGGGTGCTCGATTGCAGGAACACGCCCTCGGGCGCCTGGGCCCCGGCGTCGGAGCCGAAGCTCATCCACGGCAGGGCGACCTGCTTGCGGACGTTGTCCTCGCTCATCAGGAAATAGACCACCTGCACGCGGCTGCCGTCCTCGATCACCAGGTCGATGGCGGCGTCCTCGGGGCTGACCTTCCGCTCGGCGGCGACCTGGGCCAGGGTCTTGCCGGTCAGGGGCTTCAGCTTCGGGTTCTGGAAGCCGACCAGCAGCGTGCCCTCGGCCCCGGCGAAGCGGTAGAGGTTTTCGAACACCGGGCTGTCGCTGCGCATCTCGGCGATGACCTCGCGGCGGATCTGCGGATCCTTCAGCCGCTTGATCCAGGCCTCGCGGCCGCCGGCCTGCACCCAGGGCGGCATGGCGGCGTCCAGGCCGGTCGAGCCGGCGGTGTAGGTGTACATGTTGGCGGTGATGCGCTGGCCGCCGGCCCGGGCCGCCTCGATCTTCGCGATGGCGGCGTCGAGCTTGCCCCAGTTCTGTTTACCGGCCGCCTTCAGGTGCCAGATCTCGGCCGGGGCGCCGGACTGGCGGGAGATGTCGATCAGCTCGTCGATGGCTTCCAGCAGCCGGTTGCCCTCGCTGCGCATGTGGCTGATGTAGATGCCGCCGCAGCGGCCGGCCTCGGTCGCCAGCGCGGTCAGTTCGCGCGTCTCGGCATAGCTGCCCGGCGCGTAGATCAGCGAGGAGCCGACGCCCAGCGCCCCCTCTTCCATGGCCTGGACGACCAAGGCCCGCATGCGCTGCAGCTGCGCCTCGCCCGGCTGGTCGTCGCCCTCGCCCAGCACATGGGTGCGGACGGTCTCGGCCCCGACGAAGGAGGCGACATTGGCGTTGACCCCGGACTTTTCGAGATAGGCCAGGTACTCGCCCAGCGTGGTCCAGGCGATGTCGTACCTGATGTCGCCCTGGCGGCTGCGCTCCAGCCGCTTCATCTCGTCGTTCCAGGGCCCCATCGAGGAGCCCTCGCCCATCACCTCCAGGGTCACGCCCTGCTTGAGGTCCGACAGGCCGCGACCGTCGGCGATCAGGCTGTCGGTGGCCCAGCTGAGCATGTTGATGAAGCCGGGGGCGACGGCCTGGCCCCTGGCGTCGATTTCGGAGAGGCGCGGTCCCTTGACCTTCGCGCCCATGGCCACGATCCGGTCGCCCCGGATGGCCACCTCACCCCGGTACGGCGGGCCGCCGGTCCCGTCGTGGATCAGGCCGTTGCGGATGACGATGTCGAACGGGACGCCCTTGCCGGCTTGGCCGGGCAGGCCGGGCATCTCCGGCATGGCGGTGCAGGAGAGGAGCAGGAAGGTCGCGGCCAGGGCGAGAAGAGGACGAAAGCTCAAGGCGGAGACTCCCTGCGTGGTTCGACACGCGCTCTCCGAGCGCTGCTCACCATGACTAACTGTGTTGGCCTTCCAAGTCAGTCATCCTGAGCAGGCCCGAAGGGCCGTGTCGAAGGACGCAATGGCTTTGCGGCGATCATGCGACGGCCTGGGGACTGCTTCCGGCATCGCCGGTAGCTGTCCCCGATGAAGCGCGACCTGTCGGGGACAGCTACCGTCGGGCGACGGAAGTCGTTCCCACCGAATCCACCCAGCCCGGCAGCTCGGCGATGCTCGCCAGCTCGGCATAGCGATCATGCGCCTCCGGCGCGTCGGCCGCCTCGTGGGCCCAGACCAGCGGATAGGGGATCAGCGCGCCCCAGGCGCCGGCTTCGAGCGCCGGCAGGACGTCCGAGCGCATGGAGTTGCCGGCCATCACCGCCTGCGCCGGCCCCGTGCCGTGGCGGGCGAAGACGCGGCGATAGGTGTCGGCGTCCTTCTCGCTGACGATCTCCACCGCCGCGAACAGGTCGCCCAGGCCGCTGGCCGCCAGCTTCTGCTCCTGGTGCAGCAGGTCGCCCTTGGTGATCAGCACCAGCCGGTAGCGCTCCGACAACTGGTGCAGAGCGAGGTCGACGCCGGGCAGCGGCTCGACCGGCTCGGTCAGCATCTCGCGGCCGGCGGCGAGGATCTGCTTGATGACGCCGATCGACACCTTGTCCTGGGTCAGCTCCATCGCCGTCTCGATCATCGACAGGGTGAAGCCCTTCACTCCGTAGCCGTAGAGCCGCAGGTTGCGCTTCTCGGTTTCGGCCAGCCGCGCCTCCAGCATCGCCTCGTCGGCGTAGGGCGCGAGCAGGTCGACGAACCGCCGGTGGGTCAGGCGGAACAGCGTCTCGTTGTGCCAGAGCGTGTCATCGGCATCGAGGCCGACCGTGGTGATGGTCATGGGCGGGGGATAGCGAGGGAACGGGCGGAAGTGAAGCCGTGCGTGCTTCGACACGCGCCTTCAGCGCTGCTCAGCATGACTGGTTTGGGTAGCCTTCTATTCAGTTATCCTGAGCAGCCGCGAAGCGGCGTGTCGAAGGACGCACCTAAGCCGCCCGGCCCATCGCCTGACGGGCGGCGCGGGCCAGGAAGCCGGAGCGGGTGAATCCCGCCGCCTCGGCGTAGGCGTCGATCTCGCGCAGGGTGTCTTCCGGCAGGGTGATGTTCACCCGGACCGACCTGGCCGTCTGGACCGGGGCCGGCACGAGGATCGCCACGGCCTCGCGATTTTCGCGGTCGGCCATCACTTCTTCCATCGACGACGGCTCGGGGATGGCCTCGCCGTCCTCGACCATCCCTTCGATGTGCAAGGCCAGCGCTTCTTCGGCCATGGCCCGGGCCTCATCCAGCGTCACGCCGGCCGACACGCAGCCGGGCAGGTCGGGGAAGCTGACGCCGTAGTCGCTGTCGGCCTCCTTGTGGATCAGGGCGATGTAGGCGCGCATGGGATTCACCTGAAGCTGACGCCGGACTGGCGCTCAATGCTGCGAAGCGTGCCGATCGGGATGTCCCGGCCCGGATGCGGCACGGTCACCCGGCCCGACTTGTCCGAATGACGGAACTGCTTGTGCGAGCCGCGCTGGGCGACCTCGAACCAGCCCTCCGCCTCCAAGCGTCGGATTACCTCGCGGCTATTCATTTGTGTACACCAGTACACATCAACAGGCAACTACGGAGTGTGTGTCGATACACACGCCGCATGCCCCTTGACCACCCGCTCCGTACTGCCCGGGAACTTCCCCAACAGCGCCGTCGGCCTCGCCGGCCTAGCCACCAGCCCCCCGCCGCAGTTGGGGCACACCCCGCCGAGACGCCCCTCCCCGCACCCGACGCAGAAGGTGCATTCGAAGGTGCAGATCATCGCGCCGGCGGCGTCGGGCGCCAGGTCTGCGTCGCAGCATTCGCAGTTGGGGCGCAGCGCCAGCATGTCGTGATCCCTTCGCGTCCGATAAACGTTTGACCCTGACGGGCCGACTCACTACCAACGCGCCCGTTTGTCCAGTCAGTCAGGAGCACATCATGGCGAGCAAGGTTCTTCCTGGCGCCACGGGCGTTCTCGCGCTCGCCGACGGCACGGTGCTGCAGGGCATCGGGGTCGGGGCGGTCGGCGAGGCGGTCGGCGAGGTGTGCTTCAACACCGCCATGACCGGGTATCAGGAGATCCTGACCGACCCGTCCTACATGGCGCAGATCGTCGCCTTCACCTTCCCCCACATCGGCAACGTCGGGACCAACGTCGAGGATATCGAGCAGATCAGCGGCGGGTCGGAGACCTCGGCCCGCGGCGCGATCTTTCGCGACGCCCCGACTGACCCGGCCAACTACCGCTCCGACAGCCCGCTCAACGCCTGGATGGAGCGCCGCGGCGTCATCGGCCTGGCCGGGGTCGACACCCGCGCCCTGACCCGGGTGATCCGCGAGAAGGGCATGCCCCACGCCGTCATCGCCCACAGCCCGACCGGCGAGTTCGACCTCGACGCCCTGGTGGCGAAGGCGACGGGCTGGGCCGGCCTCGTCGGTCTTGACCTGGCCAAGGACGCCACCACCCGCCAGAGCTTCGTCTGGGACGAGCAGCTGTGGGAGTGGAACGAGGGCTACGGCACGCTGGAGACGCCGAAGTACGAGGTCGTGGTCATCGACTACGGGGTCAAGCGCAACATCCTGCGCGCGCTGGCGTCGATCGGGGCCCGCGCCACCGTGGTGCCGGCCGACACCAGCGCCGAGGACATCCTGGCCCGCAAGCCGGACGGGGTGCTGCTGTCCAACGGTCCGGGCGACCCGGCGGCGACGGGTGAGTACTCAGTTCCCGAGATCCGCAAGCTGGTCGACAGCGGCGTGCCCGTGTTCGGCATCTGCCTGGGCCACCAGATGCTGGCCCTGGCGTTGGGCGCGAAGACCATGAAGATGGACCAGGGCCACCATGGCGCGAACCATCCGGTGAAGGACCTGACCACCGGCAAGGTCGAGATCGTGTCGATGAACCACGGCTTCACCGTCGACCGCGACAGCCTGCCGGGGCCCGTGCGCGAAACCCACGTCAGCCTGTTCGATGGCACCAACGCCGGCCTGGAGCTGGCCGGCAAGCCGGTGTTCAGCGTCCAGCACCACCCGGAAGCCTCCCCCGGCCCGACCGACAGCCTCTACCTGTTCGAGCGCTTCGCGGGGCTGATGGACAAGGCGAAGGGGTAAGTCACCCGTGTTCCCGGCGAAGGCCGGGATCCACGACGCTGCCTCCGCGCCTGATCCATGGACCCCGGCCTTCGCCGGGGACACGGAGCGAGTGTGGCTACTGCCGGCCCTCCAGCAGCTGGACCGTGAACGGCCCGCTGGTCCAGCTGTCGCCGACGTTGGCTGCGGATACGGGCGTGCAGATCGTCGCCGGGTAGCCCGGGGGCGGGGCGCTGGTGAAGGTCAGGCAGACCTGCGAGCCCTTCAGCTGCCACGTGCCCGCCAGTTCCTGGTCATTGGCCAGGCCGGTGAAGGTGTGGTCGGCCTCGTAGTAGATCTTCGAGGACATGCCGCTGGCGTCGGTGGTGACGGTGGTGTTGCCGATGCGCGAGGCCATGACCTCCTCGCCGGCGAAGGCGGCCGTGGCCGAAAGCAGAAGCGCCGCCGCGGCGGCCAGAACGATACGCATGACATCCTCCCCAGGTTGTTGGCAGACCGAGTCGTAGACCTGTCCCAACGCGGCGACAACGCTCCAGGCGCTGCGTATGATCACGCTCCGGACACGAATGCAGGCTAAGGATCGACACCGTGAACCCGATCCCAGGCCGCATTGCCGCAATGATCGCGCTCCTGCTGCTGGGGGCCTGCGGAACCCTGCCGCGCGACGCCTTCGATCCGCTGGCCGCGCGGGTGGCGGCGCCGGCCGGCCTGACCGACGTGCGTTTCGCGGCCAGCGACGCCGACGCGGCCCTGAGCAATTCCGAACCGATCCGCGCGCGCATCGAGGCCGACAAGGGCGACTTCACCGTCCTGGCCCTGTCCGGCGGGGGCGCCAACGGAGCCTGGGGCGCGGGCGTGCTGGCCGGCTGGACGAAGACCGGAACGCGGCCGCGCTTCGATGTCGTGACCGGCGTCAGCACCGGCGCCCTGGCCGCGCCGTTCGCGTTTCTCGGGCCGGACTGGGACGCCCGGATGGAGGCGGCCTACACCGATGGCGGGACCGATGAGCTGATCAGCCTGAAGGCCCTGGCGCCGTTTCGCGGCCCGTCGCTGTTCAGCGCCGCCCCCGTCCGACATCTCGTCGAGACCTATGTCGACGCCGCCATGCTCAGGGCTATCGCGGTCGAACACGCCAGGGGCCGACGGCTGCTGGTCGCCACCACCAACCTGGATGCCCAGGAGACCACCATCTGGGACCTGGGCGCGGTCGCCGCTCGGGGTGGTCCGGACGCCGTCAGGCTGTTCCAGGACATCCTGGTCGCCTCCTCCAGCATCCCCGGCGTGTTCCCGCCGGTGATGATCGGCATGGACGGCCCGGCCGGCCGGTTCTCGGAGATGCACGCCGACGGCGGCGTGATGACGCCCTTCTTCACGGTGCCCGAGTCGATGCTGCTGTGGACCGACCCCGGCGGCGGCGTGCACCGCGGCGTCCTCTATGTGCTGATCAACGGCCAGGTGGGCGCCAGTTTCGGCGTCACCCGCGGCAGCCTGGTCGGCATCCTGGCGCGATCCTGGGACGCGATGAGCAAGGCCTCGACCCGGACCACCCTGGCCGCCACCGTCGGCTTCGCCGACCGCAACGGCCTGACCGTGCGGATCAGCGAGATCCCTGACGAGGCCGAGGCCCAGGGCCTGAACTTCAAGACCGACAACATGCGGAAGCTGTTCCGGATGGGCTACGACCGCGCGGTGGCCGGCGACGCCTGGCACGCGCCGGACAAGCCCGGGGCCTGAGGCCTCAGCCGCCGCTCCGCCACTGGAACACCTCGTCCAGCGGCTTGCCGAAAACCTCGGCGATGCGGAAGGCGGCCTCAAGCGTCGGGGAGTACTTTCCGGCCTCGATGGCGGCGATGGTCTGGCGGGTGACGCCGATCTTCTGGCCGAGCTCGGCCTGCGACATCTCGCCGGCCAGGAAGCGCAGGGTGCGGATCTGGTTGCTGATCGTCCCGCCGCTCATGCCGCGCTCCGGCGATAGCCCCAGGCCGCAAGGCCGTTCTGGGTGATCTCGGAGATCACGATCGCCAGCAGACCGGCGTTGACGATCTGCCAGCCGCTCGTCGTGAACGGCATGACCATTGCGACCAGGATCATGCCGGTCATCATCACATAGTAGGCTACCTGGGTGGAGCGGCGCTCGATGTCGCGGTCGCGCTCGTCGGCCGGGGCGCGCGCGTCTTCGGGCGCGGCGATCCGCAGGCCGATGCGGCCGAGAATGTGCAGCACCCCGTTGCCGCCCGCCGCCAGCGCCAGCAGCCAGAGCTGGGGCAGATTCGGCATCTCGCCCGGCGCCGGCGGCGACACGGCCACATGGACGAAATAGGGCCCGTAGGTCGCCGCGATCAGCAGTAGCGTCATCCAGGCGAGTTTCTCTCTGTGCGTCATGGCCGCCCCCTTGGTGTTCGAAATGTTCGACCTAATGTTAGCTTTATATAACATTGAGTCAAGCAGGCATAACGCGCGCCCACGCGACAGGGGGGCAAACGCGGCGCGCCCCTTGGAATGGGCGGGCTCCCGCATCGGAGGGCCGGATCAAGACTTGCCCCGACCCGACTCCGCCTCTAAACGACCCGCTTAACCTGATGTTTGTCCGACCCGGGCGCGCAGTTGCTGCGCGACCGCCTTTGCGCGCGAAAAGACCATGCCCAAACGCACCGATATCTCCTCGATCCTGATCATCGGCGCCGGGCCCATCGTCATCGGCCAGGCCTGCGAGTTCGACTACTCCGGCGTCCAGGCCTGCAAGGCGCTGCGGGCCGAGGGTTACCGCATCATCCTGGTCAATTCGAACCCGGCCACCATCATGACCGATCCGGACGTGGCGGACGCGACCTATATCGAGCCGATCACGCCGGAGATGGTCGCCAAGATCATCGCCAAGGAGCGGCCCGACGCCCTGCTGCCGACCATGGGCGGCCAGACGGCGCTGAACACCGCCCTGGCGCTTGAGGCCGACGGCACGCTGGCGAAGTACGGCGTGGAGATGATCGGGGCCAGGGCCGATGTCATCGACAAGGCCGAGGACCGCCAGAAATTCCGCGACGCCATGGACAAGCTGGGCCTCGAAAGCCCCAAATCCAAGGCCGCCCACAGCCTCGATGAGGCGCTGGAGGGGCTGGAGTTCGTCGGCCTGCCCGCCATCGTCCGCCCCAGCTTCACCCTGGCCGGCACCGGCGGCGGCATCGCCTACAACCGCGAGGAGTTCGAGGAGATCGTCCTGCGCGGCCTCGACCTGTCGCCCACCACCGAGGTGCTGATCGAGGAAAGCGTGCTCGGCTGGAAGGAGTTCGAGATGGAGGTGGTCCGCGACAAGGCGGACAATTGCATCATCGTCTGCTCCATCGAGAACATCGACCCGATGGGCGTCCACACCGGCGATTCCATCACCGTCGCCCCGGCCCTGACGCTGACCGACAAAGAGTATCAGCGCATGCGCAAGGGCAGCATCGACGTGCTGCGCGAGATCGGGGTCGAGACGGGCGGGTCGAACGTCCAGTGGGCGATCAACCCGGCCGACGGCCGCATGGTGGTCATCGAGATGAACCCGCGCGTGTCGCGGTCCTCGGCCCTGGCCTCGAAGGCCACGGGCTTTCCGATCGCCAAGGTCGCCGCCCGCCTGGCCGTCGGCTACACCCTCGACGAGCTGGCCAACGACATCACCGGCGGCGCCATGCCGGCCTCGTTCGAACCCAGCATCGACTACGTCGTCACCAAGATCCCCCGCTTCGCCTTCGAGAAGTACCCGGGCAGCGAGCCGCACCTGACCACCTCGATGAAGTCGGTGGGCGAGGTCATGGCCATCGGCCGCACCTTCGCCGAGAGCCTGCAGAAGGCTTTGCGCGGTCTCGAAACGGGCCTGACCGGCCTGGACGAGATCGAGATCGAGGGGGCCGGCGATCCGGACACCGCCCACGCCGCCGTATTGCGCGCCCTGGCCAAGCCCACGCCCGACCGGCTGCGGGTCATCGCCCAGGCCTTCCGCCACGGCCTGACGGTCGAGGAGATCAACGGCGCCTGCTCCTATGAGCCCTGGTTCCTGCGCCAGATCGCCGACATCGTGCGCGAGGAGGGCCGCGTCCGCGTCGCCGGCCTGCCCGCCGACGCCGCCGGCATGCGCCGTCTCAAGGCCATGGGCTTCTCCGACGCCCGGCTGGCCAGGCTGGTCGGCGACGGCGAGACCGCCGTTCGCGCCGCCCGCCAGGCCCTGGACGTCCGCCCGGTGTTCAAGCGCATCGACACCTGCGCCGGCGAGTTCGCCGCCACCACGCCCTACATGTACTCGACCTATGAGACCGGGGCGCTGGGCCAGGCGCCGGACTGCGAGTCCGAGCCCAGCAACCGGAAGAAGGCGATCATCCTGGGCGGCGGTCCCAACCGGATCGGCCAGGGCATCGAGTTCGACTACTGCTGTTGCCACGCAGCCTTTGCGCTCGACGCCATCGGCATCGAGTCGATCATGGTCAACTGCAACCCCGAGACCGTCTCGACCGACTACGATACCTCCGACCGCCTCTACTTCGAGCCGCTGACGGCCGAGGACGTGCTGGAACTGATCCACGTCGAGCAGAAGAACGGAACGTTGGCCGGGGTCATCGTCCAGTTCGGCGGCCAGACGCCGCTGAAGCTGGCCCACCCGCTCGAGCAGGCCGGCATCCCGATCCTGGGCACCAGCGTCGACTCCATCGACCTGGCCGAGGACCGCGAGCGCTTCCAGCAGCTGCTGCACCGCCTGGACATCGCCCAGCCGGTCAACGCCCTGGCCCGCAGCGCCGAGGAGTGCTTCACCGCCGCCCACGAGGTCGGCTATCCGATCGTCATCCGCCCCTCCTACGTGCTGGGCGGCCGCGGCATGGAGATTATCCGCGACGACGAGCAGCTGGAGCGCTATGTGCGCACCGCCGTCGAGGTCAGCGGCGACGCGCCGATCCTGATCGACCAGTACCTGAGCCGCGCCACCGAGGTGGACATCGACGCCCTCTGCGACGGCAAGGACGTCTTCGTGGCCGGGGTGCTGGAGCACATCGAGGAAGCCGGGGTGCACAGCGGCGACAGCGCCTGTTCGATGCCGCCCTTCTCGCTGCGCGAGGACATCATCGCCGAGCTCAAGCGCCAGACCGTCGACATGGCCCTGGCCCTGAACGTGCGTGGACTGATGAACGTGCAGTTCGCCATCGAGGAGCCTCACTCCGACGCGCCGCGCATCTATGTGCTGGAGGTCAATCCCCGCGCCTCGCGCACGGTGCCGTTCGTGGCCAAGACCATCGGCCAGCCGGTGGCGGCCATCGCCGCCCGGATCATGGCCGGCGAGTCGCTGGCCAGCTTCGGTCTGGTCGACAAACCCTATGACCACATCGCGGTGAAGGAGGCGGTCTTCCCGTTCGCCCGCTTCGCCGGGGTCGACACGGTGCTGGGTCCGGAGATGCGCTCGACCGGCGAGGTCATGGGCCTGGACTGGAAGCGCGCCGACGAGACCAGCATGGCGCCCGCCTTCGCCCGCGCCTTCGCCAAGAGCCAGCTGGGCGGCGGCGTCACCCTGCCGACGGCTGGGACGGCCTTCGTGTCGGTCAAGGACAGCGACAAGGTCTGGATCATCGAGCCGGTCCGCCTGCTGAAGGCGGCAGGCTTCCGTGTGCTGACCACCGCCGGCACCGGCGCCTGGCTCAAGGAGCAGGGCGTCGAGACCGAACTCGTCCGCAAGGTGCTTGAGGGCCGTCCGCACATCGTCGACGCCATGAAGAACGGCGAGGTCCAGCTGGTCTTCAACACCACCGAGGGCAAGCAGTCGCTGAGCGACAGCTTCGAGATCCGCCGCACGGCGCTGATGATGAAGATCCCCTACTACACGACCTCGGCCGGAGCCCTGGCCGCCGCCCAGGCGATCAGCACCGCGCCGCTTGAAGCGCTGGATGTGCGGGCGCTGCAGAGCTACTGACGATCAGGGGGACAGGGTCCGCTGCGCGGCCTGTCCCCGATCCGACGGCCCGGGTGCAAACTTGTCGCAGGCTCGGGCGATCGGCTCCGCCGCCCCCCGAGTCAGGCTTGCGCCGCTGCGAGACCTCGCTGCGGGGCGCAGACGGGCGCGACATACTGACCCGTCCGAAAACAGCGTGGTTTATCATTCGTTTAAGTGTTGAAACGGCATGAAGGACCCATGCGGTTCATCATGCCGATACTGTTACTCGTTTTGAGTACAACTGTCGTTGTTGCGCTCGGCGCCGGACCACGTCCGGACGAGCGCCTGCTGGCGGCTGTCTATCCCCCCTGGTGGTCGGACGCGCGGATCGCCGGCGCGGCGGCCACCGCCGGCGACATCGCCGCCGCCGGCGGCGTCCGCAACGTCCTCGTCATTCACGGCGACCCGGGCGGGCTCGCCGCGCGGCTGCGCCGGTCCGGCGCCCTGCTGGTTCTTGGCGGCGACGCCGCCCGCCTTTGCGCCGACCCCCGAGCCCTGGAGGCCTGATCGTGTTCCTGGATCTAGAACAACAACGCAAGACCGGCACCAGCCTGCTGGTCGGCGCCCTGTGGGCCTTCGCGGTCGTCGCCGCCCTGGCCAGCCTCTTCGTCGGCGGAAACTGGCCGGCGATAGGGGGCGGCGCGGCCGTCCTGGCCGGGGGCGCGACCCTGGCCTGGCGGATCCTGCCCCAGGGCCCGCAGCTGCGCATCGCCGTGGCCATGATGCTGATGGCCCAGGTGTCGATCCTGGTGGCGGCCCTCGCCGGACACCCCTGGCAGATCGACATGCACATGGCCTACTTCGCCGCCCTCGCCCTGCTGGCCGTCTACTGCGACTGGAAGGCGATCGTGGCCGCCGCGGCGACGGTGGCCGTTCACCACCTGCTGCTCAGCTACGTCCTGCCGGCGGCGGTGTTCCCGGGCGCCGCGAGCCTTGGCCGGGTCATCGTCCATGCCGTCATCCTGGTTCTGGAGGCCGGGGTGCTGATCGGCATCGCCGTCAACCTGGACCGCATGTTCCGCACCCTCGACAGCCGCAACGCCGCGACGCAGAAGGCGCTGGCCGAAGCCGAGGCCGCCACCCGCTCGGTCGAGGAGGGCCACCGGGCCCAGATCGAGACCCGCCAGGCCCACGACGAGGAGCGCCGCGCCGTCGAGGCCGAGCAGGCCCGCGTCGTCGACAGCCTGGCCACGGCGCTGGAACGCCTGGCCGCCGGCGACCTTACGTCCCGCATCGAGGAGGCGTTCACCGGCCGCTACGCCAAGCTGCGCGTCGACTTCAACAGCGCCGTCAGCCGCCTGCGCGACGCCATGGCGACCATCTCGACCACGACCGACGGCATCGACAACGGCGCCGACGAAATCAGCCACGCGGCCAGCAACCTGTCGCGCCGCACCGAACACCAGGCCGCCAGCCTGGAGGAAACCGCCGCCGCCCTCGACGAGATCACCGCCACGGTTCGCAAGACCGCCGGCGTGGCCCGCGAGGCCAGCGAGGTGGTGATCCAGACGCGCTCACAGGCCGAGACCTCGGGCGCCGTGGTCCAGGACGCCGTACGCGCCATGAGCGCCATCGAGACCTCGGCCGGCGAGATCGGCCAGATCATCGGAGTGATCGACGAGATCGCCTTCCAGACCAACCTGCTGGCCCTGAACGCCGGGGTCGAAGCGGCCCGGGCCGGCGACGCCGGCAAGGGCTTCGCGGTCGTCGCCCAGGAAGTGCGGGCGCTCGCCCAGCGCTCGGCGGAGGCGGCCAAGGAGATCAAGGCCCTGATCGCCGCCTCGGCCACCAACGTCGGCCAGGGCGTCGATCTGGTCGGCCGCACCGGAACGGCGCTGAGCAGCATCGTCCAGCAGGTGGTCCGCATCGACCAACTGGTCGCCGAGATCGCCTCCTCGGCCCAGGAGCAGGCCCAGGGCCTGGCGGAGGTCAACTCCGCCGTCAACGAGATGGACCAGGTGGTGCAGCAGAACGCCGCCATGGTCGAGGAATCCACCGCCGCCACCCTGGCCCTCAAGAACGAGGCCTCGGAGCTGGCCCGGATGGTCGGCCGCTTCCGCATCGACGGGGGCGACGAGCGGCCCGAGGTGCTGCGCGCTCGCGACCGGCTTCAGGCGCTGGCGACGGGCTGACCCGCGCGGGTGGACTTCGGGAGGTCGGGCGCTAGCTTCCGAAGGGTACCCGGAGCCCGCCCATGCTGACCGTCCACCATCTCAACAATTCCCGCTCGCAGCGCGTGCTCTGGCTGCTGGAGGAGCTGGGGCTGCCCTACGAGATCAGGCGGTACGAGCGGGACGGCAAGACCATGCTCGCGCCGCCCGAGCTGAAGGCCGTCCATCCGCTGGGCAAGTCGCCGGTGATCACCGACGGCGCGGCGACGCTGGCCGAGACCGGGGCTATCGTCGAGACGATCTGCGAGGCCTACGCCGGCGGTCGCCTGCGCCCGGCGGCGGGCACGGAAGAGCGGCTGCGCTGGACCTACTGGATGCACTACGCCGAGGGTTCGGCCATGCCGCCGCTGCTGATGAAGCTGGTTTTCACCGCCCTGCCCCAGCGCGCGCCGGGCCTGATCCGCGGTCTGGTCAAGGCGGTCTCCAACTCCGCCCTGAAGGGCTTTGTCGATCCGCAGCTGACGAGCCACTTCGACCATTGGGAAGCGGAGCTGGGCAGGTCCGCCTGGTTCGCGGGTGAGGCGTTCAGCGCCGCCGACGTCATGATGAGCTTCCCGATCGAGGCCGCCGCCGATCGCGCCGGGGCGCTGGAGGGGCGTCCGCGGCTGGCCGCGTTCCTGCAGGCGATCCACGCGCGGCCGGCCTACCAGGCGGCGCTCGCCAAGGGCGGGCCGTACGCCTATGCGTGACGTCAATCCTCTCCCGCAGGGAGAGGATTGACGCACGGCGCCCTCCCCCTCCAGAGTTATCGCCGATAACAAAAAGCCACGGGAGAGGCGGCATGACGGGACGCGTAGCGGGCAAGGTCGCCCTGGTCACAGGGGCGGCGAGCGGCATCGGGCGCGGCTGCGCCGAGCTGCTGGCGGCTGAGGGGGCCAAGGTCGCCCTGACGGATATCCAGGACGACAAGGGCCGCGAGGTCGCCGCCGCCATCGGGGCGAACGCCATCTACATCCCGCATGACGTGACCAGCGAGGACGCCTGGATCGCCGTGGTCGAGCAGGTCCGCGCCGCGTTCGGCCGGCTGGACATCCTGGTCAACAACGCCGGCATCGGCATCGGCGGGCCGGTCACCGAGTTCAGCCTCGCCGACTGGCGCCGGCAGCAGGCCATCAACGTCGAGGGCGTCTTCCTGGGCGTGAAGCACAGCCTGCCGCTGATGCGCCAGGGCGGCGGCGGCAGCATCATCAACGTCTCCTCGATCGCCGGCCTGACCGGCGCGGCCAACATGACCGCCTACTGCGCCACCAAGGGCGCGGTGCGGCTGTTCACCAAGGCCGCCGCCATGGAGTGCGCCACGGCCCGCGACGGGGTGCGGGTGAACTCCATCCACCCTGGCATCATCGAGACCCCGATCTGGGACACCATCTCCAGCACCGTCGCCGACGGCGGCAACGCCGGTCCGCAGCGGACGATGAACCTGGACGACATGACCGCCGTCGCCACCCCGCTGGGCCACAAGGGCTGGCCCGTCGACATCGCCCAGGGCGTGCTGTTCCTGGCGTCGGACGAGTCCCGCTACATGACCGGGGCGGAGCTGGTCATCGACGGGGGGATGACGGCGCGATAGCGACGCGACTGTCGTCCCGGACGCCGCAGGCGATCCGGGACCCAGCCGATGGCGTGCGCGTTCGCTGGGTCCCGGCTCTTCCCCCGGCCTTCGCCGGGGTGCGGCCGGGATGACAGCGAAAGGGGCCGCCCCTATAGCGCCTTTGCCAGGACGTAGTCGTCGTAGCCGTTGTCGCCGACGTGGAAGACGCGCGTGCCGACCTGCTTGAAGCCGTTACGGCCGTAGAAGGCCAGCGCCCGGCCGTTGCGCTGGTAGGCGGCCAGCAGCAGACGCCCCGCGCCGGCCGCCCGGGCGGTCTCGATGGCGGTGTCCATCATCATCTGCCCCAGCCCGCCGCCATGGAAGCGGTGCAGGGCGTAGATTCGCGTCAACTCCAGGTCGCCCGGCTCGGCCACCGGCAGGTCGCAGGGGCCGAGCAGCAGGAAGCCGACCGGCGCCCGGCCCTCGTCGATCTCTGCCAGGAACAGCTTGCGCGACGGATCGGCGAGCAGCGCGGCGTAGGACGCGGGCGCATGGGTGGTCTGGCAGTGATGGATGATGTCGTCCCCGTCGACGATGCCGGCGTAGGTCTCCAGGAAAGTCGCGCTGGCGACGGTGGAGAGGCGGACGGCGTCGTCGGGCGTGCAGGGTCTGATCGAGAGGGTCATGGTCGCCGGATGTCTTGCGGGGAAGCCGCCTGATACCCCTGCGGAACCTGCTCGTCACCCCGCCATCAGCAGCAGGGCGGCGCCGCCGGCGATGGCCACGGTCCCGGCGATGCGGCCGCCGGTCATCCGCTCGCGCAGGAAGATCACCGCGATGCCCACCGCGAACAGGATCGAGGTCTCGCGCAGCGCCGCCAGCCGGGGCGTGTCGCCCAGCCGGTAGGCGTAGAGCGCCAGGCCGTAGGTGACGATGGAGAGGGCGCCGGCGATGAGACCGGCCTTCCACTCGCCCCGCGCGGCCAGCAGGAACCTCGGCCCCCGCCACAGGGCGAACAGCAGGCCGATGCCGCCGCCCAGCGTCAGGTAGACCCAGGCGATGTAGCTGAGGGCGCTCGGCGCCGCCCGCACGCCCTGGGCGTCGATGACGGTGTAGCCGGCGATGCTGACTCCCGTGGCCACCGCCCAGCCCAGCGCCCGCCGGTCGACCCGGCGGCCCAGGCCCACCACCAGCACGCCCAGCGACACGCAGCCGATGCCGGCCGCCGTGATCCAGCTGACCGGCTCGGAGAAGACCAGCACCGCCACCACCGCCGCCAGGGCCGGGGCGATGCCGCGCGAGATCGGATAGGCCACCGTCATGTCGGCCCGCTCGAACGCCTTGATCAGGCAGACAAGGTAGACCAGGTGCGTCGCCCAGCTGGCCGCCAGCCAGCCCCAGGCCCCGTGCGGCAGCGGCAGGAAGAACACGAACGGCAGCACGATCAGCGCCGAGAAGCCGTCGATCAGCGCCCGGCTGGACATCTTGTCCTGGCCCGCCTTGAGGATGGCGTTGACCACCGCGTGGGCGGCGCCCGAGGCGATCATCATCAGGCCTGCGGTCTGGGCCAGGGTCATGGCCCAGTGGTGACAGGCTTACGCGGCGCCGTGCAAGCCGCCTTCCCCGTCTGCGCCTGACCCGCGAGTGGCCGATCATCCGTGGGGTGAAGCCGCATGCCCTGCGTGCAGGGCGCGCCTAGCGTCTGGGTCGGAGGATCCGCCATGGACGCTTTGGTCGTCTGTATCGCCGCCGCTTTCTCGGGCCTGCTCTTCCTCGGGGTCGCCTGGCTGACCCGCGCCGGCTACTGGCGCGTCGCCGCCGCCCTGATGAGCGGCATGGTCGCCGCCGCCTTCGCCTTCGGACTCGACCGGGCCGCGTTCGAGTTCGGCTGGTGGAGCTATGGCAAGATGGACACCCACGCGCCGGTGGCGGCCTACGCCTCCACCGCCCTGTGGTTCGGCGGGGGCCTCGGCCTGGTCGGCTGGCGGATGATCCGCAACTGGGGCGGGGCGGGCGAGGCGCTGTACTTCGTCGGCTTCGTGGCCCTGGGCCTTGGCCGGGACTATGCGCTGTCGGCGACCGGAATGGGCTTCACCTGGGGCGAGGGCTACCTGCCCGTGGCGATCAGCGCCGCCGGCTGGCTGGTCATCGCCTTCCTGGTCCAGCTGGGCATGCAGCTGCTGGTCGGGTCGGTCGACAGCGACCCCCTGGCCCCCGAGCGTCTGCCCTCGCTGGAGCCGGCCGCCTGGCCGTTCGACGCCGATGCGCCCCGCGCCAGCTTCGTCGCGCGGGACTGATCGACCTGCCGCAACGGCAGCCCGAGAGGCCCGACGAAGGGCCGCGCCCGCTGCATCGCAGCATCTCCCTTGCTATCTCGCGGGCCAAAGTCTAGTCTTGACGCCCCCGGACGTCTGCGCCCGCGGCCGGATCAACCACCTCCCCAGGGCGAACCCGAGCTAATCTCCGAATGGAAAAAGTGCCGATGACCGCCGGGGGCTACACCTCCCTCGACGAAGAACTGAAGCGTTTGAAAACGATTGAGCGGCCGAGTGTCATCGCCGCGATCTCGGAAGCGCGCGCGCATGGCGATCTCAGTGAAAACGCCGAGTATCATGCCGCCAAGGAGCGCCAGGGCTGGATCGAAGGCCGGATCGCGGAGATCGAGGACAAGATCGCCCGCGCCCAGATCATCGACGTGTCCAAGCTTTCCGGCGCGCAGGTGAAATTCGGCGCCACCGTCACCGTGGTCGACGAGGACACCGAGGACGAGGGCCGCTATCAGATCGTCGGCGAGCACGAAGCCGACGTGAAGGGTGGGCGCATCTCGCTGTCCTCGCCGCTGTCGCGCGCGATGATCGGCAAGGAAGTCGGCGACGTGGTCGAGGTCAACACCCCCGGCGGCGTGAAGGCCTACGAGATCCTCAAGGTCGAGTGGCTCTGATCGGCGCCTGATCGCCACAGTTGGCTGTCATCCCGGAAAGCCGCAAACGCGGCTTATCCGGGACCCAGAAGCGTTGCATGCTGGGTCCCGGCGCTCCGCGCTGACGCGCTCCGGCCGGGATGACAGTTGAAAAAGCCGACACAACCTCCCCTGACCCTCTGGGCGATGTCCGACGGCCGCGCGGGCATCGAGGCGCAGGCGCTCGGCCTGGCCGAGGCGGTGGCGCGCCGGCGAGACACGCAGGTCGTCGTCAAGCGCATCGGCTGGAAGGGCAACCTCGGCCGCCTGCCCTGGTGGCTGACCCCGTTCCCGCGCCGCTGGCTGACGCCGGAAAGCGACGTGGCCCCGCCCTGGCCCGACATCCTGATCGCCGCCGGCCGCGCCACCCTGCCGCTGGCCATCCGCATGAAGACGTGGTCGGGCGGCAAGACCTTCGTGGTCCAGATCCAGGATCCGCGTGTCCCGGCCAAGTTCTTCGACCTGGTGATCCCGCCCAACCATGACCGGCTGAAGGGCGACAACATCGTTTCGATCATCGGCGCCCCGCACCGGGTGACTGCCGACAAGCTGGCGAGCGAGTATCCGCGCTTCGCCGGGGCCATCGACCCCCTGCCCCGCCCGCGGGCGGCGGTGCTGATCGGCGGCAAGTCCAGGGCCTTCGACCTGACGCCCGAGCGGGCGGCGACGATCGCCAATGACATCCAGCAGGCCATCGAGGCCGAAGGCGGCTCGCTGCTGATGACCTTCTCGCGACGAACGCCGCCTCAGGCCAGGGCGCTGCTGACCGCGCGGCTCAAGCATCTGCCCGGCCTCATCTGGGACGGCGAGGGCGACAATCCCTACTTCGCCTTCCTCGCCGGCGCGGACTACGTGCTGGTCACCGAGGACTCGGCCAACATGGCCACCGAGGCGGCCGGCACGGGCAAGCCGGTCTTCATCCTGAAGATGGACGGCCAGAGCCTGAAGTTCCGGCTGTTCCACGAGGAACTCGAGCGCCACGGCGCGACCCGGCCGTTCGCCGGCGTCTTCGAGCGCTGGACCTACGAGCCGCTGACCGAGACCGACCGCGCGGCGGGCGAGGTGCTGGCCCGGCGGGACGCGGCCCTGGCCGCGGCATCCGCCGGCTGACCCTGCTAGCCAGCCCGCAGCCAGCGGGTATGATCATCGCCTCAGTCGGGGAGTTCCATGCGTAAACTGTTCCTCAGCGCCGCCGTCGCGGCCTGCGTCCTGGCCGGGCCGACGGCCGCGCCAGCCTTCCAGCCGACCCCGCCCGCCGCCGGCGAGCTGGGCGTCACCGAGGGCGAACGCACGGCGTTTCGCACCGGCATGATCGCCAGCGGCGGGGCGATGGTCTCGGCGATCATCAAGCGCTACCCGACCGAGTATCGAGCTTTCGAGACCTCGATCATCGCCGACTTCAAGGCCGGTCGCGTCGATATCGCCACCGCTCAGGCGCGAGCCGGCGAGTTCTTCGGCCTTCTCGGTGATCGCATGATGACCGATGTGCAGCGCGCACCGGACGCCGATCTCCGCGCGCTGGTCGCCGCCCAGGTCGCGACCCTCAAGACGTTCAGCGTGACCAACGCCCGCGCCTGCCAGGAGTTCGGCGAGAACGGCCAGATCAGCACCGCCACCGCGGTCGCCGCGAAGGACAGCATCATTCCGGCGATGAACGACTACGTCGCCGTCCAGCTGGCGACGGCCGACGCCGGGGCGCGGGCCAAGGTCCGCCGGGCGAAGCTGGCCGACGCCGAGATGGACCTGATCCTGAAGGAGTTCCTGCGGCGGGGCGGGTCGCAGGTCTGGCTCGACGGCGCCGGAACAGGCGACTTCGGCGACCTGACCGTGGCCGACCGTTGCCAGGCCAGCATCCTCCTGCTGGAGTCCGTCCTCGCCCAGCCGCCGGCCACCGTCGGCCGGTTCATGGGTCCTGACTGATCCAGGAGCCTGGAGATCCCATGCGCAGCCGCCTGACACTCGTCGCCCTGATCGCCGGCCTCGCGCTTCCGGGCGTCGCCCTGGCCGACTGGCAGTGGACCACCTGGTCGATGCCGGCGGAGACCGTGATCGCCGGATCGGGCGGCGCCCTGCAGGCTGTTGTAGGCCGTGACGGCCAGCGGGTTCACGGCTGGCATCTGCGGGCGGTCGGCCCGATCACCTTCGAGGGCTTCGACTTCGACGGCGAGTTCTTCTTCGATCGTGATGGCAGGGCCCTCAAGGTCGTTCGCCTCACTCTCAAGGACCCGTCGCAATGCGAGGCGCTTGAAGAGACGATGACCCGACTGCGCGGGACTCCGGCCGACTCCAGCCGCGATCTCGGCGTCCTCAAGACCCGGATCCTGAACTGGGCCGACGACGGGTCCGGGAACTTCCTGGGCCTGACCGGGCTGAACGCCATAGGCGACCAGCCGCCGCTGTGCTTCATCCGCTACCGGCCGCTCAATCCGACGAACGGCGGCTGACGGCGACCGATGAGGGGGGCGAGGTGATGGCCGGCGAACGCATCCTCTTCGTCGCCGACGCCGGTCCGGCCATCGGCGGCGGCCATGTCATGCGCTCGCTGACCCTGGCGCGGGCGCTGGAGGCGCGCGACGCAGAGTGCGCGTTTCGCAGCCATCCCGACGGCGACGCGGTGCTGGACGTCTTCGCGCCCGACCTGTTCCGGGTCGAGGACGACGCCGGCTTCGACGCCCTGGTCTTCGACCACTACGCCCTGTCGGCGCCGGACCACGCCGCCGTCGCGAAGGGGCGGCCGGTGCTGGTCATTGACGACCTCGCCGACCGGCCGCTGGGCGCCGACATGGTGCTGGATTCCGGCATGAGCCGCCGGACCAGCGACTACCGGGGGCTGGTCCCGGAGGGCTGCGTGCTGCTGCTCGGGCCGAACCACGCGCCGATGCGGCCCGACTTCGTCGCCCTGCGCGCCCAAGCCCTGGCCCGCCGCGCCGCGGGGGGGCCGGTGCGCCGCATCCTGATCTCGCTCGGCCTGACCGACGTCGGCGGCTTTACCCGGCCTGCCGTCCAGCGCCTCGGCGGCCTGGCGGCGCTGGACGTGGTGGTCGGCTCCGGCGCGCCCGGTCTGGACGCCCTGAGAGCGTTGGCCGAGGCCGATCCATCCGTGACCCTGCATGTCGACACGCGCGACATGGCCCGGCTGACCGCGCAGGCCGACATCGCCATCGGCGGCGGCGGCTCGTCGAGCTGGGAGCGCTGCGTGCTGGGCCTGCCGACCCTGCTGCTGGTGCTGGCCGACAATCAGACCGAGGCCGCCGTGGCCCTGGCCGAGGCCGGGGCGGTGATCGCCCTGGACGCCGCCGCCGAGTTCGAGACCGGCTTCGACGCCGCCGTCGCCCGGCTTGTCGCCGAGGATGCGTTGCGCCGTCGCCTGTCGACCGCCGCCGCCGCGGTCTGCGACGGCCTGGGCGCCGACCGCGTGGCGGAGGCGTTCCTGGCCCTGGTCCGGCAACGGTCCGGCGCGACCACTGGATAACGCTGCGAAAAACCCCATTTCGATAAGGTCAAAGGGGGGATCATGAGCAGCCAGAGGAAGTCCGTCGTTGTCACCGGCGTGTCTACAGGCATCGGCTGGGGGACGGTCAAGGTCCTGACCGGCAAGGGATTCCACGTCTTCGGCAGCGTCCGCAGGCCGCTGGACGGCGACCGCCTGAAGGCGGAGTTCCGCGGCGCCTTCACGCCGGTGCTGTTCGACGTCACCGATGAGGCGGCGGTGCGCGCCGGCGCGCGCGAGGTCGAGGCGGCGCTGGGCGGCGCGACCCTGGCGGGCTTGGTCAACAACGCCGGCATCGCCGTCGCCGGCCCCCTGCTGCATCTGCCGGTCGAGGACTTCCGTCGGCAGCTGGAGGTCAACCTGACCGGCGTGGTCATCGCCACCCAGGCCTTCGCCCCGCTGCTGGGCGCGCAGGGCGAGGGCCGAAAGGACCCCGGCCGCATCGTCAACATCTCCTCGGTCGGCGGCCGGACGGCCAACCCGTTCCTGGCGCCCTACAACACCAGCAAGTTCGGCCTGGAAGGCCTGTCGGGGTCGCTGCGCCGCGAGTTGCTGCCGTTCGGCGTCGACGTCATCGTGGTGGCGCCCGGCGCGGTGGCGACGCCGATCTGGGACAAGGCCGACGAGATCGACAACGGACCCTATGCCAACACCCGCTACGCCGGACCGCTGGCGAAGGTCGCCGCCTACATGCTCGAAATGGGCCGCAACGGCCTGCCGCCCGAACGGATCGGCGAGGCGATCCACACCGCCCTCACAACCCGCCGACCCAGGGTCCGCTACACGGTCTCGCCGTCGCCGTTCCAGACGTTCATGACCGAGAGGGTGCTGTCGGCCCGGGCGCTGGACAGGATCGTCGGCAAGCGGCTGGGGTTGTTGCCGGAGTAGCCGAGGCGCTTTGCGTGCTTCGACACGCGCCTGCGGCGCTGCTCAGCATGACGTGTTTCTTGAAGCGCTTCTGACTACGTCATCCTGAGCAGCCGCGCAGCGGCGTGTCGAAGGACGCAATGCCCTACCCCACCATCCCCCAGTCCAGCGGTTCGCCGAACGCCAGATCGCGCGTCGCCACCCTTCCCAGCACCTTGTCCAGGTCCGCCGGCGGCAGGCCGTTGCCCGGTCGCACCGACCGTACATTGGCCCGGGTCAGCACCTCGCCGGCCTTCACGTCGGCGACGACGTACAGCGAGCGGCGGAACTGGACGTTGCCGCGCTCGCTGCCCAGCAGGTCGTAGTTGACCTTGCCCAGCGAGGCCCAGGCGTCCTTGCAGTCGCGCACCAGGGCGGCGAACTCGGCCGGCTCCAGGCTGAAGTCGGCGTCGGGCCCGCCGTCGGACCGGGCCAGGGTGAAGTGCTTCTCGATCGCGCAGGCGCCCATGGCCACCGCCGCCACGGAAGCCGCCGTGCCCGGCGTGTGGTCCGACAGGCCGATGGGACAGCCGAAGCGCCCCGCCATGTCGGCGACCGTGCGGACGTTGGCGTCCTCGAAGGTGGCCGGATAGCTGGAGGTGCAGTGGAGCAGCAGCACGCCGGCCGCCCCGCCGGCCAGCGCCGCGTCCCGCGCCGCCGCGATCTCGGCCAGGTTGGCCATCCCGGTGGAGATGATCAGCGGCCTGCCCTTCGCCGCCGCGTAGCGAATCAGCGGCAGGTCTACGGCCTCGAAGCTGGCGATCTTGTAGGCGGGCGCGTCCAGCCCGGCGAGCAGGTCCACCGCCGTCTCGTCGAACGGGCTGGAGAACAGCGTCACGCCCCGCTTCGCCGCCCGCTCGAACAGGGCCCCGTGCCAGTCGTAGGGGGTCTGAGCCTCGCGGTAGAGCTCATGCAGGCTGCGGCCGTCCCACAGCCCGCCATGGATGCGGAACTCGGGCCGGTCGACGTCCAGGGTGATGGTGTCGGCGGTGTAGGTCTGGATCTTGATGGCGTCGCAGCCGGTGTCGGCCGCGGCGTCGATCATGGTCAGCGCCCGGTCGAGACTGCCGTTGTGGTTGCCCGACAGCTCGCAGATCACATAGGGCGGGTGGTCGGGCCCGATCCTGCGGCCGGCGATGGTGATTTCGGGAGCTGTGGTCATGGGCGCGACTCGCGGAAGGCGTCGCTCGCGACTCTAGACTGCTTCGCCGTGGCTAAAAGCCATCCGCCGCGTAGGCGATCGCGGCCCGCAGGTCATCAGCCTCAAGGTAGGGATTAGTCTTCCAGAATCTCGGCCGCCGACATCCCGCCGGCCAGCATCTCCAGCACGTCTTGGACGCGCACACGCAGTCCCCGGATACAGGGACGACCGTGCATCTTGCCGGGCTCAATTGTGATGCGGTCCAGAAGGTCGCTCATGAGATCAGTGTAGCGCCAATGCCAAATCCCGCCTAGCGCCCGTCAGTCCCCGCCGCCTCCGTCACCGCCGCCGTCGCTGTCCCCTCCGGCGTCCCTGTCGCTCTTTCCGTCCGACCCGCCGACATGGCTGCCGCCGTCGCCGCCATTCCTGCCGTCACGCTTCTTCGCCGGCGCGGCGCTCATCGCCACGCCCAGTCCGGCCCCGATCGCGACACCTAGGCTGAGCCACAGCGCCAGATTGTCCAGGGCCACGCCGAGCGCCGAGCCGAGGGCGAGTCCCAGGCCCATGCCGATTGGTAGTCCAGCCTTGTTGGCCATTTCACCGCTCCCCCGCCCGGCGCCCATCGCGCCCGAGCGGAATCATCCCTAGATTAGCGCCCATGTCGACCTCCGCTCCCCGCACCACCCGCTGCCTGATCATCGGTTCCGGCCCCGCCGGCTGGACCGCCGCCATCTACGCCGCCCGCGCCCTGCTCAAGCCCGTGCTGATCCAGGGCATCCAGCCCGGCGGCCAGCTGACCATCACCACCGATGTCGAGAACTATCCCGGCTTCGCCGAGGCCATCCAGGGGCCCTGGCTGATGGAGCAGATGGAGGCCCAGGCGCGCCACGTCGGGACCGAGGTCATCAACGACATCGTGCTGGAGGCCGACCTGTCGCAGCGGCCGTTCCGCATCCGCACCGACAGCGGACAGGACTGGCTGGCCGAGACGGTGATCATCGCCACCGGAGCCCAGGCCAAGTGGCTGGGCCTGGAGAGCGAGCAGCGGTTCCAGGGCTTCGGCGTCAGCGCCTGCGCCACCTGCGACGGCTTCTTCTACCGGGGCAAGGACGTCATCGTCGTCGGCGGCGGCAACACCGCCGTCGAGGAGGCGCTGTTCCTGACCAACTTCGCCGCCAAGGTCATCGTCGTCCACCGCAAGGACGCGTTCCGGGCCGAGAAGATCTTGCAGGAGCGGCTGTTCGCCAATCCGAAGATCGAGGTCATCTGGGACCACGCCGTCGACGAGGTGCTGGGCGAGACCGACCCCATGGGCGTCACCGGCGCCCGGCTGAAGAACGTCAAGACCGGCGAGACCCGTGAGGTAAAGGCCGACGGCGTGTTCATCGCCATCGGCCACGCGCCGTCCTCGGAGCTGTTCAAGGACCAGCTGGAGACCCACGCCGGCGGCTATCTGTCGGTGAAGCCCGGCACGGCCTCGACGGCCATCCCGGGCGTCTACGCGGCCGGCGACGTCACCGACGACGTCTACCGCCAGGCGGTCACCGCCGCCGGCATGGGCTGCATGGCCGCGCTGGAGGCGGTCCGCTTCCTGGCCGAACAGGACCACGCCGCCGACCAGCAGCCGATCAGCCAGGGCGAGGCGCAGAAGATCGGCGCATGGTGATCCGCCCGGCCGCGCCGGAGGACCACGCCGCCATCCGCGCCGTTGTCACCGCCGCCTTCACCGCCGAGTTCGGCAAGTCCGATGAGGCAGACCTGGTCGACGCCCTGCGCGCCGACGGCGACGCGCTGCTCGAGCTGGTGGCGGAGGACGACGGCGCGATTGTCGGCCATATCCTGTTCAGCCCGCTCACCACCGACACCGGCGCGCGGTTCGCCGCCCTGGCCCCGCTGTCGGTCCTCCCCGGCCGCCAGAAGGACGGCCTCGGGACCTGGCTGATGGAGACGGGACACGAACTGCTCCGCGCCAGCGGCGTCGAGGCGGTCATCGTGCTGGGCCATCCGGCCTACTACCCGCGCGTCGGCTATTCCGCCCAGGCGGCGCTGACCGTGACCTCGCCGTTCGCCGGGCCGCATTTCATGGCCCTGTCGCTGAAGCCAGGCGCGCTCGATGCGCCGGTGACGGTGACCTACGCCAATGCGTTCGGGATAGCCGGGTAGCCAGCGCGTTGCGTCCTTCGACACGCCGCTTCGCGGCTGCTCAGGATGACTGGGAAAGAAGGCTCCCCATCATAGTCATCCTGAGCAGCGCCCCCCGGGTCCGCCGAACGGCGGCCCGAGGGTAAACTCTGGCGCGTGTCGAAGGACGCAAGGCCGCGGTGCTCCCGACCGGTAAGCGCGAGCGTGCGAAATCCTCAGTACCGCCGCGTCTTGATCGGCAGGTCGCCGCTGTCGGCGGTCGGGATGGCGGGCGCGGTGCTGATCGGGGCGTCGGGGTCTTCAAGCGCCTTGAGACGGGCGTTGATGTCCGACACTTCCTGGGCGGTCGGCACGCGCCGGGTCGGGGCCAGGGCGCCCTCGACGCGCGGCGCCTCCTGGCCGGCCGGCATGGCGACCAGATCCTGCACCGTGTAGGTCCGCTCCATGCCGTCGACCTCAAGGGTCAGGGTCCGCATCGCCGCGGCGGTCGGGGACATGGTCTCGCCGACCAGCTGCGCGCCCTGGGTCCGGGGATCGAGTCCCTGCAGCACCGCCAGCGACAGCGCGTTCTCTCCCCCGGCATAGCGGCCGGTGAAGGCCGCCGGCAGACCCCAGGGGCCGGTCCAGCGATAGAAGATGTGCCGGCCGATGGTGTGGATCTTGTAGAGGGTGGGCGCCCAGTACGGCGCGACGTAGTCGGCGTGATAGTGGGTCGCGGTGCCGACGGACTTCAGAACAAAACCGTTCATCGCCTTCTGGGCCACGCCCCGGGCGCGTTGCCACAGCACGTCATTGGGCACGCGGGCCAGCGAGCCGTCGCAGGTGAAGCTGAACTGGCAGCCGGTGAACCGCTGTGAGCCCTGATAGACCACGCCGCAGATCGACTTGGGGTACTCCGGGTGCCGCAGCCGGTTGAGCACCGTCTGGGCGACGGCCTGCATGCCTTCGACGGGTTCGGTCGCGGCCTCATAGTAGATGGCCTGGGTCAGGCACTCCTCGGCGCGGAGACGGTCCTCCTCCGACCCCTTGAAGACAAAGGGCTTGGCCGCCGGCGGCGGGAACAGGCTCCCTGGACGCAGAGAATTGATCATCTGGGCGTCGAGCGCGGTGAAGTTGAAGTCGCCCAGCGTCGGCAGGCTGGTGAGGTCATAGGTCGTCCAGCCGGCCACCCGGCCCCAGTAGTCCTGGCGCGGGGCCGGATCGTGCCGGCGGGCGAGGGCCAGCATGGCCGGGTCCATGTCGGCGGTGACCCGCTCAAGCGCGATGTTGGAGAACCCGCGCGCCACCGCCGCCTGTCCGTTGATCCGGCCGGATCCGGCAGGCTTGCGGTAGTCGGTCACGCAGGCGACCTGCACGATCGCCAGGAGGGCGACCAGCGCGAGCGCCCGGCTTCTGTGGAGACCGCGCCGCAAGCGGACTACTTCACGCCGAGCGTGGCGCGCAGCATCCAGGCGTGCTTTTCGTGCGCCGTCAGCCGCTGGGTGCCGAGATCGACGGAAACGTCGTCGCCGGCCTTTTCGGCGATGTCGAGCAGCTCGCGCAGGGTGGCGATCACCGTCTCGTGGCCATCCTTCAGGTCGGTGACCATCGCTTCCCAGTCGTTCTCGGGATCGCCATCCTTGATCGAGGTCAGGTTGCCGAAGGCGGCGCCGCTCTGCGGGGCGAACTCGCCCAGAACGCGGATGCGCTCGGCCAGCTCGTCCAGGGCGGTCCACTGTTCGGTGTACTGCTCCATGAACAGGGCGTGCAGCGACGAGAAGTTCGGGCCGCGGACGTTCCAGTGGTAGCCGTGGGTCTTCAGGTACAGAGCGTAGGTGTCGGCCAGAGCCCTGGAGAGCGCCTGTGCGACCGCGGCGCGATCCTTGGCGGCGAGTCCGGTGTCAATCCTGGCAGACATTGCAGTGCTCCTTGTTGCGCCCTCTAGGTAAGCGCGACCGCCTTGCAGACAAGACGACGCAGGCCGCTGAACGCGCGCAAGGGCTCATAGCACGGTTGCGCCCGGTTGAACGCGGGTCTATATGAGTCTTGCAGGTTTTGCTCAGATGTAGCATAACTTGCGCAGCGCCGGAGTGGATCGTTCTGCGACCGGCGTTTTACAGGCCCTTGAAATGCTCAGTTTGAGCATAAGGAGGAACCGGATGGCTGACGGGTTCGCCCCCCTGACCTTCACCGCCGAGGTGGAAGCGCAAACCGCGCCGCTGTGGGAGAAGGTGAAGTCCCACGTCACGCCGCTGGAGTGGCAACTTCACGCGCCGCTGATCGCCGAGATCAACCGCATCAAGCGCGAAAAGAACGCCGTCATCCTGGCCCACAACTACATGACGCCGGAGATCTTCCACGGCGTGGGCGACTATGTCGGCGACAGCCTGGGCCTGGCCCGCGAGGCGGCCCGCTCGGACGCGAAGATCATCGTCCAGGCCGGCGTGCACTTCATGGCCGAGACCAGCAAGGTGCTGTGCCCGGACAAAAAGGTGCTGATTCCCGACCTGCGCGCCGGCTGCAGCCTGGCCAGCTCGATCACCGGCGCCGACGTGCGGCTGATCAAGCAGCGCTACCCCGGCCTGCCGGTGGTCACCTACGTCAACACCACCGCCGAAGTGAAGGCCGAGACCGACATCTGCTGCACGAGCGCCAACGCGGTGCAGGTGGTGGAGTGGGCGGCGAAGGAATGGGGCGTCGACCGCGTCATCCTGATCCCGGACGAGTTCCTGGCCCGCAACGTCGCCGCCCAGACCGACATCAAGATCATCGCCTGGCAGGGCCGCTGCGAGGTGCACGAGCGCTTCAACGCCCAGGACGTCGCCGACATGCGCGCTGCCTGGCCGGACGCCCAGATCCTCGCCCACCCGGAATGCCCGGAAGAGGTGCTGGCCGCCGCCGACTTCGCCGGCTCCACCGCCGCCATGAACGACTGGGTCGTGCAGAGGAAGCCCAGGCAGGTGGTGCTGATCACCGAATGCTCGATGGCCAGCAACGTCCAGGCCCAGGCCCCCGACACCCAGTTCATCGGCCCCTGCATGATGTGCCCCCACATGAAGCAGATCAGCCTGCAGAACATCCATGACGCCCTGGTCAAGGAGCAGTTCGAGGTGACCGTCGATCCGGTTCTGGCCGATCGCGCCCGCCTGGCCGTGCAACGGATGATCGACCTGCCCCCGCCCGCCGTTCCCGCGCGTTACGACCTGGTCAAGGCGCAGCACCATGTCGCCGTGGAGTTGATCTGATGAGGATCACGCTTCTCCCTCCCCTTCATGGGGAAGGTGGCCGGGCGAAGCCCGGACGGGTGGGGCAAGGGGTGGCCGCCGCAAGCCCCACCCTGTCGGCTTCGCCGACTGTCCCTCCCCATGAAGGGGAGGGAGGCAAGTGACCCACCGAACCCATCACGACGGCGTCCTGATCGTCGGCGCGGGTCTGGCCGGCCTGTCGGCCGCGCTGGCCGCCGCGCCCCGCAAGGCGCTGGTGCTGTCGCCGACGCCGCTGAACCAGGGCTGTTCCTCGGCCTGGGCGCAGGGCGGCATGGCCGCGGCGCTGGGCGAGGACGACGCCCCGACCCTGCACGCCGCCGACACCCTGGCGGCCGGCGCGGGCCTGTGCGATCCGGCCATGGTCGACATCCTGACCCGCGAGGGCCCGGACGCCGTGCGCCATCTGGCCGCCTTGGGCGCGCCGTTCGACCGCACGCAGGACGGCGGCTTCGCCGTCAGCCTGGAAGCCGCCCACAGCCGGGCCCGCGTGGCCCGTGTGGGGGGGGACCAGGCCGGCCGCGAGATCATGCGCGCCGTGGTCGCCGCCGCCTTCGCCTCGCCCAACGTGGAAAGCCGCGCCGGCGTCCATGTGCGCGGCCTGCTGCAGGACGCCGGCGGCGCCGTGCGCGGGGTCGTCGCCCGCCACAAGGGCCGCACGATCGAGATCACCGCAGAGGCGGTCATCCTGGCCGGCGGCGGCCTGGGCGGTCTCTACGCGGTGACCACCACGCCCGCCGAGGTGCGCGGCGAGGCCCTGGGTCTGGCGGCGATGGCCGGCGCCCTGATCGCCGATCCCGAGTTCGTGCAGTTCCATCCCACGGCCATCGACATCGGCCGTGACCCCGCCCCGCTGGCCACCGAGGCCCTGCGCGGCGAAGGCGCCTTGCTGGTCAACGCCCTGGGCGAGGCCTTCATGACCGGCTACCACCCGGCCGCCGAGCTGGCGCCGCGCGACGTCGTGGCCCGGGCCATCCATGCCGAGATCGCCGCCGGACGCGGGGCCTTCCTCGACGCCCGCAAGGCGGTGGGCGAGCATTTCCCGACCGAGTTCCCGGCCGTCTTCGCCGCCTGCATGAGCGCCGCCATCGACCCGCGCGTGCAGCTGATCCCGGTCGCGCCGGCCTGCCACTACCACATGGGCGGCGTGGTCACCGACGCCGACGGCAGGACCAGCCTGGAGCGGCTCTACGCGGCCGGGGAATGCGCCTCGACCGGCGTGCACGGCGCCAACCGCCTGGCCAGCAACTCGCTGCTCGAGGCCGCCGTGTTCGGAACCCGGGCCGGCGCCGCCGCCCGCGACGCCGCGCCCGCCAGCGGCCGGGTCGAGACCGCCGCCCCGCTGCCCGACCTGAAGGGCGCCGCCCTGATGACCCTGCGCCGCGAGATGACTCTCCACGCCGGCGTGGTCCGCGACGCGGAGGGCCTGGCCCGGCTGATCGACACCGTCGAGGGGCTGAAGGCCGCCCATGGCGAGGGTCCGATCCTGGCCACGGCGGGCCTCGTCGCCCGCTGCGCCCTGGACCGCCGCGAGAGCCGCGGCGGCCACTTCCGCGCCGACTTCCCCCACGCGGTCGAGCCGGCCGCCCATACGTTCGTCACCCTGCCGACGCAGCAGGCGCTGAAGGTCGCCGCCGAATGATCGCGCCCCTGCCAGACCTGCTGATCGACCCGGTCGTCCGCGCCGCCCTGGCCGAGGACCTGGGCCGGGCTGGAGACATCACCGCCCTGGCCTGTATCGACGCCGATGCGACGCTGACGGCGACGTTCGGGGCCCGCAAGGCCGGGACCATCGCCGGCCTCGACTGCGCCCGCCTCGCGGTGCTGGCGTTGGACCCGGCGGCGAAGTTCAAGGCGCGCGCGGCCGACGGCGACGCCGTCGCGGCCGGAACGGTGCTGGCCAAGGTCACCGGCAACGCCCGCGCCCTGCTGTCGGCCGAGCGCACGGCGCTGAACCTGCTGGGCCGCCTGTCGGGCGTCGCCACCCTGACGGCGCAGTACGTCGCCGCCGTTGAGGGAACCAGGGCCAGGATCACCGACACCCGCAAGACCACGCCCGGCCTGCGGGCGCTGGAAAAGTACGCCGTCCGCTGCGGCGGGGCGCTGAACCACCGCTTCGGCCTGGATGACGCCATCCTGATCAAGGACAACCATGTCGCCGCCTGCGGCGGGGTCGGCGAGGCCATCCGCCGGGCCCGCGCCTTCGCCGGCCATCTGGTCAAGGTCGAGTGCGAGGTCGACAGCCTCAAGCAGCTGGCCGAGGCCCTGGACGCCGGGCCCGACGTGGTCATGCTCGACAACTTCAGCCTCAAGAACCTGCGCGTCGCCGTCGGCATGGCGGCCGGCCGCGTGGTGCTGGAAGCCTCGGGCGGGGTGACCCTCGACACCGTCCGCGACATCGCCGAGACCGGCGTGGACGTGATCAGCGTCGGCGCCCTGACCCACTCGGCCAGCGTGCTGGACATCGGGCTGGACGCGGGGTGAGGCTTCGGATCCTGCACTGACAAAGATCCTGTTCCGCCGTCATCCTCGCCCCTGTGGCGAGGACCCCTGCTTCGGCTCGCAGGTGAGAGTGTGATCACGCTCTCACGATGAAGCATGACGAGGGGTCCTCGGGACGAGCCCGAGGATGATGGTTTGAGAGTTCTTTCGGCCCCAACTATCCGCTCACCCCGGCGAAAGCCGGGGCCCAGATGGAACGTCCAGAGGTGGGCTCCATGAGCTCAGCGCCAGGCCAATCAGCCCTTGATCGATGAGATCCGGGTCCCGGCATTCGCCGGAATGAGCGGAGTTTCGGGAGCCTCGGCCCGCACCCGCCCCTTCAGCCGGGGCGTCAGCCACTTCTGGATCGGGGCGTCGATCAGGCGGTGGAACAGCGCCGCCGCAACCAGGGCGGCCGGGATCGAGGCGGCCCAGATCGTCCAGTCCAGCCAGACCGGCAGGCCGACTCCCTCCCGGACCGCGCCCAGGGCGCCGAACCAGATCAGACCGGTCAGGGAATGGGTGATGAACAGCGCGAAGGACAGCTTGGCGCCCTGCTCGACGATCGACGACGGCCGGGCCACCGGCAGGCGGCCGAACGACATCACGATGGCGGCGATGGCCACGATGCTGGGCAGGTCGAAGCGGCCGGCGACCTGCAGCAGCGCCAGGACCAGCAGCGACAGCACCGCCATGATCCGCGCCAGCAGCACCGACGGCCGTCCCTGCTCCACCACCCGCGCGATACAGATGCCCAGCAGGAACAGCGGCGCGGCCCGCACCACGCCCAGGTGGAAGCTGAGGTCGTAGATGGGATGGTTCAGCAGCGCCACGCAGAGCAGGTCGCCGATGATGACGCTGAGCAGGCCCAGCGACAGCAGGGCCGAGGTGCTCTTCAGCCGGCTGATCCACATCCAGGCCAGCGGGAAGGCGGCGTAGCAGACCAGCAGCGCCGACAGCGACCAGCTCTGGTGGTTCCAGCCGCCGCCGCCTTCGATGCCCCAGGCCTGGACCATCAGCACCTGCATCAGCATGGCCGAGGCGGTGAAGTTCTCCGGATTGTCGGGGTGGAAGCCGACCGCCGTGGCGGCGGCGACGACGATGGCCAGCCCGGCCAGCACAACCAGCTGCCCCGGCCAGATCCGCGCCAGCCGCTTCTGCAGGAAGCTGAACAGCCCGACCCGTCCGCCGAGGATCTGCGCCCCGTAGGCGCGACCGAGCACGAAGCCGGACAGGATCAGGAAGAAGTCGGTGGCCAGATAGCCGCGCGCGAACACCGGGTGAAGCGCCTCCAGCGCCACCGGCGCCTCGGTCCCGAAATGGTAGAGCACGATCAGCAGCGCCGCCATGAACCGCAGCGCGTCGAGCGCGCCGCCGCGCCCCGCCGGACCGGCGGGCGTCATGGATTGGGACATGTCTCGCGTCACAGGCGACTCTCCGGGGCTGATCGGAGAGTCGTTGCAATCGCGGGACCGTCCCGCCCCCTACGCCATCGCCGCCCTCATCCGGGCCGACGCCATCTCGGCGGCCGCGATCCTGGTGTCCATCATCGTGGCGTTGAAGGCCTGGATGCGGGCCAGCACCTCCGGCGGGGCGGTCTCCGGCCGGCCGGCGTTGAACGGCGGGGCCGGGGCGTACTCGAGCGCCAGCTGCAGGCCCTGGGCGTAGTCGTCGCCGGCGATCTCGGCCGCCAGGGTCAGGGCGAAGTCGATGCCGGCCGTTACCCCGCCGCCGGTGAAGTAGCGACCGTCGCGCACGACGCGGGCCGGGTCGGGAATGGCGCCGAACAGCGCCAGCTGGTCGCGCCAGGCCCAGTGGCAGGCCGCCCGCCGGCCCGTCAGCAGCCCCGCCGCCGCCAGGATCAGCGAGCCGGTGCAGACGCTGGTCACCCAGGTCGCGCCCTCCGCCAGCCGGCGGATCTGGGCCATGAAGGTTTCGTCCAGCATGGCGTCGGCCGTGCCGAACCCGCCCGGCACGCAGAGGATGTCGCAGCGTTCGATATCGAAATAGGGGGTCAGCCCCGCGAAGGTCAGGCCGTCGGCCTCCATCTGGCCGCCCTCGACGCTGGCCACCGTCACCCTCGCGCCCGGCAGTCGCTGCAGCAGCTGGTGCGGTCCGGTGAAGTCGAGGTGGGTGACGCCCGGATAGAGGGCGAAGACGATGTGCAGCTCGGGCGCGGGCATGGGGAGGCCTCCTGTTGACGGCCGCAGCATGGCAGGCCTAGGGTCTGGCGCAAATGACAAGGTTCCCTCGTTTTCCGCCATGCGCACCGTCGGCCTTCTGATCTTCCCGGATTTCCAGATCCTCGACGTCGCCGGCCCTGTCGCGGCCTTCGAGATCGCCGCGCGCTATGTGCCCGGCGCCTATGAAATCCGTTTACTGGCGAGGGAGAGCGGCCTGGTCGCCAGCTCCAGCGGCGCGCGGATGTACGCCGAGGCCTTCGCCGACGCGCCGCGGCTGGACACCCTGATGATCTCCGGCGGCAAGGGCACGCGGACGCCGGCCATCTGCGAGGCGACGCTGGGCTTCGTCCGCGGCTGCGCGGTCTCGGCGCGAAGGATCAGCAGCGTCTGCTCGGGCGCCTATGTCCTGGCCCAGGCCGGGCTGCTGGACGGCCGCCGCGCCACCACCCACTGGCGGCGCACCGCCGACTTCGCGCGGCGCTATCCCAAGGTGCGGCTGGAGCCGGACCGCATCCATGTCCGCGACGGCGAGGTCTGGACCAGCGCCGGCATCACCGCCGGCATCGACCTGGCCCTGGCGATGATCGCCGCGGACCTGGGCGAGGACATCGCCCGCAAGACCGCCCAGGAGCTGGTTGTCTATCACCGCCGGCCCGGCGGCCAGTCGCAGTTTTCGGCCCTGCTGGCGCTGGACGCGGGCGCCCGCTTCGACGGCCTGCTGGCCTGGGTCCGCGAGAACCTGCGCGAGCCCCTGACCGTCGAACAGCTGGCCGGGCGCGCCGGCATGAGCGAACGCAATTTCGCCCGCGCCTTCGCCGCCGCCTGCGGGACCACCCCGGCCAAGGCCGTCGAGCGCCTGCGCGTCGAGGCCGCCCGCGCCCTGCTCGACGCCCAGCCGCTGCAGGTCGAGGACGTGGCGCTGGAGACAGGCTTCGGCGACGCCGAACGCATGCGCCGCGCCTTCATCCGCGCGTTCGGCCAGCCGCCGCAGGCGCTCAGGCGCGGGGCGAGGGCGGCGTGAGCCGGTCTCCACCACTCTACTTTCCGTCATCCTCGCGCTTGTCGCGAGGACCCATGAACACCGCCTCGCCGTGCGTCCTTCGACACGCCGCTGCGCGGCTGCTCAGGATGACTGAGTAAGAATGCTATCCAATATAGTCATGCTGAGCAGCGCCGCAGGCGCGTGTCGAAGCACGCAGATCGGTCGCCCGGTCACCAGGCATGGGTCCTCGCGACAAGCGCGAGGATGACGAACCGGGAATGCTGCGCCATCCTCACCCCATGCCCCTTCCCGAGATCTACGCCGCCCACCGCCTGGTCCCCGCCAAAACCTTCGACGACCTGAAGGTCGGCGACCGCTACCCGCTGCCGTCCCGCACCCTGGGCGACGGCAACTTCGCGGCCTTCCAGGCGGTCAGCCTCGACAACCATCCGATCCACTACGACGTGGAATACTGCCGGGCCCTGGGTCATCCCGGCCCGCTGGCCCACGGGCTGCAGGTGCTGTGCTTCACCGCCGCCGGCGCCGGCCTGTTCCCGCACGAGATCGGCGACGCCCTGCTGGGCATGATCGAGGTGCGGGCCAGGGTGCTCAAGAGCGCCTACCCGGGCGACACCCTTTATCCGGCGCTGGAGATCACCGACCTGAAGCGCCAGCGCACCACCGGCGTGGTCACCATGCGGGCCTGGGTCGTGAACCAGAAGGGCGAGACGGTGCTCGACGGCGAGCATGTCTATCTGCTGAAGCTGTAGTCCCCGGCCCATTCGCCGCACTTGGCTGACGTAGCGCGAGGGGCGTAAGGGGTCTTCAGGGAGAGACCCATGAAGCTCGATTCAACCATTTCGGCCGTCGTCACCGGCGGCGCATCCGGCCTTGGGGCCGCCACCGCCCGCCGCCTGGCGGCCGACGGCGTCAAGGTCGCCATCTTCGACCTCAACGAGGAGCTGGGCGAGGCCCTGGCCAAGGAGCTCGGCGGCGTGTTCTGCAAGGTCAATGTCGCCTCCAGCGAGGAGGTCGACGCCGGCTTCGCCAAGTCCCGCGCGGCCATCGGCCAGGAGCGGATTCTGGTCAACTGCGCCGGCGTCGGCGGCGGGGCCAAGACCGTGTCGCGCGACAAGCAGACCGGCGAGATCAAGGAATACCCGCTCGATAACTTCGAGCGCATCGTCCAGATCAACCTGATCGGCACCTTCCGCTGCATCACCAAGAGCGCGGCCGGCATGCTGACGCTGGAGCCGATGGAGGACGGCGAGCGCGGCGCGATCGTCAACACCGCCTCGGTCGCGGCCGAGGACGGCCAGATCGGCCAGGTGGCCTACACCGCCTCCAAGGCCGGCATCGTCGGCATGACCCTGGTCATCGCCCGCGATCTCGCCAGCGAGTCGATCCGCGTGAACACTATCCTGCCCGGCATCTTCGACACCCCGCTGCTGGGCCGGGCGCCCGAGCATGTGAAGGCCGGCCTGGCCGCCCAGGTGCCCAACCCGCGCCGGCTCGGCCTGCCCGAGGAGTACGCCCACCTGGCGCACACCATGATCACCAACGGTTACTTCAACGGCGAGGACGTCCGTCTCGACGGCGCCATTCGCATGACCCCCCGCTGACCGCTACAAGCGACCGGCCAAAGCAGAAGACGCAAGGAAACTCCGACATGAGCGAAGCCTGGATCATCGACGCCGTCCGCACCCCGCGCGGCGTGGGCAAGTACGGCAAGGGCGCCCTGTACGACATCCACCCGCAGCAGCTGGGCGCCACGGTGCTCAAGGCGCTGGCCGAGCGCAACAAGATCAACACCGCCGAAGTCGACGACGTGATCTGGGGCACCAGCTCCCAGCGCGGCCCGGCGGCGGGCGACCTGGGCCGCATGTCGGCGCTGGACGCCGGCTATGACATCCGCTCCAGCGGCGTGACCCTGGACCGCTTCTGCGGCTCGGGCATCACCACGGTGAACTTCGCCGCCTCGACCATCATGGCCGGCATGTCCGACATGGTCGTGGCCGGCGGCTGCGAAATGATGTCGATGCCCAACCGCCGCTCGCCGGAAGACGGCCCGGTGACCATGGACCAGGGCAACCTGCGCCTGCGCGCCAGGCACCCGCAGTCGCACCAGGGCATCTGCGCCGACGCCATCGCCACGATGGAAGGCATCAGCCGCGAGGCCCTCGACGCCCTGGCCCTGGTCAGCCAGCAACGCGCCGCCGTCGCCATCGCCGAGAACCGCTTCGCCAAGAGCCTGGTGCCGGTCTACAAGGAAGACGGGACCCTGGCCCTCGACCACGAGGAGTTCCCCCGTCCGCAGACGACCGCCGAAGGCCTCGCGGCCCTGAAGCCGTCGTTCGAGGCCTTGGCCGACGTGCCGCTCGACAAGGACGGCACCACCTTCCGCAAGCTGATCACGGCGGTCTATCCGGACCTCGACCTGAAGTTCTTCCACCACGCCGGCAACAGCTCGGGCGTTGTGGACGGCTCGGGCGCCCTGCTGCTGACCTCGCCGGCCTACGCCAAGGCCAACGGCCTGACGCCGCGCGCCCGCGTGGTCGCCATGGCCAACATGGGCGACAGCCCGACGCTGATGCTCAACGCCCCGGTCCCGGCGGCCCGCAAGGTGCTGGCCAAGGCCGGCCTGACGGTTGAGGACATCGACCTGTGGGAAATCAACGAGGCCTTCGCCGTGGTGGCCGAGAAGTTCATCCGCGACCTGAAGCTCGACCGCAGCAAGGTCAACGTCAACGGCGGCGCCATGGCGCTGGGCCACCCGATCGGCGCCACCGGCTCGATCCTGATCGGCACCATGGTCGATGAGCTGGAACGCCAGGGCAAGCGCTACGGCCTGATCACCATGTGCGCCGCCGGCGGCATGGCCCCGGCCATCATCATCGAGCGCATGTAGGCTCGGCGATCAACTGACCTGAGTTGAAGGGGGCCGTCGGCGGAAACGCCGGCGGCCCTTTTCCGTTGTCGGCGCGCGTCGAGGGACGCTCACCGACGGCGCCGACCGAACACACCCGGGCGTCAATCCGGCCTGGTTATTGCTGGACAGCGGGAGAAATCCCCTTGTGGGACAAGGGAATAACCCGAAATGAGCCAGTTCTGATGCCTGACGCCGTCTCGATCCATCCCGCCGCGCTGTCCGCCGCCGAAATTGCCGCCTGGAAGGCCATAGCCGCTTCGGTCCCGGCGTTCGGCAACCCGCTGCTCGGGCCCGACTTCGCCCTGGCGGTCGGCGCGGTCCGGCCCGACGCCCGCGTGGCGATCTATCGGGACGGCGACAGGATCCTGGGCTTCCTGCCCCACCATCGCCGCCCGGGCGGTATGGCCCGGCCGCTCGGCGCGCCCCTGTCGGACTATCACGGCCTGATCGCCGGCCCGGAGGCGGGGCTGACCGGGGCCCAGGCCCTGACCCTGGCCGGCCTCAGCGCCTATCGCTTCACCGGCCTTGTCGATCCGCACGGCGCCTTTGCCGGCCTCTCGACCGGGGAGTCGACCGGCTATGCAATCAACCTGACCCAGTCGCCCGCCGACTACCTCGAGGCCCTGCGCGCGGCGTCCGCCAAGCGCTTCAAGAACTGGCGTCGCCTGGAGAGCAAGCTCGACCGCGAGGTCGGGCCGGTGCGCATCGAGGCCAGCGACGATCCCGCCGCCTATGCGCAGATCATGGCCTGGAAGCGCGAACAGCTGACCCGCACCGGCGTGGCCGACTTCCTGCGGCCCGACTGGACCCGGCAGTTGCTGGACGGCCTCGCCGCCGCCCGCGGCGGGCTGCGCGGCCTGACCCTGATCATGTGGGCGGGAGACACCATCGCCGCCGGCCATTTCGGCATCGCGGCCGACGGCTGGTACCACCCCTGGGTCGCCTCGACCAATCCTGAGCTGGGCGAGTACTCGCCGGGCCAGACCTTCCTGATGAAGGCCATTGCCGCGATGCCGGCGCTGGGCCTGACGACCTACGACCTGGGCCCCAGCCACGATCACTACAAGCGCCACTACGCTTCCCCCGGCCAGACGGTCCAGGAAGGCACCGCCACCGCCGCCACCCCCGGCGGCGTGCTGGCGGGCGGCCGCGAGCGGGTCTGGACGATGGCCGGCGCGCGCGGCGAGGGCATGGTGGCCAGCCTGCGCCGAAGGCTGGACGCCATCGCGGTGACCGAACTGTCGACAGCGGGCCGGGTGCGGGGGTTTGTCGATGCGGTGGCCGCCCAGCCGCGCAGGCGGCTGGCGGCGGCGGGCGACTAGGCCAGGCCATGGGCGTCACGACCAGCATCATCATCCCGACCCAGCGTCGACCGGCCGGTCTGGCGGTCGCGGTGCGTTCGGCGCTCGCCCAGGCCGGCCTCGATCCGCGCGCCGTCGAACTGATCGTCGCCGACAACGACCAGCGGCCCTCGGCGCGGGACTTCGTGGGCTCCGTTGCGGCCGGGGCCCCGTTCCCGGTCCGCTACATCCATGTGCCCCAGGCAGGCGTGGCCAATGTGCGCAACGCCGCCGTCGCGGCCGCGGCGGGCGAGTTCATTGCCTTCCTGGATGACGACCAGGAAGCGCCGGCGGGATGGCTTGCCGCGCTGCTGGCGGCGCGCCAGCGCCATGCCGGCGATGTCGTCTTCGGCCCCGTGCGCGCCCGCGCGCCGGCCGCCGTCAAGGCTCACCGCGCCTATCTGGAGCGCTTCTTCTCACGCGAGGGGCCGACCGAGGAGGGTGTGACGCCCGGGTACTTCGGGTGCGGCGACAGCCTGCTGCGCCGTGCGGCGCTGCCCGACCCGGTCACGCCGTTCGACACCGCCCGCAACCGGATCGGCGGCGAGGACGACCTGCTGTTCGGAACCATGCAGGCGGCCGGCGCCCGGTTCGTCTGGGCGCCGGAGGCCTGGGTCTGGGAGGATCCCGTCCCGGCCCGGCTGACCCTGCGCTACACCCTCGCCCGGGCCTTCGCCTACGGCCAGGGGCCCAGCTCGCACTGCGCCGCCCGCACCCCGCCGGACTGGCCGGGGGTGGCCCGCTGGATGGTCATCGGCCTGGCGCAGGCGGCGCTCTACGGCCTGCAGGCCGCCTTCAAGTGGGCCGTCGGCGCGCCGGATCGCGCCGTCGCCCTCGACCGGGCCGCCCGGGGCCTGGGCAAGACCTTCTGGTTCGGCCCCTTCAAGATCAATTTCTATGGACGCAGCCTATGACCGTGATCAGCGACTGGACCGCCGAAAAGGCGCGGAACTTCGGACGTGACGTGTTGACCTTCGAGCACGATCTGCACAGCCGGCCGCTGTTTGACGATGACGGCCTTGCCGACCTGCTCGACCGCTACCCGCGCGAGCGTCTGGGGGTGTTCACCATGGGCCACGACCCGGCCGAGTGGCGCACCTGGCGGCGCGGGACCGCCGGCGCCCTGCCGGGCAAGGTGCTGCTGGAGATGGCCCGCGAGGGTCGCATCTGGCTGAACCTGCGGGCGGTCAACGACCATCTGCCGGAGTACGCCGCCCTCGCCGGCGAGGTGTTCGCCGAGAAGGAGGCCATGGCGCCTCGCCTGCGCACGCTCAAACGCGACCTCGGGGTGCTCATCAGCTCGCCCAACGCCCAGGTCTTCTACCATCTGGACGTGCCGATGGTGTCGCTGTGGCAGATCCGCGGCGTGAAGACCGTCTGGGCCTACCCGGTGGCCGAGCCCTTTGTCGGCGCCGAGGCCCTGGAAGCCATCGTGCTGCGCGAGACCGCCGAGCAGTTCGCCTTCGACCCCGCCTGGGACGACGGCGGAACCCGGGTCCAGCTGACGCCGGGCCGTATGCTGACCTGGCCCCAGAACGCCCCGCACCGGATCGAGAACGGTCCGATGCTCAATGTCTCGCTTTCGATGGAGTTCATGACCCCCGAGGCGCTGATGCGGGCCAATGTGATCTACGCCAACGGCCTGCTGCGGCGACGCCTGGGCGCCCGACCCTCGGTTCAGCCGGGCTTCACCCCGGTCGGCCTCGGCAAGGTGGCGCTGGCCCGCGCGGCCAAGGCGCTGAAGCTGCAGACGGCGAACGAACGCATCCTGCCGGTGACCTTCAATCTCGAGACCGAGGTTCCGGGCCTGACGCGCCGGGCGGCCTGAGGAACAGCGCTGTCGAGGAGGACACACTCGCCACTTCCCGGGTGAGCACCGCGGCTCGCGCGATCTCCCCCCTCACCTCAACGGATGCGCCGACGTCCGCCCGACCGCCTCGCGGCCCTTGCGGATGACGACCTCGACGTCGTGGTCGAGGTCGTTGAGGAAGCCCATCGGCATCCGGACCGGCAGGCGATACGGCCGGTAGTCGGCGGGGGCCGGTCCGCGCCGCCTGACCGGCGCCTGCGTCTTCCTCTAGCCCGAGGGCGGGGGGGCTAACACGCGCTAACCCTCCTTCTCGCCCAGCGCCGCCACCTGGCCGCGCAGGGTCTCCAGGATCTCGGTATTGGAGCGCAGCAGATCCATCAGCTGCTGGTCGCGCACGGCGTCGAGCTTGTCGTGCAGGCGCATGATCTCCAGCTCGGCGCGCAGGTTGACCAGGTAGTCGTGCTCGGCCCCCTCGCGGTCCTTCGCCGCCTGGCGGTTCTGGCTCATCATGATCACCGGCGCCTGGATGGCGGCGAGCGTCGAGAGCATCAGGTTGAGGAAGATGAACGGGTAGGGATCGAAGGCCCGGGTCACGAGGGCCAGGTTCAGGCCCATCCAGCCGAGCAGAACCACCCCGAAAGCGATGATGAAGCCCCAGGAGCCGCCGACCGCCGCCACCCGGTCGGCCAGGCGGTCGCCAAAGCTGGCCCCCTCGCCCCTCACATGCCGGCCGACGGCGGTCGGGGCCTTGTCGACCATCATGTCGATGACGCTGCGCTTGACCGGCGGCAGGTCCTCATAGGGCATGTCGAGAAGCTGGCGGGCGAGGGCGTCGCGGCGGCTGTCGGTCATCGGCGGTCTGGTCCTGGCGCAATCGGTCGGAGATGACGCTGCGTCGCGCTTGACCGGCAAGCGCGATCCGCCGTCTCTTCGCTGGAACAATAAAGACAGGGACGAACGGAATGAACGGGGCAAGCGGCCGCAAGGCGATCTTCATCACCGGCGCGGCCAGCGGCATCGGTCTGGCGGCGGCGAAGCGGTTCGCGCGCGAGGGCTGGTTCGTCGGGCTGTCGGACATCGACGCGGCCGGGCTGAAGGCCGCGCAGGCGGAGCTGGGCGCCGACAACGCCAGCACCCATGCGCTGGACGTGCGCGACCGCAAGGCCTGGGACAATGCGCTGGGCGAGTTCGGCAAGGCGTCGGGCGGGCGGATGGACGTGCTGCTCAACAACGCCGGCATCGCCAACTACGGCTTCTTCGAGGACCAGACCGACGACGAGGCGGACCGGCAGATCGACATCAACGTCAAGGGCGTGGTGAACGGGTCCCGCGCCGGCCTGCCGCTGCTGAAGGCCACGCCGGGCGCGACCCTCATCAACGTCGCCTCCTGCGCCGGGCTGTTCGGGGCGCCGAAGATGGCGATCTATTGCGCCACCAAGTTCGCGGTGCGCGGTCTGTCCGAAGCGCTGGACGCGGAGTGGTCGCGACACGGCATCGCCGTACGCTGCATCATGCCCTGGTTCGTCGACACCCCGATCCTGCAGGCCGGGTCACAGGGCTCCAACGAGAAGATCGCCGACAGCATCCGGGCCGGCGGATCGGAGGTCTACACCGTCGAGGAGGCCTCGGAGGTGATCTGGCAGGCGGCCCGGCCGACGACGACGCAGCTGCACCACATCGTCGGCAAGGCGGGCAAGCGTCTGCGCTTCGTCGCCCGCTTCATGCCCGGGACGGTCAGGAAGCAGCTGCGCTCGGCTGTTGGGGCTTCATAGAGGCCTCGGTCTCGACCTTCGCGGCCTTGGCCGGCTTGGGCGCGGCGGCCTTCGGGGCGGAGGCCGGCTCGACCGGCTTGTGGGCCGGGCCGCCCATGCCGACGCTCGCGCCGTCGACCAGTTCGATGGCCGGCGCCGAGGTCGCCGTGGCGGCGATGAACACCACCTCGTCCGGCCGCCGGAGGCTGGTGTAGGGGATCGGCTCGCCAGGCACGCCGCCGGCGAACAGCGGCCGGTCGCCGACCTGCGGGCCGGAGCGTTCCGGATCGCGGTCGAAGGAGTCCGGCGCGCCGCCGCGGCCGCCGAAGCGGTAGAAGACGTGCAGGCCGACCTGGCCGACCTTGACCAGGCGCGGACCCCAGGCGGGCGAGACATAGATGGTGTGGAAGTGGGTGGCGTTGCCGACCTGCGCCATCACCCCGCCCGACAGCGCCTTGGTGGCCACGCGCTCGGCGCGGGCCCAGGCGCCGGCGTCGCGGCGTTTCCGCATCGAGCCGTCGCAGGCGAAGCTGAACTGGCAGGTCCCGCCGCCATAGGCGCGCTGGTAGACGACGCCGCAGATGGTCTTGGGATAAGCCGGATGGCGCGCGCGGTTGAGCACCACCTGGGCCACGGCCGCCTGGCCGGCCGGGGTCTCGCCGCGGGCCTCGTAATAGACGGCCTCGGTCAGGCACTCCAGGTCGCGCGAGGCGTCCAGCGCGCCATCAAGGCGGAACGGACGGGCGGCGGGCGAACCGGAGCCGGTGATGAAGTTGGTGCGGAGCATCAGGGCCTTGGACTGGCCCGGGCCGGCGGCGACGGAGTCGCGGCGCTCGAGCCGGGCGGCGAACAGGGCCGCCTGGCGGTCCCGCTGCGCGCCGCCGGCGCTGGTGAAGGGATCATGGCGCCGGGCGATTGCCAGGGCCGAGGAGTCCATCCGGTCCACGACCCGCTGGAGATCCTGTTCCGCGTAGCCGCCGGAGGCGACAACCGCGAGTTCCGAGACACGGGCGTGCGTTGAAGCCGCCTGAGCGTAGCCGCCCGCCAGATAGGCGCCGCCCAGAATGCCGCCCAGGCCTGCGCCAAGGACGGTTCCGGTCAATACGACGCTGACCAGCGCGCGCGCTTTCGCACGCGTCTGCGAGAGGAAAAACAACGGATCCGTGTCCTGTGCGGCGAGCGCGTCCCGCGCCCCGACTCAACGCCCGAAATGACCCCTGAAACGCATTCGAAGAGGGTCGTCCGGACGGGATTTCGGCCTGTTCACGAAAAGCCGAAGTCCGCCTTGTACCGGGCTATATGGCGCAAATGTGGCCGATTCGCAAGTTCATGCTGCACTGCAGCAAGGAATGCCGGCCGGGCGCGCGGGCCGGTTCGCGATGAATCCTTCTGAGTCAGGGACTTGCGCCGACGTCGCTCCGCCGATGCTTCACCGCAGCAATTTAACGCCCGCGCGGCCCGGGAACCGCCCGGCCCGCCGCGCCGTTGCTTTCCTGCGTCCTTCCGGGACGCCAGATATGGAGACCGTCATGTCCACTGTACGCCGCCTGCAGCCCGCCGTCCTTGTCGCCGCCGCGCTGTCGCTGGGTCTCGCGGCCTGCGGCCACAACATGGAGCAGCGCGCCGCCACCGGCGCCGTCGCCGGAGCGGTCGTCGCCGGCCCCGCGGGCGCCGTTGTCGGGGCCGGCGTCGGCGCCGTGGTCAACGAGGCCGACAAGCCGAAATAGGCGCGGAGGTCCGCTTCCCGTCGCTGGCGCGCGCGGCCATTGCAACCCGCCCCCGGCGGAGTCACCATGGCGTCCGCCTGTTGCTGATCCTAGGACGCGCTATGCGACCCGCCTTTCCCCTGTTCGCCGCCCCCCTGCTGGCCGGCCTGACCCTGGCCACGGCCGCCCCGGCGGTCGCCGCCGACCTGCTCTATCCGGGCGGGACGGTGCTGAGCGAACCGGCGATCGGGAAACCGGTCTGGATGATCCAGGCGCAATGCGCCGGCCTGTTCGGCGCCACCAGCAACGTCATGACCGACCGCGGAGACGCCGAAGGCGCCGAGGCGGCCAGGAGCCAGGGCGTCGCCTTCTTTCGAGACGCGGTCGACCGGCTGATGCGCGACCGCGGGCTCAGTCGCGCCGCCGCCATTGAGGCGGTCAGCCAGCCGCTCGACTCCGGTCGCGCCGAGGGCTTCCAGAAGATCCGGGACGGCGGCGGCTTCGAGCCCCGCTCGCACTGGAACGTCGCCCGCAGCGTCTGCCTGGACGTCGCCGACGTCTATCAGGGCATTCGCTACCGCTAGCCCAAGTCCCGTGCGTCCCGGCTTGACGCCGCCCCGGCCCCGCGCCTCAGTGTGTCGGTCGCATACAAGGAACTGACATGCGTTTGAGCAGGGTCGCCGGCGTGCTGGCCGGGCTGACGGTCGCGGCGACCGCCTCGCAGGCCGGAGCCCAGTCGTTCAGCCGCCGCATTGATCTGCTGCGGCTGCAGGACGAGGCCGTGGCCACCGCCGCCGCCGTGTTCCAGTCGAGCGGCAAGTCCTGTGGCGTCGAATTCGCCAGACTGCGGACCCTGTACGCCGATCCCCGCTTCGACCGCATGGCCGTCGACACCCGGCGGACGGCCCTGTTCGCGATGATGGTCTGCGCCGAGTCGCGCGATCTTCCGTTCGCGGTTCACGCCGCCAGGCGGCTGGAGCCGATCGCCGTCGCGCCGATGGAAGTCAGCACGGTCCATTCGGTGCAGATCTCCGAGGCCCTGCAACGCGGCGCCGAGAGCGAGGCCGCCCGCCTGTTCCTGTCCCTGGCGGACAAGCAGCCTCGGCTGGTCGCCGACTGGGATCCGGAGATGGTCAGCCCCTTCGCCGACTATCTTGAGGACGACCCGGACCTGTCCCTGAAGGTCGCCGAGCGGCTGTCAACGCTGGACTGGACCAATGACGCCAGCCGGCGCGCCGCGCGCAACACCTGGGCCCTCTCCTGGGGCTGGCAGCTGGCCGACAGCGGCAAGCTGAAGGAGGCCGGGGCAGCGGTCGACAAGGCCGACGAACTCTACGTGATGCTGATGGTCGCCGGCGACCGGCGCTTCTCCCGGGTCTGGGACCGGTTCGCGCGGGAGCGGCGCTTCGACTGGACCGCCCTGGCCACAGCCCGGCTCGACCAGGCGACCGCCGACATGGCCGACAATCCGGCCAGCCTGCGGCCGGCGGAGGAGATGATCGCGGCCCTTCGGGCGCTCGGCCGGCTGGACGAGGCCATCCAGACGGGAGAGGCCTTCCGGGCGCGCCTCCAGGACGGCGAGGTCTTCGAGGACGGCGACCGCCGGGCTGGCCGTCTGATGATCGGCCTCGGTCAGGCCCTGTTCGAGGCCGGCCGCTACGGCGAGGCCGAGGCGGTGTTCGGGGAGGCGATCATCCTGGGCGAGCCTGTGGACTCCGGCGAGGTCGCGGTCGATGCGCGCCTGGCCTGGGCCGGTCGACTGCTGGACCTTGCCCGCCCGCGCGAGGCCCTGGCGACGCTGGAGCCCATCGGCGAAAAGCAGGTCACGCCCTACGGTCGGCTGTGGGTCGAGTCCCAGCGGGCCTGCGCCCAGGCCGACCTCGATCCCGGGGCAGCGGCGGCGACGATCATCGGCCTGGAGAAGGAGCGCAAGGAGAACCCGGCGGCGCTGAGCCAGGCGCTGATCTGCACCAACCGGCTGGACGAGGCGGCGGCGCTGATGATCGAGCGGCTGCGCGATCCGCGTCACCGGGCCGGCGCGCTCGACCCCTACTGGATCACCCGCGGACCGGAGAAGGTTCCGGCCTGGCAGGCCGAGTTTGAACGCCGCCGGCAAACGGTGCTGAACAACCCGGACGTGCTTGCGGCGCTCGACGTCGCCGGCCGCAAGGTCGAGGCGCCGCTGGCGGGCGACTACTGGGGTGGATTCTGATCTGACGGGCGAGAGGGCCTATGCGTAGCCGAATGACGGGCGTGATCGCCGGCGCGATCGCGCTGGGTCTGGCCGTGGCCGGTGCGGCGCCGGCCGCACCCGAGCGGGGCCGGGCGCTGTCGCCGGGCGGGCCGGCCGACCTGCTGCGCTTCGACGCCGAGCTGCGGGCCCTGCTGTCTCCCGGCCATTCGGGCAACGTCAGGGTCTGCGGGTCCCGGATCGGGACGCTGGCCGCCATGGTCGCGCGGCCGGAGTTCGACCGCCTGCCCCTGGCCACCCGCCGGGTGGCGCTGTCCGGGGTGCTGGCCTGTGCCGACACCGGCGACCAGTCCGAGGACGTGCTGGCCCTGGCGCGACGGCTCGAGCCCCTGGCCGGCGACCCCGACGCCCTGGCCGGCGTCAACGCCGCCCTGCTGGACGATGCCGTGCTCAAGGGCCGCTACCCGGAGGCTGCACGCCGTCTGATGGTGGTGATCGACAATGACGTCGGCCGGGTGAAGTCCTGGTGGGCGCCGTTCCTCCACCCGATCGTTGTCGGGGTGCTGGACAACGAGCAGACTTCCCGCGCCCTCCTCAAACGCATGGTGGCCGTCGATTGGGAGGACAGGCTGAGCGCCGCCGCCGCCCGCAACATCTGGGCGCTGCTCTATTCCGAGCTGCTGCTGGACGCGGGCGACCGCCCGGCTGCCGAGGCGGTCGTGGCCCGCGCCGACGAGGTCGAGACCCTGGCCTTCCTGGCCCAGGACACCCGCTACCAGCGCCTGTGGCCGCGCCTGGCCGCCGACGGTCGGATGGACTGGCGCAAGGTGGCCGAGGCGGAGCTGACCCGCCACCTGGTCGCGGCGAACGACGCGCCGGACCTGATGCGCATGGGGTATGCGGTGCAGGAAGACCTGCGCCGGCTCGAACGCTACGACGAGGCGATCAGCACCGGCCAGGCGATGCGCAAGCGGCTGGGCGACAAGGCCGCGCCCTTCGCCGATCACGACCTGATGGCCGTCGCCGTGCTGACCGAGCTGGCCATGGCGCTGCTCGATACCGGCAAGGTCGCCGAGGCCGAGGCGGTGTTCGCCGAGGCGCGGACCGAGGCGAAGCGCCTCGACGTCACGCCGGTGGACCCGATCCTGGACTGGGCCGACCGCCTCAACCGCCTGGGTCGCCACGCCGACGCCCTGGCGCTGCTGAAAACCATCCCGGCCGATGATCTGAGCGCCACGGGCAAGATGTGGCGGGACGCCGAGCAGATCTGCGCCCTGGCCCCGACCGATCCGCCGGCCGCCTGGCGCCTGCTGCCGGCCATGATGATCCGCGAGCCGCACGGGCCGGAGGCGTTGCAGAAGGCGCTGCTCTGTATGGATCGCCGGGAAGAGGCCGCCGCCCAGTTCATCGCGCGGCTCAAGGAGCCCAGCCGGCGCCCCGACGCGCTGGGCGCCGCCCGCGCCGTCCGGCGACCGCCCTCGGTCCCGTCCCGGGAGGCGGAGTTGCTGCGCCGTCGCGACGCGATGATCGCCCGCCCGGACGTCCAGAAAGCCCTGGGCGCCGTCGGCCGTTCGATGGAGATCCCGCTGGCCGGCGAGCTCTACGGCTGGTTCTGACCGGTGTCGTAGGGCGTGCCGTCCCGGTGCAGATAGCCCGCGCCGCCGGGCCGGATGATCATGTCCAGGTCGGGATAGTCGACGGTCTCGGTGGCCGCGTCGGTGGGATTGCCGACCTGCAGCAGGACGGCGTCGGCGCCCGAGCGGTTCTGCAGGCAGTGGCCGTTGGCCACCCCGGCCTTCCAGGCCGCGCAGTCGCCGGCCCGCAGCAGGGTCTCGCCCGCGTCCTCGACCAGCACCACCTCGCCGGAGACGACCCAGACGAACTCGTCCTCGTCGTCATGCCAGTGCCGCTGCGACGACCACTGGCCGGGCGGCAGGGTCATCAGGTTGATCCCCACAAGCGTCAGCCCCATCCCCTGCGCCAGCATCCGCGCCGAGCGGTGTTTGCACGGCGCGTCGAGCGGCGGCGGATAACCGCTGCCGGTGCGCAGCGGCATGGCCTCGAGGTCGATCTTCGGCATGGCGGCGGAGCCTCCGTTAACCATTCTTAAACCAATAGGGTTCCGGTTTTGTTCGATTGGCCGCGGACGTCAAGCGTTGAATTGGCGAGGATATCCGGCGGCTCGCGATGACGGTCGCGCCGCACGCGAACCGCCGTGTTCGCGGACTGTTCGATTTTACGTTCCCCATCCCGTCATGGCCCGACTTGTTCGGGCCACCCATGAACGCTGCCTATGCCGTGCGTCCTTCGACACGCCGCTTCGCGGCTGCTCAGGATGACTGGATTGGAAAGCTACCCTTCATAGTCATGCTGAGCAGCGGTCGCAGACCGCGTGTCGAAGCACGCAAGGCCCCGACCGCCTCACCCCGCCCTCCGCTCATGGTCCAGCAGCCAGCGCTTGCGCTCCAGCCCGCCGCCGTAGCCGGTCAGCGCCCCGTTCGAACCGATCACCCGGTGGCAGGGGATGATCACCCCGACCGGGTTGGCGCCATTGGCCAGGCCCACGGCCCGCACCGCCGCCGGCCGGCCGATCCGCGCGGCCAGGGCGCCGTAGGTGGTGGTGGTCCCGGCCGGGATGTCGAGCAGCGCCTGCCAGACCGTCTTCTGGAAGTCGGTCCCGACCACCGCCCAGGGCACGCGGGCCAGCGCGGCCAGGTCGCCGGCGAAATAGGCGTCCATCGCCGCCCGGACTGCGGCGGGCGCGGGGCCGTTCTCGAGCGGTACGCCGCCATAGTACCGGCTCATCAGCCGTGCGGTGCGCGGGCTGTCGGCGTCGAAGTCGAGCACCCGCACGGCGCCGTCCTCGTCGGTGAACAGCTGCAGCGGCGCGATCGGCGAGGCCAGCAGGCTGCGGACCAGCCGCCGGGGGCGGTCAGGCGGCGACGCGGGCATTGGCCTTGTCCTTCACCTTCGCCGGGGCGGGCGCCTGCGGGTCGGACGCCCACAGATGCAGGGCGGCGTAGGCCCGCCACGGCCGCCAGGCCTCGGCCCGGGCCAGCAGCCGGGCCGGCGTCGGCCGCACCCCCTCGGCGTCGGCCAGCGCCCGCATCAGCCCGACATCGGCGGCGGGGAAGGCGTCCGGCTCGCGCAGCTGGCGCATGGCGATGTACTGCGCCGTCCATTCGCCGATGCCGGGCCGCGCGCGCAGGGCGGCCACCGCCGCCTCGAGGCTGGCGCGGGGGCCGAACAACTCAGGATCGGCGGCGACGGCGGCGGCCAGGCCGCTGATCGCCCGGGCCCGGGCGCCGGGCATCAGGCCGTGGGACGCGATGTCCGCCGCCGCCAGCCGCTCGGCCGACGGAAAGGCGTGGGTCAGCCCCTCCTCCGCCCACTCCGGCGGCAGGGCCTCACCGTATTCGGCGGTCAGCCTCCCGGCCAGCCTCACCGCCGCCGGCACGGTGATCTGCTGGCCCAGGATGGCGCGCACCCCCAGCTCCAGCCCGTCCCAGGCGCCCGGCGCGCGCAGGCCCGGCCGGGCGGCGACCATCCGCGCCAGGTCCGGGTCGCGCGACAGATGGGCCGCGATGGTCTGCGGATCGGCGGTCAGGTCGAACACCCGCCGCACCCGCGACAGAATCGACGGCAGGGCGGTCAGCTTCGGAAACCGCACGGTCACCGCCAGCCGGTCGCCGCCGGCGCGGCTGACCGCCAGCACGCCCATGGCGCCGTCCAGCGCGATGGTGCGGGCGTAGCGCCCGGCCGTCACCACCTCGACGCCCGGGATGGCCCGCGCGGCCAGAAAGCCGATCATGCCGTCCCAGTCGTAGGGCGGCCGGTAGCGCAGCATCAGGGTCACCGCCCCCGGCTCGCCCGCCCGCCCCGCCGCCGTGCGTCGCCGCAGGGCCAGCGGCGGGCGGTCGTAGAGCCGCTGGAAGGTCTCGTTGAAGCGCCGCACGCTGCCAAAGCCCGCGGCCAGCGCCACCTGGGCCATCGGCAGGTCGGTCTCGTGGATCAGCTGCTTGGCCAGCAGCACCCGTCGCGTCTGGGCCACCCCGACCGGCGAGGCGCCCAGATGCTGGCGGAACAGCCGCCGCAGCTGCCGCTCGCCGACGCCCAGCCGGCCGGCGAGGCCGTCGACATCGCCCGCATCCAGCGCCCCCTGCTCGATCAGCGCCAGGGCCCGGGACACGGTACTGGAACTGCCCCGCCAGGCGCCCATGTCCGGCGCCGTCTCCGGCCGGCAACGCAGGCAGGCGCGGTAGCCGGCCTCCTCGCAGGCGGCGGCGGACGGATGGAAGGTCATGTTCTCGCGCTTCGGCGTCCGCGCCGGGCAGACCGGCCGGCAGTAGATGCCCGTGGTCCTCACACAGCCGAAGATCCGCCCGTCCCAGCGCGGGTCGCGGGTCTGCACCGCGCGGTAGCAGGCGTCCTGGTCCAGATCGATGGGGGCGATGTCCATGGCGCGATCATCGGCGGGGCGGCGGCCGGAGTCTCGCGGTTTTCGGACTCGGTTGGCGAAGCGGCGTGTCGAAGGACCCAGGGCCTGCCCAACCCAAATCGCGCACCAAGCACACCCAACCTGATGTCTTGACGGCCAGTGTTGCTCCGGCGACGGCCCTGCTCAAGGACCGCTCCGCGGCCGCTCGGCGGCGGGCCAGCCGGGCCCGTCCTTGACCCGGTCCGACGCCCGGAGCGCTCATTCCATCAAGGCCTTCAGGGGAAAACGGCGCCGAGGGGAAGCGCCCTCTCTCAGGCCCCGAACCGCTCCACCCACTTGCGGAACAGGCCCGGGTCGCTCAGGCCGGCCTGGCGCTCGGCCACGGCGCCGGCCTTGAAGACGAACAGGGCCGGGATGCTCTGGATGTTGAAACGGGCCGACAGGGCCGGATTGGCGTCGACGTCGATCTTGATGAAGCGGGCGCGGGGCTCCAGCTCGCGGGCGGCGGCGGCGAAGACCGGGGCGATGGCGCGGCAGGGTCCGCACCAGGCGGCCCAGAAGTCGACGATCAGCGGCAGGTCGCTCTTGCCGAGGTGTTTCTCGAACCGCGCGGCGTCGAGGGCCACGGGCTCGCCGCTGAACAATGGCCCCTTGCAGCGCCCGCATTTCGGCGCCTCGGCCAGCCGCTCGGGCGGCAGGCGGTTGACCCCGTCACAGTGCGGGCAGACGACATGCAGGGCGTTGCTCATCGGCTGATAATGGGCGTCGCGGCGCAGGGATCAATGGCCGGGCGGCCCGGAGGGCCTGCGCGATTCGGTCGCGGCCCGATTCGGTGAGCGAACCTTGTTCCGTCACGAATTAGCGTGATGGTGCGTCGCCGTGAAACCGCTCCAGACCCGACGCCTGCCGCTGGCCGCCGCCCTGGCCCTGACGATCGCCGCCCTGGCGTTCGCGGTCGGCGGACTGTGGCCGGACGGCAGCCGGGGCGGACAGATCGCCGCCGCCCCGCCGCACGCCGCCGGCGCCTTCGGCGGCGTGGCCGCGCCGCGCCTGCGCTGAGGCGCCCGCACGCTCCTGCCACCCGCTGACAGCAGCCCCCCTAGCCTTCGCCCCGCCCCGCGCCTACCTTTGCGTTCATGGCCCGTTCCCCAGAGAGACCGGCAGGCGTCGAGGACGTCTCCGCCGTCTATATCCACGACCTGGCGAACGCGCACACGCCGCCGATGTGGGCGCCGCACCGCCCCGCGCGGCCGGCCAAGTCGCAGGGCGGCATCCCGTTCCGGCTGGTCAGCGACTACGAGCCGGCCGGCGACCAGCCCACGGCGATCCGCGACCTCGTCGCCGGCATCCAGGAGCGCGAGCACGACCAGGTGCTGCTGGGCGTCACCGGCTCGGGCAAGACCTTCACCATGGCCAAGATCATCGAGGCGACCCAGCGCCCGGCCCTGATCCTGGCCCCCAACAAGACCCTGGCCGCCCAGCTCTACAGCGAGTTCAGGAGCTTCTTCCCCGACAACGCGGTCGAGTATTTCGTCAGCTACTACGACTACTACCAGCCGGAGGCCTACGTCCCCCGGACCGACACCTTCATCGAGAAGGACTCCAGCCGCAACGAGCAGATCGACCGCATGCGCCACGCGGCCACCCGCTCGATCCTGGAGCGGGACGACGTCATCGTCGTCGCCTCGGTCAGCTGCATCTACGGCATCGGCTCGGTGGAGACCTACACGGCGATGACCTTTTCGCTGGCGGTCGGCCAGAAGGTCGACGACCGCCAGGTCGCCGCCGACCTGGTCGCCCAGCAGTACAAGCGCAACGAGGCCGCCTTCGAGCGCGGCACCTTCCGCAAGCGCGGCGACACCATCGAAATCTTCCCCGCCCACTACGAGGACCGCGCCTGGCGCATCCAGATGTTCGGCGACGAGATCGAGGCCATCGCCGAGTTCGACCCGCTGACGGGGAAGAAGACCCAGGACCTGGCCGAGGTGAAGATCTACGCCAACAGCCACTACGTCACGCCGCGCCCGACGCTGCGCCAGGCCATCACCCACATCAAGGACGAGCTGAAGGACCGCCTCGACTGGCTGGTCGCCAACGGCAAGCTGCTGGAGGCCCAGCGGCTGGAGCAGCGCACCCGCTTCGACATCGAGATGATGGAGACCACCGGCAGCTGCGCCGGCATCGAGAACTACAGCCGCTACCTGACCGGCCGCCGCCCGGGCGAGCCGCCGCCGACCTTCTTCGAATACATCCCCGACAACGCCCTCTTGTTCGCCGACGAGAGCCACCAGACCATCCCGCAGATCGGGGCCATGTACCGCGGCGACTACCGCCGCAAATGGACCCTGGCCGAGTACGGCTTCCGCCTGCCCAGCGCCATGGACAACCGCCCGCTCAAGTTCGAGGAGTGGGAGGCCATGCGCCCGCAGACGGTGCACGTCAGCGCCACCCCCGGCCCCTGGGAGATGGACAAGGCCGGCGGCGTCTTCGCCGAACAGGTCATCCGCCCGACCGGCCTGATCGACCCGCCGGTCGAGGTGCGCCCGGTCGCCAGGGGCGGCGCCAGCCAGGTCGACGACGTCATCGCCGAGGCCCGCGACTGCGCCCTCAGAGGCTACCGCACCCTGGTCACCGTCCTCACCAAGAAGATGGCCGAGGATCTGACCGAGTTCATGCACGAGCAGGGCCTGCGCGTGCGCTACATGCACAGCGACGTCGACACCCTGGAGCGGATCGAGATCATCCGCGACCTGCGCCTGGGCGCCTTCGACATCCTGGTCGGGATCAACCTGCTCCGCGAGGGCCTGGACATCCCCGAGTGCGGCCTGGTCGCCATCCTCGACGCCGACAAGGAGGGGTTCCTCCGCTCGGAAACCTCCCTGATCCAGACCATCGGCCGCGCCGCCCGCAACGTCGATGGCAAGGTCATCCTCTACGCCGACAGCATCACCGGCTCCATGGAACGGGCCATGGCCGAGACCAGCCGCCGGCGCGAGAAGCAGGTGGCCTACAACCTCGAACACGGCATCACGCCCGAGAGCGTCAAGAGCCGCATCAAGGACATCCTGGCCAGCCCCTACGAGAAGGACCGCGTCACGGTGGACGTGGGGGTGGCGGAGGACGCCCGGCCGTTCATGGGCTCAAACTTCCAGGCCACCCTGCGCGACCTCGAAGGCAAGATGCGCGAAGCCGCCGGCAACCTGGAGTTCGAGACCGCCGCGAGGCTGCGCGACGAGATCAAGCGCCTGAAGATGCTCGACCTGGAGTTCGCCAACGACCTGCTGACGGCGGAGGGCGAGACGGCGGACGCGAGCGTGCCGAAGCGCGAGCGCAAGGCGGCCCGGGCGGAGGCTCAGGAGCGGTTTCGGAAGGGGCGGTTGTAACGCCGTCACACGGGGACTGCTTTTGGTGTCCCTCTTGGGACATCATTAGCTGTCCCCCCACAATCGGCCGACGCTGTCGCGGGGACAGGAAATCATGTCCCCGAAAACGGGACACGATATCCAGTCCCCAACCGCCGCCATCGCCCGCCCGCGACTTCCATGATACCGTCCACCCCATGACCGCGCTGAAAGTCACCCTCGACGCGCCCCTCGACCGCTTCGTCGAGGACCAGGTCGCCTCCGGCGCCTATCCGGACGCGGCGGCGGTGGTCCGCGCCGGGCTCGACCGGCTGCGCGACGACCAGCGGGAAGAGCGGTTCAAGAACCTCGTTCAGGAAGGCCTCGACGACATCGCGGCCGGCCGTGTCGAGACGGTGGACAACGTCGGCGCCTGGCTCGACGGACTGGGCCGCCGCCCACCGACGTGAGAACGCTGGATGTCGCCCGCCGCGCGCGCCGCGACATCGACCTCATCCTCTGGACCAGCCACGACCGCCACGGCGCCCGCGCGGCCGACCGCTATCGCCGCCTGATCGCCAAGGCGATCGAGGACCTGCGCGCGGACCCCGACCGTCCATCGTCCCGCGCCGCCGGCATAGGCGACCTGCGCCTCTACGCGCTCGCCGTCGCCGCGCAGGGCATGCCCCCGACAAACCGCGTCGGCGATCCGCCCCATGTAATCGCCTATCGCTTCGATGACAGCCGCGTGGAGATCGTCCGCGTTCTGCACGGCGCGATGGACCTGCCGACGCATCTGGCGTGAGGGAGCGGGGGCGCGGCTGGGTGGTTGCAGATGCTCGACCTGGCGTTCGCCCCTGCTGACGGCGGAGGGCGAGGCGGCGGACGCGAGCGCGCCCATGCGGGAGCGGAAGGAGGCCTGAGGGGAAACGGGGACACACACTCATTTCTGCCTCCCCGTCACCCGAACGCCGGCAGCCCCCGCTTGGCCAGCAGCTCCACCATCGCCGACCGGATGACGCCCAGCCGTCGCGCGGTGGCGTCGATGGCGGCCAGGACGCCGGAGTCCAGCGACAGGTTCGCCTTCACCGGTCGGCCGAGGTCGCGGATCAGCGGCACGGTCGCGTAGAGCTCCTCGCCCGTGTCGGGATCGGCCTCCGCCTCGGCACGCACGGCCTCAATCGACCGGGGATCTGGAGTTCGCGGGGCGGGGTCAGTACCGCTTGCAACGGATGGCTTAGGCCACCCCACCACCCCCTTCATCTCTTGCCGAGACGGTCGCCGGGCGGTCCTGGTCGGTCAAGGACGGGCCTGCGGCCCGCCGCGACGCGGCCGCGCGGCGCGCGGTCCTTGACGGACCTGGACCGTCCGGCACGCTGGCCTGCATGAGATGGAAGGATGGGTCCCTTCCCTGAGCGGGAAGGGACAGAGCGACACCCCCTATACCCGTCTTCCCGGCGAAGGCCGGGATCCATGAAACTGCTCCAGCCCTCGCCCTGATGGACCCCGGCGTTGGCGCTCCGCGCCGCCCTTCGGGTCGCCGGGGAGACGGAGAGAAATGCGGCTGCGCGCGGCATCACCCCTCCACCCTCCTTCGCCTGCGGCTTCGGAGGGTCCCCCTCCCCCTCGCTGCGTTCCGGGGAGGACTGGCGGCCGATCTATCCACCGACAAAGCGAGACTCCCGAGACCTATACTCCCGAGACAAACAAGGACTTTCCGCCCCATTCGGCCCCTGAAACCGGGGGGATAGCCGCCGGTTTATCCGCCTCCCCGGCGCGCGGGCACACACTCCGCGGCATGAAAGCCAAGCCACGCACCACCTATGTCACCGCCTCGCCGGCCACCTGGGAGTTGATCCGGGCGGCCTATCTCTCCGGTCTTTCCGCGCCGACGGCGGCGGCGCGGTTCGGGGTGTCGGTCGGGGCGTTGCGCAAGCGGGCGCAGCGGGAGGGCTGGACCAAGCGGGCCTGGGTGGCCGGCGGGCCTTGCGCCGCAACGGTCGGCGCGGCCGCTCCGGCGGCGGAGCCCGGGGCCGCGTCGGACCTGCCGCCGCACCTGGCCTCGCTGGCCGAGCGCATGCTGCGGCCGGTCGACCACGACCCGGGCGAGGTGGCGCGGATGTCGCTGCGCATGGCCGTGCGCAGCCTGGCGGCGGGCGATCCGCTGGCGGCGCTGCGCCAGGCCCGGACGGCGGCGCTGATCGCCCGGCTCGACCAGGTTGTCCCCCTTTCGCAGGAGGACGATGACCCGATCGAAGCCGAAGCGAGACAGTCTGCCTTCACCGACTTCGCCTTCAGTGTCGCCGGCGACCTGGCCACGGCCCTGATCACCGGCCAGGGCATCCCGCCCGGCTACCTGGCTCGCGCCGACGCCTGGCGCCGCAAGCACGAGGCCGCGACCGCCGCGCGGGAGGGCGGTGGGGATGGGTAGGGGCTACGCCACCCGCCGCCGCACGGCCTTCACCAGCCGCCAGATCAGCCACAGCAATGCCAGCAGGGCGAGCGGGACGAGCAGCGGGGCGGCCAGCGCGAGGAGGACGGTGGCGAAGGCCAGGATGTCCTCGACGATCGAGACCAGCGGATTGGCCAGCCCCCCGGTCATCGCGGTGCTGGCCACGCGCGTGCCGCTCTGGGCGGCGTGGAAGGCGAGCGCCGTGGGGGCGCCGATGATCAGGCCGGCGACGGCGGCGATGACCGGATCGACCCCGGCGAAGACGCTGCCCGCCGCGATCACGGCGGCGACCGGGCGGGTGATCGTGCCCAGCGCCGACAGGGCGTGGTCGAGGAAGGGGACCTTGTCGGCGGCCAGCTCCACCGCCGTGGCGATGGCCAGGGTGATGACGGCCACGTCGCTGCCCAGCCAGGCGGCGCGCTCGTTGAGGTCGACGCCGAACAGCTCGAACTTCGCGGCCAGCGCCAGCAGGAGCAGCGGCAGGAAGGCGCGCAGCCCCGCCGCCGCCGCCAGGCCCAGCCCGAGCAGCGCCGGCAGGACCCAGGTCTGGACCAGCTCCATCGGCATGGCGGCAGGAGAACCCGGACCGGCGGCGGTGGCAAGCGCAGGAGACTCCCTTCCTCCTCGATGGAGGAAGGGCCGGGGATGGTGGTGTGGCCGCCGTGTTGAAGGAAGGGCTCGGCAAGGCGCCGGCGCCCCTTTGCGCCCTCCCCGCATCGCCACGGCCACACCACCACCCAACCCTCCTCCATCGAGGAGGAGGGCTTTCCGGATCCCCCCTCCCCCGCGGCCCGCTTGCCGGGCGGCGCGGCGCGCGCCAAGCTGGCGGCCTCACATCGGGGAGACCATCCATGACGCGTGCGACCTTCCTTGCGGCCGGCGGCGTCGCGCTGCTCCTGGCGCTGGGCGCCTGTTCGAAGAAGACCGAGGACGCGGCCCCGACGGCGGAGACCCCGGCCGCGGCGCCGGCCGTCTCGGCGGGTGTGGTGATGAAGCCCACGCCCGGCCGATGGAAGATGACCACGACGATGGCGGGCCTGCCGGCCGGCGCCATGCCCGCCATCGAGGTCTGTCTGACCGCCGACGACCTGAAGGACGACACCTGGGCGACCGGCGCCCGCAAACGCCCGGACAACTGCTCGCAGATGGAGACGAAGGTCTCCGGCGGCCGGGTGACCACCCACGCGGTCTGCGCCTCCGAAGGCATCACCACCACCATGGACATGACCGCCTCGGGCGACTTCTCCAGGCGCTACACGGTCGAGACGGAGATGCGGATGTCGCCGGCGGCGCCCGGGGCGCCCAATCCCATGAAGATGAGCGTCGTCGCCGAGCGCCTGGGCGACTGCCAGGCGGCGAAATGAGACAAGCGGCGGCGGAACCCACGGTGACGCAGCGTCACGCGATTGACACCGCCGCCAGCCGTACCTCACCTTCGAATCCAGACCGTGGCGCAAGACCGCGGGGGATGCCGGAGGAGACTGTATGACCGAAGCCGTGGCGCCGGGCAGCGCGATATCGGGCCTGACCGCCCTGGGGGCCCGCCCCCGGATCGGGCTGGGCACCAAGGCGCTGTACGGCTTCGGATCCATCGCCTTCGGCATCAAGGACAACGGCTTCCGGGTCTTCCTGCTGCTGTTCTACAACCAGGTCATCGGCCTGCCCGCCTCGACGGTGGCCATCGCCATCGGGGTGGCCACCTTCGTCGACTGCCTGATCGATCCCTGGGTCGGCCAGTTGTCGGACAACCTGCGCACCCGCTGGGGGCGGCGACACCCCTTCATGTACGGCGCGGCCATTCCGGTGGCCCTGTCGTTCCTGCTGCTGTGGAACCCGCCGACCGACTGGAGCGACCCGGCCCTGATCGCCTATCTGGCCGTGGTCGTCGTGGTCGTGCGGACCTTCATCGTGCTCTACGAGATCCCGTCCTCGGCGATGTCGGCCGAGCTGTCGACCGACTACAACGAGCGGTCGGCGATCCTGGGCTGGCGCTATTTCTTCGCCTGGTGGGGCGGCCTGACCCTCACCGTCATCATGTTCTTCGTCTTCCTGCAGCCGACGGCGGAATACCCGATCGGGCAGCTGAACCGCGACGGCTACGCCCTCTACGGCTACGTCGGGGCGGGGCTGATGTTCGTGTCGATCCTGGTGTCGGCGGCCGGCACCCACCGCTTCATCCCCTGGCTGCCGCAGCCGGCGCCCGACCGGGGCCTGACTTTCGTCGAGACGCTGAAGGAGATGGGCTCGACCCTGTCGATCCGGCCCTTCCTGGTCATCACCGGCGTGGGCCTGTTCGCGGCCGTCGCCCAGGGCGTCAGCTTCTCGCTGGCCTTCTACTTCTCGACCTACTTCTGGGAGCTGAGCTCGACCTGGACCGGCGTGCTGGTGCTCGACAGCTACATCTCCTCGGCCGTGGCCCTGATCGCCGCGCCGATGCTGACCAAACGGTCGGGAAAGAAGAAGGCGGGCGCGGTGCTGCTGGCCGCCTCGGTGGTCATCGGCTTCCTGCCGCTGATCCTGCGCCTGATCGGCTTCTTCCCCGACAACGGCGACATGATCGGCGATACCGGGATTCCGCAGATCGTGCCGTGGCTGTTCCTCGACGGCGTCGTGCGCGGCATCCTGGGCATTACCGCCGCCATCCTGATCACCGCCATGCTGGCCGACGTGGTCGAGTACAGCGAGGAGCGCACCGGCCGCCGTAACGAGGGCCTGTTCTTCGCCTTCACCAGCCTGGTGCAGAAGGCGGTCAGCGGCATCGGCGTCATGGTCGCCGGCCTGATCCTGACCATCGTCGCCTTCCCGATGGGGGCCAAGCCCTCGGAGGTGCCGCAGGAGGTGGTGACCAACCTGGCGCTGGTCTACATCCCCGTCATCATGGTGCTGTACGGCGCGGCGCTGGGCGTCATGACCTTCTACAACATCACCCGCGAGAGCCATCAGGAGACCCTGAGGACCCTCGCGGCCAAGGCCCAGGCGGCGGAGGACGTGGTTACGTCGCAGATTCCGTGAAGGCCGAGTAGACCAGGGTGCGCAGCTCCCGTCGGACCGCATAGGCCGACGAGGGCAGCAGCTGGGTCATGAACACCACGGCCAGGTCCTCGACCGGGTCGACCCAGAAGAAGGTGCTGGCCGCGCCGCCCCAGAAGAAGTCGCCCTTGCTGCCGGGGATCATGGTGGCGGCGGGGTCGACGGTGACGCCGAAGCCCAGGCCGAAGCCGACCCCGGCGTAGGTCGCCTCGCTGAACAGCGACTTCGACATCTGCGTCAGGTCCTTGCCGCCGGGCAGGTGGTTGGTGGTCATCAGCTGCAGCGTCTTGGGGCTGAGCAGCCGCGCCCCGTCCAGCTCGCCGCCGTTCAGCAGCATGCGGGCGAACCGCATGTAGTCGGCCATGGTGCTGGTCAGACCGCCGCCGCCCGACGGGAACTCGGTCGCCGTCTGGTAGGGGCTCTTTTCCGGATCGTCCTGCAGCGTCGGCGGCCCGGCCTTCACCGCCTTGGACCCGAGCTGGCCCGCGGCGTAGCAGGCCGTCAGCCGGTCGGCCTTGTCGGCCGGCACGGTGAAGGCGGTGTCGACCATGCCCAGCGGCTGGAAGATCTTCTGCTCGAGGAAGTCGGCGAACGGCAGGCCGCTGATCGTCTCGACCAGGTAGCCCAGCACGTCGGTGCTGACCGAGTAGTTCCAGGCCTCGCCCGGCGAGAACACCAGCGGCAGTTTCGCCAGCTTGTCGATGAACTCCCGCAGCGTGCCCAGCCGCAGATCCTCGGCCACTTTCAGCTTGCGGTAGGCCGCATCGATGTTGCCCTGCATCTGAAACCCGTAGGTCAGGCCGCTGGTGTGGCGCAGCAGGTCGATCATCAGCATCGGCCGGGCCGGCGGCGTGGTCGCCCAGCCGGCGTCCGTGCCGGCGGCGAAGACGCCCAGGTTCGCCCACTCCGGAATGAACTTCGCCACCGGGTCGTCCAGCGCCACCAGCCCCTGCTCGACCAGCATCATGAAGGCCACCGAGGTGACCGGCTTGGTCATCGAGTAGATGCGGAAGATGGCGTCCTTCTCCAGCGGCCGGTTCCGCTCGCGGTCGGCCAGACCCAGCACCTCGTCCACCGCCAGCTTGCCGCGCCGCCAGACCTGGACCTGGGCGCAGGGCAGCTTGCCGGTCTTGATGTAGCGCTCGTCGAGGAAGGCCGGGATCCGGGCCAGGCGTTCCGACGACAGGCCGATGCTCTCGGGTTTGGTCATGATCTGCTCCAGTGCGACGAGATGTCCCCCTTATCGAACCGGCGGTATGTCGCAACCCAAACTTTACCTCGTTCGGTCCATGGTTCCCGAAGGTAAGGGATGGAAATGACAGAGGCGCCCAAAAACAACGCGCCCTCCGATCTGGATATCGAGGCCGCGCGTTGGTTCTTCCAGAACTCGGTGGACGTATTCGCCCTGCTCCGTGGCGGCGAGATCGCGCGCATCAATCCCGCGTGGCCGGAACTGACCGGCTGGTCGATCGAGGAAACCATCGGCCGCAGGATCGAGGAGTTCGTCCATCCAGCCGACCATGACGTCGTGCTGGAGATCGTCGGCGCCCTGCGGACAGACGGCCACGCCCGGGGCGAACACCGGATACTGCACCGTGACGGCCATGCCATCTGGGTCCGCGCCCGCGCCAAGAGGGCGGCGAGCGACGCCACGGTGATCGTGCTCGAAGACGTCACCGACGAACATGTGCGCCGGCTCGACAGCGCCGACGCCATTCACACCAACGAGCTGCTGCGCGAGGCCGCCGGCGTCTTCATCTGGCGCTTCGACCCTGACACCGGCCTCTACGACATCGACCCGGACCTTTCCCGCCCGGGCTCGGTCGGCGCGTCAGGCAACCGCCAGATCACCGCCGACGAAATGTCCGCAGAGATCCATCCCGACGACCAGGAGAAGATGCGCAAGGCCTTCTACGGCACCCTTGCGACCGGCGAGCCGCAGGTGATCGAGTATCGCCATACCCGCGGCGACGGCGGCTGGGCCTCGCTGCGCGCCGCCTGGCGCGGCCTGCGCAGGATGGAGTCCGGCGCCTGGCAGGTGCTCGGCCTGACCCAGGACGTCAGCGAGGTCGCCGAGGCCCGCGACGCCGCCCTGGCGGCCGCGGAAGCCAAGTCACAGTTCCTGGCCAACATGAGCCACGAGATCCGCACTCCGATGAACGGGGTGCTCGGCGTGCTGCACCTCCTGAAGGGCGAGCCCCTCAGCGACGACGCGCGCAGGCTGCTCGGCGAGGCGGTCGGCTGCGGGCAGATGCTGTCGGAACTGCTCAACGATGTCATCGACTTCTCGCGGATCGAGGCCGGCCGGCTGGAGATGCACCCTGAAGCGGTCGATCCGGCCGCAGTGCTGGCCAGCGTCGGCGGCCTGCTTCGGCCCCAGGCCGAAGCCGCCGGGCTGTGGCTGCACGTCCACGCCGAACAGGGCCAGGGCTGGTCCTCCGTCGATCCGGTGCGCCTGCGGCAGGTGCTGTTCAACCTGATCGGCAACGCGGTGAAGTTCACGGTCAAGGGCGGCGTCGACGCCCGGCTCATCCGCAGCAAACGCGACGGCGAGGCGCGGCTTCGGTTCGAGATCAGCGACTCGGGAGTCGGCATATCCCAGGAGGCCCAGGCCGACCTGTTCCAGCGCTTCCACCAGGCGGACGGCTCGACCACCCGACGCTTCGGCGGCTCAGGTCTGGGGCTTGCGATCAGCCGCCGACTGGCCGAGCTGATGGGCGGCGAGATCGGCATGCGCAGCGCGCCCGGCGTGGGCTCCACCTTCTGGCTGGAGATCGCCGCGCCGGCGGTCGACGAGCCGGTCGTCGAGGCGAGCACGCCGGGCGCCCTGCTTGAAGGCCTGCGGGTGTTGGTCGTCGAGGACAATCCGACCAATCGCCTGATCGCCACGCGGCTGCTGGAACAGCTGGGGGCCGAGGTCGAGACGGCGGAAGACGGCCGTCTCGGTGTGGATGCGGTCGCCCGCGCGTCGTTCGACCTGATCTTCATGGACGTCCAGATGCCGGTGATGGACGGGGTGCAGGCCACCCGCCTCATCCGCGCCATGCCCGGCCCTGCGGCCTCCACCCCGATCCTGGCCATGACCGCCAATGCTCTGCAGCACCAGACCGACGCCTACCTGGCGGCCGGTATGAACGGGGTCGTGTCCAAGCCGCTGTCGCCCAGCGTGCTGGTCGCCCGCATCGCGGCCGTCCTGACCGGCGAGAACGCGGACGCCGCGGCGGCCTGAATTCACATACTCAGGCTTCGAACCGATTGCATCTCACTTCACCACCCCCTTAAATCAGAGGGTGAGCCGGCCGGGCGTCGATACCCGACCTGCGAAGCAGGGCGCTCCGGGAGAGCGCCGATCGAGGGAGCGAAATGGCCTGGGATTTCGAGACTGGCGCCGGGTATCCGGAGACACCCGACAGGATGGTCGCTCGACCGCACAGGGAGGCCGCGTGACTTCCTGGCCCGCCATGACTATCGACCAGGCGCACGCGATCCTGACCGCGCCCGGTTCGCGGTTCGAGACCGAAGACCTCGTCATCCGGGGCGTCCCGACGACGGTGTGGAAGAACGCCCCACCGACCCTGCGTGACATGGTGACCAACGGCCGGGCCTTTCCGGACCGCGAGTTCATCGTCCACGAGACCGACCGGGTGACGTTCGAGGCCTTCCACCGGGCCGTCGCGGTCCTGGCCGAGCGGCTGGCGGCCGACGGAATCGGCAAGGGCGACCGGGTGGCGCTGATCATGCGCAACCTGCCGGAGTGGCCTGTCGCCTTCTTCGCCGCCGTCAGCCTTGGCGCTATCGTCACGCCTCTGAACGCCTGGTGGACCGGCCAGGAGCTGCACTACGGCCTGACCGATTCCGGCAGCCGCATCGTCATTACCGACCCCGAGCGGCTGGAGCGGATCGCCGAGCATCTGAAGGATTGTCCGGACCTGGAGTGCGTCTATGTCTGCCGCGAGGACGATCCCTACGACGACCCGCGCGTGCGTCGGCTGGAGTCGGTGATCGGCGCCCCGAACACCTGGGCTGACCTGCCCGACCGGCCGCTGCCGACAATGCCGCTCGCGCCGGATGACGACGCGACGATCTTCTACACCTCCGGCACCACCGGGACGCCGAAGGGCGCGCTGGGCACGCACAGAACGATGACGAGCAACGTGCTGACCAGCGGCGCGGCCCTGGCCCGGGCCTTCCTGCGCCGGGGTCAGACCCCGCCGGCTCCGGACCCGAGCGCGCCGCAGCGGGTGACGCTGCTGGTCGTGCCGATGTTCCACGTCACCGGCTGCTCGGCGACGCTGGGCCCCGCGCTGAACAACGGCGGGAAGCTGGTGCTGATGCGCAAGTGGGACGCGCTGGAGGGTATGAAACTAATCGAGCGCGAGCGGGTGACCAACACCGGCGGCGTGCCGACCATAGCCTGGCAGCTGATCGAACATCCGCAGCGCGCCGATTTCGACCTCAGCTCGATCGACGGCATCACCTACGGCGGCGCGCCCTCGGCGCCGGAGCTGGTGCGGCGGATCAAGGAGGTCTGGCCCAACGCCTCGGCCGGCAACGGCTGGGGCATGACCGAGACCAGCGCCACCTTCACCAACAACAATTCCGACGACTACGTCCATCGCCCCGACAGCTGCGGCCCCGCGCCGGCGGTCGGCGAGATGAAGATCATGACCGTTGAAGCGCCTCACCGCGAACTGCCGGTGGGCGAGGTCGGCGAGCTATGGGCCAAAGGGCCGATGGTGGTGAAGGGCTACTGGAACAAGCCGGAGGCCACGGCCCAGACCTTCATCGACGGCTGGGTGAAGACCGGCGACCTGGCGCGCCTCGATGAAGAGGGCTTCTGCTTCATCATCGACCGGGCCAAGGACATGCTGATCCGCGGCGGCGAGAACATCTACTGCATCGAGGTCGAGAACGTCCTCTACGACCACCCCGCCGTCATGGACGCCGCCCTGGTCGGCATCCCGCACAAGACGCTCGGCGAGGAGCCGGCGGCCGTGGTGACCCTCAAGGAGGGCGCCCACGCCACCGAACAGGAACTCCGCGCCTTCGTCGCCGACCGCCTGGCCGCTTTCAAGGTTCCGGTACGCGTCGCGTTCTGGCATGAGACCCTGCCGCGCAACGCAAACGGGAAAATCATGAAGTCCGACCTGAAAGCCGTGTTCGCCGGAGACGCCGCCGCGTGAGCACGCCTGCCGCCACCGCCCGTTACGCCGCCAAGAAGGAAGCCATCCTGACGGCGGCCACCACGATCCTCAATCGTGAAGGCGTCAAGGGCATGACCCTGGCCGACGTCGCGGCGGAGGTCGGGCTGATCACCACGTCGGTGACCTACTACTATCGCAAGAAGGACGACCTGGCGGCCGCCTGCTTCATGCGCGGCATCGACATCTTCACCGGCCTGGCGGCGGAGGCCGGCGCGGTCAGCGGGGCGCGGGCCCGGCTGGCGAAGTTCCTGGAGCTGTTCTTCGACATGGCGGCGAAGATCCGCCTGAAGGAGGCGGCGCCGATCGTCGCCTTCAGCGAGATGCGCGCCCTCAATGAACCGCTGCGCGGCCAGGTGGCGGCAGCGTTCAATGACCTGTTCCGCACCATCCGCGGCTTCTTCGACGATCCGGAGTTCGCCGGCCTGTCGCGGCTGGAGGCCACCGCCCGGACCCACCTGCTGCTGGAGCAGGCCTTCTGGACCGTGACCTGGACGCGGCGGTACGACCTCGAGGACTACCCGCGCATACGCGACCGCATGTTCGACATCCTCTGCGGCGGACTGGCGGTCGGCGCCCGCGCCTGGGACCCTCCGGCCCTGCCCGACCCCACGCCGCCGGAAGCCGCCAGCACCGACGTCTCGCGCGAGACCTTCCTGGTCGCCGCCACCCGGGTGATCAACCAGAAGGGCTATCGCGGCGCTTCGGTCGAGGACATCTCGGCGGCGCTGAACGTCACCAAGGGCAGCTTCTACCACCACAACGACGCCAAGGATGACCTGGTGGTCGAGTGCTTCGAGCGCACCTTCACCATCATGCGCACGGTGCAGTTCGCGGTCCGCGACCTGAAGACCGACCAGTGGACCCGGCTGACCGCCGCCGCGGCGGCTTTGGTGAACTATCAGCTTTCCGACCACGGCCCGCTACTGCGAGCCTCGTCGATGGGCGCGTTGCCGCAGGAGATCCGGCCCGACATCGTCGACCGGTACGCCCGCGTGTCGGAGCGGTTCGCCGGTATGGTCTCGGACGGCATCGCCGAAGGCTCGATCCGGCCCGTCGATCCGCTGATCGCCGCCCATATGCTGAGCTCGATGATCAACGCCGCCGCCTCGCTGCAGGTCTGGGCGCCGTCTGCCGAGCTGGACGAAGTCGCCGCCCTGTTCGCGCGGCCGCTGCTGCTGGGCGTTTTCACCCGGTAGGGTGGGGGCTCGCAGGCGAACTCTGGCAGATTCGATGCGAAGCCCTCCTCCTCGATGGAGGAGGGTTGGGTGGTGGTGTGGCTGTTGGGTCAAAGGAAGGGCTCGGCAGGGCTCCGGCTCCACACCGCGCCCTCCCCGCGCCACCGGAGCTACACCACCATCCCCGGCCCTTCCTCCATCGAGGAGGAAGGGAGCTTGTTGGCCCCATATAGAAAAGAAAAAGGGGGCGGCCCGAAGGCCGCCCCCAAGGGACAGATCGTTTCCTGAGGAAATCTAGAACTTCTTGGTCAGGCTGACCTTCCAGTTCCGGCCCAGGCCGCTGGCCGTGAACGGATCGTAGTTCAGGTCCAGACGGGCGAAGGGCGGATCCTCGTCAAAGACATTCTCGACGGTGAAGGCGCCGGTCACATCCCAGGGCAGGAACACCCGGTAGGTGAAGTCGTGGGTGGTGAAGGAGTCGATATTCTTGCCGGCGGTGACGATCAGGCCGTCGGAAGAACTGACCGTGGTCCTGTACGGGGTCACGCAGCGACCCGCGGGAGCCGGTCCGGGCGGCAGCACATCACAGAACGGCGCGGTGCGCTGGTCGGTGTAGCCGTCGATGTACCGGATGGTCCACCGGGCGTTGTGCTGCCCGCTGTTCCATTCGAAGTACAGGTTGCCCTTCTTCTGCGGCAGCGGGTAGGCGGTCGTCTGGTAGTTCAGCAGACCCACCGCGTCGAAGCCGGGCGACACCAGGAAGCCTTCTACGAAGGTGTCGTCGGTCGTGTACTCGATCACGTAAGTGGCGGTGGTTCCGATGGTCAGGCTGCCGCCGAACACATCATCGAACCGGTAGTCGGCGATCAGGTCGACGCCCGAGGTTTTAACCGCCGCGCCATTGACCGTCCGCGTCTCCAGGCGGGCGATGTTGGCGACCGAGCAGATACCGGCCTGGAAGGTGAAGCGTCCAACCAGCGGATGGGCGCAGTTGGCGACGCCGCCCGGGAACACCGAGTTGACCAGGCCGGCCACCGGTTCGGTGGTGATCGGATCCTGGAAGTCGAAGTTCCAGTAGTCGAGCGTGGCCTTGAAGTTGCCAAGCTCCAGGATGGCGCCGACGCTGTAGGTGGTGGCGGTTTCCGGCTGCAGATCGGAGTTGCCGTAGATATCCACGGCGCGGAACACGCCGAGAATGGCCTGCAGCGAGGTCACGAAGTTGGTCCCGTTGACCTGACCGGCGGTCGGCGCCCGGAAGGTGGTGCCGATCGAGCCGCGCAGGGCGAAGGGCTCCATGACCTGCCAGCGGACCGACAGCTTCGGGTCGAAGGTGTGTCCGACCGAGCCGCCGTAGTCCTCGATCCGCGCCGCCAGGGTGGCGTTGAAGGTTTCGGTGAACGGCAGGACCAGTTCACCGAACACGGAACGCACATCCTGGGTCAGATCCACCGGTCCGCCGACGCCGAGGAAGGCGAACGGCCCCTGGGGCGCCAGACAGGCGGTATCGCCGTTGATCGGCGTGTTGAGGCAGGGATTGAGTTCACGGTTCGAGATGTCGTTGTACCAGGTCTCGAACCCGGACTTGCGGAACTGTACGCCGAGGGCCCAGGCCGCGTTGCCGCCGCCCATTTTCAGCGCTTCGATCTGACCCGACAGCAGCCCCTCGACGACGAACAGGCTGGAGGTCTGTTCGGTTTCAAGCTTGGGGAAGAACCAGCGGGTCAGTTCGGCGCTGTTGGCCAGGCCCGGTTGGAAGTTCGGGTTGGCCACGCCGGTGATGGCATTGCTCGGGATCGCGTTCGAGAACGGGTTGGCCCACTCACAGGTCGAGCCCGGCTGGCCGGCCACGATGCCGTTGCAGTTGGCGCCGCCGAGGCCGCGCAGCGCGAGCTGGTAGCGACCGACGACAGTGTCGTAGCCGGAGCGGTAGCCCTTCTCCTCGCTGTACTGGGCGCCGAAGCTCCAGTTGATGCCGTTGTCGAAGGTGCCGCTGAGATCGGCGGCCAGACGATAGGCGTCATACTCCCGCTCGCCGGTTGACGCCCCGTAGTCGAAAGCGGGGTTGCCGCCCATGGCGTAGGGCCGGTTGGCCACGATCCAGGCGCCGCTGCCCATGTTCTGGCCAGGGTTATCCAGACCGTACCGGATAAGGCCCGGGTTTTCCTTGGGCACGAAGTAGCGGCCGTTGAACGGCGAGGTCACCGGATCCGGCACGGCCAGCAGGGCGTAGGACGGCGAGGTCTTCCACTCCGGCACTTCGGTCTTCGAGTAGAAGGCTTCGGCATGGAACTTGGTGGTTTCGCTCAGGTCGACGTCGATCTGGCCATAGACCTGCCAGCGCTCTTCCTTTTCGACCAGGTTGTCCCACTCGGTGTACTGCCACTGGCAGACCGGGGTCGTGCCGCTGAAACCGGGGCGGCCGCCGAGCGCGGCGCAGCCTGTGTCGCGGTGGGTGGCGAACGTGGCCAACGGGACGATGGTCGAGGGGTTGCCCGCGGCCGACCAGCCGCCTTCCGGGTTGACCTCGTAGGGCTGGGTGGCCCAGTCCCGCTCAAGCAGCGGCAGTTCAGACCGGCTCTGGAAGCCGGCGGCGACCATCACGCTGACGCGGTCGCTGTTCCAGCCGCCGATGACGCTGAAGGTGTAGTCGCCGTCAGAACCGTCGATGTTGCGGTAGGAGGCGCTGGCCTCGATGCCCTGGAAGCTCTTGCGGGTGATGAAGTTGACCACGCCGCCGATGGCGTCGGAGCCGTAGGTCGCCGCCGCGCCATCCTTCAGCACCTCGATCCGGCCGATGGCCGCCACCGGGATGACATTGGTGTCGACCGCGCCGGCGCCGGCCAGGGCGAACGGGTTGATCGTCATCCGCTTGCCGTTGATCAGCACCAGCGTCCGCGTCGGGCCGAGGCCGCGCAGGTTGACCGAGCCCGAGCCTTCCGAGCCCTGGGCGCGGGAGTCGAACTGGTTGGTGTCGCCCAGCACGCCGTTGGACACCGACAGGCTCTTGATCAGGTCGACGGTGGTGGGCGAGCCCTGCCTGGCCAGTTCCTCGGCCCCGATCACGTCAACCGGCAGCGCGGCGTTCTCGGGAGTCCCGCGGATCAACGACCCGGTGACGATGACGGCTTCGACTTCCGTAGGTTCCTGCGCCAGGGCCGTCGATGACAGACCCAATGAAAGCGCGATGGCGAGGGCGGACCCCCCCGGCCAGATAGCCAACTCTTCGCATACTACCCTCCCTGTTGTTCCCTGTGCCGCGCCGCCTTTTTTGTTTGAGGACGGTCGCGACGGTTTATCGTGAGCGTCTACGGCCCCCCTTCGGCGGTCGCGGACACACGGTCGTCAGCCGCTCGCCCGGCGGGCGTCGCGGATGATTTTGTCGAGGTGTTGGAGCATGACAGGGGCGCGCGGGCGAAAGCCGCCCGCTGGTCAGGTCCGGAAAGGGTTACCGCGATCCGCGTCAACCAGCCCCCACAACACTCGTTGCGCCGTCCCCGGCGATGCGACCGCAACTGTACGTGGACGCAGCAATTCCGGACGGCCTACAGAATTCGATGATGCGGTATGATCTGACCCCGCGTCAACCGATGTTACGTCAGGCCGTCCAACTATTGCAGCGCTGAAACGTCGGCGCCGCAGCGGACGGAAATTGCCCCTCAAAGCCTTGCAGGGGCAAGGTTTTCGGGCGGCGGTTGTCATGACGACAGGGTTATCGTTGATCAGGAGGGCCCGGGCCGGGCCCGGCGCCCGGCCCGGTTCGACGTGGCGGTTCGCCGCAGGCGGAGCGTCGCTCAGAAAATCGAGGCGCCGGCGTCGGACGCCCCGACCGTGTTGCGGAAAGCGGCGAACAGGTCGCGGCCGTAACCGGACCCGGACGCGGGGGTCGCTGCGTCCGGACGGCCGGACAGATCGGCTGCGACGGTCAGGGTCCCGGCCACGGCGTCCAGGGTGATGAGATCCCCGTCGCGCACCCGGGCCAACGGGCCGCCGACCGCCGCCTCGGGCGTGACATGGATCGCGGCCGGCACCTTGCCCGAGGCGCCCGACATCCGGCCGTCGGTGACCAGCGCCACCCGGTGTCCCCGGTCCTGGAGCACGCCCAGCGACGGGGTCAGGTTGTGCAGCTCGGGCATGCCGTTCGCCCGTGGCCCCTGGAACCGGACCACGACCACGACGTCGCGGTCCAGCTCGCCGCGCTTGAAGGCCGCCACCAGCGCGTCCTGGGTCTCGAACACCGCCGCGGGAGCGCTGATCACCCGGTGCTCGGGCTTTACCGCCGAGACCTTGATCGCCCCCCGACCCAGCGGTCCGGTCAGCTGGCGAATGCCGCCCTCGGCCTCGAACGGATCGGCGACCGGCCGCAGGATGTCCGTGTCGAGGCTGACGCTCGCGCCGTCCTTCCAGACCAGCACGCCGTCTTCGAGATGCGGCTCTCGAGCGTAGTGGCTCAGCCCACGGCCGGCGATGGTCAGAACATCCTCGTGCGCCAGCCCGGCCGCCAGCAACTCCCGGATCACGAAGGCCATGCCGCCGGCCGCGTGGAAGTGGTTCACATCGGCGCCGCCATTCGGATAGACCCGCGCCATCAGCGGCGTGACCCGTGACAGGGCGTCGAAATCCTCCAGGGTCAACGCCACGCCCGCCGCCGCCGCCATGGCGACCAGGTGCAGCAGGTGGTTGGTCGAGCCGCCGGTGGCCATCAGCCCGACCACGCCGTTGACGACGGCCTTCTCGTCGACCACCTGGCCAGCGGGAATCCAGTCGTTCGAGCGCGGGCCGATCTGCGCGCAACGCCGCGCCGCCGCCTTGACCAGCGCGTCACGCAGGTCGGTGTTCGGATGGATGAAGGCCGAGCCGGGCAGGTGCAGGCCCATCATCTCCATCAGCATCTGGTTGGAGTTGGCGGTGCCGTAGAAGGTGCAGGTGCCCGGCCCGTGGTAGCTGGCCTGCTCGGCGGCCAGCAGTTCCTCCCGACTCGCCTTGCCCTCGGCGAACAGCGCCCGCACCCGGGCCTTCTCGGCGTTCGGCAGGCCCGAGGTCATCGGCCCGGCCGGCACGAACACCGCCGGCAGATGGCCGAACGCCAGGGCGCCGATCACCAGCCCCGGCACGATCTTGTCGCAGACCCCCAGGAACAGCCCGCCGTCGAAGGCGTCGTGGGTCAGGGCGATGCCCGTGGCCATGGCGATCACGTCGCGGCTGAACAGGCTGAGCTCCATGCCGGGCCGCCCCTGGGTGACGCCGTCGCACATGGCCGGCACGCCGCCAGCGAACTGCGCCGTGGCCCCGACCTCGCGCGCCGCGTCCTTGATCAGGGCCGGGTAGCGCTCCAACGGCTGATGGGCGCTGAGCATGTCGTTGTAGGCCGAGACGATGGCCAGGTTGGGCGCGTCCGGATCAAGCGCCCGCAGCCGGTCCTTCGGGTCGGAGGCGGCGAAGGCGTGGGCCCAGTTGGCGCAGGAGAGCTTGGCCCGGCCGGGCTCCGCCCCGCGGGCGGCCTCGACCCCGGCCAGGTAGGCGGCGCGCCGGTCTCGCGAACGGTCAATGATGGCCCGGGTGACCTCGGCCACGACGGGATGCATAGGGACGGCCATGGGCGTCTCCTTTCGGGCTAGGGCGACCAGATGATGCGGACCGGCGTCTCGCCGACGGCGTCAAGCAGGGCGTGGATCGGCAGACCCGCGCCGTCCTCGATCACCCGCCGCTTGGCCTCGCCGCGGATCAGCACGAGGATCAGATAGGATTGTCGCAACGCGTATAGCGTCAGGCTGAGGCGATCCTGGGGCGGCGCGGGCGCCCCCTTCGGCGCGGCGATGACCAGGCTGCCGCCCAGCGGGTCGAGCCCCTCCTCCAGCACCGGGCTGCCCGGAAACAGCGAGGCGATGTGGCCGTCCTCGCCCATGCCCAGAAGCACGACATCGGCCGGCAGCAGTTCGGCCACCGCCGCCTCGGCGGCCTCGGCGGCGTCCTCGGCGGTCGGGGCGTTCGACCACAGCGGCACGAAGTTGGCCTGCGCCGCCTCGCCGACCAGCAGTCGCTCCCGCAGGAGCCTTGAATTGGAGTCAGGCGAGTCCGGCGCGACCCATCGCTCGTCAGACAGGGTGACGCTGACATGCTCCCACGGCAGCGGCAGGGTCGAGAGCAGGTCGTAGACCTCGCCCGGCGACGTGCCCCCGGTGGCGATGAAGCTCGCCTTGTCATCCTCGGCCAGGCCGGCGACCAGCCAGTCGGCGATGGCCTCCGCCGCCGCGCGCGAGGCCTCCGACGCATCGGCATAGGCCTCGATCATGTAGCGGTCAGTCATTCCACGCCCGCCCGCTGCGCTCGATCAGCGCGAAGGCGCCGGCCGGCCCCCAGGAGCCGGCCGGATAGGGTCTGGGCGCCATGCCCGCTTCCATCCAGGCGTCAGCGACGCCATCGACGAAGGTCCAGGCCGCCTCGACCTCGTCGCGGCGCACGAACAGCGTCTGGTCGCCGCGCAGCGCGTCGAGCAGCAGCCGCTCGTAGGCGATCCGCCGCCGGCCGCCATCCTCGCCCAGGGTCCGGGTCAGGCTCAGCGACAGCGGCAGGGCCTGCAGCCGCACCTCGCCAAGGCCCGGGCGCTTGTTCATCACCGTCAGCGAGATGTCCTCGTCCGGCTGCAGCGCGATCACCAGACGGTTGGCGACCAGGTCCCCCTCCGCCGCGCCGCCGAAGATCGAGTGCGGCACCGGCTTGAACTGGATGACGATCTCGGTGCGCCGCTCGGGCATCCGCTTGCCCGTGCGCAGGAAGAAGGGCACCCCGGCCCAGCGCCAGTTGTCGATACGGGCGGTCAGGGCGACGAAGGTCTCCGTGCCCGTCGGCTTGCCGACCTCGTCGAGATAGGCGCTCGCCCCCTGTCCCTCGACGGATCCGGCGGTGTACTGGCCGCGCACGCTTTCCTGCGGAGCCGAGGCGCGGGTGAAGGGCCGCAGCGAGCGCAGCACCTTGACCTTCTCGTTGCGCACCGCGTCCGGCTCCAGATCGGACGGCGGCTCCATGGCCACCAGGCACAGCAGCTGCAGCATGTGGTTCTGCAGCATGTCGCGGATGGCGCCGTAGTCGTCGTAGTAGGGCCAGCGATCGCCGACGCCTTGCGTCTCGGCCACGGTGATCTGCACATGGTCGATGGTCTGGCTGGTCCACAGCGGCTCGAACAGGCTGTTGGCGAAGCGCAGCGCGATCAGGTTCTGGACCGTCTCCTTGCCCAGGTAGTGGTCGATGCGGAAGATATTGCGTTCGGCCGCCACCGCCCCGACCGCGTCGTTGATGGCCCGCGAGGTCTCCAGATCGCGACCGATCGGCTTTTCCAGCACCAGCCGCGTATGGTCGGCGATCACCCCGCCGGCCCGCAGGGTCTCGCAGGCGGCTGTGAAAAGGCTGGGCGACAGGGAGAAGAAGATCAGGCCCGCCCCGCCCTCGCCGACCACGCCCTTCAGACAGGCGGCACCGTCGGCCCTTGTTACGTCTCCGGCGCAGTAGCCGAGCCGGGCCGAAAAGCGCTCCCAGATCCTGGCGTCGAGGTCCCACCGCTCGTCCAGCGCGGCCTTCACCTCGCCGGCCCAGTCCTTCGCCTCCCCGCGCGCCACGCCGATGATGCGCAGGTCGTCAGGCAACAAGCCGTCGGCGTCGAGGTTGTACAGCGACGGCAACAGCATCCGCCGGGCTAGGTCGCCCGAGGCACCGAGGATGACGAGGGTCGTGGGATCGGTCGTGGGCATGCGTTCCCTGACGGTGACAGCGGTGTCGGACGGCAGACCCCCGTCATAACGACCCGTCGCCTCTACGTCAGCGCTTGGGGGGCCGATGGGTTCAGAATTTACCGGGCGGGCTCGCGCCGCGGGCGGCGAGTTGCGGTCCCCCGTAAAGACTGCCGTGACTGATGCGACACCGACCGCACGCCTTCCCGCACGCCTTCAGCGTCCGTTTCGCAACAGAAGCCGTCGCTGATGCGCCGCCGACGGTCGATCGTCCAGGCAGACGACGCCCGATAGATGTCGCCCTGTCGGATCGACAGGGCTGCGCGAGTTACGCCCAGAGCCAGACTGCGGCGGCGGTGTAGAGAGCGATGCCGAGGGTGAGGTTGAACGGGAAGGTGATCGCGAGGGAAGCGGTCACGAACACGCCCGCGTCCGCCTTCGGGGCCGCCAGGCGCATGGCGGCGGGAACGGCGATGTAGGAGGCAGAACCGGCGAGAATGGTGAGGAGAACGGCGTTGCCGGCCTCCAGCCCGGCAAGGCGAGACAGTCCAAGCGCCAGGCCGGCCGAGAGCAGCGGAAAGCCCAGGGCGAAGCCGACGACGCCGGGTGTCAGCCTGCGCCCTCCCTCCATCAGACGGCGGGCCGCGATCAGGCCGATGTCGAGCAGGAAGAAGCACAGGGCGCCCTGGAACAGCGGCCCTACGAACAGGTTCAGTTTCGCCATACCGGCTTCTCCGGAGATCAGCCCGACGAGGAAGCTGCCGAGCAGCATTACGGAGGCCGCGCCGACGAACACCTCTCTCAGGATCGCCCTGCGCCGTCCCGGCTCGCCGCGGCCCGCGCCGTTGAGCAGGATCAGGGCCGTCAGGATGGCCGGGGTCTCCATGAGGGCGAGCACGGCGGCCATATAGCCGCCGGACGGCAGGCCGACGGCCTCCAGATGCTGCTGGCCCGCGGCGAAGGTCACGACCGACACCGATCCATAGGTCGCGGCCAGCGCGCAGATGGTCGACCGATCAAGCCCCCGCACGCGCTTCAGGATGACGAAGGCAAGGAGGGGCATGACGGCGCTAAGCGCGACGCCGATCGCGCCCGCGGCCAGAAAGTCCCCGTTGAACCCCGCGGCGCGCGCCTCGACCCCGCCTTTGAAGCCGATGCACAGCATCAGGTAGAGCGACAGGGCCTTGGCGACAGCGTCGGGGATGGCCAGGTCCGAGCGTGCGAACGCGGCCGCTGCGCCAATGAAGAAGAACAGGATGGCCGGGGACGTCAGCAGCGCAAGGCTGGTGGAGAAGTCGGGCATGCGTCAACCGGTCCGTTGGAGGTGCGCCCTGATGACCTCGACCGGACCGGTCTTCCAGTTTATAGGTGTGATGCGACTCATAACGGAATCTAATGGAATGGCCGATCGCCTCGTCAATCTGGACATCGACCTGCTGCGCGCCTTCGTCACGGTCGTCGAGACCGGCAGCTTTACCCGTACGGCGGCCTTGCTCGGCCGCACCCAGCCGGCCGTCAGCCTGCAGATCCGCCGGCTCGAGGAGCAGTTGCGGTCACCGCTGTTCGATCGGGGGGGCAAGGGCTTCGGTCTGACGACAGAGGGCGCCGGGCTGCTTCCGCAGGCCCGCAGATTGTTGCGATTGAACGACGAGATCGTATCGACGCTGGGCGAGGGCGATCTTGCGGGGGAGGTTCGGTTCGGCGCGCCGGAGGATATCGCGACCATGCACCTCCCCGGAATCCTGGGCGCATTCGCGCGGAGCCACCCGCGCATCAGGCTGTCGGTCACATGCGACTACACGGCCAACCTCCTCGACCAGATGTCGCGCGGGATGCTCGATCTGGCGCTGATCAAACGGGAGCCGGTCGGGCCTGAGCTGGGCGTTCGGGTGTGGGGGGAGGCGCTGGTCTGGGTGGCGCTCGACGCCTCGATCGTCGAGATGTCGCCGCTGCCGCTGATCATCGCGCCGGCGCCGGACATCTATCGCAAACGGGCGCTGGGCGCGCTCGCGGAGGCAGGCATCGCCTTCCGCGCATCCTTCACCTCGCCGAGTCTCGCCGGTCAGATGGCGGCCCTGCGCGCCGGCCTCGGGGTGGGCGTCCTGCCCGCCGCCATGGCGCCGCGTGACCTGGTCGTGCTGGGGCGACCGCTCCCTACGCTTGCCGACAGCGAGATCGCCCTCGTCTCCGCCCGCGCCGCCGGCGCGCCGGCCGACCTTCTGGCGCAGGAGGTCTTGCGATCGCTTGAGCGAGGCCCCGCCCCGGCATGAGAAGCCCTTATTGTCCGCATCACCATAATTAATTGGCGAGGTGACGGGCGCGGCGGGCAGAAGAACAACGCGGCCCGGGCCCCTCTGACGATCACCGTGATCGTGATGTCGGACCGCATCGGGTGCGCCCGATGCCGGGTCCAGCCCCCCAGCCCCCCCCTCCCGGCACGGCGCGCACCCTTTGAACAAGGAGGGGCTCGATTCCCGCGAGATCGGCCCGCCGGTTCAGCGCGCCGCGGCGCACGGAACCGGCGGGAGGGACACCCGGCGCCGCTGTCTTCCGATCGGAACGGCGGGCCCTGATGGGGTGAAGGTTCGCTTTGGGCCGTCGCCTCGTCCGTATCGACCGACCCACCTCCCGGATCGAAGACTCCATGACCCGTCAGGCTTTCGGAGTTTGACGCCGATGATTCCACTGAAGGCCTGACCACGCCATGCCAACCGATGCCTTGCTATTGCTGATTGGCCTCGTTCTGCTGATCGCGGGCGGTGACCTTCTGGTCCGCGGCGCGGTCAGGATCGCCGAACGACTCCGCCTCTCCCCGATGCTTGTCGGACTGACGGTGGTGGGTATGGGCACGTCTACGCCCGAACTGGCCGCCAGCCTCCAGGCCAGCCTGGCCGGATCTCCGGGCATCGCCCTCGGCAATATCGTCGGGTCCAACATCGCCAACGCCCTGCTGATCCTCGGCGTGGCCGCCTTGATCACCCCCGTCGCGGTCAATGCCCGCACCCTTTGGCGGGATGGCGGCCTGGGCCTCCTGGCGGCTCTGGGGCTGCTGGCAGCCGGGGCGACGGTGGGTCTGTCCCGTGAGGCCGGCATCGCCTTCCTGATCATCATGTCCGGCTACATCTACTATGCCTATCGCCAGGAGCGCCTGGGCGCGTCCCACAGCGCCGCCTATGATCGCGCCGTGGCGATGGAAGAGGTCGACCCGGCCCTGATCCCGCACGATCGGCCCGAGGGCCGGCTGTCGGTCGCCCTCCTGCTGTTCGCCGTCGGCCTCGGCCTGATCGTCGGCGGCGCAGGGCTTCTGGTGAGCGGCGCGATCGGCATCGCCGAACACCTGGGGGTCAGCGATACCGTCATCGGGCTGACGATCGTGGCGGTCGGGACATCTGTTCCGGAACTGGTCACCTCCGCCGTGGCGGCCTGGCGGAAGCAGGGGGACATCGCACTGGGCAATGTGCTCGGCTCGAACATCTACAACATCCTGTTCATCGGCGGCCTCACGGGGGCGATCGCCCCCACTGGCGTGCCGGCCAGCATCATGGCCTTCGACCTCTGGGTGCTGGTGGCCGTAACCCTGGCCGTCATGCTGTTCGCCTTCTCCGGCGGCGGGGTGAGCCGGCGAGAAGGCTTCCTCCTCATCGCGGGCTACATCGCCTACGTCGCCTGGACCGCCGGCCTGTTCTGAACCCGGTCGTTGCCGGCGCGGTCATCACCGGGCGACCGCCCTCTCCACTGATCAGGCGGACGGCGCATCGGGCTGCTCTCCGTACCGGCATGGGCCAGGTCGGCACGTCCTCGCACCGCGCGCCCGGAGGCCCGATCGCACCCACGAAAAAGCCCCCCGGCGTTTCCGCCGGAGGGCTCGTCTCTCTTGCTCCCTCCCCTTCATGGGGAGGGTGGTCCCGAAGGGACCGGGTGGGGTACGGGGAAGCCGGTCACTTAGCGATGTGATCAGCCGCTGCTTGCCCCACCCTGGCCGGCAAGCCGGCCTGTCCCTCCCCACGAGGGGGAGG
>JAUXMY010000016.1 GCA_030683005.1 Caulobacter sp. | reverse complement strand
GGATGCCGACCCTCCCCGGATTCCGTGGTTTTGTCCCGGCGAGCCTTCGGAGCAGGCCAGGTCCACGGGCAAATCCCGCATTTCCGCATCCCGTGTCGCCGTATCGGGCCGGATCCGTACGCCCTCCCCCGCGACGGGGACTTGTGAAGGATACGGGCGAGCCGAGGGGTGGGGGACAGAATTGAGATATCCCCCCATTTCTTCCTCTCCCGCCTGGGAGAGGGGGACCACCCGAAGGGTGGTGGAGCGGGAAGCTCTTGTCCGTGAAATCCTTGCACGGACAGGGATGAGGGTGAGCTCGCAGGCCAGTCACCGACCGCCTGCATGTCCCTCACCACCCTGCTCCGCAGGGTCCCCCTCTCCCAACAGGGAGAGGATAGGCGTGCGTGGATCCCCCTACAGCGGAATGTTGTCGTGCTTCTTCCAGGGGTTGGCGAGCTGCTTGCCGCGCAGGCTTTTCAGGGCGCGGGCGATGCGGCGGCGGGTGCCGTGGGGCTTGATGACGTCGTCGATGTAGCCGCGGCTGGCGGCGACGAACGGGTTGGCGAAGCGGTCCTTGTACTCGGCTTCCCGCTCGGCCAGCTTTTCGGGATCGTTCATCTCGGCGCGGAAGATGATCTCCACCGCCCCCTTGGCGCCCATGACCGCGATCTCGGCGGTCGGCCAGGCGTAGTTGACGTCGCCGCGCAGGTGCTTGGAGCTCATGACGTCATAGGCGCCGCCATAGGCCTTGCGGGTGATGACGGTGACCTTGGGCACCGTCGCCTCGGCGTAGGCGAACAGCAGCTTGGCGCCGTGCTTGATCAGACCGCCGTACTCCTGTTTGGTCCCTGGCATGAAGCCCGGGACGTCGACCAGGGTGATGATCGGGATGTTGAAGGCGTCACAGAAGCGCACGAAGCGGGCGGCCTTGCGGCTGGAGTCGATGTCCAGCACCCCGGCCAGCACCTGCGGCTGGTTGGCGACGATGCCGACGCTCTCGCCATCAATGCGGGCGAAGCCGCAGATGATGTTCTTGGCCCACTCGCTTGAGATTTCGAAGAAATCCGCCTCGTCCACGACCTTGAGGATCAACTCCTTCATGTCATAGGGCTTGTTCGGATTGGCCGGGACCAGGGTGTCCAGGCTCATCTCATCACGGGTCGCGTCGTCGAAGCTTTCGCGGATCGGCGCCTTGTCGCGGTTGGAGGACGGCAGGAAGTCGACCAGCCGGCGCACCTGGGTCAGGGCCTCCAGATCGTTTTCGAACGCGCCCTCGGCGACACCCGATTTGGCCGCGTGGACCCGGGCGCCGCCCAGCTCCTCGGCGGTGACGATCTCGTTGGTCACCGTTTTCACGACGTCGGGGCCGGTCACGAACATGTAGCTCGTGTCCTTCACCATGAAGATGAAGTCGGTCATGGCCGGCGAATAGACGTCGCCGCCGGCGCAGGGGCCCATGATGACGCTGATCTGCGGCACCACGCCGGACGAGAGGACGTTCTCCATGAAGATGTCGGCGTAGCCGGCGAGGCTGTCGACCCCTTCCTGGATCCGGGCGCCGCCGGCGTCGAACAGGCCGATGATCGGCGCGCCGACACGGGCGGCCGCGCGCTGCACCTTGACGATCTTCTGGGCGTGGGCGCCGCTCAGCGAGCCGCCGAACACCGTGAAGTCCTTGGAGAAAACGTAGACGACCTTGCCGTTGATCGTGCCCCAGCCGGTGACGACGCCATCGCCGGGAATGCGCTGGTCCTGCATGCCGAAGTCATGGCTGCGGTGCTCGACGAACATGTCGTACTCCTCGAAGGAGCCTTCATCGAGCAGCAGGTCTATCCGCTCGCGCGCCGTCAGCTTGCCCTTGGCGTGCTGGCTGGCGACCCGCTTCTCGCCGCCGCCGGCCCGCGCCTGATCGCGCCGCTTCTCGAGCTCTTCCAGGATGTGCTTCACGCCGTCGTCCCCTTCACAAGGCTGGGGACGGGTTAAAGCCGTGACGGGGGCATGACAAGGCGTTGATTTGCCTGACGCAACGGGAGGCGGCCGCTAGCCCAGCGCCCGGAACCAGCGTTCCAGCAGCAGCGCCTCCTCCAGCCGCGCGGCCGTGCGGTCGGCGGCTTCGTAGTCGACGCCCCAGCGCTCCTCCTGCCAGGCCTCGTCCAGCCGGGCAATGTCGTGGGCGCCCTGTCCGTCCAGGCGACCGCGCTGCAGCGCCAGGGCCAGCACGGCCGAGCCGAACAGGCTTGTGGCCTGGGCCAGCGCCGTCAGGCCGAAGTCGTCCAACTCCAACGCCAGCGCGCGGACCCGGGCCAGGGTCCCCTCCGGCTGGGCCCGGTGAATGACGCCGCCGACCACCGTCAGCCGCAGGCCCGGATCCTCGGCGGCCCAGTCCACCAACGGATCCCAGGACAGGCTCTGGGCCTCGACCAGACTGGCGGGCGACTCGGCGCGATAGCAGAGCAGGTCCGACCCGGCGTAGCGGGCGATCTCGTCGGCGACGTCCTCGCGAACGCCACCGACCCGGTCGATGGCCGTGGCGGCCAGTCGCTGGGCCGGCATGCGCAGGGTGTCGATTTCCTCCGCCTGGGCCTCCCAGTCCGCCGCCACCAGCGCCGCCAGCGCAGGCGTCGGCAATACGACCTTGCGGCCCGACGGCGTTTTCGGCGCACGGCCGTCGAGCAGCACGACATGGCCGCCCTCGATCTCGTCGACGGTCACCGCCTTGTAGAACCGTCTTGGCTTCTGAACGCCGTCGCCCTTGCCGGTCACTGAACTATCCTTCGTTACACGCGGCGCGACGGACAGGCCGACGCACGGCGTTGAAGTGACCGAACCGCCCCGTAGTTTCAAGGACGCGCGACAGTGCCCCTGCCTTCCCCCATGTCCTCGAACGACGTTTCGGCGGCCATCGCCGTCACCCGCTTCGGCCTCGGCGCCCGTCCGGGTGAGCTGGCGAGGGTCGCCAGGGACCCGAGGGGCTGGCTGCTCGACCAGATCCGGCCGGCCGGCGCGGACCAGCCCCAGGTCGGCGGCGAATCGTCGGCTGCCCGTATACAGGCCTTCCGCGCCTATCAGACCGAACGTCGCGAGATGCGGCGGGGCGAGGCCGGGGAGGACGCCCCCGGCCGGGACCCGGTGCAGATCGCGGCCCGGATGCTGCGCGAGGGGACGGCGGTCGATTTCCTCGCCCGGGCCCGCCTGGCCGCCACGACCCATGCCGGCTTTCGTGAACGCTGGGCGCTGTTCTGGGCCAACCACTTCACCGTCTCGGCCGTGAAGCTGGTCACCGCCACGGTGGCCGGGCCGTTCGAGCAGGAGGCCATTCGCCCGCGTGTGTTCGGACGGTTCGAGGACCTGCTGATCGCCTCGACCATGCATCCGGCCATGCTGCTCTATCTCGACCAGGCCCAGTCGGTGGGCCCCGGCAGCCGCGCCGCGGCGATGCTGAGCCGCCGTCCCCGGCCGAACGGCGGCGGGGGGCTCAACGAAAACCTGGCCCGTGAAATCCTCGAACTGCACACCGTCGGCGTCGACGGCGGCTACAGTCAGGCTGACGTCACCGAGTTCGCCCGGGCCCTGACCGGCTGGAGCGTCGGCGGCCTGCGCGAGGCGGAGGACCGCCAGGGCCGGTTCGTGTTCCGCGTCGCCACCCACGAGCCCGGCGCCCGCAAGGTCATGGGCAGGACCTACAGGGACGGCGAGGCGATGCAGGCCGGGGGCATCCTCAAGGACCTTGCGGCGCACCCGGCCACGGCCCGACACCTGGCCCGCAAGATCGCCCGGCATTTCGTGGCCGACGACCCGCCGCCCGCGCTGGTGAGCCGGCTGGAGGCGGCCTGGACCGCGTCCGGCGGGGACCTTGCCGCCGTCGCCCGGGCGCTGGTCGAGGCGCCGGAGGCCTGGGACCCGACGCCGGCCAAGTTCAAGACGCCTTACGAGTTCCTGATCTCCAGCTGGCGGGCCATCGGCGGCCAGCCGGGCGCCATCGAGCACCTCGCGCCGCCGCTGAACGCCCTGGGCCAGCGTCCGTTCTCGGCGCCTTCCCCCAAGGGCTGGGACGAAACCGCCGCGACCTGGGCGGCGCCCGACGCGGTGATCAAGCGCATGACCTGGGCCGAGGACTTCTCCGCCGTGGTGGCCGGGGAGCTTGACCCGAACACCATCGCCCGTGATGCGCTGGGCGCCCGGCTGAGCGAGCCTGTCCGGGCCGCCGTCGCCCGCGCCGAGTCGCGGCAGGAGGCCCTGTCGATCCTGTTGATGAGTCCGGAGTTCCAGCGCCGATGACCCGCACCGACCTTTCCCGTCGCGGCCTGCTGTCCGCCGCCGCCGGCCTTGGCCTCTCGATCGGCTTCATGGGCCATGCCGCCCGGGCCGATGGAGACCTGGGCCGCAAGAAGATGGTCACCGTGATCGCGCGCGGCGCCATGGACGGCCTCTCGGCCTCGCCGCCGGTGGGCGACCCCGACTACGCCGGCCTGCGCGGCCGTATCGCCATACCGGCCGACAGGGCGCTGAAGCTCGACGCGACCTTCGCGCTGCACCCGGCGCTGGCGGGGGTCCATGGCCTGGCGCTGAAGGGCCAGGCGCGCATCGCGCCGGCCGTCGCGGGACCTGACCGGGCTCGATCGCACTTCGAGGCGCAGGACGTGCTCGAGAGCGGCGCGGCCGTGGTCTACGGGACCAGTTCCGGCTTTCTCAATCGGGCGCTGGAGGCCATGCCGGCGCGGAAGATCGAGGCGCTGTCGGTCGGGGCCACCGCGCCACTGATCCTGCGGGGCAAGGCGCCCGCCGCCTCCTGGTCGCCCGGCGCGGCCGGCGAAGGCAGCCCGCGCCTGCCCGGCATCCTGGGCGACCTCTACGCCAACGACCCGCTGCTGGGCCCGGCCCTGGCGCGCGGACTGCAAACCGAGGCGATGGCGGCGATGGCGATGCAGGACATGGCCGCCCCGGCTCCGGCGCCGATGACCGGCGGCGGCGCGCAGGGCTTCGTCCGCCAGGGCCAGGCGGTGGCGCGCGGCATCGGCGCGACCGTCGCCGGCTTCATGCGCCAGGAAAACGGCCCGCAGATCGTCGCCATCTCCGTCGACGGCTGGGACACCCACGCCAACCAGGGCGCGGCCGAAGGGCAGCTGGCCAACCGCCTGCTCTACCTCGACGCCCTGCTCATGGGCCTGCACGAGGGGCTGGCGGCGGACTGGAAGGATACCGTCGTGGTGGTCGCCACCGAGTTTGGCCGCACAGCGCGGATCAACGGCACCGGCGGCACCGACCATGGCACCGGCTCCACCGCCTTCCTACTGGGCGGCGCCCTGAAGCCCGGCGGCATCATCGGCGACTGGCCGACCCTGAAGGCCTCGGCGCTGTTCGAAGGGCGTGACACCCGCCCGACCCTCGACCTGCGCGGCCTGTTCAAGGGCGTCCTGCGCGATCACATGGGTCTGGACCGCCGGGCGCTGGACACGGCGGTGTTTCCGGACAGCGCCGGCGTGGAACCGGTATCGGGACTGGTTTGAGGCTCGCGGGGACATGCACTTCAGTGCGTGTCCCCTGCCGCTTCAAGCTGCGGGGGACACGTACCGAAGAGGTACATGTCCCCGATCCTACCGCCGGCTCGAGCGCCCGCCCTTCTTCACGAAGGGATCGGGATCGGCCTCGTGCGCGTCGAAGCCGAAGCGCTGGAAGCCTTCCTTCATCTCGCGGCTCAGCGGCGCCTCGACGGCGATCATCCCCGCCGAGGGATGGGGAATGACCAGCCGCCGGGCGTGGAGCTGCAGCTGCAGTCCCTCCGACAGGGCGGCGCTCTTTTCGTCGCCGTACTTGGGGTCGCCCAGGATCGGGTGGCCGATGGCCAGCATGTGGGCGCGCAGCTGGTGGGTGCGGCCGGTGTGCGGGCGCAGGGCCATCCAGCTGACCCGGGGCCCGGCGCGGCTGATGGTGACGAACTCGGTCTCGGCGACCTCGCCCTTGGGATCCTTGGCGTCGGTCGGCACGATCATCTCGCGGTCGTTGATGCCCTTCTTGGCCAGCGGGATGTCGATGATCCCCTCGGTCGGGTGCGGCGTACCGACCACCAGGGCCCAGTAGGTCTTCTGCGCCTTGCGCCGGGCGAAGGCGCCCGAGAGCTTGGCGGCGGCGGCCGGCGTCTTGCCCAGCACCAGCACGCCGGAGGTGTCGCGGTCGAGGCGGTGGACCAGCCGGGGGCGCTGCAGCCCCTCGCCCCAGGCCGACAGCAGCTTGTCGACGTGGTGGGTGGTCTTGGTGCCGCCCTGTACGGCCAGGCCGGCGGGCTTGTTGAGGATCAGGACGTCCTCGTCCTCGTACAGCACCAGAGAGCGGGCGAAGGCGACGTCCCGGTCGGACAGCAGGGCCTTTCGGTCGCCGCCGGGGCTCGGCGCGTCGGGCAGCGGCGGCACGCGCACCTGCTGGCCAGCCTGAAGTCGGGTGTCAGCCTTGGCCCGGGCGCCGTCGACGCGGATCTGGCCGCTGCGCGCCAGCTTCTGGATCTGGATCTGGGTCAGGTGCGGCCAGCGGCGGCGGAACCAGCGGTCCAGCCGCACGCCATCCTCGCCCGCCTCGCCAAGGTCCACAAACAGGGTTTTGACTTCACGCGCGCTCATGCGGCCACCAGCTTTCGCACCAGCATCATGCCGGCGAACAGCGCCGCCACCGAGGCGACAACGGAGAAGGTTGAATAGGCGAAGGCCGACGCCCACTCGCGGCGTTCGATCATCAGGGCGACCTCCAGCGAGAAGGCCGAGAAGGTGGTGAAACCGCCGAGGACGCCGACGCCGAGCAGCAGCCGCCAGCGCTCCTGGTCCGCCCCGCCCCTCAGCGCCAGCGCCGCGATCAGCGCCCCCATGGCCAGGCCGCCGACGAGGTTGACGGCAAGGGTGCCATAGGGCCAGCCAGGTCCCAGAAGGCGCAGGGTCTGTGTTCCGGTCAGGTAGCGGGCGACGGCGCCGATCGCTCCGCCGGCGGCCACGAGAAGCAGTTTTTCCATGCGCCCTTATGCGACGATGCGACGGCTCGCGCAAAGCGCCCCCTAAACACGACGTTAAGCAGGGCGGCCCAGAATGGGGAACCTCACCCCCTGGCTTGCTCATGAGCGCTTTCGTCAGCTCCCCTGAACGTCTCAACGCCGCCGATATCGCCGCCGTGCTGGACCGGTTCGGCGGTCAGGACCTGTTGGCGCGTGGCGCGGTGAACATCTTCAGCCTGGCGGCGATCCGCGAGCGGGCCGGCGAGCGCTGGCCGCGCCGTCGCCCGGATGTCTGGGCCTACACCGAACGCAAGCTGGCCGAACACCTGACCTTCCAGGACCTGTCCCAGCGGGTGGGCGAGACCGACTACCTGGTCGCCATGACCAGCGAGGACGGCATGGCCGCCCAAGCCATGACGCTGAAGGTGCTGGAGGAGGTGCTGCTGCACTTCCTGGGGGCCGCCGAACAGGGCGACCTGCGCGTACGGGCCGTCACCGGTCTGTCGGGCGGGGAGGTGTCCTGCGCCCCGCTCGACCCACGCGCCATCCTTAAGGCGCGCAAGGTCGCGCCCTCCCCGGCGGCGGCAGAGCCCGCGCCGGACATTGACCCGGCCGAGGAGAAGCGGCGCAATCCCCACATGTTCGCGACCGGGTCCGGGCTTACGCTGCGGATCGACTTCGCGGTCGAGCCGGTGATCAGCCTGCGCCACGGCGTTGCGGCGGCCGTGCGCATCGAGCCGACGGTGACCGAGACGGTCAGCGGCCGGGTGATCCCGACGCGGGCCTTCGCCAGACTGTTCGACAGCGACCTGGCGACCATCGATCTGGCGACGCTCCACTACGCCGGCCTCTACCTGCCGCGCGTCGACGCGCCCGCCGCCCGGCCGCTGATCGTGCCGGTGTCGTTCAGGACCATGGCCGCCAACAAGGGCCGTCAGGCGCTGATCGCCGCCGCCGGCGAAGCCCAGGGGCGGATGAAGCGCGGCCTGCTGATCGAGCTGGTCGATGTCGATCGCGGGACGCCGCAGGGCCGGCTGATCGAGGTCTGCGGCCTGCTGCGCACCCTGTGCCGAGGGGTCTTCGCCCGCGTGCAGTCCGGACGCGACGAGATGGCGTCCCTGCGCGAAGCGCGCGTGGCCGGTGTCACGCTGGACGCGGCGGAGTTTGCCGGCGACGACGCCCGGCTGGCCGCCGCCATGCTCGACCTGGGGCGGCAGGCCAGGGGCCAGACGCCCCTGATCGCCGTACAGGGTCTGGCGTCCCAGGTGATGTTCGCGGTGGCGGAGACGGCGGGCCTGACCCATGCCTCGCTGCGAACCGCCCCGGCGACGCTGGCGACAGCGGCGGCGTAGCGCTCAATCAAATCCCAGCCAGCCGTCATGGCCCGACTTGTTCGGGCCAGCCATGCGTGGTGACGAAAAGGCTGGCCGGCAGATGCTGAAGCGTCGACTTGCCAAGCCGTGTTCATGGGTGGCCCGAACAAGTCGGGCCATGACGGCGCCTTTGTTGCCAGCTCAGCTCCGGCCTTAGCCGGGGCACGGGCGATTTCTACCGTCCCTCGCCGCGGCCGATGACACGGACGATGTCACGGGCGTCATAGACGTCGCGGTCCTTGGGAACCGGCCCCTTGCCGGCCATGACTTCCAGCGTGCGCGACAGAGCCGGGCCGCCGGACAGGTCGAAGCTCGTCCCGACCCCGACGCTGACGCCGCTGCGCCGGCCCCAGCCGCCGCCGCCGGAGCCGACGCCGACGCTCACGCGCGGCCGCCCGCCGGCCCCGGCGCCGATCGTGCGGTCCTGACGGTCGACCACCCGAAACCAGTCATAGCCGTCGCGCAGCGCCACCTCGGCCGCCCGCAGCAGGGCGTAGTCGGCCACCTGGGCCATCGGCGCGCCGCCGCCGCCGGTGTAGGAGACGCGGTAGCGGCCGGTCTCGATCCGGTAGTCGGTGAAGCCGACGCTGGTCGGCGCGCCGGTCGACGGGGCGTAGACGGTGGGCGTGGCGCAGGCGGCGAGGCTGAGACTGGCCGCGGCGATGAGCAGAACACGGTTCATATGTGCGGTCCTCCGACCTGATTAAGCTGCGCCGGGGCCGGGGGTTCCCGCAAGGCCCAGCGCGCGGAGCAGCGCCGCCATGTCGTCGGGCATCGGCGCTTCCACCGTAGCGGTCTGGCCGTCCGGGTGCGGGTAGCTGAGCTTCACCGCGTGCAGCATCAGGCGCGGCACCGGCTGGCCGCCGACCGTCAGGGCCCCGCCGTAGCGCACGTCGCCGACGATGGGCCGGCCGAGGCTGGCCATGTGGACGCGCAGCTGGTGCATGCGGCCGGTCTCCGGCGACAGCTCCATCAGCGCCGCCTCGGGCGTGGCGGCCAGGGTGCGGTAGCGGGTCTTCGCGGTCTCGGCGTCGGGATGTTCCGGCTCGGTGACCCGCATATAGGCCTCGCGGCCGATGCTCTCGCGGCGCAGGGCGGCCTCGATGACGCCCCCCTTCGGCGACGGCGCGCCGGGCGCGACGATGGCCAGGTAGGTCTTGCGAAACCGCTTTGCGATCATGGCCTTGCCGAGAAAACTTGCGGCGGGCTTGGTGCGGGCGGTGAGGATGACGCCGCTGGTGTCGCGGTCCAGCCGGTGCACCAGCCGGGGCCGGTTGCCGCCCGCCGTGGCGAAGGCCCAGAGCAGTTCGTCCAGTGTGTTGGCGTTGATCCTCCCGCCCTGGCTGGAGAGGCCCGGCGGCTTGTTCAGCACGATGACATGCGGGTCCTGATGGATCACCAGGCCGCGCGTGAAGGCGATCTCCTCGGGGGTGAGGACGATCGGGGTTTCGTGGGCTTTGATCTTGCGCGGGGGGCGGGGCGACATCCTACCTCTCCCTCTTGGGAGAGGGGGACCATGCGGAGCATGGTGGAGCGGGAAGCACGGCGGTCAGCATTCGAGGGCTCCGCGTTGATCGCCCTCGCCGGGAGAGCATCCCTCTCCACCAGCCTTCGGCTGGTCCCCCTCTCCCAAGAGGGAGAGGATCAGACATTTTTCTTCCCCCGCATCGCCGCCCAGCGGTCCAGCCGCTCCTTGACCTTGGCCTCGTGCCCCTCGCCTTTCGGCCTGTAGAACGCCCGCCGCTCCATGCCGTCCGGGAAGTAGTTCTGGCCGGAGAAGCCCTCCTCGGTGTCGGGGTCGTAGGCGTAGCCCTTGCCGTAGCCGAGGTCCTTCATCAGCCGGGTCGGGGCGTTGAGGATGTGGGCGGGCGGGGTCAGGGAGCCGGTCTCCTTCGCCGCCTTCCGCGCCGCGCCGAAGGCCTTGTAGACGGCGTTGGACTTGGGCGCGCAGGCCATGTGGACACAGGCCTGGGCCAGGGCCAGCTCGCCCTCGGGGCTGCCCATGAAGTCGAAGGCGTCCCTGGCCGCGTTGCAGAGCAGCAGGCTCATCGGGTCGGCGGCGCCGATGTCCTCGCTGGCCATGCGGGTCAGCCGGCGGGCGATGAACAGCGGGTCCTCGCCGCCCTCCAGCATCCGCGCCAGCCAGTAGAGGGCCGCGTCCGGGTCGCTGCCGCGCACGGACTTATGCAGCGCGCTGATGAGGTTATAGTGCTCCTCACGGTCCTTGTCGTAGGCGGGGCTGCGCTTCTGCAGCACCTGGCCCAGCTCGGCCGGGGTCAGGGGCTTCGGCGCGCCGATGGCCAGCAGGGTCTCGGCCAGGGTCAGCAGGTAGCGGCCGTCGCCGTCGGCCATGGCGATCATCGCCTCGCGCGCGGCGGGGTCCAGCGGCAGGGCGCGGCCCTCCTCCGCCTCGGCCCGGACCAGCAGGCTCTCCAGCGCCGCCTCGTCCAGCCGGCGCAGCACATAGACCTGCGAGCGCGACAGCAGGGCGCCGTTGAGCTCGAAGCTGGGGTTCTCGGTGGTGGCGCCCACCAGGGTGACGACGCCCTCCTCCACGAACGGCAGGAAGCCGTCCTGCTGGGCGCGGTTGAAGCGGTGGATCTCGTCAACAAACAGCAGGGTCGACTGGCCGGCGGCGCGGCGCATCCTGGCCTGCTCGAAGGCCTTCTTCAGGTCGGCGACGCCGGAAAAGACGGCGCTGATCTGCTGGTATTCATAGCCCGCCGCCCTGGCCAGCAGCCGGGCGATGGTGGTCTTCCCCGTGCCCGGCGGTCCCCAGAGGATCATCGAGCCCAGCCGGCCGCCCACGATCATCCGGCGGATGGGACCGGTCTCGCCCAGCAGGTGGTCCTGGCCGACCACCTCGTCGATGGTGCGCGGCCGCAGCCGCTCGGCCAGGGGCGCGGGGGCGTGGGGCGTCAGGCCGGCGGCTTCAAACAGATCGCTCATCGTGGGCGGGTGTAGCACGGGAGCCGACCTTGGGGACTGCTTCCGGCATCGCCGGTAGTGACGGGGACATGTACCGTCTTCGGTACGTGTCCCCAGCCGCTTGCAAGCTGATGGGGACACGCACTGAAGTGCATGTCCCCGCCTTCCCCCTATCCCCTGAACTGCGCCGTGATCCGGCGACCGCCGCGTTCGATGGTCACCTGCCAGACCCGGACCCTGGCGGTCAGGGCGGTGGCCAGTTCGCCGGTGGTTCGGATGTCGGTCCCGTTGATGGCGCGGACGATGTCGCCCGGCTGCAGGCCGACGCCGCGCGCCGGGCCGGTCGTCACCTTCAGCACGACGACGCCGCGCCCGGCGAAGGGATCGACGCCGACCTCGTCGGCCACGGCCGGAGACAGGTTGGCGACTGTGGCGCCCGAGAAGGGGTTCGCGCCCTCAATGACCCGCTCATCGCGTGCGGGGCTGGACGGCGCCGGCTCGGCCCGGGCGTTCAGCGACACCTCGCGACCGTCGCGCAGTACGGTGAGCGGCACCGTCTCGCCGACACGACGGGCCCCGAACAGGTAGATAGCGGCGCCCTCGTCGCTTACCGGCTGGCCGGCGATGGTCACCAGGATGTCGCCCTGCTGGATTCCCGCGCGGGCCGCCGCGCTGCCCGGCCAGACATCGGTGACGGCCGCGCCGCGCGGCGCGCCGATGCCCAGGCTGCGGGCGACATCGCCGGTGACGGTCATGGCCTTGACGCCCAGCCAGGGTCGCACGACCGCCTGGCTGCCGCCCAGGGCGGCGCCGACCACCTGCCGGGCCATGGCGGCCGGAACGGCGAAGCCGACGCCCGAGGACTGCCCCGAGCGCGACAGGATGGCGGTGTTGACCCCGACCAGATCGCCGTCCATGTCGACCAGCGGTCCGCCGGAGTTGCCCGGGTTGATGGCCGCGTCGGTCTGGATGAAGAAGCCGTGGTCGGTGATGCCGGTGTTGGACCGCGCGGTGGCCGAGACGATGCCGTTGGTCACCGTCTGGCCGACGCCGAACGGGTTGCCGATGGCCAGCACCAGGTCGCCGACCTCCAGCGCCTCCTGGTCATCGATGGCGATGACCGGCAGCTTTTCGCTTCCGACGTCGATCTTCAGGACCGCCAGGTCGGATTTCGGGTCGGCCAGCAAAACCCGGGCGGGGAACTCGCGCTTGTCGGCGAGCTGGACCATCACCTCGTCGGCGCCCTCGATATTGTGGTTGTTGGTCAGGATGACGCCGTCCTCGCGAACAATGGCGCCGCTGCCCAACGACTGGGCGATTCGCTCGCGCGGCACGCCGCCGCCGATGAACATGTCCCAGAAGGGATCGACCCGCTGACGCACCACCCGCTTGCTGCTGACGTTGACCACAGCCGGCGCGGCCCGCTTCACCACCGGAGCGAAGGAGGTCTTCATGGCCGCGGCGCTCACCGGCGGGGCCTTGGTCGGCTCCGGCAACGGCGGCTGCTGCGCGTTGGACCGCGCGGCCGGATCGGAACAGGCGGCCAGCAGGGCCAGAACAGGAATAATCAGTTTCGCGGCGTGCATGAGGTCTTTCAGGTCAAGGTTGCCCCCACCCTGAATCCAGCGAGAATTTCTGGCTTAATCAAGGCCTGACAATGATCTCAGGTGGTGACGGGTTCCGGCGGGGCGGGCCGGGCGACCTTCAGGGCGATCAGCAGCGCGAGGGTCAGGAAGGCGGCGGCCATATAGACGGCCAGGCCGGGGACGTTCAGCGCCGCGTTGTTGCGGATCGACCAGGCGAAGGTCAGGCCGAAGATCGACGGGCCGATGATGGCGGCGATTCCCTGCAGGCTCTGCATCGCGCCCTGGAGCTGGCCCTGCTCGTCGGGCGGCGTACGGCGGCTCATCAGACCCATCAGACCGGGCATCAGCAGGCCCATCAGCGCGAACACCGGCATGGTCGCCAGATAGAACCAGCCATTGGGCGCGTAGCCGTACATGGCGAAGCCGAGGGCTCCGAAGAAGGCCCCGGCCAGCACCGCGCCCCGCTCGCCGATGCGCTTGACGATCGGGCCGACCAGAAAGACCTGAACGATGATGCCGAGAATGCCCGACCCGCTCATTGCGAAGCCGATGGTCCGCACGTCCCAGCCATAACGGTGGCCCATGTAGAAGACAAAGATGGCCGGCAGCACGATGTGGGCCATGTGAAACAGGAAGCCGACGCTGGCCAGACCCAGCAGGCCGGCGTGCGAGCGCAGCGTGCGCAGGGCCCCGATCGGGTTGGCCTTGGTCCAGGTAAAGCGCGGGGCGCGCCGCTCGACCGGCAGCGACTCGGGCAGGACGAAGTAGCCGTAGACGAAGTTGATCAGGCACAGGCCGGCGGCGGCGAAGAACGGCAGCTGCAGGTCGTCCTTGCCCAGGAAGCCCCCCAGCACCGGACCGATCAGGAAGCCGAAGCTGAAGGCCGAGCCCATCAGGCCGAACGATTTGGCGCGGTCCTCCGGCGCCGTGACATCTGCGACATAGGCGTTGGCGGTCGAGAAGCTGGAGGCGGTGATGCCGCTGACGATCCGGCCGATCAGCAGCCACCACATGTTCGGGGCGAAGGCCATGACGATGAAGTCGATCCCCAGGCCGAAGATCGAGATCAGCAGGACCGGGCGGCGGCCGAACCGGTCCGACAGCATGCCCAGGATCGGCCCGAAGACGAACTGCATCAGGCCCCAGCTGGTGGCCAGCACGACGTTCCACTCGGCGGCGAAGGCGGTGTCGCCGCCGGCCAGTTGCTCGACCAGCTTGGGCAGGACCGGGATCATGATCCCGAACGACAGGCTGTTGATCAGCGCCGAGGCGAAGATGAAGCTGAACGCCGCGCGGCGCACGCCCGTTGCGGCGGGCGGCTGGTTCTGGTCGGTCATGCCTGCTCCCCGGCGGCGAGTTTCTTGGGCGCCACCTGGCGCCACGCCAGCCTTGTGAGATCGGCCAGCCTAGCCTCGTCCATGCGCCCGATGTCGAGCTGCGTCCAGCCGCCCCGGTCCCAGTTTCCCAGCGACACGACGGCGTCGGGATCTGTCTCCGTCAGGGACTCCTTGACCAGGACCGGGAGCTTGAGAACGACCTTCCAGATGCCGTCCTCGCCCACCGGCGGCAGGGTGGCGAAAATCCTGCCGCGCACCCGGAACGAGGGTCGGTCGAAGTGCGGGTGTTCCTGCGCCTCGGGCAGCGACAGGGCGATGAGGCGGATGTCGTCCTGGGTCATGATTGGGCTCCCGGTCGGGGACATGTACCGTCTTCGGTACGTGTCCCCCGCAGCTTGAAGCGGCTGGGGACAGGCACTGAAGTGCATGTCCCCGTCACGAGACATACTCCGCCAGCCGTTCCAGCAGCACCCGCCACCATTCGCCATGGCGGGCCTGGAACGCCGTGAGCGGGAAGCCGTGGCGGGCGACGTGGGCCCGGGGCACGCTGTCCCAGCCGGAGTGGGTCACGGTGACCCGCGTCTCGCCCTCGCCTACCGCCTCGAACAAAACCTCCACTTCGGTGGCCATGTCCGGCGTGAAGGTCGCCTGCCGCCAGCCGAGCACGAGACGCGCCCCCGGCTCCCAGACGGTGACCTTGCCGATCTCGAACACCTTGCCGCCCTCGCGGGTCTCGATCAGGCGCTCCCGCCCCTCGAACGACAGCACGCCCGGCGCGCGGGGCGTGAAGGCGAACAGGGCGTTGGGCGTCCACCAGGCGCCGATCTCGGCCGTGAAGGCCTCGAAGGCGCGGTCCGGCGGGACCCGGACGCGCAGGGCGACGACGACGCGGCTGGCCACTAGACTTTTCCCCTGGGCGCCGCCGCGCCCGGGGCGGCCTGCTCCACGTGCGTCTTGAAGGCCAGCAGCTGGGCCGACCACATCCGCTCGGTTTCCTCGAGCCAGCGCAGCAGCTGGACCATCGGTTCGGGCCTCAGCTGGTAGACGCGCACACGGGCGTCGAAGTCCGGGCTGGCCTCCTCGACCAGACCGCAGCGGCGCAGGGTGCGCAGGTGGCGGCTCATGGCGGGCGGGGTCAGGCCGGCCTCCTCGGCCAGTTCGCCTGCGCGGCGGGGCCTTTCGCGCAGCAGCTCGACGACGCGTCGCCGATGCGGATCGGCCAGGGCGGCCAGGGTCTCGTCAAGCCGCGCGGCGGCGGCGCTCATTCCCTGTAGACCGTGGTCTTCAGGCCCATGTCGGCGGCGTCCCATTGATCGGGGGACATCACCTGCACCGTCTGGCTGACGGTCCAGATGTGGCCTTCCGGGTCTTTGCAGCGATAGGTGCGATCACCGTAGAACTGGGTCTGCGGCTCGGCGATGATCGTCATCCCGGCCGCGCGGGCGCGCTCGCAGTGCTGATCAACCGTCCCCTGCCCGCCCGGGATCTGGATGTGGACCGTCTGGGTCATCAGGCCGTTGATCGAGGCGGGGCTGCGGTGCTCGTCAGTCCATTCGTTGCCGATCATCACCAGGCTGTCGCCGTAGCGCATCTGAGAGTGGGCGAGATCGCCGTTCTCATCCTCGATCAACAGCGTCAGCTCGAAGCCGAAGGCCGCCTCAAGGAAGGCGAGCGCCGCCTTGGGGTCCCTGTAGACGACCGCCGAGGACAGGGCGGGATGCGTGGCCATCGAAGTCCCTTTATTACCGCTTCGGGATAATATTTAACTCATAGAGCAATAATATCGTCAAGCCGGTCCTTCCGGATGCGACGGCCCGGAGGGCGGTCTCAGCGCAGGGCGGCGGCGGTGTCGGCGGGATCGCCGTCGTTGGGGGCCGGCGTCAGGTCCAGCAGCCTTGCCAGCAGGGGATAGACCGAGACGTTGTCGAACGGCGCCAGCACCACGCCGCTCCGGAAAGCCGGGCCGTGAGCGACGAAGATGGCCTGCATCGTCGGGTCATGCGGATCATAGCCGTGCGCGCCGCCCGACCGGGTCATCGGCCGGCTGTCCTGCCGCTCGCGCGTGGTCAGCGTCCAGCCTGCGTCGGCCAGGCAAATGACCGGCGGAATACGCGGGTGGGAGCCGTAGTTCAGCCGCGCCGGCAACTCGCCCTTGCGCCAGCATTCGTGATGGTCTTGCCGTCCGACCAGCCGCCGTTCGACCTCGGCGTCCGCCGGGATCAGGCCCGCCATCGATCCCATGGTGATCCAGCGGAAGGCGCCGGCGGGATACTGCTCGTCCAGCACGATCAGCCGGTCGGGAGAGGTCGGGGCCATGCCGTGGTCGGAGACGATGACGATGTTGACCTGATGCAGGAGTCCCCGCGCCGTCAGCCCCGCCACCAGCCGCGCCAGCGACAGGTCGACCGTCCGCAGGGCCTCGTTCAGCTCGGGACTGTCCGGGCCGCTGTGATGGCCCACCGTATCAACCGCCTCGAAGTAGAGGGTCATCAGCAACGGCCGCTCGGCCATCGGCAGATCCAGCCAGCCGAGCAGCCGGTCGACGCGGTCGAAGGCCGGCAGAGCCTCCTCGTAGATGTGCCAGATCGACGGGCGCACGCCGCGCACCGCCGCTTCCGACCCCGGCCAGAACATGGTGGCCGCCCTCACTCCCTGGCGCTGCGCGGTGACCCAGATCGGCTCGCCGCCGTCCCACCAGAAGCGGTCCATGACCTGCTCGCGGGCGCCCATCGAGAACTTCACGCCCGGGCGGGCCCCGTCGAACATGGTGTTGTCGGTCAGACCATGGCGGTCGGGGCGCAGGCCGGTGACCAGGGTGTAGTGGTTGGGGAAGGTATTGACCGGGAAGGACGGACGCATGGCCTCCGCGCGCGCGCCGGCCCCGGCCAGGGCGTCGAGGGTCGGCGTCAGGCCCCGCTCCAGATACTCGGCGCGGAAGCCGTCGATCGAGATCAGGATCAGCGGCCGGCGATCCTGGGCCAGCGCCGGCGCCGGCGCACCCGCCAGGGTCAGGAAGGTCAGCGCAATCAGCAGCGTGCGCGAGAACCCGATCATCGGCCAAACTCCATTCTACCGCCGTCTTGTCGCCTGCGCGCTTGGCGGACTCAACGGGGCTCTTCATAGTCCCGTCGTGTCGCGGTTCGACGACAGGGAGCGGACTGGCCGGATGACCCCATGAGCATCGCCCTCGAGGCCGTCGGCGTTGGCAAGACGTTCGGTGCGGTCAAGGCGCTGGACGCGCTGTCGCTGCAGATCCCCAGGGGCGGGGTCTACGGCATTCTGGGTCCGAACGGCGCCGGCAAGAGCACGCTGTTCCGCATCGTGCTGGGCCTGGTGCGGCCGACCACCGGCGAGGCGCGTCTGCTCGGCGCCGCGGCGGGCGACATCAAGGCCCTTCGCCGGATCGGCGCCGTTATCGAGACGCCGCGCTTCCTGCCCTGGCTGACGGCGCGCGACACCCTGAAGGTGCTGGCGCTGGAGTCCGGCGAGACGACGCCGGACGTCGACGGCTGGCTGGATCGTGTCGGCCTGACCGAGGCGGCCGACCGCACAGTGCACGGCTTCTCGGTCGGCATGAAGCAGCGGCTGGCGCTGGCCGCCGCACTGCTGACCCGGCCCGAGGTGGTGATCCTCGACGAGCCGACCAGCGGCATGGACCCGGCGGGCATCCTGGAAATCCGCGCGCTGATCCGCGAACTGGCCGACAGGGACGGCGTCACCGTCATCCTGGCCAGTCACCAGCTGGACGAGGTGCAGCGCGTCTGCGACCGCGTCGCCTTCCTCGACAGGGGCCGGCTGGTGCGCGAGGGCTCCGTCAGCGAATTGACCGCCGTTCATGAGCTGCTGCGGCTGACCGTATCGCCGGTCGACAAGGCGCTGGCCGTACTGGGCGACAAGGGGCGGGTCGACGGCGAGGCCGTGCTGGCCGCCGTCGAACGCGCCGCCGCGCCGGCCCTCATCAAGGCGCTGGTCAAGGCCGGCGTCGACATCACCGAGGCGCGCTGGATCGGCGGCGACCTGGAGGCGGTGTTCCTCAGCCTGACGGGAGAGTCCGATGCTGGCTGACGCCTTCGCCGCCGAGCGGCTGCGCCTCAGCAAGGCTCGGGGCCTACTGTTCTGGGGCTTCCTGTTCGTCCCCATCGTGTCGCTGGCCTTCGGCCTGCTGGGCACTGTGATCACCGTGGCGACACGCCGCATGCCGAGCGACCCCGGGCTGGCCTTCGCGGCCAATGACCTGGCCAAGTCGGCATCGGAGGCGATGACCCAGACGGACCTCATTCCGGTGCAGCTGTTCTTCATGCTGGCCGCCGCCGCGCTGGTGGCCGACGACTACCGCTGGGAGACCTGGCGGCTGGTCACGCCGCGCAACACGCGCAGCAACCTGCTGCTGGCCAAGCTGATGACCTTCGGCCTCGGCGCGGCGGTGTCCATCCTGCTGCTGGCTGTCTTCTCGATGGTCAGCGCGCTGATCGACGGCCTGGTCACCGGCGACGGCTTCACCAGCACCTACAGCTTCACCACAGACCTGGTCCGCATGGGCGGCAGCTTCGCGACCTCGTGGCTGGAGCTGATGGCCATGGCCGCCCTGGCCATGCTGCTGGTCGTCCTGGCGCGCAACGCCATCCCGGCGGTGATTGGCTCCATCGGTCTGTGGCTGGTCCAGCTGATCGCCATCGACCGGATCACCAAGGGCCTGACCGCGCCGCCGGGCGTGCTCGACTACGCCTTCCTGCCGGCCTTCAGCGCCGACGTGCTGCGCACCGCCCTGCTGGCCGGGGCGCCGCCGGACTCGCAGCCGGCGCTCTGGCCGGTGGCGTTCCTGGCGCTGGCCCTGTGGGCGGCAGGGTTCGCGGCATTGGCGGTCTGGGCGTTCCGGAGACAGGACCTGACGCGGGAGTAGAACAAGAGTGGAACGTTCGCGAATGTGGTGTTAGCTTCAGGGTCTGGATGGAGGAACGATCCATGCCCGAAGACCCTCCCGGCTTCTCGGAAAGCCCCGCCGCCGACTTCGACGTATTTGACGAGATCGATGAGGCCGCAGAGGTTGCAGCCGACGCCGAAGCCGAAGCGGACATCGCGGCAGGTCGTCTCATTCCACATGAAGACGTGGCTGCATGGCTTGATACTTGGGGCACCGCCGACTTCAAAGCCGCGCCGAAATCTTGGTTCAGGTAACCTGGACACGGCGCGCCGTCGAGGATCTGACGGCGATCGTCGCCTACATCAGCCAGTTCAGTCCCGCTGCCGCCCAGCGGATATCCCGTCTCCTCAAGGAGGCAGCCGCAAGCCTTGCAGAGCATCCTGATCGTGGCCGGCTCACTTCACGAGGCTTTCGCGAACTCGTTTCCGTGCAGCCCTACATTCTGCGCTACCGGATAGATGCCGAGGGTGTCAGAATCGCCCGTATCCGCCACAGCGCTCGCCGGCCCCTGCCCTGACGCCCAAAGCAAAAGGCCCCGGATCGCTCCGGGGCCTTTCGTATGTCGTGGCGCCAGGCCGGTGACTATTCGTCGCCGCCGAAGCTTTCCTGGACCGGACCGGAGTCCTTGCCCTTTTCGCTGACGTCGCGGTCGACGAACTCGATGACGGCCATCGGGGCGTTGTCGCCGTGGCGGAAGCCGGCCTTGAGGACGCGGATGTAGCCGCCGTTGCGGTCCTTGTAGCGCGGGCCGAGCACGGCGAAGAGCTTGCCGACCTGCTCGATGTCGCGGATCTGGCTGATGGCCTGACGACGGGCGTGCAGGTCGCCGCGCTTGCCCAGCGTGATCAGCTTCTCGACGATGGGACGCAGTTCCTTCGCCTTGGGAAGGGTGGTGACGATCTGCTCGTGCTTGATCAGCGAAGCCGACATGTTCGCGAACATGGCGAGGCGGTGGCTGGTCGTACGACCCAGTTTACGGTGTGCTTTACCGTGACGCATGTTGTCTCTCCTGGGCCTCGGCCCGCAGTGTCATCACCAATCCCGGCGCAGCTCCCTGCCGGGTCAGAACGGAAGCGCCGGGGCCCTCGACCGCGGATGCGGCGTCAGCGGGCCCGGACCTGCCCGTGAGGGCGTGTCCGGAGACAGCGCGGAAGCGAACTAAATCTGGTCTTCGAACTTCTTGGCCAGATCGTCGATGTTTTCGGGCGGCCAGTTGGGCACGTCCATGCCGAGATGCAGGTTCATGCCCGCGAGCACTTCCTTGATCTCGTTCAGCGACTTGCGGCCGAAGTTCGGGGTGCGGAGCATCTCCGCCTCGGTCTTCTGGATCAGGTCGCCGATGTAGACGATGTTGTCGTTCTTCAGGCAGTTGGCCGAACGGACGGAGAGCTCGAGCTCGTCGACCTTCTTCAGCAGCGCCGGGTTGAACGGCAGCTCCGGCTTCGCTTCGCCGTCGGACTTGGCCTTGGGCTCTTCGAAGGTGATGAAGATCTGCAGCTGGTCCTGGAGGATGCGGGCGGCGTAGGCCACCGCGTCCACAGGGCCCACGGCGCCGTTGGTCTCGATTTCCAGCACCAGCTTGTCGTAGTCGAGCGACTGGCCCTGGCGGGTCGGCTCGACGCGGTAGGCGACGCGCTTGACCGGGCTGTAGAGGGCGTCGACGGCGATCAGGCCGATCGGCGCGTCCTCGGGACGGTTCTTCTCGGCCGGGACGTAGCCCTTGCCGTTGTTGACCGTGAACTCCATGCGGACTTCCGCGCCGTCGTCCAGCGTGCAGAGCACGTGGTCGCCGTTGAGGATCTCGATGTCCGACGGGGCGTCGATCTGGCTGGCGGTGATCACGCCGGGGCCCTTGGCGCGCAGGGTCATGCGCTTGGGGCCCTCGGAGTGCAGGCGCAGGGCCAGCTGCTTGATGTTCAGAACGATATCGACGACGTCCTCACGGACGCCTTCAAGCGACGAGAACTCGTGCACCACGCCGTCAATCTGCACCGCCGTGACGGCAGCGCCTTGCAGCGAGGAGAGGAGCACACGACGAAGGGCGTTGCCGAGCGTCACCCCGAAACCGCGCTCCAGAGGCTCGGCGACGATGCGGGCCTTGCGGCTGGCGTCGACACCGGCTTCGATCAGCGGCTTTTCCGGTTTGGTGAGCTCGTTCCAGTTTCTTTCGATCACGGGCGGATGTCCTTGGAACGCGGATTCGCCGGCCGCGAAACGCGCGACCGGCGAAGGGGAAGTCGAATAGACGTACTCAGACGCGCCGGCGCTTGGGGGGCCGGCAGCCGTTGTGCGGAATGGGGGTCACATCACGGATGGTGGTGATCGTCATGCCGACCGACTGCAATGCGCGCAGGGCCGACTCGCGGCCCGAGCCCGGACCGGAGACGTTCACTTCGAGGGTCTTCACACCGTGTTCGGCGGCCTTCTTGCCGGCGTCTTCGGCGGCCATCTGGGCGGCGTACGGGGTCGACTTGCGCGACCCTTTGAAGCCCATCATGCCGGCGCTCGACCAGGAGATCGTGTTGCCCTGGGCGTCGGTGATCGTGATCATCGTGTTGTTGAACGAGGCGTTCACGTGGGCGACGCCCGACGTGATGTTCTTGCGTTCGCGCTTTTTGACGCGAGCCGGTTCCTTGGCCATCGAGGCTCTCTCTTACTTCTTCTTGCCGGCGATCGGCTTGGCCGGACCCTTGCGGGTGCGGGCGTTCGTGTGCGTGCGCTGACCGCGGACAGGCAGGCCCTTGCGGTGACGCAGGCCGCGGTAGCAGGCCAGGTCCATCAGACGCTTGATGTTGACCGAGGTCTCACGACGCAGGTCGCCCTCGACCGTGAAGTCCTTGTCGATGGCTTCGCGGATCTGGAGCACCTCGGCGTCCGTCAGCGCGTTCACGCGACGGGCGTCCTCGATGCCGACCCTGGAGACGATTTCCTTGGCGGATTTCGGTCCGATGCCGTGAATGTACTGAAGCGCGATGACTACGCGCTTGTTCGTCGGGATGTTGACGCCTGCGATACGGGCCAAGTCTTATCTCTCTAACCTTGCCGCGCCTCACGGGCGCATGCGCATAACCAAACGCGACACGCGCACCGGCCCTCAGCTTGCACTTTGAGCCGACGCGGGAGTCGCGCCTTTCGCGGAAGCGCACCGTTATAGGGATCGTTGCGCTTCCGTCAATGGCGGATCGGTCGTTTTGCGGACCAATCCAGTTCTCGTAGGTGACCGCCGAAGTCGTTGCCTGTCCGGCGGGTAGATCGTGTGCGGGTCGTTCAGAAACGAGCCTGTTGATCCAGCCCCGGCGAAGCCGCCGGGTCTGGCCAGACTCAAGGCCTAGACTGTCTCCAGAGAGGCCTGGATGGCTTGCGAGACCGTATCGGGCGAACCCATGCCGTCCACGGCCCGCAGCTTCCCCTGCCCCTCGTAGTAGGGCAGCAGCGGCGCGGTCTGGGCGTTGTAGGCGGCGAGGCGCGTCTTGAACGTCTCGGGATTGTCGTCGGGCCGGCCCTGCTCCTCGAAACGACCGGTGACCCGCGCAAGCAGGGCCGGCTCGTCGACGAGCAGACGGATGACGGTATCGATTCGGGCGCCGCGGCCGGCCAGCATGACGTCGAGCGCTTCGGCCTGGGCCACCGTGCGCGGGAAGCCGTCAAAGATGGCGCCGCCGGCCGCTTCGGTTTCGGGCAGCCGCTCCTCGATCAGGGCGATGACGATCTCGTCGGAGACCAGGTCGCCGCGGGCCAGGACGTCCTTCACCCGCTCGCCGAGTTCGGAGCCCGACGCGATGGCCGCCCGCAGCATGTCGCCGGTCGAGAGCTGGACCATGCCGCGCGTCTCGACCAGACGCTTGGCCTGGGTGCCCTTGCCGCTTCCCGGCGGGCCGAACAGGATCAGGTTCATGGCACTCCCCTCGCCCGGCTCTTGCGGCCGCGCTTGTCTCTGAACTCTAACGCTTGCCGCCGCGCAGCTTCGACTTCTTGATCAGGCCCTCGTACTGGTGCGCCAGCAGGTGGGACTGGATCTGCGCGACCGTGTCCATCGTCACCGAGACCACGATCAGGATCGAGGTGCCGCCGAGCGCCATGGCCGTGGGCGGGGCGTTCATGAAGCTGACCATCATCTCGGGCAGCAGGCAGACCAGCGCGATGTAGCCGGCGCCGATAACCGTCAGGCGGGTCAGGACAAAGTCCAGGTACTCCGCGGTCCGCTTGCCGGGCCGGATGCCGGGCATGAAGCCGCCGTACTTGCGCAGGTTCTCGGCCGTGTCCTCCGGATTGAACACGATGGAGGTGTAGAAGAAGCAGAAGAAGATGATCAGGGCGCCGTAGAGGAACATGAACAGCGGCCGGCCGTGCGCGAGCTGGGCCATGACCGGCTGAACCATCTGCATCCACTCGGGCGGGTTGGTCTGCCCGGCCATCATGGTGACCACCGTCGTCGGCAGCAGCAGCAGCGACGAGGCGAAGATCGGGGGGATGACGCCGGCGGTGTTGATCTTCAGCGGCAGGAACGAGGATTCGCCGCCGACCATCCGGTTGCCCTGCTGACGCTTGGGATACTGGATCAGCAGCCGGCGCTGCGAGCGCTCCATGAAGACGATGAACAGCACGACGGCGATGGCCATGCCGAGCAGGCCGAACAGCACCAGCGGCGAGATCGAGCCGACCTGGGCCTGCTCGAACAGTTGCCAGATGCTGCGCGGCAGGACCGCCACGATGCCGGCGAAGATCAGCAGGCTGATGCCGTTGCCGACGCCGCGGCTGGTGATCTGCTCACCCAGCCACATCAGGAACATGGTGCCGCCGGTCAGGGTGACGACGGTCGAGGCGATGAAGAAGGGCCCCGGGTCCAGCGCGACCGACTGCATGCCCAGCGCCGTGCCGAACGACTGGAACAGGGCCAGCACCACGGTCAGGTAGCGGGTGTACTGGTTGAGCTGCTTGCGCCCCGCCTCCCCGCCTTCCTTTTTCAGCTTCTCCCACGGCGGATAGACCGCCTGGAGCAGCTGAACGATGATCGAGGCCGAGATGTAGGGCATCACGTTCAGGGCGAAGATGGCCATCCGCTCGACGGCGCCGCCCGAGAACATGTTGAACATGCCCAGGATGCCCTGGCTGTTCTGCTGGAACTGCGCGGCGAACTGCGCCGCGTCGATGCCCGGGATCGGGACATAGGTTCCAAGACGATAGATGACGAGCGCGATCAGGGTGAACCCGATGCGCTTCTGCAGCTCCGTCGCCCTTTGGAAGGCGCCGAAGTTGAGATTGGCGGCTAGCTGCTCGGCGGCCGAGGCCATGGACTTCCCCGCGACTCTTCAATGAGCGACACAGATAAGGACGGCGCCGGGGGTTGTCACCCGGCGCGCGTCCTTCTGGCGCTTAGGCTTCCGCTTCGACCTTGGCCGGGCGGGTCACGGTGATCTTGCCACCGGCCTTTTCGACCGCCGCTTTGGCGGCTTCCGAGGCGCGGTAGACGGTGATTTCGATCTTCGAGGTCAGCTCGCCCTTGCCGAGCAGGCTGACGCCGTCCTTCTTGCGACGGATCACGCCGGCCTTCAGCAGCACGTCGGCGTCGATGGCCTTGGACGCGTCCAGCTTGCCGGCGGCAATCGCCTGCTCGATGCGCCAGAAGTTCACCTCGGCGAACGCCTTGGCGAAGGGATTGTTGAAGCCGCGCTTGGGCATGCGCATGTGGAGCGGCATCTGGCCGCCCTCGAAACCGGCGATGGCGACGCCGCTGCGCGCCTTCTGGCCCTTCACACCGCGACCGGCGGTCTTGCCCTTGCCCGAACCCGGGCCGCGGCCGACGCGCATGCGGTTCTTGGTGGAGCCTTCACGCGGGGCGATTTCGTTGAGTTTCGTCATGGTGTGCCTCTCCTTGGAGATCTGGCGCCGGGACCAGGCGATCCCGACTCGGCTTTTGCAGAAATAGAGTCCGCCCGCCCTGCGGTTCGCGGGACGGGCGGCGCTCTGTAGCGGGTTTAGTCGACCACTTCCACCATGTGGGCGACCTTGGCGATCATCCCACGGACGGAGGGGGTGTCCTCAAGCACGCGGGTGCGACCCACGCGGTTGAGGCCCAGGCCCTGCAGGGTGGCGCGCTGATCGGCCTTGCGGCGGATCGGGCTCGCCGTCTGGCGGACGGTGACAGTCTTCTTCTCGGCCATCGGTTAGCCCTCGATCGCGTCCGGCGCGGAGGCGCCGTCGGCCCGGCGGCCCAGGATGTCGCCGACCTTCTTGCCGCGCTTGGCGGCGATCTGGCGGGGCGAGCTCTGGGCCTTCAGCGCTTCAAACGTCGCGCGGACCATGTTGTAGGGGTTGGACGAGCCGCTGGACTTGCCGACGACGTCCTGGACGCCGAGGGTTTCCAGAACAGCGCGCATCGGACCGCCGGCGATGACGCCGGTGCCCGGAGGCGCCGCGCGAACCATCACCTTGCCGGCGCCCCAACGGCCGTTACCGTCGTGGTGCAGCGTGCGGGACTCGCGCAGCGGAACGCGGATCATCGACTTCTTGGCCTCTTCGGTCGCCTTGCGGATGGCTTCCGGCACTTCACGCGCCTTGCCATGACCGAAGCCGACACGGCCCTTCTGGTCGCCGACGACCATGAGAGCGGCGAAGCTGAAGCGACGACCACCCTTCACGGTGGCGGCGACGCGGTTGATGTGGACCAGCTTCTCGACGATATCGCTGTCGGGACCATCGGCCTGGGGAGCGTTGCGGTCACGGCGATCACGGCGATCGCCGCCACCACCGCCACGGGGTTCACGAGCCATCTGGGCGCTCCTTAGAAGTTCAGGCCGGCTTCACGCGCGGCATCCGCCAGCGCCTTCACCCGACCGTGATAGATGTAGCCGCCACGATCGAAGACGACGTCCTTGACGCCCTTCTCGATAGCGCGCTCGGCGACGAGCTTGCCGACCAGGGCCGCGGCGTCCTTGTCCGCGCCCTTGCTCGTCTTCTCGCCTTCCAGCGAAGAAGCCGAAGCCAGGGTCACGCCGCGTTCGTCGTCGATGATCTGGGCGTAGATGTTCTTGCTCGAGCGGAAGACCGACAGCCGCGGACGTCCGTTCGACAGCGCCTTGAGGCGCGTGCGCGTGCGCTGGGCGCGGCGCGTGTGCGATTCGCGAGGAGAGAGCGCCATGACTACTTCTTCTTGCCTTCCTTGCGGCGAACCTTCTCGCCGGCGTAGCGGACGCCCTTGCCCTTGTAGGGCTCGGGCGGACGGATACGACGGATCTTGGCCGCGGTTTCACCGACCAGTTGCTTGTCGATGCCGGCGATCTTGATCTCGGTCTGCTTGGGCACGACGAAGGTGATGCCCGACGGCGCCGGGAAGTCCACTTCGTGGCTGAAGCCGAGTTGCATCGACAGGGCCGAACCCTTCAGAGCGGCGCGGTAACCGACGCCGACCAGTTCGAGGGTTTCTTCGTAGCCCTGGCTGACGCCGACCACCATGTTGTTCACCAGAGTGCGCGACAGGCCCCACATCCCGCGAGCGCGGGTGGAGTCGTTGCGCGGCGAGAGCGTCAGCTCCGCGCCTTCCAGCTTGATGTCGATATCTTCCGAAACGGTCCAGGAAAGGGTCCCCTTGGGGCCCTTCACCGCGACCGTCTGGCCGTCGACGGTGACGGTCACCCCGGAGGGGATCGCCACGATTTTCTTTCCGATGCGGCTCATATCAGTACACCCGGCAGAGGACTTCGCCGCCGACGTTAGCGTCGCGGGCGGCGTTGTCCGACATCACGCCTTGGGGCGTCGACAGGATCGAGATGCCCAGGCCGTTCTTCACCGGCTTGAGGTCCTTGATCGACGAGTAGACGCGACGGCCCGGCTTGGAGACGCGGCGGATCTCGACGATCACGGGCTCGTTGTCGAAGTACTTGAGCTCGATCTCGAATTCGGGGAACGCACCGGGCTTCTCGACCAGCGAGTAGCCACGGATGTAGCCTTCCGTCGCGAGGACATCGAGGACGCGCGCGCGCATCTTCGAGGCCGGCGTGGAAACCTTCGCCCGCTTGCGCATGGCGGCGTTCTTGATGCGGGCGATCATATCGCCAATGGGGTCGTTGACCATCTGACCCTCCCTTACCAGCTCGACTTGACGAGGCCGGGGATCAACCCGGCCGAGCCAAGCTCGCGCAGGGCGATCCGGCTCATCCTCAGCTTGCGATAGTAGGCGCGCGGGCGCCCCGTCACTTCGCACCGGTTACGGATGCGGTTGGCGGCGGAGTTGCGCGGCAGCTTCGCGAGCTTAAGCCGGGCTTCGAAACGTTCTTCGAGCGGAAGAGCCTCGTTGTTGGCGGTCGCCTTGAGCGCGGCGCGCTTGCTGGCGAGTTGCTTAACGAGTTTCTTGACCATCTCGTTGCGGTTGACGGCGCTTTTCTTGGCCATGTGTGTGTCCTCTTCCCGCTCTAGACGTTGTTGAACGGGAACTGGAATTCCTTGAGAAGCGCGCGCGCTTCGTCATCGGTCTTCGCAGTGGTGGCGACAACGATATCCATGCCCCAGACCTGGTCGATCTGGTCATAGTTGATCTCCGGGAACACGATGTGTTCCTTCAGGCCCATGGCGTAGTTGCCACGGCCGTCGAAGCTGTTGCCGTTCAGGCCGCGGAAATCCTTCACGCGCGGAAGCGCGATCGTGATCAGGCGGTCCAGGAATTCATACATCCGGTCGGCGCGCAGGGTGACCTTGGCGCCGATGGTCATGCCTTCACGGATCTTGAATTGGGCGACCGAGTTGCGGGCCTTGGTCGCGATGGGCTTCTGGCCGGCGATCGCGCCCAGATCCTTCATCGCGGCGACGGCCTTCTTGGAGTCCGCCACGGCTTCGCCGATGCCCATGTTCAGGACGATCTTGTCCAGCTTGGGGACCTGCATCTCGTTGGTGTACCCGAACTTTTCCTTCATCGCGGCGCGGATGCGCTCGCGATAAACGGTCTTAAGCCGGGGCTCGTAAGCTTTATCAGCCATTGATGACCTCACCCGTGGTCTTGGCGAAACGAACCTTCTTTTCGCCTTCCATGCGGAAGCCGACGCGGGTCGGTTTGCCCTTGGAGTCGACCAGCGCCACGTTCGAGACGTGAAGCGGGGCTTCCTTGTGCTTGATGCCGCCCTGCGGGTCCGCCTGGGTCGGCTTGGTGTGGCGCTGGACCATGTTCAGGCCCGAGACGACGACGCGGTCTTCCTTCGGAATCACGCGCGCGACGTCGCCGGACTTGCCCTTGTCCTTGCCGGTCAGGATGACGACACGGTCGCCCTTCTTGATCTTCGCGGACATTACAGGACCTCCGGCGCGAGGGAGATGATCTTCATGTGGTTCTTGGCGCGCAGTTCGCGGGGAACCGGGCCGAAGATCCGCGTACCGATCGGCTCGCTGGACTTGTTGACGATCACCGCCGCGTTCTTGTCGAACCGGATGACCGAACCGTCCTTGCGCTTGATGGCCGAGGACGTGCGGACCACGATGGCCTGAAGCACGTCACCCTTCTTCACGCGACCGCGCGGAATGGCTTCTTTGACGGAGACGACAATCTTGTCCCCGACGTGGGCGTAGCGACGCTTGGCGCCGCCCAGCACCTTGATGCACATGACCCGGCGAGCGCCTGAATTATCGGCGACTTCCAGGTTAGTTTGCATCTGGATCATGGCTTAACCTTCCAGACTCTTTTAGGCCGAGGCCTTGGGAAGGACTTCCCAGGTCTTCAGCTTGGACTTCGGCGCGCACTCGACGATCTTGGCGACGTCCCCTGCCTGGTAGGCATTGGACTCGTCGTGAGCATGATACTTCTTCGACCGGCGGACGGTCTTTTTCAGCAGCGGGTGCAGGAAGGTCCGTTCGACCTTCACGATCACCGTCTTGTCGCCCTTGTCGGAGACGACAACGCCTTCGAGAATACGTTTCGGCATGGTCGTTCTCCTCTACGCGGCTTTCTTGGCGCGCAGCACGGTCTTGATACGCGCGATCGCCTTGCGGATCTCGTTCACGCGGTGGGTCTTCTCCACCTGGCCCGTGGCGGCCTGAAAGCGCAGGTTGAACTGCTCTTTCTTCAGGTTCAGCAGGGCTTCGGCGAGCTGGTCGGGCGTCATGCCCCGGACGTCATCAATCTTCATCTTCAGTGCTCCGCGGCCACGGCGTCACCAATCCGGGTGACGATGCGCGTCTTGATCGGCAGCTTCGCGGCGCCGAGCTTCAGAGCGTCACGGGCGATATCGTCGGCGACGCCGTCGATCTCGAACATGATGCGGCCCGGGTGAACGCGAGCGGCCCAGTAATCAACGGCGCCCTTGCCCTTACCCATGCGGACTTCGGCCGGCTTGTCGGTGACCGGCAGGTCCGGGAAGATGCGGATCCAGACGCGGCCCTGACGCTTCATGTGGCGGGTGATCGCGCGGCGAGCCGCCTCGATCTGACGCGCCGTGATGCGCTCCGGCTCGACAGCCTTCAGGCCGTAGGAGCCGAAGTTCAGCAGGGTGCCGCCCTTGGCGGTGCCGTGGATGCGGCCCTTGAAGGCCTTCCGGTACTTGGTTTTCTTAGGTGACAGCATGACGGTTAGCCCTCAGCTCCCCGACCGCGGTCGCGGCGCGGGCCGCGGGGTCCACGATCGTCACGATCACGACCGCCGCCTTCGCCGGCCGGGCCGGATTCGGTGGCGAGACGCTTGTCCAGCGCCATCGGGTCATGTTCCAGCACTTCGCCTTTGAAGATCCAGGTCTTCACGCCGATGATGCCGTAGGTGGTCTTGGCTTCCGCGAAACCGTAGTCGATGTCCGCGCGCAGGGTGTGCAGCGGCACGCGGCCTTCGCGGTACCATTCCATCCGCGCGATTTCAGCGCCGCCCAGGCGACCCGAGACGTTGATCCGAACGCCCTTGGCGCCCAGACGCATGGTCGACTGCATGGTGCGCTTCATGGCGCGACGGAAGGCGACGCGGCGCTCGAGCTGCTGGGCGATGTTCTCGGCCACCAGCTGGGCGTCGGTTTCGGGCTTGCGGACTTCGACGATGTTCAGGTGAACCTCGCCGTCGGTCATCGCCGACAGATCCTTGCGGAGCTTGTCGATGTCGGCGCCCTTCTTGCCGATGATCACGCCAGGACGCGCGGCATAGATGGTCACGCGGCACTTCTTGTGCGGACGCTCGATCACGATGCGCGAGATGCCGGCCGCGCCGAGGCGCTTCTTCAGCTCCCTGCGGACCTTGATGTCCTCGTGCAGCAGGCGACCGTAGTCCTTGCCGTCGGCGAACCAGCGGCTGTCCCAGGTGCGGTTGATGCCGAGCCGAAGCCCGACCGGATTGACTTTCTGACCCATCAGGCGGCCTCACCCAGTTCGCGGACCACGATGGTGATCTCGCTGAACGGCTTCTCGATGCGCGAAGACCGGCCGCGGGCGCGGGCCGAAAAACGCTTCATAATCAGGTTCTTGCCCACGAACGCTTCGGCGACGACCAGGGAGTCGATGTCGAGGTTGTGGTTGTTCTCGGCGTTCGAGATGGCGCTGTAGAGCGCCTTGCGGACGTCCTTGGCGATGCGCTTGTGGCTGAACTCGAGTTCGTTCAGCGCACGTTGCACCTTCAGGCCGCGGATCGACTGGGCCACGAGGTTCAGCTTCCGGGCCGAGGTGCGCAGGGTGCGCAGCTTGGCCTGGACTTCGGTCACGGGCAGCCGACGTTCGGTCTTGGACTTGCTCATGGCCTACTTCCTCTTGGCTTTCTTGTCCGCCGCGTGACCCGGGAAGTTACGGGTCGGGGCGAACTCGCCGAGCTTGTGGCCGACCATGTCTTCCGACACGGACACGGGCACATGCTTGAGACCATTGTGGACGCCGAAGGTCAGGCCGACGAACTGCGGCATGATCGTCGAACGACGCGACCAGGTCTTGATGACATCTTTGCGGCCGCTGCCTTGAGCGGTCTCTGCCTTCTTCAGCAGATAACCGTCGACGAACGGGCCCTTCCAGACTGAGCGGGTCATGGCTTAACGGCCCTTCTTCGCTTTGTGGCGCGACCGGATAATGAACTTATCCGTGGCCTTGTTGCTGCGGGTCTTGGCGCCCTTGGTCGGCTTGCCGGCCGGGGTCACCGGGTGGCGACCGCCCGAGGTGCGGCCTTCGCCGCCGCCGTGCGGGTGGTCGACCGGGTTCATGGCGACGCCGCGAACGTGCGGACGGAAGCCCATGTGGCGGACGCGACCGGCCTTGCCCAGAACCTGGTTCATGTGATCCGGGTTCGAGACGGCGCCGACCGTGGCCATGCAGCTGTCCTGCACCATGCGCAGCTCGCCCGAGCCGAGACGGATCTGGGCGTAGCCCCCGTCACGGCCCACGAGCTGGGCGTAGGCGCCGGCCGAGCGGGCGATCTGGCCGCCCTTCTGGGGCTTCAGCTCGACGTTGTGAACGATCGTGCCGATCGGCAGACCGCTCAGCGGGGCGGCGTTGCCCGGCTTCACGTCGACCTTTTCGGACGCGATGATCGTGTCACCGGCCTTCAGGCGTTGCGGGGCCAGGATGTAGGCCAGCTCGCCGTCTTCGTACTTGATCAGCGCGATGAAGGCGGTGCGGTTGGGGTCGTACTCGAGACGCTCAACCGTGGCCGGAACGTTCCACTTGCGACGCTTGAAGTCGACCAGGCGGTAGAGGCGCTTGGCGCCGCCGCCACGGAAACGGACCGCGATACGGCCGTTGCCGCCGCGACCGCCCGACTTGGTCAGGCCCTCGACGAGCGCCTTGACCGGCTTGCCCTTGTGGAGCTCGCTGCGGTCGACCAGGACCAGACCGCGACGGCCCGGGGAGGTCGGATTGAATTGCTTCAGAGCCATCTGTCTCTAGAGCCCCGTGGTGATGTCGATCGACTGGCCATCGGCCAGCGTCACGATCGCTTTCTTGACGTCGGAACGACGACCCGGGCGACCACGGAAGCGCTTGGTCTTGCCCTTGACGTTGAGGGTGTTGACCTTGGTCACGGTGACCTTGAACAGCGCTTCGACCGCCGAGGCGATCTCGTCCTTCGTGGCGTCGTCCGCGACCTGGAACACGACCTTGTTCTGTTCAGACAGAATGGTCGCCTTTTCCGTGATCACGGGGGCCAGAATGGTGTCGTAATGGCGAGCGGTTGCGGACATTACGCGGCTTCCTTCTCAGCGAAGCGGGCCGAGATGCCCTCGATGGCCGACTTGGTCAGGACCAAGGTCCCGCGGCGCAGCACGTCGTAGACGTTCAGGCCGGCGTTCGGCAGCACATCGATGTTCGGAATGTTGCGGGCGGCCAGCTTGAAGTTGGCGTCCACTTCCGGACCGGCGATGATCAGGGCGTTCTTCAGACCGATGTTGTCGAAGGTGGCGCGCAGGGCGGCCGTCTTCGGCTCAGTCAGTTCCGCGGCGTCGAGGACGACAAGCGAGCCGGCCTTGGCCTTGGAAGACAGCGCATGGCGCAGGGCCAGGGCGCGGATCTTCTTGTTCAGACCAAACGCGTGGCTGCGGACGACAGGGCCGTGAGCCTTGGCGCCGCCGACGAACTGGGCCGCACGGCGCGAACCGTGACGGGCGCCGCCGGTGCCCTTTTGCTTGTACATCTTCTTGCCCGTACGAGAGACCTCGTTGCGGACCTGGATCTTGTGGTTCCCGGAGCGGCGTTTGGCCAGCTGCCAGGTGACGACGCGCTGAAGGATGTCCCCGCGGATCTCGTCGATGCCGAAGATGGCGTCGTCGAGATCGACCGAACCGGCCTTGGCGCCGTCAAGTTTGATGACGTCGAGTTTCATTATTCAGCGCCCTCTTTCGTCGCTTCGGCAGCCGGAGCTTCCGTCGCGGGGGCTTCCTCGACCGCCGGCTCTTCAGCGGCGGCGTCAACCGGCGCCTGGCCGGCCTTGCGGAAGGCGCCCGGACGCGGCAGGTCGGCCGGAGCGGCCTTCTTGATCGCGTCGCGAACCTTCACGAAGGAACCCTCGGCGCCCGGAACGGCGCCCTTGATCAGGATGAGGCCGCGCTCGACGTCCACCTTCCAGACCGTGAGGTTCATGGTGGTGACGGTTTCCTGACCCAGGTGGCCGGCCATCTTCTTGCCGGCGAACGTCTTGCCCGGATCCTGGCGTTGGCCCGTCGACCCGTGCGCCCGGTGCGAGACCGAGACGCCGTGGGTGGCGCGCATGCCGCCGAAGTTCCAGCGCTTCATGGCGCCGGCGAAGCCCTTGCCGACGGTGACGCCCTGGATGTCGACCTTCTGGCCTGCCAGGAAGTGATCGGCGGTGAGCTCGGCGCCCACGTCGATCAGGGCGCCTTCCTCAACGCGGAACTCGGCGACGACGCGGCGGGGCTCGACCTGAGCCTTCGCGAAGTGACCACGCATCGCGTTGGGCGTGTTCTTGGGCTTCTTGGCGCCGGCCCCGAGCTGGAGGGCGGTGTAGCCATCCTTCTCGACGGTGCGCTGGGCGGTGACGACACAGCCTTCGAGGCTGAGCACGGTCACCGGAACGTGCTGGCCGGCCTCATCGAAGAAGCGGGTCATGCCCAGCTTCTTGGCGAGAACACCAGTGCGTTGTGCGGGGAGAGTCATGACTGTCGGCTCCCTACAGCTTGATCTCGACATCGACGCCGGCCGACAGGTCGAGCTTCATCAGCGCGTCCACGGTCTGCGGGGTCGGGTCGACGATATCCAGCACGCGCTTGTGCGTGCGGATCTCGAACTGTTCGCGCGACTTCTTGTCGACGTGCGGCGAACGGTTGACGGTGAATTTCTCAATGAGCGTGGGCAGGGGGATCGGCCCCCTGACGGTGGCGCCCGTGCGCTTGGCCGTGTTCACGATCTCGCGTGTGGAATGATCCAGCACGCGGTGATCGAAGGCCTTGAGCCGGATGCGGATGTTCTGACGATCCATATCGCTCGTGTTTCCCAAAGGGCTCCCAGAAGGGCGGCGCCCGCGTGCCTAGACATTTCAAAGACCAACCCGGACAACCCGCCCCTTTGAGAGGGAAAGAAGTCCGAACACGCGACGTCCGCAAAACGAATGTGGCCCACGCGGACATCCGCGAGGACCTGGTCCCCAACCGCGATTTTCCTTTAAGGGAAAGCCATAGGTCGGTTCGTTCCGCGGACCGCGTCTGCACCGAAGTGCACAGCCGGTCCAACAGAGGCGCGGTCTTTACGTCAGCGACTCGGGAAGGTCAAGCGCGGCGCGCCCTCGGCGGCGAAACATCTTGAAGCCGACGCGCGCCCGGCGCCTGTTCGATTAAATCGCATCCATAATTGCAACCCTCCCTTGCGACGACTCCGCCGAGGTCATAGGTGCCCCGTCCCGATCGGCCGAAGACGCCGACGGTTCAACCACAAGGGGATACCCACCTATGAAACTCCGTATGTTCGCCACGGCCGCTGTGGCCGCCATCGCCTTCTCCACCCCGGCCCTGGCCCAAAGCGCCACCGGCTCCGTCGGCGTCAGCGCCTCGCAGGTCGAAGTCGAAGCCTTCGGCCTCGAGGGCGACGGCCAGGCCTACGTGATCGACGGCTCGGTCGCCTTCAAGGCCTCCGACGCCTGGACTGTGACGCTGCAGGGCGCGGGCGCGACCACCAGCGGCGACCTGGGCGACGATGAGTCGTTCAGCGCCGGCGCCGCCCTCACCTACGCCGGCGCCGACTGGCGCGTCGGTCCGGCCGTCTCCTACGACGACCTCGGGTCCGAAGGCCTGTGGACCGTCAGCGGCGTCGCCCAGAAGTACTTCGACACCGTGACGCTCGCCGGCGCCGTCTCCTACGGCAACATCGACGACATCGACGCCGACATCTGGTCGGTGGGCGCCGAAGCGCGCTTCTTCGTCAGCGACAACTTCCGCCTCGACGCCGGCCTGGCCTACGCCTCGGCCGACGTGGCGGGTGTCGACGTCGACGGCTGGAGCCTGGGGCTGGGCGGTGAATACCAGTTCGCCGGCACGCCCTGGAGCCTGACGGGCGGCTACTCGCACGCCGCGGTCGACGATGCTGACCTGGACGCCGACACCTTCACCATCGGTGTGCGCTACTCGTTCGGCGGCGACCTTAAGGCGCGCGACCGTTCGGGCGCGGACCTGGGCGCCGGCGCCAACCCGTTCGCCTCGGCGTTCTAGGTTGCAACAGGAGCGGTCGCCGCAAGGCGGCCGCTCCGTTCGCCCGCCCTGCCCCTCCTCCCCGGACGACGGCAGGTCATGCGAAAAGCCCCGGAACCTTGCGGTTCCGGGGCTTTCTTTATGCGCTCTCCGGCGAGGAGGCGGCGGAACCCCGCCGACCGGGCGCCCTTGGAGGGACGGCGCCGGGCCGGCGGCGGGCGAGCCCGCGCCCGGACCGGTCGTGAACGACGAAGACACGACGGGGGCCGTGGGGTTCCGCTCGAGACCACTCTAGGCGCGAGCGCGATCGGCCCCACCCCCCGTTCGGGGGGGCGAGGCCGGCCGGTCAGTCCTCGTTGATGGTGAAGGGGCCGACCCGGACATCGCCGGAGCCGACGACGGATTTCCTGACGTCCCCGCTGACGCTGGCGACGCGGATGTCGCCCGAGCCGGCGATCCGGGCGGTCACCGCCGTCGCGGCGCCGGCGAACTGAACATCGCCCGAACCGGCGATGCTGACGGACACCGCGCCGGCCCGGCCGCCGCGGATCAACGCGTCGCCCGAACCGGCGATGTTGACGTCGATGTCGCCGTCCACCGAGGCCACATCGGCGTCGCCCGATCCCGCGATCCGGATGGCCAGCCCCCCGCCGACCGGTCCGGAGACCAGATCGCCGGAGCCGGCGACGTTGGCGGTCAGCTTGCCGCGCACGCCGGTGGTCGCCACATCGCCGGAGCCAGCGACCTTGATGTCCGCGCTGCCGGCGCTCCCCGCCTTCACATCGCCCGAACCGGCCAGGTTGACGCTTAGCGGGCCGTCGACATTGGCCACCGTCCAGTCGCCGCAGCCGGCATTGGAGAGCTTGAGCGAGGCGCTGCGTCCGATGCTGCCGAAGACGGCTCCGCCGGCGCCGACGCTGGCATCCATCGGGACCTGGATGACGATCTGGGGCATGTCCTCCCAGGCGACCTTGCCGACGCCCGCGACGTCGACGCTGGCCACGCCGTTGATCGAGCGGCAGTTGCGGATCCGGCCCTTGCCGAGCGGTCCATCCAGGTCGCCGTCGACGATCGTCCTGTCGCCCTCGACCCTTACCGTCAACGGCAGCGAGGCATTGGTGGTCCTGAAGGACACCTTCACATCGGACCGGGCTTCGGGAACGATCACGACGCGGGCGACCGCGTCCTTGATCTCCACCCGCGTCTCGGCGGCCAATGCGGCGCCCGCCGCCAGAAGCGCCGCGCTCGCGACGCCGAAAGCCAGAATTGCGCGCATTGTTGATCTCCCCGAATGCGTGATGGGGAGACGCTAGGACCGCGGGGCCGGCAAGGCAGCTTAATTCGCGGTCATGACAGAGGCTTCATGTGGCGCTCGCGCCCCTACGCCGCCGCCCGCTTGTCGGCGCCGAGCTCAAAGCTGCGCTCGATGTCCTTGATGCGGTTCTCCGCCAGATTGGCCTTCTTCATGGCCAGCGAGGCGGCCCAGAGGGCGGCGCGCGCGGCCATGGGGACATCGGCCATCGGCGGCGGCGTTCTGCCCCAGCGCCGGCGCATCACGCCCTGGGCGAAGTGGGCGCCGCGGGTGAACCGCGTCTCCCAGGTCTGGAAGTCCAGCGACAGCGAGACGTTGAACACGTCCAGATTCTCGACCCGGTGCGGCGCGTAGAGCGGCCAGGTCAGGGCCTGTCCGGCCTCGAGGTCAAAGACCCGGGCCTCGCCGTCGTAGGTCTTGCGGTAGGTCAGCTCCTCGGTGGTGGTCCGCATGATCACCTGTTCCATCTCGATCTGCGGCAGATGCTGCTCGTCGGCGGGATAGACGAACAGGCGCTTGCGGCCGCGCAGGTGGAACAGCATCACGCCCGAGGCGTCGAAGTGGTAGGGCACCTTCGTGCCGGGCGAGGACAGGATCAGCTGGCCGGCGGCCTTGATCGGCTTGAGGCCGAGTTCGCGCATGTTGGCCTGAAAGGCCGCGTGGACCGGGTTCCAGAGATCCGGATGGGCGTCCTGCACGTCCCGCAGGTTCACCCACAGCCGACCCGCCTTGATCTCCGCCAGGATCGTCTCTCCGGAGGCGCGGCCGCGCGCGCCGGTCTCAAGAGAGACCTGACCCTCGTCGTCATAGCTGTAGCTGTTGATGTCGAAGAGCTCTTCCGGATAGCGGTCGAGCAGCGCGGCCAGCGCCTCGTCGGTGGCGAGGCCGAGCTGGTCGACCTGGTGCGGGAACAGGCGCGGTTCGAGCGGCAGGGACATCGGGTCGTCCTTCTAGACAAAGAGCATGGCGCCCAGGGCGCTGACGGCGGACTGGGGGCGGGTCTTGTTCAGGGCGGCGGCGGCGGCGGCGGCGATGCCGCGCGCCCGGCCGGCGACCGTGGTCTCGCAGGCGTCGATCGAGGCCCACCGACGGCGGACGCTGAGGCCGAGGCCCGCGCCCGCCAGGCGCTCCCCGGCGGCGAGGGCCGCCTCGACGCCGGCCATGGAGAAGGCGGCGGCCATGGCGCCGGCGTAGCCCCGGCGCTGGGCAACGCCCTCCAGCACCGTCTGTGACCGGTTGCAGAAGTACTTCTTGTAGGGCTCGCCCTCGAACCCGTAGTCGAAGACCCTGAAGCCCTGGGCGCTGCCCTGCCGCATGGTCTCGAGGCTGAGCAGGATGCCCGGCGAGTAGCGCGCCACCGAGGCCTCATAGGCCGGCAGCCAGAAGTGATAGTGCGCGCCGGCGTACAGGGCGTACTCGAAGGCCACCGGCTCGCCGCCGGCCTCCAGCAGCGCCAGCCGGGCCCCGAAGTCGGCGGCGCCGGTATCGGCCAGCAGGGCGCGGAGCAGGTCGGCGGTCCAGCCACAGGCGAAGATGTCGTGCAGACGCGAGCGGCGGTACTGGTCGCTCTTCAGCCCGATCAGCCGCTCCAGCAGGGCTGGATCGCGGCCGTCGATGCGGGCCGTGACCTGGCCGTGGTCGCGCTCCAGCGAACGGCGGGCGCGGTCCTTGTCCTTGAAGTACTTGTGCCACTCCGCCCGGCGGCCGGCGTCATAGGCCGCCCAGCCGTCCGACAGATCGGCCTGCAGGGTCCGGCGGGCAATCACGCCCTCCCCTTCCGCGCCCAGCCCGCTCCAGCCGGTGACGCCCAGCGAGGCGGCCCCGATCAGGTCAGGTATCGCTTCAAGCGGAATCTCGAGGCCCGGCTCGGTAATCACGGCGTGATAGTCGTTGAGCGGCGCGCCGATCGGCTGGGCCGCGCCGCGACGGCGCTGATGCGGGAAGAAGCCGACCACCCGGCCCCGGCGATGCAGGATCGACACGACCGCGCCCGGCGCGACCTCGCCGGCGATCTGGGTGAAGCGCGGATGGAAATAGGGCGAGGAAAAGCGCGGGTCGGCGGCGACGAACGACGCCCACAGGTCGAGCTCGTCCGGCGAGAGCTCCGCCGGCGTCACGGTCTCGATGGTCAGGTCGCGTCCCAATCCGGAACCCCTCAAGCCTTCTGCCCGATCCGGCCGCAAGTTCCATTCCATGCGGAACGGCGGGCCGGATGCCGTGACATAGCCCCGGCGGGCCTAAGGTTCTCTTTATGAGGGCGGGTTTAGTGCACGCGCTGGCCGAGCATGTTGCCCGGCGGCGCGTAGCGGCAGACCAGATAGTCCTGGGTGGGGCTGCTGCCCCGCGCGCAGCCGATCGCCGTCGTGCCGCGCCAGATAGCCTGTGTATAATGTCCCACATCCTGCCAGCGGCCGGTGCGGCTGACATCGGGAAAGACGCCGGGGCGGTAGTCATCAGCCTCGGCGAACCAGCTGCGCATCAGCACGGCGTCGGAGAACCAGCCCCGCGCGCCCATCGACAGGTTCTCGCCCTGCCCGCGCCGGATCTCCCAGGGCGAATGCTCCATGCGGTCGCGACGGCCCAGCTCCCGCGCCCAGGCGGCGGCGGCGGCGGCCAGTTTCGGATCCCAGACCAGCGGCGGCGCCCCGACCCGTTCGCGCGCGTCGTTGTGAAGGGCCAGGGCGGTCTCGCGCAGGCTCGGGGCCTGGGCGAAGGCCGGCGTGGCGGCGAGCAGGATCAGGGCGAGGGCTATGTGACGGCGCATTGGGGGCAGGATGCCCCAACGAACGCGGCGGAGCCACGGCGTACTGGTGGGGCAGCCAAGGTGGGCAGCAGACTGTTGCGTTCGACGGTTGCGGCGGCAATCCTCCTCCGATGCTTCGGATCGTCTGGTTCCTTCCCGCCCTGTCGGCCCTGTTGGCCGCTGCCGCGCTTTTGGCTTTCGGTCCGCCGCGTCTGTCGCCAACCATCCCTGCGATGGCGCTCGTGGGCGCGTCTGTTGCCCTCGGGTTCTGGGCTCAGAAGCGCGCGCCGGCGCCGCAGCGCAGCCTTGGACAGCCTGCTGTTGCAGCGGTGATCGGTGTGATCGTACTCGCAACGATGGCGTTGATCGTTGTCTTGCAAATGCTCGATCGCTGACGAGCCACCGGACGGCTTCCGGCGTGAGTGGGTAGCTGTCCCTCTACAGCGCCAATGGTGTGGAGGGACAGCTACGCTTCGCAATGCAGTCCCAACGCCACAGCCATGCCACGCGCCTTGCGTCCTTCGCGACGCTCGCGAAGCGCTCGCTCCTCAGGATGACGAACGCTGTGGACCGCAAACCCCTTTCGTCATGCTGAGGAGCGCGAAGGGACAGGGCTTCACAGCGCCCAAGAAGAAGGCCCCCGAGGTTTCCCTCGGAGGCCCTGGTTCTCCTGCTCCCTCCCCTTCATGGGGAGGGTGGTCCCGAAGGGACCGGGTGGGGTACGGGGAAGCCGGTCACTTAGCGATGTGATCAGCCGCTGCTTGCCCCACCCTGGCCGGCAAGCCGGCCTGTCCCTCCCCACGAGGGGGAGG
>JAUXMY010000028.1 GCA_030683005.1 Caulobacter sp. | reverse complement strand
CAGCACGTGGCACAGGCTGGCCGACAGGTTCAGCGCGCCCTGCTCGCCGTGCAGGATCGAGGAGAAGGACCGCAGGGCCGACTGGTTCACGAAGCGGACTCGGGTCTTCCAGTCGCTGAGGTGATTGGAGACATAGTCGGTGGACATGGAGATGATCATGTCCTCCGGCAGGATCATCTGGTTTTCCATGTCGAAGGGCTCGTCGAAGTCGATGTACTTCTTGTCGAGCGGATCCCAGAAATGGTCGTGGGTGGCTGAGATGATCTTGTCGAAGGCCGTGGAGCGGGCGTTGTAGCGGTCGAGTTCGAGCATCGACTCGAAGTCGTCCGGCGACACGGCGTCGTAGATGATGTCTTTGGTGATGTTGCCGTCAGCGGCCATGAAATCGTCCTCCAGGAAGATCGGGCAGGCTCTGCGGCCCCGGCTCCGCACCTTGCGGGCAGCCCATCTGTCTTCAGACCAGTCAGGCACATGAACGCCGTTCAGTCAAGAAGATGACGGGGGCGTCACTTTTATGACGGCGGCGGGCGGGGCTCAGTCGACGGCGGCCTCGATGGCGTCGATCTGGTCGTCGGAGAGCCCGAAATGGTGGCCGATCTCATGGACCAGGACGTGGCTGACCAGCTCCTCCAGGGTGACGTCGCCCCGGGCCGCCCACTCGTCGAGGATCGGCCGGCGATAGAGGAAGACCATGGAGGGCTGGGTTTCCGGGTCCAGCACCGAGCGATGGGCCAGGTCCACCCCGTGATAGAGGCCCGTCAGGTCGAAGGGGTCCTCGATCTCCAGGGCCGCCAGGGTCTCGGCGTCGGGAAAGTCATCGACCCGGAACATGACGTGGCCGGTCATCTGGCGAAAGGGCGCCGGCAGTCGCGCAAAGGCGGCCTCAGCCATGGCGGCCATGTCGTCGAGGCTAGGGGCGAGCCCCGAAACAGCAGACAGGGTCATTCGTCAGCGATCACAGTATCTGGGGCCTCGGGCGGACGGACTTCAAAGAGGCCGATATCCAGGGGCTGTTGAGGCCGGAGGGCGCGTAGGGGCTGGCGGGTCAGGGCGTTCAGGGTCTCCCGGTCCGCCTCGGCGCCGGCCCGACGAACCCGGCGGGCCTGGGGGCCGTCCAGGGGCGTCTCAGCCGAGGCGCCGACCCGCCAGAACGAGACCTGCAGGCGCCAGACCGTCGCCACAGGCGAGGCCGGCGGGGCCGGCCAACGCCGGCCATCCTTCAGGACAGGCTTGGCCGCCTCTGGCACAGGCCGCCTGCCCCCCACCTGGGCCGCCAGTTCGGCCAGACGACAATAGCGGTCTTCGGGCGGCAGGCTCACCAGCCGGCCCGGGCGGTCGTCTTCGACCTTGCCGGCGTAGAGGTCGAGGGCGGCTTCACGGCTGGCGAAATCCGGCCCGACGGCGCGGGTGACGAAGGTGACGGCCTCCCCGCCGGCCAGGGCGCGGGCCTCGCGTTCGCGGGCGGCCCGGCCCAGGGGCGCAGTCAGGGCGGCGTCCGCATCGGCGGCGACCGGATAGAGAATGGCGCTCATCGGGCCATTGTCGCGCAAACCCGCGGCCCTGGGAACGGACCGCGCGTGCGACAGCTCGCTTTGGGTCCTATGTTGAACGGTGGGTGATTCGCATCGGCGCGACAGGCGCCGATGGAGCGGTGATGAATGCGGACGAACTGATCCTGGCGGCGGCCGCAGGCGCGGTGTGCCTGGCCATCTGCGCCACGCTCTGGGCGCTTGCCCAGCAAAGGCAGGGCCGCGCCCGTCTGGCTGGCCTGCAAGCGCGGGTCGCCGAGCTGGAAATGCGCGCCGAAGTGGCCCAGTCCTCGGCCGAGGCCTTTGACTCGGCCCTGCTGGCGGTGGAGGACGGCCGCGCTCTGCTGGCCTCGGGCGAGGAGAGCCTGGCCGTCTGTGCGGCCGCCCTCGATCTTAGCGAGCCTGACGCCCAAGGACTGGTCAACACCCTGATGCGGGCCGACCCTGATCATGCCCGACGGCTGCGGGGTCTGTTCGAGCGGGGCGAAGCCTGCGCCTTTGAAGTGCGCGGACCCTCCGGCGTGGTCTCGGTGGAAGGCCGGGCGGCAGGCGCGCTCGCCTGGCTGCGCCTGTCGGCGGTGATCGGCGAGGACGCGGGCCTGCCGACGGCCCCGCGGTTCGCCGCCCTGTTGGACGCCCGCCCGGGTCCGGCCTGGATCGCCTCGGCCGATGGGGCGCCGGTGTGGGTGAACGCCGCCTGGCTGGCGGCTGTCGACGCCGCGAGCCTGGATGAAGCCGCCGCCAAGGGCCTGACCTTCGACAAGGCCGCCGACGAGATCGCCAGCGAGGCCGCCAATCTGGCCCAGGTGCGCGAGACCACCCGCTGGCTGACGCTGGGCGGACGCCGCCGGGCCTTTCACATCACAGCCCGGCCGCTGGAAGGCGGCGGGGTGGGGGTCTGGGCCGAGGACGCCACCGAAACCGAGGAGATGCGCGAGGCGCTGAAGCGCCACGTGGCCGCCCACGACGAAACGCTGAACCACATCGCAGATGCGGTGGCCATCTTCGGCGCCAACAAGAAGATGATCTTCCACAATACGGCCTTCGCCGAACTGTGGGGCCTGGAGCCGGCCTGGCTCGGGGAGCGGCCCGGCCACGGCGAGCTGCTCGACCGTCTGCGCCAGCGCCGCCGCCTGCCCGAGACCGCCGACTATGTGAAGTGGCGCGCCGCCGAGCTTGACCGCTACGAGGCCCTGGGCTCAAGCCCCGACGACCTGTGGAGCCTGCCCGATGGCCGCACCCTGCGGGTGGTGCGCCAGCCCCACCCCATGGGCGGGGTGCTGCTGCTGTTCTCCGACATCACCGACGAGTTGAAGCTCAAGGCCCAGTACAACGCCCTGATCCAGGTTCAGCAGGCCACCCTGGACAAGCTCAACGACGCGGTCGCGGTGTTCGGTTCCGACGGCCGCCTGCGGTTGCACAATGAGGCCTTCGAGCGGTTCTGGAACGTCACCCCGACCCAGCTGGATCTCGCCGGCGACTTCGAAGGGGTGGTCGAGCTTTGCGTGCCCCGCCTGCACGACCTGAACTTCTGGCGGGAGCTGAAAGGCCGGGTCGCTGACCCCGACCCCAGCGCCCGGGCGCCGATCTCCGGCGAGGTGAAGACCTCGGACTCCCGGATTGTCGCCTACCAGTCCCGCCCCCTGCCCGACGGCGCGACCCTGATCGCCTTCACGGACGTCACCGACGCCCGCAAGCTGGAGAGCGCGCTCGCTGACCGGTCCGCGGCGCTCGCCGACGCCGAGCGGCTGAAGCGGGACTTCGTGGGCAATGTGTCCTACGAACTGCGCACCCCGCTCACCACCATCATCGGCTACTCCGAGCTGCTGGAGCGCTCAGGGGAGAACCTGTCGGAGCGGGGTCGGGGCCACGCCTCGGCGGTGCGCATGGCCGCCACCCAGCTGGCCCGGTCCATCGACGACGTGCTCGACATGGCCCAGATCGACGCCGACGAGATGGCGCTGGATCTGGAGGATGTGCGGGTCGCCGACCTGATCTCCGGCGCCGCCGGCCGCTGGGCCCGGGCCGCCGAGGAAGGCAAGATCATCCTCAAGGTCGACCATGCCGAGGAGATCGGGGTGATCCGCGCCGACGCCCATCGCCTGGGTCAGATCATGGATCACCTGATCGAGAACGCCATCCGCCAGACCCCGCCGGAGGGGACCATTTCCATCTCAGCCCGGCGGGCGCTAGGCGAGGTGAAGCTGCAGGTGACCGATACTGGCCGCGGCATCCCCTTCCACGTCCAGGCGCACATCTTCGACCGCTTCGTCGGCCGCGAGCGGGGCGGACCTGGCCTGGGTCTGGCGCTGGTCAAGGCGCTGACCGAACTGCATGGGGGTTGGGTGGCCCTGGAGAGCGAGCCGGGCAATGGCGCGACCTTCACCTGCCACCTTCCGGAGCTGGCGCAGGCCGAAGCCGCCACCCACCGGGAACTGGAATTCTAGGCGAGGCCTGAGTGGCGCGGGCGACCGGAAAGCCGCCCGCGCGCATCAGATATCCTAGTGCTGGCTTTCCGGCAGCCGGACCACAAGGCCGTCGAGGGCGTCGGAGACCTTGATCTGGCAGGAGAGACGGCTGTTGGGCTCGACGTTCTCGGCGAAGTCGAGCATGGACTCTTCCATGGCCGAGGACTCGCCGGTCTTGTCCTTCCAGGCGTCGTCCACATAGACATGGCAGGTGGCGCAGGCGCAGGCGCCGCCGCAGTCGGCGTCGATGCCCGGGACGTTGTTCTTCACCGCGCCTTCCATCACCGTGAGCCCCGTCTTCACGTCCACGACGTGCTCGGTCCCGTCGTGCTCGATATAGGTGATCTTGGCCATGACTCCCTTTCGCGCCGCGTTCAGGCGACGACCTCTTTCATTGAAACGCTGAGATCGGAAAGCTTCGCCTTGGAAACCGGTTTGCGGTTTCCGATCAGCTGCTTGCCCATCATGAATTCCGGGGGCGAGTTGATCGCCTCCACGGACTGGATCTGGTCTCCCTTGAAATGGAAGACCGCGAACTTGCCGCTGGCGGGATCGCCACGCAGCAGAACCTCATCGACGTCGAAAGCGTAGCCGGCGATCTGGAGCTTCAGGTCGTACTGGTCCGACCACTGCCAGGGCACCTCGCCGGCGGGCGCAGGCCGACCCGTGATGGCGCTGGCGGCCTGCTTGGCCTGTTCCAGCGCGTTGGGCACGCTCTCCATCCGGAACATGCGGTCATAGATCGGCATGGGCCGGTGGGCGACGTCGCCGATGGCGAAGATCGAAGGATCCGACGTCCGCGCCTCCAGGTCCACCACCACCCCGCGGGCGGTCTCCAGGCCAGAGTCCGCTGCCAGTTCGTCATTGGGGGTGGCGCCCACCCCGATGACAGCGGCGTCGCAAGGCAGGGTGCGGCCATCGGCCAGGGTCACGCCGGTGACCTGACCGTTCTCGCCCACAAAGCCCGTAACGCTGGCGCCCATCTCGAAGACCACGCCGTGGGTCTCGTGAACGCCGCGGAAGAAGTCCGAGAGGGCCTCGCAGGCCACCCGGGCGAGCAGGCGGGACTCCCGCTCGATGACCACCACTTCGGCGCCCAGGGCGCGGCCCGAGGCGGCGACCTCCAGGCCGATATAGCCCCCGCCCACCACGGCCAGGCGCTTGCCTGGACCCACGGCGGCCTTCAGGGCCTCGGCGTCGGCCGCTGTGCGCAGCTCCAGCAGACCGGCCAGGTCAGCGCCGGGGACCGGCAGTTTGATGGCCCGGGCGCCGGTGGCCAGGATCAGGATGTCATAGGCGAGCGTCGAGCCGTCTGACAGCTCGACCAGCTTGTCCGAGCGCCGCAGCTTCACCGCCCGGATGTTGGGGCGGAAGTCGATCTGGTGCTCGGCGTAGAACTCCAGTGGCTTCAGCGCCAGGGAGTCGGCGTCGGCCTCCCCCTTCAGCCAGGCCTTAGAGAGCGGCGGGCGCTGATAGGGCGCCAACGGCTCGTCGCCGACCAGGGTGATCGGTCCGGTATGCCCATACTGACGCAACAGCGCGGCGGCCGTGCCGCCTGCATGTCCCGCCCCCAGGATCACCACGTTTGCGCCCAATTCACTCATGCCGTCCCCCGATGCAGAAAAATGACGCCGGCGTCAACTTGGGAAAAGCAGAGTGACGACTTTAGATGACCCGGTCGACCAGCATCTTCTTCACCTCAGCGATCGCCTTGGCCGGATTCAGGCCCTTGGGGCAGACCTGGGCGCAATTCATGATCGTGTGGCAGCGATAGAGCTTGAACGGGTCTTCCAGATCGTCAAGCCGCTCGCCAGTGGCCTCGTCACGGCTGTCGATGAGCCAGCGATAGGCGTGCAGCAGGGCGGCCGGACCCAGATACTTGTCGCCGTTCCACCAGTAGCTCGGGCACGAGGTGGAGCAGCAGGCGCAGAGAATGCACTCATAGAGGCCGTCCAGCTTCTCCCGGTCGGCCGGGGTCTGCAGCCACTCGCCCTGGGGCTCCGGGGTCTTGGTGTGCAGCCAGGGCTCGATGGAGGCGTACTGGGCGTAGAACAGGGTCATGTCCGGCACCAGGTCCTTGATCACCGGCATGTGCGGCAGCGGACTGATGGTGCAGGTCTGGCCGGGCACCTCTTCCCAGCCATGGGTGCAGGCCAGCGTATTGCGGCCGCCGATATTCATGGCGCAGGAGCCGCAGACCCCCTCACGGCAGGAGCGCCGGAAGGCCAGCGTCGGGTCCATGGTGTTCTTGATGTAGATGAGGGCGTCCAGGACCATGGGTCCGCAGGCCTCGACATCCACGTCATAGGTGTCCCAGCGGGGGTTTTCGGTCCCCTCGGGGTCATAGCGATAGACCTTGAAGGTCTTGACCTTCTTGGCGCCGGCCGGGGCCGGGTGGTGCTGGCCCTTCTGAACGCGGGAGTTCTTGGGCAGGGCGAGTTCGACCATCGGAGGCTTTCCTTAGGCGAAGACCCCGGACCCCGCGCAGGGCGCGCGTTCGGTCCGAAGCCGGAAATGAGCGACGAGGCGGGCCACGAACCCGACCCTAGTAGACCCGCGCTTTCGGCGGGATGTAGGCGATGTCGTTGCTGAGCGTGAAGGAGTGCACCGGACGGTCGTCCAGCTTCACCTTGCCGGTGGCGTCGTCGAACCAGGTGAGCGTGTGCTTCATCCAGTTCTCGTCGTCACGGTCGGGATAGTCTTCCCGGGCATGGGCCCCACGACTCTCGGTGCGGTTCAGCGCTCCGTTCACCGTCACGGCCGCCTGGCCGATCAGGTTGTCGAACTCCAGGGTCTCGATCAGGTCGGTGTTCCAGATCATGCCGCGGTCGGTGACCTGGATGTCGGTGCGCTGGCCGTGGATCTTGTCCAGGCGGGCGACGCCCGAGGCCAGGCTTTCGCCGGTGCGGAACACCGCGGCGTCCTCCTGCATGGCCTTCTGCATGTCCAGGCGCAGCTGCGCCGTCGGCGTGGCGCCCTTGGCGTGACGCAGGCGGTCGAAGCGGGCCAGATGGGCGTCGGTCTGGGCCGGCTTCAGGTCGGGCTGCTTGGCGCCCGGCGTCAGGATGTCGGCGGCGCGCAGGGCGGCCGAGCGGCCGAACACCACCAGGTCGATCAGCGAATTGGAGCCCAGGCGGTTGGCGCCATGCACCGAGACGCAGGCGGCCTCGCCCACGGCCATCAGGCCGGGGATGACGCTGTCGGGATTGTCGCCGTCGCGGGTGACCACCTCGGAATAGAAGTTCGTCGGGATGCCGCCCATATTGTAGTGGACGGTCGGCAGCACCGGGATCGGGGCCTTGGTCACGTCCACGCCGGAGAACACCCGGGCGCTTTCGGAAATGCCCGGCAGGCGCTGGTGCAGCACCTTGGGATCCAGGTGGTCCAGGTGAAGGAAGATGTGGTCCTTGCCAGGCCCCACCCCGCGGCCTTCGCGGATCTCGATGGTCATGGCCCGGCTGACCATGTCCCGCGGCGCCAAGTCCTTCACGGACGGCGCATAGCGCTCCATGAACCGCTCGCCCTCGGAATTGGTCAGATAGCCGCCCTCGCCCCGAGCGCCTTCGGTGATCAGGCAGCCGGCGCCATAGATGCCGGTGGGGTGGAACTGCACGAACTCCATGTCCTGCAGGGGCAGGCCGGCCCGCAGGACCATGGCGTTGCCGTCGCCGGTGCAGGTGTGGGCGCTGGTGCAGGAGAAATAGGCCCGGCCATAGCCGCCGGTGGCCAGGATGACCATCTGGGCCTGGAACCGGTGCAGGGTGCCGTCGTCCAGCTTCCAGGCGGTGACGCCCCGGCAGACGCCGTCTTCCATGATCAGGTCGAGGGCGAAATACTCGATGAAGAACTCGGTATTGTTGGCCAGGGACTGGCCATACATGGTGTGCAGCATGGCATGACCGGTGCGGTCGGCCGCCGCGCAGGTGCGCTGGAACGGGGCCTCGCCATAGTTGCTGGTCATGCCGCCGAAGGCGCGCTGATAGATCTTGCCGTCCTCGGTGCGCGAGAAGGGCACGCCCCAGTGCTCGAGCTCATAGACGGCGGCCGGCGCGTTGCGGCACAGATATTCGATGGCGTCCTGGTCCCCCAGCCAGTCCGTCCCCTTGACGGTGTCGTACATGTGCCAGCGCCAGTCATCCTGGCTCATGTTCCCGAGGCTCGCCGAGATGCCGCCCTGGGCGGCCACGGTGTGCGAGCGGGTCGGGAAGACCTTGGAAACGCACGCGGTGCGCAGGCCGGCCTGGGCGCAGCCCAGGGCCGCCCGGAGGCCAGAGCCCCCGGCGCCGACGACGACGACGTCGAACTTGTGGTCGATGAATTCGTAGGAAGCCATGCTCAGTAAGCTCCGCCCGAGAGGGCGACCTTCAGGATGGAGAAGAGGGCGAGCGCGCCGAACAGCGCGCAGACGAAGAGGTTGAGCAGCAGCAGGCCGGCCTTGGTGATCCGCCGGTGGATATAGTCCTCCACCACGACCCGCATGCCCGAATGCATGTGCATCAGACTGACCACGGCCAGCAGGGCCAGCAGCACGGCGTTCACCGGCGAGGCGAGCCAGGCGACGGCCATCTCATAGTCGCTGCGGGCCAGGCGCAGGACGGCGAAGACGCCCCAAAGGACGAGCGGGATCAGGGCGACCGAGGAAACGCGCTCGGCGATCCAGTGGCTGACCCCATGGCCGGCGGCGCCGAGGCCCTCGGCCCGGGAACGGGGGGTGCGGAAATCGGTCATGCTCAGAGCGCTCCCGTCATGGCGGCGATGATCCAGACCACCACGGTGGCCACCAGGGCGAAGGCCAGGGTCGCCACGGCGCCCGCATTGGCGGCCGGCACCTTCAGCGCCAGGCCGGTGTCCCAGATCAGGTGCTGCACACCCTTGGCCAGATGGAAGAAGACCGCAAAGCTCAGGCCGAACATGACGAGCTTGCCGAGCGGCGAGCCCAGAAGGCCCATGTAGCCGGCATAGGCCTCCGGCCCGAAGGCGAGCGCGATGGTCCAGCCGGCCAGGATCAGGGTCCCGCCATAGAGGGCCACGCCGGTGATCCGGTGCATGATCGAGGTGATGGCGGTGAGATGCCAGCGCCACACCTGAACGTGGGGTGAGGTGGGCCTGGCCCGGATGGTCTTCGAGACGTCCGACATCGTTCTACAGCCGCTCCCTGTTGCCCTGCGAATGCCCGGCCGCTTTTACGCCGCCATCTGGGGGTGTCAACGAAGGCCACTCGCCAGGGCGCACCCGCCGCCCTTCGCAGATCGGCGAACATCTTCGGTTTCCAACTCCCGGGCAATGCGTCTTTGCTGTAGGCTTCCTTCGCGGGAGGCGAAGGATGAGGTTCGATCTTATCGATCTGCGGCTGTTCTGCGACGTGGTCGAGGCCGGCTCCATCACCCGCGGCGCCGAGCGCGCGGCGCTGGCTCTGGCGGCGGCCTCCACCCGGATCCGGGCCATGGAGCAATCGCTTGGCGCTTCGCTGCTGACCCGCTCCCGCCAGGGGGTGACCCCGACGCCGGCCGGCCTGCTGCTGCTGAAGCACGCCCGCGCCCTGCTCGAACAGAGCGCCCGGATGCAGGACGAGCTTGGCGTCATGGCCGAGAGCGGCGCGGCCGAGGTGCGCGTCCTGGCCAACACCAATGCGCTGACCGAATTCCTGCCCGAGGCCCTGTCCTCCTTCCTGGCCCACCACCCGCAGGTGAGCGTCGACCTGGAGGAGCGCCTGTCGGACGAGATCGTCGGCCTGGTGGCCGAAGGCGCCGCCGATGTGGGCATCGTCGCCGGCACCGTGGATGTGGGCGCCCTGGAGACCTTCGCCTTCCGCACCGACCGGTTCGTCGTGGTGACCGCCCTCGACCACCCCCTGGCGCAGAATGTCAGCGCCGCATTCGCCCAGGTTCTGGACTACGACCTGGTGGGCCTCGACCGGGCCAGCTCCCTGCAGCGGTTCCTGGCCGCCCGGGCCGGCCGCGAGGGACGACGCCTGCGGCTGCGGGTGCAACTGCGCAGCTTCGATGCGGTCTGCCGGCTGGTGGAGTGCGGCGTCGGCGTCGGCGTGGTGCCGGAAACCACCGCGGCCCGGGCCGTCTGCACCATGAACCTGGCCATTGTGGCGCTGACCGATGACTGGGCGGTGCGGGAGCTGAAGATCTGCGTCCGCAGCCTGGAAGAGCTGCGCCCCATCGCCCGCCAGCTGGTGGAAAGCCTGCGGGCTGCGTAACCCGGCGCGCAGCGCAAATTTGAGTTCAACCACGAAGATCACCAAGGACACGAAGCGGCCCTGCGCACGGCGCCTTCGTGCTCTTCGTGTGCTTCGTGGTTCAATCCTGACGCGCCTTCGGCGCGACGGCGCAAAACCTAGCCCCGGTCGGTGAGCCAATCAGCGGAGCGCATCTCCTGCAGGCGCGAGGCGGTCCGTTCGAACTCGAAGGCCCCGTCACCTTCCGGATAGAGCTTGGCGGGTTCGGCCTCAGCCAGGACGATCAGCTTGGCGCGGGCCTCGTAGAGCGCATCAATCAGGGTGACGAAGCGCCTGGCCTCTTCCCGTCGCGCCGGCGTCAGGCGCGGCACGCGCTCCAGGAAGACGGTGTGGAAGCGTTCGCCCAGGGCCAGGTAGTCGTTGGGTCCGAGCGCCACGCCGCACAGGCTGGCGAAACTGGCCCGCAGCAGGCCGCCGGTGGCGTGGGGCAGGTGAATCTTGCGGCCCAGGACCTCAAGGGTCTCCCCGAGCTCCTCATCGCCGTCGAGCATCTCGCCCCAGAGGGCGTCGTAGGTTCGCACATTGTCGGGGTCGATCGGCGAGAACCAGACGCCCGCCGCCCGCAGCCGGTCGAGGCGATAGTCATGCTCGCCGGCCACTGAGACCACCTCCGTCTGCGCCTTCAGAAGGTCGATGAAGGGCAGGAAGAGCTGGCGGTTGATGCCGTTCTTGTACAGCGCCTCAGGCACGCGGTTGGAGGTGGCCACCAGGGTCACCCCCCGGTCGAACAGGGCGGTGAACAGCCGGCCCAGGATCATGGCGTCGGCGATGTCGGTGACTTGGAACTCGTCGAAACAGAGCAGTCGGGCCTGGCCGGCCACCACATCGGCCACGGGCGGGATGGGGTCGTCCCCCCGGTGCTGGCCAAACCTCGCCTTGCGGGCGGCTGCGTCCCCCTTGCGCCAGGCGTCGATCAGACGGTGGACCTCGCCCATGAAGACGTGGAAGTGGACCCGGCGCTTCCTGGCCACTGGCGCAGTTTCGTAGAACAGGTCCATCAGCATGGACTTGCCCCGACCCACCGGCCCCCACAGATAGACGCCCCGCTGGCTTTCGGGTTTGCGGAAGCGGGAGAGCAGGCCGCCGGGCTCGCTGGCGACGAGGTCAGCCTCCAGCCGCGCCAGGGCCGGCAGGGCGGCGGCCTGGGCCGGGTCGGGTCGGATTTCCCCACGCTCCAGTCGGTCGCGGTAGGCGGCTTCGAGGGCGGATGTCATGTTCCGCCCCCTAGCCCGACGGGCGGCTGATCACAATCCGCCAATCACCTGTGGACCAGCGCGGCCGGCGTTCAGATCGCGGCGGGGTCTTCGGCCGCCGCCGGGGCGGGCGCCGGCGCGCCGTCCTCCTCGCCTGCGGGCACCAGAGGCGTGTCGCTCTTGGCTGGCAGGCCGAGGTCTTCTCGCAGGAAGCGGTAGGTTTCCCGCCGCTCGCAGGCGCAGGCCTTCATCTGGCCCTCTTGGTCCCACCAGACCAGCAGCGGATAGGCGAAGTCGACGCCGTTGGCCTTCAGCAGGGGAATGAGTTCATCGACCATGGTGCGCCCGGCCTCCACCACGGCGGTGCGGGCGGTGTCGCCGTCGGCCGGGGGAATGCCCGGCGCGGTCCACGCCGAGACCGGGACGCTGACCCAGCGTTCGAACAGGCTCCAGTCACGGTTGAGCCACAGCTCGGCCACCGTGGCGCGCTCGGCCGGGGTGGAGCGCTCCAGGCCGTTCATCTCTCGCCGCGCCACCTCGATCACCCGGGTGTCGATTCCCGCCGCATGCAGGTCGGGAAACTGCTCGGCCTTGAATCGCAGGCAGTCTGGGCAGCTGCGGAACGAAACCATGTAGATGGCCCGGCCCTCGATGCCGGGGGACACCCAGCCGGACCCCTCCAGCAGGCGGGCGATCTCGGCCTGGTTCTTGGTCACGGTGGCGGGCCTCCAGCGCAGTTCGAAATTCCAATAAGCGATGGCGCCCGCACCGGCCACCACCAGGACAAGGGCCAGGATGGCCCAGAGGCGGAAGTTCTTCATGCGCGGTCGCTCCTGCTTTTGCCCGGAAAGGGCCAGATCTCGTGTCGAAATGGGCCTATTTCATCGTCGGGATGACGAAGGCTTGGTCGCTTGTCTCGCCCTCGGGCCATCGGGCGGTGACGGTCTTGACCTTGGTGTAGAAGCGGACCCCCTCCATCCCATGCTGGTTGGCGTCGCCAAAGGCGCTGCGCTTCCAGCCGCCGAAGCTGTGATAGGCCACCGGCACGGGGATAGGCACATTGATCCCGACCATGCCGACATTGACCCGCGAGGCGAACTCCCGGGCGGCCCGGCCGTTGCGGGTGAAGATCGCCACCCCGTTGCCGTAAGCGTGCTGTGACGGCAGGGCCAGGGCCTCTTCGAAGGTGTCGGCGCGCACCATCTGCAGCACCGGACCGAAGATCTCGTCCTGGTAGGACCTCATCGTCGGCTTCACATGGTCGAACAGGCTGGGGCCGATGAAGAACCCCTGCTCATGGCCCTGCAGGGAGAAACCCCGGCCATCGACCACCAGCTCGGCGCCCTCGTCGACGCCCATCTGGATGTAGTCGGTGACGCGCTGGCGGTGGGCGGCGCTGACCACCGGGCCATACTGGGCGGCGAGGTCCGAGGAGACGCCGATCTTCAGCGTCTCGATCTTGGCGACCATCAGCTCGCGAAAAGCCTCCGCCGTCCCTGTCCCCACCGGCACGGCCACCGGCAGGGCCATGCAGCGCTCGCCGGCCGAGCCGAAGGCGGCGCCCAGGATGTCATTGGCGGCGGCATCCAGGTCGGCGTCGGGCAGCAGGATCCCGTGGTTCTTGGCCCCGCCCATGGCCTGGACCCGCTTCCCGTGGGCGGCGCCGGTGGCATAGACATACTGGGCGATGTCGGAGGACCCGACGAAGCTGACGGCGGCGATACCCGGGTGGGTCAGGATGGCGTCGACGCAGACCTTGTCCCCGTGGACGACGTTCAGCACACCGGCTGTGTCGACGCCGGCCTCGGCGCCGGCCTCCATGAACAGTTCGGCGAGCCTGACCGGCACGCTGGGGTCCTTCTCCGAGGGTTTCAGGATGAAGGTGTTGCCCACCGCCACGGCGACCCCGAACATCCACATCGGGATCATGGCCGGGAAGTTGAACGGGGTGATCCCGGCGGCCACGCCCAGGGGCTGGCGCATGGAATAGACGTCGATCCCGGGGCCTGCGCCTTCGGTATATTCGCCCTTGAGCGCGTGGGGGATTCCGCAGGCGAACTCGATCACCTCCAGGCCCCGCTGGATGTCGCCTCGCGAGTCGGCGATCACCTTGCCGTGCTCAGAGGACAACAGGGCGGCCAGCTCATCCATCCGCGCCTCGACCAGGCGCTTGAAGGCGAACATCACCCGCGCCCGGCGCTGCGGATTGACCGCGGCCCAGGCGGGCTGGGCGGCCAGGGCGACCTGGACGACGGCGTCCAGCTCCACGGCCGAGGCCAGGGCCACGCGGGCCTGGACCTCGCCGAGATTGGGATCGAAGACCTCCCCGTAGCGACCGGAGGTTCCAGCCGCCGCGCGGCCGGCGATAAAGTGGCTGATCTCACGCATGGGTCGAAGCTTAGGCCGCCATCGCGCCTGCGCCTAGCGCTTGCCCAATTTGCGGGCTCAGGCGCATTCTGGCGCGACATGAGCGTCGCTTCGTCCTCGGAAATCCTGCGCCCCGCCGCGCGGCGTCACGACCACATCGTGGACGTGCTGATCGCCGAACGTGCGCCAGCCCTCAGCCGTCACCCGACGTGGCCGGCTTTGCGGCCCCTGCTCTATGGGCTGCTGGACTATGGCAAGGCCCGGCGGATGGCCGACGCCATCGCCCCCCTGCCGGGCCATGAAGCCCTGGAGCGGGTGTCGGGGCTGCTGGACGTACGGTTGTCAGTGAATGGGTTGGAGCGGCTGCCGAAACAGGGACGGGTGGTGGTGATCGCCAACCACCCCACCGGCATCGCCGACGGGGTGGCGGTCTATGACGCCTTCAAGGCTCGCCGGCCCGACCTCTGCTTCTACGCCAATTCCGACGCCCACCGGGTGGCGCCCGGCTTTTCCGACGTGCTGATTCCCGTCGAATGGGTGGAGGAGAAGCGCACCCGAGAGCGGACCCGCCTGACCCTCCAGCGCACCCGCGAGGCGATGGAGGCCGAGCGCGCCCTGGTGATCTTTCCCTCCGGGCGACTCGCCCGGCGCCAGCCCGACGGGCTGCTGGCCGATCCCCCCTGGATGAGCAGCGCGGTCTCCATCGCCCGCAAGTACGAGGCGCCGGTCGTGCCCCTGCACGTGACCGGCCCCTGGTCGACCCTGTTTCATCTGTTCAACCGGGTCTCCGCCGAGTTGCGGGACATCACGCTCTTCCATGAACTGCTCAACAAGCGGGGCGGCCAGTATGGCCTGACTCTGGGCGCCGCCATCGCGCCAGACGCCCTGTCCGGCGATCCCCAGACCGCCACCGAGGCCTTGAAGGCCTATGTGGAGCGCAGTCTTCCCGCCGATCCGGACCGGCCCTTCGCATGAGGCTTCCCCTCGACGGCGACCTGCGTCTGGCGGACGAGGCGGCCACCGCACGCCTGGGCGCGGCCCTGGCCCGGGTGCTGAGCGCGGGCGAGGCCATCTGCCTGACCGGGCCGCTGGGCGCCGGCAAGTCGACCCTGGCCCGGGCCCTGATCCGGGCGCGCACCACGCCGGACGAGGACGTGCCCAGCCCGACCTTCACGCTCGTACAGTTCTATGAGGGTGATGGCGTCACGCTGGCCCATTTCGACCTCTACCGGCTGACCAGTCCCGATGAGGCCTATGAGATCGGCCTGGACGAGGCTCTGGAGGATGGGGCGGCGATCATCGAGTGGCCCCAGCGCCTGGAGGGTCGCCTTCCCCCCCATCGCCTGGATATAGAGATTGCTCTGGACGGGGCGGCGCGCCGGGCGCGGCTGACGCCCCATGGCGCCTGGGAAGGACGTTCGATTGAGTTCTGACCGTGAGGGCCTGAAGGCCGAATTCCTGGCCCGACATGGCCTGGCCGACGCCGAGCGCATCCCCCTGGCCGGGGACGCCTCGACCCGACGCTATGAGCGGCTGTCGCGGCCGGGCCAGGCCAGCCTGATCTTCATGGACCAGCCGCCGGTAGAGACCGCCCCCTGTCCGCCGGACGCCAGCCCCGATCAGCGGCGACTGGCCGGCTACAACGCCATGGCAAGGCTGGCGGCCGGTCGGGTGGACGCCTTTGTCGCCACCGCGGGCTGGTTGCGAAGTCAGGGCCTGTCGGCGCCGGAAATCATCGCCCATGAGGCTGGCGAGGGCCTGGCGGTGCTGGAGGACCTCGGCGATGACCTCTATGCCCGGCTGATCGAGACCGGAACCGACGAGACGCCCCTCTATGAGGCCGCCGTCGAAGTGCTGGCGCAGCTGCACGAGGCCGTCCCGCCGCCGGTGCTGGAGGCGCAGGGCGCCGCCTGGCCCTTCCTGACCTATGACGACCTGGCCCTGCGGACCGGCGGCGACATGTTTCTGGAATGGTGGCCGAAGTTCTCCGGGCTCGCGCCCTTCTCGACCGACGCCGAAGCCGAATGGGAGGCGCTGTGGGCGCCCATCCGCGCCCGGGCTGAGGCCGGCGCCAGCGTCTTCTGCCACCGGGACTATCACGCCGAGAACCTGATCTGGCTGCCAGATCGCACAGGGGTGGCCAGGGTCGGCCTGCTGGACTTCCAGGACGCCGTGCGCGCCCACCCGGCCTGGGACTTCTCCATGCTGCTGCACGACGCCCGCCGCGACGTTTCGCCCGAGCGGGAAGCCGTAGCGCTGGCCCGCTACCTGGAGATTCGCAGCGACATCGACGCAAACGCCTTCCGCGCCGATTATCATGCCCTGGGCGCCCTGAACTCGGCCCGCATCCTGTTCATCTTCGCCCGCCAGGTGGCGGGCTTTGGCAAGCCGCGCTACGAGGCCTTCATGCCCCGCACTTGGCGCTATCTCGAACGCTGCCTGGCCGATCCGGCGCTCGCGCCGATCAAGGCCTGGTTCGACGCCCACGTGCCGCCCGAGGCCCGCCGGTGAGCGCGGGCGGATTCCCCAAGACCGCCATGGTCATGGCCGCGGGACTCGGCACGCGCCTGCGCCCCCTGACCGACCACAGGCCCAAGCCCCTGGTGGAGGTGGCCGGCCGCGCCCTGGTGGACCACGTGCTGGACCGCCTGGTGGAGGCCGGCGTCGAGACCGCCGTGGTCAATGTCCACCACTTCGCCGACCAGATGGTCGCCCATCTGGCGCAGCGCGACGATATCCGGATCAAGATCAGTGACGAGCGCGCCGCCCTGCTGGATTCCGGCGGCGGCATCGCCCACGCCCGACGCCTGCTGGGGGACGAGCCGATCCTGGTGGCCAATATCGACTCCCTCTGGACCGGCGGCCAGACCCCGCCCCTGCAGACCCTGGCGCAGGCCTGGAATCCGGAGATCATGGACGTCCTGCTGTTGCTGGTGCCGCGGGGGCAGGGCCTCGGCTTTGAGGGCCCCCAGGGCTTCTTCCGCGATGCGGCTGGCCGCCTGACCCATTCGGCCGAGCCGGAGCCCCCGACCCCCTTCGCCAATGTCGGATTCCAGATCATCAAGCCGCAGATTCTCGATGGTGTTCGCGAGGAAGCCTTCTCCATCGTGCCGATCTGGCGGCGCCTGGCCGAGCAGGGCCGCCTGCACGGGGCGGTGATGGACGCCTTCTGGATGCATGTGGGAGATCCCGCCGCCCGGGAGGCCGCCGAAGCCAAGCTGGCCCAGTGAGCCGGTCGTCGCTGTTCGAGGGGCCCCGGCCCCGCTGGTTCAACATCCCGGCCCACCGGCCCTTCGTCCACGACCTCGCTCGGGGCCTCTATGAGGCCCTGGCGCCCCTGGGACCCGAGGCCCTGTCCCAGGCCACTGTGCTGACCCCGACCCGCCGCGGCGCCCGGGCCCTGGCCGACGCCTTCCTGGCGGCCGGCGGCGGTCAGGCCCTGCTGCCGCCGCAGATCCGGCCGCTGGGTGACCTGGACGCCGGCGAGCCCCCCTTTGAGCCGGGCGACCTGGCCGCACGCCTGCCGGCCGCCATAGATCCCCTGCGGCGGCGGCTGGAGCTGACCCGACTGGTCAAGACCCACGAACATCTTCTGTCGCGGGATCTGGACGCCTCGGCCGCCCTGGAGCTGGCCGACGCCCTGGGCGGTTTCCTCGACAGCCTGCAGATCGAGGAGGTGGACGCCTCTGGCGCCCTGGCCGGCCTGGTGGACGTCGAACTGGCCGAGCACTGGCAGGTCTCCCGCGCCTTTCTGGAGACCGCCCTGGCGGCCTGGCCCGAGCGGCTGGCCGCCCTGGGCGTCGTCGACACCAGCCAGCGCCGGGTCGCCCTGCTGCGGGCGCTGGCCGAACAATGGGCTGTTCGCCCGCCGGAGGGCGTCCTGGTCGCCGCCGGCTCCACGGGCACGGCGCCGGCCACCGCTGATCTGCTGGCCGTCATCGCCGAGGCGCCGCAGGGCTGCGTGGTCCTGCCCGGCCTCGACGAAAGCCTCGCCGACGCCGCCTGGGACCAGGTGGATGAGCAGCATCCGCAAGGGGCGCTCAGCCGCCTTCTGGCCCGGGCGGGCCTCACCCGCGAGGCCGTCGAGATCTGGCCGGCATCGGCGCCCTATCAGAGCCAGGGCCGCTGGCGCCGCCGGGTGATCAATGAGGCCCTGCGCCCAGCCCAGGCCACCGCCGACTGGTTGAACGTCATCAGCGCCCTGCGGGCCGAGGGCGCCACAGAAGGGGTCGATCCCATCGCTGAGGGCCTGGCCGGCCTGTCGGTCGTCACCGCCCGCAGCGAGGAGGAGGCCGCCACGGTGGCCGCCCTGCTGTTGCGCGAGACCCTGGAAATCCCTGGCGCCACCGGCGCCCTGGTGGCGCCCGACCAGAACCTGGCCCGCCGGGTGTCTCTCAAACTCGCCCGCTGGGGCGTGATCCCCGACTCCTCGGTCGGCGCGCCGCTGATGGCCTGTCCTGCGGGCGTGCTGGCGGGCCTGGTCGCCAGGCTGGCGGCCGAGCCGCTCAATCCGGTGCTGATGCTCGGCGTCCTCAAGCATCCCCTCACCCGCCTTGGGGAGAGCCGCGAGGCCCTGGAGGCCCGCCTGATCGACCTGGAGCGCCATGGCCTGCGCGGACCGCGCCCGGCCGACTGGGCGGCGCTCACGAGACGCCTGGATGAGAAGCTAACCGACGCGACACGCAGGGCTGGCGCGGCCGGACTGATCACCGTCCTGCGCGCGGCGCTCACGCCCCTGACCGACATGAGCGAGCCCAGCCCCGCCGCCGAGCGGGCCCGCGCCCTGGCGCTCGCCCTGGAATCCCTTGCCGCCGACAGCGCAGGCGCCTCGGGCCGCCTGTGGGGCGGGGCTGGCGGCGAGGCCCTGTCGCAGCTTCTGGCCGGGCTGATGGCCGAGGCCGGCGCCCTGCCGCCGGTGACGCCCAAGGGCTTCGCCGACCTGCTGGTGCGGCTGATGGGGGATGAGACCGTCCGCGTCGGCGGCGCCACCCATCCGCGCCTGCGCATCCTCGGCGCCATCGAGGCGCGCCTGGTGCGGGCTGACCGGCTGGTGGTGGCCGGCCTTGAGGAGGGCGTCTGGCCGCAGGGGGCGCCGCTGGATCCCTTCCTGTCGCGGCCCATGCGCGAGCGTCTGGGCCTGCCGCCGCCCGAGCGCCGGGTGGGCCTGGCCGCCCACGACTTCGCCCAAGCCGCCTGCGCCCCCAATGTGGTGCTGCTGCATTCGGAGCGTCGGGACGGCCAGCCGACAGTGAAGTCCCGCTGGCTCTGGCGGCTGGAGACCCTGGCCCGCGGCGCCGACCTGACCCTGCCGGGCCGGCCCGACCTGCTGGACTGGGCGCGCGCCCTGGACGCCGCGCCGGACTACGAGCCGATCGGCCGGCCCGCGCCGCGCCCGCCTGTGGCCGACCGCCCGAACCAGTTCGCCGTCACTCGGATCGAATCCCTGACCCGGGACCCCTATGCGGTCTGGGCCCGCGACATCCTGAAGCTCTACCGCCTGGAGCGGCCGGACGAGCCGGTGGAGGCTCGCGCCCGGGGCACGGCCATCCACGAGGCCTTTGAGATCTTCGCCAGGCGCCACCCCAAGGCCCTGCCGCCGGAACCGGCCCGGGAATTCGCTGCGCTCTATCTGGAGGCCCTGGTCGCCGCCGGCGCCCCGCCGGAGTCCCTTGCCCGCGAGCAGGCCCTGGCCCAGGAGGCGGCCGCCTGGGTGGTCGCCCTGGAGGCCGAGCGAAGGGCCGATGGCCGCGACATCCATGTGGAGGCCAAGGGCGAGATCACCGTCCGCGCCGGCCTGCGGGACTTCACCCTGACCGCCAAGGCCGACCGGATCGAGACCGGCCCGGACGGCTATGCCCACGTCCTCGACTACAAGACCGGCCAGGCGCCCTCGAAGAAGATGGTCGAGACCGGCTTTTCCCCGCAGTTGACCCTGACGGCGGCCATTGTCGCCCGGGGCGGGTTCGAGGGCGTGCCGGCTAGGCCCCCCGGCGACCTCGTCTATCTGCAGGTCACCGGCCGCAAGCCGGCCGGCAAGGTGGAAATCCGCGGGGCGGCAGGCGACGAGAGCCATGACGCCGCCGAACAGGCCCTGGCCGGCGCCCTGCGTCTGCTGGCCCAGTTCGATGATCCCGAGCGGGCCTATCTGTCGCGCACCGCCCCGCAGTTCGTCCACGACTATGCCGGCGACTACGCCCACCTGGCCCGGGTGTTCGAATGGTCCACCAGCGGCGAAGACGGCGAGGGCGAGGCATGAGCCCAGTCACCGACATCGTCCTCGACATCGATCCCCAGCGCACGGCGGCTGATCCGGACCTCTCGGCCTTCGTCACGGCCAATGCCGGATCGGGCAAGACCAAGACCCTGATCGACCGGGTGGCCCGGCTGCTGCTGGCGGGCGCCGCGCCCGCCGCCATCCTGTGTGTCACCTACACCAAGGCCGCCGCCGCGGAGATGCAGCGCCGGCTGTTCGACCTGCTGGGCCAGTGGTCGGTGTGCGATGACACAGCCCTGCGCGAGGCGCTGGCCAAGCTGGAGGGTCGCAAGGCCAGCGACTATGACGCCGCGCGCCTGTCGGCCGCGCGCGCCCTGTTCGCCCAGGCCCTGGAGACCCCGGGCGGCCTGAAGATCCAGACCATCCACGCCTTCTGCGAAAAGCTGCTGCGGCGCTTCCCCCTGGAGGCGGGCATCTCGCCGGGCTTCCGGGTGATGGACGATCCGGCCGCGGTCCTGATCGCCCGCGCCGCCCGCCAGGACGTGGCCCGCCATGCGCTCACCGGAACCGGCGCGGTGGCCCAGGCCTATGCGCGGCTGTCGGTCAGTCTGGATTTCCGCGCCTTCGAGCAGATGTTCGCCACCTTCGAGGCCCGCCGCGGCACCCTGGACGCCTTTGTGGCCCGCGAGGGCGGGCTGGAGGGCGCGCTCGCCTGGATCTGGCAGACCTGCGGCTTTGACGGCGAGCAGGACCCTGAGGCTGTCGCCGCAGACGCCATGGCGGATCTCGACCGGGCGCTGTGGCGGGAGGCGGCCGAGGTCCTGGCGCTCGGGGGCAAGACCGACCAGTCCTGTTCGCAGACGCTCCTGGCGGTGGCGGCCGACCCGCATGCGACCCTGCCCGATGCGCTCAAGGCCCTGTTCACCCAAGGGGGCGAGGGCACGCCAGCTGCGTGGGTCGCCAAGACCAAGGCCCTGGCCTCGGCCGAGCCCCTGCGTCAGGCCCTGCTGGACGAGCAGGATCGGCTGGCCACGGCGCGGGACCAGGTGCGGGCCGCCAACATCGCCTGGGACAGCGCCTATGTGCTGGCGCTCGCCCAGGCCTATCTGACGGCCTACGGCCAGGAGAAGGCCGCCGCCGGCGCGCTCGATTTCGGCGACCTGATCGAGAAGACGCGGTCCCTGGTGGCCGAGCGCCCCATGGCCGCCTGGGTGCTCTACAAGCTGGACGGCGGGATCGACCACATCCTGCTGGACGAGGCCCAGGACACCGCGCCGGAACAGTGGGAGATCCTCAGCGCCCTCACCGCCGAGTTCTTCGCCGGCCAAGGCCGCGAGCGCGAGGCCCTGCGCAGCCTGTTCGTGGTCGGCGACGAGAAACAGTCGATCTACTCCTTCCAGGGCGCCGCGCCCGAGCGCCTGCGCCAGGAGACCGAGACCTATCTCGCCCGCATCCGGGACGCCGGCGCGCGGGCCCAGAGCGTGCCGCTGGCCGCCTCCTGGCGCTCCACCGTCGATGTGCTGAGCTTTGTCGATGCGGTGTTTTCCGCGCCTGAAACCCAAGGCGGCGTGCCGCCGGCCCGGGGCGAGGACGCCGTGCGCCACATCCCGATGCGCCGCGACCACCGGGGCTGCGTCGATGTCTGGCCCCTGGAGCGCGAGCCCGAGGGCGAGGAACGCGAGGCCTGGGACGCGCCCCTCGACGTGGAAGGCCCCGCCAGCGCCAACCGGCGGCTGGCCGAAAACATCGCCTGCGAGATCGAGGACCTGGTGACCAGGGGCGACGGCGTGTTCGACAAGGACCTGGACGGCGAGGACGGAACCCGCGGCGCCTGGCGGCCGGCGAGCTATGGCGACGTCCTGATCCTGGTGCGGCGGCGCAAGGCCCTGTTCGAGGACATATTGCGGGCGCTGAAACGCCGCGGCGTGCCGGTGGCCGGCGCCGACCGGCTGGCGCTTTCGGAACACATCATCTTCGACGACCTGCTGGCCGTGGCCAGGTTCGTGCTCTTCCCGCAGGACGAGCTTAACCTGGCGGCCCTGCTCAAGAGCCCCTTCTGCGGCCTGGACGACGAGGCCCTCTATGGCCTCGCCAAGCCCCGCAAGCCCGGCGACCTGTGGAGCGCCCTGCAGGCCCGCGCCCATGAGCGCGCCGACTGGACTGCAGCGCTCGCCTTCCTGACCGCCGCCCAGGCTGAGGCGCAGAAGCGGCGGCCCTTCGAATTCTATGGCCGGCTGCTCACCCTGCGGGACGGCGCCGGCGCCTCCATGCGCCAGAGGATCGTGCGGCGGCTGGGGACCGAGGCCGAGGACGCCCTGGACGAGTTCCTGGCCCAGGCCCAGGCCGCCGGACAGCGGGGGATCTGCGACCTGGAGGGCCTGGCCGACGCGCTCGCCGGGCTCAACATCACCGTCAAGCGCGAGATGGAGGCGGCCCGCAACGAGGTCCGCGTCATGACCGCCCACGGCGCCAAGGGGCTGGAGGCGCCCATCGTCTTCCTGCCGGAGACCACCCTCTCGGGCCTGGGCCGCGGCTCGCCGCTCCTGGAAACCGAAGACGGCGGCTTCCTCTGGTGCCCGTCCAAGACGCTGGACTGCGCGGCCTCGACGGCGGCGCGGGACTTGCGCGCCCGCAAGGACGAGGAGGAGGCCTACCGCCTGCTCTATGTGGCCCTGACCCGGGCCCGCGACCGGCTGGTGATCTGCGGCCGGATCGCCGCCAAGGCCAAGGAAGAGAACCTCAAAGGCTGGTGGGCGGCCATCCAGGCCGGCTTCGCCCATGAGGGTATAGGCCCCCACCTGCGGCCGGCCGCCTGCGGCCAGGTGGAGGCCCAGCGGTTCGGCGAGGACCCGCAGGTGCTGGGCCAGGGCGTCGCGCCGAGCGAAACCACCGCCCCCCTGCCGGCCTGGGCGCGGGCCGACGCGGCCCTCGACCCCCTGGCCCGCTTCGCCTCGCCGTCCGACCTGGGCGAGGCGGAAGAGATCCTGGCGCCTTCGCCGCTGGCCCGGGTCGGCGGGCTTGGCCGGTTCCGCCGGGGCGAGCTGATCCACCGGCTGTTGCAGATCCTGCCCGACCTGGCCCTCGCCGAGCGCGAGGCCGCGGCCACAGCCATCCTCGCCCGCGAGCCCGACCTGACCGACGACCAGCGGGCCGAGATGGCCGGCGCGGCGCTCGCCGTGCTGGCCGACGCCCGGTTTGCCGACGTCTTCTCAGCCGACGGCCGCGCCGAGGTGGCCATCGCCGGCACGGCCGCCGCCCTGCCCCAAGGCCTGCAGATCTCCGGCCGCATCGACCGCCTGGTGGTGCGCGCAGAGAGGGTGCTGGTGGCCGACTTCAAGACCAACCGCCCCTCGCCCGCCGCCATCGGGGACGCCGATCCCGCCTATATCCGCCAGATGGCGCTCTATGCCGCCGTGCTGGCCGAGGTCTTCCCCGGCCGGGCCATCGAGGCGGCCCTGGTGTGGACCGATGGCCCGAAGCTGATGGCGGTTCCAGAATTCCTGATGGCCCAGGCCCTGGCTGATCTCCGGTCCAGGAGTTGATCGCCGGCCGCCTGCGCCTTAAATCCTGGATCGAGAAGCGCCCGTCGCACGTTGTCGCCGGGTCGCAATAGGAGCTTCCATGAGCACCGTCACCGTCACCGACGAGTCCTTCGAGAAAGACGTGCTGCAGGCGCAAGGCCCGGTCCTGGTGGACTTCTGGGCCGAGTGGTGCGGCCCCTGCAAGCAGATCGCGCCGGCCCTGGAGCAGATCTCCGACGACCTGGCCGGCCAGGTCACCATCGCCAAGCTGAACATCGAAGACAGCCCCACCACCCCGTCGCGCTACGGCGTCCGCGGCATCCCGACCATGATGCTGTTCAAGGACGGCCAGATGTCGTCCATGAAGGTCGGCGCCATGCCCAAACAGAAGATCCTGGAGTGGCTGTCGGAAGCGGGCGTCCAACCGGCCGCGTAAGCCTGCCGGGCTGAGGCCTGAGAGATTGCAGAGGGGCCGGCGAAAGCCGGCCCCTTTGTTCGTTAGGGACCTCAAAACCCAAAGAGAAGCTGATGTCGCGTTGGGTCACAGCAAAGCGGTGGTGGCCCTCACCTCATGTTCTCTGTATGTTCTGGCCGCATGCGACTTGAGCGCTTGGTGAGACACGATAGGCTGCACTGTTATGGGGATACACTCACCGGTCTTTTGCAAAAAACTCGCGGGTGCCTATTTTACGCCGAGGGACGTCGCTGAGACCCTGGTGGCTTGGGCTTTGCGTTCGTCCAACGACCGCCTTTTGGACCCGTCCTGCGGTGACGGCCAGTTCCTATCCGCGCACTCAAAAACGGTCGGTATCGAGCAAAACCCATTTTCCGCACAAGCTGCCGTCGCAGCAGCTCCGTGGGCACTGGTCCATGAGGGAGACTTTTTCCTATGGGCCGCAGAGACCCCTGAGCGGTTCGAATGCGCGGCAGGAAATCCACCCTTCATCCGCTATCAGAACTTTAAGGGCGCAGTTCGCGAACGCGCCTTGCAGCTTTGCTCGCGACACGGGGCAGCATTCTCAGGCCTTGCCTCCTCTTGGGCACCCTTCCTGGTCGCGACAGCTGCGCTCCTGAAGCTAGGTGGGCGGATGGCATTCGTTGTGCCCGCAGAGATCGGCCACGCCCCCTATGCAGCTCCCCTATTGGACTACCTCGTCGAATCGTTTTCGACCGTTCACATCGTGGCGGTGCGGGAGAAGCTCTTTCCCGCTCTCTCTGAGGACTGCTGGCTTCTGTACGCCGAGGGCTATGGCGGTGCCGCACCCCACATAGAACTGACAGTCTGCGACACGTTCAAGCCGTCGCGGGAGCCGCCAAAGCCGACCGTAAAGATAGATCTGGCCGAATGGAGGACCGTTTGGTCCCGGCGGCTCCGGCCGTACGTCCTGCCTACCGAAGTCCGAAGCCTGTACGGCCTTGCAGCTAACCATCCTGAAAGCCAACGGTTCGGCAGCTTTGCCAGCGTAGGTATCGGCTATGTGAGCGGGGACAATGACTTCTTCCACTTGAGGCCGTCGGAGGCCAAACGGTGGAAGATCCCTGGCGCTTTTCTGCACACTAGCCTGCGGAACGGCCGGGCTATGCCCGACAGACAAATCACACTGAAAACCGTAGAGAAGTGGAAGCAGGCTGATGATCCTGTGCTGCTGCTACGATTGAAGCGTGACCAGGACCTTCCGGCAAGCGTCATAAAATATCTTGATAGCAGCGCCGGCATGGCCGCGCGCGGTGGATACAAGTGTCGAAACCGCACACCGTGGTACGCGGTGCCCGACGTGCAGGTCCCGGATTATATGCTCAGCTACATGGCCGGGAGAACCGTGAACCTTGTGCGAAACAGCGCTGGCGTGACCTGCACAAACAGCGTGCACGCTGTGCAAGTCCAAGACCGCGCACTTGCAGCCAAGTTTCTCCCGCAGTGGTCTACTCCCTTCGTACGCTTGAGTTGCGAATTGGAGGGTCACGCGTTGGGAGGCGGCATGCTGAAGCTCGAGCCTCGCGAAGCTAGCAGGGTGCTCTTCCCAGCGCAGTGCATTGCGGAAAATGCCGCGGCAGAAGTGTTAGAGACCGGAATTCGCGTTCTCCAAAAGTGGAGACATTATGCCGACTGATTTGCAGGCCAGGACCTGCCAGTGGACCAACGAAGCCCAGGCGCTGGCCGCCTTTGCAGAGTTCACTGGCAAGACGCAGAGCGCTAGCCACATAAAGCCGCTGCACTGGTATGTGGCCTGCAGGCTGGTTCTCGAAGGCGGCTTCGGCCCTGACGACATAACGCCTCGGCCGCCCTTCCATGTTCGCCGTCGCAGTGGAGCCGCGCCGGTACTGGAGTTTGATCCAACACTAGCCCGAGGAGGTGAACGCACTGTTCTCGGGGGCCTAAAGACTAAAAATGTTGACGTTGTGGTCACCCGCGAAGGAATAGGTCCAGTCTTAGCCGTATCCTGTAAAGGGGTAACGGGTGCATTCCGCAATCTCACCAACCGGATGGAGGAAACTATTGGCGAATGCACAAACCTCCACATCACCTACCCTGCCTTGGTCCTCGGGTATCTGGTCCTTCTGCGCGCGAACCGAAACGTCGAAGCCGCCCTCGATCATGCCGCAGCTGTCGCCGCTTCAATGGAAGACGCACCTGAAGGCGCCAGGACGCTCACAGCGAACGACATTGCCATGACCGAGGGCGGAGAACCGGTGGCCGGGATAGTTCGATTCCATAATGCTCTGAGGGAGTTGGTGGGACGCCGGGGCATCCGCGACGATGTAAGTCGATACGAGGCCATTGGGTTCGGACTGGTCGAGATGCACGGGGATACTAGGAGCACGCTGGTGGAAGCGTTCCCTCCACCTAGTAGCCCGCTCAAGCTCAGTGATTTCTTCGCCACTCTCTATGCACGGTACGACGAGCGCTTCGTCGTCAGTGCGCCGGATCTTTCTTCGGTTACTCGGCGGCTTGAGTGGGACCCCACCTCTCCCGGACTCCAGTTGGAGGGTCTAGATTATCTGACGCGAACCAGCGGCTAGTCCTGCCAGCCATGGCAGAGCCGCTACCGCCGGGCCAAAAGCCGCCGGGCGGCAGCAAGCTACCGACGTCTCCTCCCGCCCCCCAAGCTCACCCTTGCACACGCCCCCCATTCCGGCCACGACTCCGCCCAACAAACACAGCCCCCCGGGAGGAGCCGACCATGAAGACCCGCATCACAGACCTGCTCGGCGTCGAGCATCCGATCGTCCAGGGGGGCATGCACTATGTGGGCTTCGCCGAGATGGCCGCAGCGGTGTCCAATGCGGGGGGCTTGGGCATCATCACCGGCCTGACCCAGGGGACGCCGGAGAAGCTGGCCGCCGAGATCGCCCGGTGCCGGGGGATGACCGACAAGCCGTTCGGGGTGAACCTGACCTTCCTGCCCTCGGTCACGCCGCCGGACTATCCGGGCTTCGTCGAGGCGATCGTCAAGTCCGGCGTCAAGATCGTCGAGACGGCGGGCAACAATCCGCAGAAGTACCTGCCGGCCCTGAAAGAGGCGGGCATCAAGGTGATCCACAAGTGCACGGCGGTTCGCCATGCGGTGAAGGCCCAGGCCATCGGCTGCGACGCAGTCAGCGTCGACGGCTTTGAATGCGGCGGCCATCCGGGCGAGGACGACGTGCCGAACGTCATCCTGCTGCCCCGGGCGGCCGAGGCGCTGGAGATTCCGTTCCTGGCCTCGGGCGGCATGGCCGATGGGCGCTCGCTGGCCGCCGCACTCTGCCTGGGCGCCGACGGGATCAATATGGGCACGCGCTTCATCGCGACCCAGGAAGCGCCGGTGCACCCCAATGTGAAGCAGGCCCTGGTGGACGCCAGCGAGCTCGACACCCGGCTGATCATGCGGCCCCTGCGCAATACCGAGCGGGTGCTGGTGAACGCGGGCGTCGAGCGCCTGCTGGCCAAGGAGAAGGAGATGGGGTCCGCCCTCACCTTCGCCGACATCGCCCCGGAAGTGGCCGGCGTCTATCCGGCCATCATGCGCGACGGGAATATGGACGCCGGCGGCTGGTCCTGCGGCATGGTCGCAGGCCTGATCCACGACATCCCGACGGTGAAGGACCTGATCGACAAGATCATGGCCGACGCCGAGGCCATCCTGCGCAAGCGCGTCGGCCAGTTCGAGCTGGCCTAGGAGGCTGGGCTGCGGCGCTCACGAATCCTTTCTGGCCCCGGCACGTTCTCACGGGGGAGGAGATGACCATGCCGCAGATAGAAGAGCCTTCGCGCCGCTTCAGCGTTCACGCCCGGCAGGACGACCACCACCCCGCACAGATCGTGGAGGAGGCCTCCTTCGAGGCCGCCGCCATCGCCTATGTGGAGGATTTCCACCCGCCGGGCGACGCCGACGGGGAGATCCAGGTGGTCGTCTGCGACCTGGCCAACGGCCACGAGCACTGCTTCCGCATCGACCTGGGCGGCGGCGAGCCCCAGCCCTGCGCCTAGGGCCTGAGGCGACCGGGCGGGCGACCGCCCCGCCGCCGGTTGAGACGCCAAAGCCTTGCGAGCGCCCATGACCGAACACCGCATCTTCGCCACCAGCTTCGCCAGCGTCTATCCGCACTATGTGGCCAAAGCCGAGCGCAAGGGGCGCACCAAGGCCGAGGTCGATCAGATCATCCTCTGGCTCACCGGCTTCAGCCCCGAGGGGTTCGAGGCTCAGCTGGCGGAGGGGGCGGACTTCCGGACCTTTTTCGCCCAGGCGCCGGCCCTTCACCCGGCGCGGGCCAGCATCAGGGGCGTGATCTGCGGCGTGCGCGTCGAGGAGATCGCCGATCCGCTGATGCGGGAGATCCGCTATCTGGACAAGCTCATCGACGAGCTGGCCCGGGGCAAGGCGATGGACAAGATCCTGCGGGGCTGAGCAATCTGAAGGCCCATCGCCGGTAGGGTCGCGGCCCGCGGGCTCACAATCTGTGAGTAACACTTGCCACATAAGCTCATCGCCGCGCGGGCGCCTTGATTCGCGGCGCGGGTGGGGTGTGACGTGTCCAATTCAGATGGGGGCCTCGCCCCGGAACGCATTCTGGAACTGTCCGCGCGGCTGTCCAAGGTCGCCGGTTCCAGCATCGGCGAGATCGCCTCGATCAATCGCGAAGCCAAGATGCTGGCCATCAACGCCATGATCACCGCGGCCCGCGCCGGCGAGGCCGGCAAGGCGTTCGCCGTCGTCGCCGAGGAATTCAAGCGCATCTCCACCGAGATCGACGACGTCACCCACGCCCTGCAGAGCCAGGTCCATGCCGACCTGAATGAGCTGAGCCATATTGGCGCGGCGATCCTCTCCCACCTGCGCGGTCAGCGCCTGGCCGACCTGGCGCTCAACGCCATCGAGATCATCGACCGCAACCTCTATGAACGCACCTGCGATGTCCGATGGTGGGCGACGGACTCCGCGGTGGTGGACTGTCTGACCAATGCGTCCGACGCCGCCGCCCAGCACGCATCAGACCGGCTGAAGGTGATCCTCGACGCCTATACGGTCTATCTCGACCTCTGGATCTGCGACGACCAGGGCCGGGTGGTCGCCACCGGCCGCCCCGAGCGCTATCCCAGGGTGCGCGGCGCCTCGGTGGCCTCAGCCTCCTGGTTCTCCGAAGCCAAGCGCACCGCATCGGGCAATGACTTCGTCGCCTGCGACGTGGCCAAGGCGCCGCTGTTGAACGACGCGCCTGTCGCCACCTATGCCGCGGCCATCCGCGCCAACGGCGCCGCCGATGGCCGGGTGTTGGGCGTCCTCGGCATCCATTTTGACTGGCGGCCCCAGGCCCAGGCGGTGGTCGACGGGGTGCGCCTGACCGACGAGGAACGCGCCCGCTCCCGCGTCCTGCTCCTCGACCACGGCGGCCGCGTGCTCGCCGCCTCCGATCGCCGCGGGGAGCTGGAGGAGATCTTCGCCCTGCCGGGCGACGCCGTGGGGATGGGCAGCTACGCCGCCGCCCAGTCCACTGTCGGCTATGCCCTGACCCCTGGCTATGAGACCTATCGCGGGCTCGGCTGGTACGGCTGCATCATGCAGAAAGAGCCGCAGGCGACCGCGGAACAGTCCCGGGCCGCCTGAGGCTCAAGACCCCCGGCGGCGCGCCCGGGCCGCTGATCGCGTTGCGGGCTCCGAGCTCCCTTCTGGCCCCGGAAAGGGGGCGGCCATACGGCGATCTTTGCGCACCGCTCGGAGGTGACGGCGGTGTCCCAGGCTCTCTGGCGCGTATCGGCCGTTGATCAGGTCTGGGGATGACCTCGGCCCGTCCGGCCGGAGGGCGCGGTCACCGCGGCCAGGTCTCTGGGTCCATGGCCAGGACCTCGCCCGCGAAGTGCAGGCCGCCGCAGATCAGGATGTGCGGCGCAGGGCCGTCCTGGGCCAGGGCGGCCTTCAGCGCCTCGGTGACGTCGGCTGCGGTATGGACGATGAGGCCCGCGGCGCGGGCCGCCGCCGCGATCTCCTCGGCCGGGGCCGCATTGGGGGAATCGAACCCTGTGGCGAAGACCTGGGGCGTCAGGTCGGCGAAGGGGGCGAAGAAGCCCTGGGCGTCCTTGCGGGCGAACATGGCGCTGATCAGCGCCACCGGACGCGGGTCTCGGGCTGTCAGGCGCCCCAGCGCCTGGGCCAGGGCGGCGCCGGCATGGGGATTGTGCCCCCCGTCCAGCCAGAGCACGGCGCCCCGTTCGGCCGCCATCCTGGCCAATCGTCCCTCGGACAGACGCTGGAAGCGGGCGGGCCAGACGGTGGCCTCCAGGCCTCTGGCCATGGCGTCCTCGTCGATACGGGCGTCATTCAACGTGAGGAGGGCCGCGACCGCCAGGCCGGCATTGTCGAACTGATGCGGCCCAAACAGGGCTGGCGGCGGCAGATCCAGCAGGCGCTCATCGGTCTGCACCAGCAGGCGGCCCCCGGCCTCCCAGGCGTCAAAGTCCCGGCCCATCAGGCTCATCGGCGCCGCCAGGCCATCGGCTTCGGCGGTGATGACCTCCAGCGCCTCGTCCATCTGGCGGGCGACGACGACGGGACGGCCGGCCTTGATGATGCCGGCCTTCTCCCAGGCGATCTTGGAGAGCTCCGGGCCCAGCATCTCCAGATGGTCGTAGTCCACCGGGGTGATGACGCTCAGCGCCGGGGCGTCGAAAATATTGGTGGCGTCGAACCGGCCGCCCAGGCCCACCTCGATCAGGCAGAGGTCGGCGGGCGTGTTCGCGAAGGCCTGCAGGGCCAGCACGGTGGTGATCTCGAAGAAGCTGATCGGCTCGCCGGCATTGACGGCCTCAACCTCACTGATCAAGGCCTCAAGCCCCTCGTCGCTGATCAGTTCGCCCGCCACCCGGATGCGCTCGGCGAACCGGACCAGATGCGGCGAGGTCAGGACGTGGACCTTCAGCCCCGCAGCCTCGGCCATGGCGCGCAGAAAGGCGACGGTGGAGCCCTTGCCGTTGGTGCCGGCCACATGGATCACCGGGGGCAAGCGCTGCTCGGGATGGCCCAGGGCGGCCAGCAGACGCTCGACCCGGCCGGTGGTCAGGTCGATCAGGCTCGGATGATTGGCGCGCAGGCGCAAGATCACCGCGTCTGAGGCCCGGATCGGATCATACATGGCGGGGGCTCGGGCGGCGGGGCCTTTGAAGGAGGGGCGGCGTCAGGCGGCCCGGGTGCGCGCCCGGCCCAGCATCAGGGTTTTGAGGATTGAACCGAGCATGGCCGGCAGGTCGGGCCGGCCGACCACCCGGTCGACCATCCCCCGTTCAGCCAGGAATTCCGAGCGCTGGAAGCCCGGGGGCAGGATTTCGCGGATGGTCTGCTCGATCACCCGGCGCCCGGAGAAGGCGATCATGGCGTTGGGCTCGGCCAGATGCACGTCGCCGAGCATGGCGTAGGAGGCGGTCACGCCGCCCGAGGTGGGATCGGTCAGCACCACCACATAGGGCAGGCCCGCGGCCCGCAGCTCGTTCACCGCCAGGGTGGTGCGGGTCATCTGCATCAGGGAGAGGGTCCCCTCCTGCATCCGCGCGCCGCCAGATGCGGTGAAGATCACGAAGGGGCATTGCCGGGTGATCGCCTCGCGGGCGGCCTTGATGAAGGTCTCGCCAGCGGCCATGCCCAGGGACCCGCCCATGAAGGCGAAGTCCTGCACCACCACCACGACCTCCTGGCCCTGGATCTTGCCGACTCCGATGGCCATGGCGTCATGCTCGCCGGTGGCCTTGCGGGCGGCCTTCAGCCGTTCCCCATAGGGACGGTCGTCGGGGAATTTCAGCGGGTCTTCGGTGACATGAGGGGTGGCGATCCGTTCCACCTCGCCGTCGTCAAAGGTGATCTTCAGCCGGTCCTTGGCGCCGACGCGCATGTGGTGGCCGGAAGGCGTCACCCACAGGGCGGCCTCCAGGTCAGGCCGATAGATCATCTCCCCGGTGTCGGGGCACTTGACCCACAGGTTCTCCGGCGTCTCGCGCTTGACGAAGGCGTTACGGATGCCCGGGGCGATCCGGGAGAGCCAGCCGCCCTGGGATCCTTGCGGGCGGGCGGGCTTTTCGTTCTTCTGATCTGCCATCGCTATGGGGTCTAGGCCGGAAGGGGGGGGACGCGGGCCAGGCGAACAGCCTTAGCCAGGGATCGCACTTTGGAAAGCACCCGGACGGTCACGTCTTCGTTGCGCTCCAGGGCTTCGGCCACTTCGTCCACCAGGGCCGAGCCGACCACGGCGGCGTCGGCCACCTGGGCAATGGCGCCGGCGCGCTCGGGCGTGCGGATGCCGAACCCGACCGCCACCGGCAGGCCCGATGCGGCGCGGATGCGGGCCACGGCCGGACGCACAGCCTCGGCGTCGGCCTCCTTGGCGCCGGTCACCCCGGTCACCGACACGTAATAGACAAAGCCCGAGGTCCGTCGCAGCACCACCGGCAGGCGCTTGTCGTCAGTGGTGGGCGTGGCCAGGCGGATCAGGGAGATGTCGGCGGCGTCCAGGGCGTCGGCCAGGGGATCGGCCTCCTCCGGCGGGCAGTCGACGACGATGAGGCCATCGATCCCTGAGGCGGATGCGGCCTGGGCGAAGGCCTCGAAGCCCCAGGTGACCAGGGGATTGAGATAGCCCATCAGGATCAGCGGCGTGGTGTCATCGCCCTGGCGGAACTCGGCCGCCAGATCCAGCACGCCCTTCAGGGTCATGCCGTCCTTCAGGGCCCGCTGGGCGGCCTTCTGGATCGGCGGCCCCTCGGCCATGGGATCGGAGAAGGGGAAGCCCAGTTCGATCAGGTCGGCGCCGGCGGCGGGCAGGCCCTTGAGAATGTCCAGCGCCGTGGCGCGGTTGGGATCGCCGGCCATCACATAGGCGACGAAGGCGGCGCGATCCTCGGCCTTGAGCGCCGCAAACCGCGCATCGATACGGGATTTCATCAGATGGTGCGTCCCAGGTGGTCGGCCACGGTGGCCACGTCCTTGTCGCCGCGGCCCGATAGATTCATCACCACGACCCCGCCCTTGCCCACATCGCGGGCGATGTCGGAGAGGCGGGCGATGGCGTGGGCGGACTCAAGGGCGGGAATGATGCCCTCCAGCTCGGCGCAGAGCTTGAAGGCCTCGAGCGCCTCGGTGTCGGTGCAGGTCAGGTACTGGGCCCGGCCCACATCGTGCAGCCAGGAGTGCTCTGGCCCGATGCCCGGATAGTCGAGGCCGGCCGAGATGGAGTGGGCCTCGGTGATCTGGCCCTCGGCGTCCTGCAGCAGATAGGTCTTGTTGCCATGGAGCACGCCGGGACGGCCCCCATTGATGGCCGCGGCGTGGCGATCGGTGCCCATGCCGTCGCCGGCGGCCTCGACCCCGATGATCCGCACCTGCTCGTCGTTCAGGAAGGGATGGAAGGTGCCGATGGCGTTGGAGCCGCCGCCGACGCAGGCGAGAACGGCGTCCGGCAGGCGACCCTCGGCCTCCAGGATCTGCTCGCGGATCTCCCGGCCCATGATCGCCTGGAAGTCGCGGACCATCATCGGATAGGGATGTGGGCCAGCCGCCGAGCCGATGAGGTAATAGGTGTCCTCGACGTTCGTGACCCAGTCGCGCAGGGCCTCGTTCATGGCGTCCTTCAGCGTCGAGGCGCCGCTGGTCACCGGCGTGACCTCGGCCCCCAGCAGGTTCATGCGGAACACATTGGGCCGCTGTCGGGCGACGTCGACGGCGCCCATATAGACCACGCAGGGCAGGCCAAACCGGGCGCAGACCGTGGCCGTGGCCACCCCGTGCTGACCAGCGCCCGTCTCGGCGATGATCCGGGTCTTGCCCATCTTCCGGGCCAGCAGGATCTGGCCGATGCAGTTGTTGATCTTGTGCGCGCCGGTGTGGTTCAGGTCCTCGCGCTTGAAATAGATCTTCGCCCCGCCGAAGTGGTCGGTCAGGCGCTCGGCGAAATAGAGGGGCGAGGGCCGGCCCACATAGTGGGTCAGGAGACCATTCAGTTCGGCCTGGAAGGCGGCGTCTTCCTTGGTGGCCAGATAGGCGGCCTCCAGATCCAGCACCAGCGGCATCAGGGTCTCGGCCACATAGCGCCCGCCGAACTGGCCGAACCGCCCATTGGCGTCCGGATAGGCGGCGAAATCGTTGGGCGTCGCAGGCGGCGCCTGGGGGTGCGTCGGGGCGTTCATCGTCTTGCGCGTCCTTGCAAAGAGCTCGTCATGCGCGGCGCACGGCGTCCAGAAAGGCCGTGATCAAGGCCGGGTCCTTTAGTCCGGGACCGCGCTCCACGCCAGAGGAAACGTCCACCGTGGGCGCGCCGGACAGGCTGATCGCCTCGGCCACATTCCAGGGGTCAAGGCCGCCAGCCAGGAACCAGGGCCGCAAAAACCTCCGCCCCGACAGCAGGGTCCAGTCAAATCGTGCGCCGACGCCGCCGGGAAGGGACGCGTCCTTGGGCGGCCGGCCTTCGAACATCAGATGGTCGGCGGCGCTTTCATAGGCGCCTGCGCCAGCCAGATCGCCGGCCTCGGAGACCGGAATGACCTTGATGGTCCGCGCCCCTGTCCTCAGGCCGATGGCCGCCACCCGCGCCGGCGGCTCGCCGCCATGCAGCTGGATCAGGTCGGGCTTCAATGTCTCCATGAGCCGGTCGAGAAACCCGTCGGAGGGATCGACGACCACCGCCACTGTCTGGGCCTCGCCACGCACCGGACCGACCAATTGGGCGGCCGCCTCGGGGCTCACATTGCGGGGACTGGCCTCGAAGAAGATGAAGCCGAGATAGGCCGCACCGCCGTCCAGGGCGGCGGTGACCGCCGGCGGCGTGGACAGGCCACAGATCTTGGAGGCGATGCGGGGAGCGCTCATGTCCCGTCGATTAGGGGATGGGAGGCCCCATCCGCAAGCCGCCTCACCGATTCAGGATGCCGGCGGCGCCTTGTTCTGGGCCTTGAGCTGGTCACGGATCTCCATGAGCAGGACCTCAGTGGGCGAGGGCGCCGGCTGGGCCTCCGGGGGCTTTTCGGCCTCCTTGCGGCGCATGGTGTTGACCAGCTTGACCAAAACGAACACGGCCCAGGCCACGATGATGAACTGGATCACCGTATTGATGAAGGCTCCATAGTGGACGGCCACGAGTTCGACCGCCTCGGTGGCCGGATCGTCGGGACGCAGAACCCATCGCAGTCGCGAAAAATCCACGCCACCGGTAAGCAGCCCAATGGGCGGCATGATGATCTGATCGACCAGGCTTTTGACGATGGCGTTGAACGAGGCGCCGATAATGACGCCCACCGCCAGGTCGATGACATTGCCCCTGGAGATGAACTCACGGAATTCCGAGACGATGCTCACGCCGGATGGTCCTCAGGCTGATTGCGTGGTGGTTGCAGGGGCGCGACAGGCGGCCCGGCCGATCAATCGGCGTTCAGGCGCTCGCGCAGTTCCTTGCCGCTCTTGAAGAAGGGCACATGCTTGGCGCGGACATCGACGGGCTCGCCGGTCCGCGGATTGCGTCCCGACCGGGCGTCGCGGGCCCGGACGGAGAGGGCGCCAAAACCCCGCAACTCGACGCGGCCCCCCTCTTCCAGGGCGACAATCATCTGCTCCAGGACGACGCCCACCACCCGCTCGATATCGCGCTGGGTCAGATGGGGGTTTTCCTCGGCCAGACGGGCGATCAGTTCGGATTTGATCATTAGCTTTCCGCAGGTTGAGCGGGGCGACCATGGGCGAGTCCCCGGGGATGATCAAGGCTCGATGACGAGGCTCCAGCCCAGGTGGCGGGCGCGCCCAAGAAAAAGCCCCGCCCGGAAAAACCGGACGGGGCCATTCTGATAGAGAGCTCAGCGGGACGATCAGTCCTTGGGCTGGCCCTTTTCCCGCAGGGCGGCGCCCAGGATGTCGCCGAGGGACGCGCCGGAGTCCGACGAGCCGAACTGCTCGATGGCTTCCTTTTCCTCGGCCATTTCCAGGGCCTTGATCGACAGGGACAGGCGACGGGCGCCCTTGTCGACATTGGCCACCTGCGCATCGACGCGATCGCCGACGGCGAACCGTTCGGGGCGCTGGTCGGCCCGGTCGCGGGACAGGTCCGACTTGCGGATGAAGGCCGTCATCGGGGCTTCGTCGTCGCCCAGGCGGACTTCGATGCCGCCCGAGGTGACCTCGGTCACGGTGACCGTCACCGTCTGGCCCTTGCGATAGGCGTCGCCGGCCATCGGATCGCCGCCCAGCTGCTTGATGCCCAGCGAGATGCGCTCCTTCTCGACGTCGACGTCCAGGACCTGAGCCTTGACCATCTCGCCCTTCTGGTAGCGGGTGATGACTTCCTCACCCGGCGCGGTCCAGTCCAGGTCGGACAGATGGACCATGCCGTCGATGTCGTTCTCCAGGCCGATGAACAGGCCGAACTCGGTGGCGTTCTTGACTTCGCCCTCGACGGTGGAGCCGACCGGATGGGTTTCCAGGAAGGCGTCCCAGGGGTTGGCCATGGCCTGCTTCAGGCCGAGCGACACGCGACGCTTGGACGGATCGACGTCCAGGACGACGACTTCCACTTCCTGAGAGGTGGAGACGATCTTGCCCGGATGGACGTTCTTCTTGGTCCAGGACATTTCCGACACGTGGACCAGGCCCTCGACCCCGGCTTCCAGCTCCACGAAGGCGCCGTAGTCGGTGATGTTGGTGATCCGGCCGGTGAACTTCGCGCCGACGGGATACTTGGCTTCCACGCCGTCCCAGGGGTCGGACTGGAGCTGCTTCATGCCGAGCGAGATACGCTGGGTGTCGGGGTTGATCTTGACGATCTGCACCTTGACCGTGTCGCCCACCGCCAGCACCTGGCTCGGATGGTTGACGCGCTTCCAGCTCATGTCGGTGACATGCAGCAGGCCGTCGATGCCGCCCAGGTCCACGAACGCGCCGTAGTCGGTGATGTTCTTGACCACGCCTTCGCGGACTTCGCCCTCGAGCAGCTGGCTGACCAGCTCGGTGCGCTGTTCGGCGCGGGCTTCTTCCAGGATGGCGCGACGCGAGACGACGATGTTGCCGCGCGGACGGTCCATCTTGAGGATGGCGAAGGGCTGTTCCTTGCCCATCAGCGGACCGACGTCGCGGACCGGACGGATGTCGACCTGCGAGCCCGGCAGGAAGGCGCTGGCGCCGCCGAGGTCGACGGTGAAGCCGCCCTTCACGCGGCCGACGATCGAACCCATGACCGGCTGGCCATCGGCGAACACGACTTCCAGGCGGGTCCAGGCTTCTTCGCGCTTGGCCTTCTCGCGGCTGAGCACCGCTTCGCCCAGGGCGTTCTCGAGGCGCTCGAGGAAGACTTCGACGGTGTCGCCGATCTTCAGCGTGGGCTTGCCGTTCTCGTCGACGCCGAATTCCTTGATCAGGATGCGGCCTTCGGTCTTCAGACCGACGTCGACAATGGCGAAGTCCTTTTCGATCCCGACGACGAGACCCTTGATGACGGTGCCTTCGGCGAAATCGCCGCCGGCGCCGCCCATGGAGTCATTGAGAAGGGCTTCGAAGTCGTCGCGAGTGGGGTTGAGGCTGAGATCGTCGGCCATAGGTGATCAGGTCATTTCTGCTTGCGGAACGCGCCATGGGCGGGATTGCCACGGAGTCCGGGCGTTCCTGGGTTTTCTGGAGTTTTTTGCGCCCGCGGCCATCGAGGTCCGGCGCGTTGGATTAGCCCTGGGTGGTTTCCCACCGGCTGCGCGCCGTCTCGACGATGCGGCGGGCCGCATCGAAGGCCGCGTCTATAGTCATTTCAGTCGTGTCGAGCAAGACCGCGTCCACCGCCATGGTCATCGGCGAGTCGGCGCGGGCGCTGTCGCGTTCGTCCCGAACACGGATGTCGGCCAGGATGTCCTCGAGGCTGACGGCCTCGCCCTGGCCGGTCAGCTGCTTCCAGCGGCGCTCCGCCCGGGTCTCCGGCGTGGCGGTGACATAGAGCTTGGCCGGGGCATGCGGGGCTATGACGGTGCCGATGTCGCGGCCGTCGATGACCGCCCCGGGCTCCCGGGCCGCGAACACTTGCTGAAACTCGCGCAGGGCCTGGCGGACGGGTGAGTGGACCGCCACCCGGCTGGCGGCCTCGCCGGCGGCGCGGGTGCGGACGCGGGGTTGCTCCAGCTCGGCGGGATCAAGGGTCCGGGCGGCGTCCAGCGCCGCGACCGGATCGTCCAGGTCCTGACCGCGCTCCAGCACCTTCACCCCGACGGCCCGGTAAAGCAGGCCGGAATCGAGCACCGGATAGCCGTACAGCGTGCCCAGCTTGACGGCGATCGTGCCCTTGCCAGAGGCGGCCGGGCCATCGACGGCGATGACGAACCCCAAGCCTCAGCCCTCCGCGATGTCGCCGCCCAGCCCGCGCATCAGGCCGGCGAAGGTCGGGAAGCTGGTGGCGATCATGCCAGGCTCGTCGACGCGCACCGGCTCGCGGGCGGCCAGGCCCAGGATCAGGTGGCTCATGGCGATGCGGTGATCGCCGTGGGTCTCGACCAGCGCGCCGCCCTTCGGCGCCTGGCCGGTCCCGTGGACGATGAAGCCCTCCGGCTCCTCCTCGACATCGACGCCGCAGGCCTCCAGCCCGGCCGCCATCAGCGCGATGCGGTCGCTTTCCTTGACCCGCATCTCCCCGACGCCGCGCATCACCGTGTCGCCGGTGGCGAAGGCGGCGGCGACGGCGAGTATGGGATACTCGTCGATCATGCTGGGCGCGCGATCCGGCGGCACGACGACGCCCTTTAGCGCCGAGTGCCGGGCGGTGATGTCGCCGACCTCCTCGCCGCTCGCGTCCCGGCGGTCGGTGATGGTCAGGTCGGCGCCCATCTCGCGCAGGGTGTCGAACAGGCCGGTGCGCAGCGGATTGAGCATGACGCCCTCGACCGTCACCTCCGAACCCGGGGTGATCAGGGCGGCCACGATCGGGAAGGCGGCGCTCGAAGGGTCGGCCGGCACGGCGACGTGGCCGCCCGTCAGCCTGGCGCCGGGCTGCAGCGTGACGACCCGCCGGTCGTTGTGGTCGGCGACGGTCAGCCTGGCGCCGAACGCCCTGAGCATCCGCTCGGTGTGATCGCGGGTCGGCTCGGGCTCGGCGACCTCGACCGGGCCGTCCGCGCCGAGGCCGGCGAGCAGCACCGCCGACTTTACCTGGGCCGAGGCCATCGGCAGGGTGTAGGACAGGGCGCCCAGTCCGCCGCCCTTCAGGGTCAGCGGCAGGCGGTCGCCTTCCCGGGCGATCCAGGTCGCGCCCATGCGGCCGAGCGGCTCCAGCACCCGGCCCATCGGCCGCTTCCGCAACGAGCCGTCGCCGGTGAAGGTGGCGCTGATCGGGAAGGCCGCGGCGGCGCCCATGATCAGGCGCACGCCGGTGCCGGCGTTGCCGCAGTCGATGACGTCGGCGGGTTCTGAAAAACCGCCCTTGCCGTCGATGGTCCAGGCGCCCTCGCCGGTGCGGACGACGTCGGCGCCGAAGGCCCGCATCGCCCGGGCGGTGGCGAGGACGTCATCGCCCTCGAGCAGGCCGGTCACCGTGGTGCGGCCGGTTGCGAGGGCGCCGAGGATCAGGGCGCGGTGGGAAATCGACTTGTCGCCGGGGACGCGAAGGCGTCCCCGCAGCGCCGCGCCGGGGCGGGCCGTAAGCACGGCGGTGGTCATGCCGGGCGAAACTCCGGGAAAGGTCGGGGGAAACAAGGGGTTTTGCTTTTGACAGCGCCCCCGCCGCGTGGCAAGGGAGCCGCCGCTTTCGCAAGACCCTTCAGAGGATATCGCCCCTTGGCAAATCCCGAACTGGGCGCAAAACAGATCTGCCCCACCTGTTCGTCCAAATTCTACGATCTTGGCCGTCGCCCGGCCGCCTGCCCCAAGTGTGGCGAGACGTTTGACCCGGAAGAAGCGCTGCGCAATCGCCGCGTTCGCGCCCGGTCGTCGACGCCCGACTACGAGGACGAGCCCGAGAAGGAGGTCAAGACGCCCGACCCCGACGCGGACGGCTTCGAGGAAGAGCCCGACCAGACGCCGGAAATCGACGACGAGGCCGCGGTCGAGCCGATCGAGACCGACGATGATGCGGACGCCGACGGCGCTGCGCCGGCGCCCGCCGCCGACGACCTGGGCGTTGACTTCGCCGCCGACGAGGATCTCGCCGACGACGCCGACGAGGATGTGCCCTTCCTTGAGGACGAAGACGAGGACGACTTCCCCGAGGACGAAATCGACGGTCTGCCGGGCGAAGACGACACCGACGACCGCTAGACTTCCGCTCCGGAGAGGCCCCGCAAAAAATACCGGCGCGGGGCCTTGATCGGCGAGGGATCACGGCATAGAAGTCGCGCCCTCGCCGCCGGGCAGCCGGTTGCGGGAACCCGGACTTTTCGGGGCTATAGCTCAGCTGGTAGAGCGCTTGAATGGCATTCAAGAGGTCAGCGGTTCGACTCCGCTTAGCTCCACCAACAAAGGCCGCCCGGTAAACCGGGCGGCCTTTGCCATTTCCGGGGTGTGGCGATCACGCTTCAGGCGCGTGCCGTCCGTCCACGGACCAGCCGGGAGCCGAGCAGCAGCACCGCCAGGTTCAGCGCCAGCGCCCCAAGCGTGACCCCAAGGCTGGCCGCGGGGCCGCTTCCGGCAGCGCCGGCCGCCAGGCTCCAGGGCAGACCCAGCAGCTGGGCGGGCGCCACCGAGGCGGGGTCCGCCGCCAGGCCGGCCAGTCCGAACACGCCGGCCACCGCCACCGCTCCGGTAATGGCGGCCATCAGGCCGTAGATCGCGCCGGCGACAGCCAGCGTGCGGGCAAGGCGGTCACGTGTACCGCCCTCGGGGGACTCGAAGTCATTGATGGCCATGGCCATGGTGCGTTTCCCTTCGACATTGCTCCGGCCCCCGTCTCGAGGCGGGGACTCGGGTCTCGCCGCGGTTCGCGCGGACGAGGGCCGTCACTGCGGCCGATTGGCAGAAAGATGCACTCCCTCGCCTACCGAAGGAATTTTCTTCCTGAATACCTTAGGGTTAACGCCGGAGGGCGAAAAATTCAACCCAGGAAGGTTGTGGTCAGCCCGTCACCCTCGCTGACGCCATGATCGATTCAACCTCGGCCCGGGTGGCGTCGAAATAGTGCTCGGCGGGGGCCAGATAGAGGATCACATACAGCCGCCCCCGGGTCTCCACGATCTGGGTGATCCCGGAAATGTTCAGGCCTTCGGGGGTCTGGGCGGCGATATCGGCCCTCAGCCCGTCAGCGCCCCCGACGGTTGTCGGCCGAAGGCCGTCGGTTTCGACCCGCTGGTAGCCCATCGCGGCGACGCTCTCGGCGACAAGCTCGACCTGTTCAATCGGCGTCATCCCTGTCCTGAACCTCGGCGTCGGCTTCTCCTTGCTGACCGGCCGCACGATGTAATCGCCGGACCTCAACCCGTCGATGACGTAGAGCCGGTTCAGTTGCCAGCCGTCGATGGTCAGCATCTTCACGGCCTTCGGGGCCCCTGTGAAAGCGGACGCGTCACCCCAGGTCCGGCCCAGCGTGACCGAGTGCGAGCCGGCGGCGTAGGGCCCGGCGGGGACGGCCGTGATCGAGACACAGCCCGCCAGGAGCGTGAGGGCGGCGGCGAGCGTGGCGCCGCGCAAAACAGGCCTGATCATGGTCTGGAGGTTCCCGTCAGCGTCTTCAGTGAGGCCTCGACGATCCAGCGGTCCTGGGCGTCGGGCGCGTTGACCAGGTATGTCTCGTAGGCGACGCGGGCGTTGCCGGTCGCCCCGGTCTTGACCTGCATGTCGCCCAGTTCGCGCCAGACCGCGACGGGAGCGTCCGACGCCCTGGACGCGGCCAGATAGGCGGCCAGCGCCTTCTCCTGATCGCCCGCCTTGCGCCGTCGGCGATAGGTTTCGCCGCGATAGAACCCGAGCACGCCAGGATCGTCCCCGGTGGCCGCAAGGCGGTCGATGATGTGCAGCGTCTGGCCGAAATCCCGGCGGGTCAGATCGTCCTTCAGCCAGTCCGCCAGATGGGGGCGGATCGCCGCGCGATGGCGTTCGCGGCCCGGATCGCCGGTCCTGTCGGTCTTCGCCGTCAGGTCCTCGAGCGCGGCGGCGCGATCCGACCCGATCGGGTGAGTGTTGAAGATGTTCGCCCGGGCGCCGCGCGACCGCACGCGCGGGAAATCCGACGCCGCCGCTTCGGCGATCTGGTTTCGCCACATCGTGGCCGCCGCGCCCGGCGCATAGCCCGCCGCCACGAGCCGTTCGAATCCCAGCCTGTCCGCCTCCGTCTCGTTTCCCCTCGAAAAGGCGAAGAGCGAGGTCACATAGGCGAGGTACACGCCGTCGATCACTGCGTTGGCGAGATCCTGGATCGATCGCGCCGTATCGACGGCGGGGGCGTTCGCGGTCGCCGCGGCGCCGGAGATGGCGACGCCGGCCGAGAGAGCAAGCATCACGTTGGCGCGCCTCTTCTGCGCCCGCCAGGCCTCGATCGAGTGGTTCTCGATGAAGTGGACGGCCTCGTGCCCCAGCACGAAGGCCAGCTCGGCCTCGCTGGTCGATCGCAGCAAGAGGCCGCTCCAGACCTCGGAATAGCCGTTGGGGGCCATCAGGGCGTTGGAGACGGGCCGGTCCATCACATAGACCCGGATATCGTCGCAGTAGGGCGCCGCGACCTTGCAGGTCACGCCGCGGACATAGGCGGTCAGTTCGGGGTCGCTGTTGAAGTCAGCCGATTGCCGGGCGCCACGCTCGGCCTTGGCCGATGCGTCCCACAGTCCGGCTTCGTCGGTCGTAAGGGACGGCCTCAGCCCGACGGGCCTGGGCTCAGGGAACGCCGGCCCGGCGGCGATCGAGGTCGCCAGCAGGACAGCCAGGAAGGCCCGCCGCCTCAAAGCGGCGCATCCTTGAGCATCGACTCGACCAACAGGCCCGCGCCCTCGGGCTCGCGCATGTCCGCGCCTGGCGCGGCCATGGCGACATTGAACCAGACGACCCTGCCGGTTTTCAGGTCCACCAGCGAGGCATGGACCTGCTGCCCGCCGGTCGGAAGGCTGACGCCGAGAAGGGCCGCGCCGACCATCACCGCGACCCTTCCGCCGCTCGAGTACGATCCGGCGCCGTGGATGAACAGCGCGTAGTCTGCCTCGGCCGCGCCGCCCAGCGCCGTCGCACCTTCGCCCAGCGTCCAGTCGAACGCCTTGCCTTTGGCGGGCAGAGGGAAGGGGCCGTAGCTGTGCAGCATGATCGCTTGCCCCACGGCGGCGTTCAGGCGCAGAAGCTGGCCCGCTCGACCGTCCATGTTCTCCTCGGGCTTGAACAGCGTGTAGGCGTGCGATCGCGTCCGCAGTGACTGCTCAACGGCCGCCTGCAGGTTGGCTCGCGCCGAAGCCGACCAGTCTGCTCGCGGTTCCTGCAGTCCTGACGCAAGGATGACACTGAGCCTCACATCCGGCTCGATCAGCAGGATCCGGGCCTTCTGCGGCGGCGCGTCGGGCAGACCGGCGGCGGATTTCACATTGGTCGTCGTGCAGGCGGCCACCATCAGGCAGACCGCCGCCAGCGCAGCCAGACGCTTCATGGCGAGAAGCTCCCGATCTCCGAACTCGACTCTACCTGACCGCGTTATTATGTTCAACACAAGCCGAAAAAGCGGTCGCCGCTCCGCCGCGCCCGGTCTTGCGGCGGGCGAGGCCAGTCTCCACCTTGGGTACAGGCCGCGCGGCCGGCGCCTCTCGGGGGCCGGCGGGTGCGGTGAGTCGCTTGGACAAGGACTCCGACAGTCAAGATGACGACACGACCTCTGCTTTTCGACAGCCCCTTTCTGCTGGGCTTCGACCATACACGGGCCCTGATCGAGCGGGCGGCCAAGGCCGCCGGCGAGAGCTATCCGCCCTATAATGTCGAGGCGCGCGACGATGGCGGCGTCCGCATTACCCTGGCGGTGGCCGGGTTCGCCCCGGATCAGCTCGAGATCACCGTCGAGGGCAACCAGCTGACCGTCTCCGGTCGACGCGGCGAGGCGGCCGAAACCGGCGACCGCGCCTTCCTGCACAGGGGCATCGCGGCCCGGGGCTTTGTCCGCGCCTTCGTGCTGGCCGACGGTATGGTCGTGCAGGCGGCCCTGCTGGAACACGGCCTTCTGCACATCGACCTGGCCCGGCCCGAACCGGAACGCCTCGTCCAGCGTATCCCGATCCGGACGGCCGAATGACAAACCCGTCTCCCGAATGGTCGCGCCCGGCTGAACCGGCGGCGCGCGACCGCGTTGAGTACCTGAAGGAGGTGGTCTTATGACGCCCCAATTCTTGATGACGAAGGAAGCTTTCGCCGCGCTCGGCGCCCCTGACCTGGTCTATGTGCGCCCTGTGAGCGCCGCCCAGGTGATGGCCGAGACGCCGACGGGCCGTATCGAGGGCTTCGAGCTCGATCCGTCCCAGACCCTGTACGCGGTTCACCGCGCCGATGGAGAACGACTGGCCGTGATGACCGACCGCGACTCGGCCGTGGCCGCCGCCCTGGCGCACGAGCTGGCGCCGGTGTCCGTGCACTAGGCCGGGGTCAGGCCGCCGTCGGCCGGGCTTCCAGGGTGAGCAGGGACAGAATGGCGTCAGGCGTTCGCGCCTGCCGCAGCTGCTGTCGCAAATCGCCTTGGCGAAGCAGGCGCGAGACGCGGGCCAGCGCCCGCAGGTGTTCGATGTCGGCGTCCAGCGGCGCGAACAGCGCGAAGACCAGATCGACCGGCTGGTCGTCGACAGACTCGAACACCGTCGGCTGCTCCAGGCGCAGGAACACCCCGCGCATGCGGTCCAGCCCGGGCAGCCGGGCATGGGGCAACGCCACGCCGTGACCCACGCCGGTGGATCCGGCCGCTTCACGCTCGAGCAGGGCGTCGAGTACGACGTCGGCGTCCAGCCCGTAGTTGCGCGCGGCCACGTCGGCGATCCCCGACAGAACCTGACGTTTGCTGCCGCCACCGGCGCGCGGTGTGATCGCGCGCGGCTCCAGCAGGTCTCCGATATTCATGACGCCTGACGCTCGCAATCTTCGGGACGGCTCACGGGAAGCGGGCGTCGCCGTTCAGGCGTTTGCCCGCTTTCCATTGCCGTTGTGTGACTTGGTCCGCTCCGGATCGATCCAGCCGATATTTCCATCTGGCCGGCGATACACCACGGACAAACCGCCATGGGCGGCGTTCCTAAACACGATTGTGCGGGATTCGGTCAAGTCCAGCTCCATGACCGCCATCGAAACGGTCATCGTCTTGAGGACCTCCTCGGTCTCGGCGATGACCATGGCCGCCGGCGGCGCGTGGCCATCCGCCTGCCAGTCGTCGGTCTCGTCGTCGTCGGGAGATTTCAGGACGAAGGCCGCCGCCGTCTCTGCCTGCCGGGCCGTGGCCTGGGCGGTATGGCTGCGCAGCCGGTTCTTGTAGCGGCGGACCCGGGTGGCGATCTTGCCCAGGGCGGCGTCAAAGGCCGCATGGGCGTCGCCGCCGAGGCCGTGGCTCTGCAGATACTGTCCCGAGGCCAGGGTGACGGCGCAGTCGACCCGGAACTCGTAGCCATCCTTCGTCACCACGACATCCGCGGCGCCGCCGCGATCAAAATACTTGCCGATAGTGGAGTTCAGTTCGTCGGAAACCCGCTCTCGCAGGGCTTCACCGACGTCGACATGTTTGCCGGAGACTTGCACTTGCATGCCCCTATGAACGCGCCTGAGCGCAAGGGGTGTCAAGCATTCCCGGTCCCGCTCGCCGTTTCGTGAGCGCCGTCGGTCAGGCGATCCCCAGCCACCTGAGAAGCTCGCGCAGGGCGAGGATCGCCGCGGCGCCGCCGATCAGCAGCAGCACGGCGCTGAGGGCCGTGAGCGCATAGCCGATCAGGGCCAGAACGCCGTCCCGCTGGACCATGGCCAGGCCAAAGGCGGCGATCGCGGCGGCCGGCGCCATGTTGCCCAGCGGGATGGGCAGCAGCAGCACCAGCGACAGCAGAAAGCAGGTCAGGCCGATCACCCGGTCCCCGATCGGGCCGAACATCCACGGCAGTCGTGGGCGGGAAACCGTCTCGATCCGCCGCAGGGCAGGTACCAGCCTGCGAAACCCCCGGGCCAGATCCGATCGTTTCAGCTCGCGGGAGTCGATGGCGCGCGGCAACCACGGCCGGCGGATGCCCACGGCCACCTGGGGCGTCAGCAGCACCAGCGGGGCCGCCAGGAAGGTCGATGATCCCGGCGGCAGCGGCAGCCAGTTGGGGGCGGAGAAGAAGAACAGCAGCGCCCCGAAGGCCCGGCGGCCAGAACGGTGCACGATCTCGCCGACCGTGACCGTTGGGTCAGGGTCGTCGCAGATGTCGAGCAGGATCGCCGACAGGGGCAGTCGGCGTTCGGCGGGGTCCATTCGGCGCTCCGGGCGTGCGCATATAACGCACGACGTGGGGAATCAGACCGCCGCCCGCAACATTCGCCGCCGCTCGACCGAAGAGGGAATGCGCATCGCCTCGCGATACTTGGCGACCGTGCGGCGCGCGATGTCCACGCCGGCTTCTTTCAGGATGTCGACGATGGCGTCGTCGGAGTGGACGTCGGTGTCGGCCTTCTCGGCGTCGATCAGCTGGCGGATCTTGTGGCGCACGCTCTCGGCGGAGTGAGCCTCGCCCCCGGACGACGACGCGATCGAGGAGGTGAAGAAGAACTTCAGCTCGAACATGCCCCGGGGTGTGGCGATGTATTTGTTCGAGGTCACCCGGCTGACGGTGCTCTCGTGCATGCCGATGGCGTCGGCCACGGTCTTCAGGTTCAGCGGCCGCAGGTGTTCGACGCCATAGGCCAGGAAGCCGTCCTGCTGGCGGACGATCTCGCTGGACACCTTCAGGATGGTGCGGGCCCGCTGATCAAGGCTTTTCACCAGCCAGTTGGCGCTGGCCAGGCAGTCGGAGACGAAGGTCTTGTCGGCGTCCGACCGGGCGCCGCCGGAAATGCGGGCGTGATAGCGCTTGTCGACCAGCACGCGCGGCAGGGTGTCGGTATTGAGCTCGACCAGCCACATGCCGCCGGCCCCCTCGCGCACGAAGACGTCGGGCGTCACCGGCTGGGACGGCTCGCCGCCGAACGCCGCGCCCGGGCGGGGCGTCAGGGCCTTCAGCTCGGCGATCATCTCGCGGATGTCGTCGTCGTCGACGCCGCAGACCTTGCGCAGGGCGCCCAGGTCCCGGCGGGCCAGCAGCTCGAGATTGTCGAGCAGCGCCTCCATGGCGGGGTCCAGCCGGTTGCGATCCTTCAGCTGCAGCGCCAGGCACTCGCGCACGTCGCGGGCGAAGACGCCGGTCGGCTCGAAGCCCTGCAGGGCGGCCAGCACCTTCTCCGTCAGCGCCTCGTCGCAGCCGAGCCGCAGCGAAATCTCCTCCAGGTCGGCGCGCAGGTAGCCGCCGTCGTCGACCGCGTCGATCAGCACCGCGGCGACGACCCGCTCGGATTCGCTCAACCGCGCCACGGCCAGCTGGTCGTGCAGGTGCTCGCTCAGGGTCTTGGCCCGGGTGAGCCGCCCCTCCATGTCGTCGTCGCCCTCGAACGAGCCGCCGCTGCCGGCCCGCGACCAGTCGACCTGGCCGCCGGCCTGACCCGCATCACCCGCGCCGTCGCCGTCGCCGCTGTCGCGCTCCCCGGGAGAGAGGTCGGTCGGCCCGGCGTCCATGTCGGCCTGGGCGGCGCTGTCGGGCACGGAATCGACGGAATAGTCGGCGGTCGGCGTCTCGGCCTTGACCGGCTCGGGCTCCGGCTCGGAGTCGCGTTCGTCACGTTGCAGCAGCGGATTGCGCTCGAGCTCGGCCTCGACGTAGGCCTCCAGCTCAAGGTTGGTCAGTTGCAGCAGCTTGATCGCCTGCTGCAGCTGCGGCGTGATAACAAGGCTCTGGCCTTGTCTCAGCTCCAGTCTTGGACCGAGCGCCACGCGCTTCCCCCAGTCGTTTCGTCGAACAGGGGGGCAGGATCGGACGCGGAGGGTTAACGCCGCCCTTAAGCGGCGCGGTTCTTGCAGTGACCCGTTCCGGGTAGGCGCTAGAACCGGTCGCCCAGGTACACGCGGCGGACGTCGGCGTTGTCGACGATCTCCTGCGGCGCGCCCTCGAACAGCACCTCGCCGGCGTGGATAATCGAGGCGCGGTCGATGATGTCGAGCGTCTCGCGCACGTTGTGGTCGGTGATCAGGATGCCGATGCCCCGGCCCTTGAGATAGCCGATGACCTCGCGGATGTCGGCGATGGCCAAGGGGTCGATGCCGGCGAAGGGCTCGTCCAGCAGCATGAAGCTGGGCTCGCTGGCCAGGGCGCGGGCGATTTCCACCCGTCGCCGCTCGCCGCCCGACAGCGACACCGCCGGCGAGGCCTTCAGGTGGCCGATATGCAGTTCCTCGAGCAGGGCGGCGGTGGTCGCTCTCGCCTTGTCCGGGTCCCGCTCGCGCATCTCCACCACGGCCAGCACGTTCTCCTCGACCGTCATGCCACGAAAGATCGAGGCCTCCTGCGGCAGATAGCCCAGGCCCATGCGGGCGCGCTGGTACATCGGCAGGGCCGTGATGTCGCGACCGTCGAGCGAGATCGAGCCCTGGTCGACCGGGATCAGGCCGGTGATCATGTAGAAGCAGGTGGTCTTGCCGGCGCCGTTGGGGCCCAGCAGGCCGACGACCTCGCCCCGGGCCAGGCTCAGGCTGACGCCGCGCACCACCTGGCGTTCGCCAAAGGTCTTGGTCAGACCCTCGACGACCAGACCCGCGTCGGAAGGCTGGTCGAGCGTGGCGGCCACGTCAGCGCGACGCCGCTTCGTTGGGATAGAAGACGCCTCGCACCCGGCCCGGTTTGTTCCGGCCGGTCGTGATCGAGGTCATGGTGGCCTGTCCGGTGCGGGTGTTGATGACCATGCGGTCGCCGCGCACCACGCTCTTGCCCTGGACGACGATGACGCCGCCGGTCAGGGTGATTGTCTCGGTGGTGAAGACGTACAGCGCCTGGTCGGCGCGGACGGTGCGCTCGGGGGTCACGAAATAGACCTGCCCCCGGGCCTCCATCCGGTCGCTGGCGCCGCAGCCGTCGGCCTTCTTCGCCGAGTAGAGGCTGATCGTATCGGCCCGCAGCCGCGTGCGGCCTTGCAGCGCCTCGACGGCGCCCGACCAGCTCGACACACACTGACTCTGGATCGTTTCGGAGGCGTCCGCCGTGATGTCGATCGGCGCGCGCGGATCCAACTGCGCGGCCGCGCCGCCGGCGACCAGAAGCGTGACGGCGCCGATGAAGCCCGCCAATCCGAATTTTCCGCTGACGCCGAGGCGGCGCGACTTCGACATGACCATGTCCGTTCTTATTCCGGATTCACGCGCGTGCGAACCCTGCCTTGAAACTCGATGCGGTCGCCCTTGTCCTTGACGGTGTAGCTGTCGGCCGAGACCTGCCCGAGCGGACCGTCGCTCTCGATGCCCTGCTGGCCGACCGCCAGGCCGGTGCGGGTGTCGATGACCGTGTCGTTGGTCGCCACCCGGTTGCCGGAGCCGTCGTCGATGCGCACGTCGCCGGTCAGCCTCAGCAGTCGCGTCTTCTCGTCGTAGGTTCCCTGGCGGGCCATGATCCGCCTGGGCGTCGGGGTCTCGGCGCCGACCACCATGATCGGCTCGATCAGCGCCACGCTGTTGGCCTCACGCTCGTCGCGCACCGCCTGCCGGGCGCCGATAAGGAAGCTGCGGCCGTCATCGGTGCGCCCCTGGAAACGGGCGCCGACCATGCGGATGATCGGGTCCTCGATACGAACCGCCTTGGGCTTCTGCAGCGTGCTGGCCGCGACCCAGCCGACCAGGCCGATGACGATCAGCGCCATCAGCGCCGGCAGACCCAGACGCATCCGCGCGATCAGCCGCTCCCGCGTTTGCCAGCGGGCGAAGGCGGCCTCACGGTGGTCGATGCTCGAGGCGGGATGGGCGGCGTCGGTCACGGGGCTCAGCTGTGGGCGAAGATGTCAGTCTCTTCCCAGCCGGCCAGGTCCAGCCTGGCGCGGACGGGAAGGAAGTCGAAACAGGCCTGGGCGAGCGCGGTGCGGCCCTCGCGGGCGATCATCGCCTCCAGCTTCGCCTTCACCCCGTGCAGGTGCAGCACGTCGGAGGCGGCATAGGCCAGCTGCTCGGGCGACAGGACGGCCGCGCCCCAGTCGCTGCTCTGCTGCGCCTTGGAAAGGTCGACGCCCACAAGCTCCTTGACCACGTCCTTGAGGCCATGGCGGTCGGTATAGGTTCGGGCGAGCTTGGAGCCGATCTTGGTGCACCAGACTGGAGTGGTCTCCACCCCCAGGTGGCGCTCGAACATGGCGATATCAAAGCGGCCGAAGTGGAAGATCTTCAGCACCGACGGATCGGTGAGCAGCGCCCTGAGGTTGGGGCAGTCATAGGCGGGCCGGTTCAGCCGCACGATATGGGCGTCGCCGTCTCCGGCCGAGATCTGCACGACGCACAGCATGTCGCGCGTCAGGGACAGGCCCATGGTCTCCGAATCGACCGCGACCGACGTGACGCCCTCGAACAGGCCCGCCGGGATATCGCCTTCATGCAGATGGTTGGCCAAGTCGGACCGCTCCCTCACTCGTTCTAACTAACATATAGAAGAGGAGGGTGGTGCCCAGGAGAGGACTCGAACCTCCACGGCCGTTAAGCCACTGGCACCTGAAGCCAGCGCGTCTACCAATTCCGCCACCTGGGCTCGCTGACCAGTCGGGAAGCCCGAGCGGCGCGAAGGCGTGCCTCTTAGGGCGCCCGCTCGGGGCCGTCAACGGCGCATTGCGCACGGGGGCTGTAACGTCTATCCGGGCGCATTCTCACTGGGTTTCAAAGGCCGCAACATGCGTGGGCTCGTCACCGTCTTTGGAGGCACCGGCTTTGTCGGTCGCCAGGTCGTCCGGTCGCTCGCCAAACAGGGCTGGCGCGTCCGCGTCGCCGCCCGCAATGTCGGTCGCGGCTACCGCCTGCGCATGCTCGGCGACGTAGGCCAGATCGAGGTCGTTCAGGCCAATATTCGCGACGCCGCATCGGTGGAGCGCGCCCTGGACGGGGCCGAGGCCTGCGTGAACTTGGTCGGGGTGCTCTACGAGACCGGCCGCCAGGGCTTCGACACCCTTCATGCGGAGGCCGCCGGCGCCATCGCCCGGGCCGCCGCGGCCCGGGGGATCACCAGCTTCGTGCAGATGTCGGCCATCGGAGCCGACGCGGAGTCTCCGGCGAAGTACGCCCGCACCAAGGCCGCCGGCGAGGCCGCCGTGCGCGCCGCCCTTCCCTCGGCGGTCATCCTGCGGCCGTCGATCATTTTTGGTCCCGAAGACGCCTTCTTCAACCGCTTCGCCGGCCTGACGACCTTCTCGCCGGCCCTGCCGCTGATCGGCGGCGGCCACACCCGTTTCCAGCCGGTCTATGTCGGCGACGTCGCCGCCGCGGTGGCCAAGGTGCTGGGCGATCCGGCCGCGGCCGGCCGAACCTACGAACTGGGCGGCCCGACGGTCTACAGCTTCCGCGACCTGCTGGCCTTCATCCTGCGCGAGACCGGCCGCTCGCGCCTGCTGGTCCCTGTGCCCTGGTTCGCGGCGAAGATCCTGGGCGTCGTCGGCGATCTCCAGGCGGCGGTTCCGATCATCCCGCCGCAGATCACCAGCGACCAGGTCGAGAACCTGCGCGCCGACAATGTGGTGTCCGACGGCGCGGCCGGCCTGGCCGAACTGGGCATCGCGCCCCGCGCGGTCGAGGCGATCGTCCCGTCCTACCTCTACCGCTACCGTAAGGGCGGCCAGTACGCCGCGGCGCCGGAAGGCGCGATCTAGGACCTCCATCCGATGACATCCCGGCCGCACCCCGGCGAAGGCCGGGGGAAGAGCCGGGACCCAGCTCTTCCGTGCCGGCCCCTGGGTCCCCGATCGGCCTGTGGCCGTCCGGGATGACACTCTTGGGGCTCATGCCAGGTAGATCCACCCCAGACCCAGACCCCCGACCACGATCCGCCACCAGCCGAACGGCGACAGGCCGCGCTTGGCGACGAAGTCGAGCAGCACCTTCACCACCACCAGGCCCGACAGGAACGACACGACAAACCCGACCGCCAGCAGCGGCAGGTTGTCGCCGACCATCAGGCTCTCGCGGCTTTCCCAGAAGTCCTTGGCGAAGGCGCCCATCATGGTCGGGATGGCCAGGAAGAAGCTGAACTCGGCCGCCGCCCGCTTGTCGACGCCCAGCAGCACGCCGCCGACGATCGTCGCGCCGGAACGTGACACGCCGGGGATCATCGACAGACACTGCATCAGGCCCACGCCCAGCGCCGTCTTCAGCGGCAGCCGCATGGCGTCGTCGTGCCGGGGCGCGGGGCTCCAGCGGTCCAGCGCCAGCAGGCCGAAGCCCCCGATCAGCAGCGACCAGCAGATGATCTCCGGGCTGCCGAACAGCACCGTCTTGATGAAATCGTAGAGCAGGAAGCCCAGGAAAACCGCTGGCAGGAAGGCGATCAGCACGCTCAGCGCGAACCGCCGCGCCGCCGGATCGGTCGGCAGGCCGATCAGCACCTTCCATAGCCGCGAGAAGTACAGCGCCACCACGGCCAGGATCGCGCCCAGCTGGATCAGCACGATGAAGCTGTCCCACGACGGATCGGTCAGCCCCAGCGCCATCTTGGTCAGCAGCAGGTGCCCGGTCGACGAGACCGGGATGAACTCGGTCAGACCCTCGACGAGGCCGAGGATGATGGCGGCGAGAAAACTGTTCACAGAAACCCCCTATGGTCTACATACGGGACCATATCTGCGAGCGCGCCCGCAGGTTGGTGATCAAGCGCGGCGTGTTGGTCGCATTTATGGTCAATTTCACTGACCAACACGTTCTTGGTCGGGCTCCCTGGCCGTATGAGGCGGTTGACGCATGGGTCACCTCCACCACGGCGGGAGCGCGGCATGGCCGAACGGATGCTGAAGTTCACAACCATTGAACGCCGGACTCCCGAGAAGCGGGAAGCCGGGGGGCGGAGCCACGACTTCCTCGAAATCTATGCCGACTTCATCGACGCCAAGGCCGCCGAACAGGCCTCGCGCTGTTCGCAGTGCGGCGTCCCCTTCTGCCAGACCCACTGTCCGCTGCACAACAACATCCCCGACTGGCTGCGTCTGACCGCCGCCGGTCGCCTGGAAGAAGCCTACGGCCTGTCCCAGGCGACCAACAACATGCCCGAGATCTGTGGTCGCATCTGTCCCCAGGACCGGCTGTGCGAGGGAAACTGCGTCATAGAGCAGTCGGGTCACGGCACGGTGACGATCGGCGCGGTCGAACGCTACCTCAGCGACAAGGCCTGGGAAGAGGGCTGGGTAAAGCCGCTGACGCCGCTGGCCGAGCGCGGCCAGTCGGTCGGCATCGTCGGCGCCGGCCCCGCGGGCCTCGCCGCCGCCGAGATGCTGCGCGAACAGGGCTATGCCGTCACCGTCTATGACCGCCACGACCGGGCCGGCGGCCTGCTGATCTACGGCATCCCCGGCTTCAAGCTGGAAAAGGACGTCGTCGAGCGTCGCACCCGGCGGCTCGCCGACGGCGGCGTCGTCTTCCGGCTGAACTTCGAGGTCGGCCGCGACGCGACCTTGCCGCAGCTGCGCGAGCGCCACGACGCGGTGCTGCTGGCCAACGGCGTCTACGCCGCGCGCGACCTGGAGGTCCCCGGCGTCGGTTCGGGCGGCGTGGTCGCCGCGCTGGACTTTCTGATTGCTTCCAACCGCAAGGGCATGGGCGACGAGGTTCCCGCCTACGACTCCGGCGTTCTGAACGCGCAGGGCAAGGACGTGGTCGTCATCGGCGGCGGCGACACGGCCATGGACTGCGTCCGCACCGCCGTCCGCCAGGGCGCGAACTCGGTCACCTGCCTCTATCGCCGGGACAGGGAAAACATGCCGGGCTCCCTGCGCGAGGTGGCCAACGCCGAGGAAGAGGGCGTGATCTTCGAGTGGCTGGCCGCGCCCCGCGCGCTGATGGGCGACGCCGGGGCGGTCAGCGCCGTGCGCGCCGTCCGCATGCGCCTTGGCCCGCCCGACAGCTCCGGCCGCCGTTCGCCCGAGCCTGTCGACGGCTCGGAGTTCGACCTGCCGGCCCGGCTGGTGATCAAGGCGCTGGGCTTCGACCCCGAGGAGTTGCCGGTCACGCTCGGCGCGCCCGAACTGGCCGTCAGCCGCTGGGGCACGGTGAAGATCGACCGCAAGACCCAGGCCGCCAGCCTGGACGGCGTGTTCGCCGCCGGCGACATCGCCCGCGGCGCCTCGCTCGTCGTCTGGGCCATCCGCGACGGCCGCGACGCCGCCGACTCCATCCACCGCTACCTGCTGACCAAGGCCGCGACCCCGGCCCTGGTCGCGGCGGAGTGACCGCCATGAGCCTCGAACTCGACCGCTACCTCGCCAACCGCAAGCTGCTGATCGACGGCCACGCCTACGACCCGGCCAGCGAGCGCGACAACTGCGGCGTCGGCCTGGTCTGCGCCATCGACGGCCAGCCGCGCCGTGAGGTGGTCGAACTGGCCATCAAGGCCCTGAAGGCCGTCTGGCACCGGGGGGCGGTGGACGCCGACGGCAAGACCGGCGACGGGGCCGGCATCCTGCTGTCTGTCCCCCAGGACTTCTTCGTCCACCAGGTGAAGAACACCGGCCACAAGCTGCGCCCGGGGCCGATCGCCGTGGGCCAGGTCTTCCTGCCGCGCACCGACCTGGGCGCCCAGGAGGCGGCCCGCACCATCGTCGAGGCCGAGGCCCTGCGCTTCGGCTTCTACATCTACGGCTGGCGGCAGGTGCCGGTGAACACCTCGGTGATCGGCGAGAAGGCCAACGCGACGAGGCCCGAGATCGAGCAGATCATGCTCTCTCCGCCGCCCGGGATGGAGGGGGAGGCGCTGGAGCGCGCCCTCTACCTGTGCCGCAAGCGCATCGAAAAGCGCGTCGCCGCCTCGGCGATCAACGAGTTCTACATCTGCTCCCTGTCGGCCCGGTCGCTGATCTACAAGGGCATGTTCCTGGCCGAGAGCATCGACACCTTCTACCCCGACCTGCAGGACGAGCGGTTCGCGGCGGCGACGGCCATCTTCCACCAGCGCTACTCGACCAACACCTTCCCCCAATGGCGGCTGGCCCAGCCGTTCCGGATGCTGGCCCACAACGGCGAGATCAACACCTTCAAGGGCAACGCCAACTGGATGAAGAGCCATGAGATCCGCATGGCCGCCCAGGCGTTCGGCGAGTTCGGCGAGGACGTGAAGCCGGTCATCCAGCCCAGCGGCTCGGACTCGGCGGCGCTGGACAACACCTTCGAGATCCTCGTCCGCGCCGGTCGCGACGCGCCGATGGCCAAGGCCCTGCTGATACCCGAAGCCTGGGCCACCAAGACTGACGCCCAGATGAAGCCCGAGCACCGGGCCCTCTACAGCTACTGCAACGCCGTCATGGAGCCCTGGGACGGCCCGGCCGCCATCTGCGCCACAGACGGCCGCTGGGTGGTGGCCGGCAAGGACCGCAACGGCCTGCGCCCGCTGCGGGTCGCCTACACCGACGACGGCCTGGTCATCATGGGCTCGGAAGCGGGCATGTGCGGCGTCGCCGAGAGCCGAATCGTCCGCAAGCTGAACATTTCGCCCGGCCGGATGATCGCCATCGACCTGGTCGAAGGCCGGCTCTACGACGAGGAGGCCATCGTCGACCGGCTCGCCGCCCAGCACCCCTACACCGAATGGCTGGGGAACATGGTCGACCTGGAGGCCACGATCGGCCCGGGCCCCGAGCCGCGCCGCCTCGCCGGCGAGGACCTTGTCCGCCGCCAGGCCGCCGCCGGCATGACGCTCGAGGACCTCGAAATGGTCCTGGCCCCCATGGTCGAGGACGGCAAGGAAGCCATCGGCTCGATGGGCGATGACACGCCGCTGGCCGTGCTCAGCGACGGCTACCGTCCGCTCAGCCACTTCTTCCGCCAGAACTTCAGCCAGGTGACCAATCCGCCCATCGACCCGCTCCGCGAGACCGGGGTGATGAGCCTGAAGACCCGCTTCAAGAACCTCGGCAACATCCTGGCCGAGGACGAGGCCCAGACTGACGTCTATGTCGCCGAGAGCCCGGTGCTGACCACCGGCATGTACGAGCGCATCCTCGCCTACATCGGCGACCGGAACCTCTCCGTCATCGACTGCACCATGCCGATCCCGGCGGCGGAGGCCCGCCCCGGCGACGCCCTGCGCGCCAACCTCGACCGCATCCGGGCCGAGGCCGAGGACGCCGCCCTGCGCGGCTGCTCGACCATCGTCCTGACCGACGAGGCCATCGCGCCCGACCGCGTCGCCATGCCGATGATCCTCGCCACCGGCGGCGTTCACGCCCACCTGGTCGGCAAGGGCCTGCGGTCCTACGTCTCGATCATCGTGCGCTCGGCCGAGTGTATGGACACCCACTATTTCGCGGTGCTGGTCGGGGTCGGGGCCACGGCCGTCAATGCCTGGCTGGCGCAGGAGAGCTTCCAGGACCGCCTTGATCGCGGCCTGCTGGGCGAGGCGTCGCTGCGCGAGGTCTGCGTCAACTACAAGACCTCGATCGAGCAGGGCCTGCTCAAGATCATCTCCAAGATGGGCATCGCGGTGATCTCGTCCTACCGCGGCGGCTACAACTTCGAGGCCGTGGGCCTGAGCCGGTCGCTGGTGGCCGAGTTCTTCCCGGGCATGCCGTCGCGTATCTCCGGCATCGGCCTGGCCGGTCTCGAGAGCCGCGCCGTCGAGCTGCATCGCCGCGCCTGGGACCCGGCCTTCGTCGCCCTGCCGGTCGGCGGCTTCTACAAGGCCCGCCGCAAGGGCGAGGCGCACGCCTTCGACGCCCGGCTGATGCATACGCTGCAGCACGCCTGCAACACCGGCGACTACGGGAGCTACAAGCGCTTCTCCGAGGGCATGGGCCAGCTGCCGCAGATCCAGCTGCGCGACCTGCTGGAATGGCGCAGCGACCGCGCGCCGATCAGCGCCGACGAGGTCGAGAGCGTCAATGAGATCCGCAAGCGCTTCCTGACGCCCGGCATGAGTCTCGGCGCCCTCAGCCCCGAGGCCCACGGCGCCCTGAACATCGCCATGAACCGCATCGGGGCCAAGAGCGTCAGCGGCGAGGGCGGCGAGGACCGCGCCCGCTACCGCCCGCTGCCCAACGGCGACAACCCCAACAGCGCCGTCAAGCAGATCGCCTCGGGCCGGTTCGGCGTCACCGCCGAATACCTGAACGAGTGCCGCGAGATCGAGATCAAGGTCGCCCAGGGCGCCAAGCCCGGGGAGGGTGGCCAGCTGCCCGGCTTCAAGGTCACCGAGATGATCGCCCGGCTGCGCCACGCCACGCCCGGGGTGATGCTGATCAGCCCGCCGCCGCACCACGACATCTATTCGATCGAGGACCTGGCCCAGCTCATCTACGACCTGAAGCAGATCAACCCCGACGCCCGGGTGACGGTGAAGCTGGTCTCGATGACCGGCATCGGCGCCATCGCCGCCGGGGTGGCCAAGGCGAAAGCCGACACCATCCTGATCTCCGGCAACGTCGGCGGCACCGGCGCCAGCCCGCAGACCTCGATCAAATACGCCGGATCGCCCTGGGAGATGGGCCTGTCGGAGGCCAATCAGGTCCTGACGCTGAACAATCTGCGCCATTCCGTCCGCCTACGGACGGACGGCGGCATCCGCACCGGTCGCGACGTGGTCATCGCCGCCATGCTGGGCGCCGAGGAGTTCGGCATCGGCACCGCCAGCCTGATCGCCATGGGCTGCATCATGGTGCGCCAGTGCCACTCCAACACCTGCCCGGTGGGAGTCTGCACCCAGGACGAGGCCCTGCGCGCCCGCTTTACCGGCACGCCGGACAAGGTGGTGAGCCTGTTCACCTTCATCGCCGAGGAAGTGCGCGAGATCCTGAGCGCTCTCGGCTTCCGCTCGCTGCAGGATATCGTCGGCCGCACCGATCTGCTGACCCAGGTCTCAAGAGGCGGCGAGCACCTCGACGACCTCGACCTCAACCCGCTGCTGGTCCGCGCCGATCCCGGCCAGAACAAGCCTTACTGCACCGTCGAGGGCCGCAACGAGGTGCCCGACACGCTCGACGCCCAGATCGTCCGCGACGCCGCCCCTTTCCTGCAGCGCGGCGAGAAGATGCAGCTGACCTACACGGTGCGGAACACCGCCCGGGCCATCGGCGCGCGGGTCTCCAGCCATATCACCCGCAAGTTCGGCATGAGCGCCTTGCCGTCCGGCCACCTGACCGTCGAGCTGAAGGGCTCGGCCGGCCAGAGCCTTGGGGCCTTCTCCGTCCGTGGCCTGCGTATCGTCCTGACCGGCGAGGCCAACGACTATGTCGGCAAGGGGCTGTCGGGGGCGACCATCGTGGTGAAGCCTTCGCCGCATCTGCTGGCGCCGGAGAGCAACGCCATCATCGGCAACACCTGTCTGTACGGCGCGACGGACGGCAAGCTGTTCGCCGCCGGCCAGGCGGGCGAGCGCTTCGCGGTGCGCAACTCCGGCGCCGTGACCGTGGTCGAGGGCTGCGGCGCCAACGGGCTGGAGTACATGACCGGCGGCGTCGCGGTGATCCTGGGGCCCGTGGGCGGCAACTTCGCGGCCGGCATGACCGGCGGCATGGCCTATGTCCTGGACCTCGCCGATCGCTTCGAGGCCCAGGTCAATCCCGACAGCGTCGTTATCCAGCGCCTGGCCTCTCCGCACTGGGAGGATCAGCTCAGGCGCTTGGTCCGCGAGCATGCCCGCGAGACCGGCTCCGCCTTCGCCGAGAGTCTGCTGAACGACTGGGACCGCATGCGCGGCCATTTCTGGCAGATCTGCCCCAAGGAGATGGTCGGCCGCATCGACGAGCCGCTGGCGGCGGAGGAGGCGGCGTTCGAGCGGGCGTAATCCCGGGACCGTGGCGCGCACGCGGAAGAAGCGAGTCGTTCGCGCTGGGGCGGCGCGATGCGGCCCGCTAAACTCTCGCGATGACGGCTTCCGCCCCCCTTACCCTCGCCCAGGCCACCGCGGTCACCCGCAGGGTAACGCAGCTGTCGGTCAGCGTGGCGCTGGTGCTGGTGGCGGCCAAGACGGCGGCCTGGCTGGCCAGCGGCTCGGTGGCGGTGCTGGCCTCGCTGGCCGACTCCGGGCTGGATCTGCTGGCCTCGCTGATCACCCTGTTCGCGGTACGCTTCGCCGCCAGTCCGCCCGACGCCGAGCACCGCTTCGGCCATGGCAAGGCCGAGGCCTTCGCCAGCCTGATGCAGGGCGGCCTCGTTTTCGCCTCCGCCGCCCTGGTCGGGCGCGAGGCGATCGCCGGACTGATGGACCCCCGGCCGATCCAGGCCGGCGGCTGGGCGATGGCCGTGATGGCCTTGTCCATCGGCCTGACCCTTGCGCTGGTCGCCGCCCAGAGCCGGGCGCTGAAGCAGGCCAGCTCCGTGGCCGTGCATGGCGACCGGGCCCACTACGCCGCCGACCTCGCCTCCAACGTCGCCGCGATCCTCGGCATCGCCGGCGCCAGCCTGCTGGGCCTCTACTGGCTGGACGCCGCCGCCGGCCTGGTCGTCGCCGCCTGGCTGGTCTGGGGCGCCATCGGCGTGTTCCGCGAGGCGGCGGGCCAGCTGATGGACCACGAGCTCGACGACGACGCTCGCCAGCGCATCGTCGCGCTGATGACAGAGGATCCGGCCATCAAGGGCGTGCACCAGCTGCGAACCCGCGCCTCGGGGCCCTACATCCATATCCAGATGCATGCCGACCTCGATCCGGGCCTGACGCTGGTCGCGGCGCACGACGCCATGGTCGCCGCCGAGAACCGGGTTCTGACCGCCTTTCCGACGGCGGATATCATCATCCACCCCGACCCGCGCGGCCGGGCCGAGCCCCACGGCGGAGCCTTCGCCGAGACCACGCATTAGAGTGACCCTGCGCCCGGACGGCGGAGCCGCGCGCGCCTCCACCGGACGCGCCCCCAGGCGCGGTAAACGCGCCCTTAACGCGACCGTGCTCTAGCTGCGCGCCTGAATCACCGGACCCGCCATGAGCGTCGAACGCACCCTGCACCACTTTCCGCTCGACCCTGCCTCGCGGCAGGTTAGGCTGGCGCTGGGCGAGAAGCGCCTGTCGTTCACCGAGGTGCAGGTCCGCTGGTGGGAGCAGCCGGAGGATTTCGCGGCGCTCAACCCCTCGGGTGTGCCGCCGGTGCTGATCGAGCGCTCCGCCGCGGGCGAGGTGGTCATCTGCGAGACCCGCGCCATCCTGGAGCACCTCGAGGAGCAGAACCCCGAGCCGCCGCTGCTGGGCCGCGACCCGGCCGAGCGCGCCGAGGCCCGCCGCCTTCTGCAGTGGTTCGACCGCAAGTTCGACTCCGAGGTCTCCGGCTTCCTGCTGCATGAGAAGATGGAAAAGCGGCTGCTGGGCCTGGGCGCCCCGGCCCTGGCCAACATCCGCGCCGGCCGCGAGGCGCTGCGCCATCACCTCAAGTATATCGAGCTCTTGCTGACCACCCGAGACTGGCTGGCCGGCCGGCGCATCTCGCTGGCCGATATGGCGGCGGCGGCGCACCTGTCGGTCATAGACTATTTCGGCGACGTGCCCTGGAACGACGTGCCGGCGGCCCGGACGTGGTACATGAAGATCAAGTCCCGTCCCTGCTTCCGCCCGCTCCTGGCCGACCGCTGGCCGGGTCTGGCGCCGGCGCCGCACTATCACGACCTTGATTTCTGACGACCCGAAACCGCGGATCATCGACCGGGCCCGGCGCCTGGGCTTCGATGTGGTCGGCTTCGCCTCCGCTTCTGATCCCTGGCCGGCGGGCGAGCGCCTGCGCGCCTTCGTCGCCGAAGGTCTGCACGGCCAGATGGGCTGGATGGCGGAGACGCGCGAGCGGCGCGCCCACCCCACCGGCATGTGGCCGGAGGCGAAGTCCGCCGTTCTGCTGGGCATGAACTACGGCCCCGACACGGACCCCCTCGAGGCCCTGAAGGACCGCTCCCGGGCCGCCATCTCCGCCTATGCCCAGGGCGACGACTATCACCCGCTGGTCAAGGGCAAGCTCAAGAACCTCGCCGGCTGGATGAAGGCGAAATTCGGCGGCGAGGTGAAGGTGTTCGTCGACACCGCCCCCTTGATGGAAAAGCCGTTGGCCCAGCGGGCGGGTCTGGGCTGGCAGGGCAAGCACACCAACCTGGTCTCCCGGGAGCTGGGGAGCTGGCTGTTCCTCGGCTCGGTGCTGGCTTCGGTCGAGATCGAACCGGACGCGCCGGAGATCGACCGCTGCGGCTCCTGCAGCGCCTGCCTCGACATCTGCCCGACAAACGCCTTCCCGGCCCCCTACCGGCTCGATGCGCGACGCTGCATCTCCTACCTGACCATCGAGCATCAGGGACCCGTGCCGGAGGAGTTCCGCGCCGCCATGGGCAACCGCATCTACGGCTGCGACGACTGCCTGGCCGTCTGCCCGTGGAACAAGTTCGCTGAACAATCCCGCCAGGCCCAGCTGCAGGCGCGCGACGAGCTGCGCTCGCCGTCGCTGGCGTCACTGGCGGCGCTCGACGAGGCCGGCTTCCTCGCCCTGTTCCGCCGCAGCCCCATCCGCCGCATCGGCCGCGACCAGTTCGTGCGCAACGTCCTCTACGCTGTCGGCAACAGCGGGGATGCCGGGTTGCGGGCCAGCGCCGCGGCGCGGCTGGAGGACCCCTCCGAAGTGGTCCGGGACGCGGCGGCCTGGGCGGTCGGTCGGCTGGGGCGAGGATGACGGCCCCGATCTGACGTTTGCAGGGTGACTCCCGCGGCGGAACCGATTCAGACTCGGCGTGGCAACGGGAGTGAAGACATGCGCGCGCTGGTCGTCGAAGAACTGGGCGAGTTCTACGCCGGGACTCATATCCGTGAGGTTCCGACCCCGACACCCGGACCCGGCCAGGTCCTGGTCCGCGTGCGCGCCGCCAGCGTCAACTTCCCCGACCTGCTGATGACGAAGGGCGAGTACCAGTTCAAGCCGCCGCTGCCGTTCACCCCGGGCTTGGACCTGTCGGGCGAGATCGCGGCCCTGGGCGACGGCGTGACCGGCTGGAGCGTCGGCGACGCGGTGGTCGGCGGGGCCAAGACCGGCGGGTTCGCCGAGTATGCGGTGATGGATCCCCGCGCGCTGAGGCCCAAGCCGCAGCGGCTCAGCTTCGCCCAGGCCGCGGCCTATGGCGCGGCCTACCTGACCGCCTATGTCGCGCTGGTCCGGCGGGCCCGCGTCGAGCCGGGCGAGTGGGTGCTGGTCCATGGCGCGGCGGGCGGCGTGGGTCTGGCCTGCGTGGATCTGGCCAAGGCGCTGGGCTGCCGGGTCATCGCCGCCTCGGCCTCCGACGAGAAGCTGGCCATTGTCGCGGCGGAGTACGCGCCCGACGCTATCGTCAACGTCACCGGCGGCTTCCGCGAAAGGGTCAAGGCGATCACCGGCGGGCGCGGGGCGGATGTCATCTACGACCCGGTCGGCGGGGACATCTTCGACGAGAGCGTGCGCTGCATCGCCTTCGACGGCCGGCTGCTGGTCATCGGCTTCACCTCGGGCCGCATCCCGACCGTCTCGGTCAACATGCCGCTGATCAAGGGCTTCTCGGTGATGGGCGTGCGGGCCGGCGAATACGGCCGCCAGTTCCCCGAGCGCGGCCGCGAGAACGCCGAGGCGGTCTGGCGCATGGCCGACGAGGGCGTGATCAGACCCCGCGTCCACGCCGAGTTGCCGTTGGACCAGTGGCGCGAGGCCTTCGATCTGCTGGCCGACCGCAAGGTGGTCGGCAAGGCGATCATCCGGCCGGATCTGTAAGGGCTTGGGTTGACTCACCTCCCCCCTTCCCGTATCTCCCCCCGCTCACCGCGACGGGCCCCGCCTGGCGCGCCTAGACCTTTAGAATTCGGAGCTATCCCGTGAGCAAGCGGACCTTTCAGCCCTCGCGTCTCGTGCGCAAGCGCCGTCACGGCTTCCGGCTGCGGATGTCGACGAAGAACGGCGCCAAGATCGTCGCCCGTCGCCGCGCCAAGGGCCGCAAGCGCCTGACCGCCTAGTACGGGCCGGGCGCGTCCCCATCTGCGTCTGATCGACGGGACCGGGACGATGCTGGACAAACAGCCGACAATCGAACGCATGCGAAAGCGGCCGGAGTTTCTCCTGGCCGCTCAAGCGCGTTTCCGCTCGCACGGCGCGGTGGTCATCCAGCGCCGCGATCGCGCCGACGGCGACCCCCTGATCCGCTCCGGCTTCACGGCCACCAAGAGGGTCGGCGGGTCGGTCGTGCGCAACCGCTGCAAGCGCCGGCTACGCGAAGCGGCGCGGGCGCTGCTGCCGCTCCACGGGGTCCCCGGCAGCGATTATGTGTTCATCGCGCGGGGCGGCACGGCGGCCCGGCCGTGGGACCGTCTCCTTGACGATGTGAAAAGCGCGCTGATAAGGCTCGCGGCCGATCCCGACACCGTGCCTGCGCCATCCGGCGCCGCCTCCGATCCCTCCCGTTCCGGTTAGTCCGCTTCATGCAACAGAACGACACCCGCAACACGTTCGTGTTCGTCGTCATCGCCGTCATCCTGCTGACGGCCTACCAGTTCCTCGTGCTGGATCCGGCCAACAAGAAGCGGCTGGCCGAACAACGGGCCAAGGTGGTCGCTGAACAGACCGCCACGGCGCCCGGCGCTCCGGGAGTCCCGGCGGCGCCGGTGATCGTGTCGCGTGAGGCCGCCACCGCGGCCAGTCCGCGGGTGCAGGTTGAAACCCCGACCCTGAAGGGCTCGATCCGCCTGCAGGGCGCGCGCCTCGACGATCTCTACCTCAAGGGCTACCGCGAGACCCTGGCCAAGGGCTCGCCGATGGTCGAGCTGTTCCGGCCGGAGGGCGCGCAGAACGCCTTCTTCACCGACATCGGCTGGGTGGGCCAGAACCTGCCGGGCCTGCCGACCAACCAGTCGGTCTGGGCCCTGACCAAGGGCGACGTCCTGTCGCCGGGCAAGCCGATCGAGCTGACCTACGCCGGCGCCAACGGCCTGACCTTCACGCGGGTGATGTCGGTCGATGACCGCTTCATGTTCACCGTCACCGACACCGTGCGCAACACCACCGGCGCCCCGGTCCAGGTCGCGCCCTACGCCTCGATCCTGCGCCAGGGTCTCGCGCCCAAGCAGGCCATGGCCCAGAACGTCCATGTGGGCGCTGTCGGGATCCTGTCGGACGACGGCAAGGGCGCCGAGCTGCGCCTGCTGAAGTTCAAGCCCTGGCTCAAGAAGGGTCAGGAAGCCGCCGAACGTGCAACCTCGTCAGCCGACGCGGCCAAGCGGATCGCCGCCAGCTACACCTCCAACGGCGGCTGGCTGGGCATCACCGACATGTACTGGCTGGCCGCCGTCGTGCCCGACCAGGACGAGAAGATCGTCGCCCAGTTCGCGGCGCCGAAGATCGGCGACGTCGATTCCTACAACGCCAACTACGCCGGCAGCCTGCACACCATCGCGCCGGGCCAGGCGATCAGCGAGACGACCCGCGTCTACGCCGGCGCCAAGGTCGTCCAGGACCTGCAGGCCTACGAGAAGGGCGAGACCGGCGGCCAGCCGATCCCCGACCTCGACAAGGCCGTCGACTGGGGGATGCTGTGGTTCTTCACCCGGCCGTTCTTCCAGGCGCTGGACTTCATCTTCGGCCTGGTCGGCAACTTCGGCATCGCCATCCTGGCCGTGACGCTGATCGTGCGCGTGCTGCTCTTCCCGCTGGCTCAGAAGAGCTACGAGTCGATGACGCGGATGAAGAAGCTGCAGAAGCCGATGGAGGAGCTGCGGGCCCGCTACAAGGAAGACCCCACCAAGATGCAGCAGGAGACCATGGCGCTGTATCAGAGGGAGAAGGTCAATCCGGTCGCCGGCTGCCTGCCCATCCTGCTGCAGATCCCGATCTTCCTGGCCTTCTACAAGGTGCTGTCGGTGACCATCGAGATGCGTCACGCGCCCTTCTTCGGCTACATCAAGGACCTGTCGGCGCCCGACCCCTACAGCGTGCTGAACCTGTTCGGCCTGATCCCTTGGGACGTGGCCTCCACGCCGCTGATCGGCGGGATCTCGGCCCTGGTCCACCTGGGCCCGCTGCCGCTGCTCTACGGCTTCACCATGTGGCTGACCACGGCGATGAACCCGCCGGCGCCCGATCCCATGCAGCAGCGCATCTTCCAGCTGATGCCGATCATGTTCACCTTCATCATGGCCGGCTTCCCGGCGGGCCTGCTGCTGTACTGGACCTTCTCGAACGTGTTCTCGATCTTCCAGCAGTACATCAACATGAGGAAGTTCAAGGTCGACAACCCGATCGACGACTTCATCGCCAAGGTCCGCGGCCAGCCGAAGGCGGCGGTGTGACCGCGTCCTTCACCGAGGAGGAGCTGGAGGCCGCCCGGATCCTCTTCGCCCATCCGGTCGCCTTCATGATGGGGGCGGTGGCGATGGACGGCCTGCCCGGACCCGACTTGCCGGAGGTGGCCTTCGCTGGCCGCTCCAACGTCGGCAAGTCCAGCCTGATCAACGCCCTGGTCGGTCAGAAGTACCTGGCCCGCGCCTCCAACGAGCCGGGCCGGACGCGGGAGATCAACTTCTTCAACCTCGACGACCAGCTGCGGCTGGTCGACCTGCCCGGCTACGGCTTCGCGCGGGTCTCGCGCGGCGTGGCCAACAAGTTCCAGGACCTTGGCCGGGCCTATCTGCGCGGTCGGCCGAACCTCAAGCGGGTCTATCTGCTGATCGACGCCCGCCACGGCCTGAAGGCGGTCGACACCGAGGCGCTCGACGCCCTCGACACGGCGGCGGTCAGCTACCAGATCGTGCTGACCAAGTCCGACAAGCTGAAGGCCGAGGAGGTCGAGGCCGTGGTCGCCCGCACCCAGGACGCTATCCGCAAGCGCCCGGCTTCCTTCCCGCGCGTGCTGGCGACCTCCGCGGAAAAGGGCACCGGGATTCCCGAGCTCCGCGCCGAGGCCAAGGCGGCGTGTGAGGTTTAGCGCCTCCCTCCCCTTTATGGGGAGGGACAGACCCGCGAAGCGGGTCAGGGTGGGGCAAGCGGTGGCCGCCTTCAAAGTCCGGTGAGGATCGCTACAGGCCCCACCCGTCTAAACGCTCCCGCAACGGTTGCGGCCTAACCTTCGCGTCGACCGGAAGGGTCGGGGAAGAGCAGCCGTGCAGATCGACGTCGTCAGGCCTTGGGAACTGACCGCCCACGCCGTGGAGCGGTGGGCGGCGCTGCAGGCGGCCGATTCTGCGCTGGAGACGCCCTTCCTGTCGCCATACTGGGCCAGGGCCGTCGCGCGGGCCCAGGGACCGTCCACGGGCGACCGGGGCGTGCGGGTGGCGGTGCTCGGCGGCATGGCCGACCCGAAGGGTTTCCTGGCCGCCCGCGTCGGCCCGTTCGCGGCCATGCCGGCCGGCGCGCCGATGTGCGACTACCAGGGCCTGGTCGCCGAGTCCGGCTTGACCGTCGACCCGCGAGAGATCGTCCAGGCGCTCGGCGTCGGCCGCCTCGACTTCAGCCACATGCTCGAGGGTCAGGCCCCTTTCGCGCCTCACATCAAGGGCGCCCAGACCTCCCGTATCATCGACGTTTCCGGCGGCTACGCGGCCTATGAGGCCGAGCGCCGGGCGGCCGGGGTCTCGGCCCTCAAGGACATCGACAAGAAGCGCCGCAAGGTCGAGCGCGAGATCGGGCCGGTGCGGTTCACCGCCTTCTCACGGTCGAAGGGCGACTTCGACCAGCTGGTGGCCTGGAAGCGGCGGGCCTGGCGCGAGACCGGCCAGACCGACCTGTTCGAGGCCGGCTGGCCGCTGCGGCTGGTGCGCCAGCTGTTCGCCAGCCGAGACCCTGACTTCGGCGGCGTGCTGTTCACCCTGCATATCGGCGACACGCTGGCCGCCGCCCAGCTCGACATCCGCGGCGGGTCGACGGTGCACAGCTGGATCATCGGCCATGACCCCACGTTCGACCGCTATTCGCCCGGCATGATGCTGTTCCAGGACATCCTGCGCTGGATGGACGACGTGCCCTACAGCCGTCTCGACCTGGGGGCCGGCGACTACCGATTCAAGCGCGAGCTGGCCAACCGGGACGTCGAGGTCAGCCACGGCTTCGTCGGCGGCCTGTCGGCGGCGGCGATGCTGCGCGAGGCGGCCTACGGCCTGCGCCGGGTGGCCGAGACCCTGCCGCTGGGACCGGTTTCGGAGCTGCCCGGCAAGGCAATGCGCAGGCTGGACCTGCTAAGGGGTTTGCGCTGAGGCGTCGCGCCCCTTAAGCGTCTGCGGCGATGACCCTGACCCTTGAAGATATCCAGGCGGCCGCGGGCCGGCTGGCCGGCCATATCGAGCGCACGCCGCTGCGCCATTCCCGCACCCTGTCGGAGATCACCGGCGCGGAGGTGTGGGTCAAGTTCGAGAACCTGCAGTTCACCGCCGCCTACAAGGAGCGCGGGGCGCTCAACAAGCTGATGCTGCTGACCGACGAACAGCGCCGGCTGGGCGTCATCGCCGCCAGCGCCGGCAACCATGCCCAGGGTCTCGCCTATCACGGCGCCCGGCTGGGCGTGCCGGTGACCATCGTCATGCCGCGCGGCACCCCGTTCGTGAAGGTGCAGCACACCAAGGGCCACGGCGCCGAGGTGGTCATCGAAGGCGACACCTATGACGAGGCCAACGCCTTCGCCCAGAAGCTGCGCGAGGAGCGCGGCCTGACCTTTGTCCATCCGTTCGACGACCTGGACGTCATCGCGGGCCAGGGCACCATCGCGCTGGAGATGCTCGAGGATCAGCCGGACCTGGAGATCCTGCCGGTGCCCATCGGCGGCGGCGGCCTGATCAGCGGCGTGGCGACGGCGGCCAAGGCGCTGAAGCCCGACATCCGCATCATCGGCTGCGAGCCGGCCATGTACCCCTCCTTTACCGCCAAGATGCGCGGCATGAACGCCGAGGCCGGCGGCCAGACCATCGCCGAGGGCATCGCGGTCAAGGTGGTGGGGGTGCAGACCTACGCCATCGCCCGGCCGCTGATCGACGACGTGCTGCTGCTGGAAGAGCCCTATATCGAGCGGGCGGTGGCCCTCTACTGCAACGTCGAGAAGACCATCGCCGAAGGGGCCGGCGCCGCCTCCCTGGCCGCGCTGCTGGCCTATCCGGAACGGTTCCGGGGCAAGAAGTGCGGCCTGATCCTGTGCGGCGGCAACATCGACACCCGCCTGCTGGCCAGCGTGCTGACCCGTGAGCTGGTGCGGGCCCAGCGGCTGGTCTCGCTGCGCATCATCGGCGACGATCGCCCGGGCCTGCTGGCCACGGTCAGCCGGGTGATCGGCGAGATGGGCGGCAACATCATCGAGGTGGCGCACAACCGCCTCGCCCTGGACGTGCCGGCCAAGGGCGCGGAGTTCGACATCATGATCGAGACCCGCGACGCCCAGCACACCCAGGAGATCATGGACGAGCTGCGCGCGTGCGGGTATCCGCCGCGGGCGGTCTAGGAGTTACCAGGAATGCTTCGTCGCACCCTCATCGTCGCCGCCCTCGCCGGCCTCGCCCTCGCCGGTTGCCAGAAGAAGGCCGACCCGGCCCTGCTGGAAGCCAGCGCCGCCAACGCCCAGGCCTTCATCGACAAGACCGCCAAGGAAGAGGGCGTCCAGAAGCTGCCGTCCGGCGTGCTCTACAAGGTCGAGAAGTCCGGCCCGGCCGGCGGCCGCTCGCCCGGTCCGCGCGATGACGTGAAGGTCCACTACGAGGGCAAGCTGGTCTCCGGCGAGATCTTCGACAGCTCCTACGACAAGGGCGCGCCGGCGGTGATGAACCTGGCCGGCCTGATCCCGGCCTGGACCGAGGCGCTGCAGAAGATGAAGCCGGGCGACACCTGGATGCTCTACGTCCCGCCCGAGCTCGGCTACGGCGAGAACGGCGCCGGCGGCGTCATCCCGCCCAACGCGGTGCTGATCTTCAAGATCGAACTGATCGACAGCCTGCCGAATGGCGGGCCGGCGCTGGGGTAGGCGTACGCGACAATCCTCCCCGGCTCCGCCGGGGAGGGGGACCATGCGGAGCATGGTGGAGGAGTGTCGGTGCACCGACTCGTTCCAGGGCTGAAAAGAGCCACCGCGCGGCATCTCCCCTCCACCGCCATTCCGGCGGTCCCCCTCCCCAGCAAGCTGGGGAGGACAGATCGAACCCTAATCCGTGAACACCACCGTCTTGCGCCCGTTCAGCAGCACGCGGTCTTCCAGCGACCAGCGCAGGGCCCGCGCCAGCACGCGGCGTTCGATGTCGCGGCCCTTGCGGATCAGGTCGTCGGGGGTGTCGCGGTGGCTGATGCGTTCGACGTCCTGCTCGATGATCGGACCCTCGTCGAGGTCGGCGGTGACGAAATGGGCGCTGGCGCCGATGACCTTCACGCCGCGCGCATGGGCCTGGTGATAGGGCCTGGCGCCCTTGAAGCCCGGCAGGAACGAGTGGTGGATGTTGATGCAGCGGCCTTCCAGCTTGGCCGCCAGGCCGTCGGACAGGATCTGCATGTAGCGGGCGAGCACGACCAGGTCGGCGCCGCTGTCGCGGATCAGCGCCCAGACCTGGGCCTCCTGTTCGAGCTTGGTGTCCTTGCTGACCGGCAGGTGGTGGAAGGGCAGGCCGGTCAGGTCGACCCGGCGATAGGTCTCGGCCGGATGGTTGGAGATCACCCCGGCGATCTCCATCGGCAGTTCGCCGATGCGCCAGCGATAGAGCAGGTCCGACAGGCAGTGGTCGGACTGGCTGGCCAGGATCATCACCTTCTTGCGCACCGCCGGGTCGCGCAGGCTCCAGCGCATGGCGAAGGCGTTGGCGATGGTCTCGAACTGCTCACGCAATGCGTCGGCGCCCTCGCTGTCCGGCGCGAACACCACCCGCATGAAGAACATGCCGGTCTCGGCGTCGTCATACTGCTGGGCGTCGAGGATGTTGCAGTCCCGCTCGGCCAGGAAGGCGGACACGGCCGCGACAATGCCGCGGCGGTCGGGACAGGACAGGGTGAGGATGAGGCCTTGGGTCGACATGAGGCGTCGGCTTTAGGGCGAGGCGCCGTTTGGGGCAAGGCCTTGCGCGGGGCGGGTGTGTTTTCGCGGCGACGGGGCATAGAAGCGCCAATCCTCTCCCTCGTGGGAGAGGGGGACCACCCGAAGGGTGGTGGAGAGGGATGCGCTGACCTCGTGCAGTGGCGCGTGGCGATCGCGTGCGCTGACGCCAAGCTATGCCCTTCAACACCGGCGCTTCCCGCTCCACCATGCTCCGCATGGTCCCCCTCCCCCATGGGGGGAGGAAAGGCTAGGTAGGGCGTCATGGACAAGACCGACGCCCTGACCGCCCGAGCCATCGACATCCTCGGACAGCTGGTCAGCTTCGACACGACGTCGCGCGGCTCGAACCTGGCGCTGATCGACTGGGTGGAGGCCTACCTGGCTGAGCACGGCGTCGCCTCGCGCCGTATCCCAAACCACGCCGGCGACAAGTCCAACCTTCTGGCCAGCGTCGGGCCGGCCGCGGCGGGCGGTGTCGTACTGTCGGGCCATACCGACGTGGTGCCGGTCGACGGCCAGCCGTGGACCAGCGAGCCCTTCACCCTGAACGAGCGCGACGGCAGGCTGTACGGCCGCGGGACCGCCGACATGAAAGGGTTCATCGCGCTGGCGCTGGCCGCCGTCCCCGACTTCGCCGCCGTGAAGCGGCCGGTGCATCTGGCCCTGTCCTATGACGAGGAGACCGGCTGTTTCGGGGCGCCGGACATGATCGCGGTCATCGCCCGCGAGCTGCCGCGCCCGGCGCTGGTGGTGGTCGGCGAGCCGTCGGGCATGGCGCCGGTCAGCGGCCACAAGGGCGCGGCCTTCTTCCGGGTGGTGGTCACCGGGCGCGAGGCCCACTCCAGCCAGCCGCACCTGGGCGTCTCGGCCAACATGGCGGCGGCCGAACTGATCCCGGCGCTGAGCGCGCTGGCGGCGGAGCTCGATGCGAAGGCGGACCCCGCCTCGCCGTTCGAGCCGAAGGGCTCGACCCTGACCATCGGCCGCATCGATGGCGGCACGGCGGCCAATATCCTGGCCCGCCGCTGCGAGATTGTCTTCGACCTGCGCTGCGCGCCAGGCCAACGGGCGCTCGACCTTCTGGACGGTTTCCGGGCGCAGGTGGCGGACCTCGACGCCCGGCTGAAGGCCCGCGATCCGGATGCCTCGGCCGTCTTCGAGGTGATCGCCGACGTGCCGCCGATGGCGCCAGAGTCGGACGGCGCGGCGGAAACCTTCGTGCGCGGCCTGACCGGCGACAACAGCCCGATGCGCGTCGTGCCCTTCGCCGCCGAGGGCGGACAGTTCCAGGGCGCGGGCTTCTCGACCGTCATCTGCGGCCCCGGCTTCATCGAACAGGCCCACCAGCCTGACGAGTACGTCGATGTCGAGCAGATGCGCCGCGGCGCGGTGTTCATGCTTCGGCTGGCGGAAGCGCTGTCAGCCTGAGCCGGGCGTCAGGTCAGCTTGCCCTCATACGCCTGGCGCACGAAGCCGGCGATCTCGCGGCAGGCGGTGTCTGCGGCGGGGATGGCGCCGGTGAAGGCGGTGAAGCCATGGGCGAGGCTGTCGTAGCAGCGGTAGACCACCGGCGCGCCCGCGTCCCGTAGCCGTTTGGCGTAGCTTTCGCCCTGGTCGACCAGCGGGTCGAACCCGGCGGTGGCCACGATCGCAGGGGCGAGGCCCGACAGGTCCTGCGTCTTGATCGGCGAAAGGCGCGGATCGGCCGGATCGGCGTCGGGCCCGATATAGTGGGCCATGAACCAGTTCATGGTGTCGGCCGACAGCGGATAGGCGTCGGCGTAGGTGGTCATCGACTGGGTCTCGCTGGCCACGTCGACGGCCGGGTAGATCAGCAGCTGCAGGGCCGGCTGCGGCTCGCCCACGCGCTTCATCTCCTGGGCCACGATGGCCGCGAAGTTGCCGCCCATCGAGTCGCCGCCGATTGCCGCCACGCCTTGCGGCGCGCCGAAGCGGGCGGCGTTGTCGCGGCCCCAGCGGTAGGCGGCCAGCACGTCTTCCAGCCCGCCGGGAAAGCGGGTTTCGGGCGCCAGGCGATAGTCCACCGACAGCACCGCGCAGCGGGCGATGCGAGCCAGGATCTGGCAGAAGACGTCGCCGGTCTCCAGGTCGCCGATGACCCCGCCGCCGAAATGGGCGAAGACCATCAGCGGCGCGGCGGAGTCCTGGTCGGCCGGACGATAGGCGCGCAGCTTCAGCGGCCCGCCCGGGCCTTCGGTGGTCAGTTTTTCGATTCGAACGCCCGGCTCGGGCTTGCCGGCCATGGCGGCCAGCCCCCTGGCGCTGGCCGCGCGGGCCTCTTCCGGCGTCAGGGACGACATGGCCGGCATGCGGCGCGCGCCGGCGGCCAGAAACTGGAAGCGGGGGTCCAGCGTGCGGCCGCCCTGATAGACCGCACCGCCGCCCGACATCGCCCGCAGCACGGGCGTGGGCAGCGTAAGCAGAACCTTCAGGATCGCCTTCTGGACCGCGGGATCGGCCATGGTGGTCTCCGGTCAGGTCGAAAGGCGCGGCAGGGCGGGGATCCCGCCCATGATCAGCTTGACCGCGAAATCGGCGGCGGCGGCCGTGTCGATCGGCCGGCGCTCGAGCATCTTGTCGCCCACCTGCCGGGCCACGGCGATGCAGGCGGCGGCCAGGTAGTCGGCGTCGACGCGCGGCGCGGCGTCGTGCTCCATGGCCTGCAGGAAGGCGTCGCGCACCTCCTCGAAGACCCGCTCCATTTCCGGCGTCTGCACCGGCATGTGCGGATGCTTCTCGCCGGCCGGTCGGTGTGACTGCCAGGTCTCGTGCTCGTCGGCCATGAAGTCGAAATAGGCCTGGATCGCCGCGCGCAGATAGCCCTCGAAGCTGTTCGAGGCTTCCCAGCAGGCGCGCAGGATCGGACGGAAGCGGGCGGCCCCGTCGTCGGCCAGCGCCTCGAACACCTCATCCAGCGAGCGGAAGTAGTTGTAGAAGGTCCCCGAAGCGAGGCCGGTGCGGCGGATGATGTCGCGCACCGTCGCCGACTCGTAGCCGAGCTCGGCGAACACCTCGCGCGCGGCGTCGAGGATGGCGCGGCGATTGGCGAGCTTGGTCTGCTCGCGTTTACCCGCCGAAAGAAGAACGACCTGACTCATCCCCGTCAGGCTAGCAGGCGGGCGGCCTCAAGCAAGCGGACAGAAGGCCTCACGCGCGCGCTTGCAGCCCATTCTGCTTCATCCGCCACAGGAGCACTTCCAGCCGGTCCTGACCGAAGAACGGCTCGCCGTCGAAGACCATGGTCGGAACACCCCAGTGGCCGGCGGTCTCGAGCGCTTTCTGGTTGGCCTCGATGGCGGCGTCGAGCCGGTCGGCCTCATCCCGTGCGGCGGTTTCGAGCCCGTCCGGATCGAGTCCGGCGCGCTGCGCGGCCCTGGCCAGATGGTCGCCCTCGTGCCAGTTGTCGGTCGATCCTGACCAGATCAGCGACCCGACCTCGCTGATGTAGGCCAGGCCCTTGCCGGCCTCGGCCGCCGCCTGGCCCATGCGGGTCAGGCGGTAAATGTAGGGCTGGTCGGCGGGCACTTCGCCGCTGGCGATGTCCATGACGATCGGGTCGGGTCGGGGCCAGCGGATCGGCGTGCCCTGCATCTGGCCGAGACGGTAGATGTCCCGCGCCAGATAGGGCGGCCACAGCGGGTTCACCCGCTTGAAGAAGCCGTCGATCCGCACCGCGATCGGCAGCACCGGCCGGACCACCACCTCCAGATCATACTCGGCCTGGAGCGCGATCAGCTGCGGCGTGGCGAGGTAGGAATAGGGGCTTCGGAACGACCAGAAGACATCAACGCTTAGAGTCACCCGAGTTCCTCCGATTTTTCTTAGTTACCCGTGAGTATAGAGCTAGGTTGCCGAGCAGGCGAGGGAAGAATTTCATGCCGTCGGGGTTGAGGATGGAGACCAGGTCGCCCGGCCCGCGGGGAGAGCGGGCCCGCGCCCGCCCGCGCGAGATCCTCGACGCCGCCCGCGACCTGTTCTCCCGCAAGGGCTTCGAGGCCGCCCGCATGGACGAGGTGGCCGCCGCCGTCGGCGTGACCAAGCCGGCGGTCTATCGCTATTTCCCCGGCAAGGACCGGCTGATCGAGGCCTTGCTGGAAGAGGACCTCGCCGTCCCCGGCCGGGCGCTGAACGCCTGGGTGGCCGCCCATCCGGGACCGATCACCGAGATGATCGAGGGCTTTTCCCGGCGTCTGGCCGCGACCCAGGGTCACGGCCTGGCGCGCGGCTACCTGCTGCTGGCCATGGACGAGTCCGGTCGCCGGCCGGAAATCGCCGGCTTCATCCGCCGCGAGATCCTGACGCCCGGACTGGCCTCGCTCGGCGGCGCCTTCCAGCGGGCCATGGATCGCGGCGAGCTGGCCGCCGGGCATGATCCGGAGTTCATGGCCCGGCTGTTCTTCGCGCCCTTCCTGCAGGCCACGCTCGGCGCCGTCGGCTACGCCCTGCCGGTCGGCGACGACGCCGAGCGCGAGCGTTATCGCCAGTTCCATGTGGCGGCGTTCCTGAGGGCGTTCGCCAAATAGGTTGTCATCCCGGAAGCCGCGCAGCGGCTGTCCGGGAACCAGCGCTCGGGACGCCCCCCCTCTGGGTCCCGGCTCTCCGCTACGCTCCGGCCGGGATGACAGGCGAGGAATCCGCCCGCGCCTCGACCGGCAGCCGGTTTCCCGCCGCTTTCGCGCGCTTCTCGCCCTTGGCGATCTCCTTCATCAGGTCGTGGCAGTAGATGCCGAAGTCGACCTGGATCGTGTGGCGCTTGGCCTCGTAGTACTGGGCGGTGTGGGTCTGCTCATCCTTGACGATGACCTTCTCCATCTCCGCGGCCGGCGGCGGCAGGTACTGGCCGGTCAGGTAGGCGGCGACCAGCTTGGACTGCTGCTCGGCGAAGTTCACCAGCGTCGGCAGCGGCTGAGCCAGCGCCATGTAGAACAGGTTCGGCACGCCCGGCTTCATCATGCGCTTGAACAGCGGCAGGCGGTGGTCGGCGTCCGGCACGAGGTCGGCGTCGTCGAAGAACGGGAACTTCATGTCGTAGCCGGTGGCGAAAACGATGGCGTCGACCTGTTCAACGCTGTCATCGGCGAAGCGCACGTTCTTTCCTTCCAGCGCCTTGATCGCCGGCTTGAACTTCACGTCGCCGCAGCCGGCCCGGGTCAGGAACTCGCCGCTGACCGAGGGGTGGGCTTCCAGAGGCTCATGGTCGGGCTTGGGAAGACCGTAGTCCTCCATGTTTCCAAGCGTCTTCTTGATGGTCTTGCGGGCCAGGCTCAGTCCCAGCTTGCGCGGCATCCAGTGCGGCATCGAGGCTTTGTCGGCCGGCTTGCCGTTCATGTACTTGGGCAGCACCCAGACCCCGCGCCGGGCCGAGACCCACAGGTTCTTCGCGATCGGCCGCTGGGACAGCTCGCTGGCGATGTCCATGGCCGAGTTGCCCATCCCTACCACGACGACGTTCTTGCCGCGCATGTCGACCGGGTCGAACGGGTCGCTGTAGGCGTGGCTGTGGAAGGCCGGGCCGTCGAACTCGCCCGGATACTCCGGGATGCGCGGGCTCCAGTGGTGGCCGTTGCAGACGAACAATACGTCGTAGAGCCGCGTCTCGCCGGTCGAGAGCGTGACCTCCCAAAGGCCCTCGGCGTTGCGGCGCGCCTTTTCCACGGCGGTGTTGAAGGTGATGGTCTCGCGCAGCCCGAAGTGGTCGACGTAGTCCTTGAAGTACTGGAAGAGCTGGGCATGGTGCGGGAAATCGGGCCAGTCGGCCGGGACCGGGAAGTCCTCGAAGGCCAGCCGCCACTTCGACGTGTCGATGTGCAGGCTGTCGTAGCAGGCCGACATCCCGTTGGGGTTCTTGTAGTACCAGGTGCCGCCGATATCGTCTGACATCTCGAAGCAGTCGTAGGGGACGCCGACATCCTTCAGCCGCTTGGCGGTGGTGAACCCGCTGCAGCCGGCGCCGATGATACAGGCCTTGGGCAGACGTGCGGACACGATGGCTCTCCCTGGAAAGTCGTTCTGGTTATCGTTGTTCAGGCAAAGGTGTCCGGGCTTTCCGCGCGCGTCAACCGTGACGCGACGGCGCCCTGGTCAGCCTCGGCCACAGCGGGCCGTGCATTGCGTCCAGGCCGGGGCGCAGATGTCCTCCTCGGCCGACAGGCAGAAGTAGTAGGCGCGGTTGCAGCTCTGGCGGCATTGCCGGGTGTCGCTCCGGGTGACGGTTCCGACCGGGGCCACCGGCGGCGGCATGGGCACGAGGGCGGCGAGCGATCCCGCCTCGTCCTGCGCGCCGTTGTCCGGCGTCTCCCCGACCGGGCCGCGCAGCGCGACCGACGGCTCGGACGGCATGGCGCGGATGCGGCCGCCGTCCTGCGCGCCGGCAGGCGCGGCCAGGGCGAGGCTCATCAGGGCGAGGAGGGCGAGGCGGCGCATGACCGCACCCTGCCGCGCGCCGGTTAAGGCCTGGTTAACCATATTCTTCGCGTCAGAGCCGGATCGGCTGCTCCGGCGGGCCGTCTTGCAGCAGGGCCAGCAGCAGCGCGCCCAGACCGTCGGGGAAGATGGTTTCCCGACTTTCCAGGATCTCCTCCGGGCCCCACCAGCGCATCGCCTTGACCACACGGCGTTCCAGCTCGGTCCAGTGGTGATCGACGACCTCCTCATGCAGCGCGGTGGCCATGAAGTAGTGCTCGACCAGCCGGCGCGGCTCGCCCTCGACGGTCAGCACATGCTCGCGGATCCAGACCACCGGGCCGAGGTCGACCTCGGTATGGCCGGTCTCCTCGAACAGCTCGCGGCGGGCGGCGACGTCCAGCGCCTCGCCCTCGTCCACCCCGCCGCCGACCGTGCACCACCAGCCGCCCGGGCTGGTGTGGTCGTCCTCGAACCGCATCAGCAGCAGCCGCCCGGCCGGTGAGAACAGCAGCAGCCGGACGGTCGGGCGTTCGCGGGGTTCCGCGGTCAGACGGTCCGCTGGGCGCGGTCCTTCTCGTTGGTCGTCTTGATCATGTCCTTCACGGCCTGCCACTGGTCGTCGCCCCATTCGGTCATGCGGGAGAAGTTGCCGCCGCTGGCGTTGTACTGGCCGCCGTCGATGGCGATGGTCTGGCCGTTCACATACTCCGACCCCTTGGACAGAAGATAGACGGCCAGGTTGGCCAGCTCGGCCATCTCGCCGACCCGATTCATCGGGTTGCCGCTCATGTTCTCGTAGGCGCTCTGCTGCTGGCCGGGATTGAGCCGCGCGCTCATGCCTTCGGTCGGGAAGGGGCCCGGCGCGATGGCGTTGAAGCGGATGCCCTTGGGCCCCCATTCGACGGCCAGCGACTGGGTCATGACATTGAGGCCGGCCTTGGACATGGCGCTGGGCACGGTGAACGGTCCACCGTTCCACACCCAGGTGGTCAGGATCGAGATCACCGACGCCTTCTTCCCCTCGGCGATCCAGCGCTTGCCGCACTCCAGGGTGACGAAGAACGAGCCGCGGAAGACGATGTTGGCGATGGCGTCGAAGCCGCGCGGCGACAGGTCCTCGGTGCGACTGATGAAGTTGCCGGCCGCGTTGTTGACCAGGCCGGTCAACGCCCCGCCGTCGGCCCAGATCGTGTCGACCATGTCCTTGATGGCCTCCGGCACCCGGATGTCGCAGGCGATGCCGACGACCTTGCCGGGGCTGTCGGGATGGGCGGCCATCAGCTCCTTCGCCGTGTCCTCAAGGATGTTGCCGCGCCGGCCGCAGATATAGACCTCCGCCCCCAGCATCAGGCAGGCCTCGGCCATCACCTTGCCCAGCCCCGTGCCGCCGCCGGTGATCAGGACCCGCTCTCCGTTCATCAGGCCGGGGCGGTACATCAGGTCGTCGGGCGTGAAGGTCATGGCGTGTCTCCCTGTTTTGCGAAGAGGGGGGCGCCTGACGGTAGGGCCGTCAAGCGCTGTCGAGGCCGGTCCGGTCATCGCCCCGGGCGGGCGACAGTCAGCATTATGCGTCGGGGCGTCGAACAACCTTGCCGCGACTGGTGTCCTCATGAAACAAGCGGTCAGGGGGAGGAATGGTCAGGGCGCATCGCGCGGGCTGCGACACTCTCGCCGCGTAACCAGACCAGACCCGGAGCACGACATGTTTGGCACTCCTCCGCTCGTATCCCTCGGGATCACGGCCGCGCTTGTCGTCCTCGGCCTGGCGGTCCTGGCGGCGATCTTCTTCCGCCGGGTCGTCAGCACCAACATGGTGCACATCGTCCAGAGCAGCCGGAAGACCACGCCCTACGGCACCGGCCAGGCGACCGGCAACGTCTACTACCAGTGGCCCAGCTGGATGCCGATCATCGGCGTCAATGTCATCCGCCTGCCGGTCAGCAACTTCGGCCTCTCGCTCAAGGACTACGAGGCCTACGACAAGGATCGCGTCCCGTTCGTGGTCGACGTCGTCGCCTTCTTCCGGATCGCCGACACCGCCCTGGCCGCCCAGCGGGTGGTGACGACCGAGGAGCTCGAAGAGCAGCTCATGCAGATCATCCAGGGCGCGGTCCGCAAGATTCTCGCCTCCGACACCATCGACGCCATCATGATCGAACGCGCCAAGTTCGGCGATCAGTTCACCCAGGATGTCGCCGAACAGCTCAAGCAGTGGGGGGTGGAGTCGGTCAAATCCATGGAGCTGATGGACATCCGCGACAGCCGCGAGAGCCAGGTCATCCACAACATCATGGCCAAGAAGATCTCTCACATCGCCATGGAAAGCCGGGTCGAGGTCGCCAAGAACGACCAGGCGGCGGAGACGGCCGAGATCGTCGCCAGGCAGGCGGTCGACATCCGCGCCCAGGAGGCCGAGGAAGCGGTCGGCAAGCGAACCGCCGAAAAGGACCAGGCGGTCGGCGTCGCCAATCAGGTCTCGAACCAGCAGATCCTCACGGCCCAGGAACAGACGCAGGAACGCCAGATGGCGGTGACCCGCGTCGAGCAGGTCCGGCAGGCCGAGATCACCCGCGACGAACAGGTCGTGGCCGCCGAGCAGCAGAAGCAGACCACGATCATCGTCGCCGAGGGCGCCCTGGAGGCCCAGCGGCGTGAGGCCGAGGGTATCGAGGCGCTGGGCGCCGCCAAGGCGACTGCCGAGAAGCTGATGCAGCTCGCGCCCGTCGAGGCCCAGATCGTGCTGGCCAAGGAGATCGGCGGCAACGACGGCTACCAGGCCTACCTCGTCGCCCTCAAGGGCGTCGACGGCTACGTCGCCGTCGGCACCGCCCAGGCCGAGGCGCTCAAGGCCGCCGACATCAAGGTCATCGCCAATGCCGGCGATGCCACCACCGGCGTGACCAACGCCCGCGAGCTGTTCTCGCCCCAGGGCGGCACGGCGATCGGCGCGATGCTGGAGGCGATGAGCAACACGCCGCAGGGCGCCGCCATCCTCAAGGGCATCGTCGACCGGCTCTCGACCCGGACGCCTGAGGCCTCGTCGACCGAACCCACCGCCGGGTAAGGCCGACGCCGCTTTGCGCGCCGGTCGCGGCGTTTTCGGCTAAACTGCGGCCATGAGCGTCGCCTTCACCAGGGAAGAGGACTACGAGTCGGTCGCGGCCAACCTGCCCGACCGGCCGGTGTCTCCTCACCCAAACCTCGTCACCCCGGAGGGGCTGGCCGCCATCGAGGCGGCGCTGGCCTCGGCGCGGGCGGCCTACGCCTCCGCCCAGGGCGGCGACGTCAAGGACGACCGCACGGCCATGGCCCGCGCCACCCGCGACCTGCGCTACTGGTCGTCGCGCCGCGCCACCGCCCAGTTGGTCGAGCCCACGGACGATGACGGGACCGTCCGCTTCGGCGGGTCGGTGACCGTCGAGCGCGAGGACGGCCGCCGCCAGACCTGGCGGATCGTCGGCGAGGATGAGGCCGACCCGGCGAAGGGCAGCGTCAGCTACGTTTCGCCGCTCGCCCAGGCCGTGCTGGGCAAGACGGTCGGGGATCTTGCCATGGTGGCCGGCGGCGAGGTGGAGATTGTGGCGGTAGGGTGAGGCTCTGCGTGCTTCGACACGCCCTCGTCGAGCGCTGCTCAGCATGACTAGGGTGGATAGCTTTCCAGCGGAGTCATCCTGAGCAGCCGCGATGCGGCGTGTCGAAGGACGCAAGGCCTGTCCGCTCATTCGAAGCGCCGCTATAGACGCCCCGTGACCGACACCACCGACATCCACGCCGTCTACGGCGCCCCGCCCCGTGACGTGATCGAAGCCCCCGAGGGCGCGACCCGTTTCTCGCCCTATGTCCCGGGCAGCGCGGACTTCGCCGCGGTCCCGCCCGCCTCCCTGGCGTCCGCGACCCTGCTCGCCCCGCCGGCCACCGCCGAGCGCCGCCATGTGCTGGCCCTGGCCCTGCGGGCGCTGAAGCCCGACGGACGGCTGGTCGCCGTCGCGCCCAAGGACAAGGGCGGCTCGCGGCTGCGCAAGGAGCTGGAAGCGTTTGGCTGCGTGGTCAACGAGGAGGGCCGCCGCCACCACCGCATCTGCACCGTCCGCCGGCCCGACGCGCCGGTCGGTCTGGACGAGGCCATAGCCCAGGGCGCGCCGCGCCTCGACCCCGGCCTGGGCCTCTGGACCCAGCCGGGCGTGTTCAGCTGGGACCGCATCGATCCGGGCAGCGCGCTGCTGATCGCCCACCTGCCGCCGCTGGCCGGCAAGGGCGCGGACCTGGGGGCCGGCATCGGCCTGCTGGCCCACGCGGTGCTGGCCTCGGCGCGGGTCGAGCATCTGACCCTGGTCGACCTCGACGGCCGGGCGGTCGAGGCGGCCAAACGCAACGTCGCCGACCCCCGCGCGGACATTCGGTGGGCCGACGTGCGGGCCACGGGCCTCACCCCCGCCAGCCTCGACTTCGTGGTCATGAACCCGCCGTTCCACGACGCCGGGACCGAGGACAGACAGCTGGGCCAGACCTTCATCCGCCAGGCCGCCTCGCTGCTGCGCAAGGGCGGGACCCTGTGGCTGGTGGCCAACCGGCACCTGCCCTACGAGGCGCTGCTCACCGAACTGTACCGCACCGTCACGCCCCGCGCCGACCAGGGCGGGTTCAAGGTCATCGAGGCCGTGAAGTGAGCAAGGCGCCGGCCGCGCTGCGCCTCGACCGGCTGTTGGCCAACATGGGCTATGGCAGTCGGCGGGAAATCCAGGCGCTGGCCAAGAACGGCCGCATCCTGCTGGACGGCGAACCGGTCCGCGACGCCGACCGGCGCATTCCGCTCACCGATGATCTGCCGGCCCGCATGACCCTGGACGGCAAGGCCATCGACCCGCCGCCAAGCCTGACCCTGATGCTGCACAAGCCGCCCGGCGTCACCTGCTCGCACAAGGAGGCCGGGCCGCTGGTCTACGACCTGCTGCCGACCCGCTGGCGGCTGCGCGACCCGGCGATCTCGACCATCGGCCGGCTGGACAAGGAGACGTCGGGCCTGCTGCTGATGACCGATGACGGCGACCTGCTGCACCGGGTGATCTCGCCCCGCAACCATGTCGCCAAGCGCTACCGCGTCACCCTCGACCGGCCGCTGCGCGGCGACGAGGCTGAGACCTTCGCGGCCGGCGGTCTGATGCTGGACGGTGAGACAAAGCCCCTGCTGCCGGCGACGATGGAGACCCTGTCGCCGACCCTGGTGCTGCTGACCCTGACCGAGGGTCGTTACCATCAGGTGCGCCGCATGTTCGCGGCCATGGGCAACCATGTGCTGGCCCTGCACCGCGAGAGCCTCGGCGGTCTGGACCTGCCGGAGGATCTCGCACCCGGCGCCTGGCGGGTGCTCGAGGCGGCGGACATCGCGGCGATCTTCGCCTGACTCTGCTGCACGGAACTTTCGGCGGCCTGCGAAATTAACACTTCCAGGTCCCTGGAAGAGGCGCGCGTGATGGCGTTCCGGTTGATGAGCAAGGCGGGTATGACGGCGCTGGGCGCGGCCTTGGGCCTGCTGACGGCGGCCGGAACGGCGCAGGCCCGGGACGACCACCCCTGCAGCGGCCCCTCTCCCGTGGCCGGCGTCGAGATTCGGGGTCCGGTCCTGCACGTCGTCGATGGCGCCACCCTGTGCGTGGCGCTGGGATTCGAGCCGGACAGCTGGATCCTGTTGCGCCTCGCCGATGCGCCCCCGCCATCGTCCATCCAGCGGGTGTCGACCGCGCAGGGCGCGACGCCCAACCCGCGCGGGGCGCTGATGCAGGCGGCGCTGGCGAAGATGGCGACCTGTCGCACCGTTCGCGGCGAGGACGGCGGGATCGAGGCGGTCTGCGAGGTCGAGGGCCGCCTGCTGGGCGAGACGCTGCGCGATCCGGAGATCGTAGCGATCAGCTACAGCTGGCGCTAGGCGTCAGGGTCGCAGGGACGCTCCGAAGCCCGCGCGATTTCCTCGGCGTTGAACCGCCGCCATCGCGCCCGCAGGATGCCCGGCCGCTCCGGAAAACGCTCCTCCAGGAAAGCGGCGGCGGCGACGCGGTCGGTGCGGAAGGTCCGGAAGTCCTGGCGTAGCTCACACCACCCGATCAGCAGCCGCTTGGTCTCCATGTAGCCGACGGTGACCGGCCAGATCACCCGATCGCTCTCGCGGTCCTGCTCGTCGCGATAGGTCAGCCGGATCTTGCGGCCGGCGTGGATCGAGGCCCGGACCAGGGCCATGTCGATGGTGTCGGGCCGGTTGTCCCAGGCCGGCGGGGCGCGGCCGGCGGGCTCCAGCACGATGGGGCGGAGGTTGTCGGGCACCGCCTCGGCGATCTTGGCGATCAGGTCGTTGGCGGCCCTGGCCAGGGCCGGGTCGCCGCGGCCGGCAACCCATTGGGCGCCCAGCACTGCGGCCTCGATCTCGTCGGGTGTCAGCATCAGGGGCGGCATGTCGTACCCGTCCTCGAGGACATAGCCGACGCCGGCCTCGCCCCGGATGGGCGCCCGCTGGCCGATGAGGGCGGCGATGTCGCGATAGATCGACCGCTTCGAGGTCTCCAGTTCCCGCGCCAGCGCATCGGCCGTGACCGGCCCTCGGCCGCGACGCAGAATCTGGATGATCTGGAACAGTCGCTCCGCGCGCCTCATGCCACCCTCCCACGGCCGTGCTGACAGCATGCTGTCAGCAGGACGCGCGGGCAAGGCGTCAGTCGGGGCTGGAGTCGGTCTCGGCCATGCTGCGGGCCAGACGCATCAGGGCGGCGCGGGCCTTCGGGCTCTCTATGGCGTTGAAGGCCTCGACCAGCTCGGCGACGCCGGTGCTGGCCAGCCGCGCCAGCTGGGCGCCTTCCAGGCCGCCGGCCGACCCGCCGTCCTCGCCGACCAGATAGCCGACGGTGCAGCCCAGACGCTCGGCGATTCGCACCAGCATCGAGGCGGAGACGCGATTGGCGCCCCGTTCGTACTTCTGGACCTGCTGGAAGGTGAGATTGAGATGTTGCGCCAGAAGGCCCTGGCTCACGCCAAGTTCGCGTCGCCGAATGCGGATGCGGGCACCCACGCCCACGTCGATGGGATCAGACATGTTTCAACGCTCCCGAGCCAGCGGCGCTCAACCCGGAGCGCCGATTGATTTCCGACTCTGACGGTCGGCTGCAATCCAGCTTAGTGGGTCGTGGGGGTTGTGGCGAGGATCGATGACACATCTTCGATGAGCGATAACGCCGCAGACTCGCCATCGGCGTCCTCGACGGCCGCGATCTTCCGGAGCAGGGCGTCAATGATCCGCCGCCGATCAGGGGTCAGCTGTCTGAGCAGGTCCAGGAAGTCCTCGTAGTCCTCAAGCGCCGTCTGTGGAGCGGCGGTTACGCGCGTGGTCATGCGTGGAACGCCTCGCTGTAGGCGGCCGGCCCCCGGAAGGCGGCTTCAAGCCCGGCGGGCGTCATCCACGGGGTGGCGGTCTCCACCTCCAGCTCGAAGGCGGAGGTGCGGGTGACGCCGTGGGCGCGCCTGAGCCGGTGGACAAGGTCCTCGCTGACCTGGATCTCGTAACCGACGGCCGCGCCGCCCTCCGGATAAACGACCGGCAGGCCGAGCGGCTTGAGGTCCAGCCAGGCCCGGATGCCGTGGGCCAGCAGACCGACATCCACCGAGCCGATCAGCCGGGTCACGCCCTTGCGCAGCGCCGCCTCCAGCATGGCGATGCGAAACTCCGCCGCCCGCCGCTTCGCCTCGCCGACCGAGCGGCCCTGCTGCCCGGCCAGATGCCGGGCCATCTCCCAGATGTCCGGTCGGCGCAGCGCCGCCACATCGCCCTCGACGCAGCCGGGCATCTCGTCGAGCAGGATGGACCAGTCGGTCACCGGCCGGACCCGGACGCTGACCTGCAGGCCGCCGTCGCGGTCGAGCATCATGAAGTAGATGGCCTTGTCGTCGTCGCCGCGGTCGTACTCGCCGCCGTCCTCGCGGGTCTGCAGCTTCCAGCCCCGCTTGCCGACAAAGACCTCGCGGCGCATGCGGTGCATGGCGGTCAGTTGGCGGGCGTAGATATGGCGCTGGGCGTGGGTGACGACATGGATCATGGCCGTTTCTCCGGATGATCCGGAGGGTCGGGCGCCGCGCGCGGGCGGCCTATGGGGCGTTTACCCTATTGCCGGGACCAACAAGGGCAATGGTCACCTCCAACGACGTCATGGCCCGGCTCGTCCGGGCCATGACGGAACGGGGCAGGACTCAGAACAGCGGCGGTTGCACCAGACCCAGTGCGAAGGCGCGCCAGGCCAGGCTGGCGCGGCTGGCCACGCCCAGTTTGGTCTTGGCCGATTCCACGTGGTGGTTGGCGGTCTTCCTGGAGATCGACAGGATGGCCCCGATCTCGTCGTCCGACTTTCCGAGGCACACCCAGTAGACACACTCGGCCTCGCGCCAGCTCAGCGGCTTTTCCAGCTCTTCCGACGGTGCGCCGGGGCGCTCTAGAAAGCCCTCGCCGACGACCGCATAGAGGCTGGCCAGGGCATGGGCGGTGGACCGTTCGACCTCGTCGAGCTTGCGGCCCTTTTCCATGGCCAGGTCGACGATCGACACCCCGCCGTTGATGCCGCGCACCGGACAGATCAGCACGTCGGCGCCCCACCATTCGAAGGCCTCGCCGAACAGCGTCCCGGTTTCCTTCTCCATCCCGCGTCCCGCCGCGTCCGACCAGGTGAACGGCTCGCGCGACTGGAACGACATCGGGATGGCGGTGTCATAGCGGGCGTAGTTGCGGGCGAAATAGTGCTCGACCCAGCCCTCCGGCGCGCCTTCGCCGAACACCGGCCGCGGCGGCAGCGCCCGGCCGTCGGCGGACAGGCGGATGTAGACGGCGCCAGTGAAGCCCATGGCGGCGACCGCGGCGCGGAACTCGGCGTTCAGGGCGTCGAGCGTCGCCAGGCCCTGCGCTTCCTGCAGGAAGCGGAAGACGGTCGCCCGTGTCGCATCGTCAAAATCAGCCCGCCCCATATCGGGGACCCTATCGCTTCGCGAGGAGGTTGAGAACAGTCCCCGGGCGTGGCCTCGGGGCTATTTTGTCGCGGGGCCGCCGGCTGTCTGGCCGTCGACCAGCGCCTGCAGTGCCCGGGCGCCATGGGGGGCGCGGACCTTGCCCTCATGGATGATGAAGGCGAACACGTCGCGTGGGGTGACCGACGCGCTATGGCCCGGATCGACCTTCGGCAGGTCCTCGGGCTCGCCGCCGGCGGCCCAGATCTTCAGCCGCTCCGCCCATTTCGCCAGCGCCGGGGCGTCATAGGCCGTCTCGACGTCGTCGCTGCCGGTCTGCAGCCGGGCGTAGACGAAGTCGGCGGTGACGTCGGCGATCTCCGGATAGGTGGCGTGGTCGGCGTAGACGTTGGCGACGCCGTACTTGCGCAGCAGGGCCGGGAACGCAGGGGTGCAGAAGCTGTCGTGCCGCACCTCGACCGCGTGGCGCAGCGGCCGGCCGTCGAGGCTCTTCGGCAGCAGGGCCAGGAACCCCTCGAAATCCTCGGGGTCGAACTTCTTTGTGTTGGCGAACTGCCAGAAGATCGGCCCCAGCTTGTCGCCCAGCTCGGCGATCCCCTGGGCGAAGAACTTCTCCAGGCTCTCGCCGGCCTCGGCCAGCACCCGGCGATTGGTGGTGAAGCGACTGCCCTTGACCGTGAACACGAACCCGTCCGGCGTCTCATCCCGCCATTTCCGCCAGCTGTCGGGTTTGAAGCTGGAATAGTAGGCGCCGTTGATCTCGATCGAGCGCAGCTGGCGGCTCATGTACGCCAGCTCGTCCTTCTGCTTGAGCGTGTCGGGATAGAACACCCCCCGCCACGGCTCGAACGTCCAGCCGCCGCAGCCGGTGCGGATGGTTGCGGTGGTCATTCTTTCCCCTTCATCATCAGGGCAGGCCACTCGACCTCAAGCGAGGCGGTCTCCGGCGCATCAGGATAGATGTTGTGACAGGCCTTATAGCCACGCCCCTCATGGACGTAGGTTACACACGGCTCTGTCTCACCGTTCGGCTCCTTCGCTTCTCCGCCGTATCGGTCGGCCAGGCGCTTGTTGAGCAGGGCCGCGACGGCTCTGGGCCCGTCGTAGGACAGGTTGCAGCTAGCCTTGCCGTCAACGTCGGGCGAAAGAAACAGCATCCCGTCGCCGCCACGGCCTCCCGGCTGCCTTTCCTCAAAGGCGCGGAAGTCGGCTTGAGAGGGCGCCTCCCACCAGCCTCGGGCCGTTGCAGCGCTCGCAGCCCGTTCCAGGTCGCCGTCGGCTGACAGGCAGAATGCTTCGAAATCGCGCTCCACGCGGTCAGCGAGCGCATCGACATTGACGACCGGCGTTGGCTCGGCAGTGCAGCCACCCACGAGCGTCAACAGGAGTAAGATCGGAAGTCGCATGCGGGACCCAGAGGCTGATACGCCCACCCTAACAACTCCGCTCATCCTCGCGGAAGTGATGGCCCCGGATTTGTTGGACGTGCACGCATGCTCGCGGTCTCTATCCCCCGGCTTCCCGGCGCAGGCCGGGATCCACTACACGCCGCGAGCCCTTGCCCCGTATGGACCCCGGCCTGCGCCGGGGAGACGGAGATAGGGGGATAACTCAATTCTATCCCCCACCCCTTCGACCACGCGCATACTCACTCTCGTCCCGTCGCACGGGGAGGGCGCATGGCCAGCGACCTTGCGGCGTCGGGATGGAGTTCGAGCGGGGACAGGGATGAGGGGGTTACTCATCCGGTCCGGGACGAGGCCGCTGCCTTGCCCGCCCGTCGGAGGCGCTCCGGCTAAGCCCCAATACGGCTGCCGAGCGGAAGCTTCCGGATAACGACCTTCGCGGAGCGCTCTGGTTCGCACCACCGTTCGCACGTTCACACACAGACTTCCGGGGTGAACCCGGAGCGCTCCGCACCACCTCCCCAACCTTCAGGGTCAACGCCCGTGAGGCGGCGAAGCCGTGCGTCCGTCAGTCCTTGTCCGCCGCCTCCGCCTCCGAACCGTAGTGGTCCTTCAGCTGGGTCATCGAAAGCAGGATGCAGAGGCCAAGACCGACCGCAGCCAGCAACACCGGCGGCGGCGTCCGGCTAGTCCCCAACAGGATCAGTCCGAGCGCAAACTCGCCGAGCAGCACCAGTCGCAGCCAGGGCAGAACGCCTTGTCCCATACGACTGCCGAACGCGCCCCAGGTCGGGTCCATTGGCGAGATCCAGCGCGGCTTGAACGGCTGGCCCTCCTGCAGCCCGTGATTGGCCGCCAGGACCGCCCGCTGCACCGCCGGGTCGAGCACCGCCCGCAGAAACACCACCGCCAGCGTGAAGGCCGAGGCGTAGAGCGCCCGTTGCAGCCGGTCGTCCGACAGCGCGTCGGTGAACAGGGCGATCGGGAAGAGGATCGCATCCGCGGCCGCGACCAGCAGGGCCATCAGGGCCAGGGGCCGTCCGAGGCCGTAGAGACGGGCGCGCACGCTCAGCACTCCACCCGGTTCACGGCCAGCCCGACCGCCAATCCGCCGAGCGAGGTTTCCTTGTAGATCTCGTTCATGTCCTCGCCGGTGCGCTTCATGGTGGCGATGACCTTGTCGAGCGACACCGAGTGCTCGCCGTCGCCCAGCAGGGCGAGGCGCGCGGCGTCGATGGCCTTGATGGCGCCCATGGCGTTGCGCTCGATGCAGGGGATCTGGACCAGCCCGCCGATCGGGTCGCAGGTGAGGCCCAGGTTATGCTCCATGCCGATCTCGGCGGCGTTCTCGATCTGGGCGTTGGTGCCGCCCATCGCCGCGCAGAGGCCGGCCGCCGCCATCGAACAGGCGACGCCCACCTCGCCCTGGCAGCCCACCTCGGCGCCGCTGATCGAGGCGTTCTTCTTGTAGAGGGCGCCGATGGCCGCCGCGGTCAGCAGGAAGGTGCGACGGCCCTCGGGCGTGCCCTGATAGAAGCGGTCGTAGAAGCGCAGCACGGCCGGCAGCAGACCGGCCGCGCCGTTGGTCGGGGCGGTGACCACCCGGCCGCCGGCGGCGTTCTCCTCGTTGACCGCCAGGGCCCAGAGGTTGACGAAGTCGAGCGCCGCCAGCGGGTCGCTGATCGACTTCTCGACCTTGGCCATGATGGTCTGGTGCACCTGCTTCGCCCGCCGCTTCACCGACAGGCCGCCGGGCAGGACGCCGTCGATCCGCATGCCCCGCTCGATGCAGGCCTCCATGGCGGCGTGGATGGTCTCGAGGCCCGCGATCACCTCGGCCTCGGAGCGGCGGACCCGTTCGTTGGCCATCATCGCCTCGGCGATGGTGACGCCCGCCGCCTGTGTCATCTCCAGCAGCTCGGCGCCGGACTCATAGGGGAAGGGGACCGGCGGCCCTTCCTCGTCGCCGGTGTTGCGGAAGATCTCGTCCTCGTCGCGGACGAACCCGCCGCCGACGGAGAAGTAGCTCCGCTCGGCGACCACCGCCTTGCCGCTAAGCGCGGTCAGGGTCATGGCGTTGGGGTGCTGCGGCAGCCGCTCGCGCCCGGCCCAGACGATGTCGGCGGCTTCATCGAAGGCGATGGACGGCCCGTCGCCGCCCAGCGTCATGGCGCCGGTCTCGCGCAACGTCGCCAGCGCCGCGTCGCCGGCGTCGGGATCGAGCGTCGCCGGCTCGAACCCCATCAGCCCCTGCAGCGTCGCCCGGTCGGTGGCGTGCCCCCGGCCGGTCAGGGCCAGGGAGGCGTAGAACTTGATCCGCACCCCGGTGACCGACGCCAGCACGCCGCGCTCCCGCAGCAGGCCGACGAAGCGCACGGCGGCCGTCATCGGGCCCATGGTGTGCGAGCTCGACGGACCGACGCCCGGCTTGAACAGATCAAAGACGCTGACGGTCATCGGATCGCGCTAGCGGCGCTGGTCCTTGCTGGCGTCACGGGTGGCCTTGAACTCGACACCTTCGCCCCACTCCGGCCATTGGGTCGAGTTGGCAAGGTCGCGGCCGAGGCGGAACAGCAGCCCGACGTCCGCGGCCATGCCGACCAGCGGCCAGCTGGGGTCGAAGTTGTCGGCCTGCTGGTGATAGCGGTCCTTGCGGTAGGCCTCGGCAGAGGCCTTGCCCGCCGCAACGCCGCCGTCGACCCAGTCCTGACCGCCGCCGAACGAGATGGCCGGCACGCCGCGCTTGGCGAGCGAGAAGTGATCGGAGCGGAAGAAGTAGCCGGCATAGGTGTTGGGGTCGGGCGTATAGGTGCGGCCCGACTTCGCGGCCTCGGCGATCAGCATGTCGAGCAGTTCGACCTTGGTGCTGCCCGAGATGGTGAAGTCCTTGCTCAGGCCGAACACGTTCATGCCGTCGGCGTTCAGCACCCCGGCCGTGGTCGCCAGCGGATAGAGCGGATTGGCGGCGTAGTATTCCGAGCCGAGCAGGCCCTTCTCCTCGGCCGTCACCCACAGGAAGACGATCGAGCGGTCCGTCGGTCCGGCCGCCTTCTGCAGGCGGGCCAGCTCCAGCAGGCCGGCCGTGCCGGTCGCGTTGTCGATGGCGCCGTTGTAGATCCGGTCGCCCGTGGCGTCCGGCGCGCCGATTCCGATGTGGTCCCAGTGGGCCGTGTACATCACCGTCTCGTCCGGCCGCGTCTTGCCCGGCAGCAGGGCGACGACATTCTGGCTGACGATGACCTCGTGCTTGACCCGGTAGTCGCCCGACAGGGTCACGCCCTTCAGCTCGACCGGCTTGAAGGCGCGGGTGCGGGCGGCGGCCTTCTGGGCCTCGAAGTCGAGGCCTGCGGCCTTGAACAGCTCGACGGCGACGCCGCGCTGCATCCAGCCCTCGACGGTCGGATGAACGGCCGTCGGGTCCTTGCGGACGATGTCGAACATCTCGTTGGTGTTGGAGTTGGTGACCGTCGCCCAGCCATAGGAGGCGGCTTCCGTCTCGTGGACGATGATCAGCCCCAGGGCGCCCTGCCGCGCCGCCTCCTCGTACTTGTAGGTCCAGCGACCGTAGTAGGTCATGGCCTTGCCGTTGAAGTCGCCCTCACCGCCTTCGAAGTCGGGGTCGTTGATCAGCACGACGCCGATCTTGCCCTTCAGGTCGACGCCCTTGAAGTCGTCCCAGTTGCGCTCCGGCGCCTTGACGCCGTAGCCGAGGAAGACCAGCGGCGCGTTGGCGAAGGTCACCTGGTCGACGTTGGTCTGGGCCGCGCGAATGGCCAGGTCCTCGCCCTGGGTCAGCGGCCGGGTCAGGCCGCCGACCGTGGCCGAGAAGGTGGGCGTCCCGGCGATCTCGTAGCGTGACAGCGGCACGTCCTGGGTCCAGGCCCGCTTGCCGTCCTTCAGGTCGCCGCCGGGATCGAGGCCGATCTTCGTCAGCTGCTCGATCAGGTAGGCGACGGTCTTCTCCTCACCGACGCTGTTGGGCGCGCGTCCCTCGAAGGCGTCCGACGACAGGACCTTGACGTCCTCCCGCATGCGGGCGGGGTCGGCCGTCGGGGCCAGCGGGGACGCCATGGCGACCAGGGGGACGGCGCAGACCGCGATGGCGGCGAGCAGGTGTTTTTTCATGGAACGGCGCTCTCCCGGCGATGTTTTTTTGCGGGCGGAGCCTATCGTTGGGGAAGGTTGTTCGCCAAGGCCTGAATCTAGAGGGTCAAACCGCCGTCGACGATCAGGGTCTGGCCCGTCACATAGGAGGCCAGCGGCGAGGCGAGGAACAGCACCGCGCCGGCCATGTCTTCGGGGGTGCCCAGCCGGTGCATCGGAATACCGCGCAGGCTGGCGGCCAGACGCTCGGGATTGTCGGTGGTCACCTTGGTCAGCTTGGTGTCGACCAGGCCGGGGGCCACGCCGTTGACCCGGAGTCCGTCGCTGGCCCAGGCCTGCCCCAGCGTGCGGGTCAGGGCCACGGCCCCGGCCTTGGAGGCGTTGTAGGCCGGGTTGCCCCGCGTGGCGTGATAGGCGGCCGTCGAGCTGATGGTGACGATATTCCCGCCGCTCGCCTTCAGGGCGTCGTGGAACTTCATCGCGCAGGCCATCAGGCTGTCGAGGTTGACCCCGACCACCTTGCGGAAGCCCTCCATCTCGAACTCGCCCTTGCGGTAGAGGACCGTGCCCTGGGCCAGCACCAGCACGTCCAGCCCGTCGAACGGGGCCGGCGCGGCCTCGACGGCGGCGTTGTCGGAAGCGTCGACGCGGCAGAAGTCCAGACCCGACAGGTCAGAGCCGTCCTCGACCCTGTAGTCGTCCCTGTCGCGAGTGCCCCACACCGCGACCCTGGCGCCGCGCGCGAGGAAGCCGTGGGCGATGCCGTTGCCGATGCCGCTGGTGCCGCCGACGACGAGCACGCGCTTGCCGGTGAAATCGAGGTCGTTCATGGCCATCTCCCTGCCGCTTCCGGGCGGATCGGCGCGCTCTATGAAACCCGGCGCGCGTCCACCGCCCAGCGTTCCCATGACCCGTCTTCCGCCACGACATGCAAGGCGTCGTAGAGGTTGATGGTCGGATCGACATGGCCCGGCTGCAGCCAGACGGTGTCGCCGGCCTTCGGCGCGTCGGCCGGCCAGGGCGTGTCCGGGTCGGCGTCCAGCGCGTTGACGGCGCCGATGAAGTCGCCGCCCTTCAACAGCGGGATGGCCGAGGGGTGCAGGATCATGCCGTGCTCGTCGCCCATCGGCCGCCAGAGCGAGCCCGGGGCCGCCCCGGCCGCGATCCTGGCCGGCGGGCCGTCCACGGAGTTGGCCTTGAAGCCGACGTCGACGACGACATGGCTCTTGTGCACGGCGCTGATCACGCTGGCGGCGATGAACAGCGCCTGCTCGAACGGCCAGCCGCCTTCGGGCGCGCCGCAGGCCTCGTACTCAACGTCCATGAAGGCGTAGGACCCGGCCTGCAGCTCGGTAAAGACGCCGCTCTTGAGGTCATAGCTGTGGGTGCCGGTGCCGCCCCCGGTGACCACGGCCGGGGCCAGGTTGGCGGCGGTCAGGTCGGCGATGACGCCGGAGACCATGCCCAGCACCAGGTCATCGCCCGCCCTGCGCCCGGCCACGTCGGCGATATGCTGCAGATGCCCGGCGTAGGACTGGATGCCGGCATAGTTCAGTCCCTCGGTCGAGGCCGCCTGCCGCGCCAGTTCGACGGCGCGGGAGGGGTGGCAGCCGGTCCGGTGCGTGCCCGGATCGATGTCGATGACGCAGTTGAGGGCCACGCCGGCGGCCCGCGCCGCGGCGCCCAGACGCGCGATCTGCATCGCGTCGTCCACCGTCGCCCCGACCGTGGCGCCGGTCCGCGCCAGGTCGGCCAGTCGGGCCGAGCCCCAGGCCGGATGCGGCGCGGTGACCAGCACGTCCAGCACCCCGCCGCGCACGAAGGCCTCGGCCTCGCCCACCGACTGGGCGCAGAGCCCGACCGCGCCCTTCTCGACCTGCAGCCGGCCGAGCGTCGAGCACTTGTGTGTCTTGCCGTGCGCTCGCAGGCGGACGTTCGAGGCGCGGCAGAGGCCCTGCATGGTCAGCAGGTTCCGCTCTAATGCGGCGCGGGGAACCATCAGCAGCGGGGTCTGGGGCGGAACGAAACCTGCGATCATGCTCAGAGCTCTCCGGCGAGGATGGACGCGAACAGGCCCGGGTCGATGTTGCCGCCCGACAGGACGACTCCGACGGTGACGTCCTCGACGTCGATGACGCCCGACAGCAGCGCCGCCAGACCGACCACGCCGCCAGGCTCCACCACCAGCTTCAGGGTCGTGTAGGCGTAGCGGATCGCCTCGGCGACCTGGGCGTCGGTGACGGTGGCGACGCCATCAAGGTTACGCTGGTTGATCGGGAAGGTGATGGCGCCGGGCGAGGGCGACTGCAGCGCGTCGCAGATCGAGCGCGACACCGGGTCGATCTTCTCGCGCGCGCCGCTCTCCAGCGACCGGCGAGTGTCGTCGAAGTCGGCCGGCTCGACGCCGAGGATCGAGGTGCGCGGCGACAGGGCCTTCACCGCCGTCGAGACCCCGGCGATCAGCCCGCCCCCGCCGACCGGAGCCAGGACGGAGGTCAGCTCCACGCCCAGCGCCCGCGCCTGCTCGACCATCTCGATCCCAACCGTGCCCTGGCCGGCGATGATGTCGAGGTCGTCGAACGGCCAGACGATGGTCATGCCGCGATCCTGGGCGATGGCGTTGGTGATCGCCTCACGATCCTCGCTGTAGCGGTCGTAGTGGATCACCTCGGCGCCATACGCACGGGTGTTGGCGACCTTCATGGCCGGGGCGTCGGCGGGCATGACGATCACGGCCGGGGCCCCGACCATCCGCGCCGCCAGCGCCACGCCCTGGGCGTGATTGCCCGACGAGCAGGCGACGACGCCCCGCGCCCTCGCTCCGTCGTCCAGCTGCGCGATCCTGTTCATCGCCCCGCGAAACTTGAAGGCCCCGGCCCGCTGCAGCGTCTCGGGCTTGAGCAGGATGCGGGCGCCCAGCTCTGCGTTCAGCGCCGGGCTCTCGATCAGCGGCGTCCTGACGGCCAGTCCGTCGAGACGGACAGCGGCGGCTTGAATGTCGGCGAGGGTCACGGTGCTCATGCCCTCCTCCTAGACCGTGGACGCGAAAAGCGCGACGGTGCGGCGTACACATCCGGAGTCCTTTTATGAACGCCCTGACCATCGACCGCGAAGGCTGGACCGCCGCCGGCGACGCCCTGCTCCATGGCGCCATCGAACTGCGCCGCGCGATCCACATGGAGCCGGAGTTGGGGCTGCACCTGCCGAAGACGACGGAGAAGGTGCTCAAGGCGCTGGAAGGGCTGCCGCTGGAGATCCGCCAGGGACCGTCGACCACCGGGGTGCTGGCCATCCTGAGGGGCTCGCCCAACGGCCGCACGGTGCTGTTGCGCGGCGACATGGACGCCCTGCCGTTGACCGAGGACACGGGCCTTGAGTTCACCTCCCGCACGGTCGGCGCCATGCACGCCTGCGGCCACGACACCCATGTCGCCATGCTGGCCGGCGCGGCCCGCGCCCTCTGTGCGAAGCGCGACCAGCTGAACGGCACGGTGATGTTCATGTTCCAGCCGGGCGAGGAGGGCCACCACGGCGCCCGCTTCATGCTCGACGACGGCCTGATCGATCCGATTCCGGACGCGGCCTTCGCGCTGCACATCTCGCCCAACATGCCGACCGGGGTCTTCGCCGGTCGGGCCGGGGCGCTGCTGGCCTCGTCGGACGTCATCGAGATCCGCGTCGTCGGGGCCGGCGGCCACGCCTCCATGCCGCATGACGCCGTCGACCCCATCCCGGTGGCCTGCGAAATCGTCACCGCGCTGCAGGCCATGGTCACCCGCACCATCTCGGTCTTCGACCCGGCCGTGATCACCATCGCCAACATCGTGGCCGGCACCACCAACAACATTATCCCCGAGGACGCCTACCTGAAGGGTACGCTGCGCACCCTGTCCGAACGCACCCGGGAGAAGGCGCACGAAGGCATCCGAAAGGTCGCCGGGCATGTCGCCGCCGCCCACGGCTGCACCGCCGAGGTGGAGATCATCCGCGGCTTCCCGGTCACCGTCTGCACACCGAAGGAAGTCGAGCTGGCCGAGCGCACCGCCAAGGCCCTCTATGGAGAGGGCGCCTGGATGACGATGCCCAACCCGATGATGGGAGCCGAGGACTTCTCCTATGTGCTGCAGAAGGCGCCCGGCCTGATGGCCTTCCTGGGCGCGGCCCCGACCGGCGTCGGCGGCGACTACCGCGCCTGCTGCGCGCTGCACTCCAATCGCATGACCCTGGACGAACAGGTGATGGCGCGCGGCATCGCGATGCACTGCGGCTTCGCCGAGGCGGTGCTATCGGGCGCGCTGAGCGACTAGACTCTTGTTTCTGAAGCAGGATTCAACGGTCGGTCGGTTCCGTCGGACCGCACCGTGCTCCAGCTCTTTCGTGGTCGCGCGTTCCGATAACCGGTTCCCACTTATCGGAACGCGCTCTAGCCGCCCTGCGACGCCGGCTGCTGGGCCAGGGTGTCCTGCACCTTGATGATGGCCGGTCCCAGGATGACCACGAACAGCACCGGCAGGAAGAACAGGATCATCGGCACGGTGAGCTTGGCCGGCAGGGCGGCGGCGGTCTTCTCCGCGGCGGCCAGGCGAAGGTCGCGGTTTTCCTTGGCCATCGTGCGCAGCGCCACGCCCAGCGGCGTGCCGTAGCGTTCGGCCTGGATCATCGCCGTCGACACCGCCTTGATGCCGGGGTGGTTGGTCCGCCGGGCGAGGCCGTCATAGGCCAGCCGGCGATCTGGCAGGTAGCTGAGCTCGGCCGTGAGCAAGGTCAGTTCCTCGGCCAGTTCGATGGAGGAGCCGCCGACCTCGCCGCTGACCTTCTGGATGGCCGCCTCGATCGACATGCCGCTCTCCACGCAGATCAGCAGCAGGTCCAGGGCGTCGGGGAAGGCCGCCACGATCGACTCGCGACGCTTCTGGGCGATGTTGGTGATGTAGAGGTTGGGGGCATAGTATCCCAGCACCAGGGCGGCGACGCAGAAGGTCACCTTGCTCATCATCGGTAGGCCGAAGTCGTTGACGACGAACAGGTAGAAGGCCGCCGTCAGGGCCAGGGCGAACGGCATCACGAACCGGAAGAAGTAGAAGGCGCTGATCGGCTTGGGGCCGCGGAAGCCGGCCTGGGCCATCTTCTCGGCGACCTTGGGGTCCTCAAGAAGACGAGACAGCTGAAGCCGCTCGACGACCTTGCGATAGAGGCCTTCGTCCACCTGCCGGATGCTGCTCGCGGCGTTCGCGCCGCGCTTGGCGATCTCTTCGCGGGACCGGCGGCGCAGTTCTTCACGGCGATTGGCGACCGACTTCAGCCGATCCTCCAGGCCCTTGGTCTTGAACATCGGCCCGGCCAGGGTAACGATCGTGGCGAAGGTCACCACCGCGACGAAGATCGTCAGCAGATTGTCCGGGTCGGTGAGAAGTCTGACGAGGTCCATCGGCCGTCCTCAGAACTTGAAGTTGATCATCTTGCGCATCACCAGGATGCCCATGGCCATCCAGAACGCGGCGCCCAGCAGCATCAGATGGCCGCGAGGATCGGTGAACATCGGCGCCATGTAGGCCGGGGTCGTCACTGTGATCAGCACCACCACGCCCGGCGGCAGCGAGCCGATGATGAAGGATGAGGCGATCGCCTCCGACGACAGCGCCTTGATCTTCTCACGCATCATCTTGCGCGCGCGCAGGACGGTGGAGAGATTGTTCAGCGCCTCGGCCAGGTTGCCCCCGGCCTTCTGCTGAATGGCCAGAACGATGGCGAAGAAGCGCAGCTCGCTGGTCGGCATGCGCTCGTACATCTTCTCCAGGGCCTGATCCATGGACACGCCCATGCCGACGTTCTCGACCAGGCGACGGAACTCGCCGGCCAGCGGCTCGGGCGACTCCTGGCCGATGATCTTCAGGCAGTCGTGGACCGGCAGGCCGGACTTGATGCCGCGCACGATGATGTCGATGGCGTCGGAGAAGGCCAGGGTGAACTTCTTGATGCGGCGGGTGGCCATGACCCCGACCAGCCACCGCGGCAGGCCCAGTCCGGCCGCAAAGGCCAGGCCCAGCGCGATCAGCGGCTTCTGTGTCGCCAGCAGCGTTATCGCGCCGACGCTCAGGCCGAACACGCCGCTGAAGATCCAGAAGCTGCGGACAGTCAGACTCAGTCCCGCCTGCTGCAGCCGGGCGGCGATGGCGAGCGTCGCCTTCTTCTGCTGCTTTTCCTGGGCCTTCAGCGTCTGGAGGATCTGCTTGCGCCGGATCTCCTGATTGTTGGCCACGACGCCGCGGCCACGCGTGCGGGCCTCGCGCGCGCCGCCGCTGACGATGACCTGGGCGCGCTTGGCGGTCTTGGCGCTATCGCTTTCGCCGCCGGCGAAGACCCAGCCCAGGCCGCCGATGGTGATGAAGGCGAGAACCGCGACGAGGGCGACCAGCATGGCGCTATTCCGCCGCGTCGAGGGCTTCGGCCAGCTCGCGTTCCAGGCCGTAGTAACGGGCGCGATCCCAGAACCGGGGGCGGGCGATGCCGGTCGACCGGAACTTGCCGGTAACGCGGCCCTGGTCGTCCTCGCCGTTCACCTCGTAGACGAACAGGTCCTGGGTGACGATCACGTCGCCCTCCAGGCCGACGACCTCGGTGACATGGGTGATGCGCCGGGACCCGTCCCGCAGGCGCGCGGCCTGGATGATGACGTCGATGGAGCCGACGATCATCTCGCGGATGGTCTTGGACGGCAGGCCATAGCCGCCCATGGTGATCATCGACTCGATCCGGCTGATCGCCTCGCGGGGCGAGTTGGCGTGCAGCGTGCCCATTGAACCGTCGTGCCCGGTGTTCATCGCCTGCAGCAGATCGAACGCCTCGGGCCCGCGCACTTCGCCGACGATGATCCGCTCGGGACGCATCCGCAGGCAGTTCTTGACCAGGTCCCGCATGGTGATCTGGCCCTGGCCCTCAAGGTTGGGCGGCCGGGTCTCCAGACGCACCACGTGCGGCTGCTGCAGCTGCAGTTCGGCCGCGTCCTCGCAGGTGATCACCCGTTCGGTCGGATCGATGAAGGCGGTCATGGTGTTGAGCAGCGTCGTCTTGCCCGAACCGGTGCCGCCGGAGATGACGATGTTGCAGCGGCAGGCGCCGATGACGCCCAGGACCCGCGCGCCTTCCGGGCTGATGGACTTGTAGTCCACCAGGTCCTTCATCGTCAGCTTGTCCTTCTTGAATTTCCGGATGGTCAGGGTCGGACCGTCCAGCGCCAGCGGCGGCGCGATGACGTTGACCCGGCTGCCGTCCGGAAGGCGGGCGTCACAGATCGGCGAGCTTTCGTCGACGCGGCGGCCGACCTGCGACACGATCCGCTGACAGATGTTCATCAGCTGGGCGTTGTCGCGGAAGCGGACATTGGTCAGCTGAACCTTGCCGCCGACCTCGATGAACACCCGGTTGGCGCCGTTGACCATCACGTCGGCGATGTCGTCCCGGGCCAGCAGCGGCTCGAGCGGGCCATAGCCGAGGACGTCGTTGATGATGTCCTGGACGAGGTGATCGGTCTCGGCGACCGACATCGAGACGTTCTTGATCGCCACCAGCTCGGCGACGATGTCCTTTATTTCCTCGGCGGCCGACTTCTGGTCGAGCTGGGCCAGCTGGCTCAGGTCGATGGTGTTCAGCAGCGCGTTGAAGATCGTGGTCTTGGTGGCGTGATAGTAGTCGCTCTGTTCCCGGACGATCTGCGCCGTCGGCCCCTGGGCGGCGCGCAGCTGGTCCAGCCCCCGGGGAGCTTTCGTGCTCTCGCGCGGCGTCGAGCCTCCCGCGAGCGAGGCGGTGTCGGCGCCCTCGCGCTTGGTGGCCGGCGTGCCCGAGGCGGTCGCGCCCTGGTCCGACTGCGGACGCGTCGCGATCGGCGCGCCGGCGGGCGGCGGCGGCGGCGCCTTCCGGGCCGGGGCGGTGTCTGCGTCGGATCGCTTGCCGAACACGGGGCGCTACTTCTTCCTGTTGAACAGGCCGCCGAGAAGCGACGATTTCTGGGCGGGCGGCGGCTCGCGGCGGGCGATCAGCTGGGCTAGCTGGGTCAGGCCCTCGGAGGCTTTCGACCTGGGCGCCACCTCGGTGATCATCTGTCCGTGGTTGGCGGCCTGGCCGAAGGCCTTGGGCTCGAACGGCAGGCTAAGGCAGGGGCCGAGCCCCAGCGCGTCGCCGAAGTCCTTCACCGGGATTTCCGGCCGGCCGGGCACGCCGACCTGGTTGAGCACCAGCCGCGGCGGCGCGTCATTGGGCCGGGCCTGACGCACCAGGTCGATCATGTTCTTGGCGTTGCGCAGCGAGGCCAGATCGGGGGTGGCGACGATGACCAGATCATCCGACGCGATCAGCATCTTGCGTTTCCAGGCGCTCCAGGCGTGCGGCAGGTCGAGCACCACGAAGGGGGCGGCGGCGCGGATCTTCTGGACCACCTCCTCGAACGCGTCGGGATGGATGTCGTAGTCCTGGTCAAGCGTCGCCGGCGCCGCGAACAGTGACAACCGGTCGGTGATCCGGACCATCATCCGGTCCATCAGCACCGGGTCCAGCCGGTCGGGCTGGCTCAGAGCGTCGGCGACGCCCTGCAGCGGATCCTGGTTGAAGTCGAGGCCGGCCGTGCCGAACGGCAGGTCGAAATCGGCGAGGACGACGCCGGCCTGAATCTGCTCGGCCAGCGCCCAGGCCAGGTTGTGGGCCACGGTCGAGGCGCCGACGCCGCCCTTGGCTCCGACAACAGCGATCTGGCGACCGGTGAAGGGCGCGGCCGGATCAGCGTAAAGGCCGGTGATCGCGCGGATAATCTGCAGCGGGCTGAGCGGCGGCACGAGGTACTCGCTCACCCCCCGGCGCATCAGCTCCCGATAAAGGGCGATGTCGTTGGCGGAGCCGATGATCACGACCTTGGTGCCCGGATCGCAGACCTCGGCAAGTCGCTCCAGCTGGTTGAGCAGTTCCGGCGCCGGATCGAGGCTTTCGACGATCACAAGCGAGGGCGTCGGCTGGTTCTGATAATGATCGATCGCCGCCTGCACGCCGCCGGGCCGCACCAGGGTCGCCGCCCGGGACATGCGCCGGTCTCCGGCCGCCCGCTCGACCATTTCCGTCGTTTCCGGCCGCGAACAGAACACATGGATCCCGATGCGCGGGACGCTGGCCTCTCCGGCGCTTCCATCATGAAGCGCGGGGCCTTCCGGGATGGCGTGGACGGGCGCGTGAGGGACGGTGTGATGCACTGGGGACGCTGCTTGGGCCGGGGGGCGAGACAGTTCTGCGAAGGGGTCGTCTTCGACCGCCGGGCGGGCCGGCGGAAAGTCGGCGAACGGATCGTCGCCCAGTCCGGCCGTCTGTCGCAGTTGGGGAGCGTCGTCACGCCACGGATCGCCGCTGGTCGGGGCGAACTCGTCGTTGGCCTCGAAGCCCAGGTCGAACGGATCGTGATCTGTGGTGCGAGGGGCCATGGCTACTGGATCGCCTGCGAAACCGCGCCGGACGCCTGGGTGTCCTTTGCCGAGGAGGTCACCTCGCCCTGCCGGTACTTTTCGAACACGACCGAGCGGCGGCCAGGATCGGCCGGATCCATGGTTCGCGGCGCGATCAGGTCCTCGGGATTGGCCAGCTGCGCGGCCATGTTGGACGTGACGGCGCACCCCAGGTTGCCCATGGAGCCGTTGCCGAAGGAGCGGGACAGGTTCTCCCAGGACCCGCAGTTGGGCGTCGCCACCGTGTAGCGCTTGAACCCGACCACCACCGGCGCATCGGCCGGGTCGGCCGCGTCGTAGCCGATCAGCAGAACCTTCTCGGCCGGGGCGCCCTGACCCAGAAGCCAGGCTCGGGTCTCGCTGCCGACGCGGTAGCCGCCCTGGTTGGGGGCGGCGACGGTGATGAGGCCGCCCTCGGCCTGCATCCAGCGGGAATGAAACTCGGCCAGCGCCCTGGCCTGGTTACCCGACAGGCCGGTAGGGTGCGCGGCCAGGCGGATCTCGTCAGGTTGCGGCGTGACCTGGATCGCCCCGCTCCAGGCATCCAGCGGCGTAGGCATCGCGGCGCGTGCGACCGCGTCGGGATCGGCGTGCGCGCACCCGGCCAACAGGAGCGCGCCGGCGAGGGGCGAAAGACGGGAAAGGAACGGCTTCTGCATCGCGCTACTCGATCACGTAGCCGATCGGACCCTGCCAGGTCCGTCCGGCGTTGGCGCCCGGCGGGGCTTGCACGGTCTTGTTCAGCTTGCCGAACAGGATGGTTTCGGCGTCGTTGGCGAAACGCAGCCCGTCGGCCGGCGTCTGGAAGGCGCCGGGGTTATTCGGGTCGACCAGATAGGCGGTGACCAGGACCACCATCTCGGTATCGCCCGACAGGTAGTCCCGCGAGCGGAAAAGCGATCCGAGCACGGGGATGGACCCCGCGCCCGGCAGCGCGTCGATGTTCTCGCGTGTCTGCTGCTGGATCAGGCCGGCGATCATCATCGAGCCGCCCGAGGGCAGCTCGACGGAGGTCTCTGCCCGACGAACGGTCAGGGCCGGGATGGTCAGGCTGGTGCCGCTGGCGCCGCCCCCCCCGAGCGTGAACGCGCCCTGGGTGGTCAGTTCGGAGATTTCCGTCGAGAGCTTCAACGAGATGCGCCCGCCGGACAGGACCACCGGCGTGAAGGCCAGGCCCACGCCGAACGGCTTGTACTCGACCGTCACCGAGCCGCTGGAGTTGTCCTGGTTGACCGGCACCGGGTACTCACCGCCGGCCAGGAAGCGGGCGGATTCGCCCGACACCGCCGTCAGGTTGGGCTCGGCCAGCGTCCGGACCAGACCGACGCGTTCGAAGGCGCGGATCGATCCGGTCAGGGTGTCCAGGGCGTCGATATAGCTGCCGCCGATGGTGGCGCCGCCGGGCAGGGCGCCGTTGATGCTGAAGTTGGCGCTCTGGCCGACCGTGATCGAACCGCTGCCCTGCTGCAGCACGGCGTTCAGGTTCACGCCAAGCTGTTTGATGACGCTGCGCTGGACCTCGACGATCCTCACCTTGAGCATCACCTGGTCCTTGCCGGCGACGCTGAGCATGTTGAGGACCTGCTCGGGCTTGGCCACGTAGCGCAGGGCGATCTGCCCGGCCCGGTCCGCGTCGATCGGATTCTGGACCATGCCGGTCAGGATCACGCTGTCGCCGAGCGACTCGACCTTGACCCTGGAGCCCGGCAGCACGCGGTTGATCGTGGCCGCCAGCGCGCCGGCGTCCGCGTCGACCCGGATGTTGAGCGACAGGATGCGGCGGCCGGAGGCGTCGAACAGGATGGCGTCGGTCTGGCCGGACGTCATGCCCAGCACATAGATTCGGCGGGGCGTGCGCAGCACCGCATCGGCCACGGCCGGATTGGTGATCAGGATGTCCCGGACATCGACGGGCAGCTCGATGATCGCCGACTTGCCGCGCGGCAGGGACAGGTCCTGCGACACGCCGCCGGCCGCCAGATCGACGCGCACCGTGGTGGATCCCGATCCGGCCATCCCGGCCAGGCCGCCGCCCTGCGCGTCGATGGCCTGGGCCAGAACGGCCGGCGCCGCGGCCTGGACAAGGGTCGCGGCGATAACAGCCGGAGCGAGGGACCGGAACAGGCGTATCTTGCTCATCGGGACACCGTTACCTGGCTGGACTGGCCCGCCCTGACGACGCGCACGGTTTCGCCTGCCCTTGGGGATCCGGAGGAGACGCCTCGCGTCGTGGGCGCGCCGGCGTCGGCGTAGGAACGCAGCGCCAGGGACAGGGCGCCGCCCGCCCGCGCCCTGGTCTGGGCGCTGGCGACCAGTTCGGTGTCGGCGGCGGAGACCTCGAGCGTGGCGACCGCGCCGACCATGGTCTGGGCGTCCTTGGTGGGTTGCGCGGCCTGGTCGATGGCGAGGACCTTGACGTTGCCCAGCACCGTTTCGGTCACCACCTTGTCGCCGTCGTTCTGGCTGACGATCAGGTCCACGCGGTCCCCGGGGAGGATGAAGCCGCCGGCGGCGGTGTCGACCGTCACACCCACGCTCATCGCCCGCATGCCGGGGGCCAGGACGATGGCCATGAAGTTGCCTTCCCCGGTCTTGACGATCTTGCGCGCGACGATCGGCTCGCCGCTGACGAACGGTTCGCGGACCACCGCGCCGTCGAGGGCCTTGATGGCCGCGTCGCCGAACAGGCCGCTGGCCGTGGCGGCGGCCTCCTTGGCCGCGCCGGCCGCGCCGGCCGGCTTGACCTGTGGCGGCGCGCCGTCGGTCGTGAAGGCTTCGCTCAGCCCTTCGGCGGGCCAGTCCTGCCAGCCGAGGTCGGTCGGGGCGAGGCGGGCGCCGGTGGGCAGGTCGCGCTTGGCGACCAGCACCCGGACGGTCGGCCCGGACGGTGTCGGCGCGGCGGCTGCGACCGACGGGGCGGTCTTGGGCGAGAAGGCGCCGCGCACCACGAACGCCAGCGCGATGGCGGCGATGGCGGCGACTGCCAGAATGAGGAGACGGACGGCGCTCATAAGGTCGGACTGACCCCGGACGGGACTGGGAAACTCTGGAGCATCCAGCCGATCCGGCTTGGACACAGGGGCGATTCGTCACCGGCCCTTCTGGCGGCGTCCTACCTTTGGGCGCGCATGGTTAACGCGCGCCTAAGCCGCCCGTCAGGAAAGGCCCGGGAACAGTTGCGCCGGAAGGCTGGTCGGGAAGGCGACCAGCGCGCCGACCGCGATGGCCACGCCGTAGGGCACATTCTCGCCCGGCGTCGCCAGGCGGCCGATCCAGCCGCGCAGGCCGATCGTCGCGGGGCGCAGCCAGCCGGACCTGACGACGAGCAGCGAAACCGCCAGGGCGCCGCCCGCGAGGGCGGTCACGGCCAGGAAGGGGAGCAGCGCCGACCAGCCGAGCCACAGGGCGGCGGCCGCGAACAGCTTGGCGTCGCCGCCGCCGATCCAGCCGGCGGCGAACATGCCCATGCCGACGATCAGCGCGCCGAACCCGACGGCGACCGCCAGTCCGATCTGCGCCGGCGAGGCGCCGAGCAGCAGTGCGGTCGGAAAGAACAGGGCGATAAGGGCCAGGGAGATCCAGTTGGGAATGGTGAAGCTGGTCGCGTCGCGCATCGCGGCGATGATCGCCAGCGCCGGAAAGGCGACAAGAAGCAGGAACTGGATCAGCGGAAGCATGGCTCGTCCGGGGCGTTCGGTGAGGCGGGCAGTCTGCGCCCGCAGCGGTGAACCGATCATTGACGTCGGGCTATGCGCCGACGTCCAGAAAGCAGAAGGGCCGCGGATTTCTCCGCGGCCCCCTGTTTTCGCAAGTCGGCTTCGGCTTAGCCGCCGGCGCCTTCGAGGCCGGTATTGATGTCGCCGAACGCGGTGTTGAGCTTGCCGCCCAGGGTCGAGACAGCGGTGATGATCACCACCGCGATCAGGGCGACGATCAGGCCGTATTCGATGGCCGTGGCGCCGGATTCATCCTTGGCGAAGCGCGTCATAAACTTGGTCATTGCTTGATCTCCTCATCAGCAAGCTGGCGGTTGCGGGTCCAAGCCGCTTGGCCTGCCTGCCCCCGAAAACAAGGCCACCTTCGCAGGACGCGTTTAATGGCCAGTAAACAGCAGAACTGGCCCAAACAATTTTCTATGGTTTACTTGAGTTTACTATTACGATCGCTTAACCACGTCGTCCGAAACGGGTTGAGAGTCTCTATAAGAATCACGCCCGCCCGCGCGTGAGTCATTTTCAGGCTTTGTTGACCATTCGGGCCGAGTCTCGGGACAGAATTCGCGACCGGAAAAACCCATGCGCCGCATCCTGAGCCTCGTTATCGCCGTGGCGACCCTCGCCGTCGCCCTGCCTGCGATCGCCCAGAGCCTGCCGATCCGCATCGATCAGGCGGCCAGGGTGGGGCTGTCGGGGACGGCGCGCGACGTCATTATCGGCAATCCGGCGGTGGCGGACGTGACCGTCATCGATGGTCGCAACCTGATCATCACCGGCAAGGGATACGGGATCACCAACCTGCTGGTCCTGGATGGACGGGGCCGGACCATTCTGGATCGCCAAATCGTCGTGTCGTCCTCCGATGACGGCCGGGTAACGATGTATCGGGGCCCGGACCTGTTCAATTATTCCTGCGCGCCGCGCTGCGAACGCACCCCGATGCCCGGCGAGAGCGACACCGCCTATCAGGAGTCTTCGGCGCCCTACGCCGCGGCTGCCGCCCGGTCGGCGGCCGCAGCCAAGCCGCAGGGCGAGTAAACCGCCGGTTAGGGACGGCGCGCTATCCTGACGCCAATCAGGTTGGGAAGGCGTCCGCCCATGGCCTTGAAGGCCCTCAGATCCAGATCGCTCCTGCGGCGCTTCATGGCCGCCCGTCGCGGCGCCACGGCGGTCGAGTTCGCGCTGGTCGCGGCGCCGTTCCTGGCCCTGATGTTCGGCGTGCTCGAGCTGGGTCTTGTCTTCATGGTGTCGACCACGCTGGACAACGCCACCGAGGCAGCGGCCCGCACGATCCGGACCGGCCAGCTCCAGACCGCCGGCGGCAGCGCCGCCTCGTTCAAGACCGCCGTTTGCGACAACATGTCATGGCTGGGCGCCAGCTGCTCGGGCAAGCTGACCGTCGATGTGCGCACCTTTCCCAAGTTCGCCGACGTCAGCATGACCAGCCCCGTCACCGACGGCGGCGTCGACGCCTCCAAGACCGCGTTCACGCCGGGCAATGGCGAGGACATCGTGGTGGTCCGCGCCTACTACGAATGGACCCTGATCACGCCGATGCTCAACGCGGGCCTCGCCAATCTCGGCGGCACGAAGCGGCTGGTCTATTCGACGGTGACCTTCCGCAACGAGCCTTACGACTCATGATCAAGCTGCTCAAACGCCTGGGCCGCGACCGCCGCGGCGTGTCCGCGGTCGAGTTCGCCCTGATCGCGCCGGCGATGATCGCCTTCTACTTCGGACTGGCCGAGATCACCCAGGCCCTGCTGGCCGAGCGGCGGGCCGGCCACGCCGCCTCGGCGATCGGTGACCTGGTGGCCCAGTCATCGTCGATCACCAACACCGAAGTCACCGATATCTTCCAGATCGCCACGACGATCATGCAGCCCTATCCGACCGACACCCTGAAGATGCGGGTCACCAGTGTGAAGGCCAATTCCGCCGGCGCCACCAGCGTGGCCTGGAGCAACGGCTCGGGCATGACCCCCTACGGCACGGGCGCGGCGATCACGGTGCCGGCCGGCGTCATCGCCGCCAACCAGAGCGTGATCATGTCGGAGGTCACCTACGACTACGACTCGCCGGTCAACTTCTTCATGCCCAACGCCGTGACCTTCAGCCGCAAGTTCTACCTGCGGCCCCGCAAGTCGGACGACGTCACCAGGTCCAACTAGGACACTTCGGACAGACGATCCGCCAGGTCGCGCACAACCGGCAGGGTCGGCAGGTCGACGCCATCCAGCGACGACACCGGCCGCACCCCGATCAGGCTGTTGGTCAGGAACACCGCTTCGGCCTCGGTCAGGGCGCTGGGCGGAAAGCTTCCCTCGCGCGGCGACAAGCCGAACTCGTCGGCGACCAGCAGCACCTGCCGCCGCATCACCCCGTCCAGCACCCCGCAGTCCAGGGCCGGCGTGAACAGACGGCCTTCCTTGATCCAGAACAGGTTCGCCGCCGCCGCGCAGGCCAGGTCGCCGCTGGTGTTCAGCATCAGGGCCTCGGCCGGCTCGGCCTCGCGGCGGGCCATGACATTGTCGAGGTAGGACAGGGTCTTCATCCGGGCGCCGGGCGAGGTCGGATTGCGCCGGATCGCGCTGGTCCGCAGGCCGATGGCCCCCTCAGGACGGACATGCCGGCTGGTGGCGGCGAAGATATGCGGCTCGATCATCTCGGGGCGACCCAGGCCGCGACCGCCTGAACCGGCCGTCAGGGTCAGCCGCAACGCGAAGCGGCCGAGGGTGGCGTCGGTGTCGCCCAGCGCCAGTTCGCAGAGCCGGCGCGCCGCGTCGGGGTCGGGCTGGTTCAGTCCCAGCTCCCAGCAGGCCCGGCGCATGCGGGCGATGTGGGCGTCGAACAGGATCAGCTCTCCGTCGAGCGCCAGGATGGTTTCGAACACCCCGTCGCCCAGCAGCAGCCCGCGATCATCAAGCGGCATGGTCATCGGGTCACTCCGTGGTCAGGGCGCGCAGCAGGGCCGCGATCTTGGCTTCAGTCTCGAGCCGTTCGGCCCGCGGGTCGCTGTCGGCGACGATGCCGGCCCCGGCTCGGGCTTCGAATCGCCACCCCGCGCCGTCCTCGACGAGGCCGAGGGTCCGGATCAGGACGCTGGAGTCGAAGGCGCCGTCGAAGCCGGCCCAGAACAGCGCCCCGCAATAGGGACCGCGCGGCGGCTCCAGCCGGGCGATGGACTTCATGGCCTGGACCTTGGGGGCGCCGGTGACCGACCCCGGCGGAAAGGCCGCCTCCAGCAGGTCGGCGGCGGTCATGCCGGGGGCCAGGACGCCGCGCACGGTCGAGACCAGATGGTGGACATTGGCGAAGCTCTCGACGCGGAACAGCTCCGGCGTGGTCACCGCCCCGGGTGAACAGACCCGGGACAGGTCGTTGCGCATCAGGTCAACGATCATCAGGTTTTCGGCCCGGTCCTTCTCGCTGGCCACCAGCTCGGCGGCCAGGGCGGCGTCGGCGGCGGTTGTCGCGCCGCGCGGGCGCGTGCCCTTGATCGGCCGGGTCTCGACGGTGAGGCGACGGCCCCCCTTCTCACCGAGCGGTCCGACGCTGACGAAGCGCTCGGGCGAGTTGGAGACCAGCGCCCGCCCCGGCGTCCTCAGATAGCCTGCGAACGGCGCCGCGCTCTGGCCGACCAGCCGGGCGGCGAGGTCGAACGGGCCGGCGCCCGGGACCAGCCGACCGGTCCACAGCCGGGCGATGTTGGCCTGGAAGTATTCCCCGTCATGGATGCGGCCGACAACCTCGGTCACCGCGGTTTCGTAGGTCTCCGGGGACGAGGCCCGGACGTCCACGGCCAGTCGGCCGGGCGTGGCCGCGCGATCCGGCGCGTCCAGCCAGGTCGCGGCGGCGGCGGCCTGGTCCGGCGTCCGGCCGATGGCCAGCACCCGCCGCCGGTCGTGGTCGAAGGCCAGCAGGGCCGGGTAGCGCCCGACCAGCAGGTCCGGCCAGTCGGCGTGACGCGCAAGACCCAGCGGCTCGATGCGGTCGCCGAGCTCGTAGGCGGCCAGGCCCGCCAGCCCGCCCTGAAACGGCGGCCCATCCGGATGAGTGTCCGCGGCCGCGCCGAGTAGACTCCTTATCAGGTCGAACGGATCGCGCGGGTCGTCGCCCGCCAGGGTCAGGGTCGCGTCCGGCTCGCGCAGCACATAGGACCAGCGGGCGTTGTCGCCGGATCCGCCCGACAGGAAGGCGCAGGCCCACGGCTCATCGGCGAAGGCCGACAGCACCGCCTCCGGCTGTCGCCAGGGCCGCTCCAGAAGGGTCGCCGCGTGCATGGGGCGGGAGATAGCGCCCCCCGCGCCCGACGGCAAACGGCTCAGGCGACCGTCCTGCCGCCGCCCTTGACGAAGAACATGCCGACCAGGCCCATCAGCAACAGGGCGCCGATGGGAATGAAGCCGCCGGCCTGGCTCTGGGTCAGGGCGGTGAACACGCCCACCAGCAGTGACCCGATCCAGACGGTGATGGACCCGGACAGCGCGTACATCCCGAAAAAGGCCGGCAGCTTCTCGGCCGGCACCAGCCGCGTCAGCAGGGTGCGGCTGGAGGCGTAGTGCGCGGTCACGAAGATCGCCACGCCAAAGCCGATGAGCAGGTAGAGCACCTCCGGCAGGGTCCGGAACATCGGTCCGTCCCACAGCGGCGCGTGGGCGGCCGCGTCATACGGCCAGAAGTACAGGATCTTGTCCCGGCCCATGCCCAGCCAGGCGATCAGGCAGACGAGCGCGGCGGTGATCTCGAACCGGACCGCGTTCCGCGGTCCCATCAGGCCGTCGAAGAAGGCCCCCGCGAAACCGCCCGCCACGGCAAAGACGCTGAGCAGGATGCCGTAGGCCAGCATCTCCATGATCTGCCATTCCATGACGCCGGCCGTGTAGATGCCGGAGAAGATCAGCAGCGCGGTCATGCCGTCGTTGAACAGCATCCGGGCGCACAGATAGATCACCGCGTCCTTTTCGGTGACGAGCACGCCGAGCGTCTCGCGCAGGCGGGACGGGCCCTTCATGGCCGCCGAGGTGATCGACCAGACCACGCCGCCCAGCTGGGTCGCGGCCTGCTTCAGCGAGGTCACGAAGCTCATCCCGGTCTTCGGGGCGTCCGGCGTGAACAGGAACAGCGGGACGGCGAACAGCACCAGCAGCACGGCGGCGATCGGCGCGACGATGCGCGAGGTCTCCGCCTGGCTCGGGTCGAGGCCGAACAGCGGCTGGTCCGGCACCAGCGGCCAGCCGGCGACGGCCGGGTTGCCGGGTAAGGCGAAGGCCAGCAGGCAGAACGTCAGGGTCAGCACCGAGAAGAAGTTGCCCGCCGACAGCGCCAGACCCGAGGCCTGGGGTGCGTGCCGGTGCCCCGCCGCGCCGATCAGCATCGAATTGTGGATCACCTCGCAGTAGGCGAACAGCACCCCGATGATCCCGAACAGCCACAGGCCGGCCATGATCGGCAGGCCCTCGCCGCCGGGCTTGGCGAACCACAGCATGAAGATCAGCGGCGCCATGGCCGCCACGATGGCCAGCATCAGCGGCTTGCGCGCGCCGTAGCGGTCGATGGCCGCCCCCAGGATCGGGGCGGTCAGGGCGATCAGCAGGCTGTTGAGGGTGCTGACCGCGGCGATCATCGCCTGGCCCTTGACCGGATCGCCGACCACCGCCGTCGTGAAATAGGGGGCGAAGATGTAGATGGTGATCAGGATCACATAGGGATCGCGCCCGCCCTGGAAGAGCGACCAGCTCCAGCCGCCCAGCGACAGCCTGCCGGCCGCGGGCGGCGCCGCCGCCGCCCCGCCGGCCGGCTCTATCCCGTCCGGAAGCACCTCGCCGAGCACGACAAGATCGTGTTCTGCGTCATCCGGCGTACGCTGCGTCATGCGGCTGTCGTCCTTCCCTGGGGCAGGCCGTCATGCCGCGGCCTTGCCGTCACGGTGGACGTCAAACGCGCGTTTGTCACGGGCGCCCTCAGGGAAGCCGGCGCCGTCTAGGCGAGGATGCGCGCCTCGATGGCGTCGCGGGTCTTGCTGTCCACGCCCAGCACCGTTTCCAGATAGTGGTCGAGCGAGGGGTGGGCGGCATGGATCGCCGCGAAGGCGGTCTCCAGATAATGCAGCTCGACGCCCAAAGCGGTGACCAATGCCTCGTCGGTCGCTTCGCGGCCGGTCATCTCCAGGATGGCCTGACGCATCATCGGCACGCGACGCTCGAACCGGACCGGATCATTGGTCAGCAGGAAGTCGGCGAAGATGTCGTCCTCGTGGACCCCCGCGATGTGGTGCGTCAGCGCCGCCAGGATGCCCGTGCGGTCCTTGCCGGCCGCGCAGTGGATCAGCGTCGCCCCCGGCGTATGGCCCAGACGCTGGAAATAGCGGCTGTAGAGGTCGACGTGGCGGCTGACGAACGGCGCCTCGCGGTAATAGGCGACCATATAGTCGGTGAAGGCCTTGGCGCTCAGGTCCGACGAGGCGATGAACCGGTGCCATGGGTCGTCATGCTCGTCGCCCTCGCCGTTCTCGATCAACTCGGCGGCAAAGCCGTTCCAGCGCCGGCTGGGGCTGCGCGTTCGCTCGTTGGGCCGGCGCAGATCGACGATCAGGCTCAGGTCCAGGGCCGCGAGCGCCTCCAGGTCGGCGTCGGTCGCCTCGGCCTGGTGAGCGGCGCGGTACAGGACGCCCTTGCGGATGCGACGCTCGCCGGCACCGTAGTCGCCGAAGTCGCGGAAATTCTCGATGGCTTCGAAGGGAAGTTTGCGGGTCATGGCGCTGGTTCCTAGCCGAGCATCGCGACGATGGCGAGACGGCGCGCGCCGGACCTGAACGTTCTTTCACTTGCGGCGCGCCGGCATCGCCTGTCTTGTCGGCGTCGGGGAGTGCTGGCTTAGGATATCCACTGCGGGGGCAGGCTTTGTCATGTTGATCGTCGAAAATCTCACACACGTCTATCCGAACGGCACCGTGGCGCTGGATGAGGTCAGCCTCACCGTCGCCAAGGGCATGTTCGGCCTGCTCGGCCCCAACGGCGCCGGCACGTCGACTCTGATGCGGACCATCGCCACGCTGCAGGCGCCCACCTCCGGTCACGTCCGCTTCGGCGACATCGATGTGCTGAAGGACCCCGAGGCGCTGCGCCGCACGCTGGGCTACCTGCCCCAGGACTTCGGCGTCTACCCCCGTGTGTCGGCTCTGGACATGCTCGACCACATGGCGATCCTCAAGGGCGTCTCCGACCGCAAGGACCGCAAGGAGACCGTCGAGACCCTGCTCAACCAGACCAACCTCTGGAAGGTGCGGCACAAGGCCATCGCCGGCTTCTCCGGCGGCATGCGCCAGCGCTTCGGCATCGCCCAGGCCCTGATCGGCGATCCGTCCCTGATCATCGTTGACGAGCCGACCGCCGGCCTCGATCCTGAAGAGCGCAACCGCTTCCTGAACCTGCTGGCCGAGATCGGCGAGAACGTGGTGGTCATCCTGTCCACCCACATTGTCGAGGACGTCTCCGACCTCTGCCCGGCCATGGCCATTATCTGCGACGGCCGCATCGTCGGCCAGGGCGCGCCCCAGGCGCTGGTCGCCTCGCTGCAGGGCCGCATCTGGAAGAAGACCATCGACAAGGCCGAACTCGAGGCCTGCAAGGCCCGTTACGAGGTCATCTCCACGCGGCTGTTCGCTGGCCGGACCGTGATCCACATCACCGCCGACAGTGATCCGGGCGACGGCTTCACGGCGGTGCAGGGGGATCTGGAGGACGTCTACTTCTCCACCCTCTCGACCCACCGCAAGGCCGCCTGAGCGGAGGGCCCGGCATGTTCGGCAAGATCGCAGCCTTCGAGTTCCGCTACCAGTTGAAGTCCCCGATCTTCTGGGTCGTGGCGATCATCTTCTTCCTGCTGACCTTCGCGTCGGTGACGGTCGACCAGATCAGCATCGGCGGCGGCGGCAACATCCACAAGAACGCGCCCTATGCGATCGTCCAGACGCACCTGATCCTGTCCATCTTCTACATGTTCGTGACCACGGCCTTCGTGGCGAACGTGATCGTGCGGGACGACGAGACCGGCTTCGGCTCGATCCTGCGGTCCACGCGGATCGGCAAGTTTGACTATCTTTATGGCCGTTTCGTCGGCGCCTACCTGGCCGCGGCCATCTCCTTCCTGGCGGTGCCGGCGGCCATCGCGCTCGGCTCGGTGATGCCCTGGCTGGACAGGGAGACGCTTGGTCCGCTGACGCTCGAGCCGTTCCTGTTCGCCTATTTCGTAATGGCGCTGCCGACGCTGCTGCTCACCTCGGCCCTGTTCTTCAGTCTGGCCACCGTGACCCGCTCGGTGATGTGGACCTATGTCGGCGTCGTCGCGCTGCTGGTCGTGTGGATCGTCTCCGGGATCGCGCTGGACAGGCCTGAGTTCGACAAGCCCGCCGCGTTCTGGGAGCCGTTCGGCGGCGCTGCGTTCGGGCTGGCGACCAAGTACTGGACCGCCGCCGAACGCAACACCCTGACACCGGTTCTGGAAGGCGCGGTGCTCTTCAACCGCGGCTTTGCGCTGGTCCTCAGCGCGGGCTTCCTGGCGCTGGCCTACGTCCTGTTCCGCTTCCAGAGCGGCAGCCTGTCCGGAAAGAGGGCCCGACGCGACAAGCTGGCCCTGATCGCGGCGCCCGACCTGCCGCCGCCGCCGCTTTCGGCGCTGCCCAGACCACGCTTCAACGCCGCGACCGCGCGGGCGCAACTGGCCACACGCACCCGGCTCGACATGCTGCAGGTGTTCGGCAGTCCGGCCTATGGCGTGCTGCTCTTCATCGGGCTGTTCAACGCCATCGGCGGCCTGTGGTTCGCGTCGGAAGCCGCCGGCTACGGTGGCCAGATCTATCCGGTCACCCGGGTGCTGATCCCGGCGCTGATGGGCACGTTCGGCCTGATCCCGATCATCATCTCGATCTACTACGCCGGGGAGCTGGTCTGGCGCGAGCGCGAGAAGAAGACGCACGAGATCATCGATTCCACCCCCGTGCCGGACTGGGCGTTCATCGCGCCCAAGGTGCTGGCGATTTCGCTGGTGCTGATCTCGACGCTCGCCGTCAGCGTCCTGGCGGCCATCGCGATCCAGGCGTTCAAGGGCTACTTCGAGTTCCAGGTTCCGGAGTACCTGATCTGGTATGTGCTGCCCCAGAGCGTCGACTACATCATGGTGGCGGTGCTGGCGGTGTTCCTGCAGGTGCTCGCGCCGCACAAGTTCGTCGGCTGGGGCCTGATGGTCCTCTACCTGGTGACGACGATCACCTTCTCCAACCTCGGCTTCCAGCACAACCTCTACAACTATGGCGGCGTCCCCGGCGTGCCCCTGTCGGACATGAACGGCATGGGCAAGTTCTGGATCGGGGCCTGGTGGTTCCGGCTCTACTGGAGCGCCTTCGCGGTCATCCTTGTGGTGCTGGGCTACGCCCTGTGGCGGCGCGGGACCGAGAGCCGGCTGTGGCCGCGACTGCGCCGCCTGCCCCGGCGGCTGACCGGCAAGGCCGGCCTGACCTTCGCGGCGGCGGCGGTGGTCTTCGTCGGGGCCGGCGGGTTCATCTTCTACAACACCAACGTGCTCAACGCCTACCGAACCAACATCGACAACGAAAAGTGGCAGGCCGACTTCGAGCGCGAGCTGATCAAGTATGTCGACACTCCGCGTCCCAAGATCGTCTCGATGAAGCTCAAGGTGGACATCTATCCTGACGAGCCGCGACTCACGACCTGGGGCTCCTATGAGGTCGAGAACCGCACCAACCAGCCGCTCAAGGAAATCCACGTCGCCTTTGACCGCGACCTGAAGGTCAACGCGCTGAACATCCAGGGCGGGCGGTCGATCCGCACCTACGACGCGTTCAACTACCGCATCTTCGCGCTCGATACGCCGATGCTGCCCGGCGAGCGGCGGACGATCAGCTTCACCACCGAGAGGTCACAGCGCGGCTTCCGCAACAGCGGCAATGAAACCCGCGTCGTTCCGAACGGCACCTTTGTGAACAACGCCGAGTTCGCGCCGTTCCTGGGCATGGAACGCAGCGGCCTGCTGCAGGACCGCGCCAAGCGTCGCAAGTACGGCCTGCCGGTCGAGCAGCGAATGCCCAAGCTGGGCGACGCGCCCTCGCGGCAGTTCAACTACCTGCGCCACGACGCCGACTTCGCCACCGCCGACATCACCATCAGCACGGTCGCTGACCAGACGCCGATCGCGCCGGGTTACAAGGTGTCAGACGTCACCCGCGACGGTCGCCGCACCGCGCGGTTTGTGACCGAGTCGCCGGTCATGCCGTTCTTCTCGGTGCAGTCGGCCCGCTACGAGGTCTCGCGCGAGACCTACAAGGGCATCGACATCGCGGTCTATTACGACGCGCGCCATCCCTGGAACGTCGATCGGATGAAGACTGGCGCCAAGGCGTCGCTCGACTACTTCCAGGCCAACTTCAGCCCCTACCAGTTCCGCCAGCTGCGGTTCCTGGAGTTCCCGGCCTACGCTGATTTCGCCCAGGCCTTCGCCAACACCATGCCCTGGTCGGAAAACCTCGGCTTTATCGCCAACTACAGCGACCCTTCCAAGATCGACATGGTTACCTACATCGGCGCCCACGAGATCGGCCACCAGTGGTGGGCCCACCAGGTGATCGGCGCCGACCAGCAGGGCTCGACCGCCCTGTCGGAGACCCTCGCGCAGTATTCGGCGCTGATGGTCATGAAGCGGATGTACGGCGAGGACCAGATCCGCAAGTTCCTCAAGTTCGAGCTCGACAGCTACCTGCGGGCGCGAGGCGGCGAGGTGGTCGAGGAACTGCCGCTCTACCGGGTCGAAAACCAGGGCTATATCCACTACCGCAAGGGCTCGCTGGTCATGTACCGGCTGCAGCGAGAGATCGGCGAGGCGGCGGTCAACCGCGCTCTGCAGCGGATCCTGCGTATCCACGCCTTCAACGGCGCGCCCTATCCGACCTCGATCGATCTGGTCAGCGCGCTGCGCGCCGAGGCGCCGGCCGACAAGCAGGACCTGATCACCGACCTGTTCCAGAAGATCACGCTCTACGACATCCAGACCCGGTCGGTGGCGGTGAAGAAGCGCGCCGACGGACGGTTCGACGTCAGCCTGACGGTGCAGGCTCGCAAGCTCTACGCCGACGGCAAGGGCAAGGAGACCGAGGCGCCGCTGAACGAGACCCTGGACGTGGGCCTGTTCACGGCTATGCCGGGCGACAAGGCGTTTTCCAGCAAGAGCGTTGTGACGATGGTCAAGCGGCCGATCCGGTCGGGGACCCAGACCCTGACCTTCACGGTCGACAAGGAACCGCGCTATGCCGGCGTCGATCCCTACAATTACCTGATCGACCGCAACGCCGACGACAACGTCGCCAGGGTCGGGAGCTAGAGCCCCGACCCTGGCTGCGCCGTCAGCTCAGGCTGTCGCGAAGGGTCCGCGCCCGGTCGAGGTGGGTCTGGATGGTCGGCAGCATCGCGGCCGCGGCGGCCTTGATCTGCGGACTGTCGCCATCCTGGGCGTAGCGGCTCATGAGGTTCAGGGCCGCCTGGTGGGCGTCGACCTGACCGTTCATGTAGGCCCGGTCAAAGCCGGCGGCGTCCACACCGCGCAGGTCAGCGAGGGCGGAGGCCTTGTCGTCCGGCAGGGTGGCTGGCGGGGTGATCGTCAGGCCGGAGGCGGCGATGGCGGCCTTGAGGTCGGCGGTGGTCCTGGTGTGCCCATCGACCATCATCTGGGCGAAGGCCTTCACCTCGGCATTGGCAGAGCGTTCCAGCGCGATCCTGCCGGCCTGAACCTCGAACATGTCGCTTGCCGCGGCCTTCTCGACGAACGCCGGCGCGGACGTCTCGTCGGTCGGCGTCGGAATGGTCGCGGACGGGTTGGCGTCGGGCGCGACGGCGTCGGTCTGGTCGGACTTCTGGCCACAGGCGGCGAGCGTCAGCGACAGGGCGGCGACGCCGACGAGCAGGAACTGGCGATTCATGGGGGTACTCCAACGAACGTTGACAAGGTCTCCCGCTCCCCCCAAGCGAGCGCATCATGAATTAAGCCACGGGGGCGTGATGAGTTCCGACGCGACGACCAGCCCGCCGGGTCCGCTCGAGGGTCTGACGGTCATCGAGATGGGCACGCTGATCGCCGGTCCCTTCTGCGGCCAGATCCTCGGCGACTTCGGCGCCACGGTGATCAAGATCGAGGATCCGAAAGCCGGCGACCCCATGCGGCAGTGGGGCCGTTCGCTTCCCAAGGGCCACTCGCCCTGGTGGCCGGTGATCGGGCGAAACAAACAGTCGGTGACCCTCGACCTGCGCACGTCCGAGGGTCAGGACATCGCCCGGCGGCTGATCGGCGGCGCCGATGTTCTGGTCGAGAATTTCCGGCCGGGCGCGATGGAGAAGTGGGGGCTTGGCTACGAACGCCTGTCGGCGGACAACCCCGCCTTGGTCATGGCGCGGGTGTCGGGCTTTGGCCAGACGGGTCCCTATTCGTCCCGCGCCGGCTATGCGCTGATCGGCGAGGCCATGGGCGGCCTGCGCTACATCACCGGCGAGCCTGACCGCGCTCCGGCCCGGGCCGGCATCTCGGTTGGCGACAGCCTGGCCGGGCTGCACGCGGCGCTGGGAACCATGATGGCCCTGCACGCCCGCCACCGCAGCGGCAAGGGCCAGATCGTCGATGCCGCCATCTACGAGAGCGTGCTGTCGGTGATGGAAAACCTGATCACCGAGTACGGCCTGACCGGCTATGTCCGCGAGCGGTCCGGTTCGGTGCTGCCCGGCATCGCCCCCTCCAACGCCTATCCGACGAAGGACGGCGCGCTGGTGGTCATCGGCGCCAACCAGGACACGCTGTTCCGGCGCCTCTGTGACGCCATGGGCCGGCCGGAGCTGGCGCAGGATCCCCGCTACGCCGGGCATGCGGCGCGGGGAGAGCACCAGGCGCAGCTCGACGCCCTGATCGGCGACTGGACCGCGACGCTGGACGCCGACGCGTTGCTGGCGCTGATGGAAGCCAGCGGCGTCGCCGCCGGCCGGGTCTATCGCGCCCCCGACATGCTCGCCGATCCGCAGTTCGCGGCGCGCGAGGCCATCGTCGAGGTCCCGCATCCGGTGTTCGGCGCGGTGAAGATGCAGAACGCCTTCCCCCGGCTCAGCGACACGCCCGGCGCCGTGCGCTGGCCCGGCCCCGCGCTGGGCGAGCACACCGACGAGGTTCTGTCGGGTCGGCTGAGGATGAGTACAGCCGAGATATCCAGCCTCCGCGAAAGCGGTGTGATCTGAATTCGGATGTCATCCTGGCCGCAGCGCGCGGCGCGAAGAGCCGGGACCCAGAAGCGGGCGCACAGTATCGGCTGGGTCCCGGGTCGCCTTCGGCGCCCGGGATGACAGGGGAAGGCCCCTACCGTCCCACCGCCTGGGCCAGCGCCCGCACGATCTGGTGCACATTGTACGGCTTGCGCACCACCGGCGCGTCGAAACCCTCAGGCGCGCCGCGCTCGCCATAGCCGGTGGCGAAGACGAACGGCGTCCCGCGCGCCTTCAGCGCCTCGGCCAGAGGGGCCACCGACGCCCCGTTCAGGTTTGCGTCGAGCACGGCGGCGTCGATCTCCAGGTCGAGCATCGCCATAGCCTCATCCAGCTCGGCCGCGTTGCCCGCGATAATGGCGCCGGCGTCCTGCAGACCGGCCTCGAGCTCCAGCGCCAGCAGGACCGCGTCCTCGACGATCAGGATCCTCAGGCCACGGATGTTGGCCTCCTCAACCGGCTGGCCCAGCGACGCCCCGGCGGCCGGAGAGGGCGGTTCCTCGACCGTCGGCGCCAGCCCGTCGGCCGGCGACTTGTCCAGCATCACGCCGGCGGCGCCGCGGATCCGGGCGCTCAGGCCGTCGGCGCGATAGTCGATCTCCACCGCGCCGCCCAGTTCCCGTCCGGTGACCTGTTCCAGAAGCGTCGAGCCGAAGCCGCGCCGTTCCGGAGGCTTGACCGGCGGCCCTCCGGCCTCCGTCCAATCAATGACAAAGCCGCCGTCTGCCGTGTGGCGCCATTGAACCTCGATGCGGCCGCTGTCCGTCGACAGCGCCCCGTACTTGACTGCGTTGGTGGCCAGCTCGTGCAACGCCAGCGACGCGGCATTGGCGGCCCTCGGCTTCAGCGTGATCTCCGGCCCCTCCCAGCGCGCCTGCCCGGGCGCCAGACCGCCGAGCTCGGCGGCGGCGATGTGGGCCAGGCTGGCGCCGCGCCAGCGCGTCGCGGTCAGCAGTTCATGGGCCGAGGCCATTGCCTTTAACCGCCCCGCGAACGCCGCCAGGAACCCCTCGGTCGAGGTGGTCTTGCGCGCCGACTGCGCCGCCAGCGACTGCACGGCGGCCAGCACGTTTTTCACCCGGTGATCGAGCTCGGCCAGCAGCACCTCGCGGTGCTCCTCCTCGTCCTTCGACTCGGTGATGTCCTGGACGACGCCGATCAGTCGCAGAGGCAGGTCGTCCTCGTCGCGGGCGATGACCCCGGCGCCCTGCATCCAGCGCTGGCGGCCGTCATCGGGCCGGATCATCCGGTACTGCGCCGAATAGCGACCTTCGGTGCGCAGGCTGCTGTCGACGGCCTTGCGCAGGCTGTCGGCATCATCGGGGTGGACGAAGCGGAACGACACCTCGCCGCCGTCGGCCGGCGCGGAGGACCAGTCGAGGCCGGTCAGCAGCTTCATGCGTTCGCTGACGAAGATGGTGTCCTCGCCCATGTCCCATTCGAACTCGCCCAGTCCGGCCGCGTCGAGGGCCAGTTCGACCCGCTGCTGGTCCAGCCGGGCGCGGCGCTGGTTGTCGATGACCGCGGCGTCATGGACCAGCATCTCGATGGTCAGAGAGGCGAGATCCTCCAGCGCCATCCGCTCGGCGTCGGCATGCGGCGCGTGCGGCTCGGTGTCGCCCACCGACAGCACTCCGACGATCTCGCCGCCAGGCGCGATCAGCGGCGCCCCGGCGTAGAAGCGCACGTCGACCTGGCTCAGCGTCGCCCGCAGGTGATCGAAGCGGGGATCGGTCGACAGGTCGTTGACGAAAACCGTCTCGGCTGACCGGACCATCTGGTCGGCCATGCTGCCGGCGCGCGGGTACTGCCCGGCGGGCACGCCGACGCGAGCCTTGTGCCAGAGCCGGTCCGCATCGACCAGGACGATGGCGGCCCGCGGCGCCCGCAGGAGCAGGGCGGCGGTGCGGACAATCCGGTCAAACCGGACGTCGGAGCCACTGTCCAGCGCGTGCAGGCTCCTGAGCGCGCGAAGTCTCGCCGCCTCGCGCTCCCGCCCCGCCTGTGCCGTTGCGTCACCCATACCGCAAGCATAGACGCTCGCCACGGCTCGCGCGAGACGCGACCAGGCGGCGGGCGGACATTCGCCGTGACCTGCCTCGCCGGCCTGCAAATCGCCGTTCCCTAAGCGGCGCTGTGCAGCTAGGGTGGAACCCCTGTCGCCGCCTCGCGTTGGTCCCTGCTGAACCCCCTGGAGGGCTCGCCGGACCCGGCGCGCCCGCGAACCTGGAGAATGCCCATGCCGAGCAACGGCCCGACCGACGTCACCAACCCCGCCGCCGGCGAGGCCGAACAGGCCAAGGCCGCGTTGAAGAACGCCGCCAAACACGCCGAGCGCAGTTTTGTCGACGCCGCCGATCAGGCGCGCGAAAAGCTGACCGAGGCGGCTCACCGCACCGAAGCGGCCGTCCGCGAGGGAATCGAAACCCTCCGCGCCCAAAGCCGCGCCTACACTGACAATGCCAGCGAACAGTTCGATGTCGCGCAGCGCTATGTGGTTGATCGCGTCAAGGAGCGTCCGGTCACCGCCACGCTCGCCGGTATCGGCGTCGGCCTGCTGATCGGTCTGCTGCTGGCCGGCCGGGGCGATCGCCGCTGATGATGGAACGGACGTTGATGGCTCTCGCGGCGGCCGCCGCCATAGCCGCCGCCGCGGCCGTCGGCGTCGTCTCCGCATTCTTTGCACTCTACGCGCTGGTCGAGCCCCGTCTGGGCGCGCCCGGCGCGGCGGCGGTGGTCTCCGCCAGCGCGGCGATCCTGGTGGCCGTGGCTGGCTTCATCGCCGCCCGCAAGGTCGACGGGGACAGGCGGCATGCGACGGCGGCGACGCCGGACGCCACCCTTGTCGACACCATCCTGTCCCTGGTGCGCGAGCGTCCGCTGCTGGCCTCAGGCGCGGCGGTGGCCGCCGGAATCTACGCCCTGCGCAACCCGCAACTGATCGCTGCAGTGCTTCGCGCGTTCATGGACAAGCCGTCCCCCCCGAAACGATAACGGGCGCCTGACTTCCCCGGGCGCCCCGGAGTGAAGTCATGTTCGTTCTTCCCGACCTGCCCTATCCCGCCGACGCGCTCGCGCCGGTGATTAGCGCCCGCACGCTGGGCTTCCATCACGGCAAGCATCACCAGGCTTACGTCGATGCGTTGAACAGGCTTCTGGCGGAGTCCGGCGACTGGCCAGGCGCGCTTGAGGCTGTCATTCGCGAGACCGCCGGCGACGCTGACAGGCGCAAGCTGTTCAACAACGCCGCCCAGGCTTGGAACCATGCCTTCTTCTGGGACTCCATGACGCCGGATCCCTCGCCCCCGACCGGGGACCTGGCGACGGCGATTGATGCCGCGTTCGGCGACATCGCCGCCCTGCGGGAGGCCTTTGTGACGGAAGGCGTGGGACACTTCGCGTCGGGCTGGGTCTGGCTGATCGTCGAGGGCGATGCGCTGAAGGTCATCTCGACCCATGACGCCGATGACACGGTGCCGCTCGAGGGTGTAACGCCGCTGCTGGTCTGCGACCTGTGGGAGCACGCCTACTATCTCGACCACCAGAACGACCGGAAGGGCTTCCTCGAAGCCTGGTTCGACACGCTGGCGAACTGGTCGCTGGCCACACGGCAACTGGCGGCCTCGCGTGGCGACGGCGAAGTCTGGACCTATCCCGCGCCACTCCGACGTTGAGGGAACGCAGGTCGCGGAGGCGCGTTTCCAGATCATCGGACCGCCCTTGGCCGGTCGAAGCATGGATGGAGATTCGCGAATGCTCAGGTGGGCACTGATTTTTCTGGTCGTGGCGTTGATCGCCGCGTTCCTGGGCTTTGGCGGACTTGCCGGCACGGCTGTCGATATCGCCAAGATCCTGTTTTTCGTCTTCCTGGTGCTGTTTGTCGTCTCCGGCGTCATGCATCTGGTGCGAGGCCGGTCGCCTTAAGGCGCCACGAAAACTCCGAGTTGAAGCGGCGGCGGGGCGACCCGCCGCCGTTTTCATGCCGGGCCGTCTTCGGCCAAGGTGGGGCGTCGGTCTATCCGCCAGGTTCGCCACGGCTCAAAACGGGAGCCGGCCCAGGCGAGCGCGGCGATGGTCACGCAGTCATCGGCGACCTCGATGCAGTTGAAGCCGATGGGAACCCCGCGCTCCCGGATGGACAGCGTGCTGGCGCCCACGGCCCAGGTGTGACCGTCTCCGCCGGGCAAGGGCAGGGCGAACGGCGCATGGACGTGTCCGGTCAACACCAGGTCGACCTCCCCGCGCGAGAACAGCTCCGCCGCCTGCCGTCCGCCCCGGACCTTGCCGCTCATCGGCCCGCCGATCATCTCGATCAGGGGATGGTGACAGGCGATGACCTTCAGGGAGCCGGCACGGGCGGCGTCCAGGGCCCGGACGGCCCGTTGGGCCTGACCCCGGGTGATGGCGCCCTTGGACCAGTTGGCCCGCAGCTGGGCGCCGCGGGCGGTGTTCACCGGCGCGATGGCCACGCCCGCCCGCTGCACAGCCGCGGCCTGAAGGGCGCCGAAGTAGGTCTCGTAGCGCTTCCAGGGCAGGAACAGGCGGTGCGGCAGACTGTAGTAGGGCGTGTCGTGGTTGCCCGGCACGATCAGGAACTCCGACGCGAGGCTGTGGACCCACTTGCGCGCCGCCGCGAACTCCGCCGGTGCGCCGGCGCGGGTGATGTCTCCGGTGATGATGGTCAGGTCGGGCCGATGCTCGGCGATCCAGGCCTTCACGCCGGCCACGGCCTCGACGTGCTCGCCGCCGAAGTGAATGTCCGAGAGGTGCGCAAAGCGACGGACGGTCATATCTCCGGCTCCGTCGCTGGCCGGGGAACAAGCGCCCGAAACGCGGTCGGCAGAAAGCGGAACTCGGACCCCGCGCTGAGCCGCGTTGGCTCGCCATCCAGAACGGCCGGTATCCGTCCCGCCGCCCAGGCCCGGCCACGCCGACACCGGCCGGCGTCCACGGCCGGGTCGGCCCTCCAGTCACCCTGCGCGGCATGGAATCCCAGCCGGAACACCTCAAGCGCGTTCGCGGGGTCCAGCGCGGCCGCCTCCAGGCAGCCGTCGAACTCGTCCAGAGCCTTCGATACGAGCGGCGTCATCAGAACGAGCGCGCCCGTCTTCCGTCTCGGGCCGCCATCAAGGGAGAAGCGCAATCGGCCGGAGAAGGCGTTGTTCAAGGCGCGGCGGGCGCGCAGGATCGCCAGCCGCAGCTTTCCCTGGCGTACGGATTCGCGCGCCCTCGCCCAAAGGGCCGGCGAGCCCAGGATGGCCGCCACGTAGAAGCGATGCCCTTCGATCTCGCCACCCGACACCGGCTTGACGATGCCGTCGGCCAGGATGTCGGCCAGGGCGGTCTTCCAGTCACGATCGCCATAGAGGGCGCCGGGCAGCATGTTCATCGTGCCGCCGGGCAGAGGCGCGACCAGCGGCCCGTCAGGTCCGGCCAGCTCGGCGCCTGCGCGCGCCGTGCCGTCGCCGGCCACGATCGCCAGCAGGTCGGGTCTTGCGTCCAGAGCCTCTTGCAGACAGGCCTCCAGCCCTTCGTCGCCCGGAACCCGGACCGAGCCCGACACGCCGGCTTCTGCCAGAATGCGCTCGGCCTCGGCCACGGCGTCGGGACCGGCGCTGCCCGACAGGGGGTTCACCACCACCTCGACGCGCCTGATCACGACGGTGCCTGGTCCGTTGCCCACGTTCAATGCCTCACCCGACCTCAATGCCACACGCTAACGGGAACCGGGGGGCAGAGGTTCCTGACCGGAACTCCCGGGGGCGCGCCGCGTTGCCAATGCCGACGGGGGCCGAACCAAACCCTGGAGAGGCATATGAACAAGACAATGATGAGAACCGCCCTGGCGATCGCCGCCGCAGGCATGCTGACCAGCGCCTGCACGACGACGGGCAACGTGGAACGCAACGCCGCCGGCGGCGCCGCTCTGGGCGCGATCGCCGGCGCGGTGATCGGCAACAACGTGGGCAGCGGAGACGCCGGAACCGGCGCCGCGATCGGCGCCGCCATCGGCGGCACCGCCGGAGCGGTCAAGGGGTGCCGCGAGGACGGCGGCTGTGGCGCCACTCCGGACCGCCGCCAGTACTATGACGAGCGGGCGGGTCGCTACTATTACTACGATCAGGCGAGCGGCCGGTACTTCTGGGAAGACGGTCGTCCCCGGTAACGGATCGACGGATCACTGTTTTTCAGCGACCATCAGGACGGTCGGCGGTTTCGCCGGCCGTTCTTTTTCATGGGTGAGTCAGGATGAGCGCTATGTGGAAACACGGGCTGGTGGCCGCAGCGGTGGTATCGACCCTGGTCATCGGGGGCTGCGCCACCCGGTCCCGGGTAGCTCCGACGAACCTGTGTGAGGATCTGAAGGTCTCGATCTACTTCGACGACGGCTCGGCGCGGATCACGCGTGACGCCCGACAGGTGCTGGCGGAGGCCAGGGAGATGCGCACGACCTGCGCCCTCGGCGTGGTCGAGGTCCTGGGTCTCGCCGATGCGGTCGGCGACCCCGGAGCCAACCTCCTCCTGTCCGAACAGCGCGCCAAGGCGGTGACCCAGGCGCTTGGCGGGTTCGGGTTCGGCAATGTGCGTATCGCCGCGGCCGGCGCTTCCGGCGCCGAAACCGCTTCCGGGGAGGCGCGCCCGCTTCGCCGTCGCGCCGACGTCGTGTTCAAGAGCTCAAGCCAGTAGAGGCGCGAGAAGAGAGGGTGGTCCCTTGCGGGCCACCCTCGAAGTTCGGCATCATCGAGAAGGGGGTGCGGAGGCGGCAGGCTGACTATTGCCAGCCTCAAGTCGGGGGGGGCGTCGCCGCCTCCGCAAATTGTAAACGCGGTCCCTGCGCGATCTGTTCCCGCAACCGACGATATTTTTTACTGGTTTCACGCGGACCTTGCCGGGAAAGGAACAGCGCGTGCGCCGGGACGTTCTTCTGCTGAGAGTTACCCAAGCAGGAGGCGTCCATGGCCACAATTTTCAACCGAACGCGACCGGCGGAGACCGGTCACGATGTGCTGGAGGCGACAGACGCGCGCCAGGGGCGTTGGGGCCGCCACGCGTTCTTGATGCTGATCGCCTCAACGACGCTGGCCGTCATCGCGCTGTTCACGGCCTGGGCCTTCTATTCCGGCGCTTTCACCGCCGCCAATGAAGCCAGTACGCCAACCGCCGCCGAGGCTCGCGCCACGACGGGGCCGGTTACTGACGTCAAACAATAGGCGACCAGCGGAGGGCGGTTAAGCCGCCTTCCGCGTCCGGCCGGGGTGGAAGAAAAGCGCCTGACCGATCGCCGCCTTTACCGTTTCCGGCTGGAAGGGCTTGGTGATCAGGAAGGTGGGCTCCGGCCGCTCGCCGGTCAGCAGGCGCTCGGGGAAGGCGGTGATGAAGATCACCGGCACGTCGTAGCGACCGAGAATATCCTTAACCGCGTCGATGCCCGAGGACCCGTCGGCCAGCTGGATGTCGGCCAGCACAAGGCCCGGCATCTTGTTGGCGACCGCCGCCACGGCCTCGGTGCGTGTGGCCGCGATATCGACGACGGTGTGGCCCAGCTCGCGGACCAGCGCCTCGATATCGGCGGCGATGACCGGCTCGTCCTCGATGATCAGCACGTCCGTCGCCAGTTCGGCGTCGATCTCGTTCTGGGCTTCGGCGATCAGCCGTTCAACATCGGGAAAGTCGGTGTCCAGGATCTGGGCCGCTTCGGTCGGCGTGAAGCCTTCCAGGGCGGTCAGGAGGAAGGCCTGGCGGGACCGCGGAGCGATTCTCAGCAGGCGCTGGCTTGGATCGGGACCAGTGTGCTGCTCATCGGCGCGGTCTTCCAGCCTGGCGCCTGAGCTGCACCAGATGGCGTGGAACACATGATAGAGCGCGACCCTCGGCGAGAAGCGACTGTCGAGTTGCTTGTCGCCGGCGGCAAGGGCTTCCAGCGCGACTCGCACATACTGGTCGCCGGAGACCTGGTCGCCCGTGAGGGCGCGAGCGTACCGACGCATGTAGGGCAAATGCGGTGCAAGACGTGCAAGAAGACTCATGACCCCTCCCGTTTCTAGGTCTTCGTTATGGCGTGACAAAAACCACCCTCGCAGGCGATGCGCACCCCTTCATCTCCCGAACGCCTTCGACAGAGGAAGGTTCCCACAGCGCGAACACTACGTCATCATAAAGAACGAAGGTATGGGAACCCGGCGGACAGGTGCGGCGTTGAGCGAGCGAAGTACACGTCAAAACAGGGGGCAGGCGCGTGCCCGCGCCGATATGATGATCGAACAAAATCCCATGGACGAACGTCGCAAGGGCTCCGCCCCGTTGGATGAAACCCGGCTTCGGCAGCGCGCCATCGGCGTGAAGCTGCGGCAGATGTTCGACGAGGTCGTCAATGAACCTGTCCCGGACGAGTTCCTGGACATCCTGCGCAAGGCCGACGACAAAACCGGAGACCGCTAGATGGCAGCCGTTCAGGACGAGCGCCACGCGGCCATGACCGACCGTGAGCGTGACGCGATCTTCCAGCGTGAGCTGGTGAAGCTGATTCCCCACCTGCGGGCTTTCGCCCGCACGCTGACCGGCGACGCCACCCAGGCGGACGACCTGGCGCAGGATGCAATGATCAAGGCCTGGGACGCACGCAAGAGCTTCCAGCTGGGCACCAACATGAAGGCCTGGACCTTCATGATTCTTCGCAACCAGTTCTATTCGGACAAGCGTCGCTCCTGGCGCCAGATCCAGCTCGACCAGGAAGCCGCCGAGCGCACCCTGGTGGCTGTCGATGATCCCGAAGCGCCGGTGGCGCTGGACGAGCTGCGGCTGGCCATGGCCATGCTTCCGGACGAGCAGCGGGAAGCGTTGATCCTGGTCGGCGCCGGCGGCTTTGCCTACGAAGAGGCGGCCGACATCTGCGGATGCGCCGTCGGAACGGTGAAGAGCCGGGTAAGCCGGGCTCGCAAGGCCCTGCATGGCATCCTCGAGGCCGGCGACTACGATCGCGACGGCGGCTCAGCCGGAGACGCCATGCGTTCGATCCTGGCCGATGCGGAGCGTCTGAGCGCCGCCCGGTGAGGCTCCTGCGCGGGCTGCACTGGGGTCCCGACACCACCATCCGGGTGCGGCTTGGCGTGGCCCTTGCCCTGGCCCTGGCGCCGGTGCTGCTGCTGGGCGGAGGCCAGTCGATGCTGGCCTATCAACGACAGGCGGCCGAAAGGCAGGCCGTGCTGGAGTCTGCCGGCGCGCGCAGCGCCGCCACGGCAAGGGCGCGGATCGAGGCGGCCAGCGTCCTTCTCGAGACGCTCGGTCCCGGGGCGATCGGCATGGACTGCTCCAATCGTCTGGCCGAGATCCGTCAACGGCTGGGCGGCTACGACAACCTCATCCGCTTCGACCGGATCGGGCGCGTGGCCTGCGCCGCGGACGATGTTCCGCCTGACTCCGAGCGCCGCGACCGCGACTGGTTCCGCGCCCTGGCGGCCGGGCAGAAGCAGTTCGTCACCTTGACCCCCGGAGCCAGCTACGCCGACGAGCCGGCCCTGTTCGCCGCCGTGCGGTCGGTGGACCCGCAGGGCGGATTCAGCGTCCTGGCGGCCGTCATTCCCCTGTCCAGCCTTCGCCCGGAACTGACTGACCGGTCGCTGCCGCGCGAATCGCAGGTGGCGATCGTTGACCATCGGGGCGAAACCTTGTCGGTCACCGATCCGGCCGCCTTCCCCGACGATGTCAGCAGCTGGATCAATCGCGCCGCGACGCGGAGCTCCGTCCTCACCTACGCCACCGACGACGACGGCGTCAGGCGCGCCTATTCGATAGCGCCGCTGGTGGAGGACGACCTTTTTGTCATCCTGTCGGCCCCGTCGCGGGGGCTGTTCGCCACCGCCTGGCTCGATCCCATGTCGGGCATCGTGTTTCCGCTGATCGGCTTTGCGGTCGCATTGCTGGCGGTGTTCTTCGCGGCGGAGCGGGGTGTCGGGCGCTGGATCGTCTATCTGCAACGGGTGGCGGCCATCTACGCCCGGGGACGGTTCACGGTTCGGCCTCTCCATGTAGAGCAGGCGCCGCCGGAAATCCGGGAACTGGCCGAGACTCTCGACCACATGGCCGCCACCATCGTCGCCCGCGACGCCGCGCTGCACGACAACCTGGCCCAGAAGGACGCGCTGATGCGCGAGATCCATCACAGGGTGAAGAACAACCTGCAGGTCGTAAGCTCTTTGCTCAGCATGCAGGAGCGGGCGCTGACCGACCGGGCCGCCCGCCAGGCGATGAGCGACACCCGCCAGCGCATCACGGCCCTGGCGCTGATCTACCGCGCGCTCTACCAGGGTCCCGACATCAAGCATGTCGACTTGCGACCGTTCCTGGAAGAGTTGACCGGCCAGCTTCTGGCCGGAGACATGTCGGCTCACGGCAGCGTGCGCACCGAAGTCCGGGCCGACCGGCTGGTCATCGATCCCGACAAGCTGGCGCCGCTGGCCCTGTTCGCCGTCGAGGCGGTGACCAACGCCCAGAAGCACGCGCTGACAGAGGCCGGTGGCAGACTGACTGTCGAGTTCACCGTCCGCGGGCCCGAGGCCGAACTGGCCATCGCCGACGACGGCGGCGGACGGAACGCCGCCCCGGATCCGGAGGACATCAAGGGCGTGGGCCGAACCTTGATGAACGCCTATGCCCGACAACTCCGTGGCCGGTGCACCCTCGAGCGCAACCCCGAGGGCGGGCTGACCGCACGGTTGAACTTTCCGACTCCGGAAGCCGCGCCGACCGGAACCTGAGCGCAGTCCGGCGCGTTCACCCGCCGTGAAACAACCGCCCGGAGATCGGGCCGAGGAGATGCGCGATGCGTAAGCTTGTAGTTCTGGCCATTGCGGCCACCAGCCTTCTGGCCGCCGCCTGCAACACCATCGAGGGCGCGGGCAAGGACGTCGGTGCGGCCGGCCAGGCCATCGAAGAGACGGCTCAGGACGCCAAGTAAGGCTGTTCGCGTACGAGACCGGGGCCCCCGCCAGTGATGGCGGGGGCCTTTTCGTGGGCGCTATGTCAGGCTGTAGCGGATCGGCAGATGCTTGGGGCCCGACACGAAGCTGCCGGCGCTGAGCTTCGGCTCGCCGGCGAACTCCAGGGACTTGAGGCGCGGCAGCAGTTCCTCGAACAGGATCCGCATCTCCATCTTGGCCAGGTGCTGGCCCAGGCACAGGTGGGCGCCGTAGCCGAAGGCCAGGTGCTTGTTGGGGCTGCGGTCGACCCGGAAGGCGTCCGGATCCTCGAATACCGCCTCGTCGCGGTTGCCTGACGGATAGGCCAGCCACAGCCACTCACCCTTCTCGATGCGGTGACCGCCGACCTCGGCGTCGGCGGTGGCCGAGCGCATGAAGTGCTTCACCGGCGTGATCCAGCGGATCGACTCGTCGACCAGGCCGCCGATCAGCGACGGATCGGCCTTGACCTTGGCGAACTCGCCCGAATTGGCGCACAGGCCCCAGATCGCGCCGGCCGTGGAGGACGAGGTGGTGTCGTGGCCGGCGGTGGCGACGATCACGTAATAGCTCATCGCCTCGAAGTCGTTGATCGGCTCGCCGTCCAGCTTGCCGTTGGCGATCACGCTGGCCAGATCCCCGCGGGGATTGGCCTTGCGGTCGTCGGTGATCGCCTTGAAGTACATGAAGAAGTCGGCGATCACGCCCTGCAGCGCGGCCATGGCCTCGGGCCCCTGCAGGTTCTCCTTGCCGCCGGACCGGCTGAGCTCGGGGTCCTGGGCGCCGAAGAGCTCCTGCGTCAGCTTCAGCATGCGCGGCTCGTCCTCCGGCGGCACGCCGAGGATCTCCATGATCACGCGCAGCGGGTAGTAGAGGGCGATCTCGCCCACGAAATCGCATTCGCCGCCCAGCGCCGCCATGCGGTCGACGTGCTCGCGGGCGATCTGGCGAATGCGGTCCTCCAGCTTGCGGATGTTCTGCGGCAGGAACCACGACTGGGTCATGATCCGGTACTTGGGGTGGTCGGGCGCATCCATCTGCACCAGCGTCCGCACCAGGTGGGGGCTGCCGCCGGTCATCTCGCGCACCAGCCGGTCGCCTTCGAGCGTGGTGAAGGTCGAGGCCAGGTCGCCGGAGTGGAACAGGTCGTTCTGCCGGCTGATCTCGAGGATGTCGGCGTGCCGGGTGACGATCCGGAACGGCGCGACCCCCTCCAGCTCGGCGCGACCCAGCGGGTTGTTGGCGCGCAGCCAGCGGAAGGCGTCATGGACGCTGTCGTCCGCATAGGCCTTGGGGTCGATCGCCTTGAAGGCGATCTCGTCGGGAATGCGATCTGCGCCGCTCATCGGGTGTCTCCTGCCAGCCCGCAGGATGCCGTCGTGACGTCAGGGAAGCAAAGGCCGGGCGAAGCGCGTTCGCGTCTGCTAAGAGGCCGGCCATGCACGCCTCGCCCCTGTTCCGCCTGACCGATGAGGTCGCTCTCGCCGCCTTGGTCGCCGAGCGTGGCTTCGCCGTGATCGCCGTCGCGAGCCCGGGCGCGCCGCTGATCGCCCAGGCGCCGGTGCTGCTGGACGGCCGAGCGCTGCGCTTCCATCTGGCGCGCAGCAATCCGGTCACGGCGGCGCTGCTGAACGGGGCGGCGGCGGTCGCGGTGATCCCGGGCGCGGACGCCTACATCAGCCCGGACTGGTACGGGATCGACGACCAGGTTCCGACCTGGAACTACCAGTCGGTGGAAGCCGAAGGCCCGGTCGCGGCGCTGGATGAGGCCGGCCTGGTCCGGCTGCTCGACGACCTGTCGGTGCATTTCGAGGCCCGGCTGGCGCCCAAGCCGCCCTGGACCCGCGCCAAGATGACCCCGGGCCGGTTCGAGGCCATGCTGGCCGCCATCGTCGGCTTCGAGATGACCGTCGACCGGCTCGAGGGGATCAGCAAGCTGTCGCAGAACAAGTCCGCCCCGGCCATCGCGCAGGCGGCTGCGGCGCTGGCGGAGCGGTCGCAGCCGGGAGCGGCGGAGATCGCCGGACTTATGGCGGCCCTTACGCAGCGACCCTGAACGAGGGGTTGCGGGCGAAGAGGCCAGTGCGGCCGTTGACCGGCCGGAAGGCATCGGTCAGGTCCTGCGGCGCCACCTCGGCATCGAGAAGCAGGAAGCCATCGGCGGGCAGGGCGGCGGCCAGGCCTTCCAGCACCCGGCGGCGGATGCCGTCGTCCAGCGCGGTCAGCACATGCCGGGCCAGGATGACGTCGAACCGTCCCACCCCCGACAGATCGGCGGCCAGGTTGATCCGCCGCCAGCGCACCCGCTGGCGGATGCGGGGCGACAGCTGCCAGTTGTCCTCGATCTTGTCGAAGTGCCGCACCAGTTGCTGGATCGGCAGGCCGCGCTGGACCTCGAACTGGGTGTAGAGGCCGGACTGGGCCTTCTCCAGACAGCGCTCGGCGATGTCGGAGCCGTAGATGTCGATGCGGGCGCCGGGCTCCAGCCCGTGGGCCTCATCGGCGATCATAGCCACCGAATAGGCTTCCTGACCGGTGGCGCAGGCGGCGCTCCAGATGCGGATCGGCTCGGGGCCGCGCATGCGGGTCAGGGTCGGCAGGATGTCGTCGCGCAGCTGGTCGAACGGCGCCCGGTCGCGGAAGAAGGCCGTCTCGTTCAGCGTCATGGCCTCGACCAGCGCCCAGATCAGCGGCTCCTCGCGGCGCAGCTTCAGGCCGGCGATCAGGTCCTCGACGCTGTTGTAGCCTTCGCGCCGGGCCAGCGGGGCCAGCCGGCTCTCCATCAGATAGGTCTTGGCCGGGTCGATCTTGAGACCCGCCCGCGCCTTGCACAGCGCCACGACCAGCTGGATGTCCTCGGGCGTCATCAGGCCAGACCCGCCATCTCGAACTTGGCGGCGATGATGTCGCCGTCGAAGGGCTTCATGATGTATTCGGTCGCGCCGGCCGCCAGGGCCTCGCGGATGCGATCGGGATGGCTCTCGACGGTGCAGAACACGACCTTGGGCGTATCGCCGCCGGGCTCGGCCCGCAGGGTGCGCAGGAACTCCATGCCGTTCATCACCGGCATGTTCCAGTCGAGCAGGATGACGTCAGGCATGGCCGCGCGGCACCAGGCCAGCGCCTCCAGCCCGTCGGACGCCTCGGCGATCTCGTAGCCGAGGTCCTCCAGGATGCGGCGGGCCACCTTGCGGATCACCCGGCTGTCATCGACCAGCAGACAGGTCTTCAAGACGGAACGCTCCTTCCCCAACGATCCGTTTTCGCCTGCGTGGGTTAACGGCCCGTGATGGAGCGCGGATAACGGGCGCCGGAATGCGTTCTCAACGCTCAGGCGGCCGGGACGACCGCCGCAAGCGTGACCCTGTCCTCGCCGGTCTCGGCCGCCAGATGGCCGCCGACGCCCTTGACGATCAGCCACAGGTAGTAGGCCTGCACCCAGGCGCCGCCGACCGCGTCGCCGCGGTCCTGGCCCTGCAGGCCGCGCAGCACTTCCGGCTTGAGCCGGCCGCGCGGGCCGACCGCCTCGACGCTGATCGCCACCTTGCCGTCGGCTTCCACCGCCCGCAGCGTCGCGGTTCCGCCCATGGGCAGGGCCCCGGCCGAGATCTGCGCCAGGTTCATGATCACCCGCGCCGCCGCCTTGTTCAGGCCGGCCGGCTCGACCTTCCAGTCCAGCTCCGGCCGCACATGGGCGAACACGCCTTTCGCCAGGCTCTCCAGCTCGCGGGCGTCGAAGGTCTCCGCCGTCGCCGAGGCGCCGAACGCGACCCGCGCGAACTGCAGCATGTCGGCCAGCTTGCGGGCGCTCTGGGTGATCAGGCCCATGGCGTCCTCGCGCATGTCCTGGGCCGTCGGGTCCTCGAGCAGGTCCAGGCCAGAGACGATGGCGCTCGCCGGGCTGATGAAGTCGTGGCACAGCCGCGCGGCGATCTGGGCGGCCAGCTCGGCGGCGTCCGGCGCGAACGGCGGGGGCGCGGGCGGAGCCTCGGGCGCCGTCTCCGGCGGGACTTGGGCGGGGGTGTCGGTCGGATCGCTCATCGGGGCGGACGTTGCCCTGATTTGAGCCGTTGGCAAACGGGGCGCAGCCCCCTACGGAGGTCGCCATGACCGCCTTCCTCGAACCGGGCGCCCTGGTGCGCCATCCGGATCGGCCGGACTGGGGCCTGGGGCAGGTGCAGTCGGTGGTCGGCGCCCGCGTGACCGTCGACTTCGAGGAAGCCGGCAAACAGACCATCGACACGGCGGTGGCGCCGCTGATCTTCGTGGCCGACGATCCGCGCGACCGTTGACGGACGCAAGCGACAGTATGGGAATGAACGGAATGAGCGACGACGCCGACATCGGCCGCATCCTGGCCGACATCGTGGAAGAGGCCGGGCGGGTGATCATGCCGTACTGGTCGCACGGCGGAACCGTCGCCCACACCAGCAAGGCCGACTCCAGCCCGGTCACCGAGGCCGACCAGGCCGGCGAGCGGCTGATCATCGCCCGGCTGAAGCAGCGCTTCCCGGATATCCCGGTCATCGCCGAGGAGCACGCCAGCGAGTTCGGCACGCCCGACGCCATCGGCCCGCGCTTCTTCCTGGTCGACCCTGTGGACGGCACCAAGGCCTTCATGAAGGGCGACCCCAACTTCACCGTGAACATCGGCCTGATCCAGGACCGTCGCCCGGTGGCCGGCGCCGTCTGCGCCCCGGCCAGCGACGAGACCTGGTTCACCACGGCCTCTGGAACGATGAAGCGCACCGCCGGCGGCGCCCAGCAGCCCGTCCGCGTGCGCCCCTGGCCGACGGGCGAGGCGGTCTGCCTGATCAGCCACACCATGAAGCCGGAAACCGCCGACGCCCTGCAGGCCGAGTACGGCTTCGACCAGCGCCTGGCGCTCGACAGCTCGATCAAGCTCTGCCGCATCGCCGAGGGCGAGGCCGACATCTACCCCCGCCACGGCCCGACCAGCGAATGGGACATCGCCGCCGCCCACGCGGTTCTGGAAGCCGCCGGCGGCAGCGTGCGCGGCTACAGGGACGCGCCGTTCCACTACGGCAAGGCCGACAAGCGGTTCCTGAACGAGTGGTTCGTGGCGCGCGGCGGGTAGACCGACGCTCAAGCGATCGCTGTAGTTTGTCCTTACTGTCTCGCCGCGCCTGTGACGGGCGGGCGGGGTCGCTTCCAGGCGTCGCGCGATAGGGGGACGGATCGGCCCGGCGCGCCGTCGGACGCGTGAGGATGATCGCGTAAGCGGCGACCGAGTCACCGTCAAGCTTTGCGCGAAGCCAGGCCCCACAAGGGTTGGCGCGGCATGTCTATAGGCGTCGCCCTGGTCCATGGACCCAGTCTGAACCCGCCCGGCACCAGGGGGATCGATTCCGTCGGCGCTCGGGCGCGGGAAGGGGCGGATTGTCGCCAAATGTCCCGCTTTGTCTCCAGAGTATATGTCTCCGGAGTCTCGCTTTTTGGCCGACCGGGGACATCTACCGTCTTCGGTACCTGTCCCCGCGGCTTCCCCTTTTTCCGTCTCCCCGGCGAAGGCCGGGGCCCATGCGGGGCAAGGGCTCAGCGCGGGATCATGGATCCCGGCCTTCGCCGGGAAGACGGTGCATAGAGCGCCTTGAGGATTGCTCCGCGAAGCGTAGCCGCCCCCTTCCCGTCATGGCCCGACTTGTTCGGGCCACCCATGCGTGGTGCGTGACGGGGTTGTCCGGCGCGCTGTCGGCGCTTCCGTTTCGCAGGGTCGTGTTCATGGGTGGCCCGAACAAGTCGGGCCATGACGGCTGTGGGGCGGGTGTTTCCCTTCCCTCGGGAAGGGAGCAACCCTTCGATCTCATGGATCGTCCGGCGATCGTCTCGCCATGAGATGAAGGGCGGGGTGGGGCGCCCGGGTGGCAACCACTCAGTCCCTCTCGGGACCATAGATATCGAGGTCTAGGCGAAGTCCGCGGGCCCCCATCGCTGAGATGGTTTCCGGCTCCAAAACCGCGCCCTCGTTGCCGGTCGCCAGGAACAATCCGCAGAACAGCCTCCCGCCAAACCTACGCGAGAGATCTTTCCACACTGCCAGATCGTCGTTGAGCGAGTTGAGTAGGTCTAAAATCTGCCGATCAAGATTGCCGGGACTTTGTCGATCCGCCCTCAGTCGCCACGACCCCACCGGCGCGATCTTCTCTGCGCCTCGCGATGTAACCCACATCTGCCCCTTGCGCACTCCGATGGTAGGAGTTGCGCCTAGCGCGGCCGTGATCTCGTCGGGGTTGAGGTCGTCCCCGTAGAAGCCCAGACTCACCGCCGTCTCATCAACACCGGCCATCAACAACGCTCACAAACCGTAGAGCTCACCCCCCCAACCCCAGCACATCCTGCATATCAAATGCCCCGGACTTCCTTCCCGCCGCCCACTTGGCCGCCGCCAGAGCCCCCCGCGCGAACAGGCCGCGATCCCGGGCCGAGTGGCTGAAGGTCAGGATCTCTTCCTCGCTGGCGAAGGTGACGCTGTGCTCGCCGATGATGCCGCCGCCGCGCAGGACGGAGAAGCCGATCTCGCCCTCGGGTCTGGGGCCATTCAGGCCGTGTCTTGCCGGCTGCAGCACATCGGCCAGCGCCACGCCCCGGCCGTCGGCCGCCGCCTCGCCCAGCATCAGGGCGGTGCCCGAGGGGCTGTCGACCTTGCGGCGGTGGTGGGCCTCGAAGATCTCGATGTCGAAGTCGCGGGGGTCCAGCGCCGCGGCGGCCTGGCGGACCATGCCCATGAGCAGGTTCACGCCCAGCGAGAAGTTGCCGGCCCGCACGATGGCGATGCGGGTCGCGGCCTCGTCGATGCGGCGGGTCTGGTCCTGCGACAGGCCGGTCGAGCCGATGACCAGGGCGACGCCGCCGCGCCCGGCGGCCTTCTCGGCCAGGGCGACGGAAGCCTCCGGCGTGGTGAAGTCGATGACCGCGTCGGCCAGGCCCAGCGCCTCGTCCAGACTGACCAGCCCCTCGCCCTCGACGCCGGGGCGTTCGTAGCGGGCCACGACGGTGACGTCGTCCCGCTCCTCGCAGGTCGCGGCCACCGCACGCCCCATCCGGCCGAGCGCGCCGGCGATGGCGATCTTCACAGGGGCGGGAGCGGCGTGGGTCATGATTCACGCATAGCGGCGAAGTCCTTCGCCGTCATCAACATCACACCGTTTCCCCGGCGAAGGCCGGGGTCCACGCTTCAGGCGCAGTGCGGGCCGCATGGACCTCGGCCTTCGCCGGGGAAACGGTGTTGAAGAGGTCGAGTATACAGCTTATAATTGCAATATGGCGTTCTTCGTCTACATGCTGGCGAGCGGCAAGCGCGGGACCCTCTACATCGGCTCGACCGACAACCTGATAGGGCGGATGGGGCAGCATCGGGAGAAGGTTCGGCCCCACGGCTTCACCGCCCGGTACGGCGTGACGCGCCTGGTCTGGTACGCGGTCTTCACCACTCCGGGAAGCGGCGAAGATCCGCGAACGGCAGATGAAGGAATGGAAGCGGGCCTGGAAGATCCGGCTGATCGAGGAGGGCAATCCCGAGTGGCGGGATTTGTACGAGACGCTGTTCTGAACCTCTCTCCCACCGTTTCCCCGGCGAAGGCCGGGGTCCACGCTTCAGGCTTAGTGCGGGCCGCATGGACCCCGGCCTTCGCCGGGGAAACGGTTCAGGGTCGCCGGGGAAACGGGGGAGGGTTGCCCCGAGCACCGCCCATTCCCTTACGCCATACCCCCGCAAGCAAACTTCCGCCCGCGCCCGGTTGTCCCGGCGGGTCGGCGCCGTTAGGTTGCGCGCCTTCCTGCCCACGACGCGACCGGCCTGACGACCGGCGACGCCGCTCCAGCGTTTCAAGGACGTCCGCCACCTCATGAGCGATTCCGAAAAGAAGACCTTCACCGACGCGGAGGCGCTGGCCTTCCACCAGTTCCCGACGCCGGGCAAGATCGCCATCGCGGCCACCAAGCCGATGGCCACCCAGCGGGACCTGAGTCTGGCCTATTCGCCGGGCGTCGCGGTGCCGGTGCTGGCCATCGCCGAGAACCCGGACCTGGCCTACGAGTACACCTCCAAGGGCAACCTGGTCGGCGTCATCTCCAACGGCACCGCCATTCTGGGTCTGGGCGATCTGGGCGCGCTGGCCTCCAAGCCGGTGATGGAAGGCAAGGCGGTGCTGTTCAAGCGCTTCGCCGACGTCGACGCCATCGACATCGAGCTCAGCAGCAAGGACGCCGACGAGATCATCACGGTGGTCAAGAACATCGGCGTCACCTTCGGCGGCATCAACCTCGAGGACATCAAGAGCCCGGAATGCTTCCGCATCGAGACCGAGCTGCAGGAGCTGCTCGACATCCCGGTGTTCCACGACGACCAGCACGGCACGGCGATCATCTGCGCCGCCGGCCTGATCAACGCCTGCTACATCACCGGCAAGAAGCTGGAGGACGTGAAGGTCGTGCTGAACGGCCCGGGCGCGGCCGGCATCGCCTCGATGGAGCTGATCAAGGCGATGGGCGTGCGGCCCGAGAACGTCATCGCCTGCGACTCCAAGGGCGTCCTCTACCAGGGGCGCACCGACGGCATGAACCAGTGGAAGAGCGCCCACGCGGTCGACACCGACAAGCGCACCCTGGCCGAGGCGGTCGAGGGCGCGGACGTGCTGCTGGGCCTGTCGGCGGCCGGCGCCTTCACCAAGGAGATGATCGCCAGCATGGCGCCCAATCCGGTGATCTTCGCCATGGCCAACCCCGATCCGGAGATCACCCCGGAAGAGGTCCACGCCGTGCGCGGCGACGCCATCATGGGCACCGGCCGCAGCGACTATCCCAACCAGGTCAACAACGTCCTGGGCTTCCCCTACATCTTCCGCGGGGCGCTCGACGTGCGGGCCCGGCGGGTCAATCACGAGATGAAGATCGCCTGCGCCAACGCCCTGGCCATGCTGGCCCGCGAGGACGTGCCCGATGAAGTGGCCGCCGCCTATCACGGCCGCCAGCTGAAGTTCGGCCCGCAGTACATCATCCCCTCGGCCTTCGATCCCCGGCTGATCTGGTACATCCCGCCCTTCGTCGCCCAGGCGGCGATGGACACCGGCGTGGCCCGCAAGCCGATCGAGGACATGGACGCCTACCGGGCCAGCCTCGCCCGCCGGCTCGACCCCAGCGCCGCCTTCCTGCAGCGCCTGTCGGGCGCCGTGCTCAGCGGGCCGAAGAAGCGGATCGTCTTCGCCGAGGGCGAGGAACCCAGCGTCATCCGCGCCGCCTACGCCTTCCAGGCCCAGGGGCTTGGCCAGGCCATCCTCTGCGGCCGCGAGGAGCTGGTGAAGGACAACATGCGTCTCGCCGGCCTCGATCCGGACGAGGTCAGGATCGAGATCGTCAACGCCCGCCTGTCCGACCGCGCCCCCGACTATGTCGAGCACCTCTACGGCCGCCTGCAGCGCGAGGGTTACCTCAAGCGCGACGTGCAGCGGCTGATCAACCAGGACCGCAACAGCTTCGCCGCCTCGATGGTGGCGCTGGGCGACGCCGACGGCATGGTCACCGGCGTGACCCGCGCCTACGACCAGGCGCTGGAGGAGATCCTGCGCGTCATCGACCAGGCCCCGGGCGGGCGGGTAATGGGCATGTCCATCGTGCTGGCCAAGGGCCACACCCTGTTCATCGCCGACACCAACGTCACCGAGATGCCGGACGCCGACGAGCTGGTCGAGATCGCCTGCGAGGCGGCCCGCGCCGTCCGCGCGCTGGGCTTCACCCCGCGGCTGGCCTTCATGAGCTACTCGACCTTCGGCAACCCGATGGGCATGCGCTCGGAGAAGGTCCGCGAGGCCGTGGCCATGCTCGACGAGATGGACGTCGACTTCGAGTATGAGGGCGAGATGCCGCCCGAACTGGCCCTCGAGCCGGAGCGCCGCGCCAACTACCCGTTCATGCGCCTGACCGGCCCGGCCAATGTGCTGATCATGCCGGCCATCCACTCCGCCTCGATCTCCACCAAGCTGGTGCAGTCGCTGGGCGGGGCGACGGTGCTGGGCCCGATCCTGCTCGGCCTGACCAAGGCGGTGCAGATCGCGCCGCTCTCGGCCTCGGTGTCCCGGATCCTCAACATGGCTCTGATGGCGGCGTACGATCAGCCGCTCGAGCCGGCGGCGGAGTAGGGTCATGGCCTCATGAGGATCGGCTTGTTGTTCGCTTTCCCCCTTCTCGACTAGCGACGCGCCCCGGCGGAGACCGGAGGCGCGCGCCTCCGTCTTTTCCGCAGGACTTTCCTCATGACCGCCTCTCCCGAGGCCGCGATCGGTTTCGATTTCGGCACCACCAACACCGTCGTCGCGCTGGAGCGACAGGGCGAGGCGCGCCTCGCCGGCTTCAGCCACGAGGGCGCGCCGTTCAACGCCTTCCGCTCGGCGCTCAGCTTCCATGCGCCCGACCATGACCCGACCGCCCGCGTCGTCGAGGCCGGGCCCTGGGCCATCGACGCCTATGTCGAGGAGCCGCTGGAGACGCGGTTCATCCAGTCGTTCAAGAGCTACGCCGCCAGCGCCCTGTTCACCGACACCGAGATCCTGCGCCGGCGCTTCACCTTCGAGGACCTGCTCAGCGCCTTCCTGCTGAAGGTGAAGGAGCACGGCGGCGAGACGCTGGCGGACCTGCCCAAGCGGGTGATCGTCGGGCGGCCGGTGACCTTCGTCGGCGCCCGGCCCGACACGGCGCTGGCGCTGCGGCGGTATGAGACGGCGTTCCTGCGGCTGGGGTTCACCGACATCCGCTATGTGCCCGAGCCGGTGGCGGCGGCCTTCTTCTTCGCCCGGCGGCTGGAGGGCGATGCGACGGTGCTGGTCGCCGACTTCGGCGGCGGCACCAGCGACTTCTCGCTGGTCCGGTTTACGCACCAGAACGGCCACATCCGCTCCCGCGCCCTGGCCAACGCCGGGGTCGGGGTGGCGGGCGACGCCTTCGACTACCGGCTGATCGACCATCTGGTCTCGCCCAGGCTGGGCAAGGGCAGCAGCTACCGCGCCTTCGACAACGTCCTGCCGATCCCCAACCGCTACTTCACCGCCTTCGCCCGCTGGGAGCAGCTGGCCCTGCTGCGGGCCTCGCGCGACATGAAGGACATCCGCAAGCTGGTCCGCACCGCCACCGAGCCGGAGAAGATCGCCCGGCTGGTCGAGGTGCTGGACGACAACCACGGCTACCGCCTCTACCAGGCCGTCTCGCGGCTGAAGGAGGCGCTGTCGGGGTCAGAGACCGCCCCGTTCGAGTTCAGGGGCGGGTCGGTCCACATCGCCGGCGAGGTCAAGCGCGAGTCGTTCAACCGCTGGATCCAGCCGGAGCTGACGGCCATCGAGGGCGCCGTCGACGAGGCCCTGCGCCGCGCCAGCCTGACCGAGGCCGGCGTCGACCGCGTGTTCCTGACCGGCGGCTCGTCCTTCGTGCCCGCCGTCCGCGAGATCTTCGAGCGCCGCTTCGGCGTGGCCAAGATGGAGAGCGGCGCCGAACTGGTCTCCATCGCCACGGGCCTGGCCCTCATGGGCGCGGAGCCCGACCTGGACGACTGGAGCGAGCGGGCGGGGTAGGGGGGCTCGCCCCCACCTTCGTCATGGTCGGACTTGTTCCGACCACCCATGCACACGGCTTCGGCCAGGTTCGCGCTGACCGTGCCGCCCCTCTACCGACCGCGTTCATGGGTCCTCGCGACGAGCGCGAGGATGACGGGGGTTTTGATGCGTGAGGCGAACCCAACCATTGCCTCGCTCACCGCCGAGTGATTAGGTTGCAAAAAGCAACGAACGCTTGGGAGAGCGACCAATGGCCATTTCACTCTATGACGTCACCGTCGGGCAGTACCTGCAGATCGTCGACGCCGCCGCCGGCTTTCTCGAGCGCGGGCTGAAGCACTGCACCGACGAGGGCGCCAACCCCGATGATCTGGTCGGCAAGCGGCTGGCCGGCGACATGCTGCCGCTGTCGTTCCAGATCGCCTCGATCCACCATCATTCGATCGGCGCCATCGAGGGCGTCAAGGCCGGGGTGTTCTCCGCCACCGGCGGGCCGTCGATGGCCGAGACCTATGCCGAGCTGCAGAAGACCATCGCCGACACCCAGGCCGCGCTGCGCGCCCTGACCGCCGAAGAGGTCGAGGCCCTGGCCGGCAAGGACGTGACGTTCGAGTTCGGCGCCATGAAGATGCCCTTCACCGCCGAGGGCTTCCTGCTGTCGTTCTCGCTGCCCAACTTCTACTTCCACGCCTCGACCGCCTACGACGTGCTGCGGGCCAACGGCGTGCCGCTGGGCAAGCGCTACTTCCTGGGCGCGCTGAAGCTGAAGAGCTAGGCGGCGAGGCCAACTTTTCGCCGTCTCTCCGCTGCATCCGTTCGCCGGGCCCGAAGCCTCATGGCTTCGGGTGACGGAGCGCGCCGATATGGGCAGAACGATCACGCTGGCGGCGCAGGGCGACCGGCGGACCACGATCAGCTGGTACGAGCCGGGCGAGACGCACCGGGCCCATCGCCATGGCGAGGCGCAGATCTCCTGCCTGCTGGCGGGCGACTATGCCGAGGACAGCCTGTCGGGCCCGCGCGAGGCGTTCGGCGGCGCCGTCAGCGTCAAGCCGGCGGGGTTCGAGCACGAGAACCGCTTCGGCGTGGACGGGGCGCTGATCCTCTCGGTCGCGCTGCCGGACGCGCCGTTCGCGGAGCGCTACCGGATCGGCCGGGCGACGGCGGGCCGCGATCTGCTGGCGGCTGGCCCCGCCGGACTGGCGATGCTTTGCGGAGGCCTGCGCGAAAGCGAGCCCGACGCCCGCCCGGCGGTCTGGCTGAACGGCGCGCGACAGCGGCTGGCCTCCGGCGCAGCATCCGCCGAGGTGGCGCGCGGCCTTGGCCTGCACCCTGTCCGCTTCGCCGCCCTGTTCCGCGCCGCGTTCCGCGAGCCGCCGTCGGCCTGGCGGCAGGCGCGCCGGCTGTCGCGCGCCGTGACCGGCGTCGTGGCGGGGCAGGCCAGGCTGGCAGACCTGGCCGTGGAAGCCGGGTTCTCCGACCAGGCCCACATGACCCGGGCGGTGAAGGCGGCGACGGGCTTCTCGCCCGGGGTCCTGCGCCGCCTGTTCGTGGCGGCCTGAGGATTTCATCCGTTCAAGACGGGACCCTGGCGACGGCTCTAGGCAGGCCCTGAACCGAACGGAGACTCCCATGCTTCGCCGCCTCGCCGGACTGGCCGCCGCCGCCCTCCTCCTGCTGACCGGCCCGGTCGCGCTCGCCGCGACGCCAGCCGATGACGCCGCATTTCGCCGCGACGCGGACGCCTTCATCGACCGCGCGCTCAAGGAGATCGACGTCACGCCGGGCCTGGCGGTGGCCTTCGTCGACGGCGACCGGACGGTCTACGTGCGAGGGACCGGACTGGCCGACACCGCACCGCCGCTCAAGGCCGACGCCGACACGCGGTTCTACATCGCCTCCAGCACCAAGTCGTTCACCGCCCTGGCCATCGCCTCGCTGGCGGCGAAGGGCGTGCTGGACCTCGACGCGCCGGTGGCGGTCTGGCTGCCGGACTCCGGCCTGCCGCCGCAGATCGCCGCCAGGGTTACGCTGCGCCAGCTGCTGACCCACACCTCGGGCATCGACAACAGCCCGATCTCCTTCCGCGCCGCCTTCAGCGGCGATCACGCGCCGGCCCTGATGCAGGAGCTGCTCTCCGCCACCGTCGAGACGCCGGACACCCCGGTCGGGACCTTTCGCTACAGCAACGCCGGCTACAACCTGGCCACCCTGCTCCTCGAGCGGAAGACCGGCCTGGACTGGCGGGCGCTGGTCCGGGGCGAGGTGCTGGACCCGCTGGGCATGGCCGCCACCACGCCGTTCGTGTCGCGGGCCGGCGGCGTGCTGGCGGCGGGCCACATCGCCGGCCCGGACGGATCGCGCCTGCGCTCACCGCTGCAGAAGTCGGACGCGACCATGCAGTCGGCCGGCGGCCTGGTCTCGACGGCGCGCGACATGGCCCGCTGGCTGCAGGCTCAGCTCAACGACGGCGTCGTCGACGGTCGCCGGGTGTTTCCGGCCGGGCTGGTCGCCTCCACCCACCGGCCGACGGCGACGCAGGACGCCGCGTTCGGCCCTTACCGCCGGACGGGCTACGGCCTGGGCTGGGAGGTGGGAAACTTCGGCGACGATCTTCTGATCCACCACTTCGGCAATTTCGCCGGCTCACGCGCCCATGTCTCGTTGCTGCCCGCCCATCGGCTGGGGGTGACCGTGATGGTCAACGAGGACGCCTTGGCCGGCGGTCTCGCCGACCTGGTCGCCAACTATCTCTACGAGCGCCGTCTGAACCGCCCTGATGTCGAGGCGCGGTACGCCGGCCTGCTCGAGCAGATGAAGACCGACCGCGACACGCGCCGGACGCGCATCGCCGAGGGGACGGCCCGGTTCGCCGCCCGCCCGCGCATGCTGACTCGTCCCGACGGCGACTACGTCGGCCGCTACGAGAACCCGCTCTACGGCGTGTTTGTCGTCAGCAGCACGGATGCTGGACTGGTGGTGACCATGGGCCCCATGCAGACGGTAGCCCAGGCGTTCACCCAGCCGGAAAGCATCCGTGTCGAGCTGGTCCCTGGCCAGGGCCAGGCTATCATCTTCCGGCGCGATGAGACCGGGCGCGTCGTCGACGCCCGGGCGATGGGAGTCGACTTCACACACCGCTGATACCCAGGATTGAGCGAAAATGTCCGGTGCAGATTGCGCGGCGGCGTCCTCGTCCGCTGCGTGATCGCCGTTCACACTTCTCCCCAAATCGGGGGGCTGCCGACTGGCGCGCCCGGCCGGCCAATGGTCGGGCGGGCATCGGCATGCGTGCGGCTCCCGAAAGAACAAAGTTCATGAGGGAGAGATACAACATGCGCACGCGCGTTCTTTCGCGTGGCCGTCCGGCCCGCACCCAACTGCTCACCGCCGCCCTGCTGGCCTCCACCGCCCTGGCCAGCCCCGCCTTGGCGCAGCCCGCCGCCGACGGCGCCATGGTCGACGAGATCGTCGTCACCGCCCAGCGTCGCGAGCAGTCGCTGAACGACGTCGGCATGTCGATCCAGGCCTTCGGCGCCGAGCAGCTGGAGTCGATGCGCGTCACCAACGTGCAGGACCTGTCGGCCGCCGTGCCCAGCTTCACCGTCTCACGCTCCTACCAGGGCGTGCCGACCTTCACCCTGCGCGGCATCGGCTTCAACACCATCAACATGTCGGCCACCTCGACAGTCGGCACCTATGTCGATGAAGTCGCCTACGCCTATCCGATGATGCTCAGCGGCCCGGTGTTCGACCTGGAGCGCGTCGAGGTCCTCAAGGGCCCGCAGGGCACCCTGTACGGCCGCAACACCACCGCCGGCCTGATCAACTTCGTCACCCAGAAGCCTTCGGCCACGTTCGAGGCCCGGGCCGTCGCCGAAATCGGCAACTACGAGACCACCAACTTCGAGGGCATGGTCAGCGGCCCGATCACCGACAATCTGCAGGGTCGCCTGTCGTTCCGCAGCGAGAACAGCGGCAAGGGCTGGCAGGTCTCGCAGAGCCGCGGCGAGCGCCTCGGCGAGGTCAGCCGCTACGGTGTGCGCGGCGCGCTGGCCTTCCAGCCCACGGACGCCCTGTCGATCGACGCCTCGCTGAGCTACTGGGCCAACACCAGCGATACCCTGGCCGCCCAGGCCATCGGCTTCACGCCCGGCACGACGCCCCAGGGCGTGAACCCGCTGGGCGCCGGCTTCCACAACGCCCCCGGCCTGGCCAACTTCATCGCGACGAGCATGCCGACCAGCGGCGAGCAGGCCGACTGGGCGCCGGACGCGCGTCGCACCTCGACCGTTGGAACCACGCCGGGGATCGACAAGCCGCTCGAGGAGGACTCGACCTTCCTCGGCGCCAAGCTGAACGTCGCCTGGGACATCACCGACGACCTGACCCTGGTCTCGTTGACCAGCTTCAACAAGATCGAGCGTAATGGCGTGATGGACTGGGCCGGCGCGCCCTACAACGTCCTGATCCAGGACGCCCAGGGCGAGATCGAATCCTTCGCCCAGGAACTGCGCGTCCAGGGCGGCAACGACCGCGTCACCTGGCTGGTCGGCGCCTACTACGGCAAGGACGAGATCGTCGACACCAACCAGACGCTCTTCCGCGACAACGCCAACGTCCGTCTGTTCCAGTTCCTGAGCGGCCAGCTTCTCGCCACGCCGTTCAACACCGGGCCGTTGCCCGGCGGCGCCGGGCCGGGCGGCGTCTACACCGCCGCCCAGGCCGCCAACACCTTCCAGACCTACCGCGACGACGGCAACATCGAGACGACCACGGCCAGCATCTTCGCCAGCGCCGACTGGAAGCTGACCGACAGCCTCAGCCTGACAACCGGCCTGCGCTACACCCAGGACAAGCAGGACGCGAACATCTGCTCGCGTGACGTCGACGGCTCGATGCTGACCAACCTGAACGTGACCAACAAGTACCTGTACCTGCTGCGCTACGGCGTCGCCATCACCGACAACGTCGTCGCCAACGGCTGCTCGACCACCCGCATCGACTGGACCAACAACACCGCCACACGCGGCGAGGTCATCACCAGCCTGGACGAGAACAACGTCGCCTGGCGCCTGGCCCTGAACTGGAACGTCACCGATGACGTGCTGCTGTTCGGCTCGGTGTCGCAGGGCGCCAAGTCTGGCGGGGCGCCGGTCAACACCGCCAGCCTCTACGAACAGAACCTGCCCGCCAAGCAGGAGAAGCTGCTCGCCTACGAAGTCGGCGTGAAGGCCTCCATGTTCGAACGCCGCATGCAGGCCAACGTCTCGGCCTTCTACTACGACTACACCGACAAGCAGATGAGCACCTTCAACCCCGACGCGCTCTACACGGCGCTGGCCCGTCTGCAGAACATCCCGGACTCGTTCGCCTACGGCGTCGACGCCGAAATCACCATGCGCCCGTCGGACAACTTCACCCTCATCTCCGCCGTGACCTTCCTGCACACCGAGATCGACGGCTTCCTCGGCGCCAACGGCGCCGGCCAGCCGCAGGACTATGACGGGGCGGCCTTCCTCTACAGCCCCGAGTTCCTGGGCAGCATCACGGCTCTGTACAACCGTGATCTGACCGACAACCTGGGCTTCAAGGCGATGCTCAACGGGCGTTACCAGAAAGCGTCGCAGGCCGATCTCGAGGGCAACCCGCTGTACGAGATCCCCGCCTACGGCGTCTGGAACGCCAGCATCGGCGTGGAATCGCTCGACGGTCGCTGGGACCTGAGCGCCTGGGCCCGCAACCTGACGGACGAGTACTACTGGACCGCGGTCGCCAGCAACGCCAACACGGTGGTGCGCTTCCCGGGCCAGACCCGCACCGTCGGGGTCTCGCTGACCTTCAACTACTGATCCAGAACCTCAGCCATCGGGTCCCCTTCCTCCCGTAGGGATCCCAGGCCTTGGGCGCGTCGGCGGGGAGCCGGCGCGCCCTTCTTCTTTTCTGCCGCAGCGTAAGGGTGTCTATGCACGCGCCATGGTCGAGCGAGTGCAGTCTGGCTTAGGGCCCGGTCGTGGATCCCGGTTTACGGCCGCGGACTTCCGTGTCCCCGGCGGCTACCTGCCCCTGCTCGTGGGGCCTGATGCGGCCAGGGCCCTCGCGGCGGACGACATGTCCGGCGAACCGATGCCGTCGATGCGGTTTCTGAATCTGTGCCTGGAGCACATGCGGGCGACCGGCGACGAGTCCTGCGGCGTGGCGCCGACCCGTGTTCCCCAGGGGACCTTCGGCCTGCTGCTGGCCGCCGCCGCCCAGGGCGACACCTTTGCCCAGGCGCTGCAAAGGTTCGCCGAGGCCGTTCCGATGCTGCGCCCGGACATGATCATCGGATTCAGCCGCACCCGGCGGGGTCTGGAAATGTCGTTCGGCCATCGCGGCGGGCGCGATCCGCGCCGGGATCTGCTGGTCGAGATCTTCGCCCTGACCGCACACTGCGGCTTCCGCTGGCTGACGGGGAAGCGCCTGCCGCCGGTGTTCCTGCGTGTGCAGCCGGCCACGCCGCCGATGGGGCCGACCCTGCTGCGCCCGGTCATCTCACCAACAGCCCTGCGACGGGGCGAGGGCGTGACGATCGGCTACGCGCTGTCCGACGGCCCTCTTCCGCTGCGCCCGGTGAAGTACCAGCGCTGGGCGGCCCACGAACTGGAGGAGTTCACCGCCCTGCTCGACGAGGCGGCACGGGCGATCGAGCGCTCCTCGCCGGCGCCGGCCCCCGACATCGTCGCCCAGGTCCGGGCGGTGATCGGCCCGGACGCCTGGGGCGAGCCGGCGGCCGCCCGGGCGCTGGGCATGAGCACGGCCACCCTGCGGCGTCGCCTGTCCGACGAGGGGACTTCGTTCCGGATCGTGGCCTCGGATATGCGGCGGGCGGCGGCGCAGAGTCTGCTGGCCACCGAGCATTCGCTGGACGATATCGCCGCCCGGCTGGGCTTCTCCGATGCCCGCAGCTTCCGCCGCGCCTGCCAGGGCTGGTTCGGCATGGCCCCGGCCGAGTATCGGAAGCAGTATCGCTAGCCTCGCCCCGCGAACCAGGGCGTCAGGCGGCGCAGCGCCTCCTCGACCTCGGGGGTGGAGACCGCGAAGCTGATGCGGATGAACCGTCGCCCTTCGACCGGATCAAAGTCGACGCCCGAGGCTGTGGCGACGCCGGTGTCGCGCAGCAGGTCCTTGCAGAAGGCCAGGCTGTCGTCGGTCAGGTGCGCCACGCTGGCGTAGATGTAGAAGGCGCCGTCCGGCGGGGCGATCTCGCGCAGGCCCAGTCCGGGGAGGGCGTCCAGCAGCAGGGCGCGGTTGCGGCGATAGACCTCGACATGGCCCTCCAGCTCCTCGCCGCAGTCCATGGCGACCAGGCCGGCGTGCTGGCTCAGCGACGGCGCGGTCAGGAACAGGTTGCCGACATAGGCCCGGGCGGCGGGCAGCAGGTCGCGCGGCGCCAGCAGCCAGCCCAGCCGCCAGGCCACCATGCTGAAGTACTTGGAAAAGCTGCTGACGATCAGGGCCGAGGGCTCGAACGCCAGCATCGAGCGGCACGGGCCGACGTAGCTGAGGCCGTGGTAGATCTCGTCGGAGACGATGCGGATGTTCCGCTCGCGGCAGACGGCGGCGATCCGCTTCAGCTCGGCGGCCTCGATGATGGTGCCGGTCGGGTTGGCCGGGCTGGCGATGATCACGCCCTTCGGCGGCGGGTCGAGCGCCTCCAGATGGGCGGCGGTCAGCTGGTAGCGGTCGGCCGGTCCGCAGGCGATCTCCACCGGCTCGAGATGCAGGCTCTTGAGCGTATTGCGGTAGGCGACGTAGCCGGGCCGGGCCAGCGCCACCCGGTCGCCCGGCTCGAACGCCGACAGCAGGGCCAGCACCAGGGCGGGCGAGGCCCCGCAGGTGATGACGAACCGCTCGTCCTCGACTTGCACGCCATAGGTTTCGGCGTAGTGGCGCGCCAGGCGCTGGCGCAGGGCCGGGCTTTCCCAGTAGCCCATGCCGTCGGTGTCCAGCACGTGATGGGCCCGGTCGATGGCCGCCTTGGGCGCGCCCGTCGAGGGCTGGCCGAACTCCATGTGGATGATCGAACGCCCCTGCGCCTTCAGCTCATGGGCCAGGCGGCTGATGGCGATGGCGTGAAACGGGTCGATACGGACGGACATGGCCTTGCCCATACCTGTCATCCGGGCCGAAGCGAAGCGCAGACCCGGGACCCAGAGACGCGTCGCTGGGTCCCGGGTCGGCCGTTGGCCGCCCGGGATGACAGTGATTGGTTTACTTCGCCGCCGGGGCCGGACCTTTCAGCGACGGCAGGTCCAGGTTCAGCTCGTCGATCCGGATGAGTTCCGCGCCCGGCAGGACCACTGACATGTCGGCGCCGAACAGCTTGCTGTCGCCGACCACGATGACGCTGGCCTGCGAGGGGTCGAAGATGTCCCTGGCGAAGCTCTGGACGTCGGCGGCGGTGACGGCCTCGACCCTGGCCGTGAACAGGTTCATCTCGTCCAGCGCGATCCCGGATACGGCCAGCCCGCCGAGAACGCCGGCCAGGCCGTCCGTGGTGCCCAGGTCCCGGCCGAAGCCGCCGATCAGCACCGACTTTCGGGCCGCCAGTTCGGCCGGCGCGGCCGGGACGGTGGCCATGCCGCTCATCTCGCCGCGGATCAGGCCGATGACCTCGGCCGCCGACTCGTTCTTGGTCTGGGTCGAGGCGGTGAAGCCGCCGACGACGCGACGGGCGCTCAGGCCCGAGCCGGCGCCGTAGGCCAGGCCACGCTTGACCCGGATCTCCTGGTTCAGGCGCGCCGAGTAGCCGCCGCCGAGCACTGTGTTGGCGACGATGCCGGCGTAGTAGCGGTCGTCGCTGCGGGCGATGCCTCGGCGGGTGACGGTGACCGCCGCCTGGCCGGCGTTGGGCAGGTCGATGATGATGTTGCGCGGCGGGGCGACCCCGTCGGCGGTCGGTCGGGCGGGCAGGGGCGCGGACGGTTTGGCCCAGCCGCCGAACGCTTGCTCGGCCAGAGCGAAGCCGTCCTCCGGCGTCAGGTCGCCGACGATGACCAGCACCGCGTTGTCGGGCCGCCACCAGGTCCCGTGCGCGGCGACCAGGTCGTCGCGGGTCAGGGCTGGCAGCGAGCCGGGCGTGCCGCCGGCGACGTGGCCGTAAGGGGTGCCGGCGTACAGCACCGGCGCGGCGACAAGGCCGGCGACCGAGCCCGGGTTCTTCAGGGCGACGCTGAACCCGTCCAGAGTCTGGTCGCGGACGCGGTCGAGCTCGGCCTGGGCGAAGGCGGGGTTCAGGACCACGTCGGCCATGATCTCCATCGAGGCCGTCAGGTTCTGCGGCATGACGTTCAGCGTCACCGACGAGGACTCCCAGCCCGACCCGGCGCCGAGCGCGGCGCCAAGCGCCTCGGTCTGGGTGGCGATCTGCTGGGCCGTGCGGTTGGTCGTGCCCTCGGTCAGCAGCTCGGCCATCATCGCCGAGGCTCCGGCGCGGCCGTCCGGATCGGCGGCGGCGCCCGACAGCACCGACAGGTCGGCGGTGACCAGCGGCAGGTCGCTGCTGCGCGAGACGATGACCCGCAGGCCGTTGGCCAGGGTCTTCTCCGAGGCCGTCGGCAGTGACGGCGAGACAGCGGCGGCCAGCGGCGGCGGCGCCTGGCGTGCGCCTTCCGGCGCCAGGGTCCAGACCTTGCCTTTGAACCTGGGCGACTTGACCGGTTTGGCCGGCTTCTCCACCGGTGGCGTCTCGCCGGCCGGCCGCGCGGACTCGTCAAGGTAGCGGATGACCACGCGGCTGTCGTCGGTCAGGTACTTGCGGGCGACGCGCTGGACGTCCTCGGCGGTGACGGCCTGGAGCTGCGCGATGCCGGTGTTGGCCCGGGCGACGTCGCCCTGGAAGATCAGGGCGGCGCCCAGGGCGTTGGCCCGACCGTCGATGGTCTCGCGCTGGCGCACCTCACCTGCCACCAGTTCGGTCTTGGCCTCGGCCAGTTCGGCGGCGGTGGGCGGAGCGTCGCGCAGGCGGGCGATCTCCGCCATCAGAGCCTTCTCGCCCTCATCGGCGGTCTTGCCGCCGGCCATGATGGCCGCGACGTAGAACAGGCCGGGCTGGGCGGCGCCCTCGTTGTTGGAGAAGGCGTTCTGGGCGATCTGCTGCTCGTAGACCATGCTGTTGTAGAGCCGTGAGGACTTGCCGCCCGACAGGATCGAGTCCAGCACCGTCAGCGCTGCGGTGTCCGGATCGGACGCCGCCGGAGCCTGCCAGGTGATCGCAACGGCCGGCAGCGGCACGTTCGGCGCATAGGCGGTGACCGTTTTGCTGCCCTTGCGCGCCGGCTCCTTCACCGTCACGCGCGGCATCGCCGCCTTCGGCGTGGTCAGCGGGCCGAAGTACTTGTCGACCCACGCATTGAGCTGCGCCTCCTCGAAGTTGCCGACCACGATCAGGGCAGCGTTGTCGGGCCGGTAGTAGGTGGCGTGGAAGTTCAGCACGTCGTCGATGGTGGCCGCGTCCAGATCCTCGATTGAGCCGATGCCCGGCCGTTTGTAGGGGTGGACGGTGTAGGAGGCCTTCGGGATCTCGATGCGGAAGAAACGGCCGTAGGGGTTGGCCAGCACCCGCGAGCGCAGCTCCTCCTTGACCACGTCGCGCTCGGACTTGAACACCGCCTCGTCGACGACCAGCGAGCCGAGCCGGCTGGCCTCCGCCCACAGCAGCCGCTCCAGGTGGTTGGCCGGCACGACCTCGTAGTAGGCGGTGGTGTCGTTGGCGGTGAAGGCGTTGTTGAAGCCGCCGACGTCCTCGGTCATCCGGTCGAAGGTCTCCGACGGCATGTCCCGGGTCGCCTTGAACATCAGGTGCTCGAACAGGTGGGCGAAGCCGGACCGGCCCTCGGGATCGTCCTTGGCGCCGACGCCGTACCAGACCTGGACGGTGACGTTCGGGGTGGCGCGGTCCAGGGCGTAGAACAGCTTCATGCCGTTGGGCAGAACCCGGCTCCTGTAGGCGATCGGCGGGACCTCGGCCGACGCGGCGGCGACGGGCGCGCCCTGGGCCTGGGCGAAAGCCGGCGTCAGGGCCGAGGTGGATAGGGCGATGGCGAGGAAGATGGCCTTGGCCGAGCGGTTCATGAAGAGCTCCGGGAAACGGGTCGCGCGGACCCTAGCATCGCCCGGCGACGCAGGAAGATTACGGTCCTGTCATGTGGGGCGCGGGTGGACGGATGCGGAGTCGCGGCGCAATCTTGCCGTCACGCACAAAAGGGGTTGGCCATCATGAAGATCATCGCGGCCCTCGCGGCAAGTGGACTGCTGCTGTCGGCGGGCGTACCGGCCCTGGCGCAGGACACCGGCGTGGCGGAGATCGTCGTCACCGCGCAGCGGATGACCGACTACGACCCGAGCGAGACACCCTACGTGGCGATGCGGAAGCGGGCGGACAACCTGATCGTCACGGTGCGGGTCATCTGCGACACGCGCGACCCGGACCAGAGGAAGGGCGAGCTGATGGCCACGCTCAAGGCGCTGGTGAAGCTGGCCGACCAGCACGGCGTCGCGCTCGGTGTCGAGGACGAGGATGAGGATGACGTTATGGTCACCCTCGACCCGGCCAAGCTCGAAGCGATGATCGGCGGTGGCGGCAAGCCTGACACCAGCATGGTCTCCTTCACGCTCAAGACGAAGATCCTGCCGACCGACACCTACGGCTCGGCGACTGGCCGGATCGAGGCCTTCGTCAGGAAGACGCCGAAGGTCGGCCGCACCGAGGTGCTGCTGCAGAGCGACTGGAATCTCACGCTGTTCGGGCCCGAGCAGTATCGCGATCAGATCATCGCCCAGGTCGCCGCTGACGCACGCAAGACGGCTGGCGCCTTCGGCCCGGACTATGGCGTCAGTGTCGAAGGCCTGACCCTGCCGGTCACCTGGTACCAGTCCGGCCCGCTGGAGCTGGCGCTCTACATCCCCTACCGCCAGCGTGTGGAGCGCTGATCACCGCGGGCGGCTCTCGCTCTCGCGCTTGAGCGCCTTCAGCGCCCGGGCGACGTCGCGGCGCATGGCGGCGCGGGTGACCATGGCGGGGGCCGACAGCGGCGAACTGGCGCGGTTCTCGTAGATCACCCGCGTGCGGTTGGGGCTCAGCGGCTCAAGCCGCCATTGGCCCTCGCAGAACCGGATGTCGCCTGAAACGCAGCGGAACCGAATCCGCCGCCCGGGCTCGAACTCGGACCGGAAGGCGGTCCGGAAGACCGGGGTCAGCCGCGCCCACTGTACCGTCATCTCCCTCACGTCCCAGCGCCCGGCCGGATCACGCTCGGTGACCCGGCAGGACCGGATGCCCGGCGCCATGCGGCCGGCGCGACCGCAGTCCAGGATGGCGCTCCAGACCACCGCCGGCGGGGCGTCGATATCGACGGCGCCATGCACCAGGCCGTCGGCGCCGGCGGGGTCGGACATGACGTCGGCATGCACCTCGCCCCGCGCCAGCCGCGCCAGGGCCTCGGCCGAAGGCGACCATTCAGCCGCCGCCGGACTCCCGGCCGCGAGGGCCAGGGCAAGGACGGCGGCGAGGGCAAAGCGTCTGGTCATCGCCCTCTGTACGTTTCAGCGCAGGATACGGTTCTGAACGAGATCATCGACCACCGACGGATCGGCCAGGGTCGAGGTGTCGCCGAGGTTCGACACGTCGTTCTCGGCCACCTTGCGCAGGATGCGGCGCATGATCTTGCCCGACCGCGTCTTGGGCAGGCCCGGCGCCCACTGGATGGCGTCCGGGGCGGCGAAGGGACCGATCTCCTTGCGCACCCACAGGATCAGCGCCTTGCGAAGCTCCTCGGTGGGCTGAACATCCGAGTTCAGCGTCACATAAGCGTAGATGCCCTGGCCCTTGATGTCGTGCGGATAGCCGACGACGGCGGCCTCTGCCACGGTGTCGTGGGCCACCAGGGCGCTCTCGATCTCGGCGGTGCCCATCCGGTGGCCCGAGACGTTGATGACGTCGTCCACCCGGCCGGTGATCCAGTAGTAGCCGTCCTCGTCCCGCCGGCAGCCGTCGCCGGTGAAGTACTTGCCGGGGTAGGTCGAGAAGTAGGTGTCGAAGAACCGCTGGTGGTCGCCGTAAACGGTGCGCATCTGGCCAGGCCAGCTGTCGGTGATGCAGAGATTGCCGCTCGTCGCGCCCTCCAGCACCAGCCCCTCGGCGTCGACCAGCTGCAGGTTCACCCCCGGCAGCGGCTTGCTGGCCGAGCCGGGCTTCAGCGCCGTGGCGCCGGGCAGCGGGCTGACCAGACAGGCGCCGGTCTCGGTCTGCCACCAGGTGTCGACGATCGGGCAGCGGCCCTCGCCGACCACGCGGTGATACCAGAGCCAGGCCTCCGGATTGATCGGCTCGCCGACGCTGCCCAGCAGGCGCAGGCTCTTGCGCGAGGTCCTTTTCACCGGCTCCTCGCCCTCGCGCATCAGCGCCCGCAGCGCCGTGGGCGCGGTATAGAAGATCTCCACCTGATGCTTGTCGATGACCTCCCAGAAGCGGGAGACGGTCGGATAGTTGGGCACGCCCTCGAAGATCAGGCTGGTCGCGCCATTGGCCAGCGGGCCGTAGACGATGTAGCTGTGGCCGGTGACCCAGCCCACGTCGGCCGTGCACCAGAAGATCTCGCCGGGGCGGTAGTCGAAGACCAGCTCGTGGGTCCAGGCCGCCCAGGTCAGGTAGCCGCCGGTGGTGTGCAGTACGCCCTTGGGCTTTCCGGTCGAACCGGAGGTGTAGAGGATGAACAGCGGATCCTCGGCGTTCATCGGCTCGGGCGGGCAGACGGGCGAGGCGGCGTCGCGCTCGGGGCCGTAGGCGACGTCGCGGCCGTCGTGCTTCAGCCAGCTGGCGCCCGTGCGCTCGACCACCAGCACCCGCTCCACGCCCGGACACTGCAGCAGGGCCAGATCGACATTCATCTTCAGCGGCACGGTCCTGCCGCCGCGCAGGCCCTCATCGGCGGTGATGACCAGCCTGCTGTCGCAGTCCTGGATGCGGCCGGCGATGCTGTCGGGCGAGAAGCCGCCGAAAATCACCGAATGGATGGCCCCGATCCGGGCGCAGGCCAGCATGGCGTAGGCGGCCTCCGGGATCATCGGCATGTAGATGGTCACCCGGTCGCCCTTGGCCACGCCGTGCTTCTTGAGCACGTTGGCCATCCGGCACACTTCCTCGTGCGCCTGCGCATAGGTGATCGTCTTCGATTGCGAGGGATCGTCGCCCTCCCAGATGAAGCAGACGTCGTTCGCCCGCGCCGGCAGGTGGCGGTCCAGGCAGTTGGCCGAGACATTGAGCACCCCGTCCTCGAACCAGCGAATATGGAAGTCGTCCTTGTTGAAGGAGACGTCCTTGATCTTCGTCGGGGCCTTGATCCAGTCCAGGCGGCCGGCGACCTCGCTCCAGAAGCCCTCGGGGTCGGCCTGTACGCGAGCCCAGGCGGCGTCATAGCCGGCGGCGTCCATATGGGCGCGCTGCGCCCATTCCTGAGGAACCGGAAACACCTGCTCTTCGCTCACGCCACGCTCCCTTGATCTTGTTGATCGGGAGTTATGCGGATGAGACGAGGGCTGGCAACGGGCTTGTGGATATGACGCGGGGTGAATAGCTGAAGACGCCCACCCCCGAAGACATGAGGACGTCCCGCCATGCTGCTCGCCAAGTCCACCTGGCCCGAGATCGAGGCCTTCCTGCAGCGGTCGAAGACGGTGGTGGTGCCGATCGGCTCCAACGAGCAGCACGGCCCCACCGGCCTGCTCGGCACCGACTGGATGTGTCCGGAGATCATCGCCCACGAGGCCCAGAAGGCCAGCGCCGACCTGCTGGTCGCCCCGACCTTCAACATCGGCATGGCCCAGCATCATCTGGGCTTCCCCGGCACGATCAGCCTCAAGCCCTCGACCTTCATGGCCGCTATCGGCGACTGGTGCCGCTCGCTGGCCGGGCATGGCTTTACGAAGATCTATTTCCTCAACGGCCACGGCGGCAACGTCCACAGCATCGAGGCGGCCTTCAGCGAGCTCTACGCCGAGGCCAGCTTCGCCGGCCGCCCGCGGGGCTTTGCCTGCAGGCTGAAGAACTGGTGGGACCTGTCGGGCGTCAACGCGCTGGCGAGCCGGCAATTCCCGACCGGCCACGGCAGCCACGCCACCCCGTCGGAGATCGCGGTGACCCAGTGGGCCTATCCCGACGCCATCAAGTCCGCCGATTACGCGCCGAAGATCGCGCCCAGCGGCCCGATCCGCGAGGCGCTCGACTTCCGGGCCCGCCACCCCGACGGCCGCATGGGCTCCGACCCCGCCCTGGCCACGCCGGAAAAGGGCGGTGAGCTGGTGGCGATGGCGGCGAAGGCGCTGATCGAGGACGTGGCGGCGTTCGGGGCGGAGGCGGCGCCGGGGTAGCCGCCAGACGGTCGCGGCTTGCGTCGAACGGTGGTATCCAGCGAGATCATCCGGTGGAGGCGTTCATGCGAGTCGTGGCGGCTGCGGCAGTTCTCGTTCTGGCGGCGACATCCGCCCTGGCCCAATCCACTCTGAGCGCGCCCAGGATCAAGCCGGGACCCCTGACGCCCCCGCCGCGCGTGACGGTCGCGCCCTTGCCGGTCTGCGACCTGGTCATCCACGACATGGCCGTCCGGTTCCCCAAGGCGAAGAAGCGGCCCTACATCGACATCGTCGTCCGCAACAACGGGGAAGCGCCGTGCGGCGCGCCGCCGGACAACGGCTACAACATCATCGTCGTCGGAGAACTCTACATCGAGAGTTTCTACCGCAATCCGGTCAGCGAGGGCGGGGCCCTGGGCTTCACCACGCTGAAGCTGATCGCCCATCAGAACGACCGTCAGATCCCGGACTTTTCGCAGTCGCTGAAGCAACTCGAGACGCTTGGTCCGGGCCACTACGCCAACTTCACGATCTCGACGCCGAACGGCTACTGTGTCGAGCCCGATCCGAAGTGCGTGGCGGACTACGCCAAGTTCAACCTGCGCGCGGACGTGCGATTCTGGGCCGGCGGCAAGCCACGCATCTCCAAGCCCTTCGTGAAGAGCTCGACGGTGATGGCCAATTAGACGGTCACCACTTCGCCGTCCCGCACCACCACCGGCCACACCGCCAGCCGGTCCCCTGCGCAGGGACCGCTGGTCGCCACGCCGTCCTCGATCCGGAACAGGGCCCCGTGGGCGGCGCAGAGGATCAGGTCGCCCTCGCGGGTCAGGAACCGGCCCAGCGGGTTGGCCAGCGGCGAGCCGGCGTGCGGGCAGACATCGACATAGCCGAACACCTGATCGCCGCGGCGCACCACGAAGCCGGCGAACAGGCGCTCGCCCTCGCGAAACACGAATCCCCTCGCGCCGGGGTCGGGGATCTCCGCCAGCGCGCAGAGGCGCGTCCCGGCCGCAGGTCTGGCGGGATTGCTCAGGCCAGGGCTCCGACGGTCACCCGCCAGGGCTCGACGCTGGAGCGCTCGAACAGCCCGGCCCGGGTGTAGGGATCCTGGGCGTGGAAGGCCTCGGCGGCGGCCAGATCGTCGGCCTCGATGATCAGCAGCGAGCCGGCCATCGACTCGTCGGCGTGCAGGAAGGGTCCGCCCAGCTTCACGACGCCGGGGCGGGTCGCGATCCAGTCCAGGTGGGCCTGACGGGTGGCGGCGCGGATGGCGGGACCTTCGTCGGCCTTGTCCTTCCACTGGATGATGAAGAGCGGCATCGAAGGATCCTAACGTTCGTTCGTGATCGGGCGCGACAGCAGGGCGAGGATGGCTTCATCGACGCCGACCTCTCCGGCCAGGATGGCGGCGACGGCCTCGCAGATCGGCGTCTCGACGCCCAGTCGTCGGGCCAGCGCCCGGACCGCCGGCGCGGAGGCGACGCCCTCGGCCACGGTCAGCTTGCCGGCCAGGGTCTCCTCGAGAGTCCGGCCGCCGCCCAGGGCCAGGCCGACGCTCATATTGCGCGACTGCGGACTGGAGCAGGTCAGGACCAGGTCGCCCAGGCCGCAGAGGCCGGCGACCGTCTCGGCCTGACCGCCCAGCGCCTCGGCCACGCGGGTCATCTCGGCGAACCCGCGGGTGATCAGGGCGGCGTGGGCGCTGCGGCCCAGACCCTTGCCCTCGACGATGCCGCAGGCGATGGCCAGCACGTTCTTGATCGCCCCGCCGGCCTCGGCGCCGATCATGTCGGCCGCCAGGTAGGGGCGGAAGGTCGGGGTGGCGATGGCTTCCGCCAACGCCCGGCCGAGCGCCTCGTCCGGGCAGGCCAGGGTCACGGCGGTCGGCAGGCCGCGCGCCACCTCGCCGGCGAAGCTGGGCCCCGACAGCACGGCCGGGGCGGCGTCGGGGATGGTCTGGGCCAGCACCTCGGTCATCAGGTTGAGCGTGCCCTGCTCGACCCCCTTGGCGCACAGCAGGATGGGAATGCCCGGGCGGACGTGGGGCCGCAGCGCAGCCAGCGTCGAGCGCAGGTGCTGGGCCGGGGCCACGGCCAGGATGAAGTCGCAGGGCGACAGGTCCGACAGCTCGGTGGTGGCGTCGATCACCGGGTCCAGCGCCACGCCGGGCAGGAAGGTCGGGTTTTCGTTACGGGCGTTGATCGCCTCGACCACCTCCAACTCGCGGGCCTGCAGCGTCACCGTCAGGCCGGCGCGGGCGCAGACCTGGGCGAGGGCCGTGCCCCAGGCGCCGCCGCCGATGACGCCCGCGTAGTTGAGATCGCTCATGCCTTGGCGCCCTTGCGGCCTGGAACGTGGGTGGGATTGGCGCTCGCCGCCGCCTGGTCCAGCGGCCAGCGGGGCCGGGCGGGGGCGTCGAGCGGATCGGAGATGCCCAGCGCCAGCCGCTCGGCCGCCGCCAGCGCGATCATCGCGGCGTTGTCGGTGCAGTATTTCAGCGGCGGGGCGTGGAAGGAGAAGCCGTGTTTGCCGCAGAGGGTCTCCAGCCGGTCGCGCACCGCCCCGTTGGCGGCGACCCCGCCGGCGACGACGAAACGCAGGTCCCGGCCCTCATGGCGCATTCGGTAGTCGGCCATGGCCATGTCAGTCCGCTCGGCCAGCTGGCGGGCGATGGCGAACTGGACGCTGGCGGCAAGATCGCGGCGGTCGATGTCGCTGGTCAGCCCCACGGCGGCGCGTGCGGCGGCGGTCTTCAGGCCCGAGAAGGAGAAGTCGTAGTCCTTGCGGCCCAGCAGGGCGCGGGGCAGCGGGAAGCGCTCGACATCGCCGCCGACCGCCAGCTTCTCCAGCTCCGGTCCGCCGGGATAGGGCAGGCCCATGGTCTTGGCGATCTTGTCGAAGGCCTCGCCCGCCGCGTCGTCGATGGTCGATCCCAGCCGGGTGCAGGCGCCGATGCCGCCCACTTCAAGCAACTGGCAATGTCCGCCGCTGACCAGCAGCAGCAGGAAGGGGTAGGGGATGTCCGCGCCCAGCCGGGCCGAGACCGCATGGCCCTCGAGGTGATTCACCGCCACCAGCGGCAGGTCGCGGGCCAGGGCCGCGGCCTTGCCGAAGCTCAGGCCAACCATCACCCCGCCGACCAGGCCGGGCCCCGCCGTGGCCCCGATGCCGGTGAGGTCGTCCCAGCCGACGCCGGCATCGGACAGCGCGCGGGCCACGATGCCGTCGATGCTCTCGACATGCGCCCGGGCGGCGATCTCCGGCACCACGCCGCCATAGGGCGCGTGTTCGGCGATCTGGCTGTTGATGACGCTGGACAGCACCTCGACGCGGCCGTCGTCGTGCCGCCGCACCACGGAGGCGGCGGTTTCGTCACAGCTGGTTTCGATGCCGAGGACGGTGAGGGGTGTCATGCAGGTTGCGGCTTGGGGACCCCTCCTGTAGCAGCGGGGACCGGTTTCAACCCCGAGGTAACGTCCCCGCCGTGCCCCCGCAACAGCCCATCCGGATCGGAACCCGCGGTTCGAAGCTCGCCCTGACCCAGAGCGGCATGATGCGCGACCGCATCGCCGCCGCGCTCGGCGCGACTCCGGACCAGTACGAGACGGTCGCGCCGCTGGTGGTCATCACCACCACCGGCGACCGCATCCAGGACCGCCGCCTGCTGGAGATCGGCGGCAAGGCCCTGTTCACCAAGGAGATCGAGGAGGCGATGCTGGACGGCCGCATCGACTGCGCGGTCCATTCCATGAAGGACATGCCGGCCGTCCTGCCGCCGGGCCTGGTCATCGCCGCCATTCCCGAGCGGGAAGACCCCCGGGACGCCTTCCTCAGCCGCGAGGCTCGCACCCTGGAAGACCTGCCCAAGGGCGCCAAGCTCGGCACCGCCAGCCTGCGCCGCCAGGCCCAGAGCCTGCACGCCCGCCCGGACCTGGACGTCCAGCTGCTGCGGGGCAATGTGGGCACCCGCATGGCCAAGCTGGAGGCCGGCGAATACGACGCCATCATCCTGGCGCTCTCGGGCCTCAGGCGCCTGGGTCTGGACGGGGCGGCCAAGAGCTTCATCGATCCGGTCGAGCGCCCGCCGGCCCCGGGCCAGGGGGCGCTGGCCATCGAGACCCGGGAGGCTGATCAGGGCCAGCCCTGGCTTGAGGCCCTGCGCGACCTCAACACCACCACCACCGTGGCGGCCGAACGGGGCGCCATGGCGGCCCTGGAAAGCTCCTGCCGCACCCCCATCGGCGCCTATGCGACCCTGAAGGACGGCCAGCTGTTCCTCATTGTCGAGGCCCTGTCGCCGGATGGCCGCCTGCGCTTCCGCCGGCAGGAGGGGCTCGACCTGACCGCTGTGGCTGACGCCACCGTCGCGGCCCGGGAGCTTGGCCTGAAGCTGGGCGCTGAGCTCCGCGACGAGGCCGGCGACGCCATCATCCTGCCGGAATAGGTCTGTGCGGGGTTGCATCGCCAGCAGCGCTCAAGCTTTGCTGGCGCCATGACCGCACCCCCCCGGCGCCTCATCTGGATCACGCGGGCCGAGCCCGGCGCCACCGCCACCGCGGCCCGGCTGCGGGCCCTGGGGCATATGCCGCTGGTCCTGCCCCTGCTCGAGGTCCGTCCGGTCACCGAGACCGCGCCCGACCTGGCCGGGGTGGGGGCGCTCGCCTTCACCAGCGCCAATGGGGTGCGGGTCTTCGCCCAGCTCTCGGAGGTCCGCGCCCTGCCGGTCTTCGCCGTCGGCGCAGCCTGCGCCCAGGCCGCCCGGGCCGCGGGCTTTCGCCAGGTCCTCTCGGCCGACGGGGATGTGGCCGCGCTCGCCGCCGGTATCGCCAGCCGGGCCGAGGAGTTCCGCGGGGCGGTGTTGCATCCGGCCGCCACCGAGCCGGCCGGAGATCTTGCCGGGGCGCTGGCCAGGACAGGGGTCGCGTGCCGCACGGCGCCCATCTATGCGACCGTTCCGGTGACGCCCCCCGCCGCGGCCCTCGACCAGGCGCTGCGGGCCGAGGCGGCCCTGGTCTACTCCCCGAAGGCCGCGCGCCAGCTGGCCATGCTGATGCGCGGGCGCCAGGCGCCGGACCTGCGGGCGCTCTGCCTCTCCAAGGCCGTCGCCAGGCCCCTGGCCCGGGCGCGGATCGGCCCGCGGGCCTATGCGCCAGTGCCTCTGGAGTCAGCCCTTCTGAATCTGATCGACCGGGCCGCCCCGCCGGTGGCCGAGGCCTCGTGAGCGTCCCGCCGCCGCCTGGCGATCCAGACGAGGACGACCCCGGCGCTCGCCCCCCAGGACCGCTGCTTGGCCTGCGGTTCTGGCTGCTCATCGCCTTCACGGTCGTCTGCATCGCCGCCGGCCTGGCGGTGGCCCGCCTGGGGCCCCGCCTGTTCCCCGCGCCGTGAGCCACGCAGGCGCTTGGCGAGCGGGCCAAGAGCCGCTAAATAGCGCGCCCGGACGTAAGCCCCGCCCCCGGCGCGGCCACGTCGTCACGGGCCGCCTTAGCTCAGCCGGTAGAGCGGCGCATTCGTAATGCGTAGGTCAGGTGTTCGAGTCACCTAGGCGGCACCACTTTTCTTGTTGTATTTGCTGATGTTTTAGAGCCTATCAAGCGGGCGCGCAGGCGCTTGATCGGGGCGTGGAAGCAAGGCGGAAGTTTGGGTGAGATCGCGGAAACGTGATCGAGGACGGCTGAAAAAAAACTTGGAGCGACCGCGCGGCGAATAACCCACTGGATCGCCTGCGCTTTTCAGCCAGTCACTTGCCAAAACCAGCCGTGGAATTTCGGTATAGATAGTTAGACGCCCTGAAGCGAGCAGCCGGTAGCGTCGATGTATCAAGCGAAAAGCCCGTCGGCCCCGGCGGCCCTTCTTACGACCCGTGATGCCGCCGAGTTCCTAGGGGTTTCACCAAGGACGCTTGAGGATTGGCGTCTCCGTGGTGGCGGCCCCCTTTTCTGTAAGGTTGGGGCCAGGCTCGTGCGCTACCTCGTTGAAGACCTTGTGCTCTTCGTGGAGGCGGGCTCGCGCACCAATACCGGTGGGGCAGTTCCCGGCGCGACCGACATTGCTTCTAAGAGCTGACGGTGCGCGCAGGGGCGCGGAGCGCGGCGTCCCACCCTCTCCGCCATCCTTCTCGAAGTCGCTACATTCAGCGACTTGTCTGGCTGCGACGGTCACGTGTGTCACGTTTTGCGGAGGTGTGATGGCGAACAAGGTTATGGACGAGCTTCGCACCAAAGAAGAGCGAGCTTCGCAGAATGCGTGTCTGGCTATGAAAGACGCCCTAGAAGCCTTCAGACACTACTATCGGTGGCTCGACAAAGCCCATGCTGGAGCCCTGAACGACCAAGGCTGCAGTGCGGAAAAGCGACTGAAGCAAGCGGTCCTTGTCCTTGAGCGTATCGACCAGCTCCTTGCTCACGAACGGTCGCTCGGCAAATCGTTGGAGCTGGACTACGACCTTTACCAGCGCGAACCGGACAGGGCGCTTGCCGAGTGGAGGGCACGAGTTCAGGGCGATGAAGGCGGGGCTGTTGCTGAGCCCCGTGATTGGGAATGGCTGGAACTGCTCAGCGAGCAATTCTACTGGGTCGCCTTTCGGGCGCGAAGTGCGATGCGGCATCTTCCTGGGTTGGAAAAATTCGAAGGCCCAGGCGTTCGGAACACTCGGAACAAGCTCATCGAGCACCCTGAAGGGTCCGACAGTCGGGTGTTCAATGGCGGGTTCGCGTTTGGGAGCGAGCGAGGTCCGGTATTGGCGGCCTTGCGCACGGACCAGCAGCCAGATGCCTGGCCAGACGCTGGGTTGTTTCCGAACGTCCGAGAATTCGCCTCGAACCTGATCGCAGCCGTTGCCGCTTCGGAGGCAGGCCCACCCGAGTGTGTTTCGCTTTGGCGACAGGAGATGTAGGGCATGTCAACGCCCTTTCTCTTCCAGATCAGCGAAACCGATGACGAGGAGCACATTCTTCAGATGGTCATGGGGCGCGATGAGAACGCCAAGATTTCACCGAGTCAGACTTTCGGTCGCTTCCTTCAAACTAATGCCGAGGGCGCTGAAATGGCTCGCTGGCTCGGGCTCCTCGATGTGCCTGAAAGTGCCCACGCCAGGGCGCAAGATCGCTCAAACAAGCTGACTATCGGCGAATTGATACAACGCAATGTGTATGGTTCGAGCCCCGAGGACGGGGAATAGATGCAAGTCAGACCTTGATACCGCCATGAAATTGAGGCTACGCCGCCATACACCATTGCGCCATAGGGCGAAGCTTCAACCCTAGGCGTTGGAGATTGTGCGCAACATCTTGGTCCCATTGCTAAGTCGTCCGTTCCGACGGTCCGGCCTAGCTCCGAGCGATGATCTCGGATTGGGGATACGCTCGATCTTCCTTGTAGAGGATCACGTAGCCCAGGAGCTTCGTGGCCTGCCACCCCGCTGGAAGCTGTCCGACGAGCTCTGCCATAGCCGCGCGAAGCGTTTTTGGCCCACCCCGGAACGAAACGGTCTGGCCCTCCAGATCGCTGTGCAGCTTATGTGATTGCCCCTGGCGCGGAGCGCGGACCGTATATGGCACGGCCCTCTTCAGCAATCTCAGGGCCTCCGCCGCAGTGCAGCTTTCCGGAAGTGCGAAATCGATAACTCGGTCGATGTCGGCCGGAAATTGGAAGTCGAAGTTCTCTGGCTTGTTATTGGTGGTGTCGCGCTGGCGACCGGGATCGTTCGAACCGAAGCCGCTCTTGTCCCATGCAAGCCCCGCTCCCGCGCCGTAGTGACGAATGAGATCGGTCTCGATATCGACGGTCGTGAACACGTAGACACGGATCGCCTTGAACGAGACCTCGCTAGGGTCGAGGTTGGTCCGATGCTGGATTTTCCGACTATGGCGAAACAGTCGCTTGGCAAGGCCAGCATCGGCGTCTGTCTTGCCCACATAAACAGGTTCGCCCCTGAGGAAGAGCTGATAGACGCCCTGCTGCTCTGGTATTTTCAGCGTGTTCTCCGGCAGGAGAGCGATCGGCTCCAGAGCATCCAACGACCCTACGACGCTGCGCAGCAGCGCGCCGGGAAGATCGAACTCGAGTTCTGCGTAACCCGGAACTGCTCCAGTCACCTTAGCCCCCCCTCCGCACTGAAGATGGCCTAAGGCTGTGCCGAGTCGGCGCTTTATGGAGCCCCTATCGCTTCGATTTTTCGGTCTTCTTCAGAAGAGATGCGACACTCTCCCCGACGACCTTACCCAGAGTCACGGGGACAGCGTTACCAAGCTGACGCATCGTCTCTGTCCATGATCCGTGGAAGAGGAAATCATCCGGGAAAGTTTGAATGCGGGCACTCTCTCTCACGGTGAAATACCTGACGGTTCCGTCAGGCTTTAGAAGCATGTTCTCCCCACCAGGCACGCCGTGGACGCCAGCCTTCAGGGTCTTCGCAGGCTCGTCGTAAGGGCTTCCTGTATGGCCCGGATAACTCCGTGCGCCCCCTTGGTATCGATGATTGAGGTGCGCCGCTGCTTCAGCCGCATGTTGTGGGTCGGGCAACCCAGCAAGCGCATCACGGACAGTTCTCCAAGCTGGGGAGCGGGGCGCTTCATCCAGTCTAGCGGCACGTGCCGACCACCGGGCCGACATGGCGCGTTGCTCTCTCGGCACGTCGTGACGATCCCAGTAGGTGCCCTTTGCCTGGTCCCAGATCAACGCGTCGAGGGAATGGGTCTCGTTTGGAAAGCTCCATTCGAGGTCGAGGTCGTCTCGGAACCCAACGAAGAACACTCGTTCCCTGCGCTGCGGAACCCCGTAGGACGCTGCATTCAGTAGGCGGGTGACTACCCTATAATGTAAGCCGGTCCGCTGACCGGACGTATGGTGGCGCTCTAAGCGTGAGTGGTGGGCCTCCCAAGCCTCCTCGTTCGATCGAACGACTTCCGGATGCTCCATCTGAAGCCTGATGTATTCGAAGTAGTTCCGGAAGGCGTCGCGCGTTAGACCCTTCACATTCTCGAAGATGAAGGCCTTGGGGCGCGCCTCGCGAACGGCCCTGATGGCCTGCGGAAACATGTCGCGGCTGTCGTTGTAGGCCTGGTGCTTACCCCCTAGCGAAAATGGTTGGCAGGGGGGGCCGCCGGAAACAAGATCGAGCTTGCCCTCTAGATCGCCGAAACGAACATTCCGGACATCACCTTCGATTATCTCGTCCCATGAGCCAACACTCGCAATCTTGCGGGCCTGGTTCTCGCGGAGTGTATCGCAGCAATAGCGGTCCCATTCGACCACCCTCCGAGGAACAAACCCCGCTGCGTGGAGCCCCATGCCTAATCCGCCAGCGCCGGCGAACAGCTCCAATGACTTCATCTCTCCCCCAAGAATTCTCGAAGCCGTGCAGCTAAGGCGTCCTTATCCCGAAGCTGACACTCCCAAATGGTCAGCACGCCCCATCCCGCCCCATTGAGCTGGCCGACGACAGCCTCGTCCCGAGCCCGGTTGCCCTCAAGCTTAGGAAGCCAGAACTCCTGACGCGATTTGGGTAAGCGCGCTAGTGGACACCCTGGGTCGTCATGGCGGTGCCAGAAGCAGCCGTGGACAAAGACAGCCTTCCGGCGAGGTCGGAAGATTATGTCGGGCCGTCCCGGTAGATCTACTGCGTGCAGACGGAACCGATAGCCCAGAGCGTGAACTAGCCTTCGAACAACGAGCTCTGGCTTGGTGTCCCTACCTCGAACACGACGCATCCGCTCGCTGCGCTCAGCTGCTGTAAGGGTGTCCATCCATCAAACCCGTCGCCGGCCGTGCTCGCCATTCTCCATCCACCGGCCTTGCACGGATAGCTAGTCGCTTTTGAGGCGTATCTTTAGTCCTAGGGCACCCGACAGGTGCGCGAGGAGGTGTTCTGGAGCTGAATGGGCAAAGGGAGATGTGCCGTATCAGTTTGGAGAGCGAGACAGGGGCGCGCCATTTCCCCCACTCGGAACGCCGGCTTGCTCCATCAACTCTTCGATGGGTCGCCGGCCAACCTCGCAACGCGCGACGATCCGGTCGTAGCTGCGCTTCTCAGCGCGACAGACGGCCAGCTGCCCTTTCACCAGGCGCTCCAGGGTCGCCTTTGCCCGCTTACCCTCTGGCGTGTTTAGTTCGGGCGCATAGAATTCTGCCACCCGGACCTCGACCCAGTTTTCCTGACCCGAGCCCACGGCGACGCAGAGGCTGTCGCCGTCGCCGATATAAACTACTGGGCCGGAGAAGACCGAGCCATGGCCGAGGTAGGCGGGGAGCGGGCCACGGTCAGGGATCGCCCTGCATGGGTCCGCCAGGGCCGGCACCGCGATCCCTACCAGGCCAGCAAGGACCAGCGTCCGAATGATCATCTTCGTCCGGAGTCGCACTTTGTCTCCCTCCACCGGCGCGCCGGTCGCAGATCGCACAACCATATCCCTGTTAAAACCCGCCGAGAGCCTGGTGTGGACAGTCAGAATGGTCACCCGCTTGCTTGAGCGAAGATCGCCCCTGCCCACACGATAGCCGCCAAAAGGCCAACGCTCCCGGTCACGATCCACCATGGCGCCAGCTGCTTTCGCTGCCCCGCTAGGCGGGCGTCCAGCCGCGTATTTGAAATCCGAAGTTCGCGTATCTTCCGGTCCACCCCGTCGGGACGCCATAACGTCACCTGGCCTATAAGAGACTGGCGGCCAAAAAGGCGCCTAAGCATCAGGTGCTGCGGCCGACGTTATCTCAGCCGTTGGAGCGGATGTAGCTCGGGCCGCCACAAGGGCACCCAAGATGATTGGGTGGTTGGTAAACCGCAGGGTTCGTGCTGGCTTGAGCCTGTTCAACGGATTCACGCTATTCAGAGGTCATCACGGGCAGGCATTTCCTGCAGCATCGTGATCCGTTGCTGCGCCCTAGGGATTAAACTCGGGCGTAGCGGAACTGACTTTTTATTTGAGAGTGCAGGAATGCGCCGACGGATGAGGCTCTCTGCATTTCTCTGTAGACTGCTTCAGGCACATCGAAATACTGATAAACGGCCCCCGTCGTGAACTCGACTTCTAAAACCCTGCGTGAAGGGTCGTATCCAATCGCCCGCACATTACTCGACGTAACAGGATCACGCCGCACCGCCACCTCCCTCAGAATCGCGCTCGTCGACCACGACCCGGTCCGGTCGTCCACGTTGGCTGCGCCATAGCTCCACCGCCTCTGCGTAATCCGACGGTCCCCGATCCTGATTCCAACCTCCTGGCCCCTCATAGCCTTGCTCCTCATCTCCTGGAACAACAACTTTCGGATCACTACTATCAGGCCTCCGCGAAGGATTCGGGCGCGCGATCAAGGTTCTGATGGGAAGATTCACCGCTTCTCCAACAATTATCGCCTCGCCTGTCCGCAGTATTGGTAGCATGGCAAAAAGGCCGTCTAAATTGTCACTCGCAGCGCCTTTCACATGCCCACGGTCGGTCGCGTTGCTTAACCGCATCGCAAATATAGTTCCGCACTGGGACAAAATGGTCTGATCGATCTCGGCTGGGCGTTGGCTGACTAGCATCATGCCAATACCATACTTGCGCCCTTCCTTTGCGATTTTACGCACCGCAATAGCGGCGCCAGTGTTGTCGCCTAAGTAGGAGTGAGCTTCCTCCAGCACCACCATTAGAGGGCGTTCACGCCCACCTTCCGGAATGTTTCTCGCCCAGAACAGGGCATCGTAGACAATACGAAGCACAGCCCCCACCAGCTCAGACTGGACGCTTGGCGGGACACCGGACAGGTCCAGAATAGTCACCGGGCGAGCGTCGCCGAGCCAGTCGGCGAGTAGTTCGTCCAGGTCACTTTCAACAATGCCATCTGCATCAGGACAATAAGGTCCGGGACGGAGAAGGAAGTCGAACCTAGTATCTCGTATCTTCGAGCCGAGACCGTCGATTGGCCGAGAAATATTTAGAGGCGACCGACTGAGCCTGATTTTCTCGGGGTCGTTCTTCTCGTCCTTAGGCGCGCGGAATCGCGGGGGGATACCGGCCATCATCGAACCTGGTTGAACGATGCTCCCTGAGTTGTCCGTCTCAAGAGCCCAGCTCGCTACTGATTGGGAGCCTGCAGATTCGAAGTGCGTCGCGCGCATTTCGCAATGTAGTTCATACCAGAGGCGGTGGACGGAGAATGGGGTGGGCGCGTCGACGTTCAGCGTGTCTTCGGCCAAGCCGCGCCGAGGCGTGGTGGTGATGGCTTGGCGCTTGAGTTCCAGAACCCGGTCGAGCACAGCGCCGCGATCTCCACCGTCTGAGATCGAGCCAAGAATGACCGGAAGCAGCTCGTCTGCCGTCAACGCCCAGTATGGGATGTAAAGCGGCCTTTCACCCTTAGAGACGTCAGGGCTAATCCGGAAAATGGCTGCGCGATCTGAAAGTGCTCGTCCGTATTCACCGTGAATATCGATCACCAAAATGCGGGCTGCGGGGTAATTTGCGCTATCCGAGAGTGCGGTGAGAATGCCCGAGACGGTGGTTGACTTGCCCGATCCCGTGGTGCCGACAACCGCGCTATGCCGCGTCACCAACTTATCGATCTCAACTAGGGCGGGGATTGAACTCGCACTTGCAAGTTGCCCCACCCGAACATAGCGAGGATCGCTGGGGCGCCCGTATATGGCTTTAAGATCGTGCTCGGTCACTACATGCGCGGGGTCCCCAACGGTCGGGAACTGGGAGATACCCCGGTCAAAACCAGAAGTCGGACCACCCTCACCAACCAGTTGAACCGTCATCCAGCGGTTGCCGTGCTCTTCGAGAGCAGCAAGCCTCTCTGGGACGGCGCTTGCGCCCACCTGAGAGATCACACCGTAGAGATTCACAAATCCCAATGGGATGCGAACGAACCCGCCGACCTGCCCAACACGGTAGCCTTGACCCTCGATGAAGCTAAGCCCTGAGACAGTCCCGCTCCCCAGCTTTATCCTGAGCGTCGCCCCGCTAACGTCCTCCACGGTGCCTAAAAGTGTCGGGTCCCGGTTCACTCGTAGGCTTCTGTGTTTGACACTCCAAAGTGAGCGTATTGGTCCAAAAAGTCGCCAAGCTGCTTGAAGTCGCCAAGGTGTAGCTCACAGGGCAGCAGTCCGTTAGGCCCAGCTTCGTGCTTTCCTTGTGCTGCAGAAAACGCGGCAGACAACGCTCCAATGTCAGTCGCTGGGTCAGCAAGCCAAGCGCCGTAGCGTCGCCTTAGTATTGCTCCATCCCGAGCCGCAAGGCACAGATTATTTACAGATTGAGCAAGAGCAACTCCGTCTTTGTATTCCTCCAGGTTTCCAAACTGAATGGCAAAGCATGTTGAGGAGGCGTTGTAGCGGAGAGATTCTACAATTGCCTCGTTAAGGTGTTGATCGGAGAAAGAATAACCGACCACGAACAAGGCCACCGGACGCTCTGAGTTGCGAATAAACGCTCGTAGTCGGTCAATCATAACGAAATAGGGCATCCGCCGACTCTCGTCATACTTCATATGCGAAGGGTGGATTAGAAGTTCGTCGCCCTCGTCGCAATCTTCGCTGCGCACCACGCGCCGGTCGCCACCAGCCTTTATGCGCCAGTTGACCGAGCCGTGGAGCTTCCATAGACGCGCCCACCGGGAAGGCAGCTTGTCGTCTTCAATCGCCCGCTGATCGAAAAACGGGGTTGAAGACCCGACGAAGCCATCGAAAAAGGGGACCCGCTCGGCCTCTAGCGCGCGCTCCATCAAGAGGTCGTAGTTCGTCGTGAACACCTCAGATTGAGGCGCCTTTCTGTGCCGCAGGAACCGTGCAAGCGCTCGATAGGGGGATTCTGACTCATCGAATCGAGCGCTTACCGCGTTTCGGATGTGTTGGCAGATCGTCTTGTCGAGGCCATCTAATTCCGCGAAGGATAATCCGCGAACATCGGAAGAGCCTGCAACTTCCCGGAGCGCCCTGATGCGGTTCAGGATCACCTCTATATTTGGCCCAAAGACTCCGTCTTGCTTAAACGCAGCGTCCAACTTTTCGTATGCCGCACCCACTTCTGGGTCTTGGCGAGCCGATTTGTCGATTTTTGACGTCAGACCTTTGATGTCGTCGATAAGTGAGGTTTTCGAGCCATCACTGCTCTCGACCTTAATCGAACATGGACATCCCGCGCCGAGGAGAAAGCCAACGGACAATTTGTCGGCCGAGAGGGCTTGACCTAGTTGCGTCAGAAACTGCTGAGGACTGTGCGACTGCATATTGCGACCCAAGCACACAAGCGTGGCGGTTGCCTACCATAGATCGAGTCACCGTCGCCACCGCGCGCGTGAGGAGCATTGCGTCCATTTCGGCATACCTCTCCGAGACCACCGGGACATTGCCAGCTAATCAGAGAGGCAATGCAGCGCCTGGGCCACGAAGGCGCCCGCCCAAAGGATAGCCGCCAAAAGGGCGGCGGCGCCGGTCATGGTCCACCAGGGGGCGAGCCGGAGACGCTGCTCCGCCAGCAGGGCGTCCATCCGGAGGTTCGCAAGCCGAAGCTCGTTTATCTCTCGATCCAACTCGTCGGGATGAGCTTGCGTCACCTGGGCGGCCGACCCGTCCACAGTGCTCATATCTGAAGGTCTCGCTGGTCAGGCTTCCGTCCCTGGGCCGCTGGATGGTTGAGCAGGTAGCCCAGCTCTCCGTTCTTCCGGGCGGGCAACAGCGACGCGACGAAGGTATCCGCATTGTGTCGAACCGACGCCGCGTCAGCCTCGATTTCGTAGATGTGGATGTGGGGCAGCATGTCTCCGCCCTCCTCGCCCCGCTCTTCGAGGTGGCGCAGGCCCGTCTCGATGGCGCAGCCAATCGCTTGATGCTCATTCTGCACAATCCGCTCATTCGAGAACGGAACCCCGAATATCCAGGACACGATATGAAACCGTCGCACGTCTCGCCTCAGAAAAAGGTGGGCCGACCATTTCTGATCGGCCCGAGTTAACAGAGGCCCTGCTTGATCAAGCAATGATATAATGCACGATTTAATATAGGGAGTCCATTGGGGTCATATATAGTCATCAATGACTATCTATACTAGCCGCCTCTTCGCAACTCAACTAGCGCCGGGACCTTGCTGGCAGCGGTTGCTCTCGCCACTAACGGCACCATCCGGCTCGCGCTCACTAGACCGCCAAGCGCTCAGGAACGCGCTGAAGCGGCTTGGCTGTTGTCGCGCTACCCCACCAGCGGAGAGATTGCTGGGGCGCCCCTGAGGGCTCTTGAGAGTCCGGGAATAGGTGTCGGCCAGGACCACCGGCCCTAGTGCTCCGGCGTGCTTAGCACCTCATGCCAGGACATATCCGGAGCGCGTCCATGGAACTCGACGTGACCGATGCAGCCCAACCGTCGACAGCGATCCTTGCGGTTCCAGATGCTGAAACCGGCCCCCTTCAGCTTAGCAATGATGCGGAGATTGACACGGAAGAGCGTTCCGCAGGCCATGCAGCGGGAATGAACGTCCCACCCTTGGTGGATCATGTCGCCGACCGTCTCGCACTTGCGGCGACGGTAGGAGATCGGAACGCGGTCGGGGTTTCTGGTGCCCATTCTGCCCTCGGATAGGGGCGGAACATATAAAGAACATCTACAGGAGTCGAGTCATCGCTCCAGGCGGGAGCGCCGCACCTTAGGCATGCTCATCAGCCCTCCGATCGAGCTTCGGAGCACTCACCTCCCGTCAGCCGCTCTTGCGGCGAGATCGGCCAGACATCGCCGCCGAGAGGAACTGAATTGGTCAAGGGCCGCATCCACTTGGCCCAGCTCTCCAAGTCGATACGAGTTTCCTGCGATCTGGGCCTGATAAAATGCTGTCTCGCAGGAATCTTCAGCTTCGATCCGCGCACCGCACTCACGCTCGACGCTCTCTAGGTATAGCAGCGTGAGTTCCACATCACCGAATGCGTCCGGAAGCTTCCTAAGTTCGCTTGCACAGGATGCTAGAGCCTCTCTGACTAGACCTGGCTCCGAAAGCTCAACCTCGCCACCCGCGTGAGCCCTCATGGACGAAGACCCGTAAGCCGGACCAAGCTCGACGGCCCGATAGGCCTCCGAAGTCGGTGGCGCTTCGCTGCATCGGCTCACGACGAACAGGACAACCGCAAGGATCACCAAGCCGCCCAGGAATGCGCCGGCGCGTTCTGAATGTGTCCCTTTGTGACTGCTGGTCGCCTCGGCGCCTTGAGCGCCCAGCCCAGGCCCAATGTCTGCTGATGCCTGCGCTTGCTGCCTTGTCGCTTCTGCAAGCCCATCAATGGTCGACACAGGACGGCGCTGGATGACCCCAGCATCGGTGTCGTAGATGATCAGGTAGACGCCTCCGCTCTCACCTCTCTCGAACCCAACAATGGTCCCCGGGCTACCCTCGACGTGGACCCGGTCGCCGATATCAAACAGCGGCTTACTCATCGCACCTCCGGCGCACCCATGATGGGTGCAAACCGCTGCGCTCTTACCAAGGGGGATGGCTGGTGGAAAGGCGCGACCCTGGGTCACTTCTGCGTCTTACGAGGCGGCGATCCGTCAGCTCGTGGCGGTCCGAAAGCGTATGGGTCTTTCGCAACGGGAGCTGGCAGAGCGGCTAGGTAAGCCCCGCTCGTTCGTGTCCAAGGTCGAGAACCGGGAGCGACGCATCGACCTGATCGAGCTGATCGCCCTGGCAAGAGGGCTTGGCGTTGATCCAGGCGCGCTCGTCACCGAGATCGCTGAAGCGGTCCCTGATCCCCTTGAATTCTAGCTCGCCAAACGCCGCCGCGACGGTCCACTACCCCACTAGCGGAAGGGGCGAGAGACCGCCTCAGAGGCAGCCTGGGAGTCAGCAAGGAGCAATTAGGATCAACTCGGGCCGTATAGTCCTAGCGGATCATCATCCTCAGGCTCATGACCGCCGATCAGCGCCTCGGTCCGGCGCATGCGCTCATACCAGGCCTTCCCGATGGCTCGAACGCCGGAGGTCGCGGCGAACACACGACCATCCAATCTGTCAGCCGACCCTCGCCACCATTTCGCGGCATAGTTCGCCCATTTCGCAGGTGTCCGGAAATCCTGGAGGTCGATCTCCCGACCCGTTCTCTTGAGACTGGCGCCCTTTCCGTAGGCCGCCTCGAATAGGGCCATACGGATCGCACTTCTGCTCACCCCATCCGGAGGAAGAGTGATGCCGCCGTGTAGGTGCGGAGTGCCAAGTTCGCTGGCTTCAACAACGAAGAAGAACTCCGGGGTGTTGCAGCCAATCCTTTGGGACGTGGCGCGTAGCTCGCGCTGAAGGCGCTCGCGCATGTGAGACGCAAACCCTCGGCGATCTCGCTCTGCCGCCTCGATCACGCTGTCGGCGATGTTCACTGTCAACACGGAGCCACCGGCCTCCCAGACAGACATCGACCAGGCCAGGCCCTTCAACATGTGTCCTGTGCGATCCCAGTGCGGAACCCAGATGACCTTCTCAATCTCACCACGCCGTCGACGTGCGCTATCAACCTTCTTTATGGCGGCCCAGTCTGCGAGGAGAACGGGCAAGCGCCTACGGATGATGCCGATGGGGTGCCCCGCCTTGATCCGGGCCTGCTCTTCCTTCTGTATCCGGTGGCTCGTCTGGGTCGTTCTGAGGGTGTCTATCTCACCTATAACTACACCTGGGCTCTTCGACGTGAGACGAACAGCGTGCCCCTTACGAAGGGACAATTGAATTTCTTCGAAAATATCGCGGTCGGCTATCAAGTCTCGGCGTAGAGGGTCATACGTGTTTTTTGCCGAAAGGGCGGCGAGCTTCGCTTTGACGCGAGCCTCGTTTTCCGAGACCTGAGCGGAGAGTTCGCGCTCGTTTGCCAGGTCCCGATCCAGGGGGCGGAGGGGCTTCTTCGTAGCCTTCAGCAGCGCTCGGCGGGTCCTGGGGCTGGCCCGCCTAGTCACGTCGCAGCCCCTTGGCAATGGCGGGAGGGGCCCAGAACACCGCGAACGCTATTCCCCAGAACCTAACCTCTTCCATGTTCTGAAGGCCTACCGCCATAGCGATAGCCATCCCGATCATCATCGAAATGCCAGCGCCTAGAAAGACAACGAATGCCGCTGTCATCCCGAATTTCCAGTCTGCCACCCACCCCTTCACCGCTTCCCGGTCGATACGCATACTCACCCCACTGATCGCTAACCCGCTCTTGCGATAATCCGCTTGATCTGTCCTGCGGACCAAAGCCCACCCCGGGGAGCCGGGATAAACCTTGAGTTCAGCTCCTGCGCAATGCCCCGCAACGTAGTGATGCCGCGCCCTTGGATAGCCCGCACGATCTCCAAGCGATCCGACGCCAATGCGTCAGCCTTGGCGGTCCTCACTTCCGCAGATCGTTGACGACCTCGTTCCGCATGATCCTCGATGCGATGCCCGTCCCTGCGACCGCCGAGCCTGACTCCGCGAGCTTTCGCCGCCCGGAGGGCTGCGCGCGTCCTCTCGGCAATCAACCGTCGCTCATGTTCTGCGACTGCCGCCATGATCTGAACGGTGAAGGTGTTGGCGTGCGGGAGATCGACGGCGACGAAGTCCACGCCGGCTTCCTGGAGCCGGGAGATGAACGCCACCGACCTGGCCAAGCGGTCGAGCTTGGCGATCACCAGGGTCCCGTGATGAATACGGCAGTCCCTCAGGGCGGCCTCTAGCGCTGGCCGATCAGCCTTGCTTCCACTCTCCACCTCCTGGTGCTCTGCGACCAGCTCGGCCCCAGCGATGAAGCGCCGAACGGCATCCTGCTGAGCCTCAAGTCCCAGCCCAGAGTCTCCCTGTCGCTTGGTCGACACCCGGTAGTAGGCCACAAACCGCTTGGTCATGTTTGGCACCTGTCGCAACGAACGTTGAACCAGATGTTACAGCGCGGGATTTGCGGGGCCAAGGGTGGTCTGGGCGGCGATCTGAGGGGGTAAGCCACCGCAGCGAAGGGCAAACAGACGAAGCTCAGGCAACCGGGCGCGCTCCGGATACCAAGTGTAGCCTTCTCGTGCCTTACACCTCGGCAGCGACCGCTTTGCACCCAATGCCCCAGCCGGGGCGAGAGCGGGGGCGTCCGGCGGGCTCTGGAAAGGGGCGCGGGCCGAAGCTCGCGCAGTAGTATTGAAACCAATCAAGGCGGCTGCCGACCAGCTCTCTCTAACCTTGGGTCCAGATGGCGTTTATCGCGTCGATGGGCGGGCGATCCCAGGTGGTAACCACCCCGCCGCTTGCGTCGATTACGGCCAGCCGGTCGTTGGCGTCGAGCGCAACGGACACGAACTGAAAGGCCTCGCCTGGGCTCATGTCGGTGTGAACGTAGAAAAGTGAAAACTGAAACTGGTGCCACTGCCCAAGCGCTTTGATGCGGTCGCGAACCGCGTCGTAGTTCTGGCCGGGGGCCATCAGGTCGTAGGCGATGAAGAGGTTTGCCATCGAAGGCGCTCCGTTGAGGGAGCTAGATGGCGTTGACCGGGATTACCGAGTCTGGCTCTATGAAAGTCCAAGTGAGGCCGCGCCACCTAGCGGTTTCAGGGGTGCAGGTGGTCAGACCTGCACCCCAAACCCTTGAGGGATTCTAAGCGAGACTCAAGCCTCAGTGTTCACCGTCCGTTCTGGTGGATCGGCGGCGCTTCGCTTGGAGCTTTCGCGCCTTCTGCTTAAGCGTGCGCGGCTTCGTCGGTCCGGCGATAGGTCAGGCGCTTACCGCCGATCTCGTAAGGCCTGGATTAGTGCGCGCTGCTACTTTTTTCACCGCTGATCTTAGACGATATGCGTCCGATATGCGTCCGATATGGAAATCCCCCCAAGGCCTATAAGGGACCCTGCTTCCTACGGTATCGCCGATTGACTGGATGGGGGTCCTAGGTGGGAGGCAACCCTAGGACTTCGGTTTGCTACGCAGCGCGTCCATCCGCTCCCCGGCCCTGCGAAGCGCGTCTCGCTGCTTAGTTTGACGCAGTTGCGCATACCGGGCTGTGGTCGAAGTCTGAGTTTGCCCAAGGGCCTTCCCGATGGTGGCTAACGACACGCCCTCGTCGAGCATGAAGCTGGCTGTGGTTCGCCGCAGGTCATGCCGTCGCGCATCCTTGAGGTTCGCTTCCCTTTTTATCCACTCCCAGAGCCGCTTCAGGTCGCTCCTCGGACGACGGAGATCAGCAGTGGGAGACTTCGGGTCGGGCTTCGCATCCTCACCTGGAAACAGGTAGCGACCCGTGGGATCAAGGAGACGCATCTCTCGCACCAGATTTAGTGCGGGCCCGTCTAACTCGACCCGGTGGACCCTCTTCTGTTTCGTATGGGCCGACGGCTTCTCCCAGACTCCCGCCTCCAGATCAAACTGCTCCCAGTCGGCCTTCAGCACCTCTTGAAGGCGAGCTCCGGTGAAGAGCAACAGGCGCACCGCGTTCGCTGGGCTTTGATATGGGTAGCGGTCGCACGCGGCGAGGATGCGAGTTACCTCTTCGTCCGAAAAGTTGCGCCACCGCTGGTCTTCGTGGAACTTCTTGATTCCTTTGCAGGGGTTTGCAGTGCGGTGCTCCTGCTCCACTGCCAAGTTGAACATCTTGCTCAGCGTCGCCAGGAGCCGGTTGGCTTGATAGACGCCTGCGGCCACGCGGGCATCTCCGTGCAGCCGCCGGATATCGACTGCGCCGACCTCGGCGACCTTTCGCGAGCCAAGCTTCGGCAGCGCAAACTTGTCGAGCACATAGCGCGCGTCATGGACGGTGCGCGGACGCAGGCCAGCTGTGACGGCGTAATCCTCAAGGTAATAGGTCGCCAGGTCCGATAGGGTTGGCGCAGCGCGCGCGGCCTTGCGCTCTACGCTGGGGTTCTTCCCGCGCGCAACGAGGGCCAATTGATCGCGAGCTAGGTCGCGGGCCTCATCGGCCGTAAGCGCCGGATAGCCCCCGACAACCATTCTCCCTTGAGCGCCTGTGAGCGTCCGGAACTGGACCACAAAGCTCTTCGTCCCGGCCTTGGTGACCCGGAGCCCGAAGCCAGGGAGTTCCGCATCCCAGACGAAGCTGCCAGGCCTGGCTTGGTTGATTACGCTCTTCGTCAGACGGACGGTCGATCTACGCGGCACGCTACTACCCCAATGCGATACTTGCGCTGTTTATGGCGAGTGGACGCATGGAAGCAAGGTGGAAGCAACGCGAGCCGAACCCGACCGCCCCGCCCCGTAGTCCACCGCACTTGGGTAGGGGCTATCACATTGAACTAAAACGCTATCTGATGCTCACCCGCCCGCCCCCGTATCTCTCCGTAGAGCCGAGAACCAAATTCGTAATGCGTAGGTCAGGTGTTCGAGTCACCTAGGCGGCACCACCCTCTTCTTGCAAACCCGTCGGCGAGCGCGGCTGGGTTGCATTCCGACATCATCAATACTCAAACCGAGTAACGAGGTTCGGCGAAGGGCGGTTGAGGTGGGGTGAATCTCATCCCTCGTTAATGGCTTCGGCGCGTCATGCGGGTCTCAAATTTGGGACACATCGTCGCATGCTCCGTTCGGTCCGCGCCAAGCTCCTGGCGGTCATCTCCATCCTGGCTATCGGCCTTGTCATCATGGGGGTCGTCGCCTTCATCGGCCTGCGGAGCGGTGAGGCCCGCATCGACCGGGTGATCGCCGATCGGGTCGTGCCCATGGCGCAGCTGAAGGCGGTGGCCGACGCCTTCGCTGTCGCCGTGGTCGACGCCGGCTGGAAGGTGCAGACCGGACAGCTCAGCTGGGAAGAGGGCGCGCAGGGCGTCGTCGAGGCCCGCGCGACAATCAAACAGGAGTGGGCGGCGTACAGCGCCACGACCATGACGGCCGACGAGGTCGTCCTGAAGGACAGGGCCGAGGCGGCGATGAGCGACGCTCATGCGGTCCTCGACGCCCTGGAGGTGATCATGACGCGCCGCGATCAGGCGGCCCTTGAAGCGTTTACCGCCAACAGCCTCTATGTCCCTATCGACCGGGTGAGCGGCGCCATCAGCGACCTGACCTCCCTGCAGATCAAGGCGTCGCTCGAGGAGGGCCGCGCCGCGCATGACGCCTCAAACCGCTATCTGATGCTCATCGTCCTGGCCGGTCTCGGCGGCGTGATGGGGCTGATCATGTCGCTGTACATCACGATTTTTGGCGTTGCGCGGCCCCTAGGCGGCATTGTTCACGCTATGCGGCGACTTGCTGAAGGCGATCATGAGGTCGAGACCCCGGGCCACAATCGGGCCGACGAGATCGGGGCGATGGCGCAGGCTGTGGGTCAATTCAAGTCCAACGCCATCGAGCGGCTCCGCCTGGAGGGCGCAGCCGCCGCCGCCGAGACCGCGCGCCTGGCCGACCTGCAGCGCAGTGAGGCCGAACGCGCTGAAGCGGCCGCCCGGCTGGCAGAGGTGGTCGAGGCCCTTGGAGCAGGGCTGAAGCGCCTTGCCGCCGGAGACCTTGCTGTACATATCAACAGCCCGTTCGCCGCGGAATATGATCGTCTGCGGGACGACTTCAACGCCTCGGTGACCACCCTGAGCAGGGCCATCAGCGCCGTGGCCACCGCCGCCCGTGGCATTGGCGGAGGCGTGGACGAGATCGCCCAGGCCTCTGATGATCTCTCCCGTCGCACCGAACAACAGGCGGCGGGGCTGGAGGAGACGGCAGCCGCGCTGGATCAGATCACCGCGACGGTGCGCCAGACCGCCGAGGGCGCGCGTCGGGCGAACTCCGCCATCGCCGACGCCAAGCGGGAGTCTCAGGAGTCTGGCGCCGTGGTGGGACGGGCGGTCTCGGCCATGGGCCAGATCGAGCAGTCCTCCACCCAGATCGGCCAGATTATCGGGGTGATCGACGAGATCGCCTTCCAGACCAACCTGCTCGCCCTGAACGCCGGGGTTGAGGCCGCCCGCGCCGGCGACGCCGGCCGCGGCTTTGCGGTAGTCGCCTCCGAAGTCAGGGCTCTGGCCCAGCGCTCGGCTGAGGCGGCGAAGGAGATCAAAGCTCTCATCAGCGCCTCCACCGAGCAAGTGGCGCAGGGGGTGGAGCTCGTTGGACAGACCGGGCACGCCCTTCACGCCATCATGCAACGGGTCGAGGAGATAGATACGGTCATGGCGGACATCGCCCACAGCGCCCAGGAGCAGGCCACAGGGCTTGCCCAGGTCAATGTGGCGGTGAACCAGATGGACCGGGTGGTGCAGCAGAACGCGGCCATGGTGGAAGAGTCGACCGCGGCGACCCAGACCCTCAAGGGCGAGACGTCCGACCTGCTGGCGCTGGTGGCCAAATTCCGGGTGGCGGCCGCGGCTCAGGCGGCGTCTCCAGCCCTGGCCCTGCGTCAGCGGGTGGCGGCCGCGGCCATGGGCGGCCGTTTCTAGATTGGCCCCAGATCGCCCGGACGCGTCCAGCGGGGGTCCTGGGGCGGCAGCAGGGCCTCGCCGCCGCGGCGCAGACCCTGCAGCAGGGTGCGCAGATGGCCGTAATTGGCCCGCACCAGGGCCTGGACCGCAGGCCCGCGCAGGATTTCGGCGGGGATGACCATGCCCTTGCCGCCCGCCCTCTGGCAGAACCCCATCTTTTCCAGCCGCCCGGTGTGGCGGCGCGCCGTCTCATAGGGCAGGCCGAGAAACTGCGAGACCCCCAGCACGCTGACCGGGCGGCGGAGCTCGTCGGGGAAGACGCCGTCGACGGCCATGGCGTTGAACTGGGCGGGGCGGTTCAGGTGCTGGACCGACCCCTGGGCGATGGTCAGGAAGACGAGGCCGGTCAGCAGGTTGCCGTCGAACAGGTCCCCCAGGGCGCCGGCCATATGGATGAAATAGTCCGACCCCAGCCGCATGGCGTAGCGCTGCAGGGCGAGGTCGTGAAGATCAGCGGCGTCGGAACCGGCGGAAAGGCTCGTCTGATCCAAGGGTCTTGGTCTCCCTGGCGGCCTTCCCGAAACACTATTCGCCGAACGCCCGCCCAGCAGCATATGGCGCCGATCGTCGGCGAGTACGAGGACCACGGCCACAATCTTGGGCACCCTCGCCGGCGGCCCGGACTCCCGGGGCCAGAACCCGTGTCGCGCCGAGAAGCGGCTCCCCTTTGTCCGAACGCCCTCTGAACCCTCGGCGACCTCGCCCCGCGATCCCATCTATGGCAATCAGGGTTGGTTCAGAGGTCGAGGAGCGGCATGGCGCATCGGTTCTATTCCAGTCAGGCCCAGGGATTTGTCCGCTGCGGGGTGGCCACGCCCAAGGTCGCCGTGGGCGATCCGGCGGCCAATGCGCAGGCGATCCTGGAGCTGGCGCGTCGGGGGCATGAGCAGGGCGCGGACCTGATCGTCTTTCCCGAGCTGTGCGTCTCGGCCTATGCGATCGATGACCTGCATCTGCAGGACGCCCTGCTGGAGGCCGTCGAGGCCGCGGTGGCGGAGATCTGCCAGGCCAGCGAGACCCTCAGCCCGGTGCTGGCCATCGGCGCGCCGGTGCGGCGCAATGGGCGGCTCTACAACTGCGCCCTGGCGATTTCCCGGGGCCGCATCCTGGGGGTGGTTCCGAAGTCCTTCCTGCCCAACTACCGGGAATATTACGAGAAGCGCTGGTTTGCCCCTGGCGTCGGCCTGACCGATCTGGACGTGACCCTGGCCGGCCAGACCGCCCCATTCGGGGTGGATCTCATCTTTGCGGCCGAGGACCTGGCGGATTTCGTCTTCCACCTGGAGGTCTGTGAAGATTTCTGGGCGCCCACGCCCCCCTCGACCCGCGGCGCCCTGGCCGGCGCCCTGATCCTGGCCAATCTGTCGGCCTCCAACGTGGTGGTGGGCAAGGCTCGGGACCGCGCCATCCTCAGCGCCGCCCAGTCGGCCCGCTGCCAGGCGGCCTATCTCTATTCCGCCGCCGGCCCTGGCGAGAGCACCACGGACCTCGCCTGGGACGGGCAGGGCGACATCTATGAGCTGGGGGCGCTGCTGGCCCAAAGCCCGCGGTTTCCCACCGACGGCGGCCTGACGCTCGCCGATGTGGACGTCGAGCGCGTGCGTCTGGAGCGGATGCGTACGCCGACCTTCAATGACGCGGCTGTGGCCGAGGGCCATCCGGAATACGAATTCCGCCGGATCGGCTTTTCCCATGACCCGGCATTCGCCGACCGGGGCCTTATGCGCCGGCTGGACCGTTTCCCCTTCGTGCCGGACGATCCGGCCCGCCTGGACCAGGACTGCTATGAGGCCTTCAACATCCAGGTGGAGGGCCTGGCCCAGCGCCTGAAGGCCAGCCGCACCGAGAAGATCGTCATCGGCGTCTCCGGCGGGCTGGATTCCACCCACGCCCTGATCGTGGCCGCCAAGGCCTGTGACCAGCTCGGCCTGCCCCGGGCCAATATCCTGGCCTTCACCCTGCCGGGTTTCGCCACGTCGGCCTCCACCAAGTCCAACGCCTGGGCGCTGATGCGGGCCATCGGGGCCACGGCTGAAGAGATCGACATCACCCCGGCCGCCCGCCAGATGCTGGGCGACCTCAACCACCCGTTCGCCGATGGCGAGCCGGTCTATGACGTGACGTTTGAGAACGTGCAGGCGGGTCTGCGCACCGACTATCTGTTCCGGGCGGCCAATCAGCGCGGGGCCATCGTGCTGGGCACCGGCGACCTGTCGGAACTGGCGCTCGGCTGGTGCACCTATGGCGTCGGCGACCAGATGAGCCACTACAATGTCAACGGCTCGGTGGCCAAGACGCTGATCCAGCACCTGATCCGCTGGGTCGCCGCCCACGGGCAGTTCGAGACGCAGACCAACGACATCCTGCTGTCGGTCCTCGATACGGAAATCTCGCCCGAGCTTGTGCCGGCCGATGCGGCCGGCGCCATCCAGTCGACCCAGGCCATTGTCGGGCCTTACGAGCTGCAGGACTTCCACCTCTACTACATCACCCGCTTCGGCCTGCGGCCCTCCAAGGTGGCCTTTCTGGCCTGGCATGCCTGGCGCGATGCGGCTGAGGGCGCCTGGCCGCCCCATTTCCCGCCAGAGGCGCGCAACGCCTACGATCTGCCGACCATCGCCCGCTGGTTGGAGGTGTTCCTCACCCGCTTCTTCGGCTTCAGCCAGTTCAAGCGCTCGGCCATGCCCAATGGGCCCAAGGTGGTGTCAGGGGGCAATCTGTCGCCCCGGGGCGACTGGCGCGCGCCATCTGACGGCTCGGCCCGGGTGTGGCTTGATGAGCTGAAGGCCCGGCTGCCCGTAGAGGGTTGATGGACACAAGAAAAAGGGCCGGAACGTCTGGCGTTCCGGCCCAAATTCGATGTCGCGTCGCCACCTTCTAGAGGGTGCGCTTGACCTCTTCGAGGTTGAAGCACTCGATGGTGTCGCCGACCTTGATGTCCTGGAAGCCCTGGAACGCCATGCCGCATTCCTGGCCGTTGGGGACTTCGTTGACCTCGTCCTTGAAACGCTTGAGCGTCTGCAGGACGCCCAGCTCCAGCACCACCACGTCCTGACGGATGATCCGCACCCGGGCGCCCTTGCGGACCACCCCTTCGGTGACGCGGCAACCGGCGACGCGGCCGACCTTGGTGATGTCGAAGGCCTGAAGGACCTCGGCGTTGCCCAGGAAGGTTTCCCGCTGGATCGGGGTCAGCATGCCCGAGAGCACGCCTTTGATGTCGTCGATCAGGTCGTAGATGATCGAATAGTAGCGGATTTCCACGCCTTCGCGCTCGGCGAGGTCGCGGGCCTGCTTGGAGGCGCGGACGTTGAAGCCGAGGATCGGCGAACCCGCCCCCTTGGCCAGCATGACGTCGCTTTCGCTGATCGCGCCGGCCCCCGACAGGATGATGCGCGCGCGCACCTCGTCGGTGGAGACCTTGTCGAGCGAGCCGACAATGGCTTCGGCTGAACCCTGCACGTCGGCCTTCACGATGACCGGCAGCTCGGAGACCTTCTTGTCGGCGAGCTTGGCCATCATGTCGGCGAGCGAGGCGCCCGCCACCGGCGAACCGGACTTTTCGCGCTTCACCCGCTGACGATACTCGGTGATCTCGCGAGCTCGGGCCTCGTTCTCGACCACAGCCAGGGGCTCGCCTGGATCAGGCGTGCCGTCGAGACCAAGGACCTCGACCGGAGTCGAGGGACCGGCGGCGTCGAGCTGCTCGTCGCGTTCGTTGAACAGGGCGCGGACCCGGCCCCAGTTGGCGCCGGCCACGACGATGTCGCCACGCTTCAGGCTGCCGCGCTTGACCAGAACGGTGGACACCGCGCCGCGCCCGCGATCGAGCTTGGCTTCGATGACCACGCCCTCGGCGGTGCGGTCGGGGTCGGCTCGCAGGTCCATGACCTCGGCCTGCACCAGGATGGCCTCGAGCAGGTCGTCCAGGCCGAGCTTTTCCAGGGCCGAGACCTCGACCACCTGGGTTTCGCCGCCCAGGCGTTCGACGACGATCTCGTGCTGCAGCAGCTCGTTGATCACCCGGGTCGGATCGGCGTCGGGCTTGTCGATCTTGTTGATGGCCACGATGATCGGGGCGCCAGACGCCTTGGCGTGCTGAATGGCCTCGACCGTCTGGGGCATGACCCCGTCGTCGGCCGCCACCACCAGGATGACGATATCGGTGACATTGGCGCCGCGGGCCCGCATGGCCGAGAAGGCGGCGTGGCCAGGGGTGTCCAGGAACGTCACCCGATGGCCGTCCTCCAGCCGCACCTGATAGGCGCCGATATGCTGGGTGATGCCGCCATGTTCGCCCGAGGCGACGTCGGCCGAACGCAGGGCGTCCAGCAGGGAGGTCTTGCCGTGGTCGACGTGGCCCATCACCGCCACGACAGGCGAGCGCAGGGGCGCGTCGGCGTCGTCATTGTCGGTGGACAGGAAGCCGGTCTCGACGTCGGACTCCGAGACCCGCTTGACGGTGTGGCCAAATTCGGTGGCCACCAACTCGGCGGTGTCGGAATCGATGACGTCGTTGATCTTCATCATCACGCCCTGACGCATCAGGAACTTGATGACCTCGACACCGCGAGTGGTCATGCGGTTGGCGAGTTCGCCCACTGTGATCACGTCGGGAATGACGACCTCGCGGGCCACGCGGGCCGCTTCCTGGCCGCCGCCCTTGCGCTTCTCACGCTCACGCTCACGGGCCCGGCGAACCGAGGCCAGGGAGCGCATGCGCTCGACCGCGCCTTCATCCCCGGCCGCCAGGGCCTGGATGGTCAGGCGGCCTTCGCGGCGCTGAGGCGCGCCCTTGCCACGGCTGATGGCCTTGCCGGGCGCTGGGGGCTTGCCGCGACGATCGTCCTCTTCTTCCGGACGGCGGTCGAGATTGGCCGTGCCGGGCCGCGGCGCCTGGCGGGCGGCGCGCTGAACTTCGGGGGTGGCCGGCGGCGCCCCAGGGGCGACGGGTCGGCCAGCGCCGCGGGCGCCGTCCCGGGGCGGCGCC